>DASTWZ010000022.1:0-71210 GCA_035765635.1 Opitutaceae bacterium
AAGCGCTTCTTCGCAAGGCGCAGGCGCGCACCCATTCCGACCTCCTCCACGCCATCTCCCAATCCTTGCGCGCTGTCTCTGCTCAAGACGCTCTCGGTTGGTTTACCTTTTGTGGCTATAACTTTATTTGAAACGCTCTAACGGAGGTTAAAAGCTGAATGTGGGGCGCGGAATGAATGGTACATTCCGTCACGCCGAATGGCCTCAGGGTGTGGGGCGAGACCTCAGGGCGAGCCGTCCTCGTGAAGAAGTGTTCCTTGATGGAATATAAACCAGGTGGCTCATGGGTAGGGCGAGCCGTCCCTGGCGAGCCGCGTTTTTCGTGACTCATCCTGGAGGTTAGGCCACGCGATTGCGGCTCGCCAGGGACGGCTCGCCCTACCCACTGAGGTCGGTCGCGTAACGGATCGGCGTTCCGTTTTCAGCCTTCAGATTTCAGCTTTCGGTCTTCAGCCTACGCCATCGATCGCGCGAGCTGGAGCAGGGTCGAAAATTTTGGCGAAAGCGCGAAAGACTTTTTCAGGGCCTTGCGGCTGGCGGGGCGATCGGTGGCACGCAGCAATCTTCCGTAATTGCTCAGGACGTGGGCCAGATTGCGTTTTCTTGCGGCGAGGGAAACGCGCTCGAAACCGAAATGTTTTTCGTAGAACGCCACCTCCTGCTGCGCCCACAACAGCGTCTTCGCCATCGTGCTGCTCGCGTGCTTCGCGTAATAGCACGTCACCTCATTCGTGCCGGCGAATTTCGCGCCGGCCGCGGCGCAGCGCAGCCAGAAATCGCGATCCTCGCCGATGCGAAACGCGCGATCGAACTCGCCGACGTTTCGCACGAGCGACATGCGCAACGCGACGCAGGACGAGGTCATGATCGCGCTTCCGGCAAAAAGCGTGTCGATCGGATCGACGTACAGCGCAGCGATGGGCTGATACGATTTGATCGGTTTGTTCGCGGCCAGGTCGAAGAGCTCAATTCCCGAGACCACCAGATCCGCACCCTGCGCGAACGCGTTCGCGGCGTTGGTTAAATGCCGCGGCGTCCACCAATCATCTGCGTCGATGAACGCGCTGGCTTCGCCCTGCGCGAGCGTGAGCAATCGGTTGCGCGCCGCGGAAACGCCCTGGTTCGTTCCGAGATTTTCGTACCGCACCGGCTGCGAGACGCTGCTCGCGAAGCGGCGCACGATGTTTTCCGTCTCGTCCCTCGAGCCGTCTTCCACGACGACGACTTCCCAATCGGCGTGCTCCTGCGCGCGAATGCTTTCGAGCGCCTTGCCGATGTATTCACCGGCTCGATACGACGCGATGAGACAACTGATTTTCACGCCGAGGTCGGGTTGACGTCCGTTCAGAGGGCGCGGCTCAATTCACTTCCGTCGCGAAACGCAGCCACGCGAAACTGCGTCGCATGGCTTCGGCAAACGAAACCGGAGGCGCATAGCCAAGAACCTTGGCCGCCTTGTCGTGGGGAAATTTCCAGTGGTTCTGCTGGAGCAAAGCCATTTCTTCGGTGATCTGCGGTTTCGCCGAGGACGAGGGCAGGGTCCACGCATTCGGCGCGGTCGGTGGATTCCACGAGGCGATGATGTTCTTCGTGGCGCGTTTCAATTTGAACGGCACTGCCGGGAGCAGCGATTGCACCCAGGGCTGGGCGACGGTCTTTTCTACGCGGTCCTTGAAACTCTTTTCGAACGCTGGAAGCACATTGACCGACTGAATCGTGGAGCGATCGACCCCGACGAAGTCAGCGGCGGCGTGGTAGAAATCGGCCCAGCTAACCGTCTCCGCGTCGCCGACCAAATAGGCTTCACCAGCGCCGCTCGCGGCATCGAGACACAAGCGCACGGCGTGGATCAGGTTGTCGACATAGATGCTGTTGCAGATGCCACTGCCGTTTTCGTAGAGCCACGCGCGGCCATCGCGGAGCTCGTTGGCGAGATCGGCAATCCAGCGCGAGCGCGGCCCGTAGACGACGCCGGGCCGCAGCGCGTATCCACTCAGTCCATACTTCGCGCTTTCCGAAAAGAACGAACGCTCCGCCCTGACTTTCGCATTGTTGTATTCGAGCGAATGATCCGTGTGCAACGGCGTCGACTCGACGGTGTTCATCGGGATGTTCTGTCCGTGAACCGAGGCGCTGCTGAGATACACGACGCGCTTGATCTTCGCGGCCGAGGCGGCGGCGCAGAGGACGGCCGGCATTTTCTCGATCTGAACCGGATCGCCGATCGCGGCGTGCACCACCGCATCGCAGCCTTGCAACGCCTTCGTGAGCGAGGCGGCGTCAAGCGCGTCGCCGAGGCGCCAGTCGACCGCGAAGCGAGCTGGCAGCGCGAGGCTCGATGGCTTGCGCACGATCGGCGCGACTTCGTCATTTCCGCCGAGGTGAAATTGTTCGACCAGACGGCTGCCGATGAACCCGTTGGCTCCGATGATGGCGATCTTCATGTCGTGGCGAGTTGGCGGGCTTTGGCGGTTTCTTCGGCGGTGAACCAAGGCTGCTCGAGAAAGGCGCGGTTGCGGTAGCAGCTCTCGATGAAGCGCAGGCTGCGCGCGCCTTCTTCGCCGTTGACCAGAAGCGATTCGCGACCGTCGATCGCGGCGCAGATGTTGCGCAATTGTTGAATGAAGCTTTGCGGATTCGACGGCTGCAGGCGCGAGGACGACGCGTTCAGTTTTCCAGAAATCGGCGTGACGAGCTCGGCAGAAAGCGCGGAGTTCGTGCCGTTCAGTTGAACCGTGATCCCGTTCGCGTCGTTGACCGTCCAACCGACGATGCCTCGTTCGAAAACGAAGCGATAATGATTTGGCGTCTGCCAGTCACGGCTGAGTTGAACCACGCCTTTGGCTCCGTTCGCATACGAAAGTTGCAGGCGCACATTCGTCTCGAGGCCGCCCATCGCGTCATCGAAATACTGAAACGCCGCCGGTTCGCCGAGCCACCAGATCAGCAAGTCGAGCACGTGAACGCCGATGTCGAGCAGCACGCCGCCGGGCGTCTGCGCCTTTTGGAAAAACGAAGGCGACGCCGCGGGCCATTTGAACGGGCCGCCTTCCGCGATGGAAAACGAGCGCAGCGCGCCGAGCTGGCCGTCGTTGAAGAGAGATTTCAGGTACGCGCTCGAAGGGAAAAAGCGTTTGTAGAGTCCGACGGCCAGGAGCCGGTTTGCTTCCTTCGCGGCGCGAATCATCTCGTCGCACTCCGCCGCGGTCGAAGCCATCGGTTTTTCGCAGAGCACATGCCAGCCGCGCTTCACCGACTCCAGGACTTGCGCCGCATGCAGCCGCGGTGGCGACGCGACGATCGCGAGACTGTCGGGCCCGGCGGTGACGTCGGAAAGTTGCGAGGCTTGCTGCGCTTTCCCGAAACTGCGGGCGAGAATGTTGCGCGCCGCTTCCGACGGGTCGACCAGCGCCTGGACATTGATCTCCTTCGCCGCCGAAAGGGCGCGCAGCGTCGGCAGATAAAACTGCTGCGAGACAGCGCCGCAGCCGATCAGGATGACATTGCGTGGGCTCATGAGCGAACGGAGGTCGAGTTCAAGTCTTTGCGCGGAGGAGTCGGTGTTTGGTGACCGCGCGAGGCGAGAAAATAGAGCCAGGCGGTCGGGCTAAACGGACTGAGCTGAATCAAACGTTTTGCGGCGCGGTGGCAGCGCTGCGGTTGGCTTTTGCGCGTGATGCGCGCGGTCGTGAGCAGCGCCTGGCGAAGGAAATTCGCACAGGCCTTTCGATCGACCAGGGGATTGTGCAGGTACTTTTCGTACAGCTCCGACATGCCCTCGGAAAATCGCGCCGGGTCTCCGGTCGCGCTGGACGGATGCTTCCGATAGTTGAGAGTCGCCTTCTGCGAATAACTCACGCGGTGACCCGTCTCCACAATCCGGATACAGAGATCGAGATCCTCGCCGATCGTGAGCGTGGGATCGAAGCGTAGATTGCCGCCAAACACGTCGGCGCGCGCAACCATGCCGGAAGGAAGAATAAAGTTATAGCTGAGGAGCCGCGTCGGCATCGCGTGAAACTCCACCTGCGGCGGAAAAACGTCGGCCTCCGTTACCCGGCCCTTGGGATCGATCAGATTGAGGCCGCCGACGACCCAGTCGGTGCCTTCCTTTTCCATCAGTCCGAGCGAGTACTCGAGATGGTCCGGCGTCCAAAGATCATCCGCGTCGAGGAACGCGATGAACTGTCCGCGAGCCTCGTCGAGCAGCGTGTTGCGCGCCCGCGAGACGCCTTGGTTTTTCTCGCGTTGGATCAGTCGCACGGGGCGCGAGGCGGTCGCCGCGAACGCACGAACTTTTTCAGCGGTGTCATCGAAGATCCCATCCTCCAGCACGAGGATTTCCCAGTTCTTGTAAGTCTGCGCCGCGATGGATTCCAGCGTCAGGCCAATGTAGGCCGAGGCGCGGTAAGCGGGAATGAGAACAGAAACGAGACCGTCGGGCATCGGGTCAACCCGCGGTGGCGGACGATTTGCCGGCGCCGCTGCGCGCCCAGCCGTTGATGATGTGCTCGGCCTTGGCCCGGCCGCGGAGTTCCGCGCGATAAAACGTGCCGATCGGTTCGGGCAACCGGCTCGCACGCCGTTTGATCAGCGCTGCTTGTAACCAGTTTTTCGATACAGGTTCGGGCCTGCGGCGATGCCGCAAATATTCGAGCAGCGCCGTGCCGAGCGCGACGCCCGCGATCAGGTTTTCCATGTACGCCACGCTGATGCGGCCCGAAGGCATGATGTGCTCGAGCGAAAGCTCGGGAAAACGTCCGACCCCGAGACCGACGTCGATCGCGGCCAGCACGAGATCCGTGTCTTCGCCGCGCACCTGGTCTTCACCTTTCGCGCCGAGGGTGAGCCGGAGCGGCTGTTCCTCCACGAGCTGAAGATATTTTTGCCAAACCACGCGGCGAAGGAAACCGCCGGCCGTGGGTGGCACCACATCGTACGAATAAACTTTATTCGTCCACATCGGCGCCGAGAGCGGGCAGATCGCGAGCAGCTTCTTGTAATTTTCCAGCCAGCTCGGCGGCGGCGTTTCGTAGCGAGGCAGAAGTTGACCGCCCCAGCAGCCGAGTTGAGGCCAGGCGGCTTCGAGCGCGAGGCCCTGCGCGATGTAGTCCTTCGCGAGAATGTTATCGTCATCGACGAAGAGCAGCAGATCGGCGTCGCTCGCGTCCGCCTCGCGCAACGCGCGGAGTCGGGCGTGCGCCGTGCCGAGTGTATCCTCTCGGACAATACGCGCTCGCGGATGCCATGAGAAATCGAAACGCGAGGCGAGGGGCTCCTTCGACGCGTTGTCCACGACGAGAAATTCCCACTGCGCGGGCGAGATCGTCTGCGCACGCAACGCGGCGAGCGTTTCGTCGAGGAACGCCTGGCGCGGATTGTGGGTGCAGATGATGACAATCAGTTTTGGCATGGGTGCGTTTCAGGGCTCAGGCCGTGCCGGGAGGGCGCGCGGTCAAGACATAGGCGAGAGCGCGCCAGCATTCGCGATCCGTGAAACCTTGGAAAATCCCTGCGAGCGCGTGGTGAATAGCAGTGCCGCGCGTGCCGTGCGCGAGCGCCGTGCAAGCCCAGCGCGCATGCAACCGGCCCAGCGGCAAATCGCTGTGACCGCCGAGCGGCACCTCGATCAGGGGCAAATTGCGCAGCGCACGCTCGCGAGCCAGGAGCTTCGTGATCAGCTCCGACTGCGTTTTGCGGTGCAGAAAATTCGTGCTCTTGAGGTGATGCCGATATTGCAGACCGATGGTCGGCAGATTGGCCAGTTGCCCGACACGACTGAGCCGCAGGTAGAGATCGACGTCCTCCGCTTTGCAGAAGTTCGGATCGTAGCCGTTCACCTTGCGAACCGCTTCGACGCGAAACATCGCGGTGGGATGGTAAAGCGCGCCGCCATTTCCGAGAAGAAGTTCGGACTCGATTTCCGCATGCGTCACCGCCGGCGCGTGCCGGTCCACCACGCGTCCCGCCGCATCGATGATCTGCACGGCGGTGCCGAGCGCGACGCAATCGGGATGATCCGCGAAGTACGCAATTTGCTCGGCGAAACGATGCGGCAACGCCACATCGTCGGCGTCCATCCGCGCGATAAATTGTCCTTTCGCCACGGCCAGTCCGTCGTTCAACGCGCCGACGATGCCCGTGTTTGGGCGGCTGATCACGTGCACGCGAGGGTCTCGCGCGCCGATTTGCTCGAGCAATTTTCGCGAGTTGTCCTTCGACCCATCATCGACCGCGATCAATTCGAAGTCGGCCAGGCTTTGCGCCAAAATGCTTTCAACCGCCTGGCGCAGATAGCGCTCGGCGTTGTAAACCGGCATCACCACCGAGATGAGCGGCGTGGTCATGATGCGGAAAAAATGTTGCGAGCGATTTTCAAGCGAAAGCGATCAGATTGAGCGGTTTTGCAGCGTGAGAAAAGTAACCATTTCTCTGAATGGCAGACGAGGGTCTCCCCTACGTTTTTACGATGAAAAATCGTGCTCAGCCGAAGGGCATCCAGCGTCGCTTGATTTGTCGAATGATATGGTCCGAGGCGTAGCCGAAACCGCCCGTGACGAGGGCGCGCACGAAGCCCGACGAGCAAGCCAGCGATCCTTCCGGCCAGAGATCGTCGCTCGTGAAAACGCGTTCTTTCAACGCGCGGAGCAGACCCACTGGTTGCACGAAGGTGCGCCGATGCTCATCGGCCGGATCTTCGGAAAAAACGCACTGCGTGAACGGCGTGACCAGCGCGCTGTCGGGTTTTTCCACGAAGCGCGAAAACACGCTCAAGAATTCCGTGGCGAGGAAGCGGCTCGAGAGATCGCCGCGCGTGCAATTTTCCAGCCGATCCAGCGCCTCGTCATCGAGCGCTTCGACGAACGCGAGAGCGCCCGAACGAAGCGATTTCAAATAGTCCGCCGGCCACATCGGCACTGTGCCGGACTTCAGCGTCGGCCCGATTTTTCCATCTGGTTCCTCTTGATAGCCGAGCACCGTCGGATGATCCGCCGCGGTCAGCGCTTCGATCAATTCCGGCAAACGAAGATGAGGGGCGAAGTGATGCTGCGCGCCGCCGGGCTGCATCAGAAAACTTTCCAAACTGACCAGCGCCGGCAAATCCGGGTCGTCGTGTGATTGGCAAAAATAAAATGCCGGCAAAATTTCCGTGCGGCCCAGCGCGTGGCAAAGCGACGTCAACATGCTGCCGGACCAACCGAGTTCGACGAGCCCCCAGGGCGCGTCATCGAAAAGTCCTTCTTGCTCGAAGTATTTTCGCGCGGTGAGCCGGCGCGCGTCGGCCTTGGCCGCGGCGAGCAGAGCCGATTGATTGTCGGAAAAAATCTTCCGCGCCTGCGCGGCGCTCTGGCCCTTCCAGGATTTCTGCGTCACGAGCGCGCTTCCGCCGTGCGCGGCCAGGCAGTCGTTGATCACGCTCTCGTCGACGCCGAGGCGGCGCGCGAAAATCTTCGCGTTGATCGCGGGCTGCGGATCCATCATCCAGCGCAGATGACGCGCATCGAGTTCCGCGAGTGACGCGTGATGCCAGGCGATCCGCGAGCCATAGATGTAGCGGCAATCGATGTGTTTGAATCGTGGCACGCGCGCTTGCACGGCGAGGGCAATCTGGCGCATGACCTGGCCATCGCGCGAAACGTAATAGAGCCGTTCGAGTCCGGCATCGTGCGCGCGGACGAACGTCCACAGCGCGAACGCCGCCATCATCGGCCCGAGCAAGCTCGCGCCGACCTCGCCGAGCTGAGGACTTTGCACTGTATTCGAAACTTGGAGACGCGCATTTCGCGAGGCCGCGGCCATATGTCCGGGCAAGCCGAGCAGCTCTGGCGAAAAAGGAACGTGGAGTTTTTCTATCGGCCCAAGTTGAGTCGCACGCACCCGGTGAGTGTGAAAGCCGAGGCCGCGGGGAACTTTCCAGTCGCCTTTTTCCGCGTCTCCCACGTGCAGAATCGACAGCGGAGGAAGCTGGAAATGTTCTTCGAGTTTTTTGAAGAGGCCGCCGTGGGCCTTCGACACACGATGCTCGCACGAGACGAAGAGTCGCTCGGATTCCTGCGCCGCGCCGAATTTGACCAGCGTGTCCTTGATGAACGCTGACGGCAGGTACATGTCGCTGACGAAGGCAATCTTGCAGCTCCGGCTGCGAGCGAGATTCACGTACTCGATGGCCTGCGCATAGGGACGGAACGAGCGGCGCTCCAATTCGATTTCGAGCTGCTGGGCGCGTTCGCATTGCTCGTCATTCCACCGCAGTCGCTCGCGCAGCACCGTGTAGATTTCGGCGAGATTAGGTTCGTTGTCCGTGCGGGCGAGGCGCGCCTGGTTTTCCGCGATGACGCGGAGTCGCCCAAAACGCCCCGGCGCCATGGCGACACTGATCAAACCGTAATCCTGCAGCGTCTGTCCGAGGTCGATGAAGAGATCGGTCGGCTTCGCAAACGTGCGCGTCAGCAACGTGTCGAAAACATCGAAACTCACGCCCTTCACCGCGAGGCGATCGAGGAGCGCGCTGAACTTATCGATGGAAAGTTCGACGGCGCTCATGGCGTGGCGGAGGTGACGTGCGTCGTCGGCCGTGTCGCGGCCGCGGTCGACGTCGAATTTTTCGCGGAGCCGGCGTACAGTTTTAGATGCGTGTCGATGAAGTCCCTCGGAGCGTATTTCGCCGCGGCGTAGGCCCGAGCGTTTTGCCCCCAGGCGTTGAGATCGGCGGAGGTGAGCGCGGTGCGCAGCGCCGCATCGAGCTGCGACTGGTCTCCGGTGGGAACCAGGAAGCCATCGTGTCCGTGTTCGATCATCTCCGGCACCCCGCCCGTGGCGAAGCCGATCACGGGCGTGGCCGCGGACATCGATTCCTGGATCGTGATGGGCAGATTGTCCTGCAGGGAGGAGAAGAGAAACAAATCTGCTGCGGCAAAAAGTTGCCCCATGCGGACGCGACTCTCGACCAATCCCGTCGACCAGAAATCGATTCCAGGCAGATGCCTTTCGAGTGAATCAATCGGATTGCCGATGAGAATGACGAGCGGCTTCAGGTCGGCGCAGGCCCGCACGGCGCTCAGCGCGAATTTCGTGCCCTTGCGCGGATCGGCCAGATAGTGCGCGGAGATCGCGATGACTTTTCGCTGCGGATCAATGCCGAGTTGCTGACGGGCCGTGCGGCGGTCGACGAAGCGATAGGGCGCGGGATCGAAACCATTTGGCAGCGTGATGCCCGGGATTTTCCAGCGAAGATGCGCCTCGGCTTCACGGCGCAGCCAGTCGGAAGGGTAAATGTAGTGGATGGATGAATACTGCGCGGCCTTGCGGTTAACCGCTTGGTTGTACCGCGTGAAATCGTATTTCCCGATCGAGCGGCGCTGCGGACATTCGCCGCAATGTGTTTTGTATCTGGCGCAGCTCAGCGGATAGATGCAACCGCCGGTCAGGTGATGAAAGTCGTGCGCGGTGAAAAAGGTCCGTTTCCAGCGCGACAGATGCGCGATGCTGCGCATGGAAATCGTGTTCGCGTGATCGTGGAAATGGACGGCTTCGAATTCGCGAAAAAGGTTGCGGAAGAGGAACCGCTCCTCGAGGGCGAGCAGCGTCGGGATCCCGAGTCGCTGCGTCTTGTGCTGCAACGTCCGCACGAGCCGGGAGCGCCGATCACGGCCGAAGAGCGGCCGTTGAAAAGTGTCCGGCGAGCCGATGATCTGCCCGCAAAAATGCGTGGCTTGGTGCCCGGCGTGAAGGATGCCGCGCGCAAGATCTTCGGCGATGCGGCTCGCTCCGCCACCGGGCGCGTTTGCTCGGCTGACGACCGCGATCTTCATCGATCAGACACTGGTGGCGATTTCGGTCATAGGCTTGAGACGAACGGCGCCAAAGCCGCGATCGCTCAAGTTATCCGCCGTGCTCGTGTGGACTTCCCAGATCGCCGCGCCGTTCACGCCGTCGAGACAGTTGTGGCCGGTGAAGACCGCCGTGCTCACGCTGTATGAACCCGGTTGCAGCGGAAAATAATCGACCCCGAGACGCACCGTGTAGCGGCCCGCGTCGAGATCCCAGGCCTCGCCGTCGGTGTCGCTGTCCAGCGAAAGCAAACGCTGGCCTTCGAGCGTGTCGAAACCCACGCCGAGCATGACGCCCTTGGTGGCGCTCTTCAGTTCGAACGTGACGGTCACGTATCCAGGTTTTCCATACGCCAGCGATTTCTGGCCATCGAGGCGCATTTCCAGAAGACGGGCGATGCGGCCCTGCTTGTTATTGCGCTCGCGGGATTCGAGCGGAACGACATTCGCCGAGGCTGAATGCTTCGCCGAATAGTAATCGATCGCCTCGTTCACACTCATGGTGCGGCTGGGCTGCCCGCGTTCGAGCATCACGCAGCGGCTGCAGAGACGGCGGATGGCCGTCATGTTGTGACTGACGAAGAGAATGGTGCGGTGCTGGTTGTGGGAGATGTTTTCCATTTTGCCCAAACACTTCCGCTGGAAGTCGACGTCGCCGACCGCGAGCACTTCGTCGACCAGAAGAATTTCCGGTTCGAGATGCGCGGCGACGGCGAACGCGAGGCGCACGTACATGCCGCTCGAATAGCGCTTCACCGGAGTGTCGATGAAGTTGCCGATTTCCGAGAAGGCGACGATCTCATCGAACTTTCGCGCGATCTCGGATTTGCGCATGCCGAGAATCGCGCCGTTCAGGAAAATATTATCGCGGCCACTCAGCTCGGGATGAAAGCCGGTACCGACCTCGAGCAGACTCGCAAGCCGTCCGCGGACCGCGATCTGACCTGTAGTGGGTTCGGTGATACGGCTGAGGATCTTCAGCAGGGTGCTTTTGCCCGCGCCGTTCCGGCCGATGATGCCGATGACCTCGCCGGGCTGGACTTCGAAATTGATGTCGCGCAGCGCCCAGAATTCCGTGCCGATCGGCGGGCCCTTCTTGCCGTCCGGGATTTCGTGAGTCCGGCCGCGCAGGCGATCGACGATGCGGCCGACTTCTTCGCGGAAACTCGTCATGCCGAGTTTACCCAGACGGTACTTCTTCGAAATGCCTGTGACCTCAATGATCGGACGTGCCATGGACGTGATAGAAAAACGGGTGAAATGCCCCTAGGCGAGATTGGAAATGCAAAAATACTGCTTTAACTATGGCCGCTTGTTAACGATTTAATGTGGAAAACCTTAAGCAAAGCGAGCTCCCGTATCGGCACGGCGGCGGGATGAATAAAGCGGTCGCCCCTGAAATTAGAGGAAAACGCCCGGCTCGTTACGATTTTCTCGCTGCTCGCGCGACGTCACGCAGGGCATGTCGCATGCCAATATAGCGGGAGATGGGCCGGTCAAACTCGTCAGCCGGCGCGACATACGAGCCGCTAAACCATTGGTTGAGCGAGGCGCCCTCGTCCTGTTGAAGCCGGCGAATCAGTCCGAGCAGCGTGGGCTCGTCGAGTTTCCAGCCCGCCGGTGCACCCTTGAAGGCTGGCCCGCCGGACTGATGGGAAAGGCAAAGGTTGGCCGCGTAGACTGCCGAGGTTTGAAAATCCAAGTAAGGGCGAAGAAAGGACCCTTCGTTCTGAAGATAGCGGTAGGCCATTTCGGGTCCGAGAATTCCGACATTCGTCACCAATGGAAACGGATGCGCGCGCCGCAGTTTGAGGAGAAATTCCGTTCCGATGGAGACCGGCGCCAGAGGCTTGGAGCTGCGCAAAATTTCGTCAGCCGCATGCAAATAAAAATCGATGATCGTCTGGTCCGAGCAAAAGACCGACATCGCATTGTTGACCGTGAGCTTGAACTGCGGCCGCCCAAAGACGACGCGGTCGAGCCAGACCTCGCGGCAAAACGCGTAGCCGTGGCTCAACGGCAAGGTTAGCTTTTCCGGCGCGAAAACCAGGGCATCGGCGTCCAGCCAAATGGCCCGATCGTAGCCCTCGGCCAGGAGATTCTTGGCGGCGACGAGCCTCGCGTAGTCCGCCAGAATGCATTTGTGCGCCGAAGCCCGCGGGTAGAGTTCGCGTGGAACGAGATCGAAAAAACGATCATCGTAGAACGTGTACTCGAAGCCCTGAGCGTCTGCCCAGCCTCGAACTGAATCCAAACAAGCTTGGATCCAGCTGGGAACGTCTCGCGTGCGGAACGACTGATAGACAACGGTCCTCATCGATCCGTATCCGCAGCGCAACTACACCGTGTCGACAAACGTGCGCGCGGCGCGTTGGAAGAGCATCAGTCCGACAAAGAACATTAGGACACTGATGCCGAAGGAAATGCCGTAGAACGGAAAACTGAAGGTGCCCTTGCCCATCAGACTGAATCGCATCGCTTCGACGACCATCGTCATTGGATTGAGCACGCCGAGCCATTGCCAGTCGTGCGGCAATTTTTTCAACAAAGACGACAGGGGATAAATGATCGGCGTCGCGTACATCCAGAGTTGCACCAGGAAATTCGAGAGATGGTGGAAGTCGCGATACTTGGCGGTCAGCGCGGAGAGCGCCATGCCGACGCCGAGAGCGAGCAGGGCTGTGTGCACGATATAAATCGGCAGCATGAAGAGCATGGCGCTTGGCGCGAGGCCGTCAGCTTTGCCGGTGAAATGGTAGAGCACGAAAATCGCGGTGAAGGTGCAGAGCTGGATTGTAAAGGTAAACAAGTGCGAAACCGACATCGCCAGCGGCACGATCAGACGCGGAAAATAGACTTTGCCGAAGAGGTGGGCGTTTCCGGTGAACGTGTTCGCCGTCGAGCTCAGCACGCTCGAGAAATACGACCAGCAAACGAGGCCGCTCATGTAGAACAGCGTCGGGTTCATTTCGTCCGTCGAGATGCCGACGACGCGGCCGAAAACCAGCGTGAACACGACCGTGGTGATCAGCGGATTGATGATGAACCACAACGGCCCCAGGACGGTCTGCTGGTACTTCGAAACGAAGTCGCGCCGCACGAGAAGAATGAGCAGATCGCGATAATCCCTCAGGCCTTTCCAATCGATGTTGAACCATCCCTGGTTCGGGCGAATGAAGATTTCGAAGTCAGTGTTTTCTTTGGACATGTGCGGAAGATCTAGAACGAGCGACTCTCCAGAGGCCGATAGGAACTGAGCAGCGCCAGAAGCGTCGTCGCGTAGAGTGCGTTGGCTGGAATTTGTAGTGGAAAATCGATTAAAGCCTGCAGCAAGACCGCAATTAGCGCAGCCAGTGCGCCAAAACAGGCGACAGAGTTTTCAGACCAGCGTCCACTTCGGAAGACCTTAGAAGGCAGGACCCTGCAAAGCGGAATGATGCTCAGGACTCCAACAGCCAGGATCAATCCCGCGCCGACAAGGCCCCATTCAATTGCCGTCTGCAGGTAGTCCTCGTGGGTGAATTGGAGGTACAAATAGAAGGTTCCGATCGTCGGATCCGTGCCGTGCTGGCTGACCGCAGTAATCCAGCCACCGGGACCAAAACCGAAGAGCGGACGAAGCGCGATGCACCGGAGCGCGAAGGCATACGCCGCGCCGCGATCCTTCAGTCTGTATTCACTGTGTGGGTACGGAATGGCGAGATCGTCGCGGACCAATCGCGGCCAATCCGCCTTTGCGGGCATCGGCGCGGGCGGACGATTGCTCGCGGAAAGATCGAGCATTTTCCAGCGCGCCTGGATTTGCTGAAGCCGCCCGGAACGCTTGAGCGTCCAGCCAACGGCCGGGACCAGCACGCAGATCGCCACCGCCACGGCGAGAATTCGGCGCGGGGAAAACGAAGCGAATCGGATCGGACGGATCACGGCCAAAACCACGAGCAAAGTGACCGCCGCCAGCACTTGCGGCAGGCGCGACACGTGGGCGGTGTGGCCGACCAAAATCAGCAACGCGCACAGACCAAACGCGACGCCGCGCGTGCCCGCCCCGGCAATCCGTTTGTATTGGCTGGCCCAATACAGACTCAGGCAGAGTGCCGGCGGCCACGTGAGATTGAGAAACGCGCCGGCTGACGTGAAATGATAGAAAGAACCGAAGAACGGACTCGGCATATGCAGATGCGGCGGCTGCCAATAAACGCCGCGTGCTCGCGTCGCGTTTTGAACCAAACCCAGCACGACGACCAGGACGCCGCCGCCAATCATCGCTCCCTGAAACGTGCGCCGAAGTTTCGCGTTTCTCGACAAGTCGGAGACGACGAGAAAACTGCAAGCCAGCCCGGAGCAGAGCAGAGTGATCGCGGCGGGAGTTCGCAGAATAATGCTCTCCGGCCAGCGGCTCGCGATTCGCGCCCAGTGCGACCGGGTGAATGAATCGATCGCGTCGCCGTTGAAAATCGCGAAGACGCCGCGTATCCAAAAATACACGACAACCGCGCCGACCACGATCAGCAACGCACGATCGATCCGGGGCCGCCGACGCTCGAGGAAGAGAGCCACAATCCAAAGCGCGAGCACGGCGTGCAAGGCCACGCCCAAGGCATGCAGCGGCAGCGGACGCGTGCAGGCGTAAGCAAGCGGAGCGCCCAGTAGAACTGCGACGCTCGCGACGGCCGCTGAGTGCGAGATGGGGCCTGGTTCTCGCTCAGCGTGCGGCGCATCCAGCCCGATTGCGTGCGCCGCATTCAATCAGGTCGTCACTTTTTCGGTCTGGTAGGACCGATAGTACTCCGAGCCATACGAACCGTAGCCGTCGTAACCGTAATTCATCACGGAAGAGGAAGGCACGCAGTTCAGCACGACGCCGAGAACATGGACGCCCGAATCGGTGAACTTGGTGAGCGTTTTCTTGATCATCGCCTTGCGGACCGTTTTGAAACGGCAGACGTAGACCAGTTCGGAGCAGAAGCGCGACAAGAGCAGCGCATCCGGGAAAACCGAGGACGGCGGCGTATCGATCACGATTAGATCGTAATGTTTCGAGAGCTTGTTGAAGAGATCGCAGCTCGCGATCTGGTCGATCACTTCGGTCGGATTCTTGATCGCATCACCGGCGGGAAGGAGATCGAACGCCGGACCGATGTTCATGATGCCCATCTTGTGGGTGTCGACTTGAACATCGGAACGATGCGAGTTCTCGCGCAGCCATGGCAAAAGACCGATGCCCGCAGTGGCGCCGAAATAACGGCGCAGCGTCGGACGGCGGAAGTCGCAATCGACGAGCAGCGTCTTGCGGCCATGCGCGGCGAAGACGGCGGCGAGATTGCTTGCGGTCAAGCTCTTGCCTTCGCTCGGAACGCTCGAGGTGACCAGCAGGCGTTTCGGGAAAGGGACGACGGAGCGGATTTCAATTTCGCTGAAGATGCCGCGATACGCCTCGCTCAATGAATCGTCCTTTCCGAGACGAAACACATTGGGGCGCTCGGTCTCGCTCAACTTCTTCATCGTCTTGATGCCGCCGAGCAGGATCTGCTCGAGGCCGGACTCGACGTCGTGTGGTGACTTCACGCGCGAATCGAGAAAGCCCAAACCGAGTGGGATGCCGAAAAGCAACACGAACGCGATGGCGCCGGCTTGAAGGGCAACCTGTTTCGGCGTGCCGTTGACCGGAATGGTCGGGACGTTGGCGCGATCGAGGACGCGGATATTCACGTTCTCGAGCTGGCTGACGATCGTCGCTTCCTGCAGACGTTGTTGAATGCTGTTCAGCGAGCGATTCTTGAAATTATAGTCATCTTCCAGGAATTTATATTGATCCGTCGTGCGGTCCAATTCCTGGAGGCGGCGTTCCATATCGGCGAACTGCTGACGAGCGCGTTTCTCTTGTTCGATCGCGAACGCATAGCGCGTTTTGTATTCCCCGATCGCGAGCTCGATATTGGTTTTCAAACGATCTTGCACGCCCGCGATGGCCATCTCGTTTTCCTTCATCTTCGGATGGTCCTCGAGATAACGGTCGGCGAGCATGACGCGCTGCGCTTTCAGGTTCTGCAGATCGGTGCGCAAACCGGAGATGCCATTGACGCTGGCGATTTGAGGGAGCTCGGTGAGATCTTTGCCGGCCTTCTGAAATTGCTCGATGGTGTCGAGAATCGCCTTGAGCGAATTCTGATCCATTTGAGCGGTCACGAGTTGTTGACCGAGTTGAGTCACGGTCGAGGCCACGACGGAGCGAGCTTCGCCGAGAGAGGCCATGCTGTGTTTCTCGCGGAAATCCTGCATGGCGCGAGTGGCGGACTCCAATTCGGCATGCTTCTCTTCGGCCTGATTACGCAACCAGAGAATGGCGGAGTTGGTGCCGGTCATCGCTTCGTCGAGCATGAAATCGATGTACTTGCGGGCGAAACGATTCGCGATGAGCGCCGCGGCCTCGGGGTCGCGATGCATCGATCCGATGTGAACGATCGTCGTGGCCTTTTCTTCGCGCAGTTGAATCGACGGACGGATGATCGCGCGCAGGCTCATCGGAGCCGCGTTTGGATTATCAGGATCGCGGTAGGCGGCTTGGATGAGTTCCGCTTCCTTGGGCGAGAAGGATTGGAGAACGTAGTCGAGGAACGTGTCGCTCTTCATGCGCGCCAAATGCGTGTGAAGATCGAGGGCCGACGAGGTGGTCGTATCGACGACCTCGGTGATGTTCAGCACCTTCTTTTCCTTGGGCTCAAACAGCAGTTGAACCTCCGTGTAATATATCGGGTCGTGGCGCGGCTGGAAGAGAATGAACGCTCCACCGGCGAGGAGGGCGACAATCAGCCCGATCCACCAGCGCTCGAGAAACATGTTGAGCAGTGCGCGCGGTGAAATGCCACTGAACCCCTTTGCCGCTGCGGGAGCTTCAGCGCGTTTACTGTAACTGACTGCCTTGTTTGTTTTAGCCATGGCGCCTGGAGGAGTTTGAAATTAAAACGATTACGTTACCAAAGTCGCTCGGGGACGAAGATCCGATCTCCAGGGTAGATAAGAAAGCTGCGGGGGGTGTTTCGGTCGCCTTTGCGCGGATTGATCATCGCTTCTACGTCGACCGTAATGACCTTCTCTTCACCAGAATCGAGAATCCGGGTCACCTTGACCTCGTCGGATTTCGATGTCGGACGGAAGCCGCCCATGCTGGTGATGACGTCAACGATCTCCACGGCTGACTTTTCGCGCGGCATGCGGAACTTGCCGGCGCCGCCGATCGCGCCGAGCACTGAAACTTCGCGCGAAGAGTATTCGCGGACCGTGATGGTCACGAGCGGCTTGCGCAGAAGTTTTTTCTCCACGAGGAGCTTTTCCAATCCGTTTTCGGCTTGGCGAACCGTCTCGCCGGCAATCACGACATCGCCGAGGTAGGGCAGGCGGATAACTCCTTTGTTGTCGATGCGTTGAGCACTCGAAAGCTCGTTTTCGTTATAAACATTCACCGCGATCTCGTCGCCGCGGAGCAGCTGGTACGCCGGATCGGTGGCCGATTCCTCCGGCGCAGTCATATTCACGGCGGCGCCCCCGATTGCAGTCGGCGCAGGGCCGGCCGAGTTCGCAGCGGTGCCTTCCCCGGATGCACAAGCAGCCAGCAAGCACGACGCGATGACCGCGGAGGTCAGATTGCCGCACAGGCCGAGCAGTTTAGCAGAGTTTGCTGGTTTGAGCATTCGGGTACGCATGGGTCAGTTGAAGACTAGAATACGTTTTTAACGTAGATGCTTACAGTGTGCCGCTCGTAATCGTAGGCGCGCATCCGCCAGACGTTGATGCCACTGATCGTGTCACCGTCGGTGGTGTTATTCTGATAAGTGTATGCGACGCCCGCGTTCCAGTATTTGTTCAGCGTGTAATTACCGCTGGCAGCCGCTTCCCATGTGCCGTCGGTGCGTTCGAGATTGGTGAACTTGCGTTGAACATAGCTCACGTCGCCGTGGAGACTGATGTTGTAGCTCACGCTCTGATTGATGCCGAACGTGGCGCGCGTGGTTTGGACGCTGAGATCGTTGGCGGAGAGATTGACCGTTCTTTCGGCGCTCAGGGACAGATGTGTCCGCTCGCGTGCTTGCCAGCCGACGCTCATGGCTCCGGTCAGCGTCTTGTTGCCGAGGTCATTGATACCGGGTGAACGCGAGTTCGAATAGGTCACCGAGATATTGCTGTCCATTTTGGGAAACATGCGGGGAGGCAGGAAGGGACCGCGAACGCTGACGGAGAAAAAGCTGCCATTGATCTTACCTTGGCCGATGAGGTTTTCCTGGTTCGAACGATCCAACCAACGATAGCCGTACGAGGCGTCTCCCACCAACGGCCCGATCACCGGGCGACTTAAGCCTGCGGAAACAGAGTTCGAGGTTTGATCGAGACCGTGACCGAGAAAATTGTCGCCGGAGCTGGTGGTGCGAACGAAACCGTGGGTCAGGCGGAAGCTCGTGCCATCGAGAAAATCGGAGTAGGCGAACGAGAGATTATTTCCCAGAGTGCGCTGATTGCTATACTGAGAGCCGCGCTGGACGTCGGTGTAATCGACGGAATCGCGCAAACTCGTTTTCAGGCCGAGTTGGTAGTGGAAGTTCGCGTCGGCCCGGAAAGTTTTTTGGCGAATGCGATCGAGGACGTTGTAGTCGATGACGGTCGCTTCCGTGTAGTTGATGTTGAAGTCTCCCGAGATACGGGAGCCTTCGGCCACAGGCAGTTCTGTGGAAAGTCCGGCGCTGAAATCTTCGGAGTCCCACTGATCGTAGGTTTGGTAGCGGATGACCGAGAGGCCCGCGAAAGCCGAGATGTTGGCCAAACCGGCCTTGCGTTCGTATTTCAACTCAGGATGAAGGCGGGCGTAGTAATCATCATCGCCGTACTTTGGCGCGCCGATGATGAACGAATCGTAAGTCACCCGGGCGTCGGTTTCCAAAGTGATGCCACCGCGGGCGAATTCTGCAAAACCGTAAGAGGTGGCTGGCAGTGAAATGACTAGCGCGGCCGCCAGCAGGGCAGTCGAAAGAGAGGCGTTATTTCGGGGCGTCACAGCGTGTAGAACTTTTGACAGTTATTTACAGTTACTTACAATAAGGACATTGACGCAGCGCGAAACAAGCCCTTTCCGAGCTTATCGCGTAGAACTGCGTCGATTTGCGTATATACCGTAATACCTTGTAGTGGAAAAACCTAGAATTAGGAATTCCACCGCTCAGCGCACGGAGCGCCGTCCGACAATCGTTTTGCTGATTCGTTGCAGCGATTCGCGCATAGGATCCGGACTTCCTCGGCGTATCGCGCCCGCGAGGGCTTATGTGTCCTGGGCCGCGACGGTCTTTGCGATCATATCGGCCAATGCTGCCTCTTCGGGCAACGCGGAGGACGGATCGAAATTGCCGAGCGAGGCCTTGGCTTCCTTCAGCTTGTTTTGCTGCATGTCGAGCGCGGCTTTGACCAGGCTGAGCTGCAGGGGACCGCTCTCCTTCTTTTCGGAGAGTTTATCGATCACCTGGATGCCATCGGTGCCGCGCGCTTGTTTGTAGAGGGCGAAGGCGTAGACCTTCGCGCGAAATTCGTTCTCGGGCGATGCATCGAAGGCTTCCTTGGCCATGCCATAGGCGCGCGAGACGTTGCTGTTGATGAGAAGACTGTAGTAGGCGAAGCGGGCTTTTGCGTCGGCGTCATTCCGGTTCGTGTCGATCCGGATCGTGTAGATGCGCGCCAGATCGCCGGTCTGGTTGTTCTTCGCGTAGTAATCGACCAGCTCACCGAACGCTTTGTCGTCGGATGGATCGCGTTGGAACAGACGGTTCAGGAGTTCGATGTACTCGGGAGTCCAGGACCAGCGATGAGCGAGGTCGGCCAGGGCGCTGACGTTTGCGGTCTTGCTGCCTGCGGCGGCGATGGCGCCGCGCCAGCTGCCGCGCGCATCGCTGTCGCGATCGCCCTGTTGGCGCTGGGCGTAGGAGAGGAGAGCGAGGCGAAGGAAATCGCGCTCGTCCCAGCGATCGTTTTTCAGCGTGGACTCGAGGTTCTTGTATTCATCAGACGCATACAAGGAGTCGGCCAGCTCCATCGGCACGGTGGGCGACTCTTGTAGTGCTGTGGGCAATACACGGAGGAAGCTCTTGCGGTCGGCGTTGTTGGCGTTGCTCGACGTGAGCGCGGCGAGTCGAGCGGCGCTGCCTTGATCGCGGCGCGATTGCTCGACGGAGGCGAGAGCGTCGTTCAGGAGACGGCGTTCTTCCGGCAGGAATGCGGCAGGGCGCAGTGACATCGCGAGATTGGCGCCTTCTTCGAATCGGCCATTGGCGATGAGCAGTACGGAGTGCAGCATGGTGCGCTCAGGCACGGTGAGAGCGGCGATGCCGAGGGATTCCATGACCTCGAGCGATTCCTGCTTCTTGTTTTGGCGATAGAGCGCGAAGGCCTGCGTCGTGACGTAGAAAGGATTTTTCGGGTCTTTCTTGTACGCGTCGTTGGCCGCCTGATAAGCGCGGTCCAAGTTGATGTTCAGGAGCAGACTGGTGTACGCGTAGTTGTTCTTTGCATCCGTGTCCGAGGGATCGATTTCGATGATGCGGGCGAAGAGGCGATTGAGCGCGGTCGTGTTGCCGCGGCTGCGCTCCCACGCGCTGAGCTGGTTGCGAACACTTTGGTTCGTTGGCTCCAGCATAAAACGTTTCCAGAGAAGTTCGAATTTCTGCTCCTGCCAGTCCCAATTGGTGACCTGCGCGAGGAGAGTTTGTAGGCGGCGCGTGTTGTTGCCCACCTCGATGACCGAGAGCTTCCATGACTCGTTGAACTCACGGTCGCGGCCGGCAATGCGATAACGATAGGCGAGCAGCGCGTAGCGCGCGTATTCGTTTTCCGTCCACTTGCAGCTGCGGAGGAAGGTCTCGAGCGCGGTCCAATCCTTCATGATCAGGAGCGCATACGCATAGGTGACCTGGACGCCTTCGACCGTGCGGATCTTTTCGTCGAGCGAATCGATCCAGCGACGGGTTTCCGGGGCTTGATCATTGCTGACGAGATAATTGGTCAGGATGATGACCTTCTCGGAGGAGTCGGCGAATTGCTTTTCGAGTTTCGCGAGGTAGGGCGTGAAACGGCTCGGTGCGAAACGCCGATACGCTTCGGCGACGAGCACCGCATTTGGCGCCACGTTGTCTGGCAGAGCGGCGAGCTGGTCGGCGAGATCGAGCGCTTCGCTGCTGTTTTGAGACTGAAGAGAATCCGTCAGCAGGAGCGCGAGAGCGCGGGGGCGGATTTCGGGGTCGGTTGCGAGATTGCGAATGTCGGCGCGGATGGACGGCTTGTTTTCGGCCACGCCTTCGAGCAGGCGAAGCTGGGCCAGTTCGAATTTCGCCTTGTTGTTGCTTGGATCGAGACTGACCAGGCTCATCAAATAATACTTCGCTTTCGACGGATTACCCGTGCGGCGGCTCACCTGCGCCGCGAGATCGAGGAACTCGGTGGACTTCGCGCCCGCCGCCCCGATTTTCGTGATCATCTGGTCGGCTTCGCGCATCGCGTGATACTTCACGGCGACGCGCAATTCCTTCAGTTGATTTTCGAAGGTCGGCTGAACGCCCGCGAGGTGCAGTTGATAAAAAACGACATCGGAAGAGTTTTGTTTCTCCGTGATCTCGACGGCCAGGCGCCAGGCGTCGACGTTGTTTTGATTGTAGCTGAGGGTCTTCCGGACGGCCAACAGAGCGTTGGACAAGTCGCCTTTTTGAAAGGCGTCGCGCGCGACCTGGTTGGCGCGCTTCTCACGGTAGCCCTTGAAAATCGGCCAGGCGACGTAGCGCGCGCCGGCGTAGCCGCCCACGAGGAAAACGACTACGGCTGTGACGATGATGGCGAGACGGGCGGTTGGGCTGCGGGGAAGGATCTTCGGCACGTTAGCGAGTCGCGATGGACTTTTGAGGAGTGTGGATGATCGAGTTTAAAGTATTTCGCACGGTGGCTTCCGCGTCCTCGAGCGACACGGTTCCAACCACCGTTATTCCTAATACGCGTTGGCCAAGGTTTCGGTGGCCGCGCAGCACCGACTCGATGCGTTCGGAACTGTTAACCTGTCGGTACGAGATTTTCTCTCCATCAGGGGCGGGCCGGTCCTCGAGAATGGCGTGAAAGACATAGACAGGCTGATTGCCGGATTCAAAGAGAAATGCCGTGAACGGAATCTCCATGTTCGGCAGTTTACAGAGGTATTTCCCGAAATCGTTCACCTGTTTCAAACCGGTGGCCGGCAGGCAGACGGTTGGGTAGTGAGCTCCGGAAAGGAATTTCGAAACGCGTCCGGGGAGCCAGCGAATGTAGTACATCTGGTAGACATACCCTTCGGGCGTGATCCACGACGCGGTGTCCGCTTCGTTGTACTTGAGGATCGCGCGGGTTCGCTCGGGAAATTCGCCTTTCTTGTAGCGTTCCGCGGTGGTCGGCCAATCGACGGTCCATTGCGCGGGCGGCGCGAGCTTCGCTTCATGGTAGCGATACCAGGCTTCGGTGAACCCTTCCGCCACGATGAGGCAAACGGCTCCGTAAACGACGAACGGGATGGGAAACGGCGTCGGCGCCTTCGGCATGGACGGGTCCGCCTCCTTCGCTTCGCGGGGTCCAATGATCTTCTTCTGCGCCT
Source organism: Opitutaceae bacterium (assembly GCA_035765635.1). GTDB lineage: Bacteria > Verrucomicrobiota > Verrucomicrobiia > Opitutales > Opitutaceae > EW11. The sequence continues at coordinate 22,471 of DASTWZ010000022.1, forward strand.
TTTCGAAAAACAGCGCCAGGCCCCACAGTCCGGCCAAACACAGGATCATCACGGCGGTGCCGACGGTGTCGTGCCATTTCTCCAAAGTCTGGTCGCCATAGGCGCCGCTCAGATAGGTGAGCAGCATCGTGCGGAAAATATTCAGGACGAACGCGACCGCGAACGACGAGAGCATCAGCAATCCACGCAGCACGATGTTCATGCGGTAGAATTCGCCGAGGAAGAGCGACATCATGAACGAGGTCTGCAGCGAGCGAATGCCGGAGCAGGCTTCGGCGACATTCACCACGCTTTTTCCGATTTCGATGATGTTGCCCTTTGCCAGCGCGGGCATGCCCAGCATCGTCAGCGCTTCCGCACTCACAGACGTGTCCCAGCGCGTCAGCGTCTGGGTCAGACTTTCTTCCATCCATACCGGCCAGGGCAGCGCCGTGTAGACGAAAAGTATGGGAAACGCGAAGTGCCACATGTAACGCAGGCGGCCCATCGCGAAGAGGGCGGCGAACGAAAATGCCGCCACCGTCGACGTCATGTAGAAATTGATCTTAACCCAATCGGGATTCGCCTCGTTGATGACGCGGATGGGAATATAGGCCAGGAGGAGCAGGGCGGGGAGGATGAGCCAGGCTGCATTTGGACGGTCGGCCGCCGGCATCGGACGATCGCGCCAGCGTTCGCTGAACAGATACGCCGCGAGAAACGGCACGGCCCAGCCATAGGAATAGAGCGTGTTCACCGTCCACTCCGTGTGCAGCCGGTTGAAAAGCAGGAACCAAAAGCCCGCTATGAGCGCTAGGTTAATGGCCAAAGCTGGACGAATGGTCGTTAACTTCATCAGAAATAGGCGATTCGTGAGGCGGAAGACTGGATTTGTTCCGTGGCTTCACGGCGCGGTGAGGCGCAGACATAGCCGTGGTCTTTGAAATGCGTGCATTGCTGTCTTTTCAACCTCAATCCCGACGGGAGCAGCCATCAGGGGAAAACCGGTTCGCGTTTTTCAGACTAGCCAATCGGAGCCGGGCAGCTACGAACGGCCTCGCGTGAAAATCACCGTTTGGGGCATCAACTATGATCCGGAGCCGACCGGTATCGGTCCCTTCAATACTGATCTCTGCGTCTACCTTGCCGAGCGCGGGCACGACGTGACGATGATTTCCACTTTCCCGTATTATCCGCGGTGGAAGAAGCCGGATAACGCCCGGGGCAAGCTCTTCGAAAAGAGCATCTTGAAAGGCGTGAAGCTGTATCGTTGCTGGCATTATGTTCCGGCGAAACCGTCGACCTTGAAGCGGTTGATCCATGAGATGTCGTTTGTCACCACGTCGACGTTGCGCGCTCTTTTTCTGCCGGCTGCTGATGTTTACATCATGATCAGCCCGCCGCTGTTTCTGGGGCTCGGTCTCTTTGTTGTCAGCCGGTTGAAGCGGCGGCCGTTTCTGGTGCATGTCCAGGACCTCCAGCCGGACGCCGCGCTTGGGCTCGGGATGATCAAGCCGGGGCTTTCCGTGCGAGCCCTTTATGCGCTGGAAAAATGGAATTATACGCTCGCGGCGCGGGTGAGCGGGATCTCGCAGGGGATGCTCCAGGCCTTCGCGAAAAAGAAGGTGCCGGCCGAAAAAATCGTGATGTATCCGAATTGGATTCCCGATGAGGTGCCGGCGGCTCGCGGTGGCGACGCGTCGTTTCGCGCGGCCAATGGCATTCAGCCAACGACGCCGCTGATCGCGTATTCCGGGAATGTCGGCGTGAAGCAGGGGCTCGAGGCCGTGGTGCATGCCGCCGCACTGGCCAAGGAATTGGGTAAAAAATCAGGCGATGCCGGTCCAGCCATTCACTGGGCGATCTGTGGCGAGGGCGCGGCCAAACCGGCGCTGGAAAAAGTCGCTCAGGAGAAGGGCTTGGTCTCGGTGAAACTCTATCCGCTGCAGCCTGACGATTTATATCACGCGATGCTGCGAGAAGCGGACATCTCGCTGATCACGCAGCAACGCGGCACCGGACAATTCTTTTTTCCGAGCAAACTCCTCTCGATCCTGCAGTACGGCCGCCCCGTGCTGGCCGTGGCGGACGATACGAGCGAACTTTCGCGCGCGGTCGCCGAGGGTAAATTCGGCCTCGTCGTGGAGCCTGGTGATTCGGCCGCGCTACTCAACGCCGCGCAAACCATGCTGAACGCCGATCAAGCGCAGCGCGACCAATGGGCCGTGAATGGCCGCAAGTGGGTCGATCAATTCCGACGCACCCGAGTTCTGGGCGAATTCGAGGACGTGCTTCGCGATGTCGCGGCGAGGCCTTAGGCCTTCACGTTCAGGAACTGACCCGGACCGCTGTCGTTCAATTCCTGGTCCTGACCCGATACCGAATTGATCAATGCCAGGGAAGTATCGCCCTGCGCCTTGATGGCCTTTTTCAAAATCAGAGCCTGGCGCACTTCATCCGAAGCGCCGTCGGTGGAGGCGGGTGAAATTTCCATGACTGAGCTTATCGGCACGGAGCGACCATAAGTTGAGAGGCGTCGGAAGGACGAGGGCTAAAACGCTGCGTCGGAATTGCTCCCATGCGATTTTCCAGACGGGCGCTGAACGACGAATCGCCTTTTCCGACCTACGTTTGACCATGGAACCAGAAGAACCCCAGGACCATTTGCGACACAACGGACAGGCCCCGGCGCGTCGTCCACCCGATGATCAACCTGAACGCATCGGGGAGGGCGAATTGGGTGACGGGCCCTCCGTCACTGAAATCAATGGCGACGAGCAGGAGCGCGCCGAAACCGGACGCCGGGCCAGCCCCGTCAAACGTCCGCGTACAACTTAGGATTGCGGCGCCGTGCCCTGTGGTAGGCGGTGCGGACCGGCACGCGAATCACGAGGTGGTAAATGGCGAGGATCAGAAACAAACCAACGAAGGCATAAACCACGCCTTCGATCGTGGCCGGGACCGCGGGTTTGAAAATGCTCCAGGTGGCGTGCGCGATCTCCTTGTCGAAGTGCTGCGCGAACACGATGGGACGGGTGAAAACGGGCGCGTGGAGCAAGGCGTTTTGCGCATCCTGTAATTCCTGCAATCGGGCCGTGGCCTCGTGCATGACGCCGCCCAGCTTGGCGACCGCCGCGTCGGAATTTTTCGAAGTCTGCGCGATGAATTGATCCAGGGTCAGATTCGATTGCTCCGCCACGGTGCGATACTGCGTCACTTGGCGGCGGGCTTCGTCCACATGTCCGCCGAGACGCTGCAGGTATTGCTGCATGAACTCGGGCGCTTGAGAAAAAACCACGGCGCCGGCGACGCAAAGGATTCGGTCCAGAAACCCATCGCACACGCTGAAGACCGAGTGAGCCATGCCGCGCAGTGTGCGCAGCGCGCGCCGACTGACAAGCCGTGTTGCGGCGAAATTATTACGGCGATGCGTGTAGTGGAATTTCCACTACGCGCCCGGACCTCACTGGACCGCCGATGCTGCCTTGGACTGGTCGACCAGCTTTTGCACGAGCTTGTCGACGATGTCGTCCACCGAACTCATCAACGCCACCGCGCCGGAAAAGGAGGCGGTTGCGATGAGTCTTTCGCTTTTCACGTCGCGCACCTCGATGCGCAGATTCGTCAGATGTGTCGTGAAATCCCAGTTCCAGTGGTCTTCGAACGACACGACGGCTTGGGCATTGCGCGGCAGCATGGTGAGCGGCCCTTTGTCGACCTCGTAGCCTCGATCCTGCAGTGCCCGCATAATGCGCCCGTCCATGCCGTGGTTGTCGTTGAAATTCGATTTCACGAACACGCGTTGAATCTTCGCCATCGAGACCCCGGGTTCGGTCCGCGCAACGTAGGTGCTGCAGCCGGAAAAAAACAGCGCGGCGAAAAATACGCAAAAGAGGCTGAGGTACTTCACGCTTCCTAGCACAACGCACGACCTTGGGCGGGCAAGGCCGATCTTGCCTGGCGGAGCCGCCGAGTGGCGTGGCGTGGCTTTGGAGGTTTAGAGTCCTTCGACGGACAGGTCGGACGTGGTACCGTCTTTCGCCACCTGGCGGACGATCACTTTGCGGTTCGGGCGAGCTTGCTTGCCTTCGGAGCGCTCGATCGAGACCGCGAGTTTTCCGTGGCTCAGCTGAGCGCGGTAGGTGGTCAGGATGTATTCGCCTTTCTGATACGCGAAGCCATCCCCGGCGTCCTCGTAAAGTTGTCCCACCGCCGTTCCGTGCTCGTCAGGCGCCACGAGCAACGTCAGCGGATCGAGCGATTCTTCGTTCGTGTTCTGCACGATCTTGCCGAGGGGAACGATGCTGCCGGCGCGAATTCTCAGGCTCGGTTGATTCACATCGGTCGTGTCGCCTTCGACCAAACTGACTTCGCGCCAATCGCCGCTCGGCAACGCGGGATGGTCCGCCCAGCGCGGCACGACGAGCAGGTCAGGACCGATCGAGAAAACGCGTTCCTCGGCCCGCAGCGCGGGATTCTTGAGATCGCTCCAAAACGCCGGGCGCATGATCGGCAACCCAGTCAGGCTGGCATCGCGAAATTGCGTGTAGAAATAAGGCAGCAGGCGATAGCGGCGTTGGAGGGCGATGCGCGCGGTTTGCTCGACGGCCGGACCGAAGGCCCAGGGCTCCTTGTTGTTGGAACCTTTCACGGCGTGGCCGCGCGAGAAGGGATAAAAGGCCCCGAGCCCGATCCAGCGGGCCCAGAGTTCGGCTGTGGCATTGTCGCCGAAGCCGCCGATGTCGGGTCCGTTGAACGGTTGCCCGGACAAACCCAGAGTGAGGCTCATCGGAATGGACATTTCCAAATGCTCCTCACGCGACGCATTGTCGCCGGTCCACGTCGCCGCATAGCGCTGTCCTCCGAGAAAATTTGCCCGCGTGAGCACGAAGGGGCGTTTGTCCGGGTGAACCGCGAGCAAGCCTTCACGGGTCGCGCTCACCATCAGCATGCCGAAAACATTGTGATAACGACGATGCGGTCCCGGCACGATGTCGCCCCCGCCGCGATGCCAATTGTCTTCCGGCATCGTCCAATCCGGCGTGTCGAATACGGCGGGCTCGTTCATGTCGTTCCACACCCCGTCGACGCCTTGCGCGATGAAGTCCTTGTACAAACCGGACCACCAGCGCCGCGTCTCGGGCCGGGTGAAATCAGGAAAGACGCAGTCGCCGGGCCAGACTTTGCCGACGAACGTCTGCCCCTCGGCGTTTTTCACCCAGACGTCGTTCTTCGTTCCGCTCCGATAAACGAAATAATCGGGATCCAATTTCACGCCGGGATCGATCATCCACACGCTGTGAAAGCCGCGGTCGTGAAGATAGCCGTTCAGCTTTTTCGGCTCGGGAAACTCATCTTTGCGAAAGGTGAAAATCCGGTACGCGTCCATGTAATCGATATCCATCCAGATCACGTCGCATGGAATGTTGCGGCTGCGAAAATTGTCCGCGATCTCCCGCACCTTTGAATCGGGATTGTAGGAGTATCGACATTGTTGATACCCGAGCGCCCAGCGCGGGGGCAGCGGCATGTGGCCGGTGAGATCGGCGAGTTCGCGCAGCACGTCCTGCGGCGAAGGGCGTTCGATCACATAAACAGGAAAGGCCGGTCCCTGGCTGGTAAACGTGATCGTGTTTTCCGCGCTCAATTCCGCTTTCCACGTCGAATCGAAGATAACTCCGAACGCGCTGCCGTCGGCGCGCACGCCGAGCATCCAGGGGTGCGATTGATAGAGGCGATGGCCGGTGTCTTTTTCGTACGTGTAGTTGTCGGTGTTCCAAAGCCGAATGGTCGTGCCGTTCCGCCGCAGCGGTCCGGTGACTTCGCCGCCGCCGTAGAGATCGACGTCGTTTGCCACGGTGAGTGTGGCGCGAAAATGCGGACCGTCGCAGGTGAACGTCGGCGTGTCTTTCCAATCGCTCGGGAGCACGGTCGTGATTTTCGGCGGCTGCAAGAGAGCGAAGGATTTTGGCAGGTGTTCGGGGTCCAATCCGGCCGGGACAAACGCTGCGACGTCCTCGGCAATCAGGCCCGCTTTCACGACGGCGATTGGCTGGTACGTTGCTTCGGGTACCGCCGAAACGCGGGAGGAGAAAACGAGGATGGCGAGCGCGGCTGCTGCGCGAAGAAATCGAAAAAAATTGCTCTGGGGCATATCGAAAGGCGAAGGCTGAAGGAAGAAGGCTGAATGAAAAAGGCAGAATGCTGAACGGTCGGAATTAGACTCATGGAATGAAGGCCGAGACCTCCGGGCGAACCGTCATGCCGTGGTTCACGTTGAGTGGAAACAACCCCCCGGCAACTCGTGAAGCTCGGGGCGAAGGTTCGCTCGGCGCACGCGGCTGGGAGAGCTCGTGTTCACGCTTGCGCGCGGCTAGCTCCGCGCCGTCAGGATGCATGCGAGTTTGGGAGCATCGGCGTCGTCGTAATCGAGTCCGCCGCTGCGCGGCAGCCCAATCGATGCCGGCGAGGACGCCAGCGCTCCCAGTGGCCGACATCGGCGAAACGCCGACGCTCGGCCTATCCCCGGCACTAGGCGACTGCCCAACGCTCGGCCGGCCGAGTGCGCCTTTCCAAGGCGCAGGAGGCTCTGGGAGCGCTGGCGTCCTCGCCGGCATTCTTTCACACGCCGCGAAGCGGCGCACTGAACTCCGCTCACAAACGCGTCACCTCAGCCGTCGGCCTCCAGCGTCCCTCCATTCCAGCCTCCAGCGCTCTTATTCAGCCTTCGCCGTTTTTCCAGCCTTCAGCCTCGGTTTTCTTCCAGTCTTCAGCCTTCGCCTTCTTTCAGCCTTCCTCCTTCAGCCTTCGCCTTCCTTCAGCTTTCGCCTTCTCAACTGGCCGCAGGCGGCGTCGATGTCTTTGCCGCGGCTGCGGCGGAAATGCGCGACTACGCCGTGCTTTCGCAGTTCGGCGTAAAATGCGTCGGCGGTTTCATCGTCGGAGCGTTCGTAGGTCACGCCTTTCAGGCTGAGTCCGGTCGGATTGTAGCGCAGGAGATTCACGTGCATGCGCCGGTCGCGCATCAGCTCGGCGAGCTGCTGCGCTTGCGCGAGCGAGTCGTTCACGCCTTTCAATAGGCAGTATTGAATCGTGACAGGCCGATTAGTCGCCGCTTGATAGCGATCCGCTGCCGCGAGGATCGCGTCCACTTGAAAGCGTTTTCCCATTGGCAGAAGTCGCGCGCGAGTCTCGTCGTCGGGCGCGTGCAGCGACACGGCCAGATGGATATTTAACTTGGCTTCGCGCATCGCGTCGATGCCGGGCACGATGCCCACCGTCGACACCGTGATTTGCCGCCAGCCTAATGCGCCGAGATCGTTGCTCGCGATGCGCCGCACGGCCGTGAGCACGTTGTCCAAATTGAGCATCGGCTCGCCCATGCCCATGAAGACCAGCGTGCAGAGGCGACGCTCTGTATCCAAAGCTTCCCTACGCAGGGCGAGGAACTGCTCGACCATTTCGCCCGCGGTGAGATTGCGTTCGAAGCCGGTTTTGGTCGTGGCGCAGAAGTCGCAACCCATCGCGCAACCAACTTGGGACGAGATGCATCCTGCCGCACGATCGCGGCGAAAATCCGGCATGAGGACGGACTCGACGGTGCGGCCATCGGCGAGGCGCGATAGCAACTTGACCGTCCCATCTTCCGCGACCTGGCGGGCCGCGAGCGCCGAGGCGCGCGACGGATTAGCCGACGCCAATCGCGAGAGCAGCGCCTTAGGCAGGAGAAGATCGCTCCAGTTTCCCGCCGCGCCGGTGCGGTAGTGTTCGCGCAAGACTGTCTGCGCGTGCGACGACTTCAGCCCGAGCGCAGCAAGCTCTTCGGCAAACGTCGAGATGTCGTAATCTGAAAGCGCAGGCACCTGAACAGCGCACGAACAAACGCCTCGACTGGCAAGGGCTCAGCGCGCGTCGGAGCCGCAACCGAAGTTTAAGCGAGCGGCGCGCTAATGAAGAATTAAGAATGCAGAATGATGAATGTAGGCGTACCCAGCCTCTGTGGGCAGGGCGTACCGAGCCGAAGGCGACATTAGACAACCTCTGGGCAAGCCGCGCCGGACGTGGCTCATCCTGGAGGTTAGAAAAAACTGTGGCGGCTCAGTAGCGATACCACGGATACCCGTAGTCGCAGTAATACGGCAGACCCTTGCCGCGGTATTCGCTCATCGTGAATGATGCGGTGAACTTTCCGGTCGGGTCGGTGGTGGTCACGTTGAACGCTCCGCCGTAAAAACTCCCACGGCCGCTGGTGCTGCCGACGGTGAACTCGGCATAACCGTGGGTTTCCCATTTTCTTCCGGGAAATTGAACCGCGACGATCGATCCTGTCCGCGGTGTGTAAGTCAGGTCGCGCGCCGATATTTGTGAGCCACTCGCGATCGCGCGGGCGACGGCGGAATCGAGCTGTGCCACCTGCGTCGCTGTCAGCAAACTGAGTCCGATCTTCTGCCGTTCTTCCGGCGTGCGCCGCTCGCTAAAGCTATTGGCAAAGGCAGGCACGTTTCCCTGCCTCGCTAGCGTCACGTCGTGCTTCACCGCGGCATCGAGTGCAGTCCACTGAGCCGAGCTCAACTGGCTGAGCCCGATCGTCTTCTGCTCGCTTTCCGACAACGACGCGGAAAATGCGACATCCGCTGCGGAAGCCGTGCCCGCTCCACCAAAGGCGGCGAGGGCAACAGCTAGAAGGATGGATCGGCTGGAGATCATGAGTATGTGACGTGCGCCACACCTATGATGTTCCGTCAGCTCGGGTCGTAGTCAAGGTAGGGTCCCAGCCATCGCTCGGTTTCGGCGAGCGGCTGACCTTTTCGCTTCGCGTATTCCTCCACCTGATCGCGACCGATCTTGCCGACGCCGAAGTATTTCGAGTCGGGATGGTTGAAATACCAGCCGCTGACGGAGCTCGCCGGCGTCATCGCGCAGCTTTCGGTCAAGTGGATGCCCGTGGCTGCTTCGGCATCGAGCAGTTTGAACAGAATCGGTTTCTCCGTGTGATCGGGACAGGCCGGATAGCCCGGGGCGGGGCGAATGCCGCGGTATTTTTCGCGAATGAGTTCTTCGTAGCTGAGATTTTCGGTTTTCCCGAATCCGCAGAACTCGCGGGCGCGCTTGTGAAACATTTCCGCCATGGCTTCGGCCAAACGATCGCCCAGCGCCTGAGCCATGATCGCGGAATAATCGTCCTGCTTCGCGCGAAACTCCGCCGCGAATTTTTCAACGCCATGACCGGCTGTCACCGCGAACCCGCCGATATAATCGATCCGGCCGGAATCCTTCGGCGCGATGTAGTCCGCCAGACAATGGTTGAATTGATCCGCCGGTTTTTCGAGCTGCTGGCGCAAGAGATGGAATGTAGTGACAATTCCACTACGCGCCTCGTCGGTGTAAACTTCCACATCGTCGCCGACCGCGTTGCAGGGCCAGAAACCGATCACGGCTTTCGCGGTAAAACGTTTCTCGCGGATGATCTCATCGAGAATTTTTTTCGCGTCGCCGAAAAGTTTTGTCGCCTCTTCGCCGACCACGGGGTCTTTCAAAATATCGGGGAAACGGCCGTGCAGTTCCCACGCGCTGAACAACGGACCCCAATCGATGAAGGGCACGATCTCCTCGAGCGGGACGTTGGCGTAGGCGCGCGTGCCGAGAAATTCCGGCCGTGGAATATCGATCTGCGCCCAATCATATTTCGGGCGGCGTTCGCGTGACGTGGCGAGTGAGAGCAGCGGTTTGCGGGAACGGCGTGCAGCGAACTCCTCGCGCTGGCGTTCCTGCTTTTTCTTCACTTCGGCGAGGTACGCGGGCTTTTGCTCGGGCGAGAGCAGCGAGCTGACGACGTTGACCACGCGCGAGGCATCGAGCACGTGGACGACGCCATGCTCATATTCCGGAGCGACTTTGACGGCGGTGTGCGCCGGGCTGGTCGTCGCGCCGCCGATCAGCAGCGGCACGGTGAAGCCTTCGCGTTTCATTTCCTTCGCGACGTGCACCATTTCGTCGAGCGAGGGAGTGATGAGACCGGAAACCCCGATGACGTCGGCGCCGATGCGCTTCGCTTCCGCGAGAATTTTGTCCGACGGCACCATCACGCCGAGGTCGACGACCTCGTAGTTGTTACAGGCGAGCACCACGCCGACGATGTTCTTGCCGATGTCGTGGACGTCGCCCTTCACCGTCGCGATGAGAAATTTTCCGTTGGCGCGCGCGCTGCCGCCCGCGGCGACCGCCTTGCGCTTTTCCTCTTCCATGAACGGCGTGAGATAGGCCACGGCCTTTTTCATCACGCGTGCGGATTTCACGACTTGCGGCAGAAACATTTTTCCCGCGCCGAACAAATCGCCGACCACACGCATGCCGTCCATCAGCGGTCCCTCGATGATGTCGAGGGGACGCGGATATTTTTGCCGCGCTTCTTCCGTGTCGCCGTCGATGAAGGCGTCGATGCCCTTGACCAGCGCGTGGCTCAGCCGCTCCTCGACCGTGCCGTTGCGCCAGGTGAGGTCTTCCTTGATTTCGGTCTTCGACGCGCCGCCTTGCTGGGCTTTGAGGTCGTCGGCGAATTTCACCAGGCGTTCCGTGGCATCGGGACGGCGGTTGAGCAGCACGTCTTCGATACGCTCGAGCAGATCGCGCGGAATTTCCTGGTAGTTTCCGAGCATGCCAGCGTTCACGATGCCCATGTCCATGCCGTTGCGGATGGCATGATAGAGAAACGCCGCGTGCATCGCCTCGCGCACGGGATTGTTGCCTCGGAAGGAAAACGAGACATTCGACACGCCGCCGGAAATGCGCGCGTAGGGCAGCGTGGCCTTGATGAGCTTAACTGCCTCGAAGAAATCGACCGCGTAGTTGTTGTGCTCCTCGATGCCGGTCGCGACGGTCAGGATGTTCGGATCGAAAATGATGTCCTCGGGATTGAAGCCGATTTGCTCGGTGAGGAGTTTGTAGGCTCGTGCGCAGATGCGGACCTTGTCGTCGCGCGTTGCGGCCTGACCTTGTTCGTCGAAGGCCATCACCACGGTCGCCGCGCCGTAGCGCTGGATCAGCCGCGCGCGACGCAGGAATTCCGCTTCGCCGTCTTTCAGGGAAATCGAATTAACGATGCCCTTGCCCTGCAGGCATTGTAGTCCCGCTTCCAATACAGACCATTTCGACGAATCGATCATCACCGGCACGCGGCAGATCTCGGGCTCGGCCGCGATGAGATTGAGGAACTTGACCATCGTGGCTTCGCCATCGATCAGCGCCTCGTCGACGTTGATGTCGATGACGTTGGCGCCGTTTTCCACCTGCTGTCGGGCGATGGCCAGCGCGGCGTCCCAATCGCCCGCCTTGATCGCCTTGGCGAATTTTGGAGATCCCGTGATATTGGTGCGCTCGCCGATGACGAGAAAGGTGGAGACAGGTTCGGAAGAAGACATTCGGCAGTAAAAATGTGGTGGCGAAGGTGAGGCGGCGATGCGCCGCCGCCGTGGCTCAGTAGATCGGTTAGGCGTGGCTCATTCGGTCGGTTAGGCAACCACCAGTGGTTCGAGGCCGCTGAGTTGAAGCCGGTGGGAACGCGGCTGCCTTTGACGGGGCTTGCGGCCGTTCACGGCCTTGGCGATCGCGGCGATATGCGGCGGGGTGGAGCCGCAGCAGCCGCCGACCAGGTTGACGAAACCCGCGTCCACGAATTCGCCGAGAACCGTCGCCATATCGTCGGGCGTTTCGTCGTAGCCGCCGAAGGCGTTCGGCAGTCCGGCGTTCGGGTAGCAGGTGACGTAGCACTCCGCGATCGAGGAGAGTTCCTCGATGTAGGGCCGCATCTGGCGGCCGCCGAGCGCGCAATTGATGCCGACGGAAAACGGCTTGGCGTGGCGGATGGAATTGTAGAACGCGCTGATGGTCTGGCCGGAGAGGGTGCGACCGGAAGCGTCTGTGATCGTGACGGAAATCATCACGGGCAGCCGCACGCCGAGTTCGTCGAACAAGGTTTCGATGGCGAAGAGGGCGGCCTTGGCGTTGAGGGTGTCGAAGATCGTTTCGACGAGCAGGGCATCGACGCCGCTTTCGATGAAGGTCCGAACCTGCTGGGTATAGGCCTCGACCACCTGCTTCCAGGTGACGGCGCGGTAGTCAGGACGATTCACGTCCGGCGACATCGACAACGTGCGGTTCAGCGGGCCGATAGCGCCCGCCACGAAGCACTTGCGACCCGGCGTCGCAGCCTCGGCGGCCCTTGCGGCCTTCCGGGCGACCGCGACGGCGGCGCGGTTCAGTTCGACGACGATCGACTCCAGCTTGTAGTCAGCCTGGCCAATCGTCGTGGAGCTAAACGTGTTGGTTTCAACGATATCTGCGCCAGCATCGAAGTAGGCGCGATGGATCTCTTCGACGACTTCGGGCTTGGTGAGGCAGAGCAGGTCGTTGTTGCCCTTTAAATCATGCGGGTGGCTCTTGAACTGTTCGCCGCGGAAGTCGGCTTCCGAGAGATGGTAGGTCTGAATCATCGAGCCCATCGCACCGTCGAGGACGGCCACGCGTTTCTCGAAGAGCTCGCGCAAGGCGGCGAAGGAGGGAGATTCTTTTGGGACGGAACTCATGCTTATATCGTCATATCAGGATACGTTGATATGTTCTTGGCAAGTGCCGTTTGATCGGTTTTAGGTACGACCGTTTCTTGTTCTTTGACTGCTTTGGAAATCGGGGAATGCCGTGTGAATCGGCGACAGTTGCGCTGCGGTAACGCACCACAATCCTTCACTGCGCGAGCAATCGCGCGGGCAAAGCCAGTCGGGTTTTTCCGGCGAAGGCGAAGGAGCGGCGTGGGTTTGAAAACCCACAGAGTGCGGAGTCCGAACATCCGATCCGAAGTGCTCACGCGTTCGATGCGATTGCGCGCATCGGTCGCGAAAACTTCATCGCAAAAATGAAGCGTGAGAGCGGCGTGAACCTTCGGGTGCAGCGTGTCGGCTCTTGCCTGTCCACCCAGCCACCATGTCATCGTTCACGCTGTCCCGCCCCGCGGGATGGATTTTTCTCGCGAGCGCCGCGCTATCCACGGCGTCCGCTCAAACCTTCCTTTCGTCCACCAGTGACGACTCCGAAACGATCCCGCTCGATCGGATCGTGATATCCGCGTCGCGTTCGCCGCAGGATTTGCAGCGCACGCCGAGCAGCGTCTCGCTTGTTTCTCTTTCGGAAATCGAACGCGAGCAGATCGTCGATCTGCGCACGGCGCTGACCCAGGCTCCCGGTATCGATGTTGTGAATACAGGCGCGGTCGGCGGCGCGAGCGCGGTTTTCATTCGCGGGGCGAGCAATCACCAGACGCTCTTCGTGGTCGATGGCGTGCGGATGAACGATCGCTCGGATCAATACAGCCCGTTTCTCGGCTCTGCCGATCTCGCCAATATCGGGCGCATCGAAGTGCTGCGCGGCCCGCAGAGCACGCTGTTTGGCAGCTCGGCGATGGGCGGAGTGATTCTGATCGAAAGCCAGCGCGGCGAAGGCGAACTCCGGGGATCGATCGACGCGACCGCGGGTTCATTTCAAACGCTCGGGGTCTCAGCCGAGGCCTCCGGTTCGCGCAACGGATTGAGCTACAGCGCGGCGGTGGCGCATTTCGAGACGGCAAACGACCGCGCGCACAACGACCTTCGCCAATGGACCTACGCCACGCGCCTCGAGTACGCGTTGAACGATCGTATCCTGTTCGGCACTACATTTCGCGCGCAGAACGCGGAGTACGAGGAGGCAGGTTCCCGTGTGTTTCCCGGCGTGGGCGACGTCGATGCGGACAACGCGCTCTTCACCGTCTACAGCGACGTGAAAATCGCGCCGCATTTGGATTCGCGACTGACCTTTGGGCTGCATCGCCGCACCTACCGGTTCGCCGATTCCTTCGGCCTCAGCCACTCGTCGAACACCCGCGAAATCGTCGATTGGCAAAACACGTGGAGCGCGAGTCCGCGCTTGGAGGTCGTGGCTGGCACGAATTTCGAGTGGTCGAAGTTTGCGATCGAAACGTCGAACACGCGGGATCAGGTCGCCGCGGGTTACGTTTCCGCGACGGCGCGGCCGGTGAAAAATGTCACGCTCACAGTCGGGGGTCGTGAGGACAGTTTCCGCTCGGTGGGAGATGCGTTCACCTGGCGCAGCGGCATCGCGTGGCAGCCGCGCGACGGCACGAATCTGCATGCGACCTACGGCACCGGATTCAGCGCGCCGGGATCGGACGATCGCTATGGCGTCCCGCAGTACGGGCAGTTGCCCAATCCCGATCTGAAACCTGAAAAGTCGCGTGGCTGGGATGTGGGGATCGATCAGGCGCTCTGGCGCGACCGGCTCACGCTAACCGCGACTTATTTCGAGAACCGATTCCGCAATCTCTTCGAATACGAGATTGTCGATTTCAACACGTTCGCCGGGCGGATCGTGAATCGCACGCGCGCGAGCAGCCGCGGTTTCGAGTTTGGCGCAAACCTCAACATCACCTCGCGGCTCCATACCCGCCTGGCCTACACTTACGTCGATGCGCGCAATGACGAAACCGGCGAGCGTCTCGTGCGCCGACCGCGCCACGTGGCCGATGGTGAAATCAGCTATGATGTGACTGGCGCGCTTGTGCTCGGCGCGGGTTTGCACGTCGCAGCCGGGCGGACGGACAGCGGCGTCGGCGCGATCGAGGACTACGCGACGGCGCGCGTTTTCGCGAGCTACGAGGCGTTCAAAAATCTGACGTTGAAGGTTCGGGTCGAAAACGCGCTGAACGAAAAATACGAGGACGCATACGGTTATGCGGCCCTGCCTTTCGGGGCGTTCGGCAGTGTGGAGTGGCGCTTCTGAGCGCGGCTGTCTTGCTGCCAACATGACGAACATCATCCGCTGCGTTCTTCTTTGGCTGGCTGTCGGCAGCGTCACGTGGGCGACCGGCGCCAAGGGCATTCGCGTCGTATCGCAAACTGTCGGGACCGACGAGATGCTGCTCGCGCTGGCTGAGCCGGAGCAGATCGCCGCGCTCAGCCAGATCGCGGATGATGAAGCGTTTTCCGCAGTGGCGACGCAGGCGAAAGCGTATCCAAAACTTTCGATACACGGCGACGCGGAGAGCATTCTGAAATATCAACCGACGCTCGTGCTCTTCGCCGACTACAGCCGGAGCGAGTTGGTCGCGCAGGTGAAACGCTCCGGCGTGGCGGTGCTCGTTTTCGATCGCTACAAGTCGCTGGAAGATTCCTACGACAATCTGCGCCGGCTCGCGAAGGCGATCGGCGCGGAGACCAAAGCGGAACGTGTGATCGCGGACTGCGAGGCTCGCGTCAAAAATCTGCGCGAAAAATTGAAAGGCGTGAGGCGGATCCGCGTCATCGCGCCCTCCACCTACGGCGCGATTCCGGGCTCGGACACGACGTTTCAGGATCTCTGCGATTATGCGGGCGCGGAAAATCTCGCCGCTACGATCGGGAAACTGGTCGGACACACCGAACCTCCCGGCGAGAAAATGCTGACGTGGCCGATCGAGAAAGTCGTGATCGCGGGCGCCACGGCGGAGTCGGCCTTGAAACCTTACGAAAAATTGCCGCCCTACCAGTTCATGCCGGCGGTGAAGCAGCGTCGGGTCGCGTTGTTGAAACCGTATCAGCTGAGCTGCGTGTCGCACTATCGCATCGACGGGTACGAGCAGCTCGCGCGCGAGCTGCATCCCGACGTATTCAAGTGAGCACTACGCGAGCATCACCTTGGATTTTGCCGCTGGCCTGTGCGCTGCTCGCGGGGCTCGTGGTTGCCTCGATCGCGATTGGAGATTTTCCGCTGAGCCCGGCGCGATTGTGGGCGGGGCTGACGAACGAGGACGCGCTGGCTGCGACGGTGATTTATCAGATTCGGCTGCCGCGCGTGATCGTTGCTGTTCTGGTCGGCGCGGCGCTGTCGGGAGGCGGACTGGTCATGCAGGCCTATTTTCGCAACGGCCTCGCTAGCCCGGGATTGCTCGGCGTGAGCAGCGGCGGATCGGCGGGAGCGGTCATCGCGATCGCGGCGGGCTGGGCGACGGCATCGCTCAGCGTCTTGCCGATCGCCGCGGTGATTGGCGCGTTGCTCGCGACGGGAGCGGTTTTGGTGTTGGCGAGACACGGCGCGAGCACGGAGCGGTTGCTGCTCGCCGGCGTGGCGCTGAACGCGTTGCTCGGAGCGGTCACGAGCTACGTGCTTTCGAGTTATACGCTTTCGTACGAGCGAAACGCGCAGATTTTGTTCTGGCTTCTCGGCGGACTGGAGGATCGCACCTGGGAACACGTTTTCATGGCGCTGCCGATTGTATCCGCGGCGGCACTACTGTGGCCGCTTGGGCGCCGGATGGATTTGCTCAGTCTTGGCGCGGACGAGGCGCAGAGCCTGGGCGTGGATGTGCGGCGGCTGCGCGGCTGGATGCTCGCGCTCACGACGGTGCTGACGGCGCTGGCCACGGCGGTCGCTGGCACGGTCGGCTTTGTGGGATTGATCGTGCCGCATGTGTTTCGGCTGCTGGCCGGCCCGGAGCATCGGCGGCTCGTGCCACTGTGCCTGGTTGGCGGCGCGGCCTTCGTGCTCGCGTGTGATTTGCTGGCGCGGAGCGTGGGCGGCGTGCGCTTGGGCGTGATCACGTCGCTGATCGGCGGACCCTTTTTCCTATGGTTGCTTCGCCGACGAGCTTGAACGCGCTGGAGCTTCAACGCGTGTCCGTCGCGCAACGCCTGCGCGACGTGTCGTTGAATTTATCGCATGGTTGTCTGGCCGGTCTGATCGGGCCGAATGGCTCCGGCAAATCCACCCTGCTGCAGGCGGCGGCAGGGCTGCTGCCGGCGGAAGGCGAGGTCCGCTGGGCCGGGCGTCCGATGCTGAAAATTCCCGTGATGGAGCGCGGACGGATGGCAACCTGGGTGCCGCAGGAGGCCCGCTTCGAATTCGGATTTTCGGTGCGCAGCGTCGTTGCGCAGGGACGCTTCGCGCATGGTGACGACGAGCGCGGGGTGGATGCGGCGCTGGAGCGATTCGATCTCGCAGGTCTGGCGCAGCGGCCGGTCAATCAACTTTCCGGCGGCGAGCGCCACCGGGTTTTGCTGGCGCGCGCGGTCGCGACCGAAGCGCCGCTGCAGCTTTGGGACGAACCCCTCGCGCAACTGGATCCGCGCCATGCCTTGGATGTGGTGGCGCTCGGTCGTGAACTCGCGAGCAGCGGGAAGACGGTGCTGCTTTCGCTGCACGATCTGCGGGTCGCCCACGGGTTGGATTTTGTCGTCGTGCTTGCCGGCGGACAATTGCGCGCGGCGGGAAAACCGATCGACGTGCTCACGCCGAGTCTGTTGCGCGATGTATTCGGTGTTCAATTACGCACAGGTCCGGGCATGATTTTGGAACTGCCATGAAAATGCCCGAATCGAACGAGCCAGGCGAAGCGGGGGAGGACGCCCATCGCGAGGCCATGAAAGAACTGCAGTCGGAGATGCATTCGAAGATGCGTGCGGCGCGCGAGAAGCGCGGACTGATCGTGGTGCATACCGGCGATGGCAAAGGCAAAACCACCGCGGCGTTCGGCATGCTCGCCCGCATGCTGGCGCATGGAAAAAAGTGCGCGGTGATTCAGTTCATCAAGTCGGGTTCCGATGCCGTCGAGAAGCTCTTGCGCAGTCCGAATCTCACCTGGCATCGGGTGGGCGAGGGATTCACCTGGGACACGCAGGACCGCTCGAAAGACATCGCCAGTTGTCGCGAGGGCTGGGCGCTCGCGTTGAATTACCTGCGTTCCGAGTCGCTCGATTTTCTTCTGCTGGACGAGCTGAGTATCGTTCTCGGCTTCGACTATCTCCCGCTCGACGAAATTCTGGCCGCTCTGCGGACCAAGCCGGAGATGCTGCACATCGTCATCACCGGCCGAGGCGCCAAGCCCGAGCTGATCGCGCTGGCCGATCTCGTCACCGAAATGCGCGAAGTGAAACACCCCTTCCAAGCCGGCGTAAAAGCCCAACCCGGTATCGAATTTTAGTTTAGGCCCACGAATCACACGAAGCACACGAAGGAAAAAACAAAACCAATTTTCCCACGGAAGGCCCCGAAATCACGGAAAGAAATTCCGATCGAGAAATTCTGACTGAATTCCTTTCCGTGTTTTCCGTGCCTTCCGTGGGGAACATTTCCGGGGTTTGGGTTTTCCGAGTTTTCGTGTTCTTCGTGTGATTCGTGGGCAAATCCGGATCGAATTCCGTGATTCGTGGGCTAGTGGACGAAACTCAGCCGGGAGTTTGTCTCGAGGTAGTCCGCGATTTCTTTGGCGAAGATTTCGCCGAATTCGGCGAGCTTCTTTTCGCCCAGGCCCGGGATGTTTTCCATCTCGTCGTTGTTTGTTGGATACTCGCGAGCCATCGCGCGCAGCGTCGCGTCGCCAAAGACGATGTAGGCCGGCACGCTTCGCTCGTCGGCCAATTTCTTCCGCAGACCGCGCAGACGAGCGAAGAGGATTTCGTCGCACTCGATTTCGCCTTCGCGGCGCGCGACGCGTTTCGCTTTCGGCAGCTCCATCGGCTTGGTCAACGTGATTGGTGTCCGCGCGCGCAGCACTTCCATTCCCGCCGGGGAAAGTTCGAGTGTCGCGAATTCGCCCTCGCTCACGGCGACGTAACCAAGGCGCGTGAGCTCGCGGCCGACGGCGGCCCATTGCGGGCGCGACAGCTCTGCGCCGATGCCGTAGGTCGTGACCTTGTCGTGACCCCAGCGCCGGATCTTTTCTGTGTCAGCGCCCGTCAGCACCTCGATGATGTGGTTCATGCCGACGGCGAAACGGCTGGCTTGGCGCACGCGGTAGATGCAGGAGAGGAATTTTTGCGCGACGAGCGTGCCGTCGTAGCTCGCTCGCGGCTCGAGGCAGTTATCGCAGGCGCCGCACTGTGAGACGGGAAACGTTTCGCCAAAATAATCCAGCAACTCCGCGCGGCGGCAGCCGGAGCTCTCAGCGTAGTGCACGATCTTGCGGAGCTGGGCCCGCGCGACCTGCTGCTCATGCGCGTCGGTCATCTCGTCGATGAAGTGAGTCTGTTTCGCGATGTCGCCCGGGTTGAAGAGCAGTAGACAATCGCCCGGTAAACCATCGCGACCGGCGCGGCCGGTTTCCTGATAGTAGCCCTCGATGTTCTTCGGCAGGTCGTAGTGAATGACGTAGCGGACGTTCGGCTTGTTGATGCCCATGCCGAAGGCGATCGTCGCGCACATGATGCGAACTTCGTCTCGCAGGAAGAGTTCCTGGTTGCGGCTGCGTTCCTCGGCGGTGAGGCCGGCGTGGTAAGCGCGAGCGGCGAAGGTTCGTCCGGCGAGCGCTTCCGCGACGCGCTCCGCTGAGGCGCGGCTCGCGCAATAAATGATCCCGCTCTCGTGTTCGCGCTTCCGCACGAAATCGATGATCTGTTTCAGCGGCTGATCTTTCGGGAGGACGCGGTAGGTGAGGTTTGGGCGATTGAAGCTCGCGACGAAGGTCTCCGGCTCGCGCAGTTTCAAATGGGATACGATGTCCTTCCGCACGCGCTCCGTCGCCGTCGCGGTCAGCGCCATCATCGGCACGTTCGGCAGCGCCTCGCGCAACTTGGCGAGCTGACGATATTCCGGACGGAAATCGTGGCCCCATTCGCTGACGCAGTGCGCCTCGTCGATGGCGATGCGCGCCACATTCCAGGAGGCGAGGTTTTGGATCCAGCCATCGAGCATGAGGCGCTCGGGCGCGACGTAGAGCAGCCGCCATTGGCCGCGATGCAGGCCGGCGAGGCGCGAGCGAGCCTCGTCTGAGGCGAGCGTCGAATTCAGATACGTCGCTGCCACGCCGCTGGCCTGGAGCGCGTCGACCTGATCCTTCATCAGCGCGATCAGAGGCGAGACGACGATCGTCAGACCTGGTTGGACGAGTGCCGGGACCTGAAAGCAAAGGGATTTTCCGCCGCCGGTCGGGAGCAATGCGAAGACGTCTTTTCCGGCGAGCGTAGCCTCGATGATTTCGCGCTGAAGCGGCCGAAAGGAACCGTAGCCGAAAGTCGTTTTGAGAGTGTGAAGCAGGTCGATCAAGGCGAAGGAAGAATGAAGAAGTAAGAATGCAGAATGGGCTTATGCTGGGCTAGTGAAGAATTGTGAATGTAGAATGATGAACGTAAGCATGGCCAGCCTCTGCGGGTAGGGTGAGGCGTCCCTGCCGAGCCGCGTTGGGCGTGGCTCATCCTGGAGGTTAGGCCGAACGGTTGCGGCTCGCCTGGAGGCTTCGCCCTACCTCAGAGGCATTTCGCTCATGGATCGAGCGAAACGCGGTCAAAACGGTAACGGCTCGCCCGAAGGTCTTGCGCTACGCTTACACGTTTCAGCCATTCTACATTCTAACTTCTTCATTCTTCACTAGCGCAGCGTAAGCCCATTCTGCCTTCTTACTTCTGCCTTCTTCCTTAGCTGCGCGTCAGCGCAGCGTCAGACCGCTTTCAGCGGCGTCGTGCGGGCCAGCTCGGAGAACAACGCCTCCATGCGAATTGGCTTCGTCAGGACGCCGTCCATGCCGGCTTCCATGCAGCGATCATGTTGCTCGTGCAGCGTGCTCGCGGTCAGCGCAATGATACGTGGCTGCGGCCGGCCGTGGCGGCTGGCGCGGATTTCCGCGGCGGCCTCGATCCCGTCCATCTCGGGCAATTGAAGATCCATCAGGATCAAATCGTAATCCGTGGCTGCAGCCGTGATGACCGCCTCGCGGCCATTCTCCGCGAAATCGGCCTCGTAACCGAAGCGACGAAAAATCTGCCGCAGCAGAAAACGATTCGTCGCGTGGTCCTCCACCACGAGCACGCGCAGCTTCGGCAGGCGCGAGAGCGTGGCTCGCGAAAACATCGAGGCGGACGTGACCGTGAGATTCGTGGCATGGGCGCGGACCGTGAAGAAAAACGCCGAGCCGCGACCGAACTCACTGGTGAAATCCACGTCGCCGCCGAGCGCGTTGGCCAGGCGCTTGCAGATCGCGAGACCGAGACCGGTGCCGCCATACACTCGCGTCGTTGAAGAGTCTGCCTGGCTGAAGGGCTTGAACATCCGCTCGCGGTGCTCGGGCTTGATCCCGACGCCCGTGTCGCGAATTTCGAAGCGCAGAAACCACGTGCCCTTTTCCGGAGTCGGAGGCGATTCGATGACCGAGACCTCGATCGTGATCGAGCCGTCTTCGGTGAACTTCACGGCGTTGTTGATCAAGTTGACCAAAATCTGCCGCAGCCTATTCGCGTCCGTCGTGATCGCCTCCGGAACATGTGGCGCAACTCGGACGTTAAGATCCAAACCTTTTTCCGAAATGCGGGGGCGGAACATCGACGTGATCGATTCGAGCAGCTCCTGCAGTACGACGGGTTCTTCGTGCAACTCGAGCATGCCGGCTTCGATCTTCGAGAAGTCGAGGATGTCGTCGATCAGGCCGCGCAAAGATTCGCCGCTCGCCGCGATGATCGAGAGCCAGGAGCGCTGTTCGTCATCGAGCTGGCTGTCGCGCAGCAATTGGGCAAAGCCGAGAATCGCGTTCAACGGCGTGCGGATCTCGTGGCTCATCACGGCGAGAAACTCGCTCTTCGCGCGGTCGGCCGACTCCGCTTTTTCCTTTTCCTGCCGCAGGTCGATTTCGAGGTGTTTCAGCGCGGTGATCTCCACGGCGGAGACGATGACCTCGCGGACCTGTCCTTCCTGCCGCAGGGGGCGGAGGAGGCAGAGATAAAAAATTTCGCCGTCGACCGAGCGCGCTTCGAAGGAGCAGGCGATGCCCCGCCACGCGCGGGCGTAGGCATTTTCCACCGTGCCGAGCTGTTCGGGTGGAAAGAGTTCGCTCGATAGTTTCCCTTCGACTTCCGAGGGAGCCCAACCCAGTCGCGTCGCGAGTTGTCCACGGCAGAGCGTGTGTTGAAAGCCCGCATCGGTTTTGCGGAAGCAGAGAATCATGCCCTGCTGCAGCTCGAGCGTTTGCTGATAATAGCGGCTCAGCGATTTGAGCTGATGCTCGGAATGGCTGCGCAGCTCCTCGTTGGCGGTGGTCAGCTCCGCGGCGGTCGCCTTCAGCGTGTGCGTGAGATATTTGTGCTCACTGTCGAATTGATCGTACGTGGCGGAAATCGACGCGAACAATCCCTTCCACGGCTGGATTTCGAGATCCGCTTGTGGCAAAAAATCTTTGATCTGGCGTGCGAGCTGGGGGTTCATGCGACGGCACGAGCGCGCGCAGACCGTGGCAACACCCTGGGCTTTAGGCAAATCGCTTTGGCTCAGGGAACCCCGGATAGCACTGTAGGAACGCTGCCGTGGCGTTTCAGCCGCCGAGGTAAGCCGCTTTCAGTTGCGGATCATTTTTCAACTCGGCGCTCGGTCCTTTCAGCGTGATTTGGCCTGAATCCAGGACGTAAGCCCGATGGGAAATTTCCAGCGCGAGGCGCGCGTTTTGTTCGACCAGAAGAATCGTCAGCTGGCGATCGCGGTTAATCTCCAGAATTTTTTCGAAGATCGTGGTGATCAGCCTGGGGGCAATGCCCAGCGAGGGCTCGTCCAACATCAGAAATTTCGGAGCGCTCATCAGCGCGCGAGCGATGGCCAGCATCTGTTGTTCGCCACCGGAGAGAGTGCCGGCGATTTGCGTGCGGCGTTCTTTTAGCCGCGGAAAAATTTCAAAGCCGTACTCGCGATTGGCCGCGATGACGGCGGTATCGCGTTGGAGGTACGCGCCCATCGCGAGATTCTCGTCCACGGTGAGATTGGCGAAAATCATTCGCCCTTCGGGCACCTGGCAGAGTCCGCGAGCGACGATCTGGTGCGGGTGAAGGCGCGTGATGTTTTTGCCGAGAAAATGCACTGCGCCGCGCTGCGCACGGATCAATCCGGAGATCGTCCGCAGGGTGGTGGTTTTGCCGGCGCCATTAGAACCCACAAGCGTCACAATTTCGCCGGCTTCGATTTGCAGGCTGACCTCGTGAAGCGCTTGGATCGCTCCATAGCTGACGCTGAGATTTTCGATGCGGAGCATGCTCGTCAGTGATGGGCCAAATTCGTGGCGTGGTCTTCGCCGAGGTAGGCTTCGATGACCTTAGGATCCTTCTGAATCTGCTCCGGCGTGCCCTCGGCGATCTTCACGCCGTAGTCGAGGACGGCGATCCGTTCGCAGACGCCCATGACCACGCGCATGGAATGTTCGACCAGGAGAATCGTGAGATCGAATTCGCGGCGGACGCGCTGGATGAGCTGGATGAGTTCGGTTTTTTCCGAGGCGGTCATGCCAGCGGCGGGTTCGTCCAGCAGCAGGAGTTTGGGTCGGGTCGCCAGCGCACGAACGATTTCCAAGCGGCGCTGTTCACCGTAGGGCAGGCTTCCGGCGGGCGTGTTGCGAAATCTCGAGAGGTGAAACAGCTCCAACAACTCCTCCGCGCGGCGCGTGATGGCATCTTCTTCGCGGAAAAAACCGCCGAGTCGCACCAGCGTTTGCAGCGGCGAACCGCAGCGGTGGACATTGGCCGCGACGCGGACGTTATCGAGCACGCTGAGTCGGCCAAAAAGGCGGATGTTCTGAAATGTGCGCGCAATCCCGCGATGCGCGATGCGATGCGGGCGGACGCCGCGCAAGTCCTGGCCGAGAAAGGAAACGCGGCCTTCGGTGGGCTGGTAGATTCCGGTGATGAGATTGAACAGCGTGGTTTTTCCCGCGCCGTTCGGACCGATGAGCCCGCAGAGTTCGCCCGGCGCCATTTGGAAGTCGACGGCATTGACCGCGGTCAATCCGCCGAAACGGATCGTGGTGCTTTCAAGAGCGAGGAGTGTAGTGCTCATCTGAATACGGCGGTTTCGCTCAGGTGCGGCGTTTTTTCGACACGCGGATGTTCAACAAGCCCTGCGGCCTCAGGAGCATCAAGGCGATCAGCAGCAAGGCGTAGAGGACCATGCGATACTCGGCGATCGGGCGCAGCAGCTCGGGCAGAAGCGTCAACAGTATTGCTGCCAGCACTACACCCAACGTGTTGCCCATTCCGCCAAGGATGACCATGACGACGATTTCGATGCTCTTGGTGAAATCGAATCCCGTCGGCAACACCGTGAGTTTGAAATGCCCATACAGTCCGCCCGCGATGCCGGCGAAAAATGCGCCGACCACGAAGGCGACGATCTTGTAGCGCGTCGTGTCCAGACCCACCGAGGCGGCCGCGACCTCGTCGTCATGCGTCGCGATGAAACCGCGGCCGTAGGTGGACCGCACGAGCGAAGTCACGACGTAGATCGTGAGCGCGACGCAGCCGAGAACCCAGAAGATCGTCGTGTAGGGAGGAATGCCATTGAGACCCAGCGCGCCGCCGACGACATCCATGTTCTGAATGATGACGCGAATGATCTCTCCGAAGCCGAGCGTGACCAGGGCGAGGTAATCGCCTCTCAGACGGAGCGAGGGAACGCCCACGAGAAGACCGGCGAGGCCTGCGCCCAGCCCGCCCACTGTCAGCGCGCCGAGGAAAAAAAGGCCTTGGGACAATGCGGTCGGATCATCTCCGAGGAGCCTGGGCCCGAGAAACAAACTGCAGGCGCCCGACACATAGGCTCCGACCGCCATGAACCCGGCGTGGCCGAGGGAAAACTGGCCGGTGTGGCCGTTCACCAAATTCAAACTCACGGCGAGGATGACGTTGATCCCCGCGCCGGTTGCGATGTCGAGCACGTATGGGTCGATCGCGTCCGAGTACCTCGTCACGATCGCGGCCACGACGATGCCGAAGATCAGACCGAGTTGTGGAAGATAGCGTCTCACGTTTTTCGAAATTGAAGGCCGGTCATCACACTTTCTCCACGGTGCTTCGACCGAGCAGGCCGGCGGGACGGAAAAGCAAAATCAGAATCAATATGGCGAACGCGATCGCATCCTTGTAGGTGGAGTAATCGCTGCCATTGACGAAGGTCTCGACCACGCCGAGGAGAAGTCCGCCGAGTGCCGCGCCGGGAATGTTGCCGATCCCGCCGAGCACGGCGGCGACGAAGGCCTTCAACCCCGGCATCACACCCATGAAGGGTTCGATCGAGGGATAATTCATCGCGTAGAGAATGCCGCCGGCTCCGGCCAGGGCGGAGCCGAGACCGAACGTCGCGGAGATCACGACGTTGTTGTTCACCCCGACGAGCTGCGCCGCTTTCGGATTGAACGACAAGGCGCGCATGGCTGTGCCGAGGCGCGTGCGCATGACGAAGAGGCGCAATCCGACGAGCAGTATTACGGTGACGACGATGACGATCAGTTGATTGCTCGAAAGCCGCACATCGCCGAGTTGGAAGGACGTGTTCGGGAAAATTTGCGGAAAGGCCTGCGGTCTCTGGCCGAAGACGTGTTCATCCTGCGCGCCGTATTCAAGAAACAACGACACACCGATCGCCGTGATGAGCACATTCAAAGTCGGCCCCGAGCGCAGCGGGCGATAGGCGAGACGCTCGATCACGATGCCGAGCACGGCGCAGATCAGCATTGCTCCGGCCAGCACGGTGAGGCCGCCCCAGACCGTCTCCTCGGGCACATGCCGGCCGATGTACATGCCGGCGAACGCGCCGATCATGAAGACATCGCAGTGCGCGAAATTGATGAAACGGAGCACGCCGTACACCATCGTGTAACCCAGCGCGAGCAGGGCGTAGATCGCGCCCAGCGATACCCCGTTGATGACCTGCTGCAAAAATTCAACCACGGGGAAACGTCGGGATGTTTACGGTGAAACCGTTTGGACAAATTTGAATTGGCCGTTGTGAACGGTGACGATCGCCGCGGCTTTCGATGCGTTGCGGTGTTCGTCGATCGTCGTTTTTCCGGTGACGCCGGGAAAATCCTTCGTGTGCGCGATCGCGTCGCGCAACTTCGTGTTTTTCGTCGTGCCCGCGCGCTTGATCGCATCAGCCAGCACTCGGGCCGAATCGTAGCCGAGCGCGGCCATCGCGTCCGGTGTTTCGCCGTTCCATCGTTTCCTGAAGCGCTCGACGAATCCTTTCACTTCCGGCGTGTCCGCCTGCGGCGAGTAGTGCGTGGAATAATACAGTCCCTCGATCGCGGAGCCGCCGATTTCGAGCAACTCGGGCGCCTCCCAACCATCGCCGCCGAAAAGCGGCACGGTGATGCCGAGATCGCGCGCTTGTTTCGCAATCAGGGCCGCCTCCGTGTAATAAGTCGGGACGAAGATCGCCTGCACGTCCGCCGCTTTGATCGCGGTCAGCTGCGCGTTGAAATCTTTTTCTCCCTCGGAAAATTTCTGCTCGATCGCGATCGTGCCGCCGTTCTTCGCGAAGGTTTCCTTGAAATATTTCGAGAGGCCGACGCTGTAGGCGGAAGAGACGGAGGTGAGCACGCCGACGCGCGTCGCCTTCAGTGTTTGCTTCGCAAACTTCGCCATGACCGTGCCCTGGAATGGATCGATGAAGCAGACGCGGAAAATGTAGTTACCTTTTTCCGTCACGGTGGGGTTCGTCGACGCCGGCGAGATCATCGGCACCTTGTAGGCTTGCGCGATCGGGGCGATTTCGAGCGAGCGACTGGACGCGACTTCGCCGAGGATCGCCACGACCTTGTCACGGGAAATCAATTTCTTCGCGATCGTGGCGGATTCGCCCGGTTTCGTGGCGTTGTCCTCGGTGATCAGCTCGATTTTTTTTCCGAGCACGCCGCCGGCCGCATTGATTTCCTCGATGGCGAGCAGCGTGCCCTCGTGCGAAGAATGGCCAAAGGTCGCTTCCTTGCCCGTCAGCGAAGCGATCTCGCCGACGTGAATCGTGTCATCATCCGCACGCGCGTTGGAAAAAAAGGCGAGCGAAACGAAGGTTAAAACGGCGAGGCCGCGGAGCGAGAGGGTAGTCATGAACGAGAGACGGGTGGGGCCGAGGTGAGCTGAGAAAAAGTAAACGCGCGGAGCGTTTCAACAAAACTGTGCATCCGGATGTCATCAGCACAGCAATCTTTGTTCCGAAAAAGCCTCTCGCCATGTCCGACGTCGAGTCCATTAAGAATTTCCCGTTGAACTTGCTGGACCGCTACATTCTGCGCGAGTGGCTGAAGATCCTGGCGCTCGCCATGGGCGCCACGCTCGGCCTCATCATGATGCAGACGCTCTATGAAGATCTGCACGATCTGATCGAGCACGGCGCGAAATTTCCCGACATGGTGATGTACGTCGTGATCAAGATGCCGAGTTTCCTCGCGCTGGTGATCCCGATCGTGCTGCTCGTGTCGTTGCTCTACGCGTTTGGCTTGATGCATCGCAACAACGAGATTCTCGCGATGCGCGCGGCGGGGCTTGGTTTGTTGCGCATCACGCGTTCCATCTGGCTCGCGGGCATCGTGCTCTGCGGAATCACCTGGTGGTTGAACGCGAGTGTCGTGCCGTGGTCGGTGGAGGCGGCGCGCGCGTTGTCCGACCAACTCGAGTTCGAATATCAATCCACGCACGCGGACAAAAACGTGCTCGGCCTCACTCGCACGATCGCGTTCGACAATCAGCGGCAGGGCCGCATCTGGATGATCAATCGGTACAATCGCTACACGCAGCGCGCTTACGGCGTCAGCGTGTCGGAATTGGATCTGCAGCGCCGGGAAAAGACGCGGCTGGTGGCGCGCGAGGCCAAGTTCGATCTCGACCGGAATTGCTGGGTTTTCTGGAACGGCCGTGAGACGTGGATCGATCCGGAAACGCGCGACATCACGCGCACCGTGCCGTTCGACGAAAAAGTGCTGCCGCACTACACGGAGGATCCGAAGCTGATGCTGATCTTTGACATCAAGCCCTCGAATCTATCGTTCTTCGAGCTGCAGCGGATTATCGATCATTTCCGCATCGAAGAAAATCCGAAGGTCACGATGTATGCGGTGCGCTATTACACGCTGCTGGCGGACACGCTTTCGCCGCTGATCATCATCGCGATCGGCGTGCCCTTCGCCGTGACGGGCGTGCGGGTGAATCCGGCGGTGGGCGTCTCGAAAGCGATCGGGCTATTCGTGCTCTATTTTCTCGTGCTGAAATTTTCCGGCGTGCTCGGCACACGGCGCGTGATGGAGCCGATGATGGCCGCGTGGCTGCCCAATCTCGTCATGGGCCTGCTCGGCGCATGGGTTTTCTATCGCCGCAGATGAGCCACGCCGCGAGGCGGTCCGGCTGCGGTGGTTTGTTTTTTTTGGCCGCAAAAAGGCGCAAAAGGCGCAAAGAGGATTTTCGGTGAGCCCGAGAGATTCAGGCATCCTTTTCCCAGACGCGGATTATTTTGGTTTGGAGCTCCAAACCTACTGAAAATGGAGTGGGTTCTCGCAACTGAGTCGCTCAGTCCGCGGACAATCCTCTTTGCGTTTTTTGCGCCTCTTTGCGGCTAAAAAATAGCCTAAAAAATCGCAAGTGAGGGTATGTGGTTCAGAAGAAGAACAGAACCGCATGAACAATTAACCGTCCGGGGCATCGTTAGAGCCTGTGGGTGAATGCTAAAACCAACAGGCGGCCAACGGGAGACGCTCGATAAGAAGCATGGAGTGTAATCTCCGACTTTGTGAATGAGCGCCGGCGCAAAGCACCCACATGGAGCGAAAGACTCCGAATGCCTGAATGCCATGTGTGCGCCTGCCCCGGACGGTTGCCAAATAACCAAGGAGAAAAGAAGCGATGAATGAAACAGAATCAAGTGGACGGGTGATTGGATTGGACCTGCATCCGGACGTGTTTAGCGCGGCGGCGCTGGTGGGCCGAGACGCGGGGAAAGCGAGGGTGGCGCAGCAATGGGGGATGGTGCCGACCGCGCAGTTGGAGTGTTGGGCGAAGCAGTTGCAGCCAGGCGACGTGGTGGTGATCGAAGCGAGTGGAAACACCTTTGAGTGTGCCCGCAGTTTGCGGAAACTAGGGATCAAGACAGCGATCTTGGAGAGCCAACGCGCCGGGCAGGTGCGTACGGCGTACTGCGCGAATGATCGGACCGATGCGGTGAAGTTAGCCCGGGTGTATTTGAGCGGTTTGGCGAAGCTAGTGTGGGAGCCAGACGAGACGACGCGGGAGAGGCGAGAGGTGTTGCACCGCTACCGCGTGGCGGTGACCGATGCGACACGGGCGCGCAATCGCATCAAGAGCTTCTTGAGCGATCACCGGGTGCGGCTGCGGCCCGGGGTGAGGCTCACGCAACGCAGCGGTCAAGCGAAGGTGATGCAGGCCAATGATTGGACTGAGCGTCAGCG
Source organism: Opitutaceae bacterium (assembly GCA_035765635.1). Classification (GTDB taxonomy): domain Bacteria; phylum Verrucomicrobiota; class Verrucomicrobiia; order Opitutales; family Opitutaceae; genus EW11. Next base: position 51,662 of record DASTWZ010000022.1, read on the forward strand.
GTTATTGCTCGAAGAAATGCTAGGCCAGTTGGAAGAAGCGGAGAGCCGCCGAAATCGCCTGACCTCGCTGATCGCGCGCGAGGTCGTGCAGGACCCGCAGTTGCTAAAATTACTGCGTCTGCTCGGCGTACGACACATTATTGCCTACGCCGCAGGCGCGGTCATCGGAGAGGTGACCCGCTTCTCCAATCCAAAAAAACTGGTGGCCTATTTGGGTCTGACTCCGCGCACCGAAACGAGCGGCCTGACCATCCGCGGTGCTCAAGGTTTAGCCCATTGTGGACGTCGCGACCTGCGTAGTCTGCTCGTGCAAGCGGCGCAAAATGCACTGATGCAGCGCAACAGTCCTCTGCATAAATGGGGATGGAAACTGTGTCTGCGCAAAGCGCATAAGAACGTCGCGGTGGCGGCGATCGCCCGCAAACTCGCCGTCGCGATCTGGTACGCTATGCGCGGCCTAATCCTCGCGCCCCAAAAACTCGAGCAAAGCCTCCGCGTCAAACTGCAGAAGGTCGCCTCTTGCATCCACCGCGAAACTCTTCGCGACTGGGGCTACGCTTCAAACAAAGCTTGGATCGAAGAAAAACTCACTGTCCTGCTCGATCCGACTTGATAAACCACATGCCAGCCTCTTAGCGGCTGAGGGCTTCGATCGAGCGCACGAGGACGGTGTACGAATTCAAATCGCCGTCGGGCGAGACGAAGAACACATCGCGATAACCGCTGGCTGGGACATCCAAACGGTAGAAATACGGACTCGTGAGATGCTGGCCTTTCATGCGGAATTCGCAGGCGATTTCGGCCGGGAGTTCCTCGCCGCCGGTATTTTGCACGCGAGCCCAAATACGCACGCGGCCATCGGTCAGCGGGTGCGCTTCCACTTTCTTCAACTGCACGTCCGAGGTGTGAGCCTTCGAAAGAGACTTGCTGATCGGCACGAGGACGAGGCCGGTCCAATCGCGCTCGACCAGCGCTGTGCTGTTGCCATCCGCCGTGAGGCCGCGCGGTGGCGGCTGCGAGGAATTGTCGGTGATCTCCACGCGGGGAGCATGAGCGCCGGGTTGGAGAGACTCCATGGCGCCGGAGAAGGCCGTCGAATCGGCCATCTCGTGAGGGAGAGTTTCGGAATCGCCGCCAACCGTGAGACGTTCGACCAGCGCGGCCGCTTCAGGAGAAAGTTTGGGAGCGGCGATCGGACCCGTCGTGGAAGCTTTGCCATTGGCGGTCACGACGGTGCTCGGCAGCGGTTGCGCGGTGAGCTTCGGAGCCACGATCACGGGAGCGCTGGGCGTCGTGACCGGCCTGGCAACTGCGACGGGCTTGGCTGACTCGGTTGGGGCGGTGGCACAGCCGCCGACAAGGAGCAGAGCGGAAAGCGCGGTGACGGCGACGACGGTATTTCTCATGAGGGGATTCTGCTTTTGACAACAAATCGGACTCGTAAACTTCAGCTGTAGGATGAACAGCATGAGCGGCTTCGAGAAGATCAGATTGCCCAACTCCCCGTTAGAAAACCGTGAAAGTCTGAGGAGCTTTCCTCAGTTTTAACGAAATTTCACCGCCGTCCCGCCGCAGTTAGCCGCGGCGAAAATTTTTTGCCCACGAATCACACGAAGGACACGAAATGATCGAACCCTTTTCCCACGGAATTCACCGAAAACACGGAGGGCCCAAACAATTGAATACGGATTCTGAATGCTTTCCGTGCTTTCGGTGAATTCCGTGGAAAATACTTTCCGATTTCGTGTTCTTCGTGTGATTCGTGGGCAACCACGGCTTCAGCCGCCGCCGGTGAAAAACAGGCCGAGCCGTTTCCACACTCCGCTTTCGCTGCTGGGCCAGAGGATGATTGCCCAGACCGCGATGCAGTTGAGATAACTGAGAAAGACCGCCGCGCTGGCCATATCCTTGATGCGCTTGGCGAGAGGGTGCCGCTCCGGTCGCAGATAATCGATGACCCATTCGATCGCGGAATTGAGCAGCTCCACGATGATGATGAGGAAGAGCGAGGCGATCATCAGCGCCGTCGAGACCGCGTTGACCGGAAGATAGATCGCGAACGGCACCAGCAGAATGGCGAAGAGCAGATCCTCGCGAAACGAAGGTTCGTGCTTCAAAGCCGCGGCGAACCCCTCGATCGAGTAGCGAACGGAATCGATGAAGTTTCTGAACGTGCGCCGCTTCGTCTCTTCGCGAGTTTCCGGCGTTGGAGCGGATGGCGTCACAATCATGGGCTATTCGAGTGGATCGGCGAAAGGAAGGCGGAATTCGGCCGTGCGCAAAGCGGCGTGCCGGGCGACTGATGGCCGCGCGAAGAAATGGTTCCGCGCCTTGCGGGCTGCTCGTTGACGCGGAATCGTAACGAATGAAAACGGCCTGGATCGCCGGATCGTCGGGTCTCGTCGGTTCTCATTGCCTGCAGGGCCTGCTCGACTCGCCCGAGTACATGCGGGTGATCGCGCTCGGGCGGCGCGTGCTGCCGATCCAGCATCCGAAGCTGCTTCAGTCGCGGGTGGATTTCGCGGTGCTCGATCCGATGCACGGTGTGAACGATGTGTTTTGCTGCCTCGGCACGACGATTCGCGAAGCCGGCTCGCGCGATGCGTTTCGCCGCGTCGATTACGAGTTCGTGCTTTCGCTCGCAGAGGCGGCGGTGCATTCCGGCGGGGACCAATTTCTCGTGGTCACATCGGCCGGAGCAGCGCCGAACTCACGGAACTTTTATTTGCGCGTGAAAGGCGAAGTGGAACGCGACTTGGCGAAATGGCCTTTCGCGTGCCTGCACATTTTTCGGCCGAGTTTGATTCTCGGTCCGCGCAAACGCACGCGTCCCGCGGAGGTCATCGGCGGAATCGCAACGCGCATTTTCTCGCCGTTTTTGCAGGGCAAACTGGTCCGTTGGCGGCCCATTCACGCCGCCGATATCGCCTCAGCCATGCTTCACGCCGCACAAAAGAAATCCTACGGCCGACATGTCTACGAGAACCCGGACATGCTCAGGCTCGCCGCGAAAGACGACGTGGTTTTCGCCCACGAATCCGGTTAAATCCGTTTTGGCCCACGAATCACACGAACGACACGAAAGAGAAAACCGATTTCCCACGGAAAGCACGGAATACACGGAAGAGAAAACTCCAATCTCCGGACCGAATTCAGAAACTCGATTCGTGATCTGAATCCTGAAATCTACTCCAAATCCTTTCCGTGTTTTCCGTGGGAGATCCGGTCTTTAGTTCGTGTGATTCGTGGGCCAAAACATCAGCTCCAGTTGTAATTAAAACTGATGCTGATGCGTTCTTCGGTGACGCGATTTGCGGCGACTTCGTGGCGCAGCCAGCTCTCGAAGAGAATCACGTTTCCGGCCTCGGCGGGGTAGGTGACGAATTGGCGGTTCTCGCTCTTCGCGTCGGGAATTTTCGGTGGCGCGGCCATGAACGAACTCAGACGCGGATCCTCGAATTTCAGTCCGGGGCAGCCCTTCGGCGTGCGGACGTAATAGGTTCCACTCACGAAGGACAGCGGGTGCAGATGCAGCGAGTGCGAGGTCTGTTCGGGCATGATGTTGACCCAACAATCCGTCATGCGGATTTCCTTTCCGCGGAGATCCATGTCCAACGCTTTGGCGAAAGCCTTCACATGCTTCGTCAACTTCCGCTCGAGTTCGCCAAACGTGGACGAGAAATGCTGGAGCTGCGACATCGAGCCGTAGCTGGTGTAGCCGCCGGGATAATTTTTTTCCGACCACGCCCGACCCGCTTTATCGTACTCGCGCAACTGCGCGCACTCCGCGGCGATCTCGTCGTTCAATCGAGCCAAGCCGGTTTTCTGAAGTGGCTCGCAATAAATATACGTGGGAAACCAGGCGCGAATAGGCATCCGACCACGCAAGCGAAGCACATGCGGCCGGAGAAGCCCAAAAACGACAACGCGGCCAAGCCGGCTTCGGCGCGTCAGTCGCGCAGCGGAAAATCCTCGCGCACACGATGCGTCGCGCCGGACCGCGTGAGGTCGCTGGCGACGAGTTGAAAATGCGAAACGCGAAACGGCGGGCCGGCGAAATCCTTGTGCTGGCGCGCCCAATTCTCGGCGCTGCGCCCGGGCCCTGTCGCGACACGGCCGACAGTGATATGCGGCTCGAACGAACGCATGTCGCCGGTCCATCCCGCCGCGAGCAACGCGTCGTCGATCTTCTGCCGCAGCTGGAACAATCGCGTGTGCGCCTGCCCGAGGCCGACCCACAAGATTTTGGGATTTCCGCGCGGCGGAAAAAGGCCCACGCCCTCGAGCGGCAGCAAGAAGGAGGCGACGTCCACGCGCGCCAGATTGGTCACGATTCGCTCCGCCTGGTCGTCGAGAATCTCGCCGAGAAAACGCAGCGTGAGGTGAAGTTGCTCCGGCCGCGTCCAGCGAACGTCATCGAGCGGATCCATCAGCTCGCTGAGCACGCTGCGGCAAACGTCGGGCAGCGGAATACCGACGAAGAGTCGATCGGAGTGTTGCTCAAAGGGCATGACGAGCGAAGCGCGGGGATGTGGGTTGTGCTTTAACCGACTGTCGCTGAAATATGTCCTATGCAAAAGCGTCCATTCACGGAATTCGGTCTTTCGGCTGAAATCCTTAAAGCCGTCGACAAACTAGGATTCGAAGAAGCCTCTCCGATTCAAACCGCGGCATTTCCGCCCGCACTCGAGGGCAAGGACGTGGTTGGCCAATCCTCGACGGGCTCTGGAAAAACCGCGGCGTTTTCAATTCCCGCGATCGAGCGAATCGATCCGCATGTGCGCGCGGTTCAGGTTTTGATTCTCTGCCCGACGCGCGAACTCGCGGTGCAGGTCGCGGAGGAGGTCGGGAAGCTCGCGCAGTTCAAACGCGGAATTCACTCCGTGCCCATTTATGGCGGCGCTCCGTACGAGCGGCAGTTTCGTGCGTTGCAATCCGGCGTGCAAATCGTGATCGGCACGCCCGGTCGCGTGATCGATCACATGGAGCAGGGGACGTTGAAAATCGATGCGCTGCGCATGTTGATCCTCGACGAAGCCGACCGCATGCTCGACATGGGTTTCCGCGAAGACATCGAACGCATTCTGTCGCAGACGCCCAAGACGCGGCAGACGCTCTTCTTCTCGGCGACGATGCCGCGCGCGATTCAGCAGTTGATCAAGGACTACACGCGCGATCCGGCCTGGGTGAAAATCGAAGAGGCCGCGCAGAACGCGCTGAAGGTCGATCAAGTTTACTTCGAAGTGGAGCGGCGTTCGAAGATCGAAGTGCTCACGCGCCTCATCGATCTCCACGATTTTCGTTACGGCATCGTTTTCTGCAGCACGAAGATCATGGTCGACGAACTCTGCGAGCACATGGTCGCGCGCGGCTACGCCGTCGATCGACTCCACGGCGACATCAGCCAGGCGCAGCGCAACCGCGTGATGGAACGCTTTCGAAATCGGAAATTCGAGTTTCTCATCGCGACGGATGTGGCCGCGCGCGGACTCGATGTGGAGGACCTGGAAGTTGTATTCAATTTTGACCTACCGAACGATGCCGAGGACTACACGCACCGCATCGGTCGCACGGGCCGTGCGGGCAAATCCGGAAAAGCCTTCACCTTCGTTTCCGGCCGCGAGCTCTACAAATTGCAGGGCATGGTGCGCTTCGCGAAATTGAAGATCCGTCGCGAAACGGTGCCATCGCTCGACCAGGTCGAGGAAGCGCGGGTGAATGTTTTCTTTGAAAAACTACGCGGGCTGCTCGAGTCGGGCGAATACACGAAACACGAGCGGATCGTGGACCGTTTGCTCGAGCAGGGTTACGCTTCGACCGATATCGCGTCGGCGCTCATTCACATGCTCAGCGGAGCGACCACGTCCGGTGAAGCGCCGCGCGCCGACACGCCGCATGTGTCTTCGGAACGCGACCGCGCGCGCCGTCAGCGGAACGATCAGGATTTTGCTCCGGCTGGATCGCCTGTGCACAACGAAGGCCCGCGTAAGGAAAAGTACGAGCGCCCTTCTCGCACGGGCCGTGAAGAAGGAAAAACCACGCTGTTCTTCGGCGTCGGTCGGAAGCAATTGATCACGCCCGCGGACATTGTTGGAAAGATCGCGGGGGTCACGCGTCTGCCCTCCAGCGTGGTGGGCGCGATCGACATTCACCAGCGCCACACCCTGGTCGATGTCGAATCCGAGCACGCCGGCCTGATCGTGGAAAAACTCTCCGGCGTCCGAATGAAGGGCGAAGTTCTCAACGTCGCGCGCGCGACGGAATAGGCCGGCTGGCGACGGCGCTCGCGGCCGACCCGCGCGCGCCGCGATGACGCGACCAGGAGAGGAATTTGCCGGAATATTTCCCGAGACCAAAACGGCCTGAAATGAAATAAGGTCCGATCCGCAGCCAATCGCTGCCGAAAATCAAACGCGGCAGCAGCGCGCGCCAGAAGCGATGCCACCCGCGCGCGCTGCTCGGTCGGAAATCGAAGTCCGGCCGCAATCGGCGGATTTGTCCGCGCGCCTCGTGTAGTGCTTTCCAGTATACACCGTAGATCGCCTGCCGCAGCGACCACGGCATGACGCCATATTCGAGCTGACCCGATTGAAACCAAAGATCGCCGAGCTCCGGATGAAAACGCGCGAAGTGAAAAAGCTCGAGCGGTTCTCCGTTCACGAGAACCGCGCCGTCTTCGATCTCGTAACGGTGGTTTGTCCAATTCCACGGCGCGAGATTCACGCCGAGCCGCCGCGAGATGCGCACGCTGGGTCCGAAACGTTCCGGCCATTCGTCGAGATACTTTTGATCGGCGTACCGTTCGCCTTCGACCCGATCGTAACACCATTCGAGACAGCGCTCCGACCACCACCGGAGGCAGGCGAGCCCGATTTCGTCGCGACGAAAAGCGAGCAGCCCGACGTTGAACCGACCGAAGCGGCGATGATGCTGCAGATGCTCCGGATGGCGGTGCTCCGTGATCAGCACGCTGGCGCCGCGCATCTCCTCCAGCACGGACTGCGGCGAGTTGAACCAAAACATGTCCGCGTCCAAATACGTGACGCAGGAAATTTCGCTGTAGTGCTCCAGCAAATACAGAGGCCAGCACGGTGACAGCGTGAAATAATATTCCACCATGCTCCGGTTGCCCTTGGCCTTTGCCAGAGCCGGAATGGTTCGCTCGACTTCTGCCAACTCGACGCTGCGAATCTGCGGATGGCGCAACTCGGCGAGGAAATCCGCGGTGAACGCATCGAGCGCCAAGACCCAGAGCGTGCTTTCGGGCGCGTGCAGTCGCAACGAGTCGGCCAGTGCAAGACCTTGCGCTAGAAATCCGCGATCGAAGTAGGTGCAAAAGTGATCCACGCGTCCTCGTTCTGCCTCTCGGTGAGAGAGAGAAAAACCAAAGCGCTCACGCGGTGCAACCGCCGATCTGCACCATCATTTCAGACGATAGAAATATAAAAAGTTGGGCACGACTTCACCGTCGATTTCCCAATTTTCGCTATCCGCCGCGCGCGAATGCAGGCGATATTTTTCCTCGATAATCGAGAGAATGCGTTCGCGCGAAAGAAACCACGCCGGGTAGGAGGCGCGGTAAATTTCCTCGGGCACTTCCTGCACGGTCAGGCGATGGCGCGCGTGATTCCAGAGTGGCGTCCGGTCCAGCAACAGAAACGGGAAACCTTTTTCCAGAATCGCCCGCAGGAAAATTTCCGGCTCGGGCAGAAATTGGAGCACGCCGGAAATCAGCAGCACGTCGGGCTGTTCCAGAGCCAGCGCGGCGTCGACCTCACTGAAGAATTTCAATTCGCTATTCTGAAAATCGCTCGTCCCCACGCGGACGTGTTCGAGCTGCTCGACCACGCTCCAGCGGATGCGAATTTCCGGGGCGAGGAATGGCTTGCACCAGAAATACGTGGATCCGAGCGATCCTCCGAAATCGAGCACGCTGATTTCCCTGTTCCCTTTTGCCGCCGCGATAAACGTCAGCGCGGCGAGCAACGCCCAATGCATTTCCTCGGTGTTCGACACCATGGCGTCGCGCTCCCAGCGATTCTCGCCGCGTTTGATCTTCAGCAAGGCCTCGCGCGTCTTGCTCAAGATATTCGGCGCATCATAGCCGGTGGAGGCCGCGCGCGCTTCGTCGAACGTCGCGTAATCTCCGTGAAAACGAATGTGCGTGTAGTGCCCGCCGAGCGCGCGCACCAGACCGGGCATGTTCTTCTTGCTGAAGTCCCAGACGAGAGGAGGCGTCAGCCGCCGGATGATTTGGGCCTTCGACATGTTGCGCCCAAGCGGAACCGTAGTTACGGGGCGAATACAGCTCCGACACCCGCAAACGCGCCGGCGCCGATTGCGACTTCTTCTTCCTGCTCCTCTTCTTCGGCGGGCAGTTCTTCGACCGGCGCGAAGCGTTCGGACGAAAAGCCGAGTTCCTGCTGGCCTGCGTGAAACGGATCCGGCGGATTCTTCAGCTCCTCCAGGAGAAGACCGACCGTCGCGGAGTCCCCGCCTTTCACGATTTTCTCCCGGCCGAGGAACATTTCGCGAATGGTATAGGTGTCCCCCTTGGTCGGGAGCTGCGTGTAAAGCGCACGAACAAATTCGGAGAAAGAGTCGTTAATGCAGACGACTTTTTGGCCTTTGAGCATGGGTTAACCATGCAAAACCCAATTCGGTCCTGCAACCCCGACCTCGCCTTATCGTGCTGTCGGGCAAAACACGGAATTTTTCATGCCGTCCGACAGCTATAGAAGCTACGTCCCGCAGGCTTATGAAACCACGCGCCAACTAAGGCGTGCGGCCGCGTGGCGCATGGGGGCCGAGCACCTCGCGCAGACTGGTCCGAACACGGACGTGCGTGACAATGCCGACGCTCGTGCCACGGCTTTCTTCTTCGATTACGCGGCCAGCCAGCTCGATCTGCCACTTGCCCGGTAAATGCCAGCGCCGCGAGCGTTCGCGCGGCACGTCCCAGATCACGCCCAATTTCTGCCCATGCAGCAGGCGATAGCCGCCCACTTCATCGATGTGCTGAAAATCGTATTCGAAAAAATAACCGTAGATGCCGGGTTTGTAGAGAATGCCCGGCGCGAATTCCGCGATGTGTTCGCGCGGTGCATCAGGATCCGTCGGACGATCGCGACTCGGCGTGTTGAAGGAGCGATCGTAGCTCAACGTCATGAAAAATTTCGTGTCCGGAATGTCCAACTGCCGGGTCGCCGTGAAATACGGACGCACGTGCGTGTAGCCATCGATCACGTCGACCGGCGCATTGCCCAGCGGAACGCGGTTTTCGAGACCGACCGTCGCCTGATCGAAAATCCAGAAGCCCGACTTCGTTTCGTAACGCGCGCCGAATCGATATTCACCGAGGCCCCAGCGATGATCCTTGCCGTGCAGAAAGGGATTTGGGGAAAAAGGCGTGAAGCCGGTGAACAACTCGAGCTGCTCAGAATACCCGTAGCGAATTTGGAGCGGATAGCGGATGAATTCCTGATTCAGCAGATCGCCCGCCTTCGGCGTGAAATCCAGCACCATGTTGTGCTGCTTCAGCGTGCCGGGCAGGATGGTTTCGAAAAATTCTGTCATCCCGGCCATGTCGTCCGTGAACCGGTCGATCAGGCCGGCAGCATGGGAGACCGTGGTGGTGAGAAGGCTGAGCCCTCCCAAAGTCCAAATGCGTCGAAGTGCGCGAGGACGCCAGGAGGTCCGAATTTTCGTTAAAGGCATAGGCATGTCGACCGCTGGAGGGGTGGCAAGCTGGGGTTGGGTGCACAGACACGGGGATGTGCGATGCGTTCGGTCTAGGAGGGATTTAGCGGGTTGGCAAATTGCCGCTCGTTTCATCGGGAAACTTTCCGACCAGCCCTCCACGTCATGGAAAAACGGATACGCCTTCGCGGTGCGCAAAAAAAAGCCGCGCCGGAAAAACCAGGCGCGGCCGCAAGGCTCGTGAAAAGACGAAGCGGTTAGAGACTGCTCGTCAGATACTGATTCAGCAGATTTTCGAGATACTCCTGTTTGCCGGACTTGAGTGTCGGCTCGCCCAGTTTGAGCGCGAGTTTCTCGAGGTCCTTGAAGCCGACTTTGTGCTTTTCGATATCGCGACCGAAGCCGCTGTCGAAGCTCGCATAGCGGCTCGCGACGAATTTTTCGAATTTGCCGTCAGCGAGAATCTTTCGTGCCAGCTTGAACGCGAGGGCGTAGGCATCCATGCCGCCGATGTGGGCGTGGAAGAGGTCGTCGAGATCGGTGGACTGACGGCGCAGCTTGGCATCGAAGTTGAAGCCGCCCGAGCCGAGACCGCCGGCTTTCAAGATCGAGATCATCGCGAGCGTGAGCTCTTTCACGTCGGTGTTGAACTGATCGGTATCCCAGCCGAGCAGCGTGTCGCCGGCGTTGGCGTCGATCGAACCGAGAGCGCCCGCGGCGGCGGCGACTTCGATCTCATGCTGGAACGAGTGACCGGCGAGGGTCGCGTGGTTCGTCTCGATGTTCAGCTTGAAATGCTTGTGCAAACCGTAAGTGCGGAGAAATCCGATGCAGGTCGCGCAGTCGAAATCGTATTGATGTTTCGTCGGTTCTTTCGGCTTCGGCTCGATCAGGAATTGGCCGGTGAAATTGATCTCCTTGGCGTAGTCGACTGCCATTTCGAGAAACGTCGCGAGATGGTCCTGCTCACGTTTCAGATTGGTGTTGAGCAGCGTTTCGTAGCCTTCGCGACCGCCCCAGAAGACGTAATTTTCACCACCGAGCTCCTTGGTCGCGTCGATCGCGCGCTTCACTTGAGCCGCGGCATAAGCGAAGACGTGCGCGTCGGGATTCGTGGACGCGCCAGCCATGTAGCGCGGATTGCTGAAGAGGTTGGCCGTGCCCCAGAGCAGTTTGATGCCGGTGGCCTTCTGGAGCTGTTTCGCGTGCGCGACGATGGCTTCGAGGTTCTTGTTGCTCTCCGCGAGCGAGGCGCCTTCGGGAGCGATGTCCCGATCGTGGAAACACCAGAACGGCGCCTGGATCTTGGTGAAAAATTCGAACGCCGCGTCCATGCGGGTCTTCGCGACGGAGACCGCGTCACGGCCGGATTCCCAGGGACGCACGATGGTGCCCGGGCCGAACGGATCCGAGCCGGTGCCGCGGAACGCGTGCCAGTAAGCGATGGAGAAACGCAGATGGTCCTTCAGCGTTTTGCCGTCGATGATCTCGTCGGGATTGTAGTGCTTGAACGACAGCGCGTTTTCGCTGCGAGGACCTTCGTAGGCGATTGGTCCGATGCCAGGGAAGTGACTTTTGGATTTTTTCATGGAAGGAAAAATTAGCGTTTTGGCGCGGCGGCCGTGGAGCTGCCGATCACGAGCGACGTCTCGATGAGGATTTTCCGGCGCACGGAGCGAGGGTAGAGGAGGCGGCTGATCAATTGAGCGACGGCGGACTCGCCGACTTGTTCGTTCGGGACGCGCAGCGTCGTCAATGCCGGGAGGCCCGGCGGCGGCTCGTTGCCATCGAAGCCGGTCACCGAAACATCTTCGGGCACGCGCAGCCCGCGCCCGCGCAGATCGCTGATCAGCTGATAAGCTTGGTGATCCGCGGCGCAGACCCAGCCCGTCACTCCGTCGCGCCGCGCGGAAATGGCCACGAAGTCGGCCAGCTCCGCCGGGGAGAGAATGCGATCGGCCGCGCTGCGAATATTCAGGACGTACTTCGGATCGATGGAGCGCCCCTGTTGATGCAGCGCCTCGGCATAGGCCCCGAACCGCCGCTGAGCCCACACGCCGCCGACCGGATAATGCCAGCTGAGAAAACCAATTTTCCGATGGCCGAGTTTGATAAGCCGCTCGACCGCACTGACCACGCCGTGGTGGTCTGTATCAACAACATCGATACGCGCGTCGGCGTATTCCGTCAGAGCGGAGACGATGGAAATCTTGTCGCTGAGAGCGCGAATCACCGGCTCGGCCAGCGGATAAATCAAAATCGCCCCGCGCCATTGCGCGCTGCGGATCAGCCGGAAGATGTGTTTTTGCGCAGCGGCCGGCGTGAACTCCGCTGGATCGATGGAAACGACATCCACGGCTGCGTGCTCGATCGCGGCCCGATGACGAATTCCGCGCAAAATCGTGGGAAACGTAGCGCGGTCGGCAGCCACGAGCGGTGCTCCGATTAGGACGCCGATCGTGATCGGCTTGGCGTCGCGCGGACGGCGAACCGCCCGCGTGGGAGCCGAACGGTAGCCAAGCTGCGCGGCGAGGGCCTGGACCCGCGATCGGGTCTCCGCGCTGATCGCCGGGTGATTCGATAGGCTTCGCGAGACCGTCGTGCGCGACAGCTTCAGCTGCTTGGCCAGGAGGTGTTGATCGACGGGGCGCACGACAAAAGGGAGCTGCGACTGAAGCGATAATCCGCGCACATTCGCAAGAACAAAGCTGTGCACATGTGCAACGAAATGATTCGAAAAGTAGCACAAATACCTAGGAGGTTAGCCGAATCTGAGTTGTGCACATTAGACGATAAAAACACGCTTCAGGCTAGCGAGGCCGGTGGCTCTCCTGCGTCCGCCTGCGTCGTGTTTCGGCGACAGTCGTCTTCCGCCCTGCGCATTGACCTTCTGGATGGCAGCGGCTTCATGGCGGAATCCATGATCGATTCTCTCAACGTAAACCTCGGTGAGCGAAGCTACCCGCTGCGTTTTGGCGCGGATCTGACGGCTGAAATCAAAGCCAAGGTTGGCGAGCTGCTCGCTGCTGGTCGCAAGGTGGTGGTGGTCACCGATACGACGGTGCGCGTTGCGCTGGCCGGCGGGTTTGCCCAGATGTTCGACGGGGCACCGATCGTGGCCGTCGAACCTGGCGAGGAGAGTAAATCGCTACCGGTCTATGGCCGCGTCCTGGACTTCCTGGCGGAGCAGAAAATCGACCGCGGCGGCGTGGTCTTCGCCGTCGGAGGCGGCGTTATTGGCGATCTGGCGGGCTTTGCGGCGGCGTCGTATTTGCGCGGGGTCGATTTCATTCAAATCCCGACCACGCTCCTCGCCATGGTGGACAGCAGTGTCGGCGGAAAAACCGGCATCAATCTGAAGGCGGGCAAGAATCTCGTCGGCGCCTTTCATCAGCCGCGTTTGGTCTACATCGCGACGGATTTTCTGCACACCCTGGCCCTGCGCGAATTTGCCGCGGGCATGGCTGAAATCATCAAGACTGGTCTCCTTGGGGAACCAGCTCTTTTCGAGCAGCTCGAGTGCGAGACGTTGACGCCCAATCATCCCAATCTCGCCCAGGTGATACGCGCCTGCTGCGCGCTCAAGGCCCGCGTCGTTGAGGCGGATGAACGCGAGACCGCCAAGGAGGGAGGCCGGGCGCTGCTCAATCTCGGCCACACGTTTGGCCACGCGATCGAGCAAGTTACCCGCTACGGCGAATATCTCCACGGAGAAGCGGTGGCGATCGGCTTGGTCGCAGCCGCTCATTTGTCGGCAAAGATGACTTTGATTTCACCAAACGATGTTTCGCGGATCGAGCGCGTGATTCAGGCGCACGGCCTGCCGCTGCGGCTGCGTCAGCCACTGCGCGTCGGCGATCTGATGTCGGCGGTCGCTCGCGACAAAAAAGTTCGCTCGGGTCTGCCCCGCTTCATCCTATTGAAACGGATCGGCGAAGCGGCGACGGAATCGAACATCGATCCAGCCACCGTGGAAATTTGTTTCCGGCTCGTTGGCGCAACGGACTGAATCCTCTCATCTTTCGGCAATGATTCCAGACATGGTTTGGGTTCCGGGCGGCGAGTTCTCGATGGGACTCTCCGCGGAAACTTCGGGGAGTGTTTGCAGCGTCGACGTTGCGTCCGATGCGCAGCCCGTTCACCGGGTTCACGTCGCAGGATTCTGGATCGACTCGACGGAGGTGACAAACGCGGCTTTCGCGAAGTTTATCGCTGCCACCCATTATGTGACCGTGGCTGAACGGACGCCCAAACCGGAGGACTTGCCCGGAGTGCCGCCCGAACTCTTGAAGGCGGGTGGATTGGTTTTTCGCCCTCCCGCAGAAGCCGTGGCGCTGACCGACCCCACAGCCTGGTGGACCTATGTGCCCGGCGCCAACTGGCGTCACCCCGAAGGCCCCGCGAGCAGCATCGAGAATCGGCAGAATTATCCCGTGGTCCAAATCGCGTATGAGGATGCCGCGGCCTATGCGGCATGGGCGGGTAAGCGCTTGCCCACGGAGGCAGAATGGGAACGCGCCGCCCGAGGAAAACGGGCCGACGAGTTGTACCCCTGGGGCAACGAGCTCGTTCCTGGCGGCCATTGGCAGGCTAATATTTTTCAGGGTCACTTTCCGTATCAAAACACCGCCGCGGACGGCTTCGCCGGACTGGCGCCGGTCGCGAGTTTTTCGCCGAATTCCTTCGGGCTCTACGATGTCTCGGGAAATGTTTGGGAGTGGTGCAGCGATTGGTATCGGCCGGACACCTACGCGCGAGAGGTGCAGAGAGCTGAGGCAACAGGTGGCATCGTCGCGTCGCCGAAAGGCCCAGCAGAAGCCGAGAGCATGGATCCGAGCGAGCCGGGGATTAAGAAACGCGTCCAGCGCGGAGGCTCGTTTCTCTGCACCGATCAATATTGCTCGCGCTACATGACCGGCTCACGCGGACGCGGCGCGATCGACACCTCGAGCAATCACGTCGGCTTTCGCTGTGTGAAAGACGCCGACGCTCCGCCAGCCGAATCGAAAGTCACGGCTCATTTCTGAGGTTAGGCCAGCCGCTGCCGAGGGCGCGGAAGATTCATCGACTGTAGCCAGAATTCAGATACAAAGCCGTTCAACCCCCTTTCCCATGTCGGCCATCGATGAAGGCATTGTGCGCGAGTATTTTGAACAGAACGGATTTCTCGTCCGGCAAGTTCGGAAGTACGAAGTGCAGGCGCGGAAGAAGACCGGCGACGAAGAGATCGATCTCTTGGTGTACAACCCGACGTATCGCCGTGGAGTCCGGAAGCCGGACTTTTTCCTCTTTTCCAGCGAGCTCTCCTACATTCACCGCGCGATTATCGCGGTGAAACCATGGCACACCGGGCGGTTTACTCCGGGAACGTTGAAGAGCAGCCCGGAGGTTTTTCGCTTCCTCGAAGAAAACGTGCTGAAGGAAGCCACGCGGTTGTTTCCGACTTCGGGCAATGAGGCCGATGTGGAAAATGCCGGTGGCGAAGAAGGCGGATCGGAGCTGACGAAAATTCTCGTCCTGCCGAGCTTGCCGACCGCCGAGCCGTTTCGCTCGCAAAGCGTCGAACTCCTGAAAGAGCGCGGCGTGGACGCGATCATCTCGTTCCGCGCCATGCTGCTCGACATCATCGACAAGATCGAAACGAACCGAAAC
Organism: Opitutaceae bacterium; assembly: GCA_035765635.1. GTDB lineage: Bacteria > Verrucomicrobiota > Verrucomicrobiia > Opitutales > Opitutaceae > EW11. The sequence goes on from DASTWZ010000022.1 coordinate 67,013, forward strand.
TACGGCAAGAGCGACACGCTGCAGGTGATGCGGATTTTGAAGAATTACGACCTGCTGAAAGAAGCGCAGTTGGAGATGTTTTCCGATCGCGCGGCCACAGCAGCGCGAAAAAAGTAACGCGGCGTTTTCGATTGCGGATCTCCTGTTCGCGGAGAATTTTTTTTCACCGTGGCCACTGTCATTCATCCCACGGCAATCGTCGAACCCGGCGCTGAGCTGGGCGTCGATTGCGAGATCCAGGCGTACGCCGTTATCACCCGATATGCCCAACTCGGCGATCGCGTTGTGGTATCGCCCCATGCTGTCGTCGGCGGGGAGCCGCAGTATTTGAAATTCGATCGCCGCACCGACACGCGCGCGATCGTCGGCGCGGGCTCGGTCCTGCGCGAATCCGTCACGATCAATCGTTCGGTGTACGAGGGGAAAGCGACGCAGATCGGTCGCGATTGTTTCATCATGGCGTGTGGCCACGTCGCGCACGATTGCGTGGTGGGCAACAATGTCGTGATCGCAAACACCGCGATGTTGGGGGGCCATGCCACGGTGGGCGATTTCGCGTTCATCGGCGGCGGCGCGGCGGTTCATCAATTTACCCGCGTCGGCGAGAGCGCGATGATTGGCGGTTTGTCGCGCGTGTCCTGTGACATCGCGCCTTTCCTTCTCGCGGCGGAGCGGGATGAAGTTTCGGGACTGAATTTGCTCGGACTCAAGCGCCGCGGCTTCGATCGCGCGGCGATCCAAGAATTGAAGACGGCGTTTCGTAGTGTTTTTGGCACTACAGGAAATATCCGCGCGCTCGCCACGGCCGCGCTGGAGTCGAAAACCTATTCCACCGCGCCCGCGCAGCAATTTCTCAGCTTCTTTCAAACCGGCAAACGCAGCTTCGCCCGCCCGAGCCGCAAGGGTCGACACTCGCAAAATGCCGAGAACGAATAAGCTCGTTTTCACCTGCGGCGATCCGGCCGGGGTGGGGCCTGAAATCATTCAGTCGTGGATCGCGGCGAACTCCGCTGCCGCGCGCGAGGTCGCGATCGTGGGCGCGAAACGTTGGCTCGAGTCCTTCGATCTTCACGGAGCGATGCCGATCGCTGTCGGTGACACATCGTTTCGCGCTGAGCCCGGAAAGCCGACCATCGAGGGCGCGAGGGTCGCGTTCGCCGCGCTGGAAAAATCCGCCGCGCTCGTTCGCGCCGGAGAATACGACGGAGTCGTGACCGCGCCCGTCAGCAAGGGCTGGCTCGCGCAGGCGGGTTATCCATTTCCGGGCCAGACGGAATTTTTTGCAGACCGCTGGGGCGGCGATGCGACGATGGCGTTTTGCGGCGGCAAACTTCGCGTGGCCCTGCTCACTTGGCACATCCCGCTGCGCGACGTGCCAGCCCAACTCAGCCGCGAAGCCTTCGCGCGAACGGTCAAAGCCACCGCTCGGCTCGCGCTCGCCTGCCAGGAAAATCCCTCGCCAAACTTCGTGCCGCGCATCGGCGTTTGCGGCCTGAATCCCCACGCGGGAGAAAACGGACTTCTCGGCACGGAAGAGCGCGACACGATCGACCCGATCCTCGATGAGCTGCGGAAAAGTTATCCTGGCCTTTCGCGTAGTGAACCGGGGGATACGCTTTTCGCGCGACAATTGAAGGGGGAGTTCGACGCCATCATCGCGCTCTATCACGACCAAGGCTTGGCGCCGTTGAAGACGCTCGATTTCGACGAATCGGTTAATGTGACCCTCGGACTTCCTCATGTGCGCACGAGTCCGGATCACGGGACGGCTTTCGGCATCGCGGGGAAAGGGCAGGCGAGTGCCCGCAGCTTCTCGAACGCGGTCGATGTCGCGCGCCGACTGCTCGCGTTGCCGCACTGATCCGATCTCAGAGTTGCAAGCGGGAGGCGCGTGCGTTCCCTTGCTGAAATGTCCGACACTCCTGCTCCAACTTTGCCCACCGCTCCGGCCTCCGAAGGTCCGCGCATCGGCAACGAGAACTTGGTGCGGCTCACCGAGCCGGCCGGGCAGAAGGTCGCCGCGCTCGCTCAACGTGAAAAACAGGGCGAGTTTCTCCGCGTCGCGATCACGGGCGGTGGCTGCAACGGCCTGAGCTACAAACTGCGGTTCGCTACCGAGCCGAAGAAAGGCGACATCCTCGTGAATACGGCCGGCGCCCGCGTGCTGGTTGATCCGAAGACCGCGCTTTATCTCAAGGGCACCGTGCTGGATTATTCTAATCGCATGGTTGGCGGCGGCTTCAAATTTTCGAACCCGAACGCGAAAGCGAGCTGCTCCTGTGGCGAGAGCTTCAGCGTGTGAATTCTAGGGGAGTTTCCGGCCGCTTCATCGGTAGCTCCGGTGCTAAATATATATTGTCAGCGCGGCAGTTCCGAGTGAAATGCTGACTCCGAGTACTCTCACCAAAACCTTATTGATGGCTAATTCGTTTCCCTCTTCGGGCGGCAACCGCCCCGGTCAGTATCAGCGTCGTAGCAACAACGACCCTTTTGCGAGCATCCGCCGCAACGCTAGAATCAAGGTCCCGCAAATTCGCGTGATCAGCCCAGAGGGAAAGCAGCTCGGAATCATGCAGACCGACAAGGCGCTGCAACTCGCCGTCCAGGTTGGTCTCGATCTCGTCGAAGTCGCGCCGAACGCCCAGCCGCCGGTTTGCCGCATCATGGATTTTGGCAAGTACGTCTACGAGGAGCAGAAGAAGCATTCCCACGTCAAAGCCACCGCGAGCAAGATCAAGGAGATCGAGTTCACCGCGCGCATCGAGACGAACGACTTCTACACCAAGCTCCGCCACGCCGAGGAATTTCTCGATCACGGCAACAAGGTGAAACTCCGCCTCAAGTTCCGCGGCCGCGAGATGGCGCATACCGAAATCGGTTTCGAGATGATCAAGAAAGCGATCGTCGAACTTTCCGGCATGGGCCATCCCGACAGCGAGCCACGCCTCTTGGGCAAGCAGATCAACGTCATGTTGACGCCGCTTCCCGCCAACAAGCGGAAGCCGAAATTCCACACGCCGGAAGAAGGCGAATCTCAAGAATACGAGAACGGCGGCGATGATAACGACGAGGACGAACCCGTCGTTAAACCGGCCTGATAGCATCGACGAGGCGAGCTTTGCGCGGATTTTCGAGAAGGCTCGTCCTAGCGTTCCTGCTTTTCCTAGCGGTTGCCAGCGCGGCGACATCACTCCTCGCCGCGCCGCGTTCCGCGCCGACTCGTTCGCGCAGCGGCTCCTTCGTCTCGATCCATGGCATCGAGTACATCAGCACGACGGAGTTCGCCAGCCGCTACGACTTGAAAGCCGTCTGGACCACGCGTGGCAAACGCGTGGCCATCATCGGCGGAAAAACCCGCGTCGAACTCGAGGCCGACGCACGCGACTGCCAGGTCAACTCCCTCCGCGTCCTCATGGGCGAACCGGCCCGTCTGTATCGAAAAACTTTATACATCAGCAAAATCGATGCGGAGCGTTTCATCGGTCCGATCATCGATCCGAGTCTGCAACATTCGCCGCGCGCCGCGGTGCGCGTGGTCGCTCTCGACGCTGGCCATGGCGGAAGAGACAAAGGCAAAGTCAATGATCGTCTCGGCGTGATGGAAAAGACCGTCACGCTCGATGTCGTGCAGCGCCTCAAGAAAATACTCGAGGCCTCGGGCTTCAAAGTGGTGCTCACGCGCAGCGATGATCGCTATGTCGAACTCGACGATCGTCCCGCTCTGGCAAAAAAGGCCGGCGCGGATGTTTTCGTCAGCGTGCATTTCAACTCGGTCGAGACCGGTGCGAAACGCGTGACTGGCGTGGAGGTATTTTCGCTGACGCCGCAGTACCAATTTTCGACGGACGACAGCCAGCGCGAGGCCACGGATCAGGCGAGGATTTTCAATCCGGGAAACGCCAACGACGCGTTGAATTCAAGACTTGGATACGAGATTCACCGGCAGATCGTGCACGACTTGAAAGTCGCGGACCGCGGTCACAAGCGCCAGCGGTTCAAAGTGCTTCGGCTGGCCGAGTGCCCGGCCGTCTTGATCGAAGGCGGCTATCTATCGAACGACACCGAGGCGCGAAAGATCGCCACGGCTTCGTTTCGCCAGAACCTGGCCCGGTCGATCGCCGACGGCGTGATCAATTTCGCCGAGCTTGTGAAAGCAAAGTAGGATCGCCGGACGGCCTCCTGGGGTAGGGCGAGCCGT
>DASTWZ010000023.1:0-85000 GCA_035765635.1 Opitutaceae bacterium
CGTGTGATTCGTGAGCGCTATGCCAGAAGCCGCCGCAGCCTCCGCCTCCGCTATCCGATTCTATAATCGCTACACGAAGACGTATGAAATGGAAAACATCTACGGCGAGCGCTGGCTGCGCCTGATGTACGACAATCCTGCGGGGAAATTCTTCCTGTGGGCCATCGTGAAGCGCGCGCTTTTTTCGCATCTTTACGGTTGGCAGATGAACAAGCGGGTCAGCGCGAACAAGATTCTCCCGTTCGTCGTTAAGTATAACCTCAACGTCGAGGAGTTCGCGAAATCGCCGTTCGATTTCAAAAATTTCAACGAGTTCTTTTATCGCGCGCTGAAAAAGGAAAGCCGTCCGGTTTCGGCTGACCCGAACGCGGTGATTTTCCCCGCCGACGCGCGGCATCTGGCGTTTCCCAATGTAGACGAGGCGGACGGCTTTTACGCGAAAGGCTCGAAATTCACGCTGCTGGATTTGCTGGATGATCCTGCTCTCGCGAAGAAATTCGAGGGCGGCAGCATGGTGATTTCGCGGCTCTGTCCGGTGGATTATCACCGGTTTCATTTCTGCCTGAGCGGCAACCCGAGTGAGCCGGAGCTCATTCGCGGGCCGTTGTTCTCCGTGAGCCCGATCGCGCTGCGAAAGAGGATTCAGTACCTCGCGCAAAATAAGCGAATGAAGACCATCATCGAAACGGATCGAGCGGGCACGGTCGTGCAAATGGAGATCGGCGCGACCAATGTCGGTTCGATCAAGCAGACCTTCATCACCGGCCGCCCCGTTGCGCAAGGTGACGAGAAGGGCCTTTTCAAGTTTGGCGGCTCCTGCGTGATCACGCTCTTCCGACGCGGCGCAGTCACGCTCGACGAAGACATCGTTCGTGAGAGCCGTAATCACGTCGAAACCTACGCGCGCATGGGCGACCGCATGGCCGTGATAAACTGAGCCCGCGAACACAGACCATACTGCCCACGAATCACACGAAGAACACGAAATGTCCGGATCGTTTGCCGACGGAAAACACGGACGGCACGGAAACGGGAAGGTTTTCTTCCGTGCCTTCCGTGTGTTCCGTGGGAAAAAATTCAGTGGTTTGGTTTCGTGTCCTTCGTGTGATTCGTGGGGAACAATCGCTTCGCCAAAGTGGCCGGCTGAATTTTCGTGGTCGCAACTTGAGCATTTGGGGTGACGTGCCCATGTTGGCCTTTCCATGAATTCGAAGTTTTCTGGGTACGCACATCCTGAGGCCCTCGTTGACGGCGATTGGCTGCAGCAGCACTTGAACGATCCCGCGATTCGCATCGTCGAGAGCAACGAAGATGTTCTCCTCTACGACACCGGCCACATTCCTGGGGCGGTGCACATCGACTGGCGCGGCGATCTGCAGGACAACACGCAGCGCGACTATGTGAATCCGCAGCAGTTCGCCGAAGTGTGCTCGAAGAACGGCATCACTCCGGAAACGACCGTGATTTTTTATGGCGACAAATCGAACTGGTGGGCCGCCTACGCGCTCTGGGCGTTCCGTCTTTTCGGCCACGAAAAAGTGAAGCTGCTCGATGGGGGTCGCGACAAATGGAAAGCCGAAAACCGTCCGCTCACCCGCGAGAAACCCTCGTATCCACGAACCAACTACCCAGTGCCAGCCAAGCGCAATGACGACGCGATTCGCGCCTTTTACACCGACACGCTCGCCCATGCGAAGGCGCGCAAGCCGCTGATCGACGTGCGCTCGCCGGGCGAATACAAGGGCGACATCACGCACATGCCGGAGTACCCGCAGGAAGGCGTCTTGCGCGGCGGCCACGTCCCCGGCGCGCGCAGCGTTCCGTGGAAAACCGCGGCGAACGACGACGGCACGTTCAAGTCGTTCGACGAGTTGAAGAAAATTTATTCCGAGAATCTGGGTCTGAAAAAGGACGACGACATCATCGCGTATTGCCGCATCGGCGAGCGCTCCAGCCACACGTGGTTCGTCCTGAAATACCTCCTGGGCTACGATAAGGTGCGCAACTACGACGGCTCCTGGACCGAATGGGGCAACATGGTGCGCTCGCCGATTGTCAAAGGAGAACAGCCCGGTTGATGAAAACAGCAGGCTCGAAGTTTGCGAACTTCGTGCCTGCTTCGTTGCGTCGTTCGTATGTCTTATCCACCCAAGCTGGCCGAAATCGTCGAGTTCTTCGAATATCTGCCTGAGGACGAAAAGCGGGAAAACTTGATCGCTTACGCCGATCAGGCCGCGAGCTGCGCGCTCAAGCCGGGCGCAACCTTCGATCTCGAAGATGTGCGCAAGGACGAGGAATGCACCGACACGGTTGGCGTCTATCTCTCGGTTGATCCGGCCACGAAGGCGGCGCACTTCGCGATCAATCTCGGCGCGCATGTGCAAACCCTCACCCGCGCCATGACTGCGATCCTGTGCAAGGGCCTCGATGGCGCGACGCCCGAGCAAGTGATGGACGTGCCCCAGGACTTCGTGCCGAAGATCGTCGGTGGACAATTGATCCGGGTGCGGAGCCAAACGGTTTATTATATTCTCACCCGAATGAAGAGCGCGTGCAAAGTGTGGCTCAATCGTCAGCGTGCCGCAGCGCACGCGTGAGGACGGTCTGAACGGGACGGGCTCGCACTTTGAGCTGAGTACCGTTTGTTTTCCAGAGCGGGGAGGGGCGACTGCGATCACGACCTTACCCCATGCCCTCGAAAAGCCTCTTTGCCCTAAAACGTTGGTGGAAACGCTCCCTGTTTTTTCCCGCACTTGGTTCGGCGCTGTGTACTAGCTTTGCCGCCCGTGCGGAGACGGCTCACGAGCCCGGTCTTTTATTTTATTTGTCGGGCGAAAATGGGACCAGGGCGGACTTTGCCTCTAACGGCAAAGTTGAGCCAAATTTTGTTTTCCATATTGATGGCGTGGCCGACGGCGCGAAAGGCGCCGCCCTGCGCTGTCAAAATGATCAGCGCCTTTCGTACTGGGCGCCGGGAAACATTTACGCGCAGCGCGGCACGCTTTCGTTTTTCTGGCGAGCGCGCGATGCAGTCGGGCCAACGGAATTTCCGATCTTCCGCGTCGGCTATGGCGATCACTCGAGCTGGGACATGGTTTGGTTGCGGATCGACTACAATGGCCACGGCTTCGACGCGTTCGTGACTGACATCAATCTGGCGCGGACTCGCGTCTCGGTTTCAGTCGCGCCGTTTCCGAAGCCAACCGAATGGATTCATCTCGCGCTCGCGTGGGACGAAACCAGCGGCATCCGTTTTTATGTGAACGGGAAACTGGCGGCGGAGAAGAAGGCGGCGGCGCGGTTCGACGCCGCGCTCGATCAATTCGGTCCGCACTCGCGCATAATCAGCCCGTACCAGGTTCAGAGTGACTACAATTACGTGCGGGGCGGAGACCTGGATGAATTGCGAATCTACGACCGCGCTCTCGCCGACGCGGACGTGGCACATTTGGCCAAAGGAGAGGGACTGCCGCATTTGGCGCCTCTTCCCCCGCGCGCGCTCAGCGACCGCTCAGTGCGGGAGGAATGGGCCTTTCGCTACGGATGGAACCGGCCAAAAGAGTTGCCGGCGGAGATCGGCGCCGCGCCGATGACGATCCGCAAGGTCGAGATTCACGATGCGTACGATGTGAAGCGCTGGTGGTGGAAGGGGACCGACGGGATCCGCGAGACGACTTGGCCAGGCGTATATAATCAATCGAGGCTGCCCGGACGAAACGATTATTTCCATTTGCCGGATTGGGACTGCTACACGATCTCGGGGAAGTCGGTCACGTTTAACCTCCCAAATGAGCCATGGAATCACATCGAGATTTCCGGCTCGGCGTGGGGCAAAGGCGTTTTGGTCGGCAAAAAGAGCGGAGCCACACCGCCGTCGGAGAAAGAGGAACACTTGTTCGACCGGGCGAAGGGGCAGGAGCGAAGCGTTTACCAGTTCGCAGACCGTGAGCGCGTCGGCGGCAAGATTCGCTTCGACAACGTCGAGCAGGAGCAACCCATCGGCGAGTTTGCCGTCTACCACGTCGCGCCCGGAAGCGAGCCCAAGGACACGGCCAGTTTGGCTTACACGTTCGAAGCTTCTTCCGATGCGGCAAACGACGCGGGGCTGAGAGACATTATTTCGGAAATTCGAGGGCGCCATCCACTGGATGAACAGTTTTTGGCGGTGGCTCATCCTGGAGGTTATGCGATACAGAGCGCGAGGGCCGCGTCTACGGAGCCTGCGGCCGCGAGCGCGGCGACCGCATATGCGGGGTTGCCGCTGATCCATCTGTTGATCCCCGCTGTGTCGCCGGAAAATGGATACAATCTGGACAAGATCGATGGCGCGCTCGATGGCGTCGCGGTGGATTTGCCTGCGTGGACGAGTTCAAAAGCAAAACGCGTTTCCTTCAACATTCGAGTGAAGGATCCTCTGTGGCCGGCGCGGGATATGTTGGACTACACCTTCACCGCAGATGTTCGGCAGCCGCATACGCTTTGGCTCGATACGCGTGATCGAGTTCTGCCGCCGGGACGACCCATTTATCTGACGATCAGCGCATCGGAGTCGCCGGTGAACCTTATGGAGCTCGCACCGCGAGAGGCTCGATTGATTTTCAAATCGCGCGAGGCAGGTCGCGCCGAGCACGAGATCGATCGTTTCACGCAATTGCGGGACAGCTATGCCATGCTCGTTGAAGAGAGTCCGCGCGATCGGCGCTATCGTTTGTGGGCGCGGTTTGAAGACGACTTGAACGATCTTTTGCGGGTGAATCCTCTGCATCCGTTGGGGCTTCTCTACAAGGCAGACGCCTATCCGCAAAACGGTTTGCCGCCGTTTGTCCAACCGGAGCCACCGCAGGGCGTGCCGCTCTGGGCGTTTCGCCAAGTCGAGGCGCTGCGGCGGGCCAAGAACGTCGCGCTTTGGTACATCGATCATCGCCAGATCGCGAACGGTGAAATGGGCGGAGGACTTTCCGACGACACGGATCTCGCGAACTCGTGGCCCGGCCTCGCCTTGATCGGTGAAGAGCCGGAAAAAATCGCGGCCTCGGATCGGCGGATTTTGGATGCGTGTTATGCGCATGGCATGTTCACGCGCGGATTGCCGACCATCCAAACTGACGAGCTGCATTCGTATGAGGAGGGCATCAATGCACTCGGCCAGATGCTGCTTCTCGATTACGGCAGTCCTCGCCAGATCGAGCGCGCGATGGAGACGGCGCGCGGCATTGAGTCGATCACCGGCGTGAATCGCGCGGGCCATCGGCACATCCGCAGTTCATACTACAGCGGTTCGCGCGTCGCGGAAGAGGGCGTTTGGGGTTGGGCGAAGGCGTATTCATATCTTGTTCTGCAACCTGTGCTCGAGCTGGCGGATTTTAATGGCGACCCGGGCGCGCGGAAATTGGCGCTGGAAATCACCGATGGCTTGCTCGCGCATCGGAAGCTCGGTGCGGATGGAAAATATTACATCCCCGGCGCAATCGAATTCGCCACGGACGCTGAAGGAAAAGCGTCGCGTCGCTACTCGCCTTGGGCGCTCTTCTGGGCCGCGTGGAAATGGACGGGAGACAAGAAGTATCTCGCGCCGATATTCGACGAAGGATCCGCCGGCATAGCTGGCGTGAACGAGAACCTGCTCGATCTGCTCAATCTTCGCGAGACCGCTGGGAAAACGATTGTGAGCAGCGTCGATCTGAACGCCAAGGACACGTCTCGACCTGACAATGTCGCTGAGCCCGGCCTGCACCTCGCCTGGCAGATGACGGGGGATAAACGTTACCTCGAAAAATTATATGCGACGCTCATCGAGCGCGCGGCCGATCGAGATTATATCAATACGGAAGGCAGTCTTTGGATCGATCGTGTCTATATATACACGAATGAGCTGCAGCGCGCTCGGCTCGGCGGCATCGCGTTGAACCGGAATGCGATTTTTCCGGGCCACGTGGTGAGCTGGCGTTTCGACGCGCCTGCGACCGGGGAAAGCGTTGCGGTCCTTATCCCTCATTCGACGGAAACGGAGTTTGATGTGATCGCGTACAATTTGGAAAAGAAGCCGGTGAAGGCTTCGATCACCGGTTGGAACGTGGCTCCTGGCGAATGGCAGATCGAGCAAGGCGTCGATCAGGACGGTAATGACAAGCTGGATACAGCGCCGGCGGTTCGAACCGTGGACTGGGGGCGCAGCCAGACGGTGAATGTCACGTTTCCGCCGCGGACCTCGACCCTTTTGCATTTCAAGAACGTTAAACTAGGCACGCCCTACGCCCAGCGACCCGACTTGGGTTTCGACCCGGAAGACATTACGAGGCGTGCCGGAAAGCTCGAGGTGAGAATCCACAATGTGGGTTCGATCGCAGCGCCGGAGTCGAAGCTGGTCTTGCTCGATTCGGCCGGAAAAGTCGTCAGCGCTGTATCGATTCCGTCAATACAGCCGCCGAAAAATTGGCGGCCATCGACAATTTTGCTCGAGTTGAAAATTCCGGAAGATCTTTCGCTGGATGGGACGCGCGTCGTGATCGACCCAGACAACGCGTTGGAGGAAATCACCAAACGCAACAATGCCGTCGAGTTGAAGTAACCGCCGTCTTGGCGTCGCCAATTCGAGCGAGCGCATTCGGATTCGTAATGAGAGGGCGTTTGCCTCGGTTCTTCACCGACTTGCGCGCGGATCCGCAGTGGCTCACGGAATCTCTCGGCACGGACGATCCCGAACGAAGCGTCAGTCGGTCTCTCGCAACCGGACGTGCGTCAGAGTGGATTCGCCCCTTCGAGTTTTTCTGCCGGCAACGCCACGGGATCGAAGCGGAATTCGCGCAGGACGCCTTTGAACCAGGAAACCTTGTTCTGGCGCACGCCGAGGGAAGTGCGGCCGGCGGGCTTCATGGGCTCGAACTGCACGGAGCCCTCGCACTCTTTGATGCCGTTCACGAAATGGGTCATTCGGCCGTCTTTGAAAGTCAGCGCGACCCAATAGAATTTTCCGCCAGGATGCAGCTTCGTCGCGTCGATCAGGGCCAGCTTGTGAGACTCGCGGGCGAAAAGAAACGTATCCAGGTACCAACTACCGTCCGGCGTGACTCGGATTTCGAGCAGCCCGCGACGACCTTCGGTGTCTTCGAAATGGAGGAACCGTTGCTCATGAGGTCCGTCGCGATCGGGTGAGAAGAGAGCCTGGATGGTGAATTCCGGCCAGCCCGCGATCGGAACCGTTGGGACGATAAGCGCGTCGGCCTTGCCATCGAAGCGAATCCCTCCGGACGGCTCGATTTTTGGAGAGCCCCAAACGTCAACCGCCTGGCCGCCGACAGATTTGGTATCCTCAAGAGACCACCGAACGCCCGCGCCCGGACCGGCCGCGGATTCTGAGACGAAGCCGAGGGAGCAAATGGTGATGAACGCCGGCAAGGCACGGGGGAGAAGTGACATGGTGGGGGTGAAATTGGAGATTGAGGCGACGCCCGCGCGGGGGTGAAAGACCGGATGCGCAGACACCAACTTCCTCTTGCCACTCTCCTCGCGTTGGCAACAAAGTGCGAACGATTTCAGCTCTCGAGCCCGGGTGGTGGAATGGCAGACACGACGGTCTTAGAAGCCGTTACCGTGAGGTGTGCAGGTTCAAGTCCTGTCCCGGGCACCAGTCTTCGCCAGTCTTCGCCAAGCGAAGCGCAGGCGAAGACTGTCTCGCCGAAGCTCGCAGAGCGAAGGCGGACTCGTTGCCTGCCGAAGGCTTCGACTGGGCAAGCCGACGGCGCGCTTCGCGCAAAGGGTAGGGTTGGCCGCCCGGAGGGCGGCGCTCCGCTAGGCGAGCGCCTTTTAAACCGAGCCTCGTTGGCTTTAGGGCGTTTTGGCCGGGTGCTTTGTTTCGGGTTGGTTTGCAAGGTGAACTCTCGTCACCCTACTTCGCCGATTGGCGCGGGACTCTAGGCCTCCGGCGATGACGAAGGTGGAATTGTCGGCACCGCAGGTGGAGTTACCGGCCGCGTAGATGAAGGTGGCGGCGACGAAGGCGATGGCGAAGACGGGGTCGCGGTTTTCTGAAAGGTGATTGGGCGCGGGGGAAAACGGAGTCCAGTCGGTGTTTGGGCCAGGCCACCTTCGGAGGTTTCTTTGAGGGCGCGGGGCATGCGGCGGCCGATGTCGCGCATCGCGATCACCACGTCGTCGAAGGGCACCACACAGCGCGTGCCAGCCAAGGCCATCGTCGCCGCGAGAAAGGAATGGACCGCGAACATGCCGTTGCGGCTGACGCAGGGAACTTCGACGAAGCCGCCGATCGGGTCGCAGACCATCCCGAGGGTGTTCATCAACGCGAACGCCGCTGCATCGAGCGCCTGCGCCGGGGTGCCGCCCTCGCATTCGACAATCGCCGCGGCCGCCATCGCGGACGCGCTGCCGACTTCCGCCTGGCACCCGCCCTTCGCTCCGGAAAACGGAGCCTGCGCCCCAATGACAATTCCGACCCCGGCCGCGGTGAACAGGCCGCGGGCAGCCTGCTCCGGCGTGAGTCCACGGGTTTCTTCGAGGGTCAAAAGGCAGGCCGGCACGATCCCCGCGGAGCCGGCAGTCGGCGTGGCGACGATGCGGCCGAACTGCGCGTTATGCTCGAGAACGGCAAAGCCGTACGCCGCGGTCCGCGCGAGATCGGGTCCCAGCAGCGCGCGGCCGGAGGAGGCGTACTCAAAGAGCCGCGCCGCGTCGCCGCCAGACAGCCCACTCGTCGAGCGCTGCCGCAGCGCGAGGCCCTGGCGGATCGATTCGCGCATGACCAGATAATGAGCGCGCATGCGCTCGAGCAGCTCGGCCTCCGGCACGCTGCTCGCGGCGTGCTCACGGCGCAACGTCACCTCGGCGATGCTGCTGCCGAGAGTTTCGCAACAGCGCAGAAGAGACGCGGCCGAATCGAACTCGTAACTGGTCGTGCTCATGAGAAGGAAGGTGCCGACGTCATCTCGGGGATGCTGTCGCCGAGATCGTCGGAGCAGGGGCGGAGAGGCAGGACCGAATCGAACTCGTAGCTTGCTGCGGTCATCTCAGGGAGGGAATCAAAGTCATTGGAGTCATGGTGCTGTCGAAGGTTTCACGACACCGCAGCAGAGGGATGGCCGAATGGCGTCCCTGTAATTTCCTCCAATCGCGGTGGCTGGTCGTGCTCATGGCAGAGAAGGCAGCAGGATTACGCGGGTGACGCCGGGGAGGCGGGCGGCCTCTTGCGGGAGGGTGGGAGGGATCGCTTCATCGGCTTCTGCGACGGTCAGCGCGGCGCCTCCGCGCGACTTCCGGCTCGTCGAAATCGAGGCGATGTTGACCGCGACCTGTGCGAACAAAGCGGTCAGAGCCGCCAGGAAACCGCGCTGATCGCTGTGCCAGCAGACCAGAGTCGGCCGGGCGCCACTCAGGGCAGTGCCGTGCCCGTCGATTTCGCGGATGACAACGACTCCTCCGCCGACCGAGGCGGCGGTCATCGTGAGTTGGCGCGTGGCGGACGCCGCTTCGATCCGCACCGAGTTGGGATGCGCTTCGTCGCCTAGATCGATCGCGGCGAACTCGAATTGCAGGCCGGCGTTTCGCGCCCGTTCGAACGATTCCGGCAGCGCCTTGTTATCGGGCGAATCGCCGAGCATGCCCGCGAGCAGCGCGCGATCCGTCGCATGGCCCTGGCCTGTCGCGGCGAAAGATCCATGCAGGCCGAAGCGCACGCTCAGGGGCGTCTCGCCGAGCAGGAGACGCGCGGCGAGGCCGATGCGAGCCGCGCCCGCGGTGTGAGAACTCGAGGGTCCGACCATCACCGGGCCGATGACATCGAATGCCGATAGGGTCATGCCAGCCATCGGTGAAGATGCTCGGCCACAAAGGCATCGTCAATCAACCACGGATAACAGGCGATGATACGATCGAGCTCAGCGGCCTGGCCGGGTGAAAGTTGTTCGTGCGGATCGAGGCAGGCGGTCGTCTCGAAGATGCCCTGACGTCGCAGAATTTCATCAATGCCGGGGAGGCAACCGCGTTTGGAAACGCCCGAAGGGCAAAACGCCGTAAAGGAAAAGCGCCGCAAAAGACGCGTTGCGGAAGAGAAAACGCTCCTCGTCACGCCCGGACCGCTGCGTGCATCGGCGGGTTTTTCGAAATCGAATCGAAAAACATTTCGAATGCGCGCGCGCCTGCCTCGAGCTCGGCGAGTTCGATGAACTCATCCGCGGTGTGAGCCTGCCGAATGGATCCCGGGCCAAACGCCACGGCGGGCGTGTGATGGGCATTCAGAATATTGGCGTCGGAAAACCACGGTGCGGCCGCGAGCCCGCGGGTATGCGGAGCGAGGGCGCGCAGCCATCGATGATTCGCCGGCAGCGCGAAAGGCGGTCCCTGCCGGTGAATCTGAACGCCCAACCCCCGCGCAGCTCGGCGAATCTCCGCGAGCACCGCGTCGTTGTCCAAAGTCGGATGCGTGCGCATATCGAGTGCGACGCGGCAACGGTCCGGCACGACGTTGAACTCCGCGCCGCCGAGAATCACGCCCGCGTTCAGGGTCACGCCACTGAGCTGCGGGTGGCGCGCTTTGGCAAACTGCGGCGCGAGCCGTTCCTGGCAGTCGCGCAGGAAGGGCAGCATCTTGAAAATCGCGTTCCGCCCGCGCGAGGGGGCGGAACTGTGCGCGGCGCGCCCCGTGGCCTCGACCCATACGCGCAACACGCCTTTGGCAGCGCGAACCACGCGGAGATCCGTGGGCTCGAGCGCGAGAGCGAATTCGGCCCGAAATCCGTCCCGGCAGAGCGCCGAGGCGCCGACGCTCAATTCCTCTTCACCCGCCGTCGCGGCAAAAACGAAATTCACACCCGCATCCCGCCGGCCAGCGCGGGAGAGATGGCGATGCAACGCCCACAGCGCCGCGGCCATCGGTCCCTTGGTGTCACTCGCGCCGCGACCATAAAGGCGGCCATTGCGCAACTCCGGCGAAAACGGCGGGATCGTCATCCCGGCGACGCCCACCGTGTCGAGATGTGGGACGATCGCCACCGTGGGACGCGACGAGGATGGCTCGCCAAACCGGCCCACGACGTTCGGTCGGCCGGGCTGAATCTCGGTCGCGGTCACTTCCGCGCACATCGTTCGCAGGAGTTCCGCGACGCGAGCTGCCATCGCCGCTTCGCCGGCGGTTGTGCCGCCCGAATCCGCCCCTGGCGTGACGCTGGGCGTTGCGACTAATTCCTGGAGGAGTCCGGTGAGGGTACGAGGGAAACTCATGTGTGTCTTAGCTCGTCAGCGCGGTTGCTCACTTTGCTCCCACGCCAGGATCTGGCCTTCCTTCAAGAGTGCGGCGCGCAGATCGGCGTACGGCACGGCCTGAAGCGGAATGCGTTCCTCGAGGGCGATGTGGGCGGCGGTGGCGGCCGATTGGCCGAGGATCATGAACACGGGCTCCATGCGGATCGATCCGTAGGCGATGTGCGTCGCGGAAAGGCAGACCGGCACGAGCAGGTTCTCGCACTGCGCCGCGGGTGGGACCATCGCCTTGTACGCGATCGGATACGGCGGAAAGCCGTGCTCCTGTACGTCGCCTTCGTTCGCCACATGGCCGTCCCGGGCGAACCGCCGGCAATTATGCGAATCCATCGTGTACGCCGCCAAGCCGACCGGCTCGGGCGCGAGCCGCGTGCCCCGGCAC
The DNA here is from genome assembly GCA_035765635.1 of Opitutaceae bacterium. Taxonomy (GTDB): domain Bacteria; phylum Verrucomicrobiota; class Verrucomicrobiia; order Opitutales; family Opitutaceae; genus EW11. The sequence continues at coordinate 11,651 of DASTWZ010000023.1, forward strand.
TCATGCTCGGTCATCACATATTCGCCCAACAGTCGGCGAGCTTCTCGCACATAAAGCTGCGTCGGCCAACCGCCGGTTTCGACAAACTCGTCGCGGCAAAGCCCCCACTGCCGGTACTGGTCGCGAATTTCCGCAGGCACGCCGGGATCGTTCGCGAGATACCAGTGCAGGCCTTGCTGGTAAGTGACGTGGGCCTGATAGATTTTCTCTCGCGTGGCGTAGGAGCCCATCGGCCATTCGTAGTTTTGCCCGATGAAGTCCGTCGAAACCGCGCCATGATTATTCGTATCGGTCTTACTGCGAACCGTCAGTCGATCGAATTTCCGAAACACATCGCGCCAGCCCGCGGCAAAATAGCGCCGCAACAACTCGTACCAGCGCGGATCGTAGCCCTCCGGTTTCGCGAACGGAATTCGGTTCGCCGGATCATCCGTGAGACACACGCGAAAACAGTACGCCTGCACCCGATGGTCTCCCGCGCCAACCACCGGCTGACCCGGCTCCATCCCAAACAACAGGCCGGAATTCGAGTCCCCTGGCACGACGTACGGATCGACCGGATAGTCGAACTGGTGCGTCTTGTTGATCTGCGCGCCATTCAAGGTCTCCTGAAAAAGAGCGTTGTCCTCGCGCCCAACGCGAAAGGGCGCGCCGGCCGCGGCGAGCAAGTCGCCCTCGTAACTCGCGTCGATGAACTGCTCGGCGCGAACGACGCGGCCGCTCTTCATGCGAACGGCGGTCAAGCGACGGCCCGTGCGCGCCGCAGCATCCAGAAACTCGCGCGTGAAAACTTTCACGTCTGTTTCCGCCAGCCAGTCCGCAAACACCCGCTCCGCCACATGCGGCTCGAATGTCCATGCCTCCTCAACTCCATAGTGCCGTCCGACGCGGCGATAAAACTCGCGCGCCATGCCGCCGATCGCGGCCTTGTTGCCAATATCGGTGTAGCCGAGCCCGCTCGAGGTCACGCCTCCCAATCGCGGACCGGGCTCCAACAGCACCACCGACAAATTCCTTTTCGCCGCCGCGATCGCGGCAACCACGCCGCCAGCGGTTCCACCATAAACGCACAGGTCGGCCGTGATCAGATCGAATGAACCACCGCGGCTCAGGTCGGGATAATAATACGGGCGCAAGGTCGCAGGCATGGTTTTAAGAGGCGAAAGATGAACGGCGTTTTCTTTCCGCGAAGGTGAGGAACAACATCCACCCCGCGACGATCAGCAGACCGAAAAGTTCGCGGCCGTAGACGACGTCTTCGTTTTCCATTTTCCAATGGTCGAACATGTGGCCGAGCTGGCCGAACTTCGCGACGTGTGGCACGTGTGTCGCAGCCCAGACCAACGCCACCGCGGCGATCAGCGCCGGCAGTCGCCAGTTCAATTTATTCCAAACCGCCAGCAGGCAGGGGATCGCCGCTGCGCCGTAGATCACGATCCAGCGCAGGGGATCCGGATCGTTGAACTGAAGTGACGCCGAATAGAGAAAGAGCAGGGCAAACAAGCCGTTGAAAACGCGGTAGGCCATGGCAGCACCAAACCCGACCGCGCGACCGGCGCGAGTTTTTCCGCTCAAACAGCCGCGCGGAAACCGAGTGGCACGCGTTTCAATGCCGCTGCGAGATCGGCCGGAGCCGTCGGCTTGCTGACGTAATCGTCCATGCCCGCGGCGAGGCAGACCTCGCGATCGCCTTTCATCGCGTTCGCCGTCATCGCCACGATGCGGATTTTCGCGTGACGCGAATTCGCGCGAATGCGGCGAGTGGTCTCGTAGCCATCCATCTCCGGCATCTGGCAATCCATCAGAATCACGTCGAATTCGCTGCGCTCCAGCGCCTCCAAGACTTCCAGTCCGTCGCTCGCGATTTCGACTTTGTGACCGAGCTTGCGGAGCTGGAACAGCGTCACGCGTTGGTTCACCACGTTGTCCTCCGCGACGAGCACGCGCAGCACCCGCGAGCGATCTTCGGCGCTTCCAAAAATATCCGCCGATTGCGCCGGCTCGGAGCGCGCCTGCATCGCGGTTTTTGCCGCGTCTGCATCCGGGCGCAGCAGCGCGCGCGCGACCGAAGCCACCAATTGCTGACGCCGAATCGGCTTCGAAAGCATCTCCGCGATGCCGCAAGCGCCAAGTTCCGTGCCGGAGACACGTCGGTCCAGCGAAGTGAGAATGATCAACGGAAGCTGATCGAACGCCGGATCATCGTGGATCGTTCGGCAAACCATCATGCCATCCATCTCGGGCATTTGATAGTCGCACAAGACGAGGTCGAATTCCTGCCCGGCCTCCTTCGCGGCCCGAAGCGCGCGCAACGCCTCCGGCCCGCCGGTCGCGTCCGTGCTGTTCATCCCATGTTGATCGAGGTAGTGGCGGACGATGCGGCGATTCGTCGCGTTGTCGTCCACGATCAGCACGCGCTTGCCGCGCAAGTGACCAAGCTGCTCCAGCGGGGGAACCGTTCCGCCGCGCGGCTGGCGGGCCAACTTTACGGTAAACCAGAAGGTGGAACCTTTGCCCACTTCACTCCGGACGCCGATCTCGCCGTCCATCAATTCGACGATCTGTTTGCTGATCACGAGCCCAAGGCCGGTGCCGCCGAAACGCCGTGTCGTCGACTCGTCGGCTTGGCAGAATGGCGCGAAGAGTCGCTGTTGCGCTTCCGGCGCCATGCCAATGCCGGTGTCGCTCACTTCAACCCGAAGCACGGCGGACGCATCATCCACCGAAAGCGTGCTGATATTGATGGAAACTTCACCGGCCTCGGTAAACTTGATGGCGTTGCCCACGAGATTCAGGAGCACCTGGCGCAGGCGGCCCGGATCTCCGGTCAAGCGCGTCGGCAACTCGGTCGGAGCGAAGAGCGACAGTTCCAGATTCTTCGAAGAGGCGCGCGGCGCGAGCAGGTCGATCGTGCCTTCGAAAACGTCGCGCAGATCGAAATCGATCAGTTCGAAGCGCAGCTTGCCGGCTTCGATTTTCGAGAAATCCAAAATATCGTTCAGCACCGTCAGCAACGCTTCCGCGCTGTGCCGGATCGTCTCGGCAAAGTCTTTCTGCTCCGTCGAGAGCCGTGTATCCAAAAGCAAATTACACATGCCGATCACACCGTTCATCGGCGTGCGGATCTCATGGCTCATGTTGGCCAGGAACGCGCTCTTGGATTTGGCCGTGGCTTCGGCTGCGTCGCGAGCGCGCGTGAGTTCCTGTTCGATCTGCTTGCGCTTGCTGATGTCGCGCACGATGCCGAGTTCGCCGACGAGTTGTTCGCCCTCGCGAATTTCGCGCGAACTGGTTTCCACCCAGAGCGTGCGGCCATCCTTCGTGATGAGACGGCCCTGGGTGGCGTCGTCATTGTTCGTGTTGTCCGACGAATCGGTCGCCGGCGCGATCAGGTCACGCAACGTGAGTTTCAACGCTTCGTCGCGCGAGTAGCCTGTGAGCGTTTCACCGGCGGCGTTGAACGACGTGAAGCGCCCGCTGCTATCGACGGTGTAGATGAAATCACTGGCGTTTTCGAGGATGTCGTTGTGCTGCTTTTTCAACTGCAGCTCCGTCTCCCATTGGGCCCGAAGCTGTCTGGTTTGCGCCCGCACCCGGCGGCGCAGCGTCACCGCCCAGCCCAAACCGAGGCACAGCGCCAGGCCGGCCACGCCGGCGGCGCGCAGGGAGCGATCTGTGTTCCACCAGGACGGTTCTTTCAGTACGCGCACATCCTTCTCCGAGCGAAGTCCGATCGCGAAGCGCCGCGCGTGGTGATCCTTGCCCGGTTGCACTTCATAGACGCCGACGAGGCTGACCTCGGCGCCGGGTTGAAGATGTCTTTTCAACCACTCCGCGGACGGCCCCGCCAGATTCGCTTCGAACGTGGAGTTGCCGCCTTGCAAGGTGAGCCGCAGCAGGCCGTCGCTGGAAAAAAGATCGAGAAGTTTTCCCGTGAGCGTGACGACGCGGCCATCGAGATCGGGACGCGCCGCGTCGAGCGTGGACAGCTCGACCGGCACCGGCTCGACGCCCTTGCCCAGGGACCGGACGACGCATTCGTGAAGAAATACGCTGGCGTCGTCGCGCGACGGAAAACCGACCACGTCCACGAGCTCGCCCAGCGCGACGTCGGCTGTATCCGCCAGGAAAATACGCAGCGTGCTGGTGTCGTCTTGAATCGCCAGTTCCCGATGGTCGACGGCTTGTATCACCGTTCCGGATACGCGGACGCGGCGGTTCAATTGCTTCATCGTGCTGAAGCGGCGGAGACTGGCGATGGGTCGCGAAGGGATGGAAAACGGATCGGCCGGCGCGGGGTCCTCCGTCGTGATGTCCTGGGCGTTGTTCGCCCAGAGTTTCACGCCGGTCAGCTGACGATTTTCATCGGTCACGGCCGTGCAAATCCCGCGGATGCTCACGACGGATCCGCGAAGATGGGTCAGGGCGGGATCCCACGGAACGACTGCGGTGAATTTTCCGCCGGACGTGAGCAGCTCCAGATTCATCCATGGTCCGGAGTGGTTCAGGTCGCGAACGTAGCCCTCCAGCGAAACGAGACGGTTCTCGAGAACGCCGGTGAGCGCTTGCTCGATGGTCGTGGACGCAATTTCGGGGAGACCGCTTTTACCGGAGTCCTCGAAGCCAGAGGCCTTGAGCATCGGCGCGTAGCTGCCTTCGGCGGTGACCGCGTTCACCTTGATGCGGGCGCCGGTCTCCGGCGGGACCGATGCGGGGCCATCGCCGGAGGGCAATTCGACGCGGACGGAGCCGCTCGAATCCGAGAGGAAGAAGAACGGGGCCTTGCGATTGGACCACGTCACCACGCCGGTGATCTTGGCGGGAATGCCTGTCGCGGCATCTTGCGGCGTCAGGGAGATAACCTGATCGGCGAGGTGTAATTTGGGGCGGCGGGCGCCGGCGCGTTCGACCGAGTTGGGGCCGCGATTGGATTGGATGCGGCGGAAGAAGGAGTGTTCGAGCCGCCATGACGGATCGTGGCGGACGGGATGGCCGAAGGCCTCGATGCTCTCGCCGACCTTCACGTCGATTGGCTGGCTCGTCTGGAGTTCCAACTGCCCCGTTTCGTCGCGCAGCGTCAACAAGCCGCCGGGCTGGATGGCGTTGACCGTGCCGGCCACACGGATGACTTGATCGGCGGCGTGCTCTTGTAGGGCTTCAATGGATACGGACGGAAGTTTGAAGCGGGGGTCTTCTTCGAGAGTGCTCAGGACTTGAATGTCCTTCACGGAGCCGACCCAGATTTCGGCGTGAGCCAGCTTGCCGGTCGGATCGGGTGTGACGATGACCAGGCCCTCGAGCTCGACGAATGAGTTGCTGAAATCGGGAATCAGATCGGAGTCTTCGACCCGGAGCCATGCGAACACCGGCTTTTGGGGGAAGGCCAGTTGGAGGTGGAGATGTTTCGCATCCGTTTCTTCGACCGCGCCGACCAACGCTTTCACGCGCACCCGCCGAGCGTTCAACGTCGCGATGCGCGGAAGATCGTCGCCCAGTTCGATGGCCGGGATGGGTTCGTTCTCGGCGAGGACGGTGATCGTTACCTTGTCGCCGGAGAGCCCTTCATTCGGAATGACCGTGCCGTTTATGGCGACGCGCTGCCCGGTCCGGATGGGCAGGGGCTTGGGTCCGAGCGGGATGTACATGGCTTCATCGCCATGATGCGTCCAAAGCAACTTCCACTCGGGGTCGTAGTAGTCGACGTGCACTTCCGCATTGAGCGAAAACGTGGCTGATTTTTCGGAGGCTGGCAGGGTCCATATCGCGTCCGGACTGGTCAACTGTCCGGCGACAGCAGGCGTGCCTTCAGTCTGCGCGTGCAGAAAAAGCGGCGCGGCGGCAACGAGGCATAACGCAACGCCGTCGCGAAGGCGTTGATTTAGCCGACGAGGCAGCTGCCTGAGGCGGATGGCGAAAGGAGGGGGCATTTAGCTGCGTCGTTGTCGTTTTTATATCGGCGCGCCCAGGCCTGCGCTTGATGGGAAACCGGCGCAATTCGAACAGTCCGAATCCCTGAATTTGAATGCGGCCGACGGCTCGGTTCGGGCGGCAATAGCGGTCGCTCCGCCGGAGGCGGCGTGAAGTAGGCGCCGGGGGGCTGCTTGGGGGCCGCGCCGCGCAACCGGGCCGCGGGCGGGAGGGTCAATGGGACCAGCTCATTTTCACCATGCCAAAATCACCTTCGACCTCTCCCACGGAAACCAAGACGCAGACCAGTGCTCCCCAAATAATTTCGGAACCCAAGCCGCCGTTTCCCAAGCAGCACCAGGATGGCGTCGGCATGGAGTCGGTCGTGCAGCCGCGGCCTCGGTATCAAGCGTCCAAGTACAAGCCGGCCGGAAAGCTGCAGGAGAAGATCGCTCTGATAACGGGCGGCGATTCCGGTATCGGCCGGGCCGTGGCGGTCCTGTTCGCGCGGGAAGGCGCGGACGTGGCCATCACGTACTTGGAGGAAGAGCAAAGCGACGCGGACGAGACGAAACAGGCGGTCGAAAAAGAGGGCCGCAAATGCCTGCTGCTTCCGGGCAGTCTGACCACGCGCGAACACTGCGACCAAGTGGTCGCGAAGGTGATTCAGGAATACGGGCAGCTGGATATTTTCGTGAACAACGCGGCGCACCAGAATCGGAAGCCGACGCTTCAGGACGTCACGGACGAAGAGTTCGACGTGACCTTCAAGACGAACATCTACGCGTATTTCTGGCTGGCCCGCGCGGCCATTCCGCATCTGAAGCCGGGCAGTGTGATCATCGCGACAAGCTCCGAGACGGGCATTCTCGGTGCGGAAAAACTGCCGGATTATTCGGCGACGAAAGGCGCAATCAACGCGTTCACGAAGACACTCGCGATGAATCTCGTCGAAAAAGGTATTCGCGTGAACGCCGTGGCGCCTGGCCCCGTCTGGACGCCGTTGAATCCCTCGGATGCCGGCGCAAGTCCCGAGCAAGTGTCGAAGTTCGGTTCACAAACGCCGATGAAACGTCCGGCGCAGCCCGAAGAGCTCGCCCCAGCGTACGTGTTCTTGGCTTCCGACGCCGACTCATCCTACATCACCGGCATCGTGCTACCCGTCATGGGCGGAACGACCATCGGCGGCTGAACGAAATCATTTATTTGAAACGCCAGGTGAGCATGTTTTGTTCGGCGCAAAACTATGTCTCACGTTGTTCTGATTTCCGGGAGTCCTGCCGCGTCTGCCAAGTCGAACGCCCTGCTGGCCCATATCGCGACTGGAATTTCCAAACTGGGCTTCAGCACGGCGACCATTGTGGTGAGGGATTTTCCGGCCCAGGACCTGGTTCACGCGAAGTTCGACAGCCCCGCCTTCGAGGCGCCCAAGGCGCTCATTGCCAGCGCGTCGGGTGTGGTCGTGGCGACACCCGTGTACAAGGCGGCGTATTCGGGATTGTTGAAGACGTTTTTGGACATTCTTCCGCAGACCGCATTTCGCGGCAAAACCGTCCTGCCCATCGCCACCGGGGGCTCGCCGGGGCATTTGCTGGCGATCGATTTTTCCGTGAAGCCGTTGCTCGCGGCCTTGGCTGCGACGGATGTCTTGCAGGGCGTGTATGCCGTCGACGCGCAATTCAGCACGGGTGCGGAAGGCAACGTGGTGATTGGCGAAGAGATCGTCCGCCGGCTCGACGATTCGGTGCAGCAACTCGCGGCCAATTTGCGCGCCCGGGGCGTCCCCGCCGCCGTCGTATCGGAAAAATAAATACGCCGCGGCGTCGCGTCCGCCAAATCCGGCGCTCGGTTGCGCCCGCTCTGACAGGGTTTTTCCCAAAACCAACCGGGTCAAATATCGCATGCCCGGCTGGGGTCTGAAATGCGCGCGCCGCATTTTGTCCGTGGCGGCGCGCGCTTAGGTTCAGCCTATGACAAAGACCGGTGGAGATGTATTGGTGGAAACACTACAAGACTGGGGCGTCGATGTGGTCTTCGGCCTGCCCGGAGACGGCATAAACGGCATTATCGAATCCCTCCGCAAATCGGAGAAGCGCATTCGTTTCATTCAAGTTCGGCACGAAGAAGCGGCCGCCTTCATGGCCTGCGCGTATGCGAAATACACAGGCAAGCTCGGCGTCTGCCTGGCCACCTCCGGGCCGGGTGGGGTGCACCTGCTCAACGGCTTGTATGATGCGAAAATGGACGGCCAGCCCGTGCTCGCGATCACGGGGCACCATTTTCACGACCTGATCGACACGCACGCGCAGCAGGATCTTTCGCTGGACCGTCTGTTCATGGACGTGGCCTGCTACAACACGCGCGTCATGGGTCCCGAACACGTCTCCGCCGTGGCGCATCTCGCGTGCCGCATGGCGCTGAGCCGCCGCAGCGTGACGCATATCAATTTTCCCGTGGATTTTCAGTCGATGCCGGTGAAGTCCGCCCAACGTTCCGAGCGCAATGTGAAGGGCTATTCCACGAGCATCGCTTTTGCCCGACAGGCAGGTCTGCCCGATCATCATGCGCTGCGGCGCGCCGCGGCCGTTTTGAACGAAGGGAAAAAGGTCGCCATCCTCGCGGGACAAGGCGCGCTCGACGCGACCGACGAATTGATCGAAACCGCTTCGAAGCTCGGAGCGCCGATCATCAAGGCACTGCTCGGCAAGGCCTGCGTGCCGGACGATTCGCCGTACACGACGGGCGGTATAGGGCTTTTGGGGACAAAACCGTCCGAGGAGGCGATCGAGGCCTGCGACACGCTTTTCCTGATCGGCACGTCGTTCCCCTACATCGAATTTTATCCAAAACCCGGCGCGGCGCGCGCGGTGCAACTCGACATCGACGGAGGCCGCATTGGCCTGCGCTATCCGGTGGAGGTCGGCTTGAATGGCGATGCGCGCGAAACGCTTCGCATGCTGCTGCCGCTCCTGCAGCAAAAGGAGGATCAATCATTTTTGCGCAAAGCTCAGAAAGGTATGGTCGAGTGGCAGGAGCTGATGAAGGAGCGCGGCACGCGCACGGACAAACCGATGAAGCCGCAGGTCGTCGCCTGGAACGTCGGAAAACTGATCGACGACAACGCAATCATCAGCTGCGACAGCGGCACCATCGCGACTTGGTTCGCGCGCCAAATCCCGGTGCGCCGCGGCCAGATGCACTCGCTCTCCGGCACGTTGGCGACGATGGCCAACGGGCTGCCTTACACGATCGCGGCGCAGGTGGCGTATCCCGACCGGCAATGCATCGCGTTCGTCGGCGACGGCGGTTTCACGATGTTGATGGGCGAGTTCGCCACCGCGGTGAAGTACCAGCTGCCGATCAAGATTTTCATCATCAAGAACAACTCACTCGGCCAAATCAAATGGGAGCAGATGGTCTTCCTCGGCAACCCGGAGTACGTCTGCGATCTGCAGCCGATCGACTTCGCGGCCTTTGCCCGTGCGTGCGGCGGCACCGGTTTCACTATCGAAGATCCGGAGAAATGCGCCGACGTCGTCGCGCAAGCGCTGGCCACGCCCGGTCCCGTTGTGGTCGAAGCTGTGGTCGATGCGAACGAGCCGCCGATGCCCGCCAAAGTCACCGCGAAACAAGCGCTGCACTTCGCCGAATCGCTCGCGCGCGGGACGCCCGATCGCGACAAGATCCTGGCCGCCGTCGTCGAGGACAAAGTCCGCGAGCTGATTTAAGCGAAGGCTGAAGGAAGACGAAGGCTGAAGGAATGCGAAGGCTGAAGGAAGACGAAGGCTGAAGGCTGAAGGAAGGCTGAAGGCCGAAGACTGAACGAAGACGAAGGCTGACGTGCGAAGGCTGCAGGCTGAAAACTGAGGCGAGATGAAATGCCCTCGGTGTGTATTCGGTTTTCCTTTCAGCCTTCAGCCTTCAGCCTTCTTCCTTTCAGCCTTCGTATTCCTTCAGCCTTCGTCTTTTTCCTTCAGCTTTCAGCCTTCGTCTTCGTGGGGCGCGAATAGATGTACTCGATCACCAGCGTGCGCCGGTTTTCGTAGAGCGTGGCCAGGGCGCGGACTCGTTCGTCGAGCAGGACGGAAGGCGCATGGAACATGAACCCATCGCGATCGCTCGAAGGCTGACGCGCGAGATTCGCGTTCATCAACGAAAGCAGACTCGCTTTCACCGCGGAAGGGCTGCTCTGCACATGCTCGTGGATCGTATCCGTTGTCCAAACGCGCGACGGATCCCGATGCAGCATGAGCAGGACTTCCAGCGTGTGCACCGAGTCGATATAATCGACAATGAACGCGCCAATGTCCTGTTCTATTTGACGCTTCATCAATGGCGGAAAGGTGTTCGAGGTAAAAGTCAGATGGCGGACGCCCCGCGGGCGAATTGCTTTTGAGACCGTAGCTTTTTGAGTGAAGCGTGAGGTTTGCAGCAGAAACGCCTGACAATTTTGTCAGGTCTCCCGCTCAAACCGATCTCGGCAACCCGCTTCGTTTTTCAAATTCTCCTTTTGTGACCAGCATCTCCGCGCCCCACGTTTTGGTCGTCGAAGACGAGGAAAAAACCCGCCAGTCGCTCGCCGAAGGATTGGCCATGGAGGGATGGATCATCACGACGTGCGCGGAAGGAGAGGGCGTTGTGTCCATCCTGGAACGACAGAATTTCGAACTCGTCTTGCTCGATTGGATGTTGCCCGGCCGCGATGGACTGAGCGTGCTGCGGGATATGCGAGCGCGTGGAAATCAGACGCCGGTCCTGATGCTGACGGTGCGTGAATCGGTCAACGATCGCGTCACCGGCCTGGAGGCGGGGGCGGACGATTACCTGACGAAGCCATTTGCGTTTGCCGAACTTCTGGCCCGCAGCCGCGCGCTGCTTCGGCGCCCCTTGCATCGCTTCGGGCCGGTGCTCCAATGCGAGGACTTGCAGCTGGATGCGCGGGCTCGCGTCGCCACACGGGCCGGCCGGCAAATTCCGCTTACGCCGCGCGAGGTCGATATTTTGGAATATCTCCTGCGCTTTCAGGGCCAGGTCGTGACGCGTGAGATGTTGGAGCGCGATGTGTGGAAGCAGACGCGGCGGTTCACGTCGCTGAACAACGTGATCGATGTTCAAATCATGCGCCTGCGCCGAAAAGTGGACGTCGGCACGTCGGCGCGCCTGCTGCACACGCTGCGAGGCATCGGCTATCGCCTCGGTCCCGAGCAGACATGAAGCAGTGGTGGCGACGGCGGACGCTTCGCTTCCGGCTCGCGGCCTGGTACGCGATCGGCGGGACGATCCTTCTTACGGCGTTCAGCGCCACCGTGTATTGGTATGTGGACTACACGATGGGGCGGCCGCTCGACCATGAGCTGCAGCTGGATCTCGGTGTGATCCGCAAGCGCCTTCAGGTGACCGAGGACGGACGCATTCTGTGGGACAACCACGATTTCCGCGCGGGCGAGCCCTGGCCGGCGGCAAATCCCTGGTTCGAACTCTGGGACGAAAACGGAAAACTGCTGCGCCGCTACTGGCCGTTTGTCGATAGCCGGCTGGAGCAACTTCCGCTCGCGCCGGCTCCTCATCGCGAGACGATTTCGGTGTTTCGCGTGTCGCCCGATGTGCGGCTCCGCGTGCTTTCTGTTCCACTCGGGCTGCCCGGCGCAGGCGAAGGCTGGATGATTCGCGTGATGTCGATCCACGAGCCGGCGGTTACGGCGCTGCACTCCCTGATCTTGATCATCGCAGTGGCCCTGCCTGTGGTTGTCCTGCTCCTCGTGTTTGGGGGGTATGGCCTGACCCGGCGATGGCTGAAACCACTCGATTCGATGGTCGGCGAGGCGGGGCGGATCACGGCGAGCGATCTGAGCCGGCGGTTGCCGATCGAAAATCCCGAGGACGAACTCGGAAAATTGGCGACCGTGTTCAATTCGACGCTGTCGCGGCTTGATGACTCATTTGCCACGTTAGATCGTTTCGTGGCGGACGCGTCGCACGAGTTGCTCACGCCGCTCACGACTCTGCGCAGCGTCGGCGAAGTGGGTCTGCGCGGAGCCCGCGAGGGCGCCGAATACCGCGAGATCATCGCCAGCATGCTCGAGGAGGCGCAGCGTCTGCAGTTGCTGGTGGAGAAACTCCTTCAACTGGCCCGCGCGGAAGGCGGCTCCAACATGCTCGAGCGCAAGGCGGTCCGCCTCGATTCGCTGGCCGAGGAATGCGTGGAGGATGCCCGAATTCTCGCGGAGGAGAAGCGTCAGCAGATTCTGTTGAAAACGGAACCCTGCTCAGCCTTCACCGACGAGCTGCTTTATCGCCAGGCGCTCCAAAATGTTCTCGAAAACGCGATCAAGTACAGTCCGCCGGAATCGACCATCATCGTGGTGGTGAGCGCCACTCGCGAGGAGTGCTCGGTTTGCGTCACGGATGATGGGCCCGGGATCTCGCCGGCGCATCAGACCCGCTTGATGGAGCGATTTTATCGTGCGGATCATGCGCGCGGTCGCCGCGAAGGCGGGTTCGGGCTCGGGCTCGCGATCACGAAAGCCTACATGCACGTCCTCGGCGGCAAAATCACCTACGAAAGCGGTGTGCCGCGCGGCAGCGTGTTTCGCTTGAGCGTGCCGCGAATGAACTGAGGCCACTCGCCCTAGAACAGTTCCTATAGCATTTAAAATGGAACTGTAGCCGCGAAAGGTACAGCGAAGCAAAGTCTCAGGGTTTCGATCACGGCTATTTTTTAGCCGCAAAGAGGCTCAAGATACACAAAGAGAATTTTTATTAGGCCGACGCGGCTCAGACATTCGTCGCTCGGGAGCGGTCTGGTATTTGGGTTTGGAGCTACAAACCAATACCCCAACCGCATTGTGGAGGAGCCATTGCGAGTGACTTCGCAAACCCGAAATCCTCTTTGCTCTTTTTGCGCCTCTTTGCGGCTATAGTTTTTTTTAAAACCGCTCTACCTCTCTTGCGGCGGCGCGATCTCGGGCGCGAACGCCGCTGCGAGGCGGAGCTTGTCGCTCGGCACGTCGTAGTCGCGCGACAGCAGCTCGAGCTGAATCTCGTTCAGCGCCACCACCAAGTCGCAGTCCCCGTAAAGCCTGCGCTCTTCCATGATCTGTCGTTGAAAGTGGTACTGCGTTTCAAAAACGGCGCCGCGCCCGGGAAATTTGTTCTCCAGTTGGTGCTGCTGCCAAATGCCGAGCGTGTGTGGAGTGTGGATGTGCGGGACATTCAGGATCGCGCTGAGAAACTGGGCGGCCATGCCCGCGTCCCAATAGTGGCTGTTGAAAAACTCGTAGCGCACGCCCGTTTTCCCGATGTGTTCGAGCGCCAGATCGCTCCACTCCGGCAGATGGCGCCAGAGTTCCTCGCGCGGCAGAAAATCCAATCCGCCGCACGGTATGCGGATGATCCGCATCAAGTCGTTGATCACATCGATCTCGGTCTGGTCTTCCATCCGCCGCATCCAGATATCGACCGCATAGCCGAGTTCGGAGAGCATCTTCGAAAGCTCCAAAACATAGCGCGTTTGGCTGCTGGAGTCGGTCGCGCCGACGGGCGGCGCGACCGAGACGTATCCGTGCAACGAAACCATTGCGATGCGCGGCGGGGTGGTTCGAGCAATCGCGGGTTGATCCATGAACGGCGTCAAAGAGTCCGGTGCGAGCCTGGGGCCAGAGCCCACTATCGACCACTTTTTCAATCTTACATTTCCGTCAGGCGGTAATTTCCCCACCCGGGATTGAACGCATTGTCGCAGGGGGCCTTGGGGCGAGAAATGCCTTCCAACGACTTTGCAGGCCAAGGCGGCGCCTTAAACTTCACTATGAGCGCGCTGCTCGAAGTTTCGCCGACCTTGCGCCTCGAGGACTGCCGGGTCGGCGCATTTCGGATCCCGACAGATCGGCCGGAATCCGACGGCACATTCGAATGGCGCGACACGACGCTGGTCGTGGTCGAGCTGACTGCCGGCGGCGAATCCGGCCTCGGCTACACATATGGTCCCGCGATGCTCGCCGCGCTGATTCGGGAGGCCTGCGCGGCCGTTATGTCGCATTGCGATATATGCGACATCGAGGCCAACGCCGACGCGTTGTTTTCGCATTTGCGCAACTCGGGGCGGTCCGGGCTCAGCGCCATGGCCGTGTCCGCGCTCGATGTCGCTCAATGGGACCTGAAGGCCAAGCTTCTTCGCGTGCCGCTGCTCCGCCTGCTCGGCGCATGCCGCGAAGCCCTTCCGCTCTACGGCAGCGGTGGATTCACGTCGTACACCGACGCCGAGCTTCGTCGGCAATTCACGGATTTCGCTGAACTGGGAATCACGCGTTTCAAAATGAAAATCGGCCGCGAGCCGCAGTTGGATCCCGGGCGAGCGGCGGCGGCACGGGACTGCATCGGCGATCGCGCGGAGTTGATGATCGATGCGAACAACGCGTTCACACGAACCCAGGCTCGCGCTGTGGCGGAGCGATTCGTCCGCGAATTTGGCGTCGTTTGGTTCGAGCAGCCGCTGCCGTGCGAGGATTTGGAGGGCTTGAAATATCTCCGCGAACACGCGCCGGCAGGTTTGGAGATCGCCGACGGAGAATACGGCTACGATCTCGAATATTTCCGACGCGCCTTTGCCGCGCAGGCGATCGATGTCGCGATGGCGGATGCCACGCGCTGCGGCGGGATCACGGGTTTTCTGAAAATCGCGACGCTGTGTGAGGCCTGGAAAATCCCCCTCTCGTCGCACTGCGCTCCGGCGCTCCATCTGCACGTCGGGTGCGCCGCGCGCGCACTGCGGCACGCGGAATATTTTCACGACCATGCCCGGATCGAGAGCATGCTGTTTGCCGGCGTTCCGGACGTGCGCGGAGGAATGCTGCGACCGGACATGAGCGTGCCCGGCCATGGCTTGGAATTCAAATGGCACGACGCCGAGCGCTTCGCCGTTTGAGCCGCACCTTTATGATTCAATTGGAAGACACTGCATCAGGCACAACCACTGGCACTATTGCCGGGAAGAACAGGCGCGGCGAACTCCAGCGAAAACTGGAACAGGCAATCACCGGCGAAGTGCGCTTCAGCGACGGCGACCGCGCGCTGTATTCGACGGACGCATCCAATTATCGCATGCCGCCGATCGGCGTCGTCCTTCCCCGAACACGGCAGGACATCATCGAGGTGGTGCGGATTTGCCGTGAATTCGGCGCGCCGCTGCTCAGTCGCGGCGGGGGCACGAGTCTCGCCGGACAGTGCTGCAATCATGCCGTGGTGATGGACCTCTCGAAGTACTACAACCGTATCTTGAAAGTGGATACGCCGCGTCGCTTGATCACGGTCGAGACGGGGATCGTGCTCGACAAATTGCAGATCGAGGCGCGCAAGCACGGGCTCGTCTTCGGTCCAAATCCCGCGACGCACGACCATTGCACCATCGGCGGAATGTTGGGCAACAACTCCTGTGGCATCAATTCGATGCTGGCCGCGCTTCACGGCAACGGCTACCGCACGTCTGATAACGTCGAGACGCTGGAAGTGCTCACCTACGATGGCGAAATCCTGCATCTCGGGCCGACCAGCGATGAAGCCTGGGAAGCCGCGATTCGCGGCGGTGGGCGGCGCGGCGAAATCTACGCAAAGCTGCGCGACCTGCGTGATCGCTACGCCGACGAAATTCGCGGGCGCTTTCCCAAAATTCCGCGGCGCGTTTCCGGCTACAGCCTCGATGATCTTCTTCCCGAAAACGGAGCAAATCTTGCCCGCGCAGTCGTCGGTTCAGAAGCGACCTGCGTCGTGATTCTCTCCGCGACGTTGCGCCTCGTTCCGAATCCGAAAGCGCGCTCGCTTCTCGTGCTTGGCTATCCTGATGCGTTTCAGGCGGGCGATCATGTCACGGACATTTTTCCGTTCCGGCCCATCGGCTTGGAGGGCATCGACCGGAAACTCGTCGACAGCATGCGCAAGCACCACCTGCACCCGGAAGCCCTCGAGCTGCTGCCGGAGGGCGGTGGCTGGCTTCTCGTGGAGTTCGGCGGCGACTCGAAGGAAGACGCCGACAACAAAGCGAAGCGCGTGATGGAGGAGCTGAAGAAAAAACCATCGCCGCCTTCGATGAAACTCTACGACGACCCGCAGGAAACGCATGACGTCTGGGAGGCGCGCGAAGCCGGTCTCGGCGCGACAGCATTCGTGAAGGGCGAGCCGGACACGTGGGAAGGCTGGGAGGATTCGGCAGTGCCGCCCGAGAAAGTCGGCGCATACCTGCGCGAACTGCACGCGACATTTCAGAAACACGGCTACGACGCCGCGCTCTACGGCCACTATGGACAAGGGTGCATTCATTGCCGCGCGAATTTCGATCTCACGACGGCCGAGGGGTTGAAAAATTTTCGATCATTTCTCGACGACGCATCGGATCTTGTCGTGCGTTTCGGCGGATCCTTCTCGGGCGAACACGGCGATGGTCAGTCCCGCGCCGAGCTTTTGCCAAAACTCTTCGGGCCGCGACTGATCGAGGCATTCAACGAATTCAAAACCATCTGGGATCCGGAGTGGAAAATGAATCCGGGCAAAGTCGTGGATCCGAATCCGATTCTTTCGCACCTGCGGCTCGGCACGGACTACAATCCGGCGCGGCCGAAAACGTATTTCAGTTATCCCGAGGACAACGGCGATTTTTCCCGCGCGGTGCTGCGCTGTGTGGGCGTGGGCAAATGTCGCCAGGATGAGGCGGGCACGATGTGCCCCAGCTACATGGCGACCAGGGAGGAAAAACACTCCACGCGCGGACGTTCGCGGCTGCTATTCGAAATGTTGCGCGGCGAATTGATCACCGACGGATTCCACAACGAAGACGTGAAAGATGCGCTCGATCTCTGTCTCGCCTGCAAAGGCTGTAAGGGCGACTGCCCCGTCCATGTCGATATGGCGACGTACAAAGCCGAGTATTTGGCGCACCACTACAAACATCATCTGCGTCCCTTGCACGCCTACGCCTTCGGATTGATCGGACAGTGGGCTCGCATTGGTTCGCGCATGCCGGGCCTGGCGAACTTCTTTCAACGCGCGCCAATTTTTTCCGAGGCGATGAAGGGCATCCTCGGCGTCGCGCCAGAGAGAAAAATTCCGCGGTTCGCGGCGCGCACGTTCAAGGACTGGTATTTCTCACGGCCCGCGCAGAGACGAACCGGCGCGCCGGTGATCCTCTGGCCGGACACCTTCAACAATTATTATCATCCGGAGGTGGCGCGCGCCGCGGTTGATTTTCTCGAGCGGGCAGGATGGCGCGTGATCGTGCCGCGCGCGGCGCTGTGCTGTGGCCGGCCTCTCTATGATTATGGCATGTTGGATACGGCCAGGTCGTGGATGCTGCGCATCATTGATGAATTGCGCGGCTTGATTCGCGCGGGAGTGCCGATGATCGGGCTCGAACCGAGCTGCGTGGCGACGTTTCGCGACGAGTTGGTCAACCTCCTACCGCTCGACGAGGACGGAAAACGGCTGAGCCAGCAGACGTTCATGCTCAGCGAATTCATCGAGAAAAAAATGCCGCATTACCCGCTGCCGCAGCTGCAGCGCCGGGCGCTGGTGCACGGGCATTGCCACCAGAAAGCGTTGATGAAAATGACGGACGAGCAGGCGGTGCTGAAGAAGATCGGCCTCGACGTGGATATGCCGGACTCGGGTTGTTGCGGCATGGCCGGCGCGTTCGGCTTCGAGAAAGACCACTACGACGTTTCCATCGCATGCGGCGAACGCGTGCTGCTGCCGAAAGTGCGCGAAGCTCCGGCCGAGACGCTGATCGTGGCCGACGGATTCAGTTGCCGTGAGCAGATCGCGCAAACCACCGAGCGGCGCGCGTTGCATTTGGCCCAAGTGTTGGAACTGGCCAACGGGGCGCGACGCGGGCGGACGCCGCGGGCGTTGCCGGAGCGCCTGGTTTGGCCAACGGAGAAACGAGATCCCTCGAAAACCCAAGCCGTGCTCGCGCTTGGTCTGGGCCTAGGGCTCGTCGCGGCGGTCGGCTTTGTGGTCACGCGACGTTTGAAGGCGGCGAAAGGGTAATTTCGCGGACAGCCATATTAATTTCCGCGAACGGAGTTTTCTTCGGGCGGCGGACCGCTATATTTGCGCTGCGAGTTACCGGTCACTCGAGTTCGCCGCTCGAGGGAAAAATTCATCATCAATCTGGAGGACTTATGCCAAGTAGCACGTTGAAATCATTCCTGGATAGCCGCGGCGCAACCTACGACAGCATCACGCATGCGCCGGCGATTTCGGCGCAGGACGTGGCGTTGCTGTCGCATGTTGAGCAGCGCGATTTCGCAAAGACGCTGATCGTGAAAATCAAGGGCGAGCTGACGATGGTGGTCGTGCCCGCCGATCGGAAAGTCGTGTTGGCGGACCTGCGCGATCTGCTCGGCACGGGGGACGTGTCGTTCGCGACGGAAGCGGAATTCCGCGATCGCTTTCCGGATTGCGAAGTCGGCGCGATGCCGCCCTTCGGCAATCTCTACGGGCTTCCGGTTTATGTTTCGCGCGAGCTCGCGGACGAACCGGAGATCGCGTTCAACGCCGGCACGCACCGCGAAGTGATCAAGATGCCCTACGCCGACTTCGCCCGCATGGTCCGCCCCATCGTCGCCGATGTCGGGGTGATGGAGTAGCGGAGGTTTTGATTTATTGCCCACGAATCACACGAAAGGCACGAAACCGAACCACTGAATTTTTCCCACGGAATACACGGAAAACACGGAGAAAAACCATTCCGTTTCCGTGTCTTCCGTGTGTTCCGTGGGAAAAATGGTTTGGTCCTTTCGTGTTCTTCGTGTGATTCGCGGGCCCAACTGTATTGGGAATTTAACTACACCAATTCGCGGATGGCTTTTTCGATGCCGGCGGAGTCGAGGCCTTGAAAACCGATCTGCTGCCAGAGGCCGCCGGAGCCTTCTTTGTGCACGCCGATGTTGTTGTATTTGCCTTTGAAGCCGCGGCGCAGGAGTTGCGAACCGAGCCGTGAGCCGAGGCCGGTTTTCACATTCCAACCTTCCGCCACGAGAACGAACGGCGCGGCGACCAGACGCTTCATCGTGTCTTCGTCGTAGAGATTGAGCGTGGGTTTGTTGATCAGGCCCACCTTCACGCCTTGCTCCTTCAGTCGCGTGACTGCGTCGAGCGCTCGGTAAACCACTTCGCCAAACGACACGACATAGCCGCCACCGTCGGAGTCGCGCACGATGTCGTCGCGGCCGGGTTCGAACGCTTTGTCTTTGAAAAGCGGCGCGCCTTTTTCATCGAGAATGTCCGGTACGGCGGAGCGAGTGGAAAAAACGAAACGCAGACCTTCGTCGCGAAAGACACGTTTCACGCAGGCGGCGAATTGGTGCTGATCCACCGGAAAATAGAGCCGCGTCTTGTCGTCGCCGTGGCCCGGCGTCACGCCGCCATCGGCGTACATCGAGTTGATCCCGAAGTGGCAGGTGTTGTCCGCCATGTCGTCGACGCCCGAGTGGGAGAAGTGCGCGAGCACGTTGGAAAAGTTGAGCCGCGACATCGTGATTTCGCTCACGCACATCTCGAGAAACGCGGAGAACGTCGCGAAGATTCCCTGTTTGCCTTTGCTCGAACCGAAGCCCGCGGCGGCGGAGAAATTGCCGCGTTCCATGATGCCGGCCTCGATGAAAACCTCCGGATGTTTTTTGCGGACGTGATGCAGCCCGCAAGAGCCTTCGAGGTCGTTGTCGAAGACCCGCACGCTGGCGAGCCGCTGCTCCTCCGGCATTTCGTCGAGGAGCGCGTTGATGATTTTTCCGAAATCGTCGCGATTCTTTCCGACGCCGGACGAGCCTTTGAAAGTGAGAGGCGATTTGTCGGGCTTGGCGGCTTTTAGAAGTTCGATCGCCTTGTCGTAGCCGCCGCGTTTTTGGAGGTATTCGACGGCCACATCGACCTTCACGACTTCGTGTGCGTGAGCCGTGCCTTCGGCGTGCGCAATGCCCGGCGCCATCAGGCGTTTGATCACTAGGCCGTGCGGCCGTGTGTCGGAGAAAGCGCGCGTCAGGGCGACATAAAGCGCGTCGAGATCTTCCCCGAGCACCGTGTCGGTGAGCAGTCCA
The DNA here is from genome assembly GCA_035765635.1 of Opitutaceae bacterium. Classification (GTDB taxonomy): domain Bacteria; phylum Verrucomicrobiota; class Verrucomicrobiia; order Opitutales; family Opitutaceae; genus EW11. The sequence continues at coordinate 31,642 of DASTWZ010000023.1, forward strand.
TAGCCCGACAACGTGCGGGTGAGATCGTATCCAACCATGTAGTCCTGCGGGTGGCCGGAAATGGTGACGTTATTGTCGTCGATCAGGACCTTGACGCCCAGTTGCTTGCCGACGGCTAACCGGGCGGCTTCGGCATTGTCGCCCTCCATCTGGGAGCCGTCGGAGCCGAGGAGAATCACGGACTTCCCGGGGTTCGCCAGAGCGACGCCGTTGCAGAACGCCCACATGTGTCCCAGCCGGCCGGAGGAGAATTCGACTCCTGGCGTGAGAAATTTTTCAGGGTGCCCGGGCAGGCCCTCGTTGTACTCGCGGTAGTGGAGTAATTTTTCAGGCGGCATCGCGCCATTGAGCACGGAAAGCAGGTACTGCGTGGCGACGCGATGCCCTGCCTCGTCGTAGAAAACCGGAACGATCGGCGCGCCGCCCGCGATAAAAGCGCGGATGATCATCACCTCTGGCACGGTATCGTAGGCGCCGCCTGTGTGACCGGACAGGCCTTTCGCCCCGGCCAACGCGGTGAAGAACACGATCGTGTCGCGGCAGAGTTGGATGTTGTGCTGGAGCGTCGCCTTCTGCTCCGGGGTGAGGGCGCTGTTCTTGGGGTCGAGGGCGAGAGGCTTGAGAGCCTTGAGGTCGATCGGAAACGCTTCGGAGGCCATAAGTGGCCCAGCTTAACAGCCTCGCCCGCCGCAGCAACCGACGTTTGAGAAAGACCTCGTCCTGATTTTAGCCACAAGAAGTCGCAGGACACCGCAAAAAAGAAGAGCCCTTCAGCGGGATCGTCGTTTTGGTTTTTTCCCACGAATCACACGAAGCACACGAAATGATCGGCTGAACTTTTCCCACGGAATGCACGGAATACACGGAATAAAACCATTCCGCTTCCGTGCCGTCCGTGTATTCCGTGGGAAAAAATTGAGGAAATCGATTTCGTGTCCTTCGTGTGATTCGTGGGCAAAAAATTTTGCGGAGCGCGCCGTCGCACGTACGCTGCGCCGCCATGGTCAAAAAATTACTCCACACCCGGATGCGCGTGAATGACTTGGAGCGCACCATTAAATTTTATCAGGAGGCGTTGGGTCTCACCGTTTCGCGCCGCCACACCTCGCCGCGGGGCGCCCAGCTCGCATTTCTGAAAACGCCGAACAGCGACGAAGAAATCGAACTCTGCCAGCTGCCGAACTCCCCGTCTGTTCAAGTGCAGCCGGACTTGATGCACCTGGCGTTCGAAGTGGAAAACCTCGAGAGCTTCGCCGCCGAGTTGAAGAAAAAAGGCATCGCCCTGAGCGACGGCCCGACAACCACCGGCTCCGGCTCAGTCATCGCCTTCATCGACGCCCCCGAGGGCTACGAGATCGAGCTGATTCAGAAAGCGAATGATGAATGAAGACGGCAGAAAGAAGAATGACCGGAATCAGTTTTCCCAGAGATTCCAGAGCTGACCGAACGAATTTTCCCACGAATCACACGAAGCACACGAATTCGATTCCTAAATTTTTCCCCACGGAACACACCGACGGCATGGAAACGGAATGGTTTTATTCCGTGTTTTCCGTGTATTCCGTGGGAAAAAATTCAGGCGGTCATTTCGTGTGCTTCGTGTGATTCGTGGGCCTCTCATTCTGGCTTCGCGCGTCGCGCGCGGCCTTTCTTTCCCACGCGAAAAGAAACTGCTGGGCCAGGCCGGCGCCGGCGCCGAAATGCACTCGACCGAAATGCGCGATCTGCGCGGGCTTCCAACGATCGAGACCATAGCGGCGTTCCATCGTCTTGATGATCCAGACGTCGACGGGAAACGCTTCGAGTTTGCCCGCGCCAAAAAGCAAAACGCAGTCCGCCACTTTTTCGCCGACGCCGGGCAGCAGGCACAGCCTCGCCTTGGCCTCGGCATAGGGCAGGGCGGCGGTTTCCTCGAGCCAGCCGTCGTGTTGCGCCAGAAATTGCGCGGTCTGGTGAATGTACCGCGCGCGAAATCCCAACAGGCATTCGCGTAGTGCCGTTTCGGATACAGCGGCGATTTCCTGCCAGGTGGGCAGGCGATGGATCCCCGGAACTAACTCCGCGCCGTGGCGCTCGGCCAGGAGTTGCACCATCTGCTTGATCTGGACGATCTGCTTTGTCGCGCTGCAAAGAAAACAAAGCAGCGTCTCGCCAAACGGCTGACGCAAAATGCCCAGTCCCGGAAATGCTTCGATACAGAGCCGCAGGTGGGCATCGCTTCGCCAGGGCAGCTTCTCTAACCGTTCGGACTGAGCCGCGCCGAGCGCGAGATAGTCTGCCACGGCCACCGCCGCGCCGGCCTTGAGTGCCTCGGGCGCGCGCCAGTGGAGGCGGTCCTTGCGTAGTGAAAACTCAACTACGCGGTCGGACCAGATGCCCCGCCAATCGCCATTCGCCCGGCGGTTCCAGCGAAAGGCCTGGCCGCCGTCGAGCCACTCGGCGAGCGTGTCTGGCGTGAGGGACGGAGCCTGTTCGAGCGGTTTCCACGCGGTCCACTCCAGCGCCGCCTCGCGCGATTCGTGAACCACTCGCTGGCCAGCCCTGCTCACGTTTTGTCCGGCTTGCTCCAAAGGTAACTCTGCTCGGAAGCGATTTCCTGACCATCGCTTGCGACGAGGACGAGCCGCCATGCCACAGGATTCATTTCAGGATCGGGCCAGTCCTTTCCCGTCAGCCCCAAATTGTACACGTAGTTCCCCTTCGGCACATCGGCGGGGAACGTGTACACGACCGGTCGCGGCGAAAGCGGAGTGATGAGATGAAGTTCGAGCTTCGCCCCGTTGAGCGCCTCACCCGCATTCTTCAACCGCGCGAGAAAATAGAAACCCATCCGCACCTCGGGCTCCGTGCGCAGGATCGTCTGCTTGCGCCCCGGGTTCTCCTTGCCCGTGAAATATTCCGACAGCCGCATGAACGACTCAGCCGTGCGGAAATTGGGCCACACGCGCACGAACTTCACGTCCGCCGCGTCGAGGGACGCGGTGGCGAAACAGAGCAGCAGAACCGTGGCTGCGAAAGAGAGACGCATGGTGGTTAAGTAGGCGCGCGTTGCGCTCTCGACAAGGGCGCAGATTATTCGAGCCAGACGGTTTGATAGCGGTGGATTCCGAGGAGCGAGGGAACCCAGCCTTTCACATGTGGGCTGATCAAATAGGTGCGCGTGCCGAAGAAGATCGGCGCGACCGGCGCTTCATCGAGCAGCAACGCCTCGGCTTTTTGGAGGATCGCGAACCGTTTCTCATCATCGCGTTCCATCCCTGCCTGAGCGATCAGCGCGTCGTACTCCGGATTTTTCCAACCCGTGTCGTTGTTGCCACTGTTTGAGATGAAGAGATCGCTGAACGTCTCGGGATCGTTGTAGTCGCCCACCCAGCGCGAGCGCGTCATCTGGTACGCGAGGTGGTGCATGTTGTCCAAATAGACGCGGAATTCCATCTGAGTCAGACTCACGTCGATGTTCAGCTCCTTGCGCCACATCTGCTGAATCGCTTCGAAAACGACGAGGTTGATCGGATCGGCATCCATCTGAATTTCCATTTTCGGAAAACCTTTTCCGCCCGGGAAACCCGCCTCCGCCAAGAGTCGCCGCGCCTCGTTGTAGTCTGTCGGGATTCTGGCACTACACGTGTAGCCCGCGGTTTTCGGCGGAGTCATGCAGTAGGCCGGCACGCGGCTGCCGCGCATGACCGATTTCGCAATCGCCTCGCGGTCGATGGCGCGAGCGAGTGCCTGGCGCACCCGTTTGTCCGTGAAGGGCGGTCGCGTGACGTTGAAGCGCAGGAAGTAGGTTTCGAGGAAGGGATCGACGCGGATCAGTTCCTTGTTCTCCTTCAGGTAAGTGTCGATGCGATCGGGCAACACGTCGTACGTGATGTGCATTTGCCCCGTGCGAAAATTGCTCTCTTCCACCTGCGAGTTCGCGATCGGGAAAAAGACCACGCGCTGCGCCTTCGTTTGCGCGGCGTTCCAGTACTTCGGATTCTTTTTCAAAACCAAACGCTGGTCGGGCAGCCACTCTTCGAGAACGTAGGGTCCATTGCAGACGAAATTCTGCGGCTTCGTCCAGCTGCCCGAGCGATCGAAGGCGCCGCCGAATTTCTCCAGCGTCGCGCGATGCACGGGAAACCAGGCCTGATGCGACGTGATCGCCAAAAAATACGGCGTGGGCCGCGCGAGCGTGAGTTGGAGCGTATGCGGATCGAGCACGCGCACGCCGACGGTGCTGAAGTCTTTAGTCTTCCCGAGATTGAAGTCCTCCGCGCCGGCGACCGGGTAGAACAGGTAACTGTTTTCCGAGGCGATCGCGGGCGTGAGAATTCGTTGAATGGAAAACGCGAAATCGTCCGCAGTCACAGGATCGCCGTTTGACCAGACCGCGTCGCGTCGCAGATGGAACGTGTAGACGAGGCCGTTCCCTGTGATATCCCATCCTTCGGCGATTCCGGGAATGGGTTTCGACGTCGCTTCATCGATCACGGTGAGACCCTCGAAGAGGCCGATCAGGACATTGTAGTCGGTGTACGCGACATCGATGTGCGGATCCAGATCGCGCGGCTCCGCATGATTGCCGATGTACAACGTCTGCGTGCGGGTCGCTTCTTCGACCGGCGTGGCGCGTTTGGCGCAACCTGAGACGATGCAGGAGAGAAGAGCGGCGAGAACGAGAAGGGCAGTCGGCCGAAGGTGCATGGCGACCTACACGAAAGCACGGAAGTCTCGGCGCGCCAAACGTTCCACGCGCGGCGGGCGAATGATTTTTCTCGTTTCTCGGCTGGTCTGATGGACGGCGGGCGCAATAGTTGCGGGCATGCAATGGTACTACGCGAACGACAATCAGCGGATGGGACCCGTGGGCGAAGAAGAGTTTCAACGGTTGGTCACGAGCGGTATTGTCCGCGCGGATACATTGGTCTGGCGGCAAGGCATGGCGAACTGGATGCGCTACGCTGAAGTTGCCCCGACTATTCCGCCGCCGTTGACCGCCGCCGCCGCGCCGCTCACGTCGAATCCAGCAGCGGTAGCCACGTCACCCGTCGAAGGCGCAGCCGCTCCCGCGGCGAGTCCGTTCGCGCCAGCGGCCGCGCCCTTCACGTATCCGCAAAGCCACTACGCCGCGCCGAGGCCGGCGCCGCGCTTCCACTTTGGCGGATTCTGGATCCGTTTCGTCGCGAAGTTCATCGACGGGCTGATCCTCAATGTCGTCTGTCTCGTCCCGATTTTTGTTTACGCGAGCACCCGCCTCCGCGGCATCGAGAATTTCGATCCGAACGATCCGGAAATATTTATCACCGTGATGAAGTACGAAGGCCTCCTCTTCCTGGCGTATATCGGGCTGAGCTTCGCCTATAACTGGTTTTTCCTGGCGAAGTTCGCCGCCACGCCCGGCAAGCTGGCCCTGGGTTTGCGCGTGGTGCGGGCCGATGGTTCAGCGCTCGGACGCGGCCGAATCATTGGCCGCTACTTCGCCGAATTCCTCAGCCGCTTCATCTTCAACATCGGCTACATCATCGCCGCCTTCGACGACGAGAAGCGCGCCTTGCACGATCACATCTGCGACACGAGGGTGATTAAGAAGAAGGCTGAAAGCTGAAAGCGGAAGGCTGAAGCCCGTGAGCGGAATCAGGCAGGCGATGTGCAAGCTTGGCCGTTAGGAGGTTGCGCGTCTCCTCCAACACGCACGCTCACCGGCTACAATTTCAGCCTTCAGCCTTCTTCCTTAAGCCTTCGCCTTTCGATTGGAGCTTTGGGCGATTTCGGCCGATAATGTAAGAAATTGGCTGCTCAATCGTATGTCTCCTGACGGTGCTAGATCCCAAGACCCCATGACTCGGGCAAGTTCTTACCCAAGCGCTGAACAGTTCGTGCAATCAGCGGTGACGGAATACCAGCTTCCGCTCACGAGGTACGCCGCCCGGCTCGTGGGAGATCCGGATCGGGCTCGCGACATCGTGCAAGACACTTTTGTAAAACTACTAGCCCAAGATCCAAGCACCCTCGAAGGGCACTTGGCCGAGTGGCTTTTCACGGTCTGCCGGCATCGCGCCCTGGACGTCGTGAGAAAGGAAGGACGGATGAAGCGCTTCGAAGAAGGCCAGGCAGAACGTGTTTCCTCGGATGAGCCGCGTCCCATCCGATTGATCGAAAATGCCGAGATCCAGGAGGCCGTCCTCCGGCTCATCGATCAACTGCCGCGCAATCAGCAGGAGGTCATCCGCCTGAAGTTTCAAAACGGCTTCAGCTACAAGGAAATCAGCCGGATCACCGAACTTTCCGTCAGCAACGTCGGCGTTCTCATCCACCACGCAGTGGCGCGCCTGCGCAGCGAGTTTGCCGCGCAGCGCCTCTAATCCTACTCACCATGAAGCAGTCAAAACTTTCGACCGAAGATCCTCGGCTCACGGCCTATGCCCTGGGCGAGTTGGACGCGAGCGAAGCCGCCCAAGTGGAGGAGGCCCTCCGCAACGATCCTTCCGCACGTGACGCGGTGAATGACATTCGCGCTATGGCGCGTGAACTCGAACGCGCCCTCGAAAACGAACCGATCGAGCCGCGCGTGTCTACGCCCGCCGTCCTGGCCGACGTTTCCGAGTCAGAAACGCGCGGGCAACTGCTCCGTTTCCCCTCCGTCTGGCTCACTACCGCAGCCGCCGCCAGCGTGGCTGCCGTCCTGGCCTTCCAAGCTTTGCCAAATCAAAAATTCGCCAACGCTTCTGCACCCGCCGACTCCGAATCCTTCGCGAACGCAAAATCGCCGGCGCCTGCCGGACTCGAGCCTGCCGCCGTGGCCGACGATGCAGCGCGTCGCCGAAGCATGCGCGATGGATTTTCCGACGTGAAGCCCGCGACTTTCCGCGAAGACGGATTGAAACTCGGCAAGTCCGTCGCCTCGGCGGAAACGCCAGACGCCGCCGCGGCTGAATCGGCCGATGCACTCGATCGCAATTCGGAAACCGAAAGCGACGTGGTCCGCTTCGATTCTTCCGAGAAAGCGATCGCTGCTCTTAACGATGTCCACAGTGCGGTGCCGGCGGTCACGTTGAACGGCGACCTGCCGGTCCTCCCGATCAACCGTGCGACGCACGTCCCTGTGATCCAGTTCAACCCGGATTTCACGTTCGCGAGCAAGGATTTCAAATTCAACAACAGCATCGCCGGATCCGGCGTGTTGAAAATGACGCCGCGCAAGGCCGGCACCACCTACGAACAGGTTCTCACCTGGTCGCACGACGCCTCGGAAAATCAGAACAAGGTGCCTCGTCGCGACGATGCGGTCGATCCGCTGAAGAAGTCCAAGCATTCGGCCACCGGCGCGGTGGTCGAGTGATTCAGCGCTTTCTGGAGCGTAGTTCCAAAAGCACTACAACGAGCGCGCCGGCACCGAAGAGCAAGTAGGTGCTGGGCTCCGGCACGGGCGTGAAATTGATCATGAGCGAATCTCCGCTCTGCGTCATGAAAAACGTGCCGCTGCTCGTGCCGTTCAGGAATTGACTTGTGTCGAATGCGAACTCGTCGCCGTTGAAGCCGGTGATGCTGGTCGCGCCGAGAAACTGCCAGGAAAACGACTTCGTCAGATCAAAATTGTTGATCGAAGTCCCGGGGACGCTTCCGCCGAGCGTGATCAAGCTGATCACGAAAGGAGACGCCGCCGACGCATCGAGATTTAGTCCGCCCTGCGCGCTCACGAAATCCGAGCTGAGCGTGCTTCCATTCTTCAGAATCTCCAGTTCGAGCCTGCCGCTGCTCGCGAAAGTGAGCGTGGTATTGAAGGTCAGGCGCCCGATGTTGTCCGCGCCCCCCGGCGACAGGATGGCTCCGTTGCCAATCGTCACTCCGCCGACGCTCGCCAAGGTGCCGACGCCACTCAGACGAGCGCCCGACGCGAGCGAAAGAGGATTGGTCAGCGTGACGTTGCGGCTGACATCGAGATTTGCGCCGCCATTGACGCTGACCCCGCCGAGGCCAAGGGCGTTCGAATTGCTGACTTGCAGCGTGCCGCCTCGCACCTGTGTGCCGCCTTGATAACTGTTCGAGCCGGTGAGTTCGACGGTGCCGCCGGCGCCATCGAACTGATTGGTTTGCCCCACGAAGAGGCCGGGGATGTTCGAACCCAGTTGGGACGCGATCGTGAGATGCCCGTTCTTCACCGCCGTGACATAGAGCGAATCGCCGACCGTCGGAGTGATCGCGCCGGTGAGGGTGACATTGGAACTCGTCCCGAGATAATACGGATCCGTGCGCTTCCCGCCGAGCGAGAGATCGATGGCGGAACTGACTGAGCGCGCCTCGCCTCTGTTCGAAGAATCGATACCCGCGATCGCGTCGGGGCTGGCGATCTGGTTGATCCGGCTGAGAAAATCGTTCGGGCTGAAGCCGGCATTTTCGGTCATACCGACGTACCCCGGTCCCACCAGATTCAGCGAAGAATTTTGCGGCAGCGTGTTCGCGCGATCGAGAATCAGCACGGAGTTCAAGACCGACGTGTCGCCCTTGTAAGTATTGTTGCCGCGCAGCACGAGAGTCAGCGCGCGGCCGACCTCGGACGAGAGCTGCAGATCGTTTCCACGGGCCGTGAGATTGCTGTTGAGATAAATCGTACCGCCGCCGCCGCCGAAGCGATAGTCGCTGCCCTGGGCGATTTTCACGACGCCGGAAATCTGCGCCGAAGTCAGGGACCCGAGGCTATGATAATTCGGAAGATCGGTCAGGTCGATTTGCTCGCCGAATTCGCGCGGAGAGAGGCCGGGCAGTGTATCCAAACCAATGATACCGGTGAATTTGTCGCCGCCCAATCGGTCGAGCAGCGTGGACTTGAGATCGTCGGTGAAACCCGCTCCGACGTAGCCGAGAGGAGAGGCCGTGATCGCGCCAGTTTTCGGAACGGACACCGCGGTGCCGAAGACGAGCGCTCCGTTTTGAACGCTGGTCCCGCCCGTGTAGTTGCTGATGCCGGTCAACACGACGCGCGAGAAGCCGGTGACCGTGAGTTGTTGCGATCCGCCGCGTTCTTGAATCGGACCGGTGAAGACGAAGCCTTGCGCCGCAGTGGCATTGAGCGTGACCGAATGGGTCAGCGTCACCGGCCCGGTGAAGAGCGCGAAATTTTCAGTAGTGCCCGTGAGCGTGGTGTCGGCGCTGATGACGATCGGGTTGACTACGACGATATCGGAATTGCGCTTCAGCGCGACCGTGCCGCCGTCGAGATGCAGAGTGCCCAAGCCAAGCGAGAGGGAATCGCCAATCGTCAGCGTACCCGAAGCCGTGGAGATGCCACCGAGCCAAAGCAAGTTGCTGCCGATGAGCTTGAGATCTCCGGCGCCTTGTTGCGTGACAGTGCCCGTGCCGCGAATCGGCCCATCGATCTCGACCGCGCCGCTGCCGAGATTGAACGTCTGATCCTGCGCGACGTTGAGGTTGATGCTGTTATTGAAAAGCGCCGTGCCGCCGCCGGACGCGACCATACCGTCTTGCAACGTGATCGTCGGGCTCGAGCCATTGTTGCTGAGGAAAACGTAAGACCGCCCCGAACCATTTTGAAACTGGATCTGCGCCAGATTTGTGCTGCTGGAAAGCTTTACTGGCCCGGCTCCCGTGTTGCCGAAGACGACGACCGCCGAACCGTCATTGGCAGGTGCAACGCCGCCGGCCCAATTCTTGGGGTTGTCGAACGCGCCATCACCGGCCCCGCCATTCCAAACGAATGTGGCGGCAGCCAGCCAGGGCGCGGTGGCCGCGAAAGCAATGAGGCGCAGAAAGCGCATGAAAGGGAAGTAGCCGCAGCGGTTGCGCATGTGCAAGTCACCAGCCCGATCGCGAACCGGCTTTGAAGTCGCTTTTACCGGGGGGGAAACCACGGTTCAGAGAAGCGGCTGGGCCATCGCAGGAGTGATGAAAAGCCCGGTTCCGTTTTCACAGAACCGGGCTGCACTTGCACCACAGAGTCGAACCTCTGCAGAATCGGAAAAGTAAAAAAATAACCTAAGTAGGTAAAGCGAAGCGGGTTGCGCCAATCAAGCCTGGAAATGGCTGAAGGGGCCGGGCAAGGGGAGTCGCAGGGGTCTGCATGCCGTGGGGTCGGGGATTCGCTGGAAGATCGCTCGCCAGGGGAAGACGAGAGGGACGTTCAAAAGGAAAGGACCAGCCTCAAAATGGGGCAAGACTCTTTACGGATTTTTTATAGCAGCTCGCTGCGGTTTCGCTGCTTGCAAATTATCGTCCGGCGAGGCTCGACCCGGTTTTTCCGCTGTATCCGCGGAAGAACTACAGCGGCGGTGCGCCGTCTCGCCTCAGGACGCGTTGGCGCTCATGAGCCATTCAGGAGCGGACGGAGTTGTTTCCACAAATTCTCCGCGATGATGGCGTGCCCGCGAGGATTCGGGTGGATCGAGTCGGCCTGATTCAAAGCGGGATTTCCGCCGACGCCGTCGAGAATGAAAGGGATCAGGGTGACTTTATTCTTCTCTGCGAGTCGCGGATAAATCGAGGCGAAGCGCTTGATGTAGTCTTCACCCAAGTTCGGCGGCATCAACATGCCGGCCAGGACGATTTTTACGGCGGGATTTTTCGCGCGAACGCGATCGATGATTGTCTGAAGATTCGCTTCCGCCTGCGCTGGCGTCAGGCCGCGCAAGCCGTCGTTGCCGCCGAGTTCGAGGACGAAAATGTCGACGGGTTGGCGAAGAATCCAATCGACGCGTCGCACGCCGCCCGCCGTGGTCTCGCCGCTGAGGCCAGCGTTGATGACGCGATAAGGGAGATGTTCGGCATCGATCCGTTTTTGAATGAGCGCGGGAAAAGCGAGGCTGGGATCCTCGAGCCCGTAGCCTGCCGTCAGACTATCGCCAAAGAAAATAATGGTCTTCTGCGGCGCCGCGGCCTGCGCCGAAACGAAAAGCGTCGTCAGCAGAAGCAGGAAAGGAAGAGGGCGCATCGTTTGATAAAGTTTCGCAGAGGCGCTTTGTTCGCGGCCCTTCGCACCTGTGCGCAAACCATGCTTAAAGTCCAGCGCCTGACCAAAACCTACGCGTCCGTGCACGGCCAGCTCACGGTACTGCGCGACATCGATTTCTCCCTCGAGGCCGGCGAGACGCTCGCGATCGTCGGCCCCTCGGGCAGCGGCAAGACGACCTTGCTGAGTCTTTGCGCCGGCTTGGATCGACCCACGAGTGGGCAGGTGATTTTGGCCGGAGAAGCCATCGAACAGCTCGATGAGGATCGTCGCGCGCAAGTCCGCAACGAGCACGTCGGTTTCGTGTTTCAAAATTTCCAACTGATCCCGACGCTGACCGCGTTGGAAAACGTTCTCGTCCCGCTCGAGTTGCGCGGCGAGCGCGGCGGCGAAGCCGAGGCCAAGGCGTTGCTTGCGCGGGTCGGTTTGGGTGAGCGCGAGGACCATTACCCGATCCAGCTTTCCGGCGGCGAACAGCAGCGCGTGGCTCTCGCGCGAGCCTTCATCAACCGCCCGAAAATTCTCTTCTGCGATGAACCTACCGGAAACCTCGATGGCGCCACCGCCCAATCGATGATCGACCTCATCTTCGGCCTAAACCGCGAAAAAGCCACCACCCTCGTCCTAGTCACCCACGACCCCGACCTAGCCCACCGCTGCCACCACCTCCTCCGCCTAAAAAACGGCGCCGTGGTAAGATAAAAAACATAGACAAAATAATTTTATGCCCACGAATCACACGAATCACACCAATGAAAGAATTAATTCTGGGGGAGGAGTGTTATCAGATTATCGGGGCCTGCTTTGAAGTTTATCGCGAGAAAGGGTGCGGATTTTTAGAGGCCGTCTTTCATGAGTGTCTGGAACTAGAATTCCGCAGCCGAAACATTCCCTACGAATCCAAGGTTGGTCTCGTGTTGAAATACAAAGGGCAGGAGCTGAAGCAGCGCTATTTCGCCGATTTTGTCTGCTTCGGCAAAGTCCTGTTGGAAATCAAAGCCGCTCAAGATTTGGCCCCCGAACATTGCTCGCAGGTATTGAACTATCTCAACGCGACAGGTCTCAAACTAGGTTTGCTCGTCAATTTCGGCCACTTCCCGGCACTTCAATGGAAACGAGTCGTTCTCTAATCGTCTGCTTTTCGTGTGTTTCGTGTGATTCGTGGGCAAAAAAATGAACCTTCGTTTCACGTTTGGGATGGCTTGGCGGGATTCTCGGCGGGCGCGGGGGCGGCTGTTGTTGTTCTCGTTTTCGGTGGTGCTCGGTATCGCGGCGCTGGTGGCGATCGGTTCATTCACTGCGAATCTGCGGCAGGCGATCGAGGATCAGGCGAAGACATTGCTCGGCGCTGATCTTTCGGTGGGATCACGCTCACCGCTTTCGCCAGAGGTGCAAAAGGCGCTCGACGCACTCGGCGGTGAAGAAGCCCGCGAGGTGGCGTTTGCTTCGATGGCGGTTTTCCCGACGAGCCAAAACCAAACGCGGCTGGTTTCCGCCCGCGCGGTTTCGGGCGCGTATCCGTTTTATGGAGACGTCGTGACTTTGCCGGTGGGCGTCGAGCGTGCGCCACGCGAGCCCGGCTCGGATGCCGTGCTGGTCGAAGAATCGTTGTTCACGCTGTACGGGTTGAAAGTCGGCGACCCGGTGAAGCTCGGCCAACACACGTTTCGCGTCGCCGGCGCGCTCCACAAAATGCCGGGTGAGTCCGCCGCCGTCGCCATGCTGCAGCCGCGGATTTATTTTCCTTTGGAACGGCTGCCCGAGACAGGGCTCGCCGGACCGGGAAGCCTGCTGCGCTACCGCACGTTCGTGAAGCTTCCGCCTTCGCGTTCGGCCGAGGACATCGTCAAGGAACTGCGCGACAAATTCGGCTCGCAGCGCCTGAACTTCGACACCGTCGAGGAACGGAAACGGGAACTCGGGCAAAGTCTGAAAAACGTTTACGCGTTCCTCAGTCTCGTCGGTTTCGTTTCGCTCTTTCTCGGTGGTATCGGCGTGGCCAGTGCGGTCGCGGTGTACATCCGCGATAAAGTATCCACGGTGGCGATACTGCGCTGCCTCGGAGCCAGCGCGGCCCAGAGCTTCGCGATCTATCTCGTGCAGGGCGTCGCGTTGGGCGCGGCCGGCGCGGCGGCGGGGGCGAGTCTCGGCATCGCGGTGCAGCTCATCGTGCCGCTCGTCGTGCGGGACTTTTTGCCGTTCGAAGTTTCTTTCTTCGTTTCGTGGGCTTCCGTCGCGCAGGGAATGATCGCGGGGTTGGTGATCTGCGTGGTATTTTGCGTGATTCCGCTCCTGTCCCTGCGCCGCGTTTCGCCCCTGCTCGCGCTGCGCTCGGCTTTCATCGAGAAGGCGCGGCGCTTCGATTTTTGGGTTGGTCTGCTCTACGCGATTCTGCTCGCGAGCGTGGCGGGTTTCGCGGTTTGGCAAACGGGCAACTGGCGCGTTGGGCTCGCGTTTGCCGCGGGTTTGATCGTGACGCTCGCCGTCCTCGCCGGGGTCGCACGCGCTTTCGCGTGGGCCGCGCGCCGGCTCAATGTCCGCACCTTGCCGTACGTTTGGCGGCAGGGGATCGCCAATCTGCATCGACCAAACAATCGCACGGTTTTGCTCCTCGTCGCGTTGGGCCTCGGCACGTTTCTCCTCGTGGTTCTCGCGCTGTCTCGAGAAACGCTCCTCGCGCAGATCGGCGGCCGTGGCGCGGCCGATCGACCCAACCTTCTTTTCTTCGATATTCAGGACGATCAAATCGAGCCGCTCGCAAAACTCTTCGCGCGCGAAGGAGCGCCGATGATCGCCCAGGCGCCCATCGTGACGATGCGGCTGAGCCAATTGAAAGGCCGGTCCGTTCAGCAGATTCTCGACGACGCCTCGCAACACATCCCCTCGTGGACGCTGAAGCGCGAGTACCGCTCGACGTTCCGCGACTCCCTGAGCTCGACCGAGAAAATTCTCAGCGGCGAATTCGTCTCGCACGTCGCGCCGGACGTTTCGCCGATACCGATTTCGGTCGAAGAAGGATTGGCGAAGGAAATGAAACTGGCGCTCGGCGACGAGATGATCTGGGACGTGCAAGGTGTGCCCCTGACAACGCGCGTCGCGAGCCTGCGCACCGTCGACTGGCAGCGCTTACAGCCAAATTTCTTCATCGTGTTTCCCGCCGGCGTGCTGGAATCGGCCCCAAAGACTTTCGTGGTCGCGACGCGTTGTGCGACGCCTGAAGACTCATCGCGCCTCCAGCAGCACGTCGTGCAACAGTTTCCCAATATCTCGGCGATCGATCTGGCGACGATCCTGCAGACCTTGGACAACATTTTTTCCAAAGTGGAATTCGTCGTGCGCTTCATGGCGCTGTTCACGATGGCCACCGGTTTCGTCGTGCTGGTCGGCGCCGTCATGACCGGGCGATACCAACGCGTTCGCGAATCGGTGCTGCTGCGGACGCTCGGCGCGAACCGCCGTCAATTGCTCGGCATTCAGCTCGTGGAGTACGCCATTCTCGGCGCGCTCGCCAGTGTCGCAGGAGGGGGTCTTGCCTACGTGGGAAATAGTCTGCTCGCGCGTTTTGTGTTTCATGTGCCGGTGGTTGCGCCGCCGCTGATTCTGCTTTGGTCAGCCGGCATTGTCGTCCTCCTCACGCTGGGCACCGGCGCGCTCGCCAATCGCGGAGTCACCCGGGTGCCGCCGCTCGAAGTGCTGCGGGAAGAGACGTGATGGAGCCGGCCTTTTGCGGCTTGTCCCCCGGTCGTCCTCCCTGATTTGTTTGCCCTTCATGCCACGAAACGCCGTCACTTTTCACTACACGCTGAGGGACCCGCGCGGTCAGCTGCTGGATACATCGGCGGGCGGGGATCCGATCACGTATCTCGAGGGCGCGGGGCAGATCATCGAGGGACTCGAGGCGCGCCTGCAGAATTTACCCGCCGGCACGAAGCAGCGCATCGAAGTTCCCGCGGCGCAGGCCTACGGCGAACACGATGCTGAGCAGGTGCAGCGTGTATTGAGAGTTGTGATACCAGTAGAGGGCGAACTGAAGGCGGGCGATCAGTTCCGCGCCGGCGACGATCAGTTCGCGCCGGTCGTGACCGTGGTCGGTGTCGAAGGAGACGAGGTCTTGCTCGATGCCAACCATCCTCTGGCCGGCGTCGATTTGACGTTCGATGTTGAGATCGTCGCGGTGCGTCCCGCGACGGCGGAAGAGTTGGCCCACGGCCACGCGCACGGGGCGAACGGCAACAGCTGCGAGGCGTAAGTTTCCCGCATGAAAATCCTCGGAATCGATATCGGTGGCTCCGCGTTGAAAGGCGCGCCGGTCGACACCAAGAGCGGCAAGCTGCTCGCCGAGCGTTTTCGCATCGAGACACCCGAGGCCGTCTCGCCGAAAAAGATGGGCCAGATCGTTGCCGAGATCGCAAAGCACTTCCGGTGGAAAGGGCCGATCGGTATCGGTTTTCCCGGCGTGGTTCAGGGCGGCGTGGCGCTGACCGCGGCGAATCTCGACAAGCGCTTCGTCAAAACCGATCTCGGGAAACTCTTTGGCAAAGCCGCGGGTTGTCCGGTGCACGTTCTGAACGATGCCGATGCCGCCGGCCTGGCCGAAATGAAATTCGGAGCCGGCAGCACGCACGACGGAGTGGTCCTTCTCCTCACATTGGGAACTGGTGTCGGTTCGGCGCTTTTTTATCGCGGCGTGCTTTATCCGAATTCCGAGCTCGGCCACTTGCCGATGCACGGCGTGGACGCGGAGAAACTCGTCGCCGCCTCGATCCGCACCGAGCAGGATCTTTCGTGGAAACACTGGGGCAAGAAACTCGACGAATACCTCGGCATTCTCGAAAAAGTCCTTTGGCCCGAACTGATCATCCTCGGCGGGGGCATCAGCGCGAAGAGCGACAAATTCTTCAAATATCTGAAGCGTCGCACTCCGATCGTCGCGGCCAGTTTTCAGAACGAGGCGGGCATTGTCGGCGCCGCGATGGCGGCCGCAGACAATCTGAAAAAATAACGTCTGCGTTGAGCCGCCGATGCCGCTTTCCCTACGCATCGTCGGGCAGGGCATTGCTGGTTCTCTGCTGGCCTGGAGCGCGCTGCGCCGCGGCTGGAACGTGGAAATTCTGCAGGCGCCGGAGCAACCGTCGTCCTCGCGCGTCGCCGCCGGTATCATAAATCCCATTACAGGCCAGCGGTGGGTGAAAAGCTGGCGAATCGACGAATTGCTGCCCGTCGCGCTCGAGTTATACGGCGAACTCGAAGCCGATTTGGGCGTGCGAATTTTGCATCGCTATCAGTTGCGCCGGTTTTTTCGTGGCGAACGCGAGCGCAGGATCGCCGAGCAGAAACGCGCGACGGGCGAACTCGCGCCTTACGTGGTTTCTGCCGACGCCGAGGGTCTTTGGATCGAGCCGGCATTTCGCGTCGATCTCGCTGTAGTGGTTTCGACTCTGCGCGAGCGCTGGCTGCGCGACGGGCAACTGCGTTTTGTTGCCCAAACAAGGGACGAGACTCCTGGCGCGAATCACCGCGCGGCGGACATACTCGAGGATTTCGATGGGCTCACGATTTGGTGCCGAGGGGCGGCGGAACTCATGAGCCCGCGCTTTGCCTTTGCCCAAATGTCCCTCGCGAAAGGCGAAATTCTCTCCGTCGAAAGCCCTGCCGTTAGCTCCGATGTGATCCTGAACTCAGGTCATTGGCTCGTCCCGACGGGCTCTGGACAGGCCCGTGTGGGCGCCACCTACACCCCATTTGCTCCAGAAAATGCCTCGCCCGGCAGCCCGCCCTCGAGCCTCCCGGAGCTTTGCATCACGGCGGAAGCCCGCGAGACGCTCGCCGCTTCAGGCCGGCGTTTTCTGGGTTCGGATTTCCGGATCATCGGGCAGGAAGTCGGCTGGCGGGTCGTCACCCGCGACAAACACCCCGTGGTTGGCCGCCACCCTCGTGACCCGCGCCATGGTATCCTCAACGGCCTCGGCTCGAAGGGTGCCCTCCTGACGCCCTATCTTGCCCACCAATGGTGCGCACATCTCGCGACCGGAGCCGCATTCGATCGGTCGGTTGACCTGGGCCGTTTCGTTTGAGCACGGTATAAGAGATAGCCGCGAGGCGACCGCTGGTCTTGGCGTTCCTTCCGCTGGTCCAAAACCAGCTGTAACTTTCGTCCCGGTGTCGTGTTTCTAACGCATGCCAAAGCAAGCAGGGTTGGATTTTTTTGTTGGTGCGCACTCGGCGCAGACTCATTTTAGCGCCCAACACAAGACGCGGCGAGGCTCAGCTCGAGAGCAGCTTGCATCACCCCTCGCGCCCTCGTACCTCTGAAACTTCCGATTCTCCGACCTATGTCTCAATCCGCCCCGACCCCTGCAACGCGCACGGCTTCGTCGCGCCCACTTCCCGCTCCGCGGAAAAAATCGCGCAAGCTTTTATACATCATTATCGGCGTCGTCTTGGTCGTAGGCTTGGCCGTCGCAGCCGCGATGAAGAACAAAGGCCGAGAAGAAATCGTCGCCGTCACGACGGACAAGGCTGTCACGAAAACGATCACGCAGCTCGTCTCCGCCACCGGCAAAATTCAGCCCGAGAAAGAAGTTAAAATTTCTCCGGAGGTCGCCGGCGAAATCATCTACATGCCGCTGAAAGAGGGCGCCTCCGTGCACAAGGGCGACCTGCTGCTGAAGATCAAACCGGACTACTACAAGTCGGTCGTCGAACAGCAGGAAGCTGCGCTCGCTTCGGCGAAGGCCGAAAGCATCGACGCGAAATCGCGCCTGCAAAAAGCCGAGGAGGATTTCAAACGCAGCCAGGACTTGTTTAACCGAAAGCTGATTTCCGACTCCGACTACACGACCGCGAAGAGCGCCTACGAAGTCGCCGTCGCGAACGAGGACAACATGCTCGCGCAGATTCGCCGCGCGGAAGGTTTGCTGAAACAGGCCCGCGACCAGTTGGAGAAGTGCACGATCTTTGCTCCGATGGACGGCACGATCAGCTCGCGCACCAGTGAGGAAGGCGAACGCGTCGTCGCCCAAGGCCAGTTCACCGGTACGGAAGTCATGCGCGTGGCCGACCTCACCAATATGGAGGTGCGCGCCAACGTGAATGAAAACGACGTGGTCAACGTGAAGATCGGCGACGTCACTCGCATTTCGATCGATGCCTACCCGAATCGCAAATTCACCGGCGTCGTCACGCAGATCGCCAGCACCGCGAAAACCTCTGGCGCGAACACGCAGGAAGAAGTCACGAATTTCGAAGTGCGCGTGAAGATTCAGGATGCCGGCGTGCCGCTCCGCCCGGGCATGAGCGCCAACGTCGACGTGGAAACCCAGACGGTGCACGATGTAGTGGCGATCCCAATACAGTCCGTGACCGTCCGTTCGAAGGTCGACAACAAGACCGTCGAGCAACTCGCGATGGAAACAGAAGCCAAGAAGTCCGAGGGCAAGGGCGAAGGCGCGGCGACGGCCATCAACGAGAAGAAACAACGCGACGCCGAAAAAGCCGCGCGCGACAGCTTGCAACGCGTCGTCTTCGTTCGGGAAGGCGATCACGTGAAACAAGTGCCGGTAGAAACAGGCATCGCGGACAACACGCACATCGAAATCAAGTCGGGCGTGAAAGCCGGCGACGAGGTCGTCACGGGCAACTTCAGCGTGATCACCCGCAAGCTGAAGGATGGCATGAAGGTGAAAACCGATATGCCGAAGCCCGGCGCCAAGAAGAGCTAAGCCAGCCGAGCTGATCGAACATGCATCCGACTGCTCCAGCTCCGATTCTCCGGCCTTATCGAACGCCCGGCGAACTCGTCATCGAAATCGACGGCGTGACCAAGCTCTACCGCATGGGATCGGAGACGATCCATGCACTGCGCGGCGTCGCGTTGAAGATTCATCGCAACGAATATCTCGCGGTCATGGGACCCTCCGGCAGCGGCAAGTCCACCCTCATGAACATGCTGGGCTGCCTCGATACGCCGACGGCCGGCCACTACGAATTCAACCGCAAGAGCGTCGCGCACATGTCGGACGATGAACTCGCCGACATTCGCAACCGGGAAATCGGCTTCGTCTTCCAGACGTTCAACCTGCTGCCCCGCTCGACCGCCCTGCACAATGTCGAGCTGCCGTTGATCTATGCCGGCGTTAGAGCGCATGAGCGCCGCGAAAAAGCGCTGAGAGCGCTGGAAAATGTAGGCCTCGCCAACCGCATTCATCACAAGCCCAACGAGCTTTCCGGCGGTCAGCGGCAGCGCGTGGCGATTGCGCGCGCGCTCGTGAATTCGCCCTCGATCATCCTCGCTGACGAGCCGACGGGTAATCTCGATTCCAAAACGGGCGTCGAAATCATGGCGCTCTTCGAAGACCTCTACGCCCAAGGCAATACCCTGATCGTCGTCACCCACGAAGAAGACATCGCCCGCCACGCCCGGCGGATTGTCCGCTTGCGCGACGGACTGATCGAGAGCGACGAGCGCGTCGACTGAGTAAATCCCGCGAGCCATGAAACGGCTGATCTACGAGTTCAACGAGTCCGTGCGGATCGCTTTCGCGCAGATTCGTGCGAACAAGATGCGCTCCGCTCTCACCGCGCTCGGCGTCATCATCGGCATCGTCGCCGTGACGTTGATGGGCACTGCGATCAACGGCATCGGCGCCGGCGTGAAAAAGAGCCTCTCCGGCTTCGGCGACGACGTGCTCTTTGTCGGCAAATGGCCCTGGACCGGCACGAACGAATGGTGGATTTACCGCAACCGCCGCGAAATCAAGCCGAGTTACGCCGCTCAAATAAACGAGTACATCGCCGCGACGCCGAATACGTTCTTGAAACTCGCCGTTCCCGTCGCCCAGCGCGAAAGCACGATCGTGCGCAACGGCGCGCGCCTCGATCACATCTGGACCATGGGCACGGTCGCGGAATATTCGCAGACCGCGAAGAGCGATTTGCGCGAGGGCCGTTTCTTTTCCGATTTCGAAGTGCAGGCCGGGAAGAACGTGATCTTCATCGGCTTCGACGTCGCCGACGCGTTGTTTCCCAACGAAGATCCAGTCGGGCAAACGCTGAGGGTGAAGGGTCAGCCCTTCGAAGTGATCGGCGTGGCCGCGCGCCAAGGGAGTTTCCTCGGGCTGTGGAGTTGGGATTCGATGATCGCCCTCCCGATCACGACCTATCGGCGGTATTTCACGACCAAGGAGGATGCCGAAATCCGCGTGCAGTTTCGAGCCGATCGTCCCGATGAAGCGCGCGACGAACTGCGCGGCCTTATGCGCCGCATTCGGCAACTCGATCCAGAGGTCCGCGACGATTTTGAAATCAACAGCCAGTCCACGCTCGGCGATCAGCTTGGCAAGATTCAGTTCTTCATCGGCGTCGCCGGCATGATCATTACGAGTCTTGCTCTGCTCGTGGGCGCGATTGGGATCATGAACATCACCTATGTTTCGGTGAAAGAGCGCACGCGGGAGATCGGCACACGAAAGGCCCTCGGCGCGCGGCGCCGCACCATTCTCCTCCAATTCCTGATCGAAGCCGTCGCGATCTGCATTGTCGGCGGAGTGATCGGAATCTCTTTCACCCTCGGCATCGCGACCGTCATCGGCATGGCGTTTCCGGCGTTCCCGGTCGTGTACTCGTTCGGACTCATTGCACTCGGCCTCGGTCTATCGATGGCGACCGGTGTGCTCAGTGGTTTCCTGCCCGCCGTGTCCGCCAGCAAACTCGATCCCGTCATCGCACTGCGCTACGAATGATCATCGGCGAAATCGTCAAACTCTCGTTCGACGCGATTCGCGCGAACAAACTTCGTTCCGGCCTCACGATGCTCGGCATCGCCATCGGCGTGTTCACTGTGATCGGCGTCATGACGGTCATCACCGGCGTGCAGTCGAACATCGAAAGCAGCCTGAATGTTCTCGGCGCGAATTCGTTTCAGATCTCGAAGTATCCCGCGCTGAATTTCAGCGACCCGCGCGAACGCTTCCGCAATCGGCGCGACGTCGATTTTCCGATGGCCCGTCGCTTCAAGGAAATGATGGGCGACTCCGCGACGATCAGTTTGTCGATTATCCGCGGCGGTCGCATCGCCTCGAACGGTGAAATGCATACGAACCCCAACGTCGTTCTCTCCGGCACCGACGAAAATTTCGTGACGGCTCGCGATTTCACAATCGCGGCGGGACGCAATCTTACGCCGAACGACGTCGAACTCGGCCGCGCCGTCGTCGTCATCGGCGACGAAATCGCGAGAAAACTTTTTCCCGACACGGAAGCCATCGGCAAACGCGTGCGCATCGACCAGGCGACATATTTGATCGTCGGGGTTTTCGCGGCGAAAGGATCGCTTTTCGGACAGTCGCAGGATCTCTGGGCGACCGTTCCGATCACGAGCTGGTTGCAGACTTACGGTCGCGCCAATCGGTCGATCTCGATCAGCGTGCAGGCCGCATCGCCCACGATGTTGCCGGCTACACAGGACCACGCGATTGGCACCATGCGCATTATTCGGCATCTCGCGCCGGAGGATCCGAACGACTTCGAAATCTTTTCGAACGACTCGCTGATCGAAGCCTTCAACAAGATCGCGGGCGTCGTCGCCACGGGTGCCCTCGTCATCAGCGCAATCGCGCTGCTGGCCTCCGGCGTCGGCGTCATGAACATCATGCTGGTCAGCGTGACCGAGCGCACGAAGGAGATCGGCGTGCGCAAGAGCATCGGCGCGCGAAAGAAAAACATCATGACGCAATTTCTGATGGAGGCCGTGGCGCTTTCGTTGACGGGCGGATTTTTCGGCATCCTCTTCGGTGTCGCCGTGGGAAATATCGCGGGACGGATGTTTCACGCTTCGGTCGTCTTTCCGTGGATGTGGGCCGGGATCGGCGTCGCCGTATGTTGCGGCATCGGCATCGGCTTCGGACTTTATCCTGCGTGGAAGGCGTCGTCGCTCGATCCGATCGAAGCGTTGCGCTACGAATGATCGACCGCGCGGCCGGTCTGCCTGTGACTCATTTCGGCCGTTAGGCCACCTCAGCGCTCGTTGTCGAAAGGCCGGATTTCCTGAACCATCGCCTGGCGGCGGAGCGCCTCGGTCTGGCGATATTCGATGTCAGCGAGGGTGGGTTCGAGTTCGGCGTCGCTGACCAGATAGACCTCCGCGTGGGCGAGCAGCGCGCTCCAGCATTGGCGCAGGCGGGATTCGGCCATCTGCGCATGTTCGCCGGCGGAGACCTGGAACATGCTGGTCAGTGTTTCCATCACGGGCGCCCGCAGATCGCTGAATTGGGAAAACATGTTTTCCGCTTCGACGGCCGCGGGGCCAGGCAGGGCAAAAGCGAGAAGATCGACTTTTTCCGTGCAATTCCACGAAGAGATCGTGGGCAGCAGGATGTGCGCGAAAGGTGTGTTGGTAACGGAGCGTTGGTGCTCGGCGGAAACGTGATTCAACGCGTCGATCTCACGATCCAGTTCGATCGCCGCCTTCCGCAGATTGGTCAGATTCCAGCTGGTCTCACTCGAATGCTTGGCGCGCGCGTTTTGCGCGTCAGCGGCCATCGATGTTTTCACTTGGCGCAGATCGCGCATGAAACCTTTCACGCGATCCGCGACAACGGCGTGAGCGCGGTGCCAGCGTTCATGAAAGCGCGAGGCGCGCAGGCCCTGGCGGTACATTGGGTCCACTCGATTGAGATGATCGACCAAGCTCGCGCGCAAACCGGGCTGGAGGCGTTCGCGCGCCACATTGATGCGCAGGAGCAACGCATCGATCGCGGCCATTTGCCGTTCGAGCATCGAAACCGAGTTCGCGTATTCCTCGCGCTGCTTCTTGAACCCGAGCACGCCGAACGCTGGGCGTTGCGCGCGAAGCGCCTCGAGACGGGAAAGACAATCCTGCCGCGCGTCGTCCAGGACGCGACGCGCCGTGGTGAGATTCGCCTCGTCGCGAAGCATCGCCGTGATGCCCGGCGACAATTCTCCCACGGGTTGGGTATCCGACATGGTCTCAGGTGCTGTGGCGTTCATGAGCGACCCTGACGGCAATACCTTCCTGCCCGCGCTGAGCGCGCAAAAAACCGGACGCGAAAGGAGGCTGGAAGGAGGTGGGCATAGTTCGGCTGGACACCTCCTTCATCGGCACACGCGGCCGAAAGTTAAACCGATGTAAAAGAAAAGTTCTACACCGTGTGGAATGACAGAACGTGTTACCCGCGGCGGATTTCGGAGCCCTGAAAGCGAATCTGGATGCGGAAGACCTTCTTCAGGCGGCACTTAATCTGGCCGGTTTTCAAATCAAAGCTCTCCGGCACCTCGATGCGGTGCAGATCGACGACGGCGTGATAACCGCGCTCCGAAAAAATATCGATGAGCATGGCCAGCGCGAGGGGATCGCCTAACACCGGATCCTCGGTGTTGACCAAGGCGACGCCTGAGATGGCGTGGCGCAGCACGATGGGAATGATCTTTTCTTTGACGAAGGAAACGACCTTCCCGAACAGCTCTGGATTTTCGAGTTCGTAGCTGTCGAGCCGTTTCACCAATTGCTGCCGCGCGTGAATGATGATCTCGCTCGCGACCGGGACGGAGCGAAGGCGGTCGTGGGTGCGCGGGTCGAGTTCGAGAGAGCTTTGGTATTGGAGCTCCTTGAGGATGTTCAGCTCCACCTCTTCGACCGGACCCTCGGCGTTGATGAAGTGGTAGTGGAAAATTTCCTTCAGCGACTGGAGTGCGGCCCAGGTTTGCTCCTTGAAGACGCGATAGCGGCGCTGCGCCAGGCCTTCGTCGTAATCGGTGGGGCGTTCTTCGAGGAGTTCGCCAACCCCGGTGCGCCGGACCTCCTCGTTGTGCGCATTGATCTCGCGACCACGTTTAAGTTGGCGGGCGACGCTCTCCTTCTCGTCGACGAAAAGCACCATGATGTGGATCGTCGGGATGCGAAAATGAATGCTCAGCGGCGTGCGATCGAACTCGTGACGCAGGTGGAGCATGCGGTCGACGAGAAGCTTCAAGCACTCGACCTGAACCTTGGTGCGGGGAAAGCCGTCGAGAATGACGCCATCACCGTACTCGGGTTTGAGCAATTCGCGGAGGAGGAGGCCGATGACCTCGCGGTCGCCGACCATGCCGCCCGCGTTCTTGATGCGTCGCGCTTCGGGCGAATCGAGCAAGGCGCTGATGACGATCGGCTCGCAAGTCAGGCCGCGCGTCTTCGCGATGAACGCGGTATTGGTGCCTTTTCCGGCGCCGGGCGCGCCACCGAGAAGGATGAGTTCTTTTGGGAAACGAAGTTTCGCGCGGGTGAACTCGGCTTCCAATTCCTGCCAGGCGGAATCAAAGATGATCTGGGCGTCTTTGATTTCCAAATCGGTCAGACGATTCGGATTGGGTGCAGTCGTGAGCGGTGGGGTAGTGACCGTTGAAGATACGGCGGACGACAGGTTCATGAAGGAAGCATAGACAGCTAGAATGATCCCGGTGCACTTACGACACCAGAATCCGCCCGCTTCTCGGAGAACTGCCTTTACTTCTCGTGCGGCTGTGCGATCTGCGGCACGAGAGGCGCAATGCGACTCAGCTTCATGCTCGGAGGTGGCGACGTGTCGACCAGATCGAGAAACTGTTGGCGCCGTTTCAGAAGGAAAATTTTAACCTGAGCCTGCTGCTCTGGAGTCAGGGAAAGCTTCTCCGTGATTCGCTCGAGCGTCACGGGTACCAGGACGATCGGAAACATCGCATCCAATCCTTCGTGATCTTTCGACTTGGGCTTCGCCGGCGCCGGCTGACCGTCGGAATTGACCGACGGCGTATTGGAGCCGCGCTCGCGGAATTCCTTGAGGGTCGCCATCTGTTCCGGGGTGAGGAGGCTTTCCAGATTCCTGCGAAACTCGGCTTTGATCGGTTCGAGCTTTTGTTTGAAAGCCTCGCTGGCGTTTTTCGTGCGCTCGATTTCGGCCTGAAGTTGCTCGGTGCTTTTTATCTGCGGAGCAGGCTTGCTGTTTCCGGTCAGCGGGAGGTCGCGCAGCTCTCCCATGAGACCCATCGGCGGAGGCGGAACGGGTTGATGCCGCTGAATCCAGAGGCCAGCGAAAACACCTGCTGCGAAAATCGCCGCAGTACCGAGGATCGTCACCAAAACGCGTTTCATGGAGTCGGCTCGAGCACCGCGTAGTCTGCGGAAATTTCCTGCCAGGCGGCGAGGTGCTGCGCGCTCATCTCCCGCGTGTTGCGGGCATGGACAAACAGGAGCGCGGACAAACAGAGCGTAGCGGTTATGGCGGAGACGGCGAAAGACCTGCGGAAGCCGGTGCGGTCTTCATCCGCCGCGGCCTTGCGGGCCGCACGCAAGACGTTTTCGGCAAAAAGCGGGTGGAGTTGTTGGGCGGCGCGATTTTCGAGTTCACGCCAGGCGAGTGGATCAAATGGCATGTTCATAAAAGTGACGCAGTTGCTCGCGGGCGCGGTGCAATCGTGCCTTGAGGGCGACGACCGAAATTCCATTGGCCTCGGCCATTTCGGTTTGCGAGTAGCCCTGCTGGGCGAGAGCGATCAAAGCACGGTCCGCTGGTTTCAATTGGGATAAAGCGTGGCGCAAAGCGTCGAGTTCTTCGCTGTCGACCGTTTGCGGAGCCTCGGGGATCTCGGCGTGTTGTTCGACTTCGAGAGGGGAGAAAAGGCGCAGCCAACGTTGGCGGCGAAGGTGGTCAATGCACGTATTTTTCGCCAGCCGAAACAACCAGGCTTCGAACTGGGCGATTTGATCGAGCTTGGGAAGCGAGCGGATCATCTTAATAAAAACGACCTGAGTAATGTCTTCCACCGCATCGGAACGCCCGGTGATGGTATACACGAATCCCGCTACGCGATTCTGGTACGCACGGATCAAATCGCGCTGCGCCGATTCTCGACCGAGCTGCGCTTGACGGACGAGCTCCGTCAATTCGGGCTGGTCGGATTTTTCCATTCGTGATCATGGCTACCTCCCGCCTGACGAGAGGAAGACAGTAAAGTTGCGTCGATGACTCGTGCGTTTCGCGGGTTACACTGCGGATCGCGCGCCGCACATTGCACGTTTGTCATGGAGGGACAAATCCATCGGCTCGCCGTGATTTTCGCAAGTCTCTGAGACGGAGAAACCTTTCTGAGCGAGCGAAGTGGTTGGCACGCTGGGAGCAATGATTCGTGGCATTCTGAAAATTTTCCTCAACGCCCTGGTTCACTTTCGCTCGCTCGTACGCTGCTCGAGTTCCGAGAGCGGACAGTCGACCGGGACGCTGAGGACATGACTTTCGACCATGTTGAATTGGGCCATCACATTTTTGCTTCTGAGTTTAGTTTCGATGTTTTTCACACTCATCGGAACCGGAAGTGAGTTAGCGAGTCTGTTGGCGCGTCTCGCTGCGGCGGGCTTTCTGGTAGTGGCGGTTTCGATGTTTTTCGGTCACGTCAAACATCGCACGCGCCACCCGGGAGCGAGTTAGCAGCCCACCGCGCCGTTCTTTTTTTTCTGAGAATTTTTTCGACTTCCCGGAGGTATAACTTCCGGGATTGTTAGTTGAAGCTGGACCTGGCGGGGTCGCTTTTTGCGGCCCCGCCTTGGCTGTTTTTGGAGCGTGCATTTCGCGGAGGCAGTCCTTGTTTATACTCCTGAACTATGCGCGTCTTAATCGTCGACGACGAGAACAGCATCCGAAAGATCACCGGCCTCGCGGTCGAGACCATGGGGCACGAGGTGACTACGGTACCCAACGGAGCCAAAGCGCTGAAGGCGCTCGAAGAAGCTCCCTGCGACGTCTGCTTTCTCGACGTAAATTTGGG
Source organism: Opitutaceae bacterium (assembly GCA_035765635.1). GTDB lineage: Bacteria > Verrucomicrobiota > Verrucomicrobiia > Opitutales > Opitutaceae > EW11. The sequence goes on from DASTWZ010000023.1 coordinate 58,382, forward strand.
CAATGAAGACGGTCTCGCCGTCCTGGAAAAACTGCTGAAAGCCCAGCCTTCGCTCGTGGTCGTGATGTTCACCGCCTACGCGAGCATCAGCACTGCCGTCGAAGCGATGCGCCGCGGCGCTTTCGATTTTATTCCGAAGCCTTTCACGCCGGATCAAATCCGCCAGGTTCTGGACAAGGTCACCCGGACGCGTCGCCTCGAGCAGAAGGTTCAGCAGCTGGAATCGCAGATCACGGAAAATTCCCCGGAGGTCGATCTGAACTCCGACGAACCTGCGATGCAGAAGACGATCCAGATCGCCTTCAAAGCGGCCGAGACGCCGGCAACGATTCTGATCCTCGGTCCCAGCGGCACGGGAAAAAGCGTATTGGCCCGGGAAATACACAAGCGTTCGCCGCAAAAGGAAAACGCCTTCGTCACCGTCAATTGCCCGAGTCTTTCCCGCGAACTCCTCGAGAGCGAACTCTTCGGCCATGTGAAGGGTTCGTTCACCGGCGCAGTGGGTGACACGTTTGGCAAGGTCGCCGCGGCCGATGGCGGCACGCTCTTTCTCGATGAGATCGGAGAGATGCCGCTCGAAATTCAGCCGAAGCTGCTCCGCCTTCTGCAGGAGCGCGAATACGAGCGCGTCGGCGAAGCGAAAATCCGCAAAGCCAGCGTGCGCGTCATCGCGGCCACGAATCGCAATCTCGCCGAAGAGGTGAAATCAGGGCGTTTTCGCGAGGATCTCTATTATCGCCTGAACGTGATCAATCTCGCGCTGCCCGGCCTGAAGGACCGTCCCGCCGATCTGATGCGTCTGGCCGAGAGCTACCGCGTCTTCTTCGCCGCGCGTATTGGAAAAAAGAATACAGGTTTCGCGCCGGGTGTGCGCGACGCGTTCGTCCAGTACGGCTGGCCGGGAAATCTGCGCGAGCTGCGAAACGTGATCGAACGCGCCGTGATCCTTTGCGACGGCGAGGCCATCGAGCTGGACGATCTGCCGGATGAATTCGCGAACCGCGGCGAGACCTACATTGGCGTGGGTTCTCGCGTGACGTTGGACGAACTCGAGACCGCGCACATTCGGAGAATTCTGGCGCTCTCCAAAAATTTGGACGAAGCCGCCCGCACCCTGGGCATCGATCCCGCCACGCTCTATCGCAAGCGGCAGAAGCTCGGCTTGCTCTGACCGCCGATTCCAGCGATTGCTGGGACTGAGCCAACATGCTGCGCACCCGCCTGTACATCGGCCTCTTGCCGTTGCTCCTTTTGTTCATGGCCGCAGGCATGGCCGCGATGATGATCTGCCGCGAACTCGCGCAATCCGTCGAAAAACGCCTGGTCGGCAGCTATAGTTTGATGATCAGCGGCTACGCGATGCGCGACGCCGCCGGCATGATCACGACCGCCATTCACGACGCGCAAAACGGCCGCGTGCTCGAGGCGAAGTCACAATTTTCTGAATACAAAAGTAAGTTTCAGAGAAACCTGATGGATCAATCGTTCGCCTCCGCAGGCACGCCGCGCGCGGCCGCGGTCGCGCGTGTCGCCGATGCGTACGATCGATTGATCGACTATGGCACTGCCGTTTTCGAGCGAAACTCCGGCTCCTCCATGGCGGCATACCAACAGACCGAGGCTGCCTTTTTCCAAACGCTTCGAGCCCTCGAGGAACTCACCCAGCACGACTACGACGACTTGCAGGCCGAACAGCGCCGCGTCTCCCGCATTGTTCGCCGCAGCATCAACATTCTGGCCGTCGCGCTCGTCGTCGGCATTTTACTTTCACTGTTTTTGTCGTATCGCCTCGCGCGCTCGTTGCTGCGGCCGATTCAACTCCTGACCGTGTCCGCGACCGCGCTCGGCGAAGGCCAACTCGAACGCGATGTTCCTGTGACTTCGGACGACGAACTCGGCGAGCTTGCGCGATCGTTCAACATCATGGCGGCGAAACTTCGCGCCTATCGCGAAGCGACGACGGCGAAAGTGGTCACGGCGCAGCGCACGATGGAGGCGACGCTCGCCTCCACGCCTGATCCGCTCTTCGTCGTGAATCGCGAGGCGCAGATCGTGGTGCGCAACCCAGCCGCTGAATCACTCGCGAGTCGCTCGGAATTTGGAAACGGCTTCCCTGAACCGATCGCGGAACGGTTGAAACAAGTGCTGAGTTCCGGCGCCCATTTTATTCCGAGCGGTTACGATCAAGTCGTGACCGTCGAGGTGGACCGAACCGAGCGCCACTACTTGCCTCGCATCCTCGCGATCGGTGACGAACTCAGCGGCTTTGGCGGCGCGGCCATGATTCTGCAGGACGTGACCAAGTTCCGTCTGCTCGACGACGCGAAAAGCAATCTCGTCGGCACCGTCAGCCATGAGCTGAAAACGCCACTGACGAGTCTGCGCATGGCGATCTATCTGCTCCTCGAAAAAAATCTCGGCGCGCTCTCGAAGTCGCAACAGGAGCTGTTGGAGACCGCGCGCGATGACGCGGATCGGCTCATTCGAATCTTGAATGACATTCTCGATCTCGCGCGTTTGGAGAGCGGCGTTTCATCGTTAAACAAACGAGACGTTGCGGTGGCCGGCCTGCTCGAAGACATGGTCCGCGAAATCAAACCGATCACCGACTCCGCCGATCAAATCGTGAAAATCGAAATCGCGGAAAACACCGACTCGATCTTCGTCGATCCCGAGCGCCTGCGCCACGTCTTCATCAATCTGCTGGCGAACGCCTCGAAATATTCTCCGTCGGAAAGCACCATCACGTTGTATGCCCGCCCCGATGAAGTGGGCGGAATTCGTTTCGGCGTCCGTGATCAGGGTCCCGGAATTCCCGAGGAGAGCGTACCGTATATTTTCGAGAAGTTCTATCGGGTTCCCGGTCAGACCAAGAAGGGCGCCGGCCTGGGCCTGACGATCGCGCGCGAGATCGTCGTGGCGCACGGAGGCACCATCGGGTGCACGAGCAAGGAAGGCCAGGGCTCGGACTTCTTTTTCAATATTCCACAACGGGCTGCGTAGCTCGGCACGTCGGTCCCCGCTGGGCGACCAGCAACCAACGAGTAAATCCCCTGTCTGGATTGAATAAGTCGAATCCACTCGACGGACATTTAACTCAACCCACGAATTACTATGAAATCTCGATCTGATACCGCATCTGCTGAGGAAATGATGGAGAACCTCCGCACGCTCATCAGCGAAGCCGAACAAGTCGTCAGTAATGGCGTTTCCACTACATCGTCGCATGTCGTCGCCGACCTGCGCGAACGTCTCGAGGCCGGTCTGGAAAAGCTGAACGGCTACTACGGCGAGGCCAAGGACAAGGTCGTTGCCGGCGCGCGTCGCACCGACGAAACCATTCGCTCGCATCCCTACGAATCACTCGCGGTTGCTCTTGGCGTCGGCGTTCTGATCGGCGCTTTGATTCGCCGCAGTTAGATCCATGGACGCAGTGGCAGGCAGCAAATCGTCCAGCCTTCTCTCTGCCGCTGGAGCGCTCATCGAAAGCCTCCTGGGTTCGGCGCAAAACCGAATTCAGGTGCTTTCAGTGGAGCTGCAGGAGGAAAAATATCGGTTCATCCAGACACTGATCCTGGTCGGAGCCGTGGTCTTTGCGGGAATGATGACGATCGCATTCGCGACGCTCACGGTCGTCTATCTATTTTGGGAAAACGCCCGTGTGGCCGCGCTGGGAGGAGTGACCGCATTCTACGCGATCGGGCTTCTCTTCGTTTCCTTGAAGCTAAAGCACTTTCTCAGCACGCAGCCTAAACCATTCTCCGCCACACTCGGTGAACTGACCAAGGATCGCGCATGTTTCCCTCCGGCGAATTGAAACAGCTCGAGCTGGAGAAACAGGTTCTCCTGCTGCGCGGCGCGCAACTCCGCGCCGAGTGCCTCGTGGCGGGAAATCGTCTCGTGCGGCCGCTCAATCTGTTTCTCAATGCCGCCGTGATGGCCAAACGTTTGTCTCCGTTGATCGGCGCCGCGGCCTTTTTCGCCCCCAAGCGTTCCGTGAAAACGGGCGCAGGCATTTTCAACGCCGCGCTACGCTGGGCTCCGCTGGCGCTGCGCGCCGTGAACATCTTCAAGTCATTTCGTCCGCGTAGTTAAAACCCCAATACAATACGATCATGAGTAAGACCCTGCTCGCTATCATCCTCATCGCCCTCGGCGGCGTGCTCCTGTACCTCGGCAATCAACGCAAGGACTCGCTCGCGGGGCATGCCGAATCGGCATCGCAAGCCGTCGCAAGTTCCGTTGACGGCAAATCCCGCGTCTCCGATGCCACGCTCTATTTCGTGGGCGGCGGCGCTTTGATCCTCGCCGGCCTCGTTGTCGTGATGCGGCGCTCGGCCTGAGCCGCCGTCAGCGTTTTCGCGCGATCACCTGCGGAGCAGCTTCCATCTGCCCGCGGGTGACGCCGAGCTGATTGAGCAACTTGAGCTCGCGCCACAGCTCCGCGCCCGTGATCTCCCGGCGCAAAAGTTGGCGATAGCACGCTGCCGTCCGAACGACTTCTTCCGCGGTCTCGTTGACAAACTCGACGCGGAATGAGCGCGCCCCGAGCGCAACCAATCGTTCGACGTATTCCGCGCCGGTTTGGGCGCGATTGTTGAACACGGTATTGCGGCAGCCGGCGTCGGCTTTCAATGGAAGCTCCGCTCCGACCCGGTCCCGAATTTTCACGTCGTGAGATTCACAGGGCCGCCCGCAGTCGCGGTAGTCCTTCCCGGTCGAGAGAAACGCGCAGAACACGCAATGCTCCATGTGAAACATCGGCATGTGCTGGTGAATAGTGATGTCGAACCACTCGGCCGGAGCGTTGCGCAGGAGGCTCTCGAGCTGACCGATATTCAAGTCATATGACGCGGTCAGATGCTCGAGCTTGTAGTGGTTTTTATAATACGCCGCGGTCAGCGGATTGGCCACGTTGAGTGAGAAATCGCCGCGCACCCGATCGGCCGCAAAGAAGGCGAGGTGATCGTAGTTGCGAACCAAATACCCGTCGGCCTGGCACGAGCGAACCTGTTGGAGAATCCATTCCTCGCCGGGTTTTGTGATGCGCGGCGGAGCCACGAAGATCGCGCGAGCCGCGCCGTCGCTGCGCTTGGCTTGATCCGCGCGAAACAGCTGCACCGCGTCGCGGTAGCGCTTCGGATTCTCGAACTCGCAATAAATCGTTTTCACACCCTCACAAGCGAGTGCGGCGTTGAATTGATCGAGATTCCGCACCACGAGAATCAACTCAGGCGCGGCCTTTTCCGGCGACGAAAACGTCGCGCGCGCTGGCTCGTTTCCCGTGTCGATCGTCACCGATGCTTCAGCGAAAAGCGTCCAACGTTTTGGCGCGCGGCGGCGAGCTTCGAGTTCCTCAACCGCGGCTCGGCGCAGGCGATTCAGTTCGCTGATCGGCAGCATCACGTCGCCGGCTAGCTGTGTATCCAGTTTCTCGAGACGGAACGGCGTGCCGCCCAGCCGGCCGAGCTGATCGCGCAGACGCGCGGCGGTGAGCGCTTGATTTTGCGCGCGGGCGAGCGGAAGGGCGGACTCGACTTTCGCGACATTGCCCTCGGTGTCGGAAAAAATCACGGTGAGCGGCGCGCCCTCGTGGCCATGCACCTCGATGCTGATCGGACGCTGGAAGCGGATCTTGTCGCCTTCGAACGTCTGCCGCGTGCGACGATCGAGTTCGGGATCGTTGGTTTTCCAAATGAGATTGCCGATCCGGACGCGCCCGAGATCGATGTCATCCCGGCCAAACTGAAGAAGGGCATGCCGACCATTGGGCCGCACGGAATAGACCCGGCCGCCTTGCTCACCCGCCTCGGGATTTCCGGCATCAATCACGATGCCATCGCCGGGTTTGATCGAGTTCGCCAGCTCGATGGTCAGCCCGGTCGAGTCGGCTTTTGTTACGCGGCCGACGAAGACGCCGCGTTTCGTGCCGAACCGCCCGTGCGCGAGTTCCTGGTTGTTGATGCCGCGGAACCAGCCGCTGTAGAGACCGCGGGAAAAGCTCATCTCGAGATCATAGCGCTCCGCCGGTGTAGCGACTTTTCCACTACAATCTTCCGCGGACGAATTTGAACCGAGCACGCGATCGAGCGCCTGGCGATAAACACGGGTTATGCTCGCGACATATTCCGGGCTTTTGAGCCGCCCCTCGATCTTGAGCGAAGCGATTCCGTTTTGTATCAGCTCCGGCAATACATCGATGCCGGCGAGATCCTGCGGACTGAGAAGATATTTTCGATCGCCCAAATCCACCTTCTTTCCATCGGCGATCAGATCGTACGGCAGGCGGCAGGCCTGGGCGCATTCGCCGCGATTGGCCGAGCGTCCGCCGAGCGATTCGCTGGTCAGGCATTGACCTGAATACGCGACGCAAAGCGCGCCGTGTACGAAAACTTCGAGAGGCAGCGGCGGGGCGCCAGACTGGGCTTGGGCAGATTGGATTTTCTCGATGTCGACGAGCGAGTTCTCGCGGGCCAGGACGACGAGTTGCGCGCCCAGCTCTCTCGCGAACGCTACGCCGGCGGCGCTGGTCACCGTCATTTGCGTCGACACGTGAATCGGAAAATCGGGCGAGAGGCGTCTGATCAACCGACAGGCGCCGATGTCCTGCACGATCGCGGCGTCGACACCAGCGGCGATGATGGTTCGTAAATAGTCGCGCGCGGCCTCGAGTTCGTCGGTAAAAACGAGCGTGTTGAAGGTGACGTACCCGCGAACACCTCGCCCGTGCAGGAAAGCCATCAAGGCAGGGAGATCAGTCTGGGTGAAATTCTTCGCGCGCATCCGGGCGTTGAAGCGCTCAAGCCCGAAGTAGATCGCATCCGCACCGTTTTCCACTGCTGCCTTGGCGCACTCCCAATCGCCCGCAGGGGCGAGCAGCTCCGGTCGCCGCAACTTTTTTTGCGGTGTGTCGATCACGGACGCGGCTTCGAGTCTTTCGGGCATTTGTCTGACGTATGCGTTACGGAATTTGCAGCAACAGCTTTCCCCGGATGGAGAGAGGTCGGAACTTTCCCGGTTGGGGCCGTCTATCTCAGAATGCAATTCGAACGTATTCCTCGGTTGGCCGCGCTCGCGTTCATCGCGCTATCGTCGGTCGCTACTGTTGCCGTTGCTCAGCCTGAGGCGTCTGGGCCTACCTACGAGGATGCTTACATCCAGGCCGTCGCCTCGTACGTAAGTGCGGCGCAGAAGGAAACAAAGGCTGTGCGCGACGAGGTGACCTCGAACGAGAAGCTCGGCAAACGCGCTCTCTATGCCCCCGTCCGCGCTCAAGTGGAAAAGTGTGAGCAGCTGGTCGCCCGCCTCCGCACGGCCGGACCTAGCCAATTCGACGCGCTGAAACAGTCGTACGAAAAAGCCCGCGCGGAGCTCTTGGAAAAATTGGCCGCGGCGCGGAAGGGCTGAGTAAGAGGATCACTCCGTGGCCGGAATGGTGTCATCCTTCCGGCTCTCGTCTTCAGGGGATTTCTTCGGTGCAGGCTGCTTTTGCGGCGCAGGTATCGGGGTGCCCCAATGGTACGCTCGAACCGACAAGCGCAGCAGCGAGACAAACGCCTCCACTCCCCGGCTTTGATAGCGTTGCTGATGGCGAACGAAGCCGATGTCCCGAGATGGGGCGCGCCCCGACAGCTCTCGGTAAACCAGATCGCGGTCCTCGGATGAGCGCGCGACCTGGGGAAGGATCGAGATGCCGAGGTTAAGGGCGGCCATCGCTTTCACTGTGCGAACTTGAGAGCAACGATACCCAATCTTCGGCTCCAGGTTGTTGTCGCCGCAGAATCGTTGGATCTGAGAGGTCAAACTGCTGGAGTCTCCGAGGAGAATGAACGTTTGATTTGCCAGATCGCTCGGGGCGACCTCTCGCTTTTTTGCGAGCGGATGGTCTCTGCCGACTGCGAGGAGTAAACGCTCCGAAAATAGAGGTTCGATCGAAAGGTGCGGGTCAGTGATGGGGAGCGAGACCACAGCGAGATCGAGTTCGCCATCCACGACACTCCGGCAGAGAGGTCCCCGGAAGTCTTCACGCGTGTAAATCGTCAGGTTCGGATGCTCCTTCGCCGAGCGTTGCAGGAGCGGAGGCAGCAAATACGGCGCTAGGGTGGGAATCATCCCAACGACAATTTTCCGATCGAACTCTGGATCGTCCTTGAACTGGCGCGCGGCAGTCTCGACGTCGGCCAGAATCTTCCGCGCGCGCTCCAGGAAAGCCAGGCCGGCTTCGGTCGGAATCGCGCGCCGACCCAAACGGTGAAAAAGCTTTTGGCCCAGTTCTGCTTCTAGATTAATGATTTGCTGACTGAGCGATGGCTGGGAGACGAAGGTGCGCTCAGCGGCGCGGGTGAAATTTCCCGTCTCGGCGACAGCGACGGCGTAGCGAAGTTGCTGCAATTCCATAGGTCTAACCTATCAATACGATAGGCAGACAATATTTCAACTATTGGATATCTGGGGTATTATCCTTTCACCACCTGGTTCAGCCAGGTGCTTAACCTAAGAAAGAAAATAACATGAATACGAAACGCGTCACCTTCGCGGTTGCTGTGGTCGGCCTTCTGGTCGCTGCGGCTGTGGTCGCCGGAACCCGCCTTGCGGTGGGTCTCGATGGCCTCATCGGCTACGGTGCCGTGATCGCACTCCTGGCGTTGGCCGCGACCGAGTACCGGTTCGACCTCCGCCGCGTCATCGGCCTCAAGTAACATTGAGCCGATAACAAAGGGGTAAGAAAACGCAGGCCCGGGAACGCAGGTTCCCGGGCCTTTAATTTCTAGAAGATCGATAGCCTTTACGCGGCGAGAGGCGCTTCCGGCGGTAGGTCCGTGGTCTTGCGGCGGAAGAAAATGGCCGCAATCAGCGAAATGATGGTCCCGAAAACCGTCCCAAAAATAATGCCGACCAGCAGTTGCACCGCGGGATTGAACATCATGTGCATGAACTTTTCAGCCCCATCGATCATTTGCTGGGGCTTTCCCTGTGCCTGCATTTGAGCGACTTTGGACTCGATCAGGACATCCACGAAGTTCGGATTGATGAACTTCGAATAGATCACGCCAAAGATGGCAATGATCAGTGCGCCTGTCAGCGCGGTCAAAACGCCTGTGCCCAGCGCGCTCCCATAACCGTAGGGCTCTCCCAGCGGGCGCTCTTGCCGAGCCGTGCGCATCGCGAGGCAGATGAAAATTATGCTGAGGATGGGATTCGCAATATTGCCGATCAGCTCCGCCGTGTGGAACTTCGTCGAATCGCTGTGGAAACCGCCGAAGTAGAGCACCAGCGTCAAGAGGCAGGACGCGAGTGCGAGGAAAACGCCGTACGTGAGGGGGGTCTTCATGCGGCGCCGACCTTAGCGAGTCGGCGTTCGGCGGCAAGAAGCCCTTGATGGACGGATCGTTTGGGCGATGGCTGGTTTTCTCTGACGTTTGAAATGGCTGACGGGTCGTGTATCCAGAAACGAACTACGGCAGATCTGTCGGTTCAGTGCTTCAAACCGGCCAGTTGCCGCGGGCTGAATTTCGCGGGAGCCCGATAGCGAGGATATGGCTTGGGCCTGTGCGCGAGCGCGTGGCGCTCGGAAATATAATAGCGAGGTTTGTAGCCCTGTACCGCAATCAAGCCGGTGAACAAGATGGCAAAGCTGGCCCAGAGCGAGCCGGCGGTAACGACTGAGACGATCAACGCGACAAGCGCGGATGCAGCGAGAAAGGAGATGAGTTTCATTTGATTTCGATGTTGTACCGAAAAAACCCACCGCATTCGGGAAAGTTACAGTATTCCTAAAAATCCAGGAAATGCCGGCGGATGGCATTTGCCGGCACGACGCGTTCGGAAGCGCCCGCCGATCAACCGTTCTGCCCCGTATCCAGATTCGCACTACGCGGAACCAGTTCGACAAAGGTCGCGCCCCAGCTGCCGCTGCTTTCGTCGGCATTCCAAAACCGCACCACATGCGCGCTTTTCCTCACGTGCGCCTGCACGGTCTGACGCAGCGTTCCAATTCCCTTTCCGTGAATCACGCGCACCCGACGAATGCCCTTCGCGCGACACGCTTCAAAATACGCGTCGAGCACCGCGGCAATCTCGCGCGGCTGAAACGTGTGCAGATCGATCTCGTCCAAGATCGGAATCGCAATGGGCTCCTCGGATTCTTCCACCTGCGAGGGCCGACCTTCGGGATCAGGTGAGCGGTTCTTCGCTCGAAACGGGCTTCAGCGGCTCCGCGCTTGGCGTGGTCGGCGCCGAAATGGTCGAGGACGTTGCGTTCGTGTGAACCACCGTAGCCGCCGCAGGAGTTACCGCATCCGCCGCCGGTTCCGGCGCGGGCAACACCGGCTTTCTCGGCGCGGGAGTGTCTTCCATTGCGCGCTTGATTTCCTCTTCGACGCCGGCAGACGCCTTCTTGAATTCGCGAATCGATTTTCCCAGACCACGCGCCAACTCCGGCAGCCGCTGACCTCCGAAAAGGAGGAGGACCGCGAAAAAGATCAGCATCAACTCGGGCGTGCCGACATCGAGGAAAGCGAGAGGAAGAACAGTGTTCATGGAGGAGCGTGGGCTGAGCAGGACGTTACTCCGTGCCAGAAGTTTCGTCCAGTGTCGGCTGAACGCGCTATTTCGCCTGAATATCGACGATGAAGCTCTGCGATTGTCCCGGCTGCACCCACGACAGGCCGATCTTGTTGCCCGCTGCGTTCGGCGGTCCCATCCACGGCTCCACGCAATAGAAGGGCGAATCGTCGGCTTCGGTCCATGTGACGAAGGTTGCGTCTGGCGACGGTACTTTCGCCGTGCCGAGGCGCACAGTCACCTCGCCGGGCGCTCCCACAGGACCGAAGACAACGGCGTTGCTCTTCAAACCCGCATGAATCGTGTCAAGCAACGCGGGATTGCTCATCGGCTCCTGAAGTTTCAGCGCTGGCCCGGGCTGTAGCGAACCGTCATCCGGATTCTGCTTCAGCGTTTTCCCCGCCGGAATGCGAATGCCGTAGTCGCTGCGTTTGAGTCCTTCGAGCCACGGCACCGCGAAATAAAAGTGATGGCCCGCGCTCCACGGAATCGGCTGCTTGTCGAGATTGCGCAGCGTGAATTCGCAAGCGAGACCGAGGGGCTCGAACCGATACGTGACGATGAACTCGTAATCGAACGGATAGCTTTCGCGCGCCGCGGTGTCGGGCATCAATTGCGCCGCGAACCCGCGCGCATCGAGCCGCGTGATCTTGAATTCGCCTTGGCGCGCGATGCCATGCATCGGCATCGGACGGCGAACCCCGTCAGGCGTGCGCCAGAAATGAATTTCGCCGTCGTCGAACGACCTTCCGCTGAACGGAAATAGAATCGGGTTTCCTCCGCGAACTTTGGAAAACGTGTCCAGCGACTTCACCTCTGGCCAGTGAATCACGTCGCGCACCGAACCGTCGCCGAGCGTGATGTGCCAATGCATCAACCGCGCGCCTCGCTCCGGCATCGCCAGGAAAGTCGATGAACCAATCTGCCATCGCACTAATTCTTCCCCGAGATAAGGCGCCTTTTCCATCGCGCTTGTGTAGGCGCACCGTTCGCCTGCACGCAAAGATTTTCTTCTGTAGTGCGCCGGTGGATACAGGCGCAAACGCGACCGATTAACGGGAGCGGCCTTGAATGATCGCCGAGCTCAAATACGCGTTCGTCTTCGGATCCTGCAACGGCCAGTCACGACCATCGATGTTCACCCGTAGATTTGCCGGAATGTCGCTGTTGATCCGCAACTCGCCTTGATACGGAATTTCGCGACGATCTCCGCGAGGAATCGTTCCTTGGTAGACGACGCGACCGGTGGCGGTCTGAGTCGCGGTGACTTGAACGCGATCGACCGCGACCAAAGCCAGCGAAGATTCGCCGGGCTGCGGACGCACCCAAGTAATATCCGAACTCGGCGGCACCGCCGGTGGCGTCTTCGCGCCGCGACCGGAAAACGCGTACACCAAAATAAAGACGAGAAGCAGCACCGCTCCCACAAATCCGCCCGCCTTGATCAGCAACCCGCGATCGATTTGGAGGCTGCTTCCGCCCGTGCTCTTCGGAATGAAGGTCGCGGGATTTTTGGCCGCCACCGCCTCCGGCTTCTCCGAGGATTCGATCACTGGAGCGGTGTCACTGCTGGCCTCTTTTTCCGCTTTCGCCGATGAGACGGACAGATCCATGCGGCCGTAAACTTCCCGATTCAAAGTCCGCTGCCCGCGATTGTTGTCGCTCAGTCCCAGGCCGTTGTAGTCGCTGACGATCTTATCCGCGGGCACCTTCAGATAATTCGCGTACGTGCGAATGAAGCCGCGCACATAAATCTCGGGCAGGCGAATATCGAATTGGTTGCTTTCGAATTTATGCAGGTACTCGCCGCGAATTTTCGTCGCCTCGGATGCTTCGCGGATGGAAATCCCCTTCCTTTTCCGAGCTTCTTCAAGGCGTTCGCCGATCGATTGCATGCGATTAGGGTAGGTTCAAAAAAACGCGTTTCGTTCTCGTTCGCCGAAGTTATCAAACGTTTACGACGAGCGACGCGAATTTTTTCTCGTCGATTTTCGCCGTTCCAATCGCCGTTCCAAAAAAGCCCGCTGCGCAACTCACAATTGATCCAAATCCTGGAGGATTTCGCGCGGCTGCGCGCCGTTCTCGGGGCCGACGATTCCTTTGTCTTCCATCAATTCCATCAAGCGGGCCGCGCGATTGTAGCCGATGCGAAGCCGGCGCTGCAGCATCGAAGTCGAAGCGCGGCGCGTGGATTTCAGCACGCCAATTGCCTGTTTCAACAGTTGCTCGTCATCTCCGAGATCGGTGTCTTCCTCACCACCTTCTTCGTCCTCGGCGTCCGGATCATGGTCAATCTGCGCCTGAACTTCCTGGGCGTACTGCGGCGGCCCGTTCTTCTTCAGGAATTCCACGAGCTCGTGCACTTCTTCATCCGAAACGAAGGCGCCCTGCGCGCGCACGAGTCGCGATGAACCCGGAGGTGAGAAAAGCATGTCGCCGCGGCCGATCAGCGTGTCCGCGCCCTTCGTGTCCAGAATCGTTCGCGAGTCGACTTGCGACGCGACCTGAAACGCGATGCGCGACGGCAAGTTCGCTTTGATGACGCCCGTGATGACGTTCACCGAGGGACGCTGCGTCGCGATGATCAAATGGATGCCGGCGGCGCGAGCGAGCTGCGCGAGGCGCGCGATCGATGTTTCGATCTCGGCCGGGGCGACCATCATCAAATCCGCAAGCTCGTCGATGATTGCGACGATGTAGGGCAACTTCTCCGGCAACTCGACTTCCTCCAGCGTCGTCGGATCGACTCCCTCGAGAACGGCCTGGTTTTCCGGCGGAATTTCCGGAGCCGCGCCTTTCTTCCGCCCATTGAAGCCGATGATGTTTCTCACCCCGACTTTCGCGAACATCTGGTAGCGCTGCTCCATTTCCCGCAGCAGCCATTTCAGCGCGGCCGGAACTTTCTTCGGCTCCGTCACGACCGGAATCAGCATGTGCGGAAGCGTGTTGAAGATTTTCAGTTCGACGATCTTCGGATCGACCATCAGCAGCCGCACGTCCTTCGGACTCTTCGAATATAGAATCGACGCCACAATCGAGTTGATGCAGACGGATTTTCCGGAGCCCGTCGCACCCGCGATGAGCAAGTGCGGCATCTTCGATAAATCCGAGACGAGCGGTTTACCCGAAACATCTTTGCCCAACGCGATGGGCAGCTCCGATTTCACGCCGGCCCAATCTTCGCTCTCGAGAATTTCGCGCATGCCGACCGGCGTCGGATGCTGATTCGGCACCTCGACGCCGACCGCGGCCTTGCCGGGAATCGGAGCAAGAATGCGGACCGACTGCGCGCGCATGCCGAGGGCGATGTTCTTGTCGAGGCCGGCGATTTTTTCGACGCGCACGCCGGCTGCCGGAATCACTTCATAGCGCGTGATGACAGGTCCGACGTGGATCTCGCCCAGGCTCACGTCCACGCCAAATTCGCTGAGAATGCGCAGAAGATTTTCCGCGTTGCGGCGGTGTTCTTCCTCTGAATTTCCGAAGGGAGTCTTGGCCTGCTCGCGCAACAACGTGAGAGGCGGAAACAAATATTTTTCGTCCGAGCTCTGGGGCAGAGTCGCCTTCGCGGCTTTCTTCAGTTCCTCGGGCTTGACGATGTTGAGCTCGAAACGTCCTGCCGCATTGGCCGCCAACTCTTTCGCGTCGGTCGCGAGGGGCGCATTTTCAGCCGCGGTTTTGCCGGTTTTCGGCGCGCGCACGGGCTTCGGGGCGGGAGAGGGCGGAGGAGGAATCGCCTTTGCGACGGCGGCCTTGATGGATTCTTGGGCCGCGATTTCCTTTTCGCGTTCCTCCGCGTTCGCCATCGCTTCCGCGGTTGGCGTGGGAATCGGCGGCGTCGTGTTGCGAGTGAGTGCGAGTTTTTTCCCTTGCGGCGGGCCGACCGGCAACGGTGCTCCGGCGTTCTTCTGTCGGAGCCGCGCCGCTTTCATTTCGCGCCGCATCTCGGCGCGCTCCGCTGCGAGTTTTGCGCGTTGTTCACGCCACTCGTGAACCGCTTCGGCGAACTTTTGAAATTCGAGTCCGATGTCTCGCGTGAAAATGAATGCGAGACCGATCACGTAAACCATGCTCAGCAACAGCCCGGAACCAAAGACCCCGAGCGAGTCTTCCAAAATGCGGCCATAGATCAGATCGCCGACGACGCCGCCAAGACTGTTGGTGAAATATTGGCTCTTGTCCGAAAACTTCGCGACTTCGCCGAAACCGTCGATCATCGCCGCGAGCGCCGAAAATGACAAAATGCAGATCAGCATCGCCACGATGCGCGTCGCGGGCAGCCGCCGCGCATTGCGTACGGAAACGTAGGCCATCCACAGCAGAAACACCGGCAGCAGCCAGATGCTGATGCCGATCCAGTGCAGGGAGAGCCACGCGAAATCAGCTCCGAAATGGCCGACCAGATTCCGGCCGATGCGCTGCGTGCCGTGCCATTTGCTCTGCTCGGGCGAATAGTCAAAAAACGCGACCGCCAAGAGCAGACCGAAGAGCAGGCACGAACTCGCGACCGCCCAGTGCGGTTGGTAACGCGGTGCCTTGAAAGCGGGGGCGGGATTTGAGTTTGAACTCGCGGACTTGGCCATGTGGTTTTGCGCCTTGCTTGCGTCAGGTAACTCCGGGCCAAGCGAGGTTTCGGTCAAATTTAATATTCCCGTATCGGCCTTTCACAAAAAAATCACCACTCGCATGCAAAACCTGCTTCGTTTGAAACCGCTCTATCAGGAACGCGTCTGGGGCGGTCGCGCCCTCGAGAGTGCTCTCAATCGCGCACTGCCTGGCACCGGTCCGATCGGCGAGAGCTGGGAAATCGTGGATCGGCCCGAGGCCCAATCGATCGTGCTGAGTCGGAATGGCGGGAACCAGACATTGCGCGAGGTCATCGCGAAAAACGCCGCGGAAATCATGGGCCCGGGTTGGCCGAAAGACCGTGCGTTCCCGATCCTGGTGAAATGGCTCGATTGCAAGGAACGTCTCAGCCTTCAGGTCCATCCGCCCGCACGCGTGGCCGGCGAACTGAAAGGCGAACCGAAAACGGAAAACTGGTACATCGCGGCGACGGCGCCAGGCTCGCATCTCATCGTGGGCCTGAAACAAGGCGCCACCCGGGAAAAATTCGAAAAAGCGCTCCACGAGCTGACTCTGGAAAACTGCGTGCACCGTTTCCCTGTGAATGTCGGCGACTCGATCCTCGTTCATAGCGGCCAGATCCACGCGATCGACGGCGGCAATCTCATCCTGGAAATTCAGCAGAATTCGGACACCACGTATCGCGTCTACGATTGGGGGCGGGTCGGTTTGGACGGCAAGCCCAGGCAGATGCACGTCAACCAGTCGCTGCGCTCCATCGATTGGAATGATTTCGAGCCTCAGCTCGTCCGCGCCGAACGCCGTCCCGCCGTTATTGCCGACGCCGCGGAATTCCGCATCCGCCGAGTCCCACTGGCCGCGAATGAAACGCTAAAATTCGCCGCCAATGAGCAAGTTCGCATCCTCAGCGTGGTCAATGGCACGATTCGCGATGCCAATGCCGGTGAGACGCTAACAAAAGGAGACAACGTCATTCTCCCATATTCCGGGGAGTTCAGCTTCAAAGCGGACGACGCAGCAATGTTGCTCATCACGGAGAATTTCTCCTAGCGTCCCGCATGCTTTCTTCGTCCGGCTTCTCCAGCTGCCGCGGTGGTGCGCTTCTTAAATTCATAGTCTTTCTCTTCATTTTTTGTGCGGTGATCACCGCGGCTTGGATTTTCTTCCTGCCGATGATCCTTTCCAGCACGCTGACAAAACGGACCGGCTTTGAGGTGAAAGTGGAGCGCCTGTCGATGAATCCGTTCGCAGCGAGCGTCGATCTCGAAGGCCTCTCGATCAGCAATCCGCACACGTTTCCCCGCCCGGATTACGTCGAGGTCCGCTCCTTTCAGGCCCGCGCGCCCTTCAAAACGCTTTTCGGCGATCGACCGGAATTCGATTACGTCAAACTCGACGCCCCGCACGTGACCTTCGTTCGAAATACGGACGGCACGCTCAACGCGAACTTGTTCTACGATCGGCTCTTCCCCTCGGAAAAACCGGATTCCGACGAGCCGACTCCCGAGAAACGGAAACCTACCGCCTCGCCGAAATCCCCAAGATCTCAGCCCGCCGCGCCGCGCAACACACGTTTCCTGATTCATCATCTGGAGCTTCGCGTGGATAAAATTACTTGGGACGATCAGTACTCCCGCAATCCGTCCACGCGGAATTTCGATGTGCACCTTTACCAAGTACTCGAGGAAGTGACCGATGCGAAACAGCTGCTTACCCCGGCAATGATGCGGGCAGTCGCACCCGTCGCGACGGCGATCAGCGGCCTGATCCCCGGCGACTTGGGACAGGTTTTCGGCGCAGCGGCCGGCGGGCCCATGATGCGAGAAGCGAATAAAAAAGCGCCCGATGTCGCCTCACCCGAGGCGGACACGCTTGAAGAAAGTCGGAAGCCATAGTTTATTCCGCGGCTTCTATGACCGCATCTGATCAAGCCGAAACATTGGACAACAACACTCCCGAAAACCAAGCCTCGCAGACGCCGGCAAACGGCGCGCAAAACGCGGGAAAATCTGGAGACGTTTCGACGCTCACGGAACAGGTCGCAGCCGCAAAGAAGGAGGCCGCGGATAATTACGATAAATACGTCCGCACCGTCGCCGATCTGGAGAACTTCCGCCGCCGCGCCACTCGTGAGAAAGACGAACTCCGGCAATTTGCCATCGGGCGCGTGGTCGAGGATTTGCTTCCAATCCTGGACAATTTGAACCTCGGCCTCAACGCCGCCAAAGCGCCTAACGCCGAACTGAAGACACTCGTGGGAGGCATCGGCATGGTGCAGGACCAGTTCCGCTCCGTGCTAAGCAACCACGGCCTCAAGGAAATCAATCCAGTGGGGCAGGCGTTTGACCCCAATCAGCACGAGTCCATCGCGTCCCAACCAGACAAGGACGTGCCGGAAGGCAAAGTGCTGCAGGTCGTCCGCGTCGGGTTCAGTTTGAATGGTCGCGTTATCCGCCCCGCTTCCGTGATCCTCTCGAGCGGACGCGCCAAAGACGGTGCCGCCACCTGAACGGCCGCACGCTGTATCCAGCTTAAAACTACATGACGGAAGCGCGCGCCGGCGTACCGCTGGCGCGTTCTGGTCCGCGCAAACTTTTTCTACATGGCTAAGGAAGACTACTACGAATTGCTCGGTGTCGCCAAAGGCGTTTCGGACGATGAGCTGAAGAAAGCCTACCGCAAAAAAGCGGTGCAGTTCCACCCGGACAAAAACCCCGGCAACAAGGAAGCCGAGGAGATGTTCAAGAAAATCTCCGAAGCTTACGAGGTCCTGAAAGACCCACAAAAGCGCGCCGCCTACGATCGCTACGGCCACGCCGCGTTTCAACAGGGCGGTGGTCCACGCGCTGGCGGCGGCATGTCGGGCGGTGGCTTCCATGATCCGTTCGACATTTTCCGCGAAGTCTTCGGCCAAGGCGGGGGTGGCGGCGGAGGCGGTATCTTCGACGAATTTTTCGGCGGAGGCGGCGGCCGCGACAGCGGTCGAGATGGTTCGGATCTCCGCTACGATCTTGAAATCACGCTCGAAGAAGCCGCGAAGGGCGTGGAAAAGGAAATCTCCTTCCGCAAGGCCATGGCCTGCGATCGCTGCAGCGGCACGGGCGCGGAGCCGGGATCAAAACGCGTCACCTGCCCAACCTGCCGCGGCGCCGGCCAAATTCGCCGCTCGGGCGGAATCATCACGTTCACGCAAACCTGTCCGACCTGCGGCGGCGCCGGCACCAAGGTCGAAAAAGCCTGCACGGCCTGCCATGGCCAGGGCCGATTGGCCAAGAACACCAAGCTGAATGTCCGCGTTCCACCCGGCGTCGACACGGGCTCACGCCTGCGCTCCGTCGGCAACGGCGAAGCCGGACTGGCCGGTGGCGAACCCGGCGACCTTTATATCGTCATCAGCGTGGCGGAACACGATGTCTTCGAACGCCAGGGCGACGATCTCTTCTGCGAGATTCCGATCAAGTTCACGCTGGCCACACTCGGCGGATCGATCGAAGTCCCGACGCTCTCCGGCCGCGTGACTTTGAAAATTCCGACGGGCACGCAGAGCGGAACCACCTTCCGCTTGAAAGGCAAAGGCATGCCGAGCCTCCGCTCCAGCGCTCACGGCGATCAACTCGTCCGCGTCCACGTGGAAGTGCCGACTTCGCTGACTTCCGAGCAAAAGAAGAAGCTCGAGGAATTCGCTCTGCTCAGCGGTGATGCCGAAGAGCCGATCGCGAAGAGCTTCTTCGAAAAAGCGAAGAAGTTCTTCTGAGCTCCCGCCCTTTTTCGGCTTCGAAGCGTCTCGCGTATCAAGAGCGCGGATACAAGGAACGATCGCTCATGCTGCAAAATCCAAAACTGTTATCGATCGAGGCCGCGACGAAGTTGCGCGAATCGATGCGGGCCGAAGGCAAGAAGTTGGTCCTGACCAACGGCGTTTTCGACCTCCTGCACACCGGGCATCTCTATTATTTGCAGCAGGCCCGTGCGCTCGGTGACGCGCTCTTCATCGCGCTCAACAGCGATCAGAGCGTGAAGGCCTTGAAGGGCCCGCTCCGTCCGATTCAAAACGAAGAACAACGAGCCTACGCGCTCGCAGCCACTTGGTTCGTCGACGGCGTCGTCATCTTTCGTGAAAAGCGTTTGACCAAGGAAATCCTCGCCCTCCGTCCCGACGTTTATTGCAAGGCGGGCGATTACACGCTCGAGAAGCTCGATCCAGAAGAACGCGGTGCGCTGCAGAGTGTCGGCGCCGACATCCGCTTCATGCCGTTCCTGCCGGGCTTCAGCACGACTGATCTGATCGCAAAAATCAAAGCGGCGGGAGAACTATGAGGCTTGTTATCTTGGGCTCAGGGCGAGGCAGCAACGCCGAGGCGATCCTCCAGGCGCAAAGCGCCGGTCAGCTCGGCCGCGCGCGGGTTGTCCAAATTTTTTCCGATAAGCGGGACGCGGGCATTCTTGCGCTCGGCGAACGCTTCGGTGTCCCGGCGATGTTTCTCGATCCTGGGCCGTTCAAAACCAAATTCGACGAGACCGGCGAAGCGCGCTATATCGAGCGCATTCGAGAGGCGTCGCCGGACTTGGTCGTTCTCGCGGGCTTCATGCGCATCTTGCGCCCGAGTTTTATCGATGCGTTCCCTCAGGGCATCATCAACTTGCACCCGAGTCTTCTTCCAAGTTTTCCGGGGCTCGACGGTATTGGCCAAGCCTGGCGGCGCGGCGTGAAAATCACCGGCTGCACCGTTCACTACGTCACGGCCGAGGTCGATGGCGGCCCGATTATCGATCAATCCCCCGTGCGTATCGAGCCCACGGATACACAGCAATCGCTGGAGGAAAAAGTACATCGCGCAGAACATGCGCTGTTGCCTTCCGTCATCGCGCGGCTGTCGGAATCGTTTCCAAAATCATGATCGAACTCAGCGTTCCTGTCGTCGCCGACCAAGTTGATTTGCTGGAGGAGACTTTGTTGGAGATCGGCGATGCACGCTGGATGGTGCTGCAGGATCTTCCCACCGCGCAGAGCAAACTGATCGGCGTATTTGCCGATGAATCCGAGGCCGAGGACGCGTGGCAGGCTCTCGTCGCCGCAGCCGTGGTCGTGAGGCTTCCGAGCCGGCCCAATTCGCGGATCCTGGCCGAGGCCGATTGGCGAAACAGCTACAAGGCCCATTTCAAAGCCTGGCACTTTGGGAAGCTTCACTGGGTGCCGATTTGGGAGCGCGAGACCTATGCGGCGGGCGGCGATGACAAGATCATCTGGCTCGATCCGGGGTTGGCTTTTGGCACGGGGAACCACGAAACAACGCGGTTGTGCTGCGAGCGCCTGGTCAGCCTGACGCAAGACTTCGGCTTCGACGTGCCAGTCATTGATGCCGGTTGTGGTTCAGGCATTCTCGCGCTATCTGCCGCGCGTCTCGGCTATCGTAATGTGATCGGTTTCGATAATGATCCCGAAGCGATCGCGGTGAGCCGGGAAAATGCGGAAATGAATGGGCTCTTGAACGCAGTGGAGTTTTTCGTTGGCGACTTGGTCACGGGCCTGGCGAACCGGAAGGGCGGGATCGTGTTGGCCAATATTCAAGCGGACGTGTTGATGGCGTTTTCCGATCAACTCCTCGGCAGTGTGCTTCAGCCTGGGGCGCTCGTCCTGAGCGGCATTCTCGCCCGAGAGAATGACCAAGTTCGCGAGCATTTCGTGGCTAAAGCCAGGGGCTGGAAAATCGAAGCCCGCGTGATGAACGAGTGGTCGGACCTGCTCTTGATCAGGTCCTGAGCACTTCGCCTTCGCTCAGCGCGCTGAAAAAGAATCGGCTGTCTGCACGACACCGACGATCTCGACGTCGATGCGGCCAACCTCGTCCTTCAGCCCGAGATTTTCCTGATAAATACTCGAAATTTCTTCGACGAGATAGCCTTGGATCGCGTCGAGCTTCGCTTCCGGACGCACTTTCAGTCGCAAATATGTCCGGAATTTGCCGCCTGAGCGGTGAACACGCGCACGAGCCGAAGCGACCCCGCTCAACTGTTCACAGCAGGTTTCGAGAAGTCGGTGAAGAGCGTGGCGTGAGATCTCGAGACGCCCTGTCTTCGCGGAGGCCAGCACCAGCGTGCGCGGCTTGCGAAGCAGGAGCAGCAATGCGATCAGCGCCAGGATCGTCCAGAGGAGGACCCATTGCACCGACGGCGTCGCAGCGTATTCGAGTAGGGAAGGCACGTTGGCTTAATCGACGGGGTTAACGTCCGGCCAAAGCTCGTCGGCCTTGTCCATGGACCGACCCACATCGCTCGGCAAACGCACGCCTTCGATGATGATGTCGACGCGGGACACGCCATTGCCGGTCATGCCCATGACCTGCTTGCGCACCGCAGCTTGAACTTCGTAAGCCGTTTTGCCGATCTCGGCGCCGTAAACGATGACGAGGCGAACCTCGATGGCGTAACTGTCGCTTTGGTCTTCCGTGACGCGTACGCCGCGTTTGTCTGCTTCGCGTTTGGAAAGGAGTTCGGTGATGCCATCGACAAACCCGCCGCCGACGCCGGCGACGCCCGGAACCTGCATCGCGGCCAAACGCACGATGCTCGCCACGACATCGTGGTTGATTTTCACGTCCCCGAGCTCGGGCTGATCGTCAAAACGTGTGGGCGAAGGGAAATCGTTGGCTTGCATCGCGGTTACTGTAGCGGAGTCGCGCGAAAGGTTTCAAATGCCGATCTCGGCTTTCTCAGGAAAAAAGATCGGTCGGGGTGCGGCTGAGAAAATCCTCCATGTACGCCGTCGTCGCCTTGCCCTCGATGAACGTTGGATCGCTCATGATCGCCTTGTGCAGTGGAATCGTGGTCTTGATTCCGCGAATCAGGTATTCGCTCAAGGCGCGATAAGCCCGCTCGAGGGCCGTCTTACGATTGGAGCCATAGCAAATCAGCTTGCCGATCATCGAGTCGTAATAAGGCGGAATCGTATAGCCGCTGTAGACATGGCTATCGACGCGAACACCGTGACCGCCGGGAGCGTAATAGAGTCCGATCGTGCCGGGTGATGGGGCGAAATTGCGCGACGGATCTTCGGCGTTGATCCGGCACTCGATGGCATGCTTCTCGAACTTAATGTCGCCCTGATCGAAATCGAGTTTGTCGCCATTCGCGACGCGGATCTGTTGCTTGATCAAATCGATGCCGGTCACCTCTTCGGTCACCGGATGCTCCACCTGGATGCGGGTGTTCATCTCGATGAAGTAGAAGTTTCCTTTCGCATCCACGAGAAACTCGATCGTGCCCGCGTTCTCGTATTCCGCGGCTTCGGCCGCTCGAACCGCTGCCTTGCCCATCCGCTTGCGGAGATCTGCGGTGAGGAAAGGGGAGGGGGACTCTTCGATCAGTTTTTGGTGGCGACGCTGCACAGAGCAGTCGCGCTCGCCCAGGTGCAGCACCTTGCCATGACTGTCGGCGAGGATCTGAAACTCGATATGCCGGGGACGCTCGATGTATTTTTCGATGTAAACCGCGCCGTTGCCGAATGCTTTTTCCGCCTCGTTTCGGGCGACATGATACTCCTTCGCGAAGGATACATCGTTGTGTGCGATGCGCATCCCGCGTCCGCCACCGCCAGCGACTGCCTTGATGATGACAGGGTAGCCGATCTTCCGTGCGATTTTCACCGCATCGCCCTCGCTCTCGACCGGACCGTCACTGCCTGGAACGATCGGCACGCCGGCTTTCTTGACCGCGTCTTTCGCGATCGCCTTGTCGCCCATTATCTTGATGGAACGCGACTTGGGGCCAATGAATTTTATATTGCAGGATTCGCATTGCTCCGCGAATTTAGCGTTTTCCGAAAGAAAACCGTAGCCGGGGTGGATCGCGTCTACATCGGCGATTTCCGCCGCGCTGATGATTCGGTCCGAGCGAAGATAGCTGTCTGCGCTTTTCGGCCCTCCAATACAGATCGCCTCGTCGGCCAATTGGACGTGCAGCGATTGCACATCGGCTTCCGAGTAAACGGCGAGGGTTTTGATGCCGAGTTCACGGCAAGCACGGACGATGCGGAGGGCAATTTCACCGCGATTCGCGATGAGGATCTTCTGAATCATATGGAGACGACGAAACCACTAACGCACACGATTCTGGGCAGCTGCGCCCGGATCGCCGTGAATTAGTGGTCCTTGGAAGTGGTTGAATCAGCCTTGTTTAACCTTGAACAGACGCTGCCCGTATTCCACCGGCTGGCCGTTCTCCACGAGCATTTCGACGATCGTGCCCTTCGTTTCGGCCTGAATCTCATTCATGATCTTCATGGCCTCGATGATGCAAACGACGCTGTTTTCCACGACCTTCGTGCCGTTCTCCACGAAGGACTTACTCTCAGGAGAAGGGGATCGATAAAAGGTGCCGACCATTGGCGACTTGATGTAGGTCACGCCAGGTTCGTCGGCGGCCGGCGTTGCAGCCGTGGCGCCGGTAGTGATCGGCGCAGCCGCTGCGGGCTGAACCGGAGCCGCGGATTCCGCAGGAGCTGGAAAAGGGGCGTTGGAACCGCGATTGGCGGAGACTACAGGGAGGCCGTTTGTGCCACGCCGGATTTTCAATTTGAAACCCTCTTCCTCGACCGCGAACTCGGTCAGCTCGGAGCGCTTCATGAGGTCGATGATTTGCTTGATTTGTTTGAGGTCCAAAGTGTGCCTTGGGTTAGGTTGGAGCGGGTGGACGCGGACGTTAGTAGACTTCCGAAGGGTGGCGTTCAAAAGAAGTTTTCCTGAATGACGCAATCCCTGAATTTTTTCAAAAAATGCGCTTTTTTGGGGCAAAAAGCCCCAAAAATTGCGAAAAATCTCGTGTTTTTGTAGGGCTCTTCAATGCCGCAGTTGGCGACTTTTAGGGCTGATGGAACCAGATTGGCCCCAAAACTGAGGTTCAACTTACGGTGACTTCGAGTCCGGCTTTCGCCACCGAAAAGTCGACAAATCGGGCCCGAGAATTGAGCGGATTGGATTCGAGGCGCTGCCGAATTTGGCGGGCAGAAGCAGCGTCCTTTGCACACAAAAGCATGAAGCCACCGCCACCGGCACCGAGCAGCTTGCTTGCAGAAAGAAGGTCTCCGCAGATTTCAATGATCCGGTCTGTCTCAGCGGTTCGTGTCCCGGAATCGAGCTGCTGATTGAGGCGCCATGATCTCGCGACCACACGATGAATGTCTTTGGCGGACCCTGTTTGGAAGGCGAGGTGAGCCTGCCAGGCGTTGGCTCGAATGCGTTCGAGAATCCGAACCGTTTGCGAGTCGTTCAAAAACATGTTTCGCACGATCTCCTGGAGAATGCCTTTCGCCACCCGAGTGGCTCCAGTGTAGTAGAGAAGAAAGGCGTTTTCGGACTGCGGGAAGTCGAGAGGCGACGGCGTCACGTAACGGACTGTCGGGCTTTGCGTGGGGCCCGCTTCCGTTTGGATGAGTTTCGCGCCTGGAAAAATAGCCCCGGCCTGATCCTGCCATCCTCCTCCCGTCGTGAGCAATTGCTCCATCGCCAGTACTCGTGAATAGAGATCAATATTGTCCCAATTCAATCCGCTCGCGCGATTTAGCGCGGCCAGGAGCGTGGCTCCAATGATCGACGATGTCCCCAGACCCGAACCTTTCGGGATGGCGCTGAGCAGCGAGATTTCCAGGCCGGCGCCGAAAGCCGCCAGATGGGCCTTCAGGCTTTTGGCGGCTTTACCTTGAAAGAACTCGGGCAGAAATCCGGCCAGTGAAAGTGCGGCTTTCGGCAAACTGAAGCTTCCTCTCGGATGCCGGAAATCTGCCAATGCCTCGAAGGTCTCGATCGTCTCTTGAGCGCCTTGATCGATCGAACGAAGGCGAATCAGACGCTCGAGGATTGGGCGGATAAAGACCTGAATCGGTGGCTGACCGTTCAGATAAACGGCTACGTTTAAGACTGCGCCGCCGTGCTCGAGGCAATACGGCGGGGTATCCGTCCATCCTCCGGCTAGGTCAATACGCGCCGGACTCCTGGCCCAGACGATCTGATCCTCTTTCAAACTCAGGGCTGGGCGCGAGAGATGGATCTTTTGTGCTGAGACAAGAGCGCCGCGGAGACGCTCGAAACCGGCTTCGGAGCGAAACCTGGTGGGCGTTCGCTTCGTGATTTGAGCTAAAAGGAGCAGAAACCGAGCTTGGTGCTCTGGCTTGGTGGCCGCCTTTTCAATCGCATCGGCGTTCGTCAGAAGCCATGATTTGAGCTTCGGCCGGCCAGCGAGAAAGCGTGCGATCTCAGTGCAGTCTTGCTCGAAAACGCTAGCGTCACCGTCGCGTAGAAGCCGCTCGAAAGCCCGCCGAACGGAGGCTTCATAGCCTGTGTTCCGCTGGTCAAAATATCGGGCGTAATTAATTTTTTCGGGCAGTTCCGCGCAGGAGAGAAGCTCCGCTTTGTGGACAAAAGAAGTGATTTCTTCTGAGGGAGTGGCTGCGAAATACCAGTCGATGAGTTCATCCGAGATATCGGCGGCGCTCACAACGGGATAGACCCTGGCGTGGAATACATCCGTAGCCGTTGACGAGAAACCGTGACTCCTGAGCCAGGCGTCCGAGGTAAGGCCGCAGATTTTTCCGTCCTTCCCCGCACCCCTGAAACTGTCGTCGATGTGATAGGGCCGAACGAGATATTTGGACGCACCGACAGGGGCTACATCGATGCACCACCCCGGCATTAGATCACTGATGCGGTGGCCTGCAGGTAAACCAGTTACTACCGAGCCGCGATCGATCTTGGGGCTGGACCCTGTCGTGCCTTCTTCCCACGTGGGGCCCTCGTTTTGACAGGCAGAGACCGATGCAGTCGCGATGGTGTGATTCCGGCGAGGTGTGTGGGATTGCCACTGCAATTGCTCCATGGACTCGAGAAGCTGCCGACTTGACCCGACGTGATAGAAGCGGGCTTCGGGCAGCTCGATCACGCTCTTGAAGAGCGCGCGAATGCCCGATGCTTTGAGGGCAGCAGTTGGTGTGGCTCTCTCCCCTAATGACGCGCCCACTTCCGTGTACAAATCCAGGTAAGTTGGCAGACCATTCGGCGTATCGAACTGTTGAATACGCGAATTCCAGCCGCAGCGTTTGAAGAGGACCTCGAGCGCGGCGGCGCTCAGCAGCCAAAGCCCCGTGTCCACGAGAAACTCATGTTCCTGGCTGAGCTTTTGGATGTCGGCCACAGTGGGTTTCTGAAGAAACCTGGTGATGGTTCGCTCTGTGCCTGACCGCGCGCTGTGTCCCTGATTCGTAAAGAAAACCCCGAAATCCTTGGCTATCTCAGGCCTGACCCGCATCCCCAACCCAACGATGTCGCTGTGAGTTGCGGGCACGCAGGTTGGGTCGAAAGTCAGCCATACGTCGCCTGAGGCAACCAACGCGGCGGCTGTTGGTCCTGCTTCGATCAGCGTCTCTTGGTAAAGCGGCACCTGAAAGTCCGAGAGCGTCTGGTCGAAAATTCGCGGTCGGAG
>DASTWZ010000024.1:0-154844 GCA_035765635.1 Opitutaceae bacterium
CATTCAGTGACTGTGCAGGCGAGACGCCTGCGCTCCACGAGCCGGGGCAGCCGCGTTCGGAAACGCGGTTGCCCGCCGCTTAGTGGCTATAGATTTTATTGCGCACCGCACTACAGCTTCCGTGGATCGGCGGAGAGGTGCGGCATTGACGTGCGCAGCACGTTGCGAACTCCTCGCAAAGTTCGGCGCAGGGCATCGCCATCTGCCGCGACGATTTTCAAGCTGAACGTCGGCGAACTGCCGCGCAGGCGGCTTACGCCGACTTGAGCCTCGGAGCTTTGCAGGTCGCGCAACGCAGTCTGCCAACTTTCGTCCGCAAGCAGTTTTTCCGAGGTGAAAACGATATTCCCGAAGGCCGCGCCTTCGCCTCGTCCGGCGAGACTGGCGAGTCGGGCGAGTTCAGCGCCGGTTTGGTCAAACCGTTCTTGCAATACCAGCTCCCCGCCGACGCGCACGCGCAATTCGAGGCACAGCCTGCGCCACGAAAAAATCTCTCCGCGTGCGATGCGGCCCGGAAGCAAATAATCCGCGAAGAAAAATTCCGCGCCGGCCGCCGCGTCGATCTCCGTCACCTGATGGAAATCCGAATTCAAATGCGGCACGAGCGGCTCCGGCCAAACTTCGAGCCAACTCTCGCTCGCGATTGTGAAATGCTGCCGCGAATTCGCCGAGCCGGATTTCATGTGGAAGACGCGCGACGCACTCGGTGTCGTCACAAGCAGCGCCGCGCCGGACGCGACGGCGATCTCCGACTTCAATGTATCCCCTGCGAGGATACCGGCCGTCGGATTCACTACTTGGACAATCAAGGTCGCGCCATCCCAATAGGGTTTGCTCAAGTGAAACGGCGCTTGAAACGCCTGAGCGGCAATGATCGTGCGGTCGTCGGCCCGACGTTCGGCCCGCAAGGCAAGATGGCCGGCAAATTCGCTCACGATTTGGATTTCGCGGCGAACAAAACCTGCTCCTCGATCCACGCGATCACCTTGTCGAGATTGTGCTCTCGCTTGAGATCGCAGAACAAAAACGGCCGCGCGCCGCGCTGAGCTTTCGCGTCTCGCTCCATCACGCCGAGATCGGCGCCGACCAGCGGCGCGAGATCGATTTTATTGATGATGAGAAGATCACTGTGACGAATGGCCGGACCACCCTTGCGGGGAATTTTGTCACCTTCCGCAACATCGATCACGTAGATGAACGCGTCGACCAACTCGGGTGAGAACGTGGCCGAAAGATTGTCGCCCCCGCTCTCGACCAACGTGAGCTGCAACTCCGGAAATGCCGCTTCCATCGCGCGCACCGCCTGCTCGTTCATCGTGGTGTCGTCGCGGATCGCAGTGTGAGGACAGCCCCCCGTTTCCACTCCGGCGATACGCTCCGGGGGCAGCGCGCTGTTTCGCGTGAGAAACTGAGCGTCTTCCATCGTGTAGATGTCATTCGTCACCACGGCCATCGAATAGCGCTCACGCATCTTCTGGCAGAGCCGCAAACAAAGCATGGTCTTGCCGGACCCCACAGGGCCGCCGATGCCGATACGAGGAGGGCGAGAGTTGGACATATTATTTAGGCCCACGAATCACACGAAGAACACGAAATCGATCCACGGAATTTTTTCCCACGGAAGACACGGACCACACGGAAACAAATTCTCAGTCCGAATTCTTCTTTTCCGTGTTGTCCGTGTTTTCCGTGGGAAAATGGTTCGTTCATTTCGTGTTCTTCGTGTGATTCGTGGGCTATCGATTCTCGGAAACGTCATGAGATAAACAGCCGGGCCTCGGCGCGCTCGTGGCGCGCGGCGGCGATGTCGAGCCAGGGGTTGAACCAGCCGATTTCAGTCAATGCGACGTTTTGTGCAGCAGAGATCGTTTTGGTGGCGTGGCTCATCGCTTCGGTTAGAAGTGATTGCGAGCCGTTTTGTCCGATACGCAAAAGCTTCATCGCGGCCGCGAGCAAGGTGCTCACCGCAGAATAAAACATCGAAGCCAAGATCGCGTCTCGCGGCATGCCGATCACGTGACCTTCCAAGGCGCACGAGACCGCCGATGAGTACGGCCAGCCTTCCCTCTGCGAGCGCTCCAAATATTCACGAGCCAATTCACTCTTATGCAGCGAAGCGCAGAGTTCGGCCCGCTGCCGGCCGATATTCTCGGAGGCCACACGAGCTTCGCGCGACGACTTGATTGCCGCGGAAAGCAGGCTCACCTCGCCGACGAGGTCCCAATTTTGTTCCGCAAACCCGCGCGAGGCATGGCACGCCAGCGGCATCTCGTTTCTCGCGAGCGCTGGTATCAACGAAGCGAATACATACTCGCGCAGCGTTTCCCGATCACGCACGACACCTTGCTCGACCAAACCTTCCAGCCCGAACGAATGGGCATAAGCCCCCGTCGGATAAAACGAATCATTGAGCTGCAACGCGCGCGCAAACCACGCGACGTTCGAAGCAAAAGCCTTTTCGCTCAGACGGTCGTCGCTCATGGCGCTTCAATGTCGATGACTTGAACCCAGCTCCTGGGCGGCGTTGACGGCGTCACCACGGACAAAGCGTCCCGGCCGGAACACACCCATCACCGTGTTGTACGGGACGCGAAGTCGTTCCAGCAGTTGTCTCGCTGCCGGATCATCCGGAGTCAGCAGACGATCCGCGTCTGCCGACAATTCGAGATGCAGATTCCCAATTGCCCATCCAATTCCCGCGGCAGCCGATGGCGTAATCGCGAGTGAAATTTCCAGCAAACTTTCCGGCTCTTGCGCAATGCGGTACTGCGCCTCCTCCGTTTCCCAAACGAAGGCATCCGGCTTCAGCGGTGTTTCGAGTTCGAAGCCAAACTCAACCCCATCCGCGGCCTTACCTCGCCAGCGCCGCTTCGCTAGGCGCAGCCGATCCACCGCGATGGCGACGATCGGCAAATCCGTTCGCGGATTGGAAAGCGGGGCCGCAACAAGGTGCACGTATCAAAAAAGGAAATACCGCTGCGCCAGAGGCAACACTTTCGCCGGTTCGCAGGTGAGGACTTCACCGTCCGCTTTCACGGTGTACGTCTCCGGATCGACTTCGATCTTCGGCAACGCGTCGTTCAAGACCATGTCCCGCTTCCCGATCTTTCGCGTTGCCTTCACCGCCTCCAGACGACGTCGCAAACCTAACGTCTGAACTTCGCCATGATCGAGCGAGGCCTGGCTGACGAAGGTCAGATTGGTTGCCCCAAGCGCGCGCCCCGCTGCGCCAAACTGCGGGCGATAAAAGGTGGGCTGCGGCGTGGGGATCGAAGCGTTGGGATCTCCCATGTTCGCCCACGCGATGAACCCACCTTTCAACACCAATTCCGGCTTTGCCCCAAAGAGCGCTGGTTTGAACACCACGATGTCGGCGATTTTGCCGACTTCCAATGAACCCACCACATGGCTGATGCCGTGAGCAATGGCGGGATTGATCGTGTACTTCGCCAGATAACGCAGAGCGCGAAAATTGTCCGCCGCAGGATGACTCGCATGCGTCATCGCGCCGAACTGCACCTTCATCTTGTGCGCCGTTTGCCACGTGCGAATGATGACTTCGCCGATGCGGCCCATCGCCTGGCTGTCGCTCGACATCATCGAAATAGCGCCGAGGTCGTGCAGCCGGTCTTCCGCTGCAATCGTTTCTGGGCGAATCCGTGACTCCGCAAACGCGACATCTTCCGGAATTTTCGAATCCAGATGATGGCAGACCATCAACATATCGAGATGCTCGTCGATCGTGTTGACGGTAAACGGCCGGGTCGGATTCGTCGACGACGGCAGAACGTTTGCCTCCCCACACACGCGAATGATGTCCGGCGCATGTCCGCCGCCAGCGCCCTCCGAATGAAAAGTATGAATCGTGCGCCCCTTGAAAGCCTTGATCGTCTCCTCGACAAATCCCGCCTCGTTCAACGTGTCGGTATGAATCGCGACTTGGACGTCCATTTCGTCCGCGACTCCAAGACACGTATCGATCGCTGCGGGCGTCGTCCCCCAATCTTCGTGCAATTTGAGTCCGATCGCGCCGGCTCGCACTTGATCGCGCAAAGGAGCCGCAGTCGCGCAATTTCCCTTTCCCAAGAATCCGAGATTCATCGGATAAGCTTCGGCGGCCTCGAGCATGCGATGAATATTCCACGCACCAGGTGTGCAGGTCGTGGCGAACGTCCCCGTGGCCGGCCCGGTGCCGCCACCCAGCATCGTCGTGATCCCGCTGGAAATCGCTTCATCGATCTGCTGCGGACAAATGAAATGAATGTGGGAATCGATCCCGCCTGCGGTGACAATGCAGCCTTCTCCGGCCAGCACTTCAGTGCAGGCGCCGACAATCATCGGGTTCTTTTTTCCCGTGTGCGGATCGACGAAAGCCGAACCCAGTCCGCTCTGAATGCCAGGATTTCCTCCGTGACCGATGCCGACAATGACGCCGTGCTTGATTCCGATGTCGGCTTTGATCACGCCGAGGATCGGATCGAGAATGAGCGCATTCGTGATGATCAAATCAAGCGACTCAGCGTCCGTCGCCGTGGGCGACTGCCCCATTCCATCCCGAATCACCTTGCCGCCGCCGAATTTGATCTCGTTGCCGTAGCCGCCGCCTTCCGCGATCAGGTCGCGCTCCACTTGGACGATGATTTCCGTATCAGCTAACCGAATACGATCGCCCACGGTCGGGCCAAACATCTCGGCATATTGGCGGCGGCTAAGCTTCAGGGGCATGGCAATTCAGGACGTTCAGTTAAGTTTCTCGAAGGTTCGTTCAGAGTTTCCCCTGAATTTTCCCATTCAACCCAAACACCTCGCGTTCGCCCGCCAAGGCCACGAGTTCCACGCGCTTCTTGTCTCCCGCCTCGAAACGCACCGCGGTGCCTGCAGGAATATTCAATCGGAATCCACGGGTCGCCGCGCGATCGAAGCGAAGAGCTTCGTTCGTTTCGAAAAAATGGAAGTGCGAGCCGACCTGAATCGGGCGATCCCCTGTATTGGAAACGTCGATACTTAAAAGTTTCAGCCCGACATTCGCGTCGAGCTGAGCCGAATCGCTGGCTGGAAAAATCTCACCGGGAATCATGGTGGCGCCTCGAGTTTTGGAACCAATTTAGCGAATGGGATGATGCACCGTCACAAGCTTGGTGCCGTCGGGAAACGTGGCTTCGACCTGCACATCGTGGATCATTTCTGGCACGCCTTCCATCACGTCGGCGGCTTTAAGAATCGTCGTTCCAAAGCTCATCAGCTCCGCGACAGATTTTCCATCACGCGCCCCCTCGATGATCTCGTAAGTGATGATGGCCACGGCTTCGGGATAGTTGAGCTTGAGTCCTCGGGCCTGGCGTCGCCGGGCGAGATCGGCCGCGGTGACGATCATGAGTTTTTCGCGTTCGCGCGGGGTAAGATGCATACCTAAACTTGAAGATGCTTTTTCACCACCTCGTCGGTCAACGAAGCAATTGGCCCGGAGGCCACGACAGCGCCCCGGTCCATCGCGTAAAACCGGTCGGCCACTTCGCGGCAAAAGTCCACGAATTGCTCGACGAGAAGAATTGCCAGTGATCCGTCGCCTTTGAGTTTCTTCAACGCGTGTCCGATGGGCTCGACGATTTCCGGACGCTCA
Source organism: Opitutaceae bacterium (assembly GCA_035765635.1). Classification (GTDB taxonomy): domain Bacteria; phylum Verrucomicrobiota; class Verrucomicrobiia; order Opitutales; family Opitutaceae; genus EW11. The sequence continues at coordinate 5,621 of DASTWZ010000024.1, forward strand.
TTTTTCGTGCGCACCGCGCCAAGCAGATCAGCCACCTCCGACATGCGCTCGCTGCTGGGTCCATCGTTGCGCAGTGCAGCGATACAGTGTTCGACCTCGTGTAGGTCTTTATCGGATACACCTTGGGCGCGAAGTTTTTCGATCATCTGATCGACTTCTTCGACGAGGTAGCGACGCGGACCTTCGCTCTTCAACTTTTTCAATGTGTCGCCGATCTGGTCGATGATCGACGGCTGAATGCCTTCGGTCGGCTCGTCGAGAATGAGCAACTTTGGGTCGGTCAACAGCGCCCTGCCGATCGCGAGCTGCTGCTGTTGCCCGCCCGAAAGCACGCCGCCCTTTCGGCTCAGCATTTGTTTCAACACTGGAAACAGTTCGTAGACGCGCTCGAGGGCATTGCGGGCATCGGCGCCCTTTCGGCCATGGACGACGAGACCGACGTGCAGATTCTCCTCAACCGTCATGTGCGGGAAAATATCGCGACCCTGCGGGACATAGCCGATTCCGGCGCGCGCACGTTGGTCGGCGCTGAACTTGTTGATTCGCTCCCCATTGAAGGTGATCGCGCCGGCACGCACGGGCAGCATTCCGGTGATTGATTTCAACGTCGTCGTCTTGCCCACGCCGTTTCGGCCCATGAGCGCGACGACCTCTCCGGGATTAACTTCGATTTGGACACCGCGCAAAATTCGCGATCCTGCGATGTCAGTTTCGACCGATGAAAGTTGGAGAAGAGGCATGCGAAAATGTTCTACCGTCCTTTGCCGCGACCCAGATACACCTCGCGCACCTTTGGATTGCTCTGCACGTCATCGAACTTTCCTTCGCACAAAACGGTGCCCTGATGCAGCACGGTGACTTGTCCGTCGCGCGCGATCTGACGCACGAAAGTCATGTCGTGTTCAACGACGATCAGGCTGTGCTTTCCGGCGAGGGAGAGCAGCAGTTCGCCGGTGCGATGCGTTTCCTCGTCGGTCATGCCCGCGGCCGGTTCATCGACCAAAAGAAGCTTCGGATCCTGTGCGAGCAGCATGCCGATCTCGAGCCATTGCTTCTCGCCGTGTGAGAGCTGAACCGCCTTCCATTCCCGTTTGGCTTCGAGGCGAATCAGTTTCAACACGTCGTCGATGCGATCGCGATCGGAGGACGAAATGCGTCCGAAGATTGATGAGAAAACCCCGCGCGGACCTTTCAACGAGAGATACAGATTTTCCCACACCGTGTGCTGCGCGTAGACGCTGGGAGTTTGAAATTTTCGGCCGACGCCAAGGCGGTTGATTTCATACTCGTTCATCTCGGTGAGATCGTCCTCCAGTCCGAAGACGATGCGCCCCTTGTCCGGTTGGGCGCGGCCGCTGATCAAATCGAAAAACGTCGATTTGCCCGCGCCGTTCGGACCGATGACGGTGCGGAGTTCTCCTTCGAAAAGATAGAACGTGAGATCGGAAATCGCCTTAAAGCCATCGTAGGTCTTCGAGACGTCTTCCACCGTGAGGAGCAGATTCTTCGACATCGTCTTAGGAGCTGGTTGCTGTCTTCGCCTTCAACATATCGTCCGAAGTTGAGCCACGGCTGGACGCATCCGTTTTCTTCTTACGCAACGCGGCGAGCTTCCCAGGAATGCTGACGATGCCGCCTGGCAGAAAGAGCACTACGATGATGAACAACAGCCCCATGATGATCAGCCACAGGTCGGGAAACGCGCGTGTCGCCCAGCTTTTCAACGCGTTGACAAAAATCGCGCCGATGATCGGCCCGATCAAGGTGCCCCGTCCTCCGACAGCCACCCAGACCACGGCCTCGAGTGATTTCTCCGGCGTCATTTCGCTCGGATTGATAATCCCGACCTGCGGAACGTAGAGCGCTCCACCGATGCTCGCGACGACCGAGCACAGGATAAAAATGAACAGCTTGTAGTGCGCCGACGCATAGCCGCTGAACAGAACGCGATTTTCGCCGTCGCGAATCGCGCGCTGCACCAAGCCGAACTTCGTCGTGCTCAGCCAGCGATAACCGAGGTAGACCAGCAGAAGCGTGATGCTCGTCGCGATGAACAATCCCCGCTGTGTCGAAGGTTCGGTCAGATGATAGCCGAGGATCCGTTTGAAATCCGTGAAACCATTGTTTCCGCCCATCAGCATGTCGTTCCGGAAAAACATCAGCGCCGCGCCGTAGGTGAGAGCCTGCGTGAGAATCGAAAAATAGACACCCTTGATGCGCGACCGGAACGCGAGAAAACCAAAAACGTAGGCGAGCAATCCCGGGACGAACAACACCATGAACACCGAAAACGAAAACGAGTAGAACGGCCGCCAAAACGAAGGAAGGGAGGTGTACCCAAGGAACACCATGAAGTCCGGCAGGAGATTTGGATTTTTCCCGGCCTGCGCGTAGACGCCAAGATCGCCGATCATCAACATCAGATGCATGCCGATCATGTATCCGCCCAAGCTGAAGAAGAGCGCCTGGCCTAAACTGAGCAGACCGGTGTAGCCCCACAGCACGTCGATGGAGATCGCGAGCAGCGCGTAGCAAAGATATTTGCCCCAGAGATTGATCGTGAAATTGCTCACCACCCCATGCGCGTTGAGCAGCGGGAGAAGGACGATCAGCAGCACCGCCAAAACGGCGACGATCGAAACTTCGATTGGCTTATTCTTTCGTGTCATTCGAGTGATTCGTGGGCCGTAAATTCGGGTCGATCAGTCGTCCAGGCTGCGGCTGCGCGTGACGAAGATGCCGGCCGGTCGCCATTGCAGGAACAGGATGATGCCAACGAGAACGAGGATCTTGCCGAGAACGGGATTGAGCAGGAGCTGTTGCAGCGATTGATCGGCCAGGCCGATGCCCGCAGCGCTGATCACGGTGCCCGCGAGATTCCCCACTCCGCCGACCACGACGGTCATGAAACAATCGACAATGTAACTCTGGCCGAGGGATGGACCGACATTCCCGATCTGACTGAGAAACGCTCCGGCCAAACCCGCGAGCCCGCTGCCCAAGCCGAACGTGAGCATGTTGACCCGCTCGGTTCGCACGCCCATGCACGCCGCCATTCCGCGGTTCTGCATCACGGCGCGGATCAAAAGCCCTAGCGGCGTTTTCGTGAGAATGAGCCATGTGCCGAAAACGACCACGACCGCGAAGCAGATGACGAACACGCGATTCCAGCCGAAGATCACATCGTTGATCGTCCAGTTGCCGCTGAGATACGACGGGCTGTAGACCTGGACATTGTTAGCGCCGAAAATGAGGCGGAAGAGCTGCTGCAGCAGCAGCGAAACGCCCCAGGTGGCGAGCAGACTTTCCAATGGACGCCGATAGAGGAATTGAATGACCGTGCGTTCCAGCACGATTCCGACCACCGCCGCGGCCAGAAAACTCAAGGGCAGCGCGACCAGAAAATAACTCTCCCACTTCCAGCCCGCGAGATGTAGTCCCGGAATGGATACGGAAAAGCCGAAGGGAGAAACGGCAAGGCCTGAGCCGAAGATGTTTTGCACGACGTACGCCGTGTACGCGCCGATCGCGATCATCTCGCCGTGCGCCATGTTGATGACCTTCATCAAGCCAAACGTGATCGCTAGGCCGAGCGCCACCACGAGCAAGATGCTGCCGTTGCTGACTCCGCGGAAAATCGTGCCGAAGAAATTGACGCGCGCCTTGTGCTTTTCCACGGCGTCGATCGCCAAATCGGCTGCGGTCGCGACAGCAGTCTTTTTTTCAAACTGGGCTTGCTTCAGTGCACGGCGGAGAAAATCGATGCTGCCCATCGTGTGAAGCGTGCGCAGCTCCTGCAGCGCGCTGATTTTGACTTCGTCCGATGGATCTTTGAGCCGGATGAGCGCGATCGCTTCACGCAGCGAAAGTTTCACTTTATCGTCCTGCTCGAGCGTGGCGCGGGTTAGAAGCAAAGGCAGTTTTTCCAAATTCTGGGCGAAACCCAGCGTCTCCACCGCCTGGATACGACGCGCCGGATCGCTTGCGGAAAGTTCCTGGAGATCGAGGACCTCCTTCATGGTGCGGCGCAGTAGCGCATCATGTTCGACCGCGATGAGATCCGCCCCGACCAAACGGAGTGGCGCACCAGAGGCATCTTTCAGCGCTTCGCCAGTGTCCACGCGCAAGGCGGGTTGCGCGTCGCGATCGTCTTTTTCGCCCGTGAGCTGGACCACGATTTTTTCGCCACCTTCCGGCGCATAGATGAAAAGGCTGTCTTCACGCCAGGCGGCGAGCAGCGCCGGCACGGCCGCGTCGTCCGACCCGCTGAGCGACTGGATCAAGCGGACTTTTTCCGCCGAGTCCGAGGTCATCGCGGCCAAGCTGATCGTTTGCCGAGCGGTTGCGCCAAAAGAAACGCTCGCGAGCAGGAGCGCGCAGCCTAGCAGGCGCAGGCGGGACAGGAATGAAACAAAACGATCCACGATTCGAGATGTATGAGAATTTTAGATACGACCGATCAAAGGAAGAGGCGCCGCCGGGCAGCGCCTCTCGAGTTTCGAGAAACTGGAGTTTGATTCTCCAGGTGGTTTACATCGCCGGCTTGAACTTGCCCTTCAGCCAGGGCTCGCCGTAAACGCCGTCGAATTCCTTGAGGATTTTGAACTGACCGTCGGCCTTGGTTTCGCCGATGTAGACGTTCTTGGTGAGGTGCATGTTCTTTTGCGTGGTCACCTTTCCACCTGGGCCATCGAATGAGATGCCGCTCTTCAGCGCTTCGCGCACCTTGTCGACATCGAACGAGCCGGCCTTCTCGACCGCGGCCTTCCAGAGATAAACGCCGTCATAGCTCAGCACCATCGGTGAGCACGTGACGCGTTTTTCCTTCACGATTCCCGGAGCGGAGCTTGTGCTGAGCCACTTCTTGAAATCCGCGACGAACGTTTTGTTCGCCGGCGTGTTGATCGATTGGAAGTAGGTCCAGCAACCGAGCTGGCCGACGAGTTGCTTGGCGGGCAGCGACCGGAATTCGTCTTCCGAGATGGAGAAGGAAACGACTGGGCAGTTTTCCGCGCTCAGGCCGGCAGACGCGTATTCTTTGAAGAACGGAACGTTCGTGTCGCCGTTCAGCGTGTTGATCACGCAGGCTTTGCCGCCCGCCGCGAACTGCTTAATTTCGGCCACGATTTGCTGATAATCGGTGTGACCGAAGGGCGTGTACTTGCCGGCAGAGATGATCTTGCCGCTTTCGTCCTTCTTGTAGCCGCCGCCGATATTGTCGATCGAGACGCCCTTGCTGAGGAGATACTCGAGGAGGACGAGATTGGTGGTCTGCGGATAGACGTAGTCGGAGCCCAACAGATAGAACTTCGTGTAACCTTGCTGGAGCATGTAATCGACTGCCGGCGTGGCTTGCTGATTAACCGCCTCGGCCGTGTAGAAAACATTCTGGCTCTCTTCTTCACCCTCGTACTGCACGGGATAGAAGAGCAGGCCGTTGTCTTTCTCGAAAACCGGCAACACGGACTTGCGGCTCACGGAAGTCCAGCAACCGAAGACGACCGCGCATTTGTCCTGCTCGAGGAGCTGCTTGGCCTTCTCGGCGAAGAGCGGCCAATTGGACGCGCCGTCGACGACGACCGGCTCGATCTTCTTCCCCATGACGCCGCCCTTGGCGTTGATTTCGTCGAAGGTGAAGAGGAGCACGTCGCGCAGGGACGTTTCGCTGATGGCCATGGTGCCCGACAGCGAGTGAAGCACGCCGACCTTGATGGTGTCCGCGGCGCGCGCGGGAAGGAGAACGCTGAGCGCGAGCGCACCAGCGGCGAATAAACGAGACAATTTCATGATGTTGTGAGGTGGGATTGGGTGAACAAAGCAGTGGCTGAACAGGCCGCCCACGCGGTCTGAAAAAATCGATTTGGATTCAAAACGGGCTGTCTCTCGCGAGAAACAGCCCGGGGTGCTCAGAGCGTACTTAGAATTTGAATACGGCTTGGACGCCGGCGAAATTCTTATCCTCGAAATCCTTGTAGTCGTAGAACGAATACTCGGCGCGAACCGTCAGGTTGTCCGTGACCTTGTACGAAGGTCCGATGGTGTATTGAACGTAGTTCGACGCGACCTGCTCGCCCGAAGGCAACGGGCGCTTCGTCTCGTCGTCCAGCACTTCGCCGCTGACGCGGGCGATCAACGAGAACTTGTCGTCGAAGGCATAGCTGAAGAAGGCGAGCCAATCGACGCCCTTGAAGGTGTCGCCGCCATTTTTGTCCGTGAGCTCAGCAGCGATCGTGATCTGCTTCGTCAACGCGTACTGGGCCCACAAATCGACCATCCAGACAGAGTGCGGCTCGAACCCGCCCTCGGTGTCGTAGACGACGCCGCCCCAGAGCGTCAGATTCTCGATGCCCTTGTAGGCCAGATAGGCTTCGAAGCCGGCGTTATGTTTCAATTCACCATCACCGCGGTCGTAACCATAAGGTGAATACACGGAGTCGACCACCGCCACGCCGGAGGACCAAACTTTGTCGCCATATTCGACTTTGAGACCGGTGTGATACGCCGGAATGGCCGCGAGATATCCGACTGTGGGCGCGCCGTACGTGATCTGCGCCATGTTCGCCGTGTCGAACGCTTCGTAGCCCATCCAGCTGAGAAATTTTCCGCCCGTCACCGTCACGCCGTTGCCGGCATCGTAGGTGACGTAAGCATCGAGAACCGTGAGCTGATCCGTCGGCTTGTTGCTCGGGTAATTCGGAATGTAGTAGAAGCTGATAACACCCGTGACTGGTTTGAAGTTGGCCGTGAGCGCGGTTTTTATGGCGTCGGCGCTGGGCGTGTCCTTCGAACCGTTGAAGAGGGAGTCCGTGGATTCTTGGCCTTTTACCTTGGAGTACTCATAGGCCCCAGCGGCGTAACCGCTGATGGAGAAATTATCATTGAGTTTGATATCGGCCGAAGCGGTGGCGGCCAGAGCAAGTGCCGTGGCGGTTAAGCCACCGAGTTGGGAGACACGGTTCATCATAGCGAGTGGAGTTGGTTGTTAGTTGGAACCGCGAAATTCGCGGGAGGGCGCGACATAAGCGGCTCCACCACCCCATGAGCAGGATGCTTGCCAGCGTTGAAAAAAATTAATCCAGCGACGCGTTCGCGGAAATAAACGCACCCGATCAATCCGCGTGTATCGGAATCTCGGATACGCGCGTCACTCTTGGACCTCGGATCGTTGAGGTTGCCCACGAATCACACGAAGGGCACGAAAGTGGATCGGACGTATCGCCCACCGAACACACCGAAAACACGGAAAGAATACAGGCTCCGAACCGAAATTCAGAATACGATTCTGTCGCCCAAAATCTCCCACCGACAGAAACGGCTCTTATTTCCTTCAGTGCCTTCCGTGTTTTCCGTGTCTCCCGTGTCTTCCGTGGGCGATTCTAAAGTCCACTTTCGCGTCCTTCGTGTGATTCGTGGACAATCTTCCCTCCCGCCCACTCAGCTCGCGCTTCTACTTTTTCACGTCCGTCTTCGGTGCGGTTTCGACTTTGACGTCGCCGAAATTTCCGAGCTCTGCCGTGCGAACAAATCCTTCCGTCACGGTCTTCAATTCTTCCCAGCGCTGCCGGATGGATTTCGCTTCGTCTTTTGTGATGTGCTGATCCGCCGCGGCGGTTGCGATCACTCCCAGCATGTCGGCAAATTCCTGGATAATATCGTTCGTCGCCGGGATCAGCGCCGGCGGAGTCTTCGGATGCGGATTCGCAATATAGAAACCTCCGGCGCGTTCGCAGACCCATTGAGCGATGCGGCGGTCGCCGGTGATGCGCAGGAGCTGATCGATGCGATCGAGCGGATTGTTCGCGCCGCTGCCAGAGTCGTCCGACGGCGGCTCGGCCCATTTATAGATCAACGAGAGAGAGAGACCCAGATCGCCGGCGATCTGTTTAGCGCTGGTTTTCTTCAGGACTTCTTTCAGCAGCTCGTGCGATTGCATGGGGCCGGATCGTGCCTCTGAGAGACTCAAAGGCAATCCCGCATACGGCCGCTGCTCCAGGGAATTGGCTGACTTTTTTGCGTGCTCTCCCCCGCGACGTTGTGACAGACCCATTGCAGCTATGAACATTCACGAGTACCAAGCGAAAACGCTGTTCGAGAAGTTCGGCATCGCTGTCCCGAAAGGCGCGCCGGCAAAGTCGTCTGCGGAGTTTGATTCCGCTCTCGCCCAACTTCCGGAGGGCCCGACGATGGTGAAGTCGCAAATCCACGCGGGCGGTCGCGGCAAAGGTACGTTCACGAATGGCTTCAAAGGCGGCGTGAAGTTTTCCAAGACCAAGGCCGAGGCCAAGGAATACGCCGAAAAAATGTTCGGCAACACACTCGTCACCGCGCAAACCGGCCCGAGTGGACGGATGGTTCAGACGATCTACTTCACCGTCGCGAGCGATATCAAAAAAGAATATTACCTCGCTCTCCTGCTCGATCGCGCGACCTCGAAACCCGTGATCGTCGCCTCGACGGAAGGCGGCGTGGAAATTGAAAAGGTGGCCCACGAAACGCCGGAAAAAATTTTCAAGGTCTTCGTCGATCCCGCCTACGGGCTTGGCGATTTTCAGGTCCGTGAACTCGTGACCAAGCTCGGGCTCAATCCCGCCGAGCAGAAGAACGCGGCCAAATTGATCCGCAATCTCTACACCATGTTTTGGGAAACCGATGCGGCGATGATCGAAATCAACCCGCTGATCACGACCCCCAAGGACGAAGTTCTCGCGCTCGATGCCAAGGTTTCGTTCGACGACAACGCGCTTTACCGTCATCCGGAAATCGTCGTGCTGCGGGATCTCAACGAAGAGGACCCCAAGGAAATCGCCGCGTCGAAATTTTCTCTCAGCTACATCGCGCTCGATGGCAACATCGCCTGTTTGGTGAACGGCGCCGGCCTCGCGATGAGCACGATGGACATCATCAAACACTACGGCGGCAGCCCGGCCAACTTCCTCGACGTCGGCGGCGGCGCCTCGAAAGATCAGGTCGTCGCGGCGTTCAAGATCATTCTCTCCGACGCGAACGTGAAGGGAATATTCGTCAACATTTTCGGCGGCATCATGGACTGCAACATCATCGCCACCGGCATCGTCGAGGCGGTGAAAGAAGTCGGCCTCAAGCTCCCGCTCGTCGTTCGTCTCGAAGGCAATAACGTCGCGGCCGGCAAAGAAACGCTCGCCAAATCTGGTCTCACGATCGTGTCCGGCGACACGATGGCGGACGCCGCACAGAAGATCGTCAAACTCGTGGCGTAACCAAAAACCGAAAACCTAGAGGCCCACGAATCACACGAAAGACACGAAAAACTGAATTTTTCTCACGGAGAGACACAGAGCACACGGAAATGATCAAAAAAGATTTTCAATATTCCGTGCGGTCCGTGTCTTCCGTGGAAAAATCCGAAAAAACTTTCGTGTAATTCGTGTGATTCGTGGGCCAAAAAAAATTTAACTCACCTCTATCATGGCAATTTTGGTCACTCCCGAAACGAAGATCATCGTCCAGAATATCACGGGCGACTTCGGCAGCCGTCACGCCAAGCTCTCACTCGATTACGGCACGCAGGTCGTCGCCGGCGTCGCCCCGGGCAAAGGCGGAAAAACCTTCGACCATGGCAACGCCAAGGTCCCGATTTTCAATTCCATCGCCGAGGCAAAGGCAGCCACCGGCGCCACCGTTTCCGTCGGCTTCGTTCCCCCGCCCTTCGCGGCGGACGGTATTATTGAATGTGTCGATGCCGGCCTCGATCTCGTCGTCGTCATCACCGAAGGCATTCCCGTTCGCGACATGGTTCGCGTGAAACGCGCGATGCAGGGCTCGAAGACCCGATTGATCGGACCCAATTGCCCTGGCGTCGTCACCCCCGGCACCGGGCCGCAATCGAAGGGTGGATGCCGCATCGGCATCGCGCCTGGATATATTCACAAGAAGGGTCACGTCGGCGTGGTGTCCCGCTCCGGCACGTTGACCTACGAGGCCGTTTATCAACTCACGACCAAGGGCATCGGCCAGTCCACCTGCGTCGGAATTGGCGGCGATCCCGTGAACGGCACGTCGCATCTCGATGTGATCAAGATGTTCAACGATGATCCCGAGACGCACGGCATCATCATGATCGGCGAGATCGGCGGCACGGCCGAGGTCGAGGCCGCTCGCTGGATCAAGGCCAACGTGAAGAAGCCCGTCGCCGGATTTATCGCCGGCGCCACCGCTCCCGCAGGTCGCCGCATGGGCCACGCCGGAGCGATCGTCGGCGGCGTCGAAGATACCGCCGAAGCCAAAATCGCGGCGTTCCGCGAAGCCGGGATTGAAGTCGCCGCGACTCCATCCGACATGGCTGACGCGTTGATCCGCTCCGCGAAAGCCCGCGGAATCACGTTGAGCTGAAAAAAACCTTAACCCCGCGTTTGGCAAAACGCGCTCACTTCAAAGCCCACGTGAACGCGTGGGCTTTTTTTTGCACGGCTACTTCCCCCACGCGATCGCCTGGCGTATGCTCAGGGCCGCCGCCACATCCTTCGCGAAAAAGGGACCGCGGAAAATCATACCGGTATATATCTGCACGAGCGATGCGCCCGCATCCAATTTTTCCCCGGCGCTCTGCGCATCATTGATGCCGCCCACGCCAATGATCGGAAGTCTGCCTCCCGTTGTCCTGGAAATATAGCGAATGATCTCCGTCGAGCGCGCCCGCACCGGAGGGCCGCTCAAACCACCCGCCTCGCTAATCGTCGCAAATCGACCAGGCCGCGCCAGCGTCGTGTTCGTCGCGATGATGCCATCCAGGCCAAAGTTCGCGATCGTGGTGAGCACGGCGTCGATCTGGGCAAAGCTCAAATCCGGGGCGATTTTTAGCAGCACCGGCTTTTTCGGTTTCCCGAGCTGTGCGAAGCGCTCGCGATTCGCCGTCGTGATCACGCCAAGCAATTCGCGCAGACGATCCTCATCCTGCAGCCGGCGCAAATCCGGCGTGTTCGGACTGCTCACGTTCAACACCAAATAATCCGCAAAGTCCGCCAGCTTGGAAAAGCTCGCCAGATAGTCCGTCACCGCCTTGTCCAGCGGCGCGGCCTTCGACTTCCCTAAATTGATACCGAGGGGAATTCGGCGTTTGCCGGGTTTTGCCTGGCGAGCCAATCGCGCCGCCACGGTGTCAGCCCCATCGTTATTGAAACCCATCCGGTTGATCACCGCCTCTTCTTCCGGATAACGAAACATCCGCGGCTTTGGATTTCCCGGTTGTTGCAGCGCCGTGACCGTTCCGATCTCCACATGGCCAAAGCCAAGCGCTGCCGCCGCTGGCCAGGCTCGGGCATTTTTATCGAATCCCGCGGCCAAACCGACGGCATTGGGAAACCTCAATCCAAACAACTCGATCGGCCGATAGGAGCTGGCTGGCAACTGATTCGACCATTCCAGCAGTCGGCAGAGGGGTCTCACCCGGCCCAGCAACGCGAGCGCTGAGACGGCATATTCGTGCGCACGCTCAGGATTCGAGGCGAACAACAGGCGGCGAACCGCGCGTTCGTAGATGAGACCCATAAAACGGAGAAGGTTGAAATCTCGTCCCCCATAAATCAAGTGCCGTGGCTTGCAGAAAGTCTCAGAACACGAGGGCACACATGTTTTTAGGCGGGCAATTTTTGTGCTTGTTTTTCAAAAGTCGCCTCGCACGCTGCGGCTCCGTTTTCCCTCGCCAACCGCGAGCGCGGCGCAGAGGAAAGCGATCTTAAAATCACTTACCGATTTGACTCTGCTAAAGGCCGAGCTTTTTGCTCCGAACTGATCCAAGTATGGCGAAATCTTCCACAACTCTCGACTGGTGCATCGTACGACTCGGCGACGACCACAATTGGTGGGTGGCTGAGGTCAGCGACCCCGTGCGCTGGGATGTGGACGGGCTCAGCATCATCGACCCCCGCCAGGTCGCACACCTGCTCGAACTCGTCGAGCCGCTGCGCGACTATGGTTTCGACCAAGACGTCCTCGACAGCGCGTTCATACCTTTTCGCATCGAGAAGGATCTCGGCGAAGGCCGTGTTCGCCTGAAGCGCGTGAAGGACTCCATCGTCGAGTCCGATGAAAAGCTTTTCGCTTTGCCCGACGTCCTCGATGAAGAAAATGGTCCCTACGCCGATCTTCTCGATCACCTCACTCGCCTGCGCGTGAAAATGCTCAATGAGCTGTTCGATTTCGAATCGAAGCTCACCGTCGACGAAGTCGAAGACGAGATTCGCGAAGAGCAGAACACCAACTTCATCGAAGGTAAGGCCGTCCACATTTTCGACGAGATCAGTGCAATCCTCGAATACGTCCCGGCTGGCTGGGACATGGATGAGGAAGCGCCCGAAAAAGCCGTGGAAGACGAGGGCGAAGACCTGCCCGAGCTCGACGCCGAAGAAGAAGAAAAACTCAAGAACGACGAGTCCCTGAAATGGGATGAAGACGAAGACGAGGACGGCGACGAAAAGGACGAGGACTCGGACGAAGACGACGAAGAGAGCGACGACGAGGACGAGGAAGAATCCGAAGAAGAAGACGAGGAAGACGAGAGCGAGGACGACGATCGTCCACGCCGCCGTTCCAAGAAACGGTAACGTTGCCTTCTCACGAGGTTTTCCTCAGCAACCTCGTTCATGCCGCCATCCGTTCGGACGCATTTTGCCCTGCTGTTCGCACTCCTGATCGGAGTCTTTGCCGGGGGATGCAGCGGCGTTTCCAACCAGAACGGGTCAAATCCGAAAATCCCCGAAGTCGTCGGCGCCGGCGGTCTGCGTCCAGGCGATAGCTTGATCATCGCGATCCAGGGCGTGCCGGATCCGACGAGCAACAATGTCCAGATCGATGAGCAGGGACTCATCACCCTGCCCTTCGTGGGCGCGATCCATGCCTCGGGTCAAACGACCGCGGCCCTTTCGCAACGCATCCGAGACACGTACATCGCGAAGAAAATTTACACGGCTCTGGACGTTTCAGTGACCGTAACGGAGCGCTACGTTTATGTCGGCGGCGAAGTCGTGCGACCTGGCCGCGTCGTTTGGACGCCAGATCTCACGCTAACCAAGGCCGTTCAGGCCGCGGGCGGCTTCACGCTTTATGCGAAGGAAACGCGCGTGAGCCTCGTGCGCGATCGTGCTGCGTATGACATCAACGTCCCGCTCGCGCAGCAAAAGCCGGCGGAAGATCCGCACCTGCTGCCTGGCGACGCGATTCAGGTTCCCAAGTCGGCATTCTGACCGGCTTCCGTCGGCGCTGCCGACCGGCCAAGGACATAACGCAGCGCCATCTCCAGCTGCGGCTGCCGGAAACGATAATCGGTTTCCGTCAATTTCTCGGGACTCACGCGAACACTCGAGAGCACCGTCTCATCGGCCATCTGCCCGTACACGGCGCGAAGCCCGGCGCGCGGCACCGGAAACAAAGTCGGCCGATGGAGAACCCGCCCCAAAGTTTCCGTGAATTCCGCGTTCGTCACCGGGGCCGGCGACACTGCATTCACTTCGTGGATACAGCGCTGATCGAGCACGGCGTGATAATACGCGCCGACGGTATCATCGATCGAAATCCAACTCATCCATTGCTCGCCGTCCGCAAGCTTTCCGCCAAGTCCCGCGCGAAAAATTTTCGTGAGGCGAGGCAGCGCACCTCCTGCGGGCGAAAGCACCATTCCCGTGCGCAACGCGACGGGACGAACGCCGAATTCTTCGATCGCGAAAATCTCTCGCTCCCAAGCGTCGCACAGATCCGCCAGAAATCCCCCGCCCCGATCGGATTGCTCGGACAAAATCTCATCGCCGCGCGACCCATAGATTCCGGTGGCTGACGCACTGACAAAAACAAACGGCCGATGCTTCAAACGCTCCATCGCATCCACCAGCGTCCGCGTGCCGGCGATGCGGCTATTCCAAATTTCCTCTCGCGCCTTTTTCGTCCAGCGCTGCGCGATGTTCATGCCGGCGAGATTGATCACGACATCGACGGCCTTGAGCTGATGCTCGTCGAGTTCTCCAGACGCGGGATTCCAGAATACTTCATTTGCGTTCGTCGGCTTGCGCCGCACCAGGCGGATCACTTCATGACCCTGCGTCCGCAAAAACGGGACCAGGGCCGAACCGATCAGCCCCGATGCGCCTGCGATGACAAACCGCATCGGTCGCACGGCTCCGTAACGCAGCACCATGGCTTGATCGTCGCGCAGTCGTTCGTACCGGAAGCGAAAAGCGCGGGATAGTTCCCGCTTCACTCGTTTGCCGAAAATCAGTTTCCCGAGCGCTCCGCCGGGAATTTGGTACGCAATATCGTCGTGCCAGACGCAACGCGCCGGCCCGTCGGTTTCGACGTAGTGACGATGCTCCCAGTGCGCGAAGGGCCCCTTCCGCGCGCGGTCGTTGAACTGCTTGTCTTCGACATAGCCAAAATGCTCCGTCTCCCACTCGACCCAGAATGGCCCGATTTTCTGGCGCACGTTCACCCGCTCGCCGTTCTTTACGCCATTGGCCGGCTTCAAGACCTCCATTTTTTGCCAAGGAGGCGTCAATCGCGTCAAAGCGCCGGGGCGTTCATGCCATTGAAATACATGATGAGCCGGCCGGTTCAGATCAGTGGAAAATTGGATTTGCTGGAGACTCATGCGCTTCGGTCCGGACCGGAGGAGGGTCAAACATGCCGCAGCCGGGCGTCGCTGCGCAACCTTTCGTTCACCCCAAGGACAGAGGGCAACTCGCCTGCGCAAAGCGTCGGTTCCGCGTCAATTTTCATCCGCCAGCTTTGCCCACGTTTTGTAGTGGAACCTTGGTCCAAAAGCAGCTCTCTAGTGCGCCGTTCGTCGGGCCTGAAGCAAATCCTGGGAGGTGCCGTGGTTCGGTCTCCTCCCCTGAGGAGCTTGGCGGTTCGTGCGGACAATCATGATGAACCTCCTTCGCAAGCACACGCCAGGCGCCATGGCCCAGGGTCTCCCGGGTCGCGGACTGCGTAAGCTTTTCATTCCGATCTACCGCCGCTGCACCGGCCGCGTCCTGGATCAGTTTCAAGCCGAATGGGTCGTCCAAGGCTACGTCAACCGCGGGCTGCAAACACGCTTCGCCCTGCGCGATCGGCTGCTTCGCATGCCGTACAAGAAAATCTCGTGCGAAACCGAGTTCGGCCCCGAACTGAAATATTATCTGCCATACGCGTATTGGCATCATCGGAATGGCACGCTCTCGAGTACCCGCTCCTTTCAAGACACGCGTTCGCTTTATTTTTTCAGCCCCAATCACACCGAGCATGAAGGATCGCGACGCTACATTTTGGATCCGAACGTTCCGAATTCCGAGGACCACAATTTCAACTACAACTTTCACCGCTGGGCCCGCGTGCCGTTGAAGGAAACGTATCAAAACCGGCTCCGCTTCGCCTTCGAAAAACCGCTCGTCGTCATTTCCAACAAATACAATGACGAGTGGGGCAAAGGTCCGATCAATTTTCTTTCGCCAGAGTTTCTCGAGAAGCTGATCCGCACTCTATCGTCGCGCTACAGCGTCGTCTACAATCGCCCCTCCAGCCAAATGATCGCCAGCGATCACAACGACGTGCAGGACTGGGACGAAAAACGCTCCCTCAGGCAGAATCATCCCGCGCTCCATTTCGCCGAGGATCTCTTTGCAGCGCACAAGAGCGAGTGCCCGAGCTTCAACGAATTTCAACTCAGCCTGTACGCGCAGTGCACGCGCTTCATTTCCGTGCAGGGCGGAAATTCAGTCCTGGCGAGTTACTTCGGCGGCACGAATCTCATTTTTCAGCGCCAGGGTCAGGAAATATTCTTTCGCGAACTCGAAACAATCTACCCGCGTCTGGCCGGCACCGCGTGTTTCGGCTTCGCCGACTACGACTCGCTCTACCGCGCGGTCGAGCAACACTATCTTCCGAGTTGAGCCACGGTCCGCGGCGGGTTCAGGCCGCTCAGAGCATGTGCTCGTACATGTACTCGTAGCCGAGCGCCGCTTTTTTCCAGCTAAAGTCCTTCTGCATTCCCCGCAGTTGCACGGCGGCGAACTGCTTTTTGTCCGCGTACAGCGCCATCGCCCGCTCGAGACCATCGCGCAAACCCGACGCTGTAGGGGAAAAAGCAATACCCGTGCCGTCCTCCGGGTGTTTGACGAAGTCGATGACAGTGTCGACCAGGCCACCGACATGGCTCACGAGCGGAATCGTGCCGTAGGCCTGCGAGTACATTTGGTTCAGTCCGCAAGGCTCGAACAACGACGGCATCAAAAAGAAATCGCTGCCGGCCTCGACCAAATGGCTCATCGTTTCATCGAGGCGCGCCGCCAAACCTATCTTGTGGGGATGAGCCGCGGCCAAGTCGGCCACCGCGCGCTCGAGCCGCCGATCGCCCGTGCCGAGAATTGCGAGCCGGCAATCGTTCTTCAGAAAGAAATCCGCATTCGCGAGCACGAGCTGAATACCCTTCTGCTCGGTGAATCGGCAAACCATGCCGAAGACCGGCGCTGTATCCGTTGGCTGGAGACCGAGTCGCTTGAGCAGTTCGGCGCGACAAACCGCCTTGCCAGCCATGTTGCCTGGAGAAAAGCGCGCAGGCAGATGTTCATCGCTCACCGGATTCCACACCGCATTGTCGATGCCGTTGAGCAAACCAACGAGATCCTCCGCCCGCGAACTCACGACACCGTCGAGCCCACAGCCAAACTCCGGCGTCTGAATTTCCTGCGCGTATTGCGGACTCACGGTCGTCACGCGATCGGCGAACAAGATGCCGCCTTTCATGAAGCTCATCTGGCCGTAGTACTCGAGGCCATCGATGCTCATCAGATCCGCGGGAAGATTCGTTCGATAAAACGAGCGCATCGGAAACAGACCTTGAAACGCGATGTTGTGAATCGTGAACACCGTCTTCATCGCGAGCGTCACGTTGTTGCGACGTTCCGAATAGCGCAGCAGCAACGGGAGCAAGGCTGTCTGCCAATCGTGACAATGCACGACGTCCGCGTTCATTTCAGATAGCCGCAGGGTTTCGACGATTCCCTTGCAGAAAAAAATGTAGCGCTGGTGATTGTCCTCGTAGTCTCGTTCACCGTTTCCGTAGAGGCCCTTGCGGTCGAAGAATTCCTCCCGGCAAATCAGGAAAATTTTCAGATTCGTCTTCGGCGAAAACACGCGCACGTCTCCGCTCATGAAGACGTCTCCCATTTCGATCTTCAGCTTGTAGATTCGCTCGGCTTTCGCCGCGTCCTTGTGATCGAGCACCGCGCGATAACCGGGAAGAAACACCGCGACTTCGTGGCCGTGTTCGGCTAGCGTTCCCGCCAGCGATCCGACCGCGTCAGCCAAGCCACCCGTTTTGACGTAGGGGAACAGTTCGCTTGCGGCGTGGACGATCTTCATCAACCGACGCTAGGCAACTACTTCTGTCATTTCCAACTCCAATCCCGCGCGCTGTCGTGCCTTTTCCACTACAATTATGAAATTCCGCGAACGCATCTTTTCCGTGTTGCGACGGCCTGAATACAAACCGCTCGACGAGGCCGGTCTGGCGCGCGCTCTCGATCTGCCAAAAAAAGAGCGGCGCACACTCGCTCACGAAATTCGACTGCTTCTTTCGAAGGGAGAAATCGCTTTCGTCAAAGGCGACCGGCTGGCGCTGCCGCAGGATCAGCCGAAAGATTCGATCTCGGGAAAAATCATTTTCCGCTCCGGTGGCTCCGCCCTCGTCGTGCCCGCCTCTTCACCCGAAGACGAATCTCCCGACGCGATTCAAATCGCGGCTGAAGACACGGGCGTCGCCCTCCACGGCGACCGCGTCGAAGTCAATGTCTACCCTCAACTCACCGCGCGCCGCGACGGCCGAGGCATGGAACGCAGCGGACGCGTCACTCGCGTGATCGAACGTGCCCGCGACACAATCGTGGGACGTCTGCAAAAAGTTCGGACGACCTTTTACGTCACTCCCGACGATCCGCGGCTCGTGCACCAGATCAACGTCGCCGATCCGACGACTGGCAACGTCAAGCCTCGGCCCGAAATCGGAGACAAGGTCGTCGTGCAGTTGAACGAATGGACCTCCCGCCAGAAACCGCTCGAAGGAAAAGTCATCGAGCGCCTCGGAAAAATGTTCGAGCCGCGCGCCGAACTCGCCGGCATCTACCACAAATATAATCTCGAACCGGAGTTTCCCGCCGACGTCATGCGCGAGGTCAACGCGCTCCCAGACGAAGTTCGGCCGAAGGAACTCGTCGGCCGCCTGGATTATCGCGAAGTGCCCACCTTCACAATCGATCCGGACGACGCCAAGGATTTCGACGACGCTCTTTCCATCGAAACGGTGGAAGGCGAGACGCGCGTCGGCATTCACATCGCCGACGTCAGCGCCTACGTGAAGTTCGGCACCGCTCTCGACCGCGAAGCTCACCGCCGGGGAAACTCCACCTATCTCGTAGGCACGGTCATTCCGATGTTGCCGGAAAAATTGTCGAACGGCCTCTGCTCGCTCGTCGAAGCGGAAGATCGTCTCTGCAAAGCGGTTTTCCTCATCTTCGACAAGAAGGGGCGGCTTCGCGAAACGATGTTCGGCAACACCGTCATCCGCAGCCTCAAACGCCTCACCTATAAACAGGCGTACGCGTTTCTCTTCGAGGACGACGTCGAAAAAATCCGCTCCTTGCCGCTGCCGCCGAAACACCAGACGGGATCGACTGGGCGCGCGCTCAGCTCGCTTTCCAACCCAGAGTTGCTCGATCTTCAAACCTGGGTCCGAAAACTCTGGTCGATCGCGAGCAAACTCCGACGCGATCGCATGGCGCACGGCAGCCTCGATCTCGACATGCCCGAGACGAAAGTCTTCGTGGACGCAGAGGGCTACGCCGATCGCCTCGAAAAAATCGAACATGACGAGAGCCATCAGCTGATCGAGGAATTCATGCTCGCGGCGAATGAAGCGGTCGCACGCCTCACCCGCATGCATCGCCTTCCCTCGCTTTATCGCGTGCACGACGAACCCGACGAAGAAAAACTCGGCGAACTTCGCCAGTTTTTAGGCACCGTCGGAATTCAAACCGCCAATTTATCGGTGCGCTCCGAAATCGTGAAACTGCTCGAGACGCTGCGCACTCATCCGCAAGGCTACACGTTGCGCACGCAGTTACTGCGCAGTTTGAAAAAGGCGGATTATCGCGCGTCGCCCGACGGTCACTACGGGCTCCACAAAAAAGACTACACGCACTTCACGTCTCCCATTCGTCGATACGCCGACCTCGTGGTGCATCGCGTCTTCGACTATTATTTGGTGAAGCACGGCGGCCATCCCGCGCCGGCCGGTTTCGGTTTTCCGTACACTCCGGCCCGAATGGAAAGTATCGGCGAACATCTCAGTTTGACCGAGACAAACAGCATGGAAGCCGAGCGCGAGAGCGTGAAGATCAAGCTGCTCGAATTCTTCGAACGCGAGTTGAAGAAAAAACAGAAGACGACGTTTCAGGCCGCTATCACCGACGTGCGCCGAAACGGCCTCTTTGTCGAACTCGTCGAGTCGATGACCTTCGGCTTCGTCGCCGCCTCATCGCTGCATGACGATCATTATAGCTTGAACAACGCGGGCGACGCGCTGATCGGCCGCCGCACCAAGCGTCGTTTCACCGCCGGCGACGTGATCAAGGTGGCGGTTGAAAAAGTCGACCGCTACAAGCGCCTGATCGATTTCCGTTTGGCGTAAGACAGAGGTTAGGGCAATGGGTTAGATGCCCACGAATCACACGAATTACACGAAATCGATCCACGGAATTTTTCCCCACGGAAAACACGGACGACACGGAACCAAGCAGAATAAACAAAACATAGAACTGACGCGCCACATGTTGTTTTCCCCACCAGTTTCCGTGTACTCCGTGTTTTCCGTGGGAAATTCTGCTGCCGAACATTTCGTGCAATTCGTGTGATTCGTGGGCCCCTCACCCGTTTTGCGTTTTTGTCGATCGTTCGTCTTTTGAGGCGCGATGAAGCACTACGAGTTTCAAAAGACATTCAAAGAAATCTACGACCGCGCGGTCGCTCTTTATGGCAAGGGTCAGCGGGGCGCCGACTCATTCTTTTCGGCCGAGGAAAAGGCCTTCCTGGCCGCGAATGGAATCACTCCGCAGCACATCTACGACTACGCGGAGGATCATAACAATTACAGCGGCGAGCCGGGCTATGACATCGCTGTCGCGATCGAATTGGTCCGTCGCGATTATTTCCTGAATGCGCAGGGCGCGAAGCCCTCAGCCATCCGCATCGACGAAGCGAAACTGCCTGCGAAGACCGATGCGATTCAGGGCATCGAATGGCTCCCTCGCATCATTCCAAAGGCGAAGGCAAAACTCCGCGGCGAGCTTCCCGATTCATTGATGTATTGCTGCGGCGGCGATCGTCGCTTCCTGAAAACCAACGACATCCATCCGGCAGAATTTCTCACGCTCGTTTGGCGAAACGAGAACAACGACTCCGCCATCGCCGACTGGGTGGTCAAGCGCGCGGCCAGTTCCAAGAAATAACGCGGCGCAAATCGCGCCACTTTAGTCGCACCCTCCTCGATCAAGCAGGCTCTCGCCACGCGGCAGACCTGCTTTTTTCGTTCTAACGATTCTTCTAGATCCGATGACGCGGTGGTTGACCAGTTCCCGTCGCGTGCAAACTTCAATCAACCCCCGTCCCGTCGAGGTTGCTTATGACGTACAAACTTCTCGTTAACGGGCGCAGCCAGTCTGTCGATGCCGCGCCTGACACTCCCCTGCTCTGGGTTCTTCGCGACAACTTGAATTTGGTCGGCACCAAATTCGGTTGCGGCATCGGTCAATGCGGCGCCTGCACGGTCCATCTCGATGGCAAAGCCGTGCGCTCCTGTCTTCTCCCCATTTCGTCACTCGGCGAACAAAAGATCACCACCATCGAGGGCCTCGATCCACACGCCGCGCATCCGCTGCAAAAAGCGTGGGTCGACCTCGACGTGCCCCAATGCGGCTACTGCCAGGCAGGGCAGATCATGAGTGCCGCGGCGTTGCTCGCGAGCAACCCCAAGCCGAGTGATTCGGACATCGACAGCGCGATGTCGGGCAATCTCTGCCGCTGCGCCACGTACCTGCGCATCCGCGCCGGCATTCATCAAGCCGCAACCGAACTCGCCAACCGCCAGGAGGCCACCACATGAGCACGCTTACCATGGATCGCCGCGGATTCCTCAAATCAGCCGCGCTGGCCGGCGGCGGATTGCTGCTCGGATTTCACCTCGGCGCCGATCGTCTTGGCGCCGCCGAAGTCGTCAAAGCCAGCACACTGACGGACAGCGGCGAATTTGCGCCCAACGCTTTCATCCACATCGCGCCTGACGGGACCGTCACAATTTTCGCGCACAAACCCGAGATCGGCCAGGGTATCAAGACGTCCCTGCCAATGATCGTCGCGGAAGAACTCGAGGTCGACTGGCAGTCCGTGAAGGTCGTCAGCGCGCCGCTCGATCCTGCGTTTGGTGGACAAACCGCGGGCGGGAGCACGTCAACGCCGAGCAGTTACATGAAGCTGCGACAGGCCGGAGCGACGGCGCGCACGATGTTGCTCCAAGCCGCTGCGCAGAAATGGAACGTTCCCGCATCCGAATGCGCCGCGAGCGATGGACGCGTGACGCACGCCGGCTCGCAACGCTCCGCGAGCTATGGCGAACTCGTCGCGATCGCAGCGACATTGCCCGTGCCCAACGAGAAGAGTGTCACGCTGAAAGATCCGAAGACATTCAAGATCATCGGCAGACGCATTGGCGGCGTGGATAATCCGAAGGTCGTCAGCGGCCAGCCCCTCTTCGGCATCGATCAAAAGATACCTGGCATGCTTTACGCCACGTACACGAAATGTCCCGTCTTCGGCGGGAAAGTGAAGAGCGCCAACGTCGACGAAATCAAAAAAGAACCCGACGTGCGCGATGCCTTCATCATCGAGGGTACCTCGGAATTGAGCGGCTTGATGCCCGGCGTGGCGATCGTGGCGGACTCGACCTGGGCCGCGTTTTCCGCGCGCAAGAAACTGAAAGTGACGTGGGACGAAGGCCCGTTTGCGAACGACAGCTGGAGCGGTTTCACGCAGAAGGCGGAGCAACTTTTCGCGAAGCCCGGTCAAACGACGTTGCGCAAAGACGGCGATGTAGAGGCTGTGTTTGCCAACTCAGCGATGAAGACGATCGAGGCGAAATACTCGTATCCATTTTTATCACACCTCAATCTCGAGCCGCAAAACTGCACTGCTCATGTGCAGGGCGACAAAATCCAGATCTGGGCACCCACGCAAAACCCAGGTGATGGGCAATCCGTCGTGGCGCGCACGCTTGGCGTGCCGAAGGAAAATATCAGCGTGACGATCACCCGCGTCGGCGGAGGCTTCGGTCGCCGTTTGATGAGCGACTTCATCGTCGAGGCCGCCGCGATTTCGCAGCGCGCAAAAGTGCCGATCAAGCTGCAGTGGGATCGCACGGACGATCTGCAGCACGATCATTATCGTCCGGGTGGATTTCACTCGTTCAAGGGTGCGGTCGACGCCAACGGCAACGTCGCCGCGTGGAAATCTCAGTTCGTCACCTTCGGCAATACGCCGGAGAGAACAGGCAACGGCGCGAGTCTCGGCGCCGACGAATTTCCGGGCCGTTTCATCGCGAACTTCCATTCCGAACAGACGATCATCCCCACGAATATTCCGATGGGTTGGTGGCGCGCGCCGGGAAGCTGCACCCTCGCCTGGGTTTTGCAGAGCTTCATCGACGAGCTCGCCCACTCGGCCGGAAAAGATCCCTACGAATTCCGCATGGCTCTGCTCGGTGACAAGGAGTTCACCGTGCCTCCGGGCGAGCGCGGCTCGCCTTACAGCGCCTCCCGCATGAAGGGAGTCCTCCAGTTGGTCGCGGAAAAATCCGGTTGGGGCAAAAAGCTGCCGAAGGGCCAGGGCCAGGGCATCGCGTTTCATTTCAGTCACCGCGGATATTTTGCCGAAGTCGCTGAAGTCACCGTGACGAAATCCGGCGAACTCACTGTGAATCACGTCTATGTCGCCGGCGACGTCGGCTCCGAAATCATCAATCTCAGCGGCGCCGAAAATCAGGTGCAGGGCTCTGTCATCGACGGGCTCGGCGCAGCGTGGGTGCAGCGTCTTGACTACGACAAAGGTCACATGGTGCAGGCGAATCTGCATGAATACCCGATGATTCGCATGCCCGCCGCGCCCAAGGTCGACGTCTTCTTCCGCAAGACGGACAATCCCGTCACCGGCCTCGGCGAACCCGCGCTTCCGCCGTTGGCCCCCGCCGTCTGCAACGCGATTTTCGCCGCCACGGGCAAACGTATCCGCGAACTACCCATCTCCAAAACCGACCTCAGTTGGAGCTAAGGCATCGATCGGATCGCCCACGAATCACACGAAGGACACGAAAGGACCAAACCATTTTCTCCCACGGAACTCACGGAAAGCACGGAATAAGAACATTCCGCTTCCGTGTCTTTCCGTGCATTCCGTGGGGAAAATCAGTGGATCGAGTTCGTGTGATTCGTGTGATTGGTGGGTAAAAAGAAATTCGTGGGTAACAAAAAACTCATGCCGACGCTTCAAGAACTGGTTCAATACTGCGACGAACGCACGCGCCGTAGTGCATTCAAGGACGCGCCCGGCGCGCAAAATGGTCTGCAGGTCGCGAACTCCGGACGCGTCACGAAAATCGGCGCGGCGGTCGACTCGGGCGTCACGCCCTTTCGCAAGGCAGTCGAGCGCGGCATCGATTTTCTTATCGTCCATCATGGCATGTACTGGGACATGCCGCGTCCGCTGGTCGGACCGGTTTACGAACGCGTCGCGACGCTGATCAAGGGCGACTGCGCGCTGTACTCGAATCATCTTCCGCTCGATGCACATCCCGAAATTGGGAACAACGCTTTGCTCGTCCAACAACTCGGTCTGACCAAGGACCGGCCCTTTCTCGTGCGCGATGGCGAACCCGTCGGCTGGATCGCGAAGTGCGACCAATCCCGCGCGCAGCTCCGCCAAAAACTCGAATCGCTCTACGCCCGCGTCATCGCGGTGGAATGCGGCTCGGATCGGCTCGAGAGCATCGCTTTCTGCAGCGGCAGCGGCAATAGCGCCATACCCGAACTCGCCCGCGAACGCGTCGACACGCTCGTCACCGGCGAACTGCGCGAAGAATGGTTCAACGTGGCTCAGGAGCAGCGGTTAAATTTGTATTTGTGCGGCCACTACGCAACGGAGGTCCACGGCGTTATGGCCCTCGCCGCCGAATTATCGGCCAAGTTTGGTGTGCCCTGGGAGTTCATCGCAACGGGCAATCCTCTCTGAAAAACCCGGCGGGTTCGCGCTTCCAGGATGCCGCGTCGGCCCGACGACTTCCCTCGCTCAGCGCGACAACTGCACACTCTCGCTTCTTGCGGTTTGGCAGTCTGCTGGCTAACCAACTTCCACACAGCCCATCCTCCGCCGCGAATCTTCGCCGATCTCCCTCCATGAAAAAAATCGCCGTCATCAATGGCCCAAACCTCGATCGCCTGGGCAAACGCGAGCCGGAAATCTATGGCTCAGCCACGCTGCCGGACCTGGAGCGACAACTGCGCGAGGAATTCGGCAACGCCGCCACGCTCGATTTCTTTCAGTCGAATCATGAGGGATCGTTGATCGACAAGATCGCCGCATTGTCCGACGCGAAGTTCGACGGCCTCGTCATCAATCTCGGCGCGTTCACGCACACCAGCGTCGCCCTGCGCGACGCACTTGCCGGCGCCCACATTCCGACCGTCGAGGTTCACATCTCGAATATCTACAAGCGCGAAGAGTTTCGTCACAAATCTCTCACCGCCCCGATCTGCATCGCGATCATCAGCGGCCTCGGTTTCGAGGGCTACCACGCCGCGATTCGTTTTTTGTTGAAATAACCGCCGAGGCGCTCGTGGAGCGCGGGCCCGCCGGCTGCACAGTCGCCGAATGCCGGCGAGGACGCCAGCGCTCCCAGTGCCGACATCGGCGAAACGCCGACGCTCGGCTAATACCCCGGCATGGCGAATCCACTCGGCTAACCCGGGTCCTCGGCGAATCCCCAATGCTCGACCGCCGAGTGCGCCTTCCAAGGCGCAGGAGGCTGCACAGTCGCCCAAATGCCCGGCGGGGACGCCAACGCTTGGCAAACCTCAGGCTCCTGTCCGGCCGAGTGCGCCTTTCCAAGGCGCAGGAGGCACTGGGAGCGCTGGCATCTTGCCGGCACCTTTTGGGCGGCCGCAAAGCGGCGGACTCCATCGCAAAAAAAGCAGGCGCGCTTGCGCTCGCACCCGCCCTATCCCGCCGCAACTCCGTGTATCAGCCGTGCCAATACATTCTCCACAGTGCCGCGGCGCCGTGGAGCACTCCACAGGTTAGGAGCGCCGCCGCCAGATCATCGATCACCACGCCCCAACCGCCTGGCAGGTCCTGAAGTTTTTTGATGCCCAGCGGCTTCGTGATGTCGAAGAGACGGAACAGTCCGAACCCCAACACGAAAATAAATACCGGCCACTTCTGCACCGGGCCGACCGCCATCATAGGCCAGCCGAGAAAACACAGCGGCATCGCCACAAATTCATCCAGCACGACCTCGCCCGGATCACGCCGGCCGAGCCGAAACTCCGCCTCGCCGCACAACGCGATCGCGAACCAAATGCCGATCGCGAGCAGAATCACGAGCGTGATGTTTCCCGCCGTCGTGAGGGAAAGCGGATGGAAAACCAAAATCTGATAGAACAACCCCGCCACCGAACCCCATGTGCCGGGCGCTTTTCGAATCCGTCCAATCGGCCCAAGCGTGGCGCACGATAGCACCACCCTCGAAGGAAGAAATCGTGGCCAGGTCGGATGCTGCCAGCTCATCCAATAACCTCGTCCCAGACTTTGCGGTATTTCAAAACGTAGCTCGTGCCCGAGCTCACCGTCAGCGCCGTGGCGATGATGAACAGCACCAGTCCCGCATAACGAAGCTGTTCCGCGTACGCCGCCGCGGGAAAATCGAAACGCCCAGCCAAATCCTTTTGCAGGATCGGCACGAAGAGCAGTACGCCCGTCGCCACCAGCTGGATCAACGTCTTCAATTTTCCGCCGCGCTCCGCCGCGACCACCACGCCCTTGCTCGCCGCCATCATGCGCATGCCGGAAACGAGGAACTCGCGAACCAAGATAATCAGGACCAGCACCATCGGAATCACCTGTTGCTCCACCAGCGCCACCATGATGCCGATGACCAGCACCTTGTCCGTAAGAGCATCCATGAACTTGCCAAAGACCGAAATCAGCCCCTGGCGCCGCGCGATATAGCCGTCCAGCCAATCACCGATTGCCGCTAGAATGAATAACGTAAAAGCCAGTGTCGCCGCCCAGGGGAACCGCGCATACATCAGTCCGACGATGGCAAACATCGTGGGAATCCGAGACATCGTGATGATGTTGGGCAGGTTCATCGTGGATCGTGAAGGACTGGAAAGTTTCTTTTCTAAACGGATTGAATAAGTTCGCCGAACCGCGCGTCGTTGCGCAACCAAGACGCGCATAACGACCCACTAACAAGGTGCGAGCAATATCCTCTCAAGATGCGGCATTGTATCTATCCCGGCACATTTGATCCGATCACTTACGGCCATCTCGACGTCCTGGGTCGAGCTTCCCGACTTTTCGAAAAAGTCACCATGGCGATCGCTCGCAACCCCGGCAAAGGCCCGCTTTTCACTGCCGAACAGCGTTTGGAGATGATTCGTCCCAACGTGGAAAACTATCGAAACGTCGAAATCACGATCTTCGACGGCCTGCTCGTGGATTTCGCGATGCAGCAAAAGGCATCCGCCATCATCCGCGGGCTCCGCGCGCTCTCCGATTTCGAATTCGAATTCAACATGGCGCTGATGAATCGCCACCTCGAGCCGGAGATCGAAACCATCTTCGTCATGCCAAACGAGGCCTACAGCTACACCTCGTCGAACTTGGTGAAACAGGTCGCGCGCTACGGCGGAAATATCAAACACTTCGTCCCGATCAATGTCGCGGCCGCGCTAACCAGCGCTTTCAGCTCCAAGACTTGAGTCTTTGCGCGTTCTTCATTCCGTGAACGCGAATCACCGCGCCGCGCTCATGAATCTCCAAGACATCATCGCGAACCTCGCCGACGGCGCCGACGATTTTCTCGAGGGCGTCACGTCACGCGACCAGGCGCGCGCAGGGATTTCCGAAGAGATCACGCTGCGCTACGTCCACCTGTCTCACGACGATCGCATGACCGTTATCCGCGGAGTGATGAACGTCTTGGAGAACGAAGATTTCTTCGCCGCTCATCCCGGTTCCACCAAGGACGAGGGCGAAAGTTATCCCGAGTCGGAAGAGGACTGAGCCACCCCGCCCGCGGCGCTCTCAGCGATACTCGCGGCGTCCTTCGAGCGCACTCTTCAGGGTCACCGAATCGGCGTACAAAACGCCCGCGCCACTCGGCAGGCCAAATCCGATTCTCGTCACTTTCACGCCCCCGCTTCCCAGGTGCTGCGTGATATAGTGGCAGGTCGCTTCGCCCTCGACATCGTTCGAAAGCGCCAGGACCAACTCCTTCACGTCACCGCTCTCCAATCGCTTCAAGAGCGAAGGCAAATTCAAATCGTCCGGCGTCACGCCCTGAATAGGCGACAACTTGCCGTGGAGAACATGATACACGCCGCGGTAAGCGCCGGATCGCTCGATGGCCGCGAGATCCGGGACGTGTTCGACGACGCACGCCAGGGAACCATCGCGGCGCTCGTCACTGCAAATCGCGCAGAGCTCCCCCTCCGCCAGATTTCCGCACCGCGCACAACGCCGCACGCTTTTCGCTGCCTCCTCCAGTGCCTGGACGAGCTGCTGCAACTGCGCCGGTTTTTCGACCAGCAGATGCAATGCGATTCGCTCGGACGAGCGATAGCCCAGACCGGGCAATTGCTTCAGATGCTTCTGGAGTTTTTCGAATGCCGGCGTCATGCGGACGGCAAACGGCCGTGACTCAGTTCAGACGTTAAGAGCCGGCCGTCGCGAAAAATCAAAAGAGTCCCGGCATCTGGAACTGCGCGGTGACCTTCTGCATCTCCGCGTCGTTCTGTTCCTTGGCCTGCTTCGAAGCGTCTTGAATCGCGGCGAGCAGCGTGTCGGAAACCAGCTTCGCGTCTTCCTTCAAAAATTCCGGATCGAGCGTGAGGCTGAGAAATTCTCCTGCGCCATTGACCTTCAACTTCACCGCGCCGCCGCCGCTCGTGATTTCGATTTCGCGCGCCTTGAGATCGGACTGCAGCGTCTCGATCTGCTTCTGCATTTTCTGAGCTTGTTTGAGGAGTTTGCCTACGCCGGCCATGGGTCAGGGAGATTTGGTTTACTGGGCTGAAAATCGCCCATCAGTCGCTCGCAATAATCGCATTTCTTCAAGCACCAAGTATCGCGCGATAGCCCACCTGGAAATCCGGGAATCTCGGCGCCCAATCGAGTTCGCGTTTCAGCTTCTCGTTGGAAATCGCGCGATTCAGTGAGTCGGCCCTGCGCCCGCCCGAACTCTCCCCTGAAAACCCGGGAAAAGGCCGCCCGATTTGCGCCGCCAGCCACCGCGCGAGGTCTTCTTTCAAGACTGGGTGGCCGTCTGTGACATTGTAGGTTTCCGCCGCCAAACCTTGGTGCCGCAGCAGCGCCGCTTCAATCGCGCTCACGATATCGTCGCGGAAAATCAAATTCAGCAGGTGATTCCCTTTCCCCGCAAAAGCTCGCGCAGGCTCGGCGCGAAGGTGATCGAGCAGGTGATGCCGGCCCGGTCCATAGATTCCAGCAAGGCGCAAAATCGTCGCGCGAACCGCCTTTCCGCAGGCGACACTGCCGAGCAAAAGTGCCTCGGCCTCGAGGAGGAGTTTTGCGCTGCCGGTCGCTTCTGCGGTCGAAGAGGTTTCGTCCACCACACCGCTGACCTGCGGGTAAACCGACGTGCTACTCGTATAAACCAACGACTCCGTGCCGCCGGTTTTTTCCAGCCATGCCAGGATGGAACTCGCGCCGTTCACGTAGCTCTTCTCGTAGCCAGCGATCCCGCCTCCGGCAGAACTCACGCAGTTCACCACCATATCCATTTTTTCAATACGATCGTGCCATTCGTGGGAATCGACTTCGGCCTGGATTGTCGAAGCGCCGATCGCGGCGAGCGCGTGCGCGGTTTCGTGATTGCGCGTCAGCGCGACGACATGCGCTCCGGCTTCCAGCGCGGAGGCCGCGAGGGCCGTGCCGACGTAACCGGCGCCGAATATGACGAGGCGTTTCCCCTCAAACTTTCCGAGTGCATCCGAACTCATACTTCGCAACATTGAAACCATGCCCAAGGTTCTCGTCGTATTGCCAGAGGGATTTGAAGAGATCGAAGCCGTGACTCCGATCGATCTGCTGCGCCGCGCAGGAGCGGTGGTCACGGTCGCCGCGCTGACGGAAAATATCCACGTCACCGGCCGCAGCGAGCTCATCTTGCACGCCGACACTACGCTCAGCGCAGTCGGCGGGCAGCCGTTCGACATGGTCATGCTGCCAGGCGGACCCGGTGTGATTAACCTCCGAAATGATCCACGCGTCGCGCAGCTCGTCCGCTTGCAGGCTTCTGCCGGCCGGTGGGTCGCCGCGATTTGCGCCGCGCCGTCCGTGCTCTTCGCCGCCGGCCTGCTCGAAGGACAGCGCTACACCGCGCATTTTTCCGTGGCCAAGGAATTGAAGGAAATACGGGCGGACGAACGTGTCGTGGTCGACGGCAACATCATCACATCGCGCGGAGCCGGAACCGCGCTCGATTTCGGATCGGTACTCGTCGAAAAACTCTTTTCTGCCGAAAAGGCCGCCGAAGTTCGCGCCGCAATTTGCGCCTAGTTTCTCCCGCGGTCCCGGCATCCGGAGCTGCGTGCCTACCGAGCTTATGTCCTGCGCATGATCGCGCTGCCCAAGCGCTTCACCGTACCAACCTGGGCCAGCTACGTCCTCCTCGCCTTGGTCCTCTGGCATTTCCTCGGCGGAGCGTTCCCATTCGCCCCCATCGAGGGAGATGATCAAGCCGTTGCGAACGGACTGATCGCCTGGCTCAACGGCTGGCCCGATTACCGAAAGCTCGCCTACGGGTTTCCCATCCAGCCGGGCTCGTACTTCGTCTATCAAGCGGGTCTGCGACTCAGCGGCGCGGCGCCGTTTCAAGTATTCGGCGCGATCAATCTTATCGGCGCGCTTCTCTTTCTCGGATTGAGCGGAAAGCTGCTCGCCGATCTCACCGGTATGCGCTGGTCATGGGCCGCCCTGCTGCTTCTCTGCGCCCAGGAAATGAGCGCCGCATGGTGCTACGCGAACACCTCCTCGCTCGCCGGCGCCGTGATGTTGGGAGGACTGCTGGTTGCACGCTCGCCCCATACCTGGCGCGCAATCATCGGCGGCCTGCTCATGGGTCTCGCTGCGACGCTGCGCCTCGACGCCTTGCTCATTGCGCCAGCGTGCTTCCCTCTGCTCGCCGATCGGCTGGGCGATTGGAAACACGCCGCGCTCACCACCGCGATCGTCGCGTTTGTCACCGCCGTCACACTCGTGAGTTTCTATGCGGCGACGCATGTCTCTCTGGTCGAAGCATGGCAGCTCTACGGCACGCGCGGCGTCAGCCATTCCTGGACCATGCTGCCCGAGATGTGCTGGCTGGCGCTGTCCACCTTGCTCCTCGTCGCAATCGTCTGCGGCGTTCGCAGCCTCATCCGAACGACCGATCTGAGTCGACTCGCGGTGATCGCATTCGGGGTCGTGCCCACGCTCGCGATCTACGGGCCGAATTTCACCACCACCAAATATCTCTATTACGCGATCCCGTTCGCGATGATTCCTGCGGCGCTCTGGTTGCACGAACTGGCCACCAGTCCCGAAAAAAAGTTTCGTCGCATCTATCAACTCTGGATCGTCGGAGCCATTGCCGAAGCGTTTCTCGGCTTCCGCACCACGGCGTATCTTTACCGCCGATTCGAGTATTCAAAAACTGGATTCGAACTCGCCGCGGCAAATCTCGGAACCTTCAAACTCGCTCTTACGGTTGGATCGGGCGAGGTCATCGGCACCGCCGACGGTTTTCGCGTGCGAACCGGGACATGGTTTGCGCCAGAAGTTTATCGGCGGGAGAAATCCGATCTGAAAACAGAGACCGCGCGCCTGCACTCGCTGGCCTTGTTCGGAGAAACCGAAGTCATGCTGACCAGCACGTATCTTTCGAATGTCATTCTCGACGGAGAACTCATGAGCCGAGGCGTGCATCCCGAGTTGCAGAACCCATATTTTCCCGGCGACCACGCGAGCCGCACGATGCGCTGGTTCAAGTCTCCTCACGCTCTAACCACTCTTTTGATCAACCACGACGCAAACGATCGCGCTCATTTCGCCGTCGCCACGGCGCGCTCCAAACCGTTGTATTTCCTGAGTGACCGCGGCTGGCAGGAAGCGCGCCATCTCGACGTGCGCGCGCCGAGCTGGACCTGTCTTTCTCCTCGCGAAGATGGTCTGATCGAACTCTACCGCAGGAACCCAAATCCACCGTGAAACTCTGCCGCATCAGCGTGGTGGTTTGTACCCACAACCCGGATACGTCACGGTTGACGCGGACGCTTCATGCCTTGCTCAGGCAGTCGATCGATCCGGAAAATTGGGAGCTCCTCGTGGTCGACAATGCCTCTGCCCAGACCGTCGATGTGCCGGTCGCCGCCGAAGCTCGCTCGAAAGTGCGCCTCGTCCGTGAGCCGCGATTGGGACTCACCTTCGCGCGGTGCGCTGGCGTGAGCCACGCGCAGGGCGAGTTCATCGTGCTGGTCGAGGACGACAATGTCCTTGCCCCAAATTATCTCGAAACAGTTCTTCTCGCGTTTAACCGTTTGCCGCGCGTCGGCGCGATCGGCGGCAAATCGCTTCCGGAATTCGAGCGCACACCAGAGCCCTGGCTCGAGCCATTCTTCCCGCTTCTGGGGCTCCGCGATCTCGGTTCGAAAGAACAATTTTGCCTCCCGCCCACCACGCAATCACCGCTGCGGGTTTATCCAACCTGCGCGCCCATCGGCGCCGGCATGGCGCTCCGCCGTGAAGCGCTGGAGAGCTGGCTGATTCAAGCCAAGCACTCGCTCTCCGATCGAAGCGGCACGACTCTCGACCGCGGTGCTGACAACGGAATCGTTCTTCACGTGCTGAAGTCCGGCTGGGCCGTCGGCTACGTGCCGGAACTTGTATTGACTCACCTGATACCGGCCAAGCGCCTCGAACCGGATTATCTCGGGCGTCTCAATCGAGACACCCAAAAATCCGGGATGCAGGTCCTCACGCATCACGCGATCAATCCGTGGCCGCCCATTTCACGATGGTCCCTCCGCGGCCGCCAGTTGAAGGCTTGGTTCGCTCACCGCGCTTGGGCGGGCCCTGCCGCCCGCATTCGGTGGCGCGGCGCCTGCGGTCAACTCGAGGGAAGAGCAACCGCTTCGTGAAAACCCCTGCCCTCACCACGGCACCCGCCCCCGCGAGCCCGGCCGGGGTGTCCCAGGCTGCGCTCTAGAATCTCCAGAAACAACGCTGACAATCACGAGAAACCGAGGATAGTTCCGAGTCGTTCACCCCTGTGCGTTCCCCGCGCCGCATCTGTCTCGTTACTCCCAGCCACGTCTCCGCCGACCCTCGGCTCGTCAAAGAAGCCAATGCGTTGTGTGAGGCTGGCTATTCCGTGCACGTCGTTGCCGGTTGGTATTACCCGCCGCTGGACAAGCACGATTTGGAAATTTATGCCGCGGCGGCTTGGGAACGCGCGATCGTTTATTATCTGACCGGGCCTCGTGTATTGCTGGCGAAACTACGCCGCGACCTGGCCTACCGGCGCCTGGCCAACAAGCACGCGCCGAGCTACGGCCTGGCCGTTTCGTCACTTCATGCAGCCGTGCGTCTGCTCACACGCGCCGCCAGCAAGATCGAGGCGGATCTTTTCATTGGCCACGGTTTGCCGGCGCTGCCCGCCGTCGCCACCGCAGCTCGGGAGCGCCGTGCGAATTATGGTTTCGACGCGGAAGCTTTCCATTCCCAGGAAACCGAGCAACGCGCCGCCGGCGGCCCTGAAGCCGCCTCCGTCCACACCATCGAAGAGAAATTACTCCCTGGCGCGATTCATCTCACCGGCGCCTCTCCACTGATTTGTCAGGCTTATTTGGATACATACCGCCTGGACAACATGCGGTCCGTTTTGAATACGCCTTCGCTCGAAGACGCACCGCTCGAGCCGAGGCCCGGCACGACAGATGGGCCGCCGAAGCTGTATTGGTTTTCCCATACCGTTGGCCACGGTCGCGGCCTGGAGCACATCATCCAGGTTTTGGCTCGGATGCGGACAGTCTGCGAACTTCACCTGCGTGGAATCTCGAACGCGGACTTTGTGAATCACCTTCGGTTGCGCGCCAATCAGCTCGGCTTTCGCGGCAAGATCGTGACGCAGCCACCCGCCGCTGCGCGCGAAATGGTGCGTCT
Source organism: Opitutaceae bacterium (assembly GCA_035765635.1). Classification (GTDB taxonomy): domain Bacteria; phylum Verrucomicrobiota; class Verrucomicrobiia; order Opitutales; family Opitutaceae; genus EW11. The sequence continues at coordinate 39,167 of DASTWZ010000024.1, forward strand.
GGCGGCGCCGTACGACCTCGGTCTTTCGCTCGAGCAGCCATGGCCTCCGAATCGGGACCTCTGCCTCGCGAATAAAATTTTCACCTACCTCCTTGCCGGCGTGCCGGTCGTGCTCACGTCGACGCGCGCACAACAGCGCCTCGCCGAAGAGTTGGGCGAAGCCGCGCTGCCCGTCGATCTTCAGAGCGTGGACGACACCGCGGCAAAGCTCGACGCGTTTCTCCAATCGCCCGAACGCCGCGCGCGAGCACGCGAACGCGCCTGGAAGCTCGCACAGAGCCGCTTCAATTGGGACGTCGAGAAAACGAAATTTCTCGATTCGGTCGCGGCTGCATTGGAGTCGCCTCCTGCTCGCGCCGCGTCGCGATGAAAAATTTCTTCGGCGCCGCCGCAAGCGCGAGGAGACCATTTCTGTGATGCTGTTTGGCAAGGCGCGATAACGCTCTAGGTTTCCGCGATTGCATGAAGAATTTTGATTTTGTGGTCATCGGTGGCGGCAGTGCTGGCTTCAACGCAGCGCGTGTGGCGGTGGATCATGGGCTTGACGTCGCGATCGTCGACGGCGGCAAACCTCTCGGCGGACTTTGCATTCTCCGCGGATGCATGCCGTCAAAGACCCTGCTCTATGCGACGGAAGTCCTGCATCTGGCGCAGATGGGTAAGGTGTTCGGTCTGGATATCCCGACGGCGAAGCCCGACATGAAAGCGCTGCACGCGAGAAAACTGAAAATCATCGGTGAATTCGCGAGTCATCGGGAGCAGCAGCTCACGTCGGGACGATATTCCTTATTTCAATCCAACGCGCGGTTCGTGGATCCGCACACGGTGAAGCTGAGCGAGGGCACGGAGATTCACGGAAAATATTTTCTGATCTCCACCGGCTCCGTCGTGAGCATGCCGCCGATCGAAGGTCTGAAAGATGTGCCCTCGTGGACGAGCGATGATGTGCTCGAACTCGATTTCGTTCCAGAAAGCGTGGTGATTCTCGGTGGCGGAATCGTGGCCTGCGAACTCGCGCAGTTTCTGCGGCGCATCGGGTCGCGCGTGACACTCGTGCAGCGCAGTCAGAATATTTTGCGCGATCACTCACCTGAGGCCAGCAGTGTCGTGCGCCAGGCGTTCGCCGACGAGGGCATTGAAGTCGTGGTCGGAACGACGATCGAAAAAATTGCGCGCGAAGGCGACGGCATCGCGGTCACGTATCTGCACAACGGTGCGCGTCGCGTCAGCAAGGCCAGATATCTTTTCAACGCTCTCGGGCGCAGTCCGAACACGGAAAAGTTAAATCTCAAAGCTGCTGGCGTGCGCCTGAACGAAAACGGAAAAATCGCGGTGAATGCATTTCAGCAAACAAGCACGCCCCACATCTATGCTGGAGGCGATGTGTGCGGGCCGCATGACATCGTGCACGTCGCGATCGCTCAGGGCGAACTCGCTGCGCGCCACGCAGCCAAGGCGGGAAACCTGAAGCCGATCGATGAATCGCTGTTGTTGAATGTCGTGTTCACCGATCCGCCGCTCGCGACGATCGGCGTGCAAGAGGCGGAATTGGAAGAGAAGAAAATCCCGTTCCTGCGCGCGAGCTACCCGTTCAACGATCACGGCAAGTCGATCCTGATGGAGGCAAACTACGGCTACGTGAAGGTCATCGCCGATCCGGCGACGGGGCGCATTCTGGGCGCCGAAATTGTCGGCAAGGACGCGAGCGAACTGATCCATCTTTTCAGCGCGCCGCTCGCGATGAAGGCCACTGTCTTCGATCTGCTGCGCGCGCCGTGGTATCACCCGACGCTCGCCGAGATCATCACCTATCCTCTCGAAGAGATTGCGGAGCGGGTAAATCACCACCCCGACCGCATGATCACGAAGTCGTGAGCGCGGCCTGCCGCAGCGACTCGGCGACATCCACGCGCTTCTCGTAAATCGCTTTCCCGATGATGACGCCGTCGAGATTCGCGTGCGTTTTCGCGAGCGCGGCGAGCGCTGGAATATCGCTCTGTTGCGAGACGCCGCCCGAGGCGATGACACGGCACTTCACGTTTTCGAGCATCGCTTTCTGTGCGGAAATATTCGGCCCAGTCAGCATGCCGTCCGTGCCGATGTCGGTGTAGATGAGCGTGCGAACGCCGATCTGATCCATGCGCTTTGCGAGACCGAGAGCCGTCGCGCCCGTCGTGTCCACCCAGCCCTTGACTGCCACTTGGCCGCTTTTCGCGTCGATACCGACAGCGATGCGGTCGCTGAAAAGCCGGACGAGTTCGCCGACAAATTCTTCGCTTTCCGCGGCGCGCGTGCCGATGACGACGCGAGTTGCGCCAATGCCGAGCGCGCGCTCGACCGCGAGACGATTGCGCATGCCGCCGCCCAGTTGAACCTTCAAGCCCAGCGCTGCGATGGCGCGCACAACCGAAAGATTTTTCGACTCACCGGTGAACGCGCCGTCGAGATCGACCACGTGCACCCATTCGGCGCCAGCCTGTTTGAACTCGGCCGCGATTTCGGCGGGATTTTCTGAGTAAACCGTTTCTTGGTCGGCGCGCCCCTGCGTGAGACGCACACAACGTCCGCCACGGATGTCGATTGCAGGATAAATGGTCATGCGGAGCGTCAGCACTCTCCGCATTCGGTTTCGGAGGCAAAGAAAAATATCGGCCGAAAAACAAACACCGAACTGTGCTGAAGAACGCGACCGAGATTTGTGTTCAAACGTATCCGCCGCACATTACGAATTTCTCTATGGCCAAACACGATGCTCCTCCGTTCCTCGTCGATTTGCTCCGCGCCCGTTCGCCTTCCGGCTACGAATTCGAAGCTCAAAAAGTTTTCGATCAGTACGTGAAGCCGAAGGCGGACAAGTACGCGAAAGACGCGATGGGAAATCGTCTCGCCGTCGTAAATCCCGATGGTGATCCGGTGCTGATGTTCGCCGGCCACATCGACGAACTCGGCCTCATCGTCACGTACGTCAACAAGGAGGGGTTTCTCTATTTCGATACGATTGGCGGACATGATCGCGTGATGATTCCTGGCCGTCGCGTGATCATTCAAACGGCGAATGGCCCCGTCCTCGGCGTGACCGGCAAACGCGCAGTGCACCTCATGGATGAAGCCGATCGCAAGAAGGTGCCGGAGCGTCACGAAATCTGGATCGATATCGGCGCGAAATCGAAAAAGGACGCGCTCGCCCGTGTGTCGATCGGCGACGTCGCCGTCTACGATCACGATTTTCAAATCCTCCACGACAGCATCGGCGTCGCCCGCGCCTTCGACAACAAAGCCGGCGCCTACGTGATCGGCGAGGCTCTCATTCGGCTTTCGGAGCAGAAGAAAAAAATGGACGCAAAAGTCGTCTCAGTCGCGACGACGCAGGAGGAGATCGGCGTGCGCGGCGCGACCACTGCCGTCTACGCGGTCAACCCGCACATCGCCGTGGCAGTCGACGTGAGCCACGCGACGGACCATCCGGATTGCGACAATCGAAAATTCGGCGAGGCGAAACTCGGCGGCGGTCCGTTGATCTGCCGCGGCGCCAACATCAATCCCAAGGTTTTCAAGCGCCTCGTCGCCGCTGCGGACAAATTGAAAATTCCCTATCAGATCGAAGCCGATCCGCGCCCGACCGGCACGGATGCGCGAGCGCTACAGATGGGCCGCGGTGGCGTGGCGACTGGCCTCGTTTCGATCCCGCTTCGCTACATGCACACGCCAAGTGAAATCGTGGACCTCAACGACGTCGAAAACGCGGTGAAACTGCTCGTGGAATTCGCGTTGTCGCTCGATCGCGGCGACTACGAGCACTGGTAAGCTGCGCAGATACCGGCCACAGCAGCGGAGATCAGCGCTCCGTTGCGCGGCTGAAAACGCTTTGGGCAAATCAGGCAGCGTCCTGATTGCTCTCGGTCTTGCCGGCCTTGCGCAGAGTAGGACGGCGTTTTCCGGCGACCACGGCGGCGTCGATTACGACCTCGGTGACATCGTCGCGCTGCGGCAGCTCGTACATCACTTCGAGCATGAGATTTTCCATGATCGAGCGCAGCGCGCGCGCGCCGGTTTTCAATTCGATCGCCTTCGCCGCGATGGCTCGCACCGCGTCCGGCGTGAAGCGCAGGTGAACGCCATCCATGGCAAACAGTTTGGAGTACTGTTTCACCATCGCGTTCTTCGTCTTCAGCAAAATCTTTTCGAGGTCGGCGACCTTGAGCTGATCGAGCACGGACACGACCGGAAGGCGTCCGATGAACTCCGGGATCATTCCGAAGCGGACGAGATCCTCCGGCGCGAGGGCTTTCATCATCTGCTCTGGATCGAGACTGGCATCGCGCTGCGTCTTGATGGCGTTGTAGCCCACGCTGCGCTGGCCCATGCGACGTTGCACGATCTGCTCGAGGCCAACAAATGCACCGCCGCAGATGAACAAGATGTTCGCCGTGTTAACCTGAACGTATTCCTGATTCGGATGCTTGCGCCCACCCTGCGGCGGGACATTGCACACGGTGCCTTCGAGAATCTTGAGCAAGGCCTGCTGTACGCCCTCACCGGATACATCACGCGTGATCGAGACGTTTTCCGTTTTGCGGCCAATCTTATCGATTTCGTCGATGTAAATGATGCCGCACTCGGCTTTTTTCACATCGTAATTCGCAGCCTGAAGCAGGCGAAGAACGACGTTCTCGACGTCTTCACCGACGTAGCCAGCCTCGGTGAGCGTGGTGGCGTCGGAGATCGCAAAAGGAACATCGAGGATCTTCGCGAGCGTGCGGGCGAGAAGCGTCTTCCCCGAACCGGTCGGGCCAGCGAGAAGAATGTTGCTCTTCTCGACCTCGACTTCGTTGAACTCAGGCGAAAGCGTGCTGCCGTCTTTGGCCGACTGAGCGCTGTCGAAAAGAAGCCGTTTGTAGTGGTTGTACACCGCGACGGCCAAAACCTTTTTCGCGTGTTCCTGGCCGATGACGAAGTCGTCGAGTGTCCGCTTGATCTCAGATGGCTTGACCAGTCGAACGGTCGGCTTCGTGTCGACCGCAGGCTGCTTCACCTCCCGATCGATGATCGTCTTGCAGACATTGACGCATGAATCGCAGATATAGACGCCGGGACCTGCGATGATCTTCTTCACCTCTGCCTGCGACTTACCGCAGAACGAACAAAGGGTCATGCGAGACGATTTAGCCATGGTTGATTTTGAAAGTGAACGGACCTTGCTGTCGAGGGAGGACTGAGTGTGCGCGACTGGGCTATCGGGGCGAACCGCCTACTACGACAACCCGCCCTGCTTTATCGACACGTCGGACGCCACTTTGAGCCCGCGCGCACCGCGGGGCTCAGTGTACCACATATCTGAGCAGCCGGAGCCGCTGTTACGGCAAAGCTTACCAGAATTTAGCAAACGTGGCGCTCAGGCCGCGCTGGCGACGAGGGATTTCACCTCACGCGCCGAGTCCACCACATGGTCGACGATGCCATAATCCTTGGCCTCGGTCGCGCTCATGTAGTAATCGCGATCGGAATCGCGCTCGACTTGCTCGGTCGTTTTTCCGGTGTGCTTCGAAAGAACATCGTTGAGTGTCCGGCGCCAGCGCAGGATCTCCTTGGCGGCAATCGCGATGTCGGCGGTCTGGCCACCTGCGCCGCCCGAAGGCTGATGAATCATCACGCGGCTGTTCGGGAGCGCATAGCGTTTCCCTTTGGTCCCGCCGGCGAGAAGCACCGTGCTCATGCTCGCCGCCATGCCGATGCAGTAGGTGTTAATGTCACACTGCAGGAAATTCATCGTATCATAGATGGCCATCCCGCCCGTCACCACGCCGCCCGGCGAATTGATGTAGAGGTGGATGTCCTTCTTCGGTTCTTCCATTTGGAGGAAGAGCATTTGCGCGATGACGAGATTCGCGATGGCATCGTCAATCGGCGTGCCGATAAAAATGATACGATCCTTCAGCAACCGCGAATAGATATCCATCGACCGCTCACCGCGGCCGGTATTTTCGAGGACGATCGGAACGTAATAACTCACAGAATAGCCTTGGTTTTACTTGGTCGTTTAAGCCTTCGCTTGGGCCGTGCTCACGGTAGCCTTGGAGACAAGTAAATCAAGGGTCTTGTCGAAAATGATGGACTGCTGGATCGCGCGGAGGCGCTCACGATCCTTGGTCAGATCCTTCACGATCTTGTCCGGGCGGACGTTGTTCATGACGGACTCGCGATAGACGAAATTGTCGAGGTCTTGCTCGGTGACGTTGACCTTTTCCTGCTCGGCGATTTTCGCGAGCAACAGACGGCTCTTCACCCGTGCAGACGCCGCTTTCTGGGCGCTGGCGATGAGCTCATTCTTGTCCTTTTCGAACTGCTCCTGCGGCACGCCGCGGCGCATGTTTTCCTCGATGAAATTGCGCAGGACGTTCTGCGTCTCTTCGTCGACCAGGCTCTGCGGGATCGGGAAATCAACCTTCGCGAGCAAAGCATCAGTGATCTGCCGGCGCTGCGCTTGGCGATTTTCGTACTCTTTGCGGGCTTTGAGGTTGTTCGTGATCTTCGACTTCAGTTCATCGGCATTCGCGACTTGCTGCGCTTTGAAGAATTCCTCGTCGATCGGAGGCAAAACGCGCTCACGCACTTCCTGAACTTCGACCGCATACGTGGCGGTTTTTCCCGCCAGCGCCGGTACCGCGGCGAATTCGGCGGGGAACGTGATGGTCACGTCTTTCTTGTCACCCGCCTTGAGCCCCGCGAGTTGAGCGCCGAGGCCAGGGATCAAACCTTCCTGCTGTCCTTCGACTTCTTCCCAGGTCTGCGGCACTTTGCCGTAAATTTGTTTTTCAGGCGCGAGTTCGAGAATCGATTTCCCATCGATCGTGCCTTCGTACGCGATTTTGATATAATCACCCTTCTGAGAAGGGCGGTCGGCGACCTTGAAGTCGGCGCGCTCGGCGCGCAGCTGTTCGATCACGGCGTCGACTTCGGCATCAGTCGTCTCGGTCGGCTGCACTTCCGTGGTGAGCCCCGAATAATCCGGGAGGGCAAACGTCGGGCGCGTATCGATCACGAAACTGATGGCGGCGTCCTTACCTTTCTCGATCGTGCCGGGTTCGACATTCGTCACCGTCAAGACGTCGAGCTTCGACTGCTCCAAGCCGCTGCGGTAGGCCTTGCTGACGACGCGCTGCTTGAATTCTTCCGCGATCTCCTTGCCGTAATGCTTTTGGATCAACTGCGCCGGAGCCTTGCCCGGACGAAACCCCGGAAGCCGCGCTTGCTTCGCAACCTCGTTGACCGTGGCTTGATGCTCGGTGGCAACTTCATTCGCGTCGAAGGATACGACGAGGTTCTTGCGGGTTTCGGAGACGTCTTTGATTTCGATGTTCACTTTTAAAGGAGCAGTTTTCGTTACGGAATCTTTCAACTTAGGTAACGCCTCTGCCGCCGGTCAATGCCGGATTCTACGAGTGTGGCGTGCGAACTTCCCGTGTTGATTCAAGACTGATTCCAAGGGCTCGTCGCGGCCAACGTTTGACCTTGTGGAATGTCGCGCACGCGCTGAAAACCAGCCGCTCAAACATGCTGTCGCTCAGCCAGCTTCGCGCAAAATTCCCGACGATCCTGCTGATCGATGCAGCCTCGACTCGGATTCAGGTCGGCCTGCTCTCCTCGAAGCAGCCGGATTGTTGGAAGTCGCAAACAACCGAAGCGGGCACCGGCGTTTTTTCCGGAATCTTTAACCTCGGCCAGGAAAACGCGCGAATCCGGCTGAATGACGTCGACGGATTTTTGTTCTGCGAAGGCCCCGGCTCGGTTCTCGGTATTCGCACGGCGGCGATCGCCCTCCGCGTCTGGTCCACGATTCGAGAGCGTCCGATTTTCGCGTACTCGAGCCTCCGGCTTGTAGCCACTTTTCAACTACAGACTGGCGCCGCGACGCCGTTTTCCGTGATTGCCGACGCGCGTCGGGACACCTGGCATTGCCTGACCGTTGATGCGACGCGGGAGGTGGGGCCGCTGCGTCGTGGAAATTCGGATACATTCGTCGGCCAAACCGTGACGCCACTGGAGTTTCGCAACTGGGCGCCGTTGCCGAACGACACGCTGAAAATTCCGTACACCGTGGAAAAGCTTCTCGCCGCCTCAGCGGATCAACCGCTTTTCCACGAAGTCACCGATCCCGACGCGTTTCTTCACGAGGAACCGATATACCTGACCTGGACACCGCAGATTCACCGCGCGCCCTCATGAGCACTCTCTCTGTATCCAGAGTCCCACTACGTTGCTGGGCCGAGATCGATCTGGCCGCGCTCGAACGAAATCTTCGCTTGATCCGAGCGTCGCTACCCAAGCACATGCGCTACGTAGCGGTGGTGAAGGCCGACGCCTATGGTCACGGATTGCAGCAAGCCGCGGCGCGGTTGATGCACGCGGGCGCCGATTTGTTCGCTGTCGCAAATCTTGGCGAGGCGACGGCGCTGCGTGAAATCGGTCCCGGCTGGCCCATCCTCCTGCTCAGCCCGCTTCTGCCGGAAGAGGATGCCTACGTCGCGGAATACGAATTGATCGCCACGGTTTCCACGAGTGACGAAGTCCAGCGGCTGAATCGCGTGGGAGCCCAGGTCGGTCGCCGCGTAGTCGTTCACTTGAAGATCGACACGGGCATGGGCCGCCTCGGCGTCTGGCACGAACAGGCGGAAAAATTGTACGCCGAAATCGCCGCCGCGAAAAACATCGAGCTCGGGGGGGTGTTCACTCACTTCTCCAGCCCCGACGACGATCCGGCTTTCACCGCAGAACAACGCCGGCGTTTTCTTGCGGCTCTCTCACGCTGTGAAGGGATCAAGCTCGGCGAACTTTTCGTCCACGCCGACAACAGCGCGGGGCTCGAAACCCTCGAGAGTGCCGGACCCTTCAACGCCGTGCGCGTCGGCCTCCTGCAGTTCGGAATCCTGCCCCACCCCAACTCGCTGCTGTCCGAAGTCCGCACCGAGCCTGTATTCAGTTTTCGGACACGCGTCGGAATCGTCAAAGAACTGCCCCGTGGCGCCACCATCAGCTACGGCCGCACCTACACGCTCAAACGCGACACGCGCATCGCGGTTTTGACCGCAGGTTACGGCGATGGCATCGCTCGCGCGGCGAGCAATCGCGCCTTTGTATTGATTCGGGGGATACGCTGCCCCGTGCTCGGTCGCGTGACGATGGACCAAACCATCGTGGACGTGACCGATGTGCCCGACGTGACGCGCGGCGACGAAGTCGTTCTCGTGGGCCGACAGGGCTCGGGCGAAATTTCCATCGGCGAATTCAGCCGCTGGGCGGACACGATTCCGTGGGAAACGCTCTGTTCCGTGACGAAGCGCGTTCCCCGTTTGTACAAAACCTCGCTCGGCATCTGAGCCGAACGAGGCCTGAGTCTCCGTAAATTTTGGCGCGGCCTGGAAAACCGCGCGACTAGGACGATTTATTTTCCGATGCCGAAGGCGCGGAAACCAATGTCCCGGAGCTTCGCGAGATCGAGGATGTTGCGACCGTCGAAGATGCAGGCTGGCTTCGGCATGCTCGCGTAGAGTTTTTGGTAATCGAGCGTCTTGAACTCATCCCACTCCGTCACGACCGCGATCGCGTGAGCGCCAGCGGCTGCCTCGAACGGCGTTTTCGCGACCGAGAGACGCGGATTGGTGCAACCCTTGCCCAGCACATCGATAAGAATTTCATCGGCCGGAACTTTGGGATCGTACACCACGACGTTCGCGTGCTCCGCGAGGAGATCGCGGCAAATGTTGATGGCGGCGGATTCGCGCGTGTCGTTGGTGTCCTTTTTGAACGCGAAGCCAAAGAGCGCGATTTTCTTATCGGCCACCGTGTTGAAGAGCGTGCGAACGATGCGCGCGCTAAAACGCTTCTTTTGGTAGTCGTTCATCTGCACGACGTGCTCCCAATACGCAGCGACTTCAGGCAGGCCGAAATGATGGCAAAGATAGACGAGATTCAGAATGTCTTTCTGGAAACAGGATCCGCCGAACCCGACGGACGCCTTCAAGAATTTCGGTCCGATGCGACTGTCTTTCCCAATCGCGTTCGCCACTTCATCGACATCGGCGCCTGTCGCTTCACAGAGCGCCGAGATGGAATTGATCGACGAAATGCGCTGCGCCAGGAACGCGTTCGCTACGAGCTTGGAAAGCTCCGACGACCAGAGATTCGTCGTGATGATACGATCGCGCGGAACCCAGTGCGCGTAGACCTCGACGAGTTTCTGCACCGCGGCCTGTCCTTCTTCCGTGCGCTCGCCGCCGATCAAAACGCGATCCGGTGAAATCAAATCCTGAATCGCTGTGCCCTCGGCCAGGAACTCCGGATTCGAAAGAACGGAAAATTTAATGCCGCGGGTATTCGCGCTGAGGATTTCTTTGATGGCCTCGGCCGTCTTCACCGGGATCGTCGATTTTTCGACAATGATTTTCGGACCAGTGGCGACTTCGGCGATCGTGCGCGCCACCGACTCGATGTAGCGGAGGTCCGCAGCACGACCGGCGCCCACGCCGTATGTTTTCGTCGGCGTGTTGACCGCCACGAAGATGATGTCCGCGGCATTGATTCCGCCCGCGACATCCGTCGAGAAAAAGAGGTTCTTTCCGCGGCGTTGCTTCACGACCTCATCCAGGCCGGGCTCGTACACCGGCAACGTGTCTGAATTCCACGCCGCAATGCGCGCCGTGTTCATGTCCACGACCGTCACTTGAATATTCGGAGCCTTGAGGGCGATCATCGCCATCGTCGGTCCACCCACGTAACCAGCGCCAATGCAGCAGATTTTCATATGCGTAAGAGGGGGATACGGTGCCCACCCGATCGTTCTAATGGAAGGACGATTTTACCCGAAAAGCCTCCCAGGGCAGACCTTAGCATTCAAGGAGTGAAACGCTGAGCTACCTGCCCGAAGCGTCGTCCAGCCTCCTGAAGCGCCGCTTCGCCCAAAACGCCATAGCTCAACCGCACGAAATTTCGCGACGGTTCGTCCCCGAAACAAAGTTCTCCCGGCACGTAGACAACCCCGTTTGCGATGCAGGCCCGGCAGAATTCGCCTTCCAGTCCGGTATCGATGCCCTCCGGCGCTCGCAGCCAGAGATAGAGTCCTCCTGTCGGCAGAGCCCAGGACCAGCCGCGCTGATCCAGCTTCTGCTCCAGAAGAGCCTGATGGAGGGCGTCACGCTTTTTCAGATACGCCGCGCGCACCACCTTCAGCTCCTGGTCGAACGCGCCAGTCTGTAGTGCCTGTTCCAATACAGCTTGGTTGAAATTCGCCGTTCCGAAATCGTGATGCCCTTTTGCGTAGAGCATTTTGTTCAGCCAGTCTCGGTCACTGCAGACGCCGAACCCGACCTTGAGGCCGGTGGCAAAAGGCTTTGTCAGAGTCGACGTGTAGAACTTCGGAAAATCCCGCCAGGCCGGCGCCGACAATATCGACTGAGATTCAAAGGGCGCGGTAAAATACAACTCACGATACGCGGCATCTTCGATCACCGGCACCGTCATGTCTCGATCGCGCAGAGCTTCGGCGATGTCCGTCTTCTCCGAGTCGCTCAAGCTGCGACCGGAAGGATTCGAGAAATGGCTGACAAAATACACAGCGCGCAGCCGGTCTGCGTCACCCGACGCTTTCATGCCATCGAGCAAATGGCCGAAAACCGCGCGATCGACCTTCCCGGCCGAATCGACTGGTATTGATCGAGCGGATACGCCGAGCCCGGTCAGCATTTCCAGAAAAACAAAATAGCTCGGGCGATCGACGAGCACGATATCGCCCGGATCGCACAGCACCTGGATCGCGAGGTAGAGCGCCTGTTGCGACCCATTCGTGATCAAGGTCGATTCTGCGAGCTGCCCCGGGTCCAACTCCAATTCCATCCGCTGTATTCGCTCTGCCAATACGCGGCGCAGGCCAATCCGCCCCTGGTTCGTGCCGTACTGCAGATACTCCTTGTCGGCTGCGCTGGTGAGACGTTCGACGATGTCACGGACGAACGAGGTCGGCAGCGTCTGATTATCCGTGAAACCGGCCGCGAGCGAGAGCAGACCTGGCGTCTCCAACGCCATCGTCATCAGCCGTGCGATCGTCGGCGGATGTGCTCGTCGACCGAGGGCGGAAAAGGAAACGTGAGAAGACGACGATGCGTGCATGGAACGGTCATTCTGCAGCATTCCATCCTCGACGACAGAAATAAAAAAGGCGCGGAATTAACCGCGCCTCGAAGGAGAACATCAGGCCAGCTCTTAAGCCGGACTTGGCGCCGGCGAAGCGCCGCCGAGCGGATCGGTCGCGGGCTTCTCGGACGTTTTCTTCGGCGGGTTCTTGTCGTCAGGCTTCGGATGTTGAACGAAGCTGCTGCTGACGACTGGAGAACGAATTTCGCCGTACGCGAGAATTTCGTTCACGTGTTTGCCATCGATCGTCTCGAATTCGAGGAGTGCTTCGGCGATTTTATCCAGCGCGGTGCGGCGCTCGAGAATGATGTTTTTCGCGCGGGTGTACTGCTCTTCGATGACCTGGTGAACCTGCTGGTCGATCTGACGAGCGGTTTCCTCGCTGTAATTTTCGTTCCGCGTGATTTCGCGGCCGAGAAACACCGTGTCTTGATTTTCGCCATATGCGACCGGACCGAGCGGACTCATGCCCCAGTCACAAACCATGTGGCGGGCAAGCTTGGTGGCTTGTTTAATATCACCCGAGGCCCCGCTGGTGATGTCGCCGAGGACGACTTCCTCCGCGATGCGACCACCCATCAAGCTCGCGAGCTGATTCAGCATGCGACGCTTGGCGTAATTGTAGGTGTCTTTCTTCGGGATGAACATCGTGCTGCCGAGGCTCCGTCCGCGCGGAATGATGGTGACTTTGTGAACCGGCAGGTGGCCGTCATCGATCACGGCTTGGACAAGGGCGTGGCCGGCCTCGTGGAAAGCGACGATCTTCTTGTCTTCGTCGTCCATGATGCGGCGGCGTTCGCGGCCGAATTGAACTTTTTCGCGGGCCTCGTCGACGTCATCCATCTCGACCTTCTTCTTGTTGCGGCGCGCCGCGAGAAGAGCGGATTCGTTGAGCAAATTGGCCAATTCAGCGCCGGAGAGACCTGGCGTGCCACGAGCGATCACACTGAGATCGACATCTTCAGCGAGCGCGATCTTGCGAGCGTGCACGCGGAGAATCTGTTCGCGACCGACGAGGTCTGGCAGATCGACGTAAATCTGGCGATCGAAACGACCTGGGCGCAAAAGCGCCTGGTCGAGCACGTCGGGGCGATTCGTCGCGGCGATGATGATGACGCCTTCGGTAGTGTCGAAGCCGTCCATTTCGACGAGCAAGGAATTCAGCGTTTGTTCGCGCTCGTCATTTCCGCCGCCGAGACCGGCGCCGCGCTGGCGACCCACCGCGTCGATTTCATCGATGAAGATGATGCAAGGCGCATTCTTGCGGCCCTGCTCGAACATGTCGCGCACGCGGCTCGCGCCGACGCCGACGAACATTTCCACGAAATCGGAACCGCTGATGGAGAAGAACGGAACGTCGGCTTCGCCTGCGACGGCTTTGGCGAGAAGCGTCTTACCCGTACCCGGAGGACCAACCATCAAGATGCCCTTTGGAATCTTGCCACCCATCTTGGTGAATTTCTTCGGGTCTTTCAAAAATTCGACGACCTCGGCCACTTCTTCCTTCGCTTCATCGCAACCAGCGACGTCGGAAAACGTGAGCTTGTCGCGATCGCGTGTGAGGAGTTTGGCCCGGCTCTTGCCGAAATTCAGCGCGCCGCGGCCGGCGTTGCGCAGCTGGCGCACAAAGAGGAAATAAAGAAGGCCGATGATCAGGATAAACGGAACGACCTGCTGGATGATTTGAGACGCGAGCGTGGTCGCGGGCTGTTCAGTGAACACGGACGCTTTTTGAAGGCGCTCCATATTGGCGTCCGTCAGGCGGCCAGCCGCCTTGAAAAGGCGCGTGTTCACTCCGTCGATCTGGAGCGTGGGCTGCTTGAGGCTTCCGGAAATAACGGCCCAATCGCGACCGCCGGATTGGTCGGTGCGAATGACGCCTTCTTGCACTTCAGCTCGTTCGGCGCGCTCAACCACTTCCTGAATTTTCAGCTGCGCGACGGGCTGCATCTTTCCGCTCGGCAGATAGAACAGCGCCAGGACGACGGCGACGATGGACAACCAGATGAGAAGAACCTTCGGTTGAAACCGCTCAGGTGGTAAATTCTTCAGTGGACGCCGCTTTTTATCGTTTCGGTTTTCGGACATTATTTGGGAATTAAGACTGGTTGCGAACCGTGGAGGTTCCAGAGGTATAAGTCAATTGAACCACCGTTACACTGTCGCCCGTGACTTTCGATTGTTCGGCCGGCGGCAAACCGGGAACCCAAACGATACGACCGTCAGCTCGTACGATGATCGGCAACTGCCGGCGCAGCGGCGCTGCAATTTTACGATTCACAAACAAGTCCTGCAGCTTCGTCGTGCCTTTGCTGCCAAGCGGCTGATACCGATCTCCGGGCCGCCAACAACGAACATCCATCGGCAGCGATTCGCAAACCAGCACCGAGTAATTTTTCGAGCCGAGACCAACGCGACGCGCCCCTTCAATCGCCTCGCTCGCAGCAACGAGCTTCGCGGAAAGCACGCCGCCCTGTGGAAGAAAAAGTTCTCCGCCGAGTTCGAGCCGGCCCGGGGCCCAATCCATCGGCGCCGTCTTCGCTTCGACAAAACAAAGTTTGCCGGACGCCATTCGCGCCGTCCCCTCGCCGAGACTCATCTGCCCCTCGCCTCTTTCTGCGATCGCGAGGAGTTCGTCGAACGCGCGACGATCGATGTCGCCGACAACCTTCCAGCTTCGCAGCGCGCGACGGAGAAGGGCTCGCGGCTTTCCGCGAAGCGAGCTGAGGTCGAGTTTGTCGGCGTCAAAATCAAGGCGGAAGCTTTCGAGCCACTGATGCAGCGCAGCATCATCTTCCTCCAGCAAGGCACGGGTCAGCCCGGCGCCCCGCAAAACCGCGTCGCCTTCGCGCTGTATCCACGGAAGCACGACATCGCGGCGAAGCCGGTTTCTGGAAAACACATCCGTGGCATTGGAGCTGTCTTCCCGCCAGACAAAGTTCGAGCTTCGCAGCGCGGCGCGAATTTCCGCGGAGCTCAGAGCCAGCAAGGGTCTCAAAATAACCTGCGTGTTGAGCCACGGTCGCGAAGGTCGTGGCGCGGCCAGGCCGGCGCTGCCGCTTCCCCGCGCAAGCCGCATCAATTGCGTTTCGAAAACGTCGTTCGCGTGATGGCCCGTCAGGAGCAACGATGCGTTTTCCTCCAGCGCGAGCTTTTCGAAAAACGCGAATCGCGTGCGCCGGGCTTGATCTTCCGAGGCGTGAGCCGGGGCATCGCTCCAACGCCCCCCACGAAACTCCACCCGCAATTCACCGCACACCCGCCGACAAAACGCTTCGTCGCCCTCACTTTCTTCCCCGCGCAGAGCATGATTGAAATGCGCGGCGATCACTCGCGATTGCTGCTCGGGCCAATGCGCGCAGACCGCGAGCAGAAGCGCCAGCGAATCGGCGCCGCCGGAAAAGGCGACGAGCCACGTTTCACCGCGCGAGCACGACGCATCGAGCAGCGCCACGACCTCGGGATGCAGCCGCTCCCGCGGAATTGCCGCGGCGAATCGGGCGAGATTTTCGGCGAGTTCCATCGATATGACTCTGCCTGGGAACGCTTCTACTGCCAGTTCGTTTCCGAGGCGTGAGCGCGGGCTTTCCCAGGCCAAGATGTGAGCGCGGCTATCCCCGCGCACGCGGCGCCATCCGCGGCCAGGGGATCAGATCAATCTTCAAATCCGCTCACGCTGAGCGACTGCCCATTCTGCTTCGGTGAAATTTTGAGGATAAACGGAGCTGCTTTCTCCACCCATTTTTCCGGCTTCGAATACGCTCCGGCTCCGTCCGACCACGATTTGCGCAACATATCCGTGTCGATGACTCCCGGGTTCAACGGCACGGCCGCCATGCCGCTCGGCAATTCTTCCGCCAACGCTTTCGTCAGCCCCTCGATCGCCCATTTCGATGCGCAGTACGGAGCGACTTCAGAAGAAACGCTGCGACCCCAGCCCGAGCTGAAATTGACGATCACTCCTTTTTTCGCGTCGACCATCGATGGAACAAAAGCGCGGATCACGTTCGCGACGCCTTTCACATTCGCGTCGATCAATCGCGAAAATTCGTCAGCCGGCACTTTCCAGAGCGGCGCCGGCGTATTCATCAGCGCGGCATTGTTGATCAAGAAATCCGGGACACCATGCGTCGCGAGAACACGTTCCGCCCAGAGTTCGACTTTCGAGGCTTCGGCCACGTCCACCACGGAAAAATCCTGCGGTGCAGGATATGAAAAGCGAAGGTCGAGAATGCCGTCGGCACTGCGGCCGCAGCCGATCACGACATGGCCTTCTTTTATATAATACTCCGCCAAAGCCCGCCCCAGACCACGTGTGACGCCGGTAATAACGATCTTCATCAGACTCTCGTTACCGAACCGCCGCGATTTCTCCAGCTTTCAACAGCGGAATTTTTTTTGCCCACGAATCACACGAATCACACGAATCGAAATACAAATTTCCCACGGAATTCACGGAAGACACGGAAACAAAAATTCCTTCGGTGATTTCCGTGTTTTTCCGTGGGAAATAATTTTCTAGGTTCGTGTGATTCGTGGGAAAAAGGTCTTGGCTGTGGCCCAAGAAACTTTAGCGGCTCTGCAAGCTGAACTTGTTCAGGCCGGTCTTGCGGCAGGTATCCATCACGAAGGTGACGTGCTCGAGCGGCGTCTTTTCATCGGCGCTGATCAGAACCGGCATGTCGCGATCGATGTTCTTCACGCGTTGCAGCAAAGCTTCCAACTGCTCACGCGTCGCGGTCTTGCCGTTGAAGGTAAACGCACCGGCCTTGTCGATGCCGATGGTGACCGTGCCCTGGAAAACGTTTTTTCCCGCGGTATCCACTTTCGGCAGCGTGATGTTCAGCGTCTGAGTCGACGCGAAGCGCATCGTGACGAACGAAAACAGCACGAGCATCACGAGCACGTCGATCAGCGGCACGAGCGGAAGCTCGGGACGAACTCTGCGTTTTCCGCGAAGGCCGCTCATGAAAGCAGAGAACGGCTCGACGCGACGACCTTCTCTTCCGGACTGCGACCAGCGCGATGCGCCAGCAAGCGCTCGAGCAACACGTCGAGCCGCGCCGCGTGGTGATCGATTCTGCGCTGGAGATAACCGTTACCGACCAGCGCGAACACCGCGATCAAGAGACCAATCAACGTCGCCGACAGCGCATAACCAATGCTCTCGGTAAACTTCACCGGGTCGGGCATGCGCGTGTTCGGATCAATTACGGAAAAGGCTGCGAGCAGGCCGGACACCGTTCCGATCAGTCCGAGCAAAGGTGCGCCGGTATAAATCGTGTCCAGATAACTCACGCCGCGTTCCATCTTCATGATCTCGAGGCGTGCATACGCTTTTGCGCCGTCATCGTCGCCCGGGTGGCGCTCGACAAACGTGATCACGCGACCAAGCGCCGAGTGACTTCCCCCCGATACGGTGCGGCCCTGCAAAACCGAATCCGCCAAATCTGCCGGAATAATCGCGGCGTTGCGAAGAGCGAAGCTGCGTTCGCATATAATATAGACCGCCAGCACGGAGCAAAAACCAAGAGGCCAAGCCAAGAGGCCGGCCTCCTTGATGATGCGCATCCCATCGATGAGCGAAAAAAGCAGCATAGGGTGAATTGACCTGATCTGACGCTGAGCGGCGGCAAAAGGTTCAGAAAATTTGCAACGGAGCTCCCGAGCAAACAGACGCCAGCCCTTGGGGCAATCATCCGCTCGGACAAATGCGCAAAAAAAAGCGGACGCCCGCCGGGTTCGCCCGGCCGACGTCCGCGAGAAACTCCTGCAGCTTACGCCGCGAGATAAGGCAGCTTGCCGGCGGTGCGCAGAACCGCGTCCTTGCCTTCGAGCAATTCGCCGATCGCGTCCCAACGGCCGTTCACCAGCGCATCGCGCGCGGCATCGCGCACGGTCGCTTTCACGGATTGTCCGCCGAAACGGATCTCCTGCTTCGCGACATCCACGACCACTTCGGTCTGCGGATTCGCTTCGATCGCAGCCGCGATCTTGGCGATGTCCTCGCGTGAGGCGGTCGCGCAGGGAATCCCGAGCGTGGTGCAATTGCCAAAAAAGATTTCGGCGAAGTTTTCCGCGACCATCGCGCGGAAACCATATTTCTGAATGGCCTGCGGCGCGTGCTCACGCGAGGAGCCGCAGCCAAAATTCGCGCCAGACAAAAGAATCGTCGCGCCTTTGAAACGCGGCTCGTTCAGCGGATGCGGCTTGTCGGTGCCGTCGGCGTTCTTGCGAACATCGTAGAAGAGGAATTCGCCGAGGCCATCGAACGTCACGCACTTCATGAAGCGCGCGGGAATGATGCGATCGGTGTCGATGTCGTTGCCCGGGACGTAGACTGCACGGCCGGCGACTTGAGTGATCTTTTCGAGAGACATTTTTGAAACGGTTTAGGTTTGTAGTGCTATTTCCATTACACTTCGACCAGCTCTTCGACTTCGAAGACTTCGCGGGCATCGCTCACCTGCCCCGTGACCGCCGCGGCGGCGACCATCAGCGGGCTCATCAAAATC
Source organism: Opitutaceae bacterium (assembly GCA_035765635.1). Classification (GTDB taxonomy): domain Bacteria; phylum Verrucomicrobiota; class Verrucomicrobiia; order Opitutales; family Opitutaceae; genus EW11. The sequence continues at coordinate 57,865 of DASTWZ010000024.1, forward strand.
GTGCGTCCCGTCGGGCTGCCTTGGCGGCCTTTGAAATTGCGATTCGACGAACTGGCGCAGAGCTGATCGCCGATGAGTTTGTCGGGATTCATCGCCAGACACATCGAGCAACCGGCTTCACGCCACTCGAAACCTGCGTCGCGGAAAACCTGATCGATGCCGAGCGAGGCGCAGAGCGCGCCCACGCCTTGCGAGCCGGGAACAGCGATTGCCTTCACGCCCGGAGCGACGCGGCGGCCTTTGAGATACTTCGCGACTTCCTGGAAATCGCTCAGACGGCCGTTCGTGCACGAGCCCATGAACGCAACATCGATCTTCGTCCCTTTGATCGGCGCGCCTGGTTTCAATTTCATGTAGGCCAGCGCTTCCTCGATCGAGGATTTCTCGTCCGGCGCCTTGGCCGAAGCGGGATCCGGTATCGTCTCCAAAATGCTGATACCTTGGCCGGGATTGATGCCCCACGTGACGGTCGGCGCGATGTCTTCGGCGCGGATGTTCACGACGTCGTCGTACGCGCAGCCCTCGTCGGACGCGAAACTCCGCCAGCGTTCAACGGCCTCGTCCCACGCCTTGCCTTTCGGCGAATAGGGGCGGCCCTTCAGATATGCGAAGGTTGTCTCGTCGGGATTGACGTAGCCGACGCGCGCTCCGCCTTCGATCGACATGTTACAGACCGTCATGCGCTCTTCCATGGTGAAGGCGTCAAACGTGCTGCCGGCGTATTCGTAGGCGTAACCGGTGCCGCCGTTCACGCCGAGCGTGCGGATGATGTGGAGAATGACGTCCTTCGCGTAGACACCAGGACGGAGTTTTCCGTCGACGTTGATGCGCCGGACCTTCAGGCGGCCCAGGGCCATCGTCTGCGTGGCCAGCACATCGCGGATCTGGGTTGTGCCGATGCCAAACGCGATCGCGCCGAACGCGCCGTGGGTCGAGGTATGCGAGTCACCGCAAGCGATCGTGGTGCCCGGCTGCGTGATGCCCTGCTCAGGACCGACGATGTGCACGATGCCTTGTTTGCCGGAGTGGCGGTCGAAAAATGTGATGCCGAACTCATCGCAATTCTTGCGGAGCTCCTGGATCATCGCCTGCGCCAGCGGATCGGAATATGGCTCATCGAAACGGTCTGTCGGCACGATGTGATCGACCGTCGCGAACGTGCGATGCGGCATCAGCACCTTCAAACCGAGATCGCGCAGCATGCCGAAGGCTTGCGGACTCGTGACCTCGTGAATCAGATGCGTGCCGATCAAGAGCTGCGTCTGACCATTGGCCAGATTGCGGACCGCGTGAGCGTCCCACACTTTTTGGAAGAGTGATTTTGCCATGATAAAGGGAGAGTTTTCGACAACGCTGGGGTCAGCGTCAATCGCAGGATACTAGCAGTTTCTTGCGTTGCCGAAAAATACTTGTTTCGCTCGCGGTGATGCCTCGCGAGTATCAATTCCCTTTTGAATTACGGCACCTCGTTTACTTCCTGGAGGTCTGCCGCCAGCTGCATTTTCGGCGGGCGGCGGAGTCCCTTGCGGTCGCCCAACCCGCGCTGAGCCGCCAGATTGCTCAACTGGAAAAATCCCTCGGCGCACAACTGTTCGTTCGCTCGCGTCGACGGGTGGAATTGACCCCGGCGGGGCGCGCATTTGCCGAACGGATCGAGCCGATTTTGAAATCCCTTTCCGCGGCGCGGCGAGAGCTTCGCGAACTCACCGAAGGCGAGAGCGGACACGTGCGCGTCGCGTTCACCGGACTGGCCATGGCGACGGTGCTCCCGGGAATCTTGCGCGAATTCAATCAGCGCTTTCCGGGGATTCGGCTCGAGTTGAACGAGTCGCCGACTTCCGCACAGCGATTAGCGTTGCAGGCCGGCGAGCTCGGCTGCGGATTTTTTCATCCGGACGCGCCCACGCCCGGACTGAAAACCAAGCTCCTGTTGCGCGAACGAAATGGCGTGCTGCTTCCCATCGGTCATCCGCTGGCGAAGGAAAAGGCGCTGAAACTAAAGGACCTCGCGAGCACGCCATTCGTGCTTTTCCCACGCTCGCACAATCCCGGCTTCTACGACCGCATCATCGCAGCATGCGCTCAGGCGGGAATGTCGCCGCGCATCGCGGAGGAAGTCTGGCCGCGCACGAATGGCATTGGTCTCGTGCGCGCCGGCATCGGAGCGACATTCATCACGCCCTCCGAGGCAAAAAATGTCGCTGACGACGCAGTCTTTCGCCCTCTCGTCGGTCATGCGCCGGAGAGCCGACTGGTGCTCGGGTGGCGCGCGGGCAGTCCGCCCGACGCCGCGCTCGCGGCTTTCTTGAGCGTCGCGGAAAAAGCCGCGCCGTAGTTGGAATCCGGATACGCTGGGCGCGCTCAATCGCGGACCAACATTACTAAACTGTAATCCTCCGCGGCGCTTTTCTTCTTGCGGGGCAAGGCACGGAGTTTTTCACCAATAATTCCTCGGCAAGCGACCGCGACGATGCGCGACGCAGTGCCGGGCGACTCCACAACTGCCCTGCTTTGTCTCGATGATTGAAGTCAAAGGTTTGGTGAAAACGTACGGCGCGAAACGCGCTGTCGACGGCGTAACGTTCTCCGTTCGCCGCGGCGAAATTCTCGGATTTCTCGGGCCGAACGGCGCCGGCAAATCGACGACGATGAAGATGATCACGGGCTTTCTGCGCCCCGACGCCGGCACTGCTTTGGTCGAGGGGCACGACGTGACCACCCAGCCCGTCGAGGTCAAACGCAAGATCGGTTACTTGCCGGAAAGCGCGCCGGCCTACGGCGAGATGACCGTGCAGGAGTTTCTGGAATTCATCGCGGACTGCCGCGGTTTTCGAACCCTGGCGGCGCGCCGCTCCTACGTCGATCGCGCGGTTCAGTTGACCCACTTAACGTCTGTGCGGCGCCAAACCATCGAGACACTTTCGAAGGGCTACAAGCAGCGCGTCGGTTTCGCCCAAGCGTTGTTGCACGATCCTCCGGTGCTCGTGCTCGACGAGCCGACGGATGGCTTGGATCCAAATCAAAAAGGCGAAGTGCGCGCGCTGATCAAAAATATGGCGGTCGAAAAAGCCGTCATTCTCTCGACGCACATTCTCGAGGAAGTCGAAGCGATCTGCACGCGCGTGATCATCATCTCGCAAGGCCGCATCGTCGCCGACGAAACCCCGGAGCAGATGCGCGCCCGCCAACCCGGTGCGCGTCTCGACGAAATTTTCCGCCAGCTTACGACCAGCGACATCTGATCCGCCATGTCCCAGATCAAATCTGTCTTCAAACGCGAGTTTCTCGGCTACTTTCGGTCGCCTCTCGCGTACGTCATCCTCATCGCCTTCCTCGTCGTCTCCGTGGCGCTCGCGTTCTCGCGCTACGGAAATTTCTATCACTCGAATTCAGCGAGCCTCGACATCTACTTCGAATTCTATCCCTGGCTATTTTTGTTTCTCGTGCCCGCCGTCGGCATGCGGCTCTGGGCCGAAGAAAAACGCTCAGGGACGATCGAGCTGCTCTTTACGCTTCCGATCACCACGCTCGAAGCCGTCCTCGGAAAATTCCTGGCAGGTTGGGCTTTTCTGGGCCTCGGCGTGATTCTGAGTTTCCCGATGGTGATCACGGTCGCGTATCTGGGCGATCCTGACTGGGGCATTACTTTCACGACCTATTTCGGCGCGATCCTGCTCGCCGGAGGTTTTCTCAGCGTGTGCTCCTTCACCTCTGCGCTGACGAAGAATCAAGTGATCAGCTTCGTGCTCAGCCTTCTGATTTGCGCCGTCCTGATCTTTCTCGGTTTGAGCAGCTTCACCAACTCGCTCTCGGCGGTATTTCCCGTGTCGGTCACGGATGCGATTTCGAATTTCAGTTTCGTCACGCATTTCGACGCGTTCACCCGCGGCATTGTGGATCCGAAGGACGTCGTGTTCTTCCTCTCGCTGATGGGCTTCATGCTCTTCCTCAACGTCGTCGTCCTCGAGCGTTAACCTTTTCCCGAACTCACGATGAAACTCGGAAACAAGTTCGCCGCCGCGGCCCTGCTGCTTGTGGCGCTCATTTTGGTCAACTACCTGGCTTCGTCTCTGCCGGTGCGACTCGATGCCACGGCGGACGACATCTACACGCTTTCAGCGGGCACGAAATCGATCCTGAAGAAAATCGATGAACCGATTCAGCTCGATTTATACTTTTCGAAGAGCGTCGAGGCGCTGCCGATTCGCTACAAAAATTTCGCCACGCGCGTCGAAGAAACGCTGCGGCAATACGTCCGCGCTTCGAAAGGCAAACTTCAGCTCAATGTCATCGATCCTCGGCCCGACACGCCAGAGGAGGAAAAGGCCGGCGCCGCGGGATTGAGCCCGCAGCTTCTGCCTTCGGGAGAAAAAGTTTATTTCGGCTTGGTCGCGACGCAGGCCGATCAACAGAAAACCATCACCGCCTTCGCGCCGCAGCGTGAGCAGTTTCTCGAGTACGATCTCTCCCAGCTCATTTATACTGTTCAGGAGGTGGACAAAAAGAAGCTCGGCCTGATCACGAGTCTGCCGCTGCAAGGTTCGCCGGCCGGCATGCCGCCGATGATGATGCGTCAGCAACCGCGCGAAAGTCAGTTCGTTCTCAGCGAATGGGAACGCACGTTCGATATCCAATCGATCGAAGCCACGGCCACGGAACTCCCGGCCAACCTCGACGCCCTGGCGATCATTCATCCGGAAAACCTCTCGCAGAAACTTCAGTTCGCCATCGACCAATTCATCCTCTCCGGCAAGCCCGTCTTCATCGCGGTCGATCCGGCGTCGCAATATTTCAAACGACAAGGCGGCCAGATGGCGATGTACGGCGGCCCTCAGCCAAACGTGTCGAGCGATTTGCCCGAGCTCTTCAAGGCCTACGGCATCGGTTACGATCCGCAGAAACTCGTCGGCGATCTCGAAGCCGCCGCTGAAGTCTCGACCGGGCAAGGCCAGGTCGTGCGGTATCCCATTTGGCTCGCGCTGACGAAACAGGAGTTCAACGCCAAGTCTCTCCCGACGGCCCAGCTCAATTCGATCCTGTTCGTGGAATCCGGTTTTCTGAACGTGAAGTCGGAGGCCGGTGTGAACGTCACGCCGTTGATCGAATCGTCGCCGCAAGCCGGTGAAGTCCAAAGCATGTCAATCAGCATGGCCGCGCCGGAAAATGTCGCCGGCCAGATCAAACCGACGGGCAAGAAGACCCTGGCCGCGCTGATTCAAGGCAAGTTGAAATCCGCATTTCCGAATGGCGCGCCGGAAGACGCAAAGTCGGCGGAAAAACCCGCGTCTGACAAATCGACTGACGCGGCGAAAAAATCATCCAGCGCAGCAGCTCCCGCTTCGACGGCCGCGACGACGCCGGCCAATCCCGAGCACCTCACTGAATCAAAAGGCACTTCGACAATCATTGTCGTGGCCGACACGGACTGGCTGCTCGACGACTATAGCGTCCGCCGCCTCAATTTCCTCGGTGGCGTAGCAGAGCCGTTAAACGACAACCTCGCCTTCGGCAGCAATTCGCTCGAATTCCTCTCCGGTTCGCAGGATCTGGTTTCCATTCGCGGCAAGGGCAGTTCGGTTCGCCCCTTCACTGTGGTTCGAGCGATGGAGGCGGAAGCGAACAAGAAGTATCAGCAAAAGCTCACCGATCTGGATGCTCAACTCAGCCGCGTGCAGGAGCAGTTGAACAAGCTGCAAAACAACAAGACGGATACCAACCGGCTCGTCGCCTCGCCTGAAGTCACGAAATCGATTGAAGATTTTCGCAGGCAACAGGCCAACATGCGCGCCGAGCGTCGGGCCATCCGCAAGGCGCTGCGCGAGGAGATCGAGGGCTTGGGCAATCGGCTGCTCGTGATGAACCTGGTGCTCAGCCCGCTCCTCCTCGGCGTGTTTGCGCTGTGGTTCTACCGTCATCGCCGCACGGCGAAAATCTAACGTAGGGAAATTTCGAATACGTTTCGCGGAATGAAGCTCAAGACCCTCATTATCACCGTCGTTATCCTGGGCGCCGCCGCCGCCGTGGTCGAGTACACCACGCGACCGTCTGCGCCACGCACCGCGGATCCGCGAGTCGGCCAGCCCTTGGTCTCCGCGGACACGATCGAGAAAGCCGCGCGTTTCAAATTCGCCGATCAAGGGAAGAGCGTGGAAGTCGTGAAAAGCGCCGACGGCGCGTGGCATGTGCCGAGCTACTACGATTTTCCGGCGGACTTTTCGAAGTTGTCGAACCTCGTGAACGAACTGAGCGGCGCGAAGATTGAGCAGTTCGTGACGTCGAATCCCGAGCGGCTCGCGCGTCTCGATTTCAAAGGAACGAAAGTCGAGTTGCTCGATGCTGCGGAAAAATCTCTCGTGCAGCTCAACCTCGGCAAAGTCGCCGATGCCGGCGGACGCTTCGTGCGCTTCGGCGACGAGCCGCGCGCCTACCGCAGCGGCTTCAATCCGTATCTCGATGTCGAACCCAAGTCCTGGGCGGACAGCACACTCCTTTCGATCAAGAGCGACGACATCGCGAAGCTGGAAATCGATTTCGCGGACGGAGCGCCTGTGACCGTTTCCCGGGCCAAGAAAGAAGACAGCTTCACGACGAGCGACGCGCCGGCTGGTCAAAAGCTCAAAGGCGACAAAGTCGCTTCGATCATTTCTTCGATCGCCAATCTGCGCTTCAGCGACACGTCCGATCTGACCGACGCGGCGGTCACTGCGGCGAAAGAACATCACCGTAGTGCCAAAATCACTACATTCGACGGGAAGACCTACACCGTGGCGCTCGGCCGCAAGCCGGAGCAGAAGATCATCAAGCCACCGGCTCCGAAACCCGATGGTCAATCAGGCCCGGCCTCGCTCGGAAAAGTCGCGGACCTTGCAAAGCCGGCGACTCCCGCAGCCAGTGCCGAGGCTTCCAAGGAAGCGGAGAAGAGCAGCGCTACGGATGCGAAAAAAGACGCCACCAAGATCGCTCAACCGGAAACAGACACGATTCCCGCCGGCCCGGTGTATGCATTTGTGAAGAGTTCGGATGCCAAATCGCCCGTGAACGCGATGGCCGCCAAACGCGCGTTTCAGGTCTACGAGTACGCGTTCACCTCACTGCCGGAAAAACGCGACGAGCTTTTCGAGCCCGCACCCACGCCAACTCCGCAGGCCTCGCCGACGGCCAAACCTGCGGAAGCCACGCCCGCCTCACCAGCCGCTCCGGCCAAGGAAGTTCCGAAACCTTAGGCTCTTCCCACGGAACACACGGAAACACAGAATAAAACCATTCCATTCTGGTTGGAACGAGTCCGTGGCTTCGATGGTTTCCGTGGGAAACTAGATGGCGGATCGTTTTCGTGTCCTTCGTGTGTGATTCGTGGATGAAATTGCTTTGGCTTTACAACATATCAACAAATCCGCATGCGTTGATATGTAATGACTCCAGATCGGACAATCGCTCAACTTTTCGTTCAAAATCGCCCGCTGCGTTCTTTGGAATTCTTTCCACCAAAGGATGATGAGGGAGTGACGAATCTGAAAACCACAGCGTCCGTCCTGCAACGGATCCAGCCCGACTTCGTGTCCGTGACCTACGGCGCCGGCGGCAGCACGCGTGAACGCACGGCTCAGATCTGCGACTTCCTGAAGAACGATTTCGGGTTCACGGTCATGCCGCATTTGACCTGTGTCGGCTCGACGAGGGACGAGATCGCGGCGCACGCCGATACGATCTACGAGAGCGGCTTCCGAAACATCATGACGCTCCGCGGCGATCCGCCGAAGGGGCAGACCACCTTCGAGCCTTACAGGGATGGACTGCGCTATGCCGCGGATCTCGTCGCACTATTAAAAGGACGTCATTCCGATTTCTGCCTCGGGGTCGCCGGCTATCCGGAAAAACATCCCGAAGCCGCCAGCGCTCAAAGCGACCTCGATAATCTGAAGCGCAAGGTCGAAGCAGGCGGCGCGTTTGTCACGACCCAGCTCTTCTTCGACAACGATCACTATTACCGCTTCGTCGACCGCTGCCGAAAGTCGGGCATCATCGTTCCCATCGTGCCCGGCATCATGCCGGTCTTGTCGCTGAAACAAATTCAACGCTTCACGCAGCTTTGCGGCGCCTCGCTACCCGATCGTCTGGTCAAACGTCTCGAAGCGGCAGGCGACTTTCCAGAAGCCGTCGAAGCAGTCGGCATCGATTGGGCGCTCACGCAAATTCGCGATCTCCTCGCGAAAGGCGCGCCGGGATATCACCTCTACATTCTGAATCGCGCCAAGTCCGCCGTCGCTCTCGCTGCCGGTTTGGCAGCGTGATCACGTAGTTGTTAATCGGATACGATCGCGCGTTCGCGCGCGGCGTGGGCGCTGGAAACGCTCACGTATTTCTCCGCCCATTTTCGAATGCCTTGCTGCTCGTGCGTGGTCAGCGCGCGCCGCACTTGCGCCGGTTTTCCCAAGACCATCGAACCAGGAGGAATGACCGTGCCGGGTGTGACCAGAGCGCCGGCGCCGACGATGCTGCGCGCGCCGACGACCGCGCCATCGAGGACAATCGCGCCCATGCCAATGAGGCATTCGTCCTCGACGGTGCAGGCGTGAACGATCGCGCCGTGGCCGACGGTGCACCAGGCGCCGATGCGCGCATCTAGATCGTCGGCGAGATGCACGATGACGTTGTCCTGAATGTTCGTGCCCTCTCCCACTGAAATTTGCGCGATGTCGCCGCGCAGCACCGCGCCGTAGAACACGCTGGTCTGCGCCGCGAGCGTGACGTCGCCGACAATCGTGGCGTTCTTCGCGACCCAGATCGCGCGGCTGACGTCGGGCGTTTTCTGGAGGTGAAGCGCGAGTCGTTCTTCCACGGTCATGCGAGAATTTCTTTCCTCGCAAACGCGAATTGCAAGTCGAGCGACGAAGAAGATTCCGATCGTCACCGTGAACCGCCGCTCGCCGGATTTACGTTTGTTTAAGAACGAATTCGCGGCGCGCCGCCGATTCGGTCCATTCGCGTGCCGATAGCATGGGTTCATCGCCTCATGCTAAAGACATATTTGCTGCTCACGATGCCGTTAACTGTTTCTCTCATCACAGGGAAACCCGTGCGCGTGCGCGACACGCAAAACAACACCGTTCCGATCAAGACGCCGACGGCTCCTGTGACGCCGACCACGCCGACGACATCGCCAACGGTATCCTACAAAAAGAGCGACGGATCGATCGATGCGGCGGCCTATCTCGCCTATGCAACGGCGTGGGACAGCGCGACGATCGGCAAACGTCTGGGACCGACTTTCGAAGCGCTGAATCCCTCCGCGGTCGATGACCGTCCGACGACGTTCAAACGCGAATCGAAATCCTGCTCACTTTCATTTTCCAACCGTACAAATCCGTACGAACTCGGCGACATCGGTTGCGTGAAGGACGACGACTATTGGAGCGACAGCGGACAGGTCGCATACATTCCCGACGCCGCGGACGATCCAGGTCTCGATCGCATTCAGACTTTCGCGTACTACAACAACGTCTTCGCGATCAGCCCGCGTCTCGATTACGCCAGCGGCAAACCGCATCCAGATCCGCAAACGCGCGAAGCGTACTACAAGACATTGACGGGCTCGCTCCCGAGTTTGCCGGTCGGAATGGTTCGCAGCTACGGCATGCTGCAGAACGAAGCTCTGGTCATTTATCGTAACGGTCTGCTCGGCGTCGCCGGCACACAGACCAGCCGTGCGGGCAATGAGCGTCCTTATCCAGGCCTCTTGCTCCCCGCCAACAAAGTTCCGACCGCGATCGCCATTTCGACGGGCAACGAATTCGCGTTCATCACCGTGATGGACACGCAGACGCAGAAGGGCCAGCTCGCGATCGTCGCGCTCGAGGCAAAATTCCTCGCGTTCCACACCTGGCCGTACATGGCCATGCCGAATCAAGGCAGTTGGTCCGATTTCAAATTGCTCGGTTACATCGATCTTCCGATGACGGCGCCCGACGCCGTCGCGGCGGCGAGCAACGGCTACTGGAATGGACCGTCGCAAACAGCGAACAAGGTCTTGAGTCAGTTGAAACTCGACGACGAGGGCACGCGCAAAGGTCTCTATGACGGACCGGAAGCGGGCTGGACGGGCGTCGTGGCGAACAAGGGCTACGCGATCGTCACTTCACGCGTCGACAACAAGGCCGTGCTCGTCGACCTGTCTCCCCTCTTCTCCTACATTCGCGAAAGCTATCTTTCGTCCGCCGCTTCGTATCAGGCAACCATCGCCGCGCGCGGCAACGGTCCGAATCAATTCCCGCTCACCTTCGCGGAAAAAGCCGAGATCACACCGCGCGTCGTTTGGGAGCGCACGCTCACGTCGCCGACCGCAGTGCTCGCCGGACAACGCGTCGATCGCTGGTCGCTCGATCGCTACAAGGGCTACATCGCCTGCGAAGACGGCACGATCCACATTTTGGATACATCGAGCTACATGGCTCGCTTCAGCTGGGAAAAGAAGGGTGTGGTCAACATCATCGGCACGGTGAAAGTCGGCCGCAATCCGGTGGGCATGGCCTTCAATCGTTTCAGCGAATATCCTCTTCCGCTGCTGCCGAACGGCGCGGACGGCAAACCGCAGCGGCCCGATCCGACGAACAATGCGTTCTATGTCGCTTGTCGTGGCGATCGCGAACTCGACGGCGTCGTGACCTCCGACGGTCAGGGCCAGGTCTTCCGCCGCATCAAAGACAGCCGCATGGGCGATCCGGTGGCGGTCAGCGTTGCCCTGCGCGGCCCGATCATCAGCGTCGCCGATTTCGCCGGAAAAAAGATTCTCAGTTTCCGCGTTGGCACGATCAAAGACCGGCACGACCGCGTCTATCCCTGCGGACCCGAGGGCAAGGACAAATACGAATTCGCCGGCGAGCTGTCGTTCCAGGGGAATCCGTTTGCGATCAATTCGACGAACGTGAACTGAGAAGGGTACGCGTGACCAGTTTCAGGGGGTAGGGCGAGACCTCAGGGCGAGCCGCGCTTGGCGTGGCTCATCCCAGAGGTTAGATCATGTGAACGGCTCGCCCTGAGGTCTCGCCCTACCCCCTGAGGACTTCCTCATCTACACCGACGCGGGGGCTTCGATCACGCCGCGCGCTTCGAGCAGCGCTGACTCGAACGTGTCGATGATGGAATCCCACGTGATGCTCAGCGCGGTCTCGCGCGCTGCCGCTCTGATTTCCGGCCAACGGAGGCGTTCGCTCATGACCTCCAACGCACGCCGCAGCAGATCCTCGGAATCATTGAAGCGCGCGACGTAGCCATTCGCCTCATCCCGGATGTATTGGCGCGCCGCCGCGTAATCATAACTGAGCACGACCAAGCCGCTGGCCATGGCCTCCGTCACGACATTTCCAAACGTCTCCGTCGTGCTCGGAAAAATAAAAAGATCGGCCGACGCATAATGCGCGGCCAGTTCCTCGTCGCGCCGGCTGCCGGCGTATTGGAAATGCGGATACTTGGCGCGCAGCGGCTCCTTCTCCGGCCCGTCGCCCACCAGCACGAATTTGGCATTGGGGGTGCATTCCTGGATTTTCAGAAACGCTTGCACGGCGAGTCCGAGATTTTTCTCCGCGGCCATTCGACCCACGTAGATGACGACCGGATCGGCATCCGTCGCGCCCCAGGTTCGCCGCAATTCGACAGAGCGCTTTTCCGGCGAAAACAAACGCGCATCCACCCCGCGAGCCAGAACGGAAAGCTCGCGAAACCCATCCTGTTCGAGCCGCTGCAGCATCTGATGCGTCGGCACCATGGTGCGGCGCGTGCGGTTGTGGAACCAGCGGAGATAGCGCAGCGCCACGTGTTGGCCGGCCTGCAATCCGTAGTGGCCTCCGTACTGGTGGAAATTCGTGTGGAAAGTGGACGTGACCGGCAGACCCAAGCGGTTTGCCGAATAAAGCGCGGCGAGCCCGAGCGGACCTTCCGTCGCGACGTGCACCACGTCCGGCAACGTGGTTCGCCAGCGCCGCCGCAGTGAAAGCGTGACCGGCAGGCCCATGCGCAGGGAACGATACATCGGAATCGCCATGCCCGGGACGAGCCAGTGCGCCACGCCGTTTGTATCAAGAAACTGGTTACCGGAGGCGCGCTTCTCGCTCTTCTGTCGTGGGCGGACGACCTCGACGGAATGTCCCCGCGCGACCAAGCCCGTGGCCAAACGGTTCAGGGTCATCGCCACGCCGTTTATTTCCGGCGGATAAGTCTCAGTGACGAGGGCAAGTTTCACGCGAGCAGACGAGACCGAGGGTACGCAGATTCGCTCCCCGAAGAAAAGAGGCTAAAAAAAGACCCTTCGCCGCAAGACGAAGGGTCTGAGTTCACGAGAATGAAACTTATTTCTTCTCCGGTGTCGGAGCAGCGCTGTTGTTTGGCGTCGGCGCTTTGTCCACCGGCATGGCGGGCGCGGGCGCAGCCGCGGAGGCCGGCTTGATGTCGAGCAATTCGACATCGAAAATCAAGGTCGAGCTCGGCGGAATGCCGGGCTTGGCCTCGTCGCCATAACCGAGTTGAGAAGGGATATAGAGACGGATTTTTCCGCCCTTGTTGATCTTCTGAATACCCTCGGTCCAGCCTGGGATCACTTCATTGAGAGCGAATTCCGCGGGCTCATTGCGATCGAGAGAGCTGTCGAATTTCGTGCCGTTCACCAGCGTGCCGGTGTAGTGGACCTTCACCGTGTCGGTGGCTTTCGGGAAGTCTCCGCTTCCCGGTTGAACGATTTCGTAAGCGAGGCCATCCGGAAGGACGACGACGCCGGCTTTGGCCTTCAAGTCCTTGAAAAACTTCTCGGACTCGGCCTGGCCTTGGGCCCGCAGCTTGCTGGTATATTGCTGCGATTTTTCCTGCATGAACTTGTCCATCTCGGGCCCGATCTTCTGCAGATCGTAGGGCGCTTCCTTGCCGGCGGAGGCGGCCAGCATGCCTTTCATGATCTGTTCGGATTGTTCTTTCGTGAAACCAAGCTCGGCCAGGCCGATGCGCTTGCCGACGAACCAACCAAAAGTCTCCAGCAATTGTGCCTCGGTGAATTGCGGGGTTGGAGCAGCTGCAGTCGCCGCGGGAGCCGCGGCAGGCTGGGCCGGAGTTGCAGGGGCCGACTTGGCATCCTGTGCGCGAGCCGCGGCGGTGAGACCGAGCGCGAGCAGAGAAGCCGTGATCGTATATTTCAATTTCATGCGGTGATGGAAAGAAACGGCGGAAGGGGAAAAGTGCCGTAAGATCGTCTGAGATGGCGGGCGGCCCAGAGGAGCGCAAACAAATCCTCTGCCGACATTTGGCCGCTCGAACTCACCACTTGTCAGCCCTCCACGGCGCTTCTTCACTTTGGTCCAGATGACCCCCGATCCATTCTGGACCAGTCACGATGGCCAAATTCTCACCGTCCGTCCTTCGGACGAACAAGCCGTCTCCCTCACTCTGGGATTTTGGCCGCGGAATCCGGCGGAATTCGAGTTTCTGAAAAGCCACCTGGACGAGCTTCATTTCACCGAGCGCAGCACCCTCGCCCGCATCGGCATCGAGATGGTCCTCCTGTCCCGGCCCTACGTGGATGGCAACCGCATCGCGGTCGAGGCCTCGGCTTTTCTCTACGACAACACGTTCCCGAACGTCGCCTATTGGAAGAAGCTGCTTCGCTCGGGCATTCCCGTCGGCCGGCTTTTCTACGCACCTGAAGCCGCAAAACTTTCGACCGGCGAAATCTGGGATGCGGTGCAGCAAAACCATCTCAAGCTTCCGAAAACAATCAGCATCGATCGCCTCGGACGCGTTTTTCTCACGCCGCACAGCGTCCGCTACACATTGAATCCGCGGCTGCAACGCCCGGAGTTCGAGCGCCTCGTCAACGGCACCGCCGGTCGAACTTACCTCGACAAGGTGCAGATTCGGCACGACACAGAAATGCTGACGATTCCACCGCGCAGCGGAATCCTCACGAGTTGCTCGATGTATTTGAAAGAGCACTACGTCCTGCTCAATCGGGGCGAAGGTAATTTCGGCATCCACACCAGCGCGGTGTTGCTCGACCCCATCAAGACCTGGGGCACGAACATCATGCTGGAAATCTACAACACGGGCGATCAGCCGGTGGTGAATCCCGTCGTTTCCGTCGAAGTTTTCCGCGCGCCCGTCTCGAGCGATGCCGATGCCAAGACCCACCACAAGCGTCGCACGCGCCTGCTGAGCAGCGCGAAAGATCTCTACCGTTGTCTCGACGACAATCCGCCGAAAGAAACCAGCGGAGCGAAGCCTCGGGCGCGCGTGGTCGTCAAAGGCCAGAGTTCGACCATGGAGAACTACAGCCTGTTTCTGAACGCAGGCGACTACGGCAGCCTCAAGAGCAAGATCGAGCAGAACGAGGCGTCATGCGGCTATCGCACGATGGTCGAGGCGATCGACGCGGCGCCGGAAAATGCGGACACCCTGTTGATCGATTATTTCCCGAATCTTCTCGAGGAAATCGAACTGCTCACGCGCCTGCAGCAGCTGAAGTTGAAGCGCGTCATCTTCCGGAAGCCGTCGCGCACGCACGGATTTTTTCTGTCGAACAATGCGCATGCGCGGCTCGATACGTTCGATGCGTTGAACCTCGATGTGTATTGGTACAACGAAAGCATGAGCGACTTGTACCTTCACACGTACAAGAAGGAGCACGGCTTCTTCATCCGCGAGGAGATGGCCAAGAAGTTTCAGGAAACAACAATCCTCGCCTTCTACGGTTCGGCTGTCGGGCTCGACAAAGCCGACACGGATCGCATCTCGAGTTTGATTGAGAAACTCACCGCGTTCATCGGCCCGTCGGTCGGCGTGCTGACCGGCGGCGGGCCAGGCGTGATGCGGCTCGCGACCGATCAGGCGCGGACGAAAGGCGCTTTGACCGGCGCATGCTTTCTTGAACTCGAAGCGCAGCCGCCAGAGCTCGGCGTGGATTTCTTCAACACGTTTCAGGAAACTGCGCGGCACAACCGCCAAAAGTGGTTCGAGATCGCCGATTTTTGCATCTTTAATGTCGGCGGCGTCGGCACGCTCGAAGAGATCGGCATCGAACTCTGCAACCTGAAGCTCGGGATCCGACCGCGCGTCCCGTACATTTTCTACAACGCAAAATTCTGGGGCGATCTCCGAAAGCAAATCCGCGAAATGATCCGCTCAAAACGCGCTCCTGCCTGGATGGCGGATTATATTCTTTTCACCGACGACCCCGACGAGGTCGTGCGCTTCTTCCGAAAAACGCTCCAAGTGATGTGAGACGGTCGCGGGATTTTTTTAGCCGCAAAAAGGCTCACAAATTCGCAAAA
The DNA here is from genome assembly GCA_035765635.1 of Opitutaceae bacterium. Lineage (GTDB taxonomy): Bacteria > Verrucomicrobiota > Verrucomicrobiia > Opitutales > Opitutaceae > EW11. The sequence goes on from DASTWZ010000024.1 coordinate 73,170, forward strand.
AGGATTTTTGTTATGCTGACGAGGCTCAGGCATTCGTCGCTCGGCAGTGATCTGATATTTTGGTTTGGAGTTACAAACCAATACACCAACCGCGTCTTGGAGCGGAGATTTCGAGCGACGCCGCCGACGCAGAATTCTCTTTGCGAATCCTGTGAGCCTTTTTGTGGCTAAAAAAAATCAGCGCTTCATTACAAGCAGGGCGCGATTAATCTGTATTGCTCTTTCCAATACACGATCGTGCGGCGCGACGGGTGACTTCTTTGCGGCCTCGGGATTCGCGGGCGTTGGCTGCGTCGTGCCGGCGATCGCGTCGATCTGATCTTCGTCATCGGCCGGAAGTTCGGCGGCGGCGGCTCGCTCGTGCGCCAGCGCGGCTTCGTCGAAGCGGCGTTTTTCCGGATTGCTGCTGATCACCTTGTCGAGCGCGGTGCCGCTGTTGACCGCATCGTAGGCCGTGCGATCGATCTCCGCCGAGGTGTTGACCTGGATGTCCGTATTCAGCGCTTCACTACGCGGCGAGAGGGTCAAGACATGCGGAATCTGTTCGCTGAGCGCGTCGATGATCGCAGGCGAAGTCGTTGGAGTGAGGAGAATCAAACGATGCGCCGTGGGCGTGTTCGGCGCGCTGTGGAGGTGCGCCGCAAAAGTCGCGGCGGCGTCGACGCTGCCCTTCGTATAGCGAAGGTCGATGATCACATCCTCGTGCGCCAAAGCCGCACTCACCGTGGCCGTTTCCTTGTCGAGATCGGCGACGCGCACGAAGTAGAGGCCTTTTTCAATCTCCTGCTCGATCGCGGCCGAAGCTCGCGAGGGCGCAAAGGAAACCAGCGCGGCTGAAATCAAAACAAGCGAGGCCAGGGATTTCATCGGAAGCTGTTTCATCGCCGGTTCAACTGCTTCGCTCCGATGTCGCGGCGATAATATTTGCTGCGACATTGAATCGCGTCGCACGCCGCATAGGCGCGTTCCGCGGCGGCTTTCAACGTCGGCCCAAGCGCCGTCACGCCGAGCACGCGGCCTCCGTTGGTCACGATTTCGCCTTTCGCATTCGTGGCGGTGCCCGCGTGATAGATGAACGTTTCCGGCGGTAGTTGCGCCGGGAATACAATCGCATCGCCCTTCGCGAATTTCTCCGGGTACCCCGACGCCGCGACGACCACGCAGACCGCGTAATCGGGGCGAATTTTCAAGTTGCGTCGGCCAAGTTTTCCCTTCGCCGCGTCCCAAAAAATTTCCAGCAGATCATCCTGGATTCGCGGCAGCACCACCTGCGTCTCGGGATCGCCGAAACGCGTGTTGTATTCGAGCACGCTCGGACCGGTTGGCGTGAGCATGATGCCGATGAAAAGCGTGCCACGAAAATCGATGCCTTCGTTCGCGATGGCGTCGACCGAGGGTTTCACGATCTCGGTTTCGATCTGCGCCAACAACGCAGGCGTCACGACCTCGGCCGGCGAATATGTTCCCATGCCTCCGGTGTTCGGGCCTGTATCACCATCGCCAATACGTTTATGGTCCTGGGAGGTCGGCAGGATCACATAGTCGCGACCGGAAACGATGACGAGGATCGACGTCTCCTCCCCGAATAAACAATCCTCGATCAAAACCTGTTTTCCACTCTCGCCGAAGCGTCCGCCCTCGAGCATGTCGCGAACGGCCTGCTCGGCCTCGGCCAGAGTTTGCGCCACGACCACGCCTTTTCCCGCGGCAAGACCGTCGGCCTTGATCACGATCGGAATCGAGCGGGATCGAAGATAATCCAACGCAGGTTGCACCTCGCTGAAAAAGGCCGCGGGCGCGGTCGGAATTTTGTACTTCAGCAGAATCTGCTTGGTGAAAATCTTCGACGCCTCGAGACGTCCGCCATCGGCTTTGGGTCCGTACGCCGGGATGCCGATCTTCGCGAGCGCATCGACCAAGCCGAGCGCGAGCGGCACTTCCGGACCGACGACCACAAAATCCACCTTCTCGCGCTGAGCCAGCGCGCAAAGGCCGTCGATGTCATCGGCGGCGACGGGAAAGCAGGTCGCGTCGCGCGCGATTCCCGCGTTGCCGGGCGCGGCAATCACGCGAGGTTTTGCCGGCGAAGCCAGACAGCTGCGCACGAGCGTGTGCTCGCGACCTCCTGAACCGACGACCAGGACCGTTTGCGGAAGTGACATGGAGCTCTCAACGCAACCTCTCGACTTCAGATCGACAAGCGGAAACACACAGCGCGATCACCGCGCAAAAAAGCGGTTTAAATCCTTGGTCCGTAAAAGTCGGGCTTTGCATTTGAAGTAAAAGCGTGTCCATTGCCCGTCGCTCGTGATGGCTCAGCCCGGATATATTCTCACTGTTTGCACCGCCAACATTTGCCGCAGCCCCATGGCCCAGGGTCTGTTGCAGCACGCGCTCAAAGCTCAGGGCGAGCCGCTGAAATCGATCAAGGTGCTTTCCGGCGGCGTGGCCGCGCGCTCCGGCGAAGCGGTTTCGGAAAACTCGGTGATCGCGCTGAAAAAAGTCGGCATCAATATCTCGTCTCACACCGCGCAGCCGCTCACGCAACAACTCGTCGAGGAAGCTCTCGCGATTTTTTGCATGACTGAATCGCACCGTTCGATGATCGAGCTGGCCTTCGATCCGCCGCCGAAGAACTTGTTTCTCTTCCGCGAATTCATGCCGAAGCCGGCCGATCCCGAGATCGCGGACCCGTTTGGCGGACCGCTGCGTGTCTACGAGGCAGCGCGCGACGAGATGGTGGAAGCGATTCCTTCGCTCATTGAATTTTTGAAAACGCTCACCGCGCAGCCGGCACGATAGGCACAGCGGAAAAAAGTCTTTCCGTCAGGCGAGGTTTGGCTGAGTTATCTTGGTTTCATCCATGATCAATGCCTCGCCGCTCAAGACCCTTGATCCAGAAATCTACTCGGCCATCTCGGCTGAGCTCGCTCGCCAGCAGAGCCATATCGAACTGATCGCGTCGGAGAACTTCACCCTGCCCGCCGTGATGGAGGCGCAAGGCAGCGTGTTGACGAACAAATACGCGGAAGGCTATCCGGCGAAGCGTTGGTATGGAGGTTGTGAATACGTCGACAAGATCGAGACCTTGGCGATCGAGCGCGCCAAGAAGCTCTTCGGCGCCGAGCACGCCAACGTGCAACCCCACTCCGGTTCCCAGGCGAATTTCGCCGTTTATACGTCCGTGCTGCAGCCGGGCGACAAAGTCCTGGGCATGAATCTCAGCCACGGCGGCCACTTGACCCACGGCAATCCCGCCAACTTCTCAGGCAAACTGTATCAGTTTTCCCAATACGGCGTGCGCGAGGACAACGGTCTTCTCGACTACGACGAACTCGGCGCGATCGCCGCGCGCGAAAAGCCGAAGATGATCACCGTCGGCGCCAGTGCTTACTCGCGCATCATCGATTTCGCAAAAATGGGCGAGATCGCCCGCGCCAACGGCGCGCTGCTCTTCGCGGACATCGCGCACATCGCCGGCCTCGTCGCGGCTGGGCTCCACCCCTCCCCTGTCGCGCACGCCGATTTCGTCACCACCACGACGCACAAGACGCTGCGCGGTCCGCGCGGTGGTTTGATTCTCTGCAAAGCGCAGCACGCAAAAGCGATCGATTCCGCGATGTTCCCCGGCGGCCAGGGCGGCCCGCTGATGCACGTGATCGCGGCCAAGGCGGTTTGCTTCGGCGAAAATCTGAAACCCGAGTTCAAGACCTACTCCGAGCAGATTCTGAAGAACTCGAAGGCGCTTTGCGCAGCCATGGCGAAACGCGGCTACAAGATCGTATCCGGCGGCACCGACAACCATCTGTTCCTCGTCGATCTTCGCGCGAATCTCCCGGAGCTCACGGCGAAGAAGGCCCAGGAGACGCTCGATCTCGCCAACATCACCTGCAACAAGAACACCGTTCCGTTCGAAACGCGCAGCCCCTTCCAAGCCTCGGGCATCCGCCTCGGCACCCCGGCAGTGACGTCGCGCGGCTTGGTGGAGAAAGACATGGACGAGATCGCCGCTTGCATCGATCTCGTGCTCCGCGCCATCGGGACCGAAAACGAGGCGAACGCGATCGCGCAGTCGAAACAGCGCGTGGTGGCTCTGACCAGCCGCTTCCCGCTGCCGTATAAGGTTTAGTTCGTTGGAGGCCTTACCCGTTCGCAGCTAACTCGCGGGCGGGTAAGAAAGTCGGCAAATTCGGAAGGATTACGGTCGGTTGCAATTTTGCATTTAATTAGCGGCCTATCCGTTCGATTTTAACGTTCACGGGCTGCCGTGCCCGTTTTGATGCCGTCATCCTCCACATGGTCTCGTTACCTTTTCCACCCCTGGTACGCGCCAACCGCGATTCTGGGCCTGGGGTTGCTTGCATCTTACACGGTATTCGCCGTCTTCCGCGGCGTCGGTAACGAAAAGCTGAAACTCTTTGCCGCCCAAGAGGCCAGAGCCGAGGCCAGCGTGCTGCAGTCACGCATCGATTTGGTCGAAAACGCCCTCGCTCCCCTGACTTCCGAACTGGGTCGCGAGCGCCTGACCAGCGCGTCCGCCCTCCAGCCTTTGGCCACGGATTTCCTGCGCCGCGAATCGGCCGCCAGCGCGGTTCAATGGGCCCCCCTGGTGCGTCCCTCCGAAAGCGCCGCGTTCGAACAGCTGCTCGGGCGCATGAGTTCGAGCACCGCGCCTCGCGTACGCCTCAACGCCGCCAATTCCGACGACGGCCCGTACTGGCTCATTTGTTATACCGAACCGCGCTCCTTCGCCGAGGCCGGTCGGACCGAAGCGGACAAAGCCCAACTGCTTCAATGGCTCGAACTCGCCCGCACGTCACGGCAGCCCGCCGTCTCCGTCGCACAACCGGCCAGTGCCGCCACTGGCGGCGCCGTCACGGTCCAATTCGTCGAGCCCGTCATCGCGCGTTTTCCTCCCACCTCTGAAACCGACGCGGTCAAAGCCGGTGACGTCGCAGGCTGCCTGGTCGCGACGCTTCGCCCCGACGCTTGGGTAAACGCGTTTCGCAGCACCCTCACGTCGCCCGCGACCGATATGCTCCTCGTCGATGTCACGACCGGAAATTCGGGCCGCGATCATCTCATCTATTCCAGCATTTCCTCCACCACTGATGTCGCCGCGCTGGAAGAGGAAATTCGCCACGGCTGGTTCGTCGAATCCAAGATCAAGGTTGGCGGCAGAACCTGGTCCGCGCTGCATCGGATCAACCCCGCTTGGCGCGCCGCCGAGCAAAGCATGCTGCCCGCCGTCTTCGGCATCGTTGGAGCGATCATCACCCTTTTCGCGACCGTCCAGGCTTGGATCGCGCTGCGTCAAAATTCCCGCCGCGAACGCCTGATCCAGCAATACGCTTCGGAAATTCAGGCGCTGCGGACGCAAGCCGAGGAAGACGCGCAGAACCGCGGCGAACTCGAAAATTATCTCCGCTCCATTCAGCACCAGCTTCACGCATTGATGGAGAACAGCCCGAGCGCGATCTTCATGAAAGATGCGCAGGGCCGCTACTTGACCGTCAATCGGCGCTTCGCGGAAATGCACAATCGTGCCCGCGAACATTTTGTCGGCCGAAGCGATCTCGACATTTTCCCTCCGGAAGTCGCCGCACGTCTCCGCCTGAGCGACACTCGCGTGCTTTCCAGCGGCAAGCCGATCGAGCTCGAAGACTCACTCGCGCTTTCGAACGGCACCCACACGAGCATCGTCCACAAGTTTCCCCTCGTGGATGAAAGCGGCGTAATCCAGGGCCTCTGCGGCATCGCCACCGACATCTCCGAACGCAAACGCGCCGAAGCCGAGGTTCGCGAAAGCCGCCGCCAACTCGAGAGTTTGCTCGGCCAATTGCCCGGCATGGCTTTCCGTTTCGTCAACGACGGACAATTCACGCCGGTCTACATCAGCCGCGGCGCTCTCGGCCTCACCGGCCACAGCGCGCGCGACTTCATCGAGGGCGTGGTCAAACTAGAGGATGTTATCCACGCCGAGGACCGCGAACGCGCCCGCTCGGCAATCGCCAACGCCGCCAAGAAACGCCGCAGCTTCGAAGTCGAATACCGGTTGATCGATCGCTCGGGACACACCAAGTGGGTTCTCGAACGCGGCCAGGGCGTTTACGACGAAGAGGGCCGCCTTCTTTCGATCGAAGGTCTCGCAATCGACATTACTCAGCGCAAAGACGCCGAGTCGGAAAAGCTTCTCGTCGAGCGCCGCCTGCTCGAAGGTCAAAAGCTCGAAAGCATCGGCGTGCTCGCCGGTGGCATCGCGCACGATTTCAACAATCTGCTCACCGGCATCATCGGCAACGCGAATCTCGCGTCGCTCGAGATCCCCGAGACGTCGCGCGTTCAGCAAAATCTCAAGCAAATCGAATTCGCGTCTCAACGCGCCGCCGAGCTCTGCCAGCAAATGCTCGCCTACGCGGGCAAGGGCCGGTTCGTCGTGCAGCGCGTCGAGTTCGGCTCGCTCGTGGAAAACACCGTTCCCCTGCTGCGCGCCTCGATCAGCAAGCGCGCCAAGCTGCAGTTCGAACTGACCAGCGGTTTGCCGCCCGTCATCGCCGATCCGACGCAGATGCGCCAGATCGTGATGAATCTCGTGATCAACGCCTCGGAAGCGCTCGGCGATCAGGACGGACAAATCATCATCTCGACCGATCTTCGTCGTCCCACGGCGGATTATTTCACCGGCGCGGTGTTGACCCCGCCGGATCTGAATCACGACTTCGTCGAACTTCAGGTTCGCGACACCGGGGCCGGCATGGGCGCTGAAACCATCGCGAAAATCTTCGACCCGTTCTTCACCACGAAATTTGCCGGCCGCGGCCTCGGCCTCGCCGCCGTGCAAGGGATCATCCGCAGTCACAAGGGCGGATTGAAAGTGGAGAGCAAACCAGGCGTCGGATCGACTTTCACCCTGCTCTTTCCGGTCACGCATGCTCCGGTTGAACAAGGCGCACCGCGCCGCAATACCGCCGCACCTTGGCGGCAGGAGGGCTTGGCTCTGATCATCGACGACGAAGATCATGTGCGCCACGTGACCGCCGGCATGCTGCAGACCTGCGGCATGCGCACCGAGTTGGCTCGCGATGGTTACGAGGGGCTCGATCTTTTCCGCGCTCGCCCGAGCGAATTCGATATCGTGGTTCTCGACATGACGATGCCGCGACTGAGCGGCGAAGAGACGCTGCAGTTGTTGCGCGAAGTTAATCCCGATGTGCGGGTGCTCTTCATCAGCGGATACAACCGTAAGGAAGTTGTGGATACACTCGCCGGCGACGGCGTGCTGTCCTTCATCCAAAAGCCTTTCACACTGGAAACGCTGCGCGAGCAACTGCGCACGATGCTGGCTTAAGAAGAAGGCTGAAGGAACAAAGGCTGAAGGCTGAAATCCTGACGCAGGAAATCGAACGTTTCGCTGCACGTTCAGCAGTTGGGCGTTAGGCTTCGCTTCGCGCGTTCAGCATTCAGCCTTTCAGCCTTCAGCATTCAGCATTCAACCTTCGGTTTTCCGGCCTTTGTTTTCTTGGCGGCTCGGAGCGAACGCTTATTGGTGAACGTTCATCGTGTCATCTTCCTCTGAAGCCAAACTGTCATCCGACTCAGTCGCGCCCAAACGCGCGCTCTCGCTCGGGGTGATCTTCCTGACGCTCTATATCGACCTGGTCGGCTTCTCGATCATCTTCCCGCTCGGCCCCGATTTGTTGTCGCATTATCTGACGACCGACGGACACGCCGGGGCGCTGGGTTGGATCCTGGCGCAGATGGACAGCTTATCCCGCACGCTGCACATCGAGAACAACGCGGTCGTGTTGTTCGGAGGCGTGATCAGTTCGTTCTTCTCGATTCTCCAATTTATTTTCGCGCCGTTCTGGGGCGCTGTCAGTGACCGGCGGGGGCGGCGAGGTGTGCTGCTCATGACCGTCAGCGGCACGGCGCTCGGGTATTTTCTCTGGATAGTGAGCGGCTCGTTCTGGATGTTCGTTTTGTCCCGCGTGGTCAGCGGTGCGTTCAGCGGAAATCTTTCCGTAGCGACCGCGGCCGTAGCCGACGTGACGACGCGCGAAGAACGTTCTCGCGCGATGGGCATTGTCGGCGCCGCGTTCGGTTTGGGGCTGGTTACAGGCCCGGCGATCGGCGGCATGACGGCGCATTTCAATCTGCTGAAAAATCATCCGGGCTGGATAAGTTTCGGCATCAATCCGTTTTCCGTGCCGGCGGCGATCGCCTTCGTGCTCTGTTTGATCAACCTTTTCTGGATCTATCGGCGCTTCAAAGAAACGTTGTCCGATGCCGCACGCGCCGAGTCGCGCGAGCCTCGGTTGCGCAATCCCCTCAAGGCGATTCTCTCCCTGGACAACGCCGCGATCCGCCGCGCGAACATCGTCGCCTTCGTCTATTCGATCGCATTCGTCGCCATGGAGAGCTGCCTGACCTTTCTCGGCGCGGATCGTTTCGGCTACACGGCCAAACAGAACACCTATCTCTTGGCGTTTCTCGGCGTGTTCTCGATCATCACGCAGGGTTACATTGTGCGAAAGCTGCTGAAGTCGCTGAGCGAAATTCGCGTGCTCACGTTTGGGCTGATTTCATCAGCGGCTGGTTTGCTCTGCATCGGACTCGCGCCAAATCCGACCTGGCTTTACGTCGGTGTGGCGCTGCTCGCGATCGGATCGGGCCTGGTGAATCCGTCGACCACGGGTCTGATTTCGCTGTACGCGACCGCGGCGGAACAAGGCCGCGTGCTCGGCATCTTTCGTTCGCTCGGATCGCTTACGCGCGCCTTCACGCCAATTTTGGCCGGCGTCGTTTTCTGGCGGTTTGGCTCTCCCTCGGTTTTCGTCTGCGGCGCGGTTCTTGGGCTGCTATCCCTCGCAATCGCTTCGACGTTGCCCAAGCCGGTTAAATGAAATTGCTGCGCACCCTTCTCGCGCTGGTCGGCGTCGCGCAGCTTTTCGTTTCAGGCTGCAGCTCGCATCCGAGTTTGCGCCCCGGCCGCACGACGGTTTCGGGGCCCAGCGTGACCGTGCCCGCGGAAGTGTTGGGCAACCATTTCGTGGTCGAGGGCAAGTGGGACAAACATGGTCCATGGCATTTCCTCATCGATACCGGGTCCTCCGTGACGTTGGTTTCGCCGGAATTCGCGAAACGCTACGCCACCGATAGAGCCGCTTTCGATGTGCCGCCGGTGCGAGTGAAGTCGTCCAACGGCGATAGCTCGCTTCTGCCCGCGGTGACCGTTCGCCGGATCAGTTTGAAGGGAGCACGCTTCGATAATGTGCAGGCCCTGATTCGCGATCTCTCGGATTTGTCGAATCACCTGGGGGTTAAGATCGACGCGATTCTGGGCTTCCCGCTTTTCCGCGAGACAGTGTTCACGATGGATTATCCGAACAGCAAACTCGTGATCACCTCGCCTCAGTGGCGGCTGGATATGCGCGGGTCCAAAGTGAAATTCAACAACTCGCAGCGCACACCGCTGATTCCGATTCATCTCGGCGACGTGACCATGATTGCGCTGATCGACTCCGGCAGCGATGGACCGCTGTCGCTGAATCCCTTCGGCCTCGATCTCCATTACGCCGTGCCGCCGCGGCCCGGCTCCGCCGTGGGAACGCTGAGTGGAAATCGCGAGCAGGAAATCGCGCGTTTGGCGGATCCGCTCGAGATCGGCTCGTATCGTTTCGAGGAGCCGATCGCGGATTTGACGGATCAGCTTTCGTCGATCGGGGGCGAGGTGTTGCGCAATTTCGCCGTCACCTTCGATCAGCCGCGGAATCTCGTGATTTTCTCGCGCGACGACAGCGCGCCGATCAGGACGCCCTCACGGCGCAGCGTGGGGATGGCTTTCCTGAAAGGCCCGACGTACTGGCGAGTGGTCGACGTCGTGCCCGGCTCGCCGGCGGCCGCGGCGGGCATCAAGGAGGGCGACCTCGTCACCCGCATCAACGGCGAGACCATCGCAAACTGGCCGTTGCAGCGCTTCGAACCCTTCGTGAAACGAAACGCGGAAGTCGTTTTCACTTTCCTCGACGGCTCGAAAGAAAAGCCCGTCGTGATTCCCGTCTTCGATCTAGTCCCGTGAGGTGTTTTTTGCCCACGAATCACACGAAAGGACGCGAAAACGTTTTGTTCAGAATTTTTTCCCACGGAATACACGGAAACCACGGAAATGGATTCTGATCCCGGGGTTAGCCGCTCAATGGGTTTCCACACCTGCGCAGGAAACAGAATAAATCTATTTCAGAATTCAGAAGCTCTCTTCCGTGTTTTCCGTGTATTCCGTGGGAAAAGGATTGGGGCTCGAGTTCGTGTCCGTTCGTGTGATTCGTGGGCAAAAAAATCCCAGCCGTCGCTCAACTCACGCGCTCGAACATGAACGCGGCGGCGCCGTCGAAGCCGGTTTCCCACGGTTTGGACTGCTCCGTTTTCACGTGCACGAAACGGCCGCGGATTTTCTTGATGAAGGCCTCGACCACTTTCTCGTTTTCTTCCGCGTCGATGCTGCAGGTGCTGTAAACCAATCGACCGCCCGGCGCCACGACGCGCGCGGCGGCGCTCAATAGCGCGAGCTGCTGGCGCGCGTGCTTCGCGAAATCGTTTTCCTGCAAGCGCCATTTCACGTCGACGCGGTGGCGCATCACGCCGGTGTTCGAACAGGGCACATCGAGCAGCACCGCCGAATATTGCTGGGGCAACTCATGGAGGCGCAAAATCGATGAAGCCTCGGCGACGTCACCCTGCACGAGCGCGACATCCACGCCCTTCACGCGCGCGAGATTTTCCTTGAGGCGCTCGATGCGCGGACTGGGCAGATCGATTGCCACGACGCGCCCGGCGATCGATTCATCGGCATTCTTTTTCGCGACGCGCAGGGCGTCGGCGATGGCGATGCTCTTTCCGCCCGGCGCGGCGCACGCGTCCAAAATCGTCTCGCCCTCGCGCGGCTCGAGCAGCTCGACCGACAGGCGGGTGGACGGGTCCTGGAGATAAATCGCGCCCTCTTCGATCGACTTGGTCACGGCAGGCCAGTTTCCCGGTTTGATTTCGTAGAAGTCTTTGACCGACGTTGGCGTGAGCCAGGCCAACTCCTCCGTCGCGGGCGCGCGATCGGCCAGGCGCCAGCGCGCGTAAACGGTCGCGGGCCTTTGATTCCATTCCAGGAGCGCGCGAGTTGGGCCGGCGCCCAATTGCGCGAGCCAGCGCTTCACCAACCAGTCCGGATGCGAAAAATAGGCGGCGAGCTCTTCGGCTTGTGCAAGCTTTGGCGGCACCGGTTCGGCGGCCAACGCGGCGCCGAGCTTGCGCACCACGGCGTTGACCAGGCGCGCTTCCGCCTCGCTCGCGAGGGTCTTGGCTTGCTCGACCGCGTGGTGCACGACGCGGGCGAGATGATGTTCGTCGCCGCCTTCGAGAATCTCGAAACCAGCCACGAGCAGGATCGCGCGCAACCGCGGACGCGGTTCGCGGCTGACCAGCGCGTGCAAATGGCGACTGATGCGTCCGAAGTGCCGAATCGCGCCGAACAACAAACTCTGCGCGCGGGCTCGTTCCTGCCCGACAAATTGCTTCGGCAGATTGTCGAGCAACGTGTCGGCGCGGTCGCCCGTCTCCAGCCACTGCGTCAGAAGTTTGACTGCGGCAGACCAAGGGCTCGTGACGCCTTCGCGTTCGGATGATTGCACCATCGTTTCACGCTCCGTCGACGTGTGCCATTTGCAAGACCGAAGGAGGTGAGGTTATGCTGCCCCCTCTGAAACGCGTTGGTTGACATCGCCCGCGCGACTGCCCTCAACTAATCGTTTCAGATTTGTCATACACCTATCTATGAATTCGGAAGCTGTCACTGCGCTCCTCGCCAAGAATCCGTCCATTAAGACCTCAAAAGCCAAGCTGGAGGCTATGGAGCCGGGCAGCTACGTGATTCATCGGAGCTGGGGTTTCGGTCGAATTCAGGCCTATGACGAGGCTTCGCAGAAGCTGATCATCGATTTTCAGGGCAAGGCGGCACATCCCATGGACCCGGCTTTTTGCGTGACGACGATGGATGTCTTGCCGGCCAACCATCTGTTGGTTCGCAAGCAGACGGAACCGCGAGTCATTCAGGACCTGATCGACAACAACCCCGCCCAACTCGTCGTCGAAGCGCTCCAATCCTACCCGAACAACGCCACGACCGCGATCGACCTCGAGCTCACGCTGGCGAAGGTCATCGGCGAAGATAAGTTCAAGAAATGGTGGTCGAACGCGAAAAAGCAGATCGCGAAAGATCCGCGAATCGCTGTTCCGGCGAAGAAGACCGAGTGCTACGTGCTGCGCGAAACGCCCGTTTCCGCGGAAGACGAAATCGTTGAACAATTCAACAACACCCGCTCGGCCCGCCGCCGCATCGCGCTGGCCGAGGAGCTGCTCGCCGCGGTCGACGCGAAAAACGTCAAAGCCGACTTGAAGGCGATTCTCGACGCCGTCGCCGAAGCGGTCAAAGACAGCAATCAGCTCGATGCTGCCGAGCGTCTTTATGGCGCCGCTGTGCGCGATGACCTCGCGAAGATCGCGGGCGTGGACGCAGCCACCTTCGAACCCTCTCAGGCAACGCTCGTCAGCAACACGCGCGAGCTCCCCGCCATCGCGGAAAAAATCCCGGTGCAATTCCAGGGCCGCTTCCTCGATCTGGTGAAGAACACGCATCCCGTGGAAGCGCGCGAAATCGCCTTCACCCTCCTCAAGACTTCACAGGGCAAGTTCACCACTGAGTGCATCAATTTTCTGGTCGATAACGGCCACGCCGATGAACTCGCCGCCGCGCTCAAACGCTGGCAAGTCGAGCAAAACCTGCGCGCCCCTGTGCTGCTCTGGATCGTCAAGAACCGCCACTCGAAGAAATTCGCGAAGCTGCTCAACGATCTCATCACCCCTCGCCTCCTCAGCGCTATTTTCTTCGCGATCGATTACGAGGCGCTGCAAGCCTCGAGCGCGCGCCGCATTCCGCTCGGCGAAATCCTGAGCGACGATCCGGATTTGATCAGCGATCTTCTCTCGACCGCCGATCCGGAAACCGCCCGCGATCTCGCGAACACGCTGATGCTGAATCAGGGCTTCGAGGAACTGACGAAGAAGTCGCTCCTCGCCCGCTTCATCAAAATTTTCCCATCCATCCAGTCGCTCGTCGCGGCCGACGCGGAGAGCAAGGAAGAGCAGCTCCTCGTTTCGCGCGACAGTTTTGAACGCAAGCGCGAGGAATACGAAACGATCGTTTCGAAGAAGATTCCGGAAAACTCCAAGGCGATCGCGGTCGCACGCGAACACGGCGACTTGAAGGAAAATTCCGAGTACAAGATGGCGAAGCAGGACCAGCAGGTTCTGATGGCGCAGAAGTCCCAGCTCGAAAAAGATCTCGGCCGCGCACGCATCACGGATTTCAAGGAAGCCACCACAGACCAAGTGAGTGTCGGCAGCGTCGTCGACGTCGCGGTCGGCAGCGGCGACAAGACCCAGCGCTTCACGATCCTCGGCGCGTGGGACAGTGTGCCGGATAAGAACATCATCGCCTACAAGACACCGCTCGGCCTCGCGCTCCTTTCGAAACGCGTCGGCGATACGGTGAAGGTGAAAATCGGCACGTCGGAAGAGAGCTACACGATCAAGAGTATTTCGCGTTACGCCGATTCGAACTGAGGCTAACGTTCTTCAGTGCCCTTGAATACCTCCTGGGATACGCTGAAGATCTTGTCCGATCCGACCCGAGTGCGGCTGCTTGCACTCCTGCGTCGTGAAGAGCTGTCCGTCGCCGAGCTGCAGGAAGTGCTCGGCATGGCGCAATCGCGGATTTCGTCCCAACTCGCCCTGCTCCGCCAATCCGACATCGTGGCGGACCGGCGCGAGGGCAAAAAGGCCTACTACTCGCTCCGCACGCAGCTCGATCCGCGGACTGTCGCGCTCATCGCCGCAGCCTGTGAATCCGTCAGCGAGCTACCCGAGCTTCAGGACGACCGGGACAATCTCGATCGCATCTTGCTGCGCCGCCAACAGGAGTCGGAATCCTACTTCAATCTCATCGCGGGCAAGCTTGGCAAAAACTATTGTCCTGGCCGTTCATGGGAAGCCATCGGCCACCTCGCGCTGCGGCTCACGCCACATATCACCATCGCCGATCTCGGCGCCGGCGAAGGTTTGGTTTCCCAACTCCTCGCCCGCCGGGCCGAGCAAGTGTGGTGCATCGACAATTCGCCGCGCATGGTCGAGGTCGGCACGGAGCTCGCCGCAAAAAACGGGCTCGCGAATCTCACTTACAAGTTGGGCGACATCGAGACGGTCCCGCTGGACGACCGTTCCGTCGATCTCGCGATTCTCAGCCAGGCGCTGCACCACGCGAATCATCCGCAGCGCGCGGTCGATGAAGCTTACCGGATTCTGCGGCCCGGAGGTCAGTTGATCGTGCTCGATTTGAAAGAGCACGATTTCGAAAAAGCTCACGAGCTCTACGCCGACGTCTGGCTCGGCTTCAAAGAGAGTTCCCTTCAAGGCTTCCTCAAGAAAGCAGGCTTTCAGCACGTCGAGGTCGTGACCGTCGCGAAAGAGGCGGTCGAACCGTATTTCGAGACGCTCCTCGCGAGCGGGACCAAGGTCGAGAGCTGAGCGCCACGCCGCCGTATCAGGCGTTCGAATACACGCGGATCGACATCACTCGATCTTCAACCGCTCACGGCAGAAGCCGTCGTACAGCGCGTAAATTTCCTTCGGCGAACCCATCGTGAGCGCCTGTTCGGCGAGCTTCTTGAGTTCGGTCATCTTTGTCGCGCGGACGAGAAACTTCACCGCGGGAATCAGCGGCGGAGTCATGCTGAGTTCATCGACGCCCAAGCCCAGCAGCAGCGGCACGTAAATCGGATCGCCCGCCATTTCGCCGCAAACACTCACCTTGATGTTCGCGCGATGCGCTTCATCGACGATCTGCTTGAGCGTGCGCAACACGGCGGGATGCGTGGGCTCGTAGAGATGCGCGATGCGATCGTTCACGCGGTCGATCGCGATCAGATATTGAATGAGATCGTTCGTCCCGATGCTGAAGAAATCGCACTTCTTCGCCAGAATGTCGGCGGTCATCGCCGCGCTCGGAATTTCGATCATCGCGCCGACCTCGAGCTTTTCGGCAAACGGAGTTCCTTTTTTCCGCAGCTCCTCTTTGCACTCCTCGAGGACATCGTTCGCCCGGGCCAATTCTTCCGAGCCGCTGATCATCGGATACATCAGCTGAATGTGCCCATACGCGCTCGCCCGCAGGATGGCGCGCAACTGGTCCTTGAACATGTCCTTGTACTCGAGACAGAGCCGAATCGCGCGAAACCCGAGGAAGGGGTTCGACTCACGCGGAAACAAATCAGGCGAACTCTCGACGGCTTTGTCTCCGCCCAGATCGAGCGTGCGAATCACGACCGTGGCGGGAGCCAAACTCTCGGCCACACTCTTGTACGCCTGGAATTGATCTTCCTCGGACGGAAAAGAGTGGCTGTTGAGATAGAGAAACTCGGTGCGAAAAAGGCCCACGCCATCCGCCTGATATTCTTTCACCAGTTGGGATTCGTCGACCTTCTCGATATTCGCGCGCAGCACAACCGGCGCTCCGTCGAGCGTGACCGACGGCAGGCGCGTCGCATCGATCAGCCGCTGCTCGAAGCCCTTTTTCTGCTGCTGAATTTTCCCGTAACGAAAGAGCGTTTGTTCGCTCGGATTCAGTACGATGAGGCCATCGTAACCGTCGACGAGCACCCAATCTCCCGTGCGCAATCGCTTCGACAAATCGCGCACGCCAACGACCGCCGGGACTTTCATGGAGCGCGCGACGATCACGGCGTGACTCGTCTTGCTGCCTTTGTCCGTGACCAACGCGATCGCTTGCGCGCGATCGATGCTCGCCGCATCCGACGGCGTGATGTCGTTGGCGACGACAATGCGCTTGTCCGCGAGACGACTCAGATCCTGGCCATCCTGGCCCAGCAGATTCTGTAGAACCCGCTGCGTGACATCGCGAATATCGCCCGCGCGTTCGCGCAGATATTCGTCGTCGATTTCATCAAACGCCTTGATGTAGCGCTGAGAGACTTTGTTGAAGCAGGTTTCGAGATTTTGGGAGGTGGTTTCGAATTCCCGAATCGTTTCCGAAATGAGCGCCTGATCCTCCAGCACGAGGAGGTGCGCATCGAAAATCCGCGCCTCGTCCGCGCCGAGATTTTTTTCAACCTCGTCCTGAATTTTTTGAATCTGCTGCCGGGTCACGAGCAGCGCGTGCTCGAAGCGCGAGATTTCCTGGATCCGCTTGTCGGCGTCGACTTGATACGAAGGAATTTCGACGTCGTTTTGGATGTACAGAAAGACCGGTCCATAAGCGATTCCCTGTGAAGCAGAGATGCCGTGAACGATTGTTTCTGTCTTGGCGCGGTTATCCATGTGCACGGCCGGGGCAATGCCGGCGCGCCGGAGGATAACGCTCGCCGCTGCCTAGTGGTCAATAAGCTTTTACCTGATTTGGGCTTCGGCCACGAAGGCCGTCGGCCCAAACGCTTCCCGAATGCATGCGACAATCTCTGCAACCGGGTCCTGTTCCCGCAAAAGCGCGAAGCAAGCGCTACCGCTTCCGCTCATCCTCACCGCAACGCCAAAACGGCGATGCAGTTTTTCCAGCAGTGTGGGCAGCGCCACGAACTTGGCAAAAGCGACGCCTTCCATGTTGTTGAAAAGGAGGTTCTCCAGCGGCGCGCTTGGGTCGTTTTGCCAATTTTCCAATCGCGCCTCGGCCTGCTCCGTCGGCAAGTAATGCGCCGGCGCTGCCGCAGCCATCGCGCGGTAGGCCCACACGGTGCTGATTCCAAAACTCGGTTTGAACAACAGCACGCGACGACCCTTCAGCCTTGCCGCGAGGTCTGTACCCAGCGTCTGAATACGCTCTCCCCGCCCTCGCATCACGCAGGGCTTGCCCTCGATGAACAAGGGACAATCCGAGCCGAGGCGCGCCGCGAGTTCGATCAGTTTCGCCTCGTCGAAGGGCCGGTCCGAGAGCTCGTTCAGCCCGAGCAAAACCGCCGCGGCATCGCTGCTTCCTCCGCCGAGTCCGGCGCCGACGGGCGTTCGTTTGATCAATCTGAGATTCGCGCCGGGCCCAGTTCCCCCGCTTTCTCGAAACAGCCGCGCCGCTTTAACGACAAGGTTGCTGTCGTCCGTGGGCACCTCGCTGCTGTCACAGGAAAACGAATACAACTCGTCCGGCCGCGGCTCGACGTGGAGCTCGTCGCCGAAATCCAGGGGCGCGCCGACCGAGATCAGATCATGAAAGCCGTCAGGCCGCCGCCCGGTGATGGCGAGAAACAGGTTGATCTTGGCGGGGGCGAAGAGTCGGAGCGTCGGCACGGAAGCAGCAGTTAAACAGCAATCGGTTCGAGCATCCTAGCCGAATCTAATTTCCACTTCACCTTCGCGGAAGGTTCGTGTGAGCTACACCTCCCTCCCATGGCTTGCGACCTGATTCTCGCTCTCGACGTATCGACTCGTGAACACGCTGCGCCGTTGCTCAAACAACTCCGCGGTTCGCTTCGTTGGGTGAAGATCGGCCTGCAGATGTTCACTGCCTACGGCCCTGATTACGTGCGCGCCGTGGCAGACGAGGGCTTCAACATCTTTCTGGACCTCAAGCTGCACGACATTCCCAACACAGTAGCCAAGGCGGTCGAATCTCTCGCGCCATTGCCCATCGGGATGCTGACGCTGCACACGGCGGGCGGCCGCGAAATGATGAGTGTCGCGCGCCAGGCTCAGGCATCCTCGAAACCGGATCTTCTGCTGCTCGGCGTCACCGTCCTCACCTCGATGGACACGACAGGTTTGAATGAAATCGGCGTCGCCGGCACTGCGGAATCGCAAGTCGCCCGGCTCGGCAAGCTGGCCGTCGACGCGGGACTGCGGGGTCTCGTCTGCTCTCCGCTCGAGGTCGCGCTTTTGCGCAAACAGCTTCCAGCCGACGTGCAACTTGTCACCCCCGGCATCCGGCCCGCCGGCGATGCAGGCAGCGACGATCAGAAGCGTGTCATGACTCCGCGTGAGGCAGCACAAATCGGCTCCACTTATATTGTAGTTGGCCGGCCGATACTGAAAGCCAAGGATCCCGCTGCCGCCGCGCGTGCGATTCTCGCCGAACTCAATTCCTGAAATTTCGCCCACGCGCGGAATTCCGACCCAACGCCCTCCCGCCCCCGTCTCGCTCTCCACCCATCACTCCAACTGCTCGCTGATCCAGCCTCATGAGAAACGCCGCCATCCTCCTCGCCGCCGGAAGTGGAAAACGCATGCAGGGTGTGGTGGACGACAAGATTCTCGCGCCACTCGGCAGCCGCCCGATCTTCGCGTATTCGGTGGCGTCATTTCTGGAATCAGGCGTGGCGGACTTCTACGCGGTGGTCTGTCGCGACCAACGCCAACTCGCCGATCTCTCGGCCTATGCGCCCACGCCGACCGTGTTTGTCCGCGGCGGAAAGGAGCGGCAGGACTCGGTCGCCAATGCGCTCGAAGCTCTGCCCGACGACATCAAATACGTTTTCATTCACGATTGCGCCCGGCCTTTCGTTCGCCCCGATCAGCTCGTCGGTTTGCTGAAAATCGTGCATCGCGAAAACGCCGCGGTCCTCGCCCACCGCGTGACCGACACGATCAAACTTCACGCCGAGACCGGTCACCTGAAATCGCTCGATCGCTCGAAGTTGTGGGCGATGGAAACTCCGCAGGTTTTCGCGCGCGACCTCATTGTCGAAGCGTATCGGCAGATCGTCGCGAAACAGCTTCGCATCACGGACGACACCGCAGCAGTCGAACGCCTGAAACATCCTGTGGCCATCCTGGAAAATCCGCATCCAAATCCCAAGCTCACCTCCCCCAAGGATCTGGCATACTTCGAATATCTCTTGAGCAATGGCATCGTCACCAGCTCTTGAGCCGACACACCGCCCCATTCGAAGCACGATGACGAACCTCCGCATCGGTCACGGTTACGACATCCACCGTATTGTTCCAGGCCGCCCGATGGTCCTCGGCGGTGTGCGCTTCGCGACGGACTACGGTCTGGAAGGACACTCTGACGCGGATTGCCTGACTCACGCGATTTGTGACGCGCTGCTCGGCGCCGCCGGTCTCCCCGACATCGGGCATTTCTTCCCGAACACCGACGCCGCCTACAAAAACATCGACTCGCAAATCCTGCTGCGCCGCGTGATCGCCGCACTGCTCGAACGCGGCTTCACGCCGGTCAACATCGACGCCTCCGTCATCGCCGAAAAGCCCAAGATCTACCCGCGTCTGCAGGAAATGAAAACCGCCCTCGCCGCCTCCACGGGCCTGCCGCTCGATTGCATCGGCCTCAAGGCCACGACCAACGAAGGGGCCGACGACATCGGACGCGGACTCGCGATCGCCGCTCACGCCGTTTGCCTGATCGAGAGGCGCTGAGCCGCCCGTCCGTGCTTCAGCGCTCGCCGCAGTCACGAAATCGCGGCTCATCTTAAAGGTTAGATTTCAGAATGAATTTCCTTTCGCCAGCTCACCGCCATTCTTTCCTGCCTCGTTTTTCGGGCGCAAAACTTGGCGCCGCCGTCGTGGCGATTTTTTCGCTGCTGTTCTCCGCGTCCTGCTGGCAACGGGAGACGAATGTTCATCGCGGCAACGCCGAACAAATTCTTCACCGGGGCATCGGTCCCGAAATTCCTGATCTGGATCCGCAACTCGCCGTCGGCGCGTCGGACTACAATGTCCTCATAGCGCTCTTCGAGGGGCTTGTGACTGAAGATCCCGTCGACCTTCACCCGGTGCCCGGTGTCGCGGAAAAATGGGAGCCTTCGCCGGACGGCCTGCGCTACACTTTTCATCTTCGGGAAAACGCCAAGTGGTCGAATGGCGAACCGGTCACGGCGCAGGACTTTGTTCGCTCCTACGAGCGCATGCTGAGTCCCTCGCTCGCGGCGGACAACGCGTACATGCTTTACGTTTTCCAAAACGCCGAAGCCTTTCACAAAGGCACGCTCAAGGACTTCGCGGAGGTGGGCGTGCACGCGATCGATTCGCACACGCTGCGGCTGACTCTCGAGCACCCCGCGCCGTACTTGCTTCCGATGCTCACGCAGATGGCCTTCATGCCGGTCCACCTGCCCACGATCGAAAAATTCGGTCCAGCCGCGCAACGCGGCAATGCCTGGGCGCGCCCTGGCCGTATGGTGAGCAACGGCGCCTTCCAGCTGACCGAATGGAAAACCGGCCAGAAAATCGTCGTCACGAAATCGCCGACCTACTGGGACGCGGCCACGGTCAAACTCACGGAAATCGATTTCTATCCTTACGAAAGTCGCGATGCCGAAGAGCGCGCGTTTCGCGCCGGCCAGCTCCACCTCACGGAAGCGCTGCCCTCCGGAAAAGTGGAAACCTACCGCCGCAACGAACCTGCCCTCCTGCGCATCGATCCTTATCTCGCGACGGAATTCTACCGCATCAATATCACGCGTCCCTTTCTCAACGACCGCCGCGTCCGCCGAGCCATGAGCCTGGCCATCGACCGAAAAGCGCTCGCAGAAAACATCCTGCGCGGCGGCCAAAAGCCGGCGTTCTCACTGACCCCGCCAAACACCGCCGGCTACACCGCAACAGCAGGCACTGAATATAATCCCAAGGCTGCGCGCGCTCTGCTGGCCGAAGCCGGTTACCCCGGCGGAAAAGGCGCGCCCGCCATCGAAGTTCTGATCAATCAGCTCGAGTCCCATCGAGCCGTCGGCGAGGCCGTGCAGGAAATGTGGCGGAAGGAACTTGGCTTGCAGGTGAAGCTCGTCGCCCAGGAAAACAAGATGCTCCTGACCGCGCGCACCGCCGGAGACTATCAAGTGCTGCGTTCGATCTGGTCCGGCGACTTCATCGATCCGCTTTCGTTCCTCGGCATCTTCACCTCGACCAGCGGCAACAACTACACGAGCTGGGCCAACCGCACCTATGATCAACTGGTTTTCGAGGCCGCGCGGGTTGCCGAACCATCAGCCCGAAATACGCTCCTGGCCAAGGCCGAAGCGCTTCTCCTCGACGAAGCGCCCATCATCCCGCTCTACCACTACACCCACGTCTTCGTCATCCAACCCTCGGTCAAGAACTGGCATCCCACGCTGCTCGATCACCATCCTTACAAATACGTTTATCTTCAGGCTCCCTGACCTCCGACTTCCGTCATGCACGTGTCTCCTCCAGCTCGACTGATCCTCACCACTTTTCTCGCCTTCGCACTTTTTGCGCTGGCTGGCTGCGGGAAGAAAAATGCCGGAAGCGCCGATAGTTCTAACGCCTCGAGTGCGCCACGCAAAATCCTGCAGGTGGGAAATGGCGCGGAGCCGCAATTCGTCGATCCGCAGCTCGCCACCGGAGTGCCCGAAAACCACCTGCTGATCGCATTGTTCGAGGGGTTGGTCGGCGAGAATCCCGATCCGGCGGGCGATCCGGTGCCCGCCGTCGCCGAGCGCTGGGAAATTTCGAAAGACGGCCTCACCTACACGTTTCATCTCCGACCGGACGCCAAGTGGACCAACGGCCGCGCGGTCACATCGCGCGATTTCGTCCGCGCTTATCAACGCATTCTCAATCCCGCCCTCGCCGCCGAATACGTCTACATGATGTTCGTCGTGAAAGGCGCGGAGGATTATTTTCAGGGCAGTCTGAAAGATTTTTCAAAGACCGGCTTCCAGGCGCCTGACGACCAAACTCTCGTTCTCACGCTGCGCCGGCCCGCGCCTTTCCTGCTTCACGCGATGGTCCATCCGGCGTGGTTTCCCCTGCCGATCGAAACGCTCGAAAAATTCGGCGGCATGGCGTCGCGCGATCAAACATGGACGCGCGCCGAGAACATTGTCGGCAACGGCCCCTTCAAGATGAAGGCGTGGTATCCGAATCAGAAAATCATCATGGAACGCTCTCCGACGTATTGGGACCGCGAGCACGTGAAGCTCGATGAAATCCATTTCCATGCCGTGGAACTCGCCGACACTGAAGAGCGGATGTTCCGCGCGGGCCAGCTTCATATCACCAATGAAATGCCGCTGACGAAAATCGCGGCCTACAAGCGCGAGATGCCGGAAGCGCTGAACATCGCGCCGTGGTGCGGAACGTACTTTTATCGATTCAACATCGCGCGAAAACCGCTGAATGATGTCCGCGTGCGCCGCGCCCTGGCGCTGGCCATCGACCGCGAAAGTCTGGTGAAGAATGTCACGTTGGGCGGCGAAACTCCGGCGTACGCTCTCGTTCCGCCAAACACCGCCGGTTATGTGAGCAAACATCGCCTTTCCGGCGACCTCGCCGAAGCCAAACACCTCCTGGCCGAAGCGGGTTTTCCGGGTGGACGCGGCTTTCCGCGGCTCAACGTTCTCTACAACAATCTCGAAAAACACCGCGTAGTGGCGGAGGCACTACAAGAAATGTGGCGCCGAAATCTCGGCATCGACGTGAGCTTGGTGAACGAGGAATGGCGGGTCTACCTCGTCGACCAGAAGAGCATCAACTTCGACATTCAGCGCGCGGGCTGGCTGGCGGACTACGCTGATCCGCATGTCTTTTTCGATCTTTGGACGACGGGCAATGGCAACAACTGCACGAACTGGGGCAACGCCACCTATGACAATCTTCTGCAGGCCGCGCTGAACACGAAAACGCAAGAAGAGCGCTACGCCGTCTACAACGACATGGAAAAGATCATCATCGACGAGCTCCCCATCATCCCGCTCTTCTTCTACACTCACGCCCGCCTCGTCAGCCCAAAGGTGCTGAACTACCGTACGACATTTCTGGATACATATCCGTGGAAGCTCGTGGATCTGAAGCCATGAGGCTTCGACCTCGTTCATCTTAATCGCGACGCTTTTCATGTTCCGCTTCTTCGCCTCACGCTTCTTCCAATCGCTCATCGCGATGTTCGTGATCATCACGGCGACGTTTTTCATGATGAAGGCGACGCCAGGCGGCCCGTTCGATGCGGAAAAAGCCACCTCGCCGGAAATTCGCGCGCAGCTCGAGGCCTATTACGGTTTCAACAAGCCCGTGTCCGCGCAGTACGCGGACTATCTGGTGAACTTGTTGCACGGCAAAATGGGCCCGTCGTTCAAGTACCCCAATCGGACGGTGAACGAAATCATCGGCGAGAAACTTCCCGTTTCGCTCGAGCTAGGCAGTTGGTCGCTCCTCATCGCGCTCGTGATGGGCTTGCCGCTCGGCGTGCTGGCGGCGGTGCGCCGCAATACCTGGCTCGACTACACCGCATCGGGCTTTGGCATGACCGGGCTCTCGATTCCCACCTTCGTCGTCGGCCCGCTCTTCGTTCTGATTTTCGCGATCGGGTTGAACTGGTTCAACGCCTCCGGTTGGTACACCGCCTCGGACCGCGTCCTGCCCTCGCTCGTGCTCGGCATCGCCTACGCCGCGCCGATCTCGCGACTCACGCGTGGCGGCATGCTGGATATCCTGAGCCAGGATTTCATTCGCACCGCACGGGCCAAGGGCGCATCGGAGTGGCGCGTTGTATTCAAACACGCACTACGCGGCGGATTGCTTCCGGTCGTATCGTATCTCGGGCCCGCGATCGCCGGCATTCTCACGGGTTCTTTTGTGATCGAAACGATTTTCCAGGTACCGGGCATTGGTCGCGAGTTCGTCAACAGCGCGTTCAACCGCGACTACACGCTCCTGCTTGGAACAGTCATTTTATACGCCGCGCTCATCATGAGTCTGAACCTTGCGGCGGATGTCGGCCAGGCTTGGATGAATCCGAAAGTGAGGCTCGATTCGTGATGAATGCATCCGCGCCCACTCCCGTCGACGAACCGGTTTCCGTAAAGACGGCCGACAAAGGCAATTCGCTCTGGCATGATGCCTGGCTGCGGCTGCGAAAAAACAAGTTAGCGGTCTTCGGCATCGCCGTGATCGCGCTCGTGAGCATCGCATGTTTCGCGGGGCCTTTCTTCATCGCCTACGGTTACGAGGAGCAAAATCTCGATCTTCGCGCGTCGCCGCCGATGGCGAAAGTGGTGAAGATTTTCGATCCCACCGATGCCACGGCGCCAGTCTCGTGGTCCCACGTGCAGCGCCTGCGCGAGGATCATGTTTTCGGGAACGCCACCGAGTCCGCTTCCATCCTTTCGCGGATCGAAAACGGCGAAACCGTGACGGTCGAAAATCGTGCGTACAAGTTGACCAAAGAGCGCCACGTGCTCGGCACGGACGTGCTGGGGCGAGACCTATTGGTGCGCTTGCTCTACGGCGGACGTGTCTCGCTCGGCGTGGGAATGGCCGCGACATTTGTCGCGCTGACCATCGGCGTGATCTACGGCGCTATCGCCGGTTACCAGGGCGGCAAACTCGATTCCGCGATGATGCGATTCGTCGACATCATCTATTCCCTGCCGTTCACGATTTTCGTGATCCTGCTCATGGTGTTTTTTGGGCGGGATATCTATCTGCTCTTTGTCGCGATTGGCGCGGTCGAGTGGTTGACGATGGCGCGCATCGTCCGTGGCCAGGTGATGTCGATCAAACGCACGGAATATGTGGAAGCGGCGCGCTCGCTCGGACTCAGCAATGCTCGAATTATTTTCCGGCACATCCTGCCGAATGTTGTCGGACCCGTGATTGTCTACACGACCCTGACGATCCCGAACGTGATGTTGCTTGAGGCATTTTTGAGTTTTCTGGGCCTTGGCGTGCAGCCGCCGATGAGTTCCTGGGGTTGGCTGATCAAGGAAGGCGCGGAAAAGATGGAGGAGTTTCCGTGGCTCCTGATCAGTCCTGGCGTCGTTTTCTCCGTGACGCTTTTCTCGCTCAACTTCCTTGGCGACGGCCTGCGCGACGCTTTGGATGTCCGCTCGTCGAAAGACTAGCCACGCATGCGTTTCCTCCGCCGTTTCGCACCCTACTCCAAGTACGTCAAACAACAGCGCGGCGCGATCATCGCTGCGGTGGTGTATGGCGCGATCTTTGGCGTGAGCAGCAGCATCGGCGTGCCGTTTCTGATCAAGTACGTCTTCCCGCCCATCTTCGAACATGGGTCCAACGCGATGGCGTGGCAGACCGTCCTGCAAATCGCGGCCTGCATTCCGCTGCTCTTCCTCCTGCGCGGCTACGCCGGGTATTTGAACAGTTACTACACCCAGTACGCCGGCGTGCATATTCTGGAGGCGCTGCGGCTGGACTATTTTCGCAAGCTGCAGGTTTTGCCGCTCTCCTTTGTTCACGGCAAAGCGACGGGCGACCTGATTTCGCGCGGACTCGCGGACACGGCGCAACTGCAGTTCACGATCACGCTGCTGGCCAACGACGGCATCAAACAACCCGCCATGCTCGTCGGCGCGCTCGGCACCCTGGTCTTTTTCGCGCTCACCGGCAAAGGCGTGTGGATCGTCTTGATCTGCCTGGCGATCGTCCCTGTATCCGTTGTCCCGATACGCTATGTCGGCCGCAAGGTCATCAAGCGCGCGCAGCAACTGCAGGCCCAACTCGGCGACGTCACCGGCCACTTTTCGGAAAATCTCGCGGCCGCGCGCGAAGTTCGCGCCTTCAGTCTCGAGCAGCACGAAGTCAAACGCTTCGGCCTCTCGACTCATGCCCTCGCAATTTCGCAGACGAAAATCGCGAAATATGCACAGGCTCTTTCGCCCGCGATCGAGGTGCTTTCGGCCATTGGCATCTCCGTGACGTTGGTTTTCGCCTATGGCTCGGGAGTCGATCTGGAAACGTTCCTGGCCGTCATCACGACCCTCTATTTCAGCTACGAACCGATCAAAAAAATCGGCTCCTTGAACAGCGATATGAAGCGCGGCTTGGCTGCGCTGGAGCGCCTGGAGGCGGTGTTCGATGAGCCAGTAACCATCACCGATCCGGCGGAGCCGGTGTCGATTGGCCGCCTCAAAGGAGAAATCGCTTTCGAGAATCTCAGTTTCTCCTACAAGAACAACGTCCCGGCGCTCAGCCGGGTGAATGTGCGCGTTCCGGCGGGAACGGTCTGCGCACTGGTCGGCCCTTCGGGCGCGGGCAAGTCGACCTTCGCGAATCTCGTGCCGCGTTTCTACGATCCCAAGGAAGGCTCGCTCACCATCGACGGCATCGACGTGCGGGCGATGCGGCTGGCGGATCTTCGCCGCAACATCGCGATCGTTTCGCAGGATCCGGTGCTGTTCAACGACACGATCTATGCGAACCTCCTGCTCGGGCGTCCCGAAGCGACGCGCGAGGAGGTCGAGCGAGCTGCCGCCGACGCGTTCGCCCACGATTTCATCACGCAGATGCCACAAGGCTACGAAACGATCGTCGGCGAACGCGGATCGCAGCTTTCCGGCGGGCAAAAGCAACGGATCGCGATTGCCCGCGCGTTTCTGCGCAATGCGCCGATTCTAATTCTCGACGAGGCCACCTCGGCCCTCGATTCCGAGAGCGAAGCCGCGATCCAGGAAGCGTTGCGCAAGCTGGTCGTGGGCAAAACTGTCCTGATCATCGCCCATCGCTTCAGCACGATTCGCGACGCCTCCATGATTCTGGTTTTCGAGCGCGGCGAAATCGTAGCCAAAGGCCCCCATGGCGAGGTCTACGCGAACAGCGCGCTCTACAAGAGCTTGTTCGACCGGCAACAACTGTAGGCAAGGCAAAGGCAGAATGCCGAAGGCTGAAAGCTGAAGGCTGAAAACGTAGTCGGTTCCTTCATGTGGCATAGCCATCGGTCTCCTGCATTTTTGAAATCTACCTCTTCCCTCGCTTCTGTGTTCTTTCAGCCTTCAGCCTTCAGCTTTCAGCCTTCGCCTTCAGCCTTCGCCTTCCCGTGCCTTCCGAAAAAATCCTCTGCATCGTCTTCAAGTTCCTGGGGGATGTCGTTGTATCCATTCCGGCCATACGCGCTCTCCGACAGGGAAATCCGCGGGCGGAAATTCATTTGTTGGTGGCTGAGGATGCGGCGGCATTGGTCAATACGTTGCCCTGGATCGATAAGGTGTGGGCATTTCCGCGGACCCGCGGGAAAATGCGTTTGCGCGACTCGCTGCCGATGATCCACCAGCTCCGGCGCGAGCGCTTTGATCTCTCGCTCGATTTCGTCGGCAACGACCGCGGCGCTTTTCTAAGTGTCGCCGCAGGCGCGAAACGTCGCGTCGGAGTGCACGCGCCGCGAGGATTCTTCGGTCGCCGGAAATTTTATCATGAAACCATTCCGGAAGCGCCACGGGAATGGCATGAATGCCGCCGGCACCTGAACTTCGTCCGAGGTTTTGGCGCAGCCCTCGATGCGAATCTCGATCTCGAGCTGCGGCCAAATCCCGCGCTCGCAGCGCAGGCCAAAGCTCTTCTGCCCGACGCCGCGATCATTGCGCACATTTCCACGAGTAAACCGCTCAAGGAGTGGCCCCTCGAATATTGGCGAAGCCTCGCTCAACTCGCCGCGGCCGAGGGCCATCACATGCTTTTCGCCGCCGGACCGAGCCCGCGCGAGCGTGCGCTGCTCGCCTCGCTGATGGCGAGCGATGCGTCGCTGCGCGAGCTGCCGATGATCAAAGGCCTCGATCTTTATCTCGCCGTTCTCGCTCAAGCCGAGTTGCTGGTGTCCGGCGACACGGGACCCATGCACTTCGCCGCAGGTGTGGGAATCCCGACGCTGAGCATTTTCGGCCCCAGCATCGTCGAACAGTGGGCGCCGATCGCGCCGCTCGCCCGCGTCTTGAAAGCGCCAAATTGTTCGTGCTCGCCCGAACAGGAAACCTGCACGTCCGCCACGCCTTGCTTGCGCGGCGTCACTCCGCACCTTGTCTGGAAGGAAATTCGCGAGCTTCTCGCTTTGCGCAAAACCTTGCCGGTTTCGGCCCCGACCCATGAGTAAAGAAAACGAGAAAAAACTGCCGCGGTCGGCGGAGGAATTGATCTCCGATTTTCTCTCGGTTCCCCATCAGCCCGACCGAAGCCGGCGCCGGCCAACCCTCGAGGTAGGCGGTCTGGTCGAACAAATCCTGATCAAGCACCAGATCGGCCGAGACGCTCCCGAACACCTCATCCGCGAGCAATGGTCACAGATTGTCGGCGGCGCCAATGCCCACTACTCCCACCCCACCGAGATCGATCCGCGCGGCCGGCTGATCGTTCTGGCTTCCCACGCCGTCGTCCGCAACGAGCTGTTTCATCATAGAGCGTTGATCGTCGACAAGATCCGCAAGCTGCCCGGCTGTGCGAAGGTCCGTGAACTGCACATCCGCGCCGGCTGAATCTCGATCCCAGGCATATCGCCCACGAATCACACGAAGCACACGAAATCGATCCACTGAATTTCTCCCACGGAATCCACGGAAATCACGGAATGGGAATCCGAAACCGTATTCTTCATTCATCCTTCTTCAATCTTCCTTTGTCTTACCTTCCGTGCTTTCCGTGAATTCCGTGGGAAGTTTGTATTTTGATTCGTGTGCTTCGTGTGATTCGTGGGCCCCAAAATTCCCCGGTAGGGCTCTTGCAAAAAAACACTTGCGCGGGCTCGCGGCGTTCGGGATACCTGTGCCTTGCGTTAGTGGAAGTCCGTCGGTTGCGGACTCCCACCATGACTGGTCCCGCACCTCGTGGGATTAGAACGGTGACGCCGGCCAAACCGCATTCTGCGGGGCGCGCGGGCGGCACGGGAACTGCAAAGAACCCCTACAGTCGTGCAACTTAACCAAGAAACCATGTCAACAGTCGCTAAACCCGAAATCATCGCAGAATACAAAATCCACGATAAGGACACCGGATCTTCCGAAGTCCAAATCGCGTTGCTCACGGCTCGTATCAATCACCTCACGGAACATCTTCGCACTCACCGCAAGGATTTCCACAGCCGTCGCGGCCTGCTGCAAATGGCCAGTCGCCGCCGCAAGCTGCTCGACTACTTGAAAAAGCATAACCTGCCCAAGTATTCCGAGCTCTTGCAAAAGTTGAATCTCCGTAAGTAACCCTTTCGCAACACGGGCGACCCGATCCGCGGGTCGCCCGTTGTCTTTTCGACACTCGAGGATTGGGCTGGGACATTTCCGTTTGTTTCAAAGTGAGCGCTTTCAACGCCGCTCACTAGGCGCCAAACGGAAATCTCTCGCTCAAGCGAGGATTGCAGTCGGTTACCGACTAACAAACCCCTGCCTTTCGCGCCTTTTGCGCTGAAGGCCGCTTCCGCAATGCGGGAGCTAAGAACTCAACGTCCGTCGCGTGTCGCGGCCGCTTGGGTCCATCCGAGACACGAATACAAAGTAATGAATCAGAAACACACCGTAACGGTCCCAGAACTCGGGATTACGTTCTCCACCGGCTCGATCGCTCAGCTCGCCAACGGCGCCGTCAACGTGAGCGTCGGCGAAACCAATGTCTTCGTCACCGCCGTCGTCGCTCAAAACATGAAGCCGGGCCAGGACTTCTTCCCGCTCACCGTCGACTATCGCGAAAAGTACGCAGCAGCTGGCCGCTTCCCGGGTGGTTATTTCAAACGCGAGGGACGTCCTTCCGAAAAGGAAATCCTTACCTCGCGCTTGTGCGACCGCCCCTGCCGACCGCTCTTCCCCGAAGGTTTCCTCAACGAGGTTCAAATCATCGGCCAACTCTTCTCCGCTGACCAAAATAACGAAGCCGACATCCCGATGGTCAACGGCGCGTCCGCCGCTCTCGCGATTTCGGACATTCCGTGGAACGGCCCGATCGCCGCCGTGCGCGTCGCCGAAATCGACGGCCAATTCGTCGCTAATCCGACGATCGACCAGATGTTCCAGTCGACCCTCGACCTGATCTACGTGGGCAACGAAAAGGACATGCTCATGATCGAGGGCTCCGCGGACCAGATCCCGGAAGAGCGCTTCATCGAGGCCCTCGCCTTCGGCCATCAATCGATCCAGCCGATCATCCGCGCAATCAAGGAACTCGTCGCTGTCGCCGGTAAGCCGAAAGCCACGTTCGCCCTCGTCGGCGCTACCCCGGAAGCTCGCGCCATCATCGAGCGCGTCGTCCCGGCCGATCGCATTTCTCAAGCCATCTTCGGCAAGGAAAAAGCCGCCCGCGGCGCCGCGGTTAAGCTCCTCAAGGAAGAAGCCAAAGCCGCTCTCCTCGCCGAACTCGGCGAAGGCAAATTCACCGATGTCGACCTGAACGTCGTCTTCGAAGATCTCCAATACAAAGCCTACCGCAAAACCGTGCTCGAGCGCGGCGTACGCGCCGATGGCCGCGACGCAAAATCCCTCCGCCCCATCAGCTCGCAGGTCGGCGTGCTCCCGCGCGTTCACGGCAGCGCGATCTTCCAACGCGGCGACACCCAGAGCATCGTCTTCACGACGCTCGGGCCGACGAAAGAAGCGCAGGAACTCGACGCTCTCACGGGCGGCGCTCGCTCGAAGTCGTTCATTCTCCACTACAACTTCCCGCCATTCTCGGTCGGTGAAACAGGCCGCTTCGGCGCCCCGGGTCGCCGCGAAATCGGCCACGGCGCGCTCGCCGAGCGTTCGCTCGTTCCGGTTCTTCCGCCAGAAGATGTATTCCCTTACTCAATACGCTTGGTCTCGGAAATCATGTCGTCCAACGGCTCGACCTCCATGGCCTCGATCTGCGGCGGCTGTCTGTCCTTGATGGATGCCGGCGTTCCGATCGTCGCTCCTGTTGCTGGCATCAGCTGCGGTTTGATGACGGAAAACGGCGCCGATGGCAGCATCACGAACTGGAAAACGATCACCG
The DNA here is from genome assembly GCA_035765635.1 of Opitutaceae bacterium. Classification (GTDB taxonomy): domain Bacteria; phylum Verrucomicrobiota; class Verrucomicrobiia; order Opitutales; family Opitutaceae; genus EW11. The sequence continues at coordinate 103,923 of DASTWZ010000024.1, forward strand.
ACATTCTCGGTGAAGAAGACCACTTCGGCGACATGGACTTCAAACTCGCCGGCACGACCAAGGGCATCACGGGCTTCCAACTGGATCTCAAGATCAACGGTCTTCCCTTCGAGATCGCAAAGACGGCCATCTTCCAAGCCCGCGACGCGCGCATCGAGATTCTGAAGACGATGCTGGCTTCCCTGCCAGCGCCTCGCGCTCAGCTCAGCACTTACGCGCCGCGCATCCAGACGATCCAGATCGATCCCGAAAAGATCGGCCTGCTCATCGGCCCGGGTGGAAAGACGATCCGCCGCATCACGGAAACGACCGGCGCGCAGATCGACATTGCCGAAGATGATTCGGGCAAGGTCTTCATCTACTCGAACAACGCCGATTCGATGAATCGCGCGGTGCAGGAAATCGACGCCCTCTGCGGCGGCGGCGCGCAAATCGAAGTGGGCAAGATCTACCGCGGCGTCGTCAAAGGCACCAAGGAGTTCGGCGCCTTCGTCGAATGCCTCCCCGGCAAAGAAGGCCTTGTGCACATCAGCGAACTCGCCGACTTCCGCGTCCGCCGGACGGAGGACGTCTGCAAAGTCGGTGACGAGATGATGGTCAAGTGCGTCGGCATCGATGAAAAGTCCGGCAAGGTTCGCCTCTCGCGCAAAGCCGCGATGAAGGAACTCGAGCAACAGCAGCAAGCCCAGTCCGGCGAACAGCCCGCTGCCGCCGCTGGCGCCGCGCCGACGAGCAACAGCTAATCAGTTAACAGAGCCGTGAGAGCGGTGGCATATTCCGCCGCTTTCCCTAACCTCTAAAATGAGCCGAGGCGTAACTGCCTCGGCTTTTTTGCGCTCACGGCGACGGGAAGCTCCAGGCCAACGGGCTGAACCGAAAGTCGTCCGCGCCGACTTCACGCACGGTGCCGAAGCCCGGCAGTGCGAAATGATACCCGGCCAGGATTTGTTGTCGTTCAACCGCTTCACGAAGCAGCTTCCTCCGACTCTTCTCCACTAACGCCGGAACTGAGTCACCGATCAACGTCCATTCGGGATGCGGCACATGCAGCGAGGGGTCAACCATGGCATCGGCGACGTAAACGAGTTCCAGTGAGCCGGAAACGTCAGCGTCGCGCGCGAATTTGAACCCGACCTGGCCGGGAGTATGCCCAGCCAGATCGATCGCGCGCAGGCCTCTCACAATTTCGTCCCCGGCATCGAAAAACGAGAGATGCGAACCAAGCGTTTCGAGGGCGGGTCGAATCGCCTGGATGATGGCCTCTTGGCGTTCCACCGGCACTTTGGTCTGGCTCAAATCGGGCGCAGATTGCGTCCAAAAGGCCCATTCGTTCCCCGCCACCGCGTATTTGGCATTTGGATACCGCAGGGCTTTGAAATCATCGCTGAGCGAGCCAGCGACGTGATCAAGGTGAAGGTGGGAAAACAGCACTCGATTGATCTGGCCCGGCGAAATCCCCAACGCCCCCAGCCTCTTCTCCATCCAACCTAGATTCGGCCCGTAAGCCGACGCACACCCCGGATCGATCAAGATGAGTTCGCCGTTCCACCGGACAAGCAGCGGCAGCACCTGCAAATGAACGATGTCCGTCGGCAGTCCCGCATCGGCCAGCGCGGCCTCCACGTCTGGCTTGGAGGCGTTCCAGGCGCAGTCCTCCACGGGCCGGGCGGTGTAGGAACCATCGTGGAGAACCCAAGCATCATTCCCCTGACCCAAGGGCAAATGCACGACCCCGGGTGTCACGACGCTCACTCGAGGCGGTTGTTGCGGTAGTGTTTTCATGAATACGCGGGAATAAAGATCGGCGAGTTCGCGACCGAATACATCAACGTCCAATGAATGGGCGCATGGTGGCGTAATAGCGGTCGCCTGCGGCGGCTTCGACGGGAAACGCCTCGCTGATCGCGCGGAGTTCGTCCTCGTTGAGCTCGAGTCCGACCGCATCGATCAGCTCGTCGAGGTGCTCGACGCGGGTCGTTCCCGGAATCGGAATGATGTCTTCTCCCTGCGCGAGGACCCAGGCCAGCGCGAGCTGCACCGGCTTCACCTTTCGCTCCGCAGCCAGCTCTTTCAAGGTGCGGACGATATCGAGATTTTTTTGGAAATTCTCGCCCTGAAAGCGCGGCAGATTCCGACGGAAATCATTCTCGGCAAAGTCCTCGAAGCGCGTGATCGCGCCGCTCAAGAAGCCTCGGCCGATCGGACTGTAAGGAACGAACGAGACGCCCAATTCACGACAGGCGTCCAAGGTGCCATTGGTCTCCGGTTCGCGGGACCAGAGCGAGTATTCGCTTTGCAGCGCGGCGATCGGATGCACCGCGTGCGCGCGGCGCAGCGTCTTTTCGTTCACCTCCGAAAGTCCAATGTGGCGGATTTTCCCCTCGGCGATCAGTTCGGCCATCGCGCCCACCGCATCCTCGATCGGAGCCGAATCCGGGTTGTGCCGATGCAGGTAATAGAGGTCGATGGTCTCGACGCCGAGCCGGCGGAGACTCGCCTCGCAACTTGCGCGGATGTAGGCAGGCGTGTTGTCCACGCCGCGCCGGGCGTGATCATTGGGATCGCGCAGGATGCCGCATTTTGTCGCCAAGACCACGCGCTCGCGTTGGCCAGCGAGAAACCGGCCGAGCAACTCCTCATTCGTAAACGGACCATAGATGTCCGCCGTATCCAGAAACGTAATACCGTGATCCAATGCATGGGCCAGCGTGCGCAGGTTCCGGGCGTTGTCGGTCGAGCCATAAAACTCCGACATGCCCATGCAGCCAAGGCCAAGGGCGGAAACGATCGGCCCATTGCGACCGATCTGACGGGTGGGAAACTTCGATGTGACGCTCTCAGTTGTGGGTTTCATCCCAGGAGAATACCTCGCGCGCCGCTTGCCGTCCAAAACTCAGTCGGCATTGTTCGATACCGAAAGCGTATCGCTCGACCCACCATGGAACTTCGGCACCTGCATTCGTTTCTCGCGCTCGCGGAAGAGCTGCATTTCGGCCGCGCGGCCGAACGGCTGGGCATCGCGCAGCCGCCGTTGAGCCGTCATATCCAGCAGCTCGAAGCGGAAATCGGCGCGCCGCTTTTTGAGCGTGGTCCTCGCGTTGTGACGTTGACCCGCGCGGGCGAGGAATTGCTCGGCCGAGTACGCGTGCATGTAGAGGGCATCACGCTGGCCGTGAGTTCAGCTCGGGCGATCGGCTCCGGCGTTCAGGGCCGTCTTCAAGTCGGTTACGTAAGCAATCTTTCCTACCGGCTTCTCCCTGCGACCCTCGAACAAATGAAAGTCGACGCGCCTGAGGCGATTTTCGATTTGCACGAAATGACGACGGACAACCAGCTGCAGGCGCTTCGTCGCGGAGAAATCGATGTCGGACTGGTTGTATTGCCAGTCGAGGGCGCAGACCTGATGCAGCGCACGATATTTCGCGATCCGCTTGTCGTGGTGATGCCAGTGGATCACGCTCTCGCCGCGCTCGATCGTGTTTCCATCCAGCAGTTGCGTGAGTTTCCGTTCATCATGTGTCCGCGATATCAGCGGACTGGATTTCAACACGTGATCTACGACCGATGCGTCGAACTCGGATTCGAGCCGAACGTCGTTCAAGAGGTGCAGGGTAAGACGCTGCTGTATGAGCTGATTGCTCGCGGGAACGGTCTTTCGATCGTTCCACTCTCGTCGTCGTATGGACAGCGGCCTGGCGTCGTTTATCGCGCGATAGCCGACGCGATTCGTCCGGTGGATATTGGCGCGGTTTGGCGGAAGGATCGCGACCAAGTGTTGCGTCGCATCTTTGTGGATACGGCGGCCGTGGCGGCCAAGACCGTGCATGCGCCGGCGAAACCGCAAGCGGTCGCCTGAAGAGACCAGTTGCTCCGGATGGTGATCGACGCTTTCGCGCGCGCCGGTCCAAATTCGTTTGCCTATGAAAATTCTCGTCACGAACGACGACGGCATCGACAGCGTATTTCTCCACGAACTGGTCTTCGCGTTACTGCGCGAAGGTCATGAGTTGTTCGTAGCCGCGCCGATGCACGAGCAGAGCTGGATCGGCGCCGCGAAGTCGCGCAATCGTCCCGTGAGCGTGAAGGTCGCGGACCGCGGCTTCGGTTGCAAAACCTGGGTGGTCGACGGAACCCCGAGCGATTGCGTGAATATCGCGATCGCTCATCTGATCGGCATTCGGCCCGATGCAGTCGTCAGCGGCATCAACATCGGGCTAAACGCGAGCCTCGGTTTCATCCTCGCGAGCGGCACGATTGCCGGTGCGTGGGAAGGCGCGGTGCACGGCTTGCCAGCGATCGCGATTTCTCAGGACCTGACCTTTCCCGCATTCGATAATTTGAAGAAGCACGGAGGCGCGCCCGAGCCGGAGCTGCTGGAGACGCTTCGCGTGTCAGCCAAGCGCACCGCGCAGATGGCTAACGAACTCATTGGCGCGACGGAGCGGGAAAGCTTCACCGTCCACAATCTGAATTTCCCGTATCCATGCCGGCACGACACCGCGATCGAGCGCACGAGTCCGGCGCGCGTGATCATCCCGCAATTATTCGGACCGGCTGCGGACGACGGAACCCATCGTTTTGTTTTTAGGTTGGGCCACGATATCTCGCCACCCGAGTCGAAGACGGATCGCGCTGCGCTGCTGGCCGGAAAGATCAGTCACACCGTGCTGGATTATCGGGCACTGGGTGTGCAGCGCTGATTTTTTTTAGCCGCAAAGAGGCTCACAAAATACACAAAGAGGATTTTTTAAGGCCGACGCGGCTCAGACATTCTGAGGTAGGGCGAGCCGTCCCAGGCGAGCCGCAACCGTATGGACTAACCTCCGGGTTGAGCCACGCGTCAAAGCGACTCGCGAGGGACCGCTCGCCCTACCCACTGAGCCCGTTCGTGCAGACACTCATCATTCTACATTCATACTTCTTCCTTAGCGCACCGCGTACGTAATCTTTGGTTGCGGCTTCGCCGCGCTATGCCTTTTTGCGGCCAAAAAAAATAAACCGTCGCTACCGCACGAAGCAGAAGCCGGCGCGGAGCACGGACGTTTTCTCTTGGTAACGCAGGAGGCTTTCGCTGTAGCCGTTGAAGTATTGAACAAGGAAATACGTCGCAAAATCGCCGGCGTGGAAACGCACCGGCATGCTGAAATCGAACTGCAGCGTGCGATGTTCCCAGCCGCTTCCGACGATGAACGACGTGGAAAACTGCGGGCCCTCGTTCTTGCCGAGGATCAAGCGAGCTTCGCCGAAGCCGCGGTATTTGCGAATGTCTCGGTTGTCGCTGAGGTCGGAAACGTAGGTGAAGAATTTCGGAATGAGGATGACGCGCCAGCCGCCGATGTGTCCGAGCGCCACGGAGGGCCGAATGAAAATCATGTTGATGCTGCGCGAATTCAGCGCCTCTCGGCCGTTGGATTCGTGGCCGTATCCGGCCTGCACGCCAAGGAACGTGATCTTTCCCGAGCCCTCTGGAGGCTCGGGCGTGAGGTACTCGTAGAAAAGTTCAGGCATGTAGCTCGTGTCGTAAAATGGGCTAGAATTGCCCTCGAGGTCCCAGAGAGAGCGCTGGGTGTAGCCGAACTGCAGACTGTTCCGGGTGGTATCAAGATCGCCGGGGCTGTCTCCAAAAATCCGATACTTGAAACTCAACTGGAATTTCGCGGCAGGCGCTTTCGTTCCGTAAAGGAAGTAGACCGGCTCGTGCGGCGCGAAGTGGTCGCGGAAAGAGCGTTCGATCCGGGATGCGGCGGCACGGGGCACCAGACCGGCGGGCACGGCTTCGTCGCGTTTCGTTTTCCCTTCGTCGTTCGCGGCCATCTGGCGTTGTGGCTCAGTTGGACTCGTTAGGCCAACATCGACGACGGCGCGCAGCGGTTGAGGCGCCTGCATCGTAATGATCGCGGTGCCGAACGCTTCCGGCGGAACAAGGAAGGTATACTCCTATTTCGCGAAGGCATTTGGCGCCAAGGTGTCGGCGACGGTTCCGTGAGAAACCAGTTTGATCGGCCACGCTTTGCCGCCGATCGAGAGGGTCGCCGCGATTTCGCCCGGGGTGGCGTATTTCAGTTCGTCGCCACCGGTATTCAGCACCACGAGGCTGACCGTTGCTTCATCCCCTGCCTTCGCGTGCGTCGAATCGACGGCCAATGTCAGCGTCGGCTGTGCCGCAGAGAGTGTCTGGGAAATCAAAATGAAGCCCATCGCTACAAACGCACGCATGCCGGACGTTAAGAGCACAACGCCGCCCCGCGAGCGGCACCGCTTGAATTTGGCTGTATTTTGATTTTTGCCCACGAATCACACGAAGGACACGAAATCAAAAGGCCATTTTTCCCACGGAATACACGGAAAACACGGAAAAACAAAAATACCTTCCGTGTAGTCCGTGTTTTCGGTGGGAAAATGGTTCGATGATTTCGTGTCGTTCGTGTGATTCGTGGGCAAAAACACGTTGAACTAGCTTTTGCTTTTGGGGCGTTTTGCAATTCACTCGGCCTCTCGATGATCGAAGTTCGCAATCTTACGCGCGTCTTTCGCACCTACAAAAAGCGGCCGGGATTTTGGGGCGGCATTCGCGGGCTCGTGCGTCGGGAGTTCGAGGAGACGGCCGCGGCCAAGGACGTCACCTTCGACATTTCCGAAGGCGAATTTGTCGGCTTCCTCGGACCGAACGGCGCCGGTAAAACCACGACGTTGAAGATGCTTTCAGGCCTGATCTTCCCGACTTCCGGGACGGCCCGTGTGGCCGGTTTCGATCCGTCAAAACGGGAAAACGCCTACCGCCGGATCTTCGCCCTGGTGCTCGGTCAGAAGAATCAGCTCTGGTGGGATTTGCCGGCGATCGAATCCTTCGCGCTGCTCCGCCACATTTACGGGCTTCCGGCCGATCAGTACAAAGAGACGTTGGACGAATTGGTGAAGCTCCTGGAAGTGGAGCACAAACTGAACGTCATGGTTCGCGAGCTTTCGCTCGGCGAACGCATGAAGATGGAGCTCATTGCCGCCCTGCTTCACCGGCCGCGCGTCTTGTTTCTGGATGAACCGACAATCGGTCTCGATGTGGTTTCGCAACGCGCCGTCCGCCAGTTCCTGCGCGACTACAACCGCAAGCACCGCGTGACGATTCTGCTCACGAGCCACTACATGGCTGACATCCAGGAGCTCTGCGATCGCGTGATCGTGATCCACAAAGGCACGAAGATCTACGATGGCTCACTTGATCGGTTAGAGGCCGGCTCGGGCAGCCGGAAAAAGATCATTCGGTTCCTTCCGCAGAACGGTTCATTTCCGGTGAACTGGCAGTCACAATTCGGCGTCGCCGAACGCAGTGAACAAGGCCAGTACACCCTGCGCGTGGCCAGCAATCAGGTCGTCGAAGTTTCCCAAGAAATTCTCGGCACCGGCCCCGTCGCCGATATCACGATCGAAGATGTCCCGCTCGAGGACGTGATCGCGGAGCTGTTCATGGCCCGCGCTTGATCCGGTCTTTTTGCCTACGAATCACACGAAAGACACGAAATGATCGGGTCATTTTCCCACGGAAAGCACGGACCACCCGGAAGGTATTTCTGTTTTTCCGTGTTTTCAGTGTATTCCGTGGGAAAATGTCTTTCTGAATTGGTGTGATTCGTGTGATTCGTGGGCAATAAATGCTTCCCGCCAGCCTTACGCCACCGCGTGCTGCGTGATGAAATCTTTGATCGCGGCGGGGTTCGCGGCGATGAGGTGTTTCACGATCGGCTTCGACTTTAGGGCGTCGAGCGTGGGGTGAGTCGGATCTTTGCCGATGGCGGCGGTGATGGTCTCGGGAAACTTCGCGGGACTCGCGGTGCTCAGCACTACGCTGGTGCGCGCGGCGTTGATTTCCTTGAACGCGCAAGCAGTGTGGGGATCGGCCACGTAGTTGTATTTCCGATACACGTCCTTGATTATGCTCGAGATCTCGGTATCCGTCGTGCGCGACGCGGAGAAAATATCGCGGTCGAAATTCTCGAACTTGTACGCACCGCTCTGCTTGAAGCTCTGCATGATGGCGCGAACTTTGGCGGCGTCGCGGCCGACACTGTAATAAATGAAGCGCTCGAAATTCGAAGCGACCTGAATGTCCATCGACGGCGCCAGGCTCGGGTGCACGTCCGCCACGCGATACTCTCCCGTCGTGAATAGCCGGTAGAGAATATCGTTTTGGTTCGTCGCCACCTTGAAGCCGCGAATCGGCACGCCCATGCGCTGCAGCATCCAGCCCGCGAGAACATTCCCGAAATTTCCAGTCGGGACCACGAACTCGACCTCCTCGCGTTTCGCAGCAGGCAAACGCAGATACGCGTAAAGGTAATAGACGCACTGCGCGAGGACGCGGGCCAGGTTGATCGAGTTGACGGCGGACAATCGGAACCGTTTGCGGAAAGCGAGATCGCCGAAAACGTCCTTCAGCGCGGTTTGCGCGTCGTCGAACGTGCCGTCCACGGCCAAGGCGAAAACGTTGTCCGCGCCGGTGCAGGCCATCTGGCGCTCCTGTAGCGGCGAGACGCGGCCATTCGGATAAAGAATGAAAATCGCGGTGCCTGGTTTCCCGAGGAGACCATGGATCGCGGCAGCGCCGGTGTCGCCGGAGGTGGCGCCGAGGACATTGATGGTTTCTCCGCGAACCTTGCACTGGTGCTCGTACAGATTGCCGAGGAGCTGCAGCGCGAAGTCTTTGAACGCGAGCGTCGGCCCGTGAAAGAGCTCCAGAACGAAGAGATTTTCGTCGAGACGAACGAGCGGAGCGATTTCCGGATGCGAAAACGTGGTGTACGATTTCGCCACGATCGCGCGCAGGACTTCCGGCTGTATGTCCGTGGCGAATACGCGGAGAAACTCGAAACAGAGTTCCGCGTAATTCAGTTTCTCGAAGCGCGCCAGATCTCCGCTGAACGACGGCAGCGTTTCTGGCAGGAACAAGCCGCCATCCGGCGCGAGACCGGTCGCGACCGCGTCGGAAAAACTCAGGGCGGGAGTCTGCCCGCGAGTCGAGATGAAGCGCATGGGAAAAGCGTCGCTTGAAATATCTTCGCTGCCTTCGTGGTTCGGCTCGCAGCGCGAGGGCGCCGCCCCGTCGCGCCCGCGTCGATCAGTGCTTCAGATCAGAGCTTGTCCAAGTCGAACGCGCCGTGGGCGACGCGCGCGGCTTCGTCGGCGCGGTCCTGATCGATCACGACGGAGATTTTGATTTCCGACGTGGTGATGAGCTCGATGTTTATGCCGGCATCGGCCAGGGCCTGGAACAACGTCGCCGCGACGCCGGAGTGCGTCTTCATGCCGACGCCGACGACGGAGAGCTTGGCGATGTGCTCGTGAATCGCGACGTGGCCGCCGCCGATTTCATCGAGGACAGGCTCGAGCGCTTTCTGGGCGTTGACCGAGTCGCCTTGCGGGACCGTGAAGGTGAGATTGGCGATGCCGTTGCGGCCGACATTCTGGACGATCATGTCCACGACGATGTTGGCGTTCGAAAGAGTGCGGAAAACTTTGGCGGCAGAACCTGGTTTATCCAGAATGTTGCTGACGATCACTTTCGCTTGGTCCTTGTCGACGGCGACGCCGCGGACGACGACCTTTTCCATGTAGGCGACTTCTTCTTTCACGATGGTTCCTGGATTGTGGTTAAAGCTGCTGCGGACTTCGAAAACGACGCCGTACTTGCTGGCGAACTCGACAGAGCGGCTCTGCATCACCTTCGAACCGGACGAGGCGAGCTCGAGCATCTCGTCGTAGGAAATTTCGGAGAGCTTGCGCGCGTTTTTCACGACGCGCGGATCGGCCGTGTAAACGCCGTCCACGTCCGTGTAGATCTCGCATTTGTCGGCTTTCAACGCGGCGGCGAGGGCGATCGCCGTGAGGTCGGAACCGCCTCGGCCCAGCGTCGTGATCTGGCCATCCTCGTTCATACCCTGGAAGCCGGCCACGATCACGACGCGGCCCGCCTTCAAATCCTTCTCGACTGACTTCGGGTCGATCGTGGTGATCTTCGCCTTCGTGTGCACGCGATCGGTCACGATGCCGGCTTGCGCGCCCGTGTAGCTGACGGCATCGACGCCGACCCCATGCAGGGCCATCGCGGTGAGGGCAATTGTCTCCTGTTCACCGATGGCGAGAAGCATGTCCATCTCGCGTTCGCTCGGCCGTGCGCACACGGCTTTCGCTTTCGCAATGAGCTCGTTCGTGACGCCGGCGCGGGCCGAGACAACGATGACGAGTTCGTTGCCTTCGTCGCGAACGGACTTAACGCGCTCGGCGACCTTCTTTATACGTTCGACGTCACCAACGGAGGTGCCGCCGTATTTTTGAACGATGCGTGGCATGGACGGAACGGACAGTTGAACGGAGGACGACCGAAGTTGGAAGTTCGAAGTTGGAAATTCGGGAGGCAGAAGCCCCTCGATCACTCCTCGAAATCACCGATCCGCAGCAGCAACGGCGTTTCCAGCACGCTGGGCACTCGCCCGAGGTCTTCGATCGTCTGCGCGATGGCGCGCTCGTCGCTTTCGTGGGTCGTCAAAATGAGCGATGCGGCGTCGGTGCGCTCGCTGGCGGTCTGGATCACACTGGCGATGCTCACGCGATGGTTGGCCATCACGGTGGCGATTTGGGCGAGCACGCCGGGTTCGTCCTTGACCGTAGTGCGCACGAAATAACGGCTCTTGATCTTGTCCAATGTGGCCAACTTCGGCGCATGGCCGCCGCGGCTGTGGATCGAGGCCGCCTCTTCCGGAAGCAACGGAGCCTTGCCGCTCGTGAGCAGCGCGACCGCATCTGCGATATCGCTGATCACCGCGCTGGCCGTGGCGTCCTGTCCTGCGCCGCGACCGATATACGTGGTGGTCCCAACGACGTCGCCGGTGACCGCGATGCCGTTGAACACGCCATTCACGTTGGCGAGAACGCGATTCTTCGGAAGCAGCGTCGGATGCACGCGGACGAAAAGTTCGTTCGTTTCGAAATCACGCGTGATCACCGCCAAAAGCTTTATGCCGAAGCCGAGGGTGGCGGCATGTTTCAAATCCGCCTGGGTGATCTTCGTGATGCCCTCGACGATCATCTGGTCGGTCTTGATCCATTCGCCGTGAGCCAGGTAGGCCAGGATCGAGGCTTTGTGCGCGGTGTCCCAACCATCGACATCGAGCGATTCATCGGCCTCGGCGTAGCCCAGCCGCTTCGCATCGACGAGGATGGCCTGGTACGACGCGCCTTCGATGGCCATGCGGGTGAGAATGTAATTACACGTCCCGTTGAGGATGCCGTAGATCAGTTTGAACCGATTCGCGACGAGACCTTCGCGGACCGCCTTGATGATCGGAATGCCGCCGGCAACGGAGGCCTCGAAGAAGAAGTGGCCGCCGTGCTTGCGTGCCGTTGCAAAAATTTCGGCGCCGTGGTCGCAGAGCAGCGCTTTGTTCGCGGAAACGACGACTTTGCCGGCCCGCAATGCCGCGAGCGTGACCTCGCGCGCAAGCGTCGTGCCGCCGATCAATTCGCACACGATCTGGATCGACGGATCCGTCGCGATCGCCAGCGAATCCGTGGTGAGCTTTTCCGGAGGCACCGTGACCGGCCGCGCTTTTTTCAGATCGCGCACCGAAGCCCGGTGAAGCGAAAGCCTGACGCCGAGGCGTGATTCGAGATCACCGCGGGCGCGCTCGAGATGTTTCCACACCCCCTGCCCCACTGTGCCCAAGCCGCAGATGCCGATGTTGATCGTGGACGGTTTGCTCATGCAAAAGTTGGCGCATCAGCGGCTCATTTCGCCGGCTGATTTTTTTTCGCGAACCGATTCTCGGTTCCGTTCAGGAGGCGCGTGATATTGGCGCGATGACGGATGATCACCAGGATCGCGATCGCCGCCGCCATTCCGACAAGCAACCTCGGCTGGCCGAGGAAAAACGCGGAGATGGGCAATGACACTGCGGCGAGGAGCGAGGCCAGCGACACATAGCGCAGCGTGAAAAACGTCGCGCACCAAACCGCGGCTCCGATCACGATCGAAATTGGCATCAGCACGAGCACGCCGCCGACTGCAGTGGCCACGCCCTTGCCTCCCTTGAATTTCGTGAAGCACGAAAAACAATGTCCAATCAAGGCGGAGAGCAGGCCGACGACCGCCATGGCCTGCGCGAACTCGGGCGCCCAGAGCGCGCCGCCCGCGAACGTGAAATTTCTAACGTCTGGACTGAGCCACAACAACAGCAGCGGCCAGCCCGCAGCAGCGACGCCCTTCAGCGCGTCGAGCAGGAACACGGTGTTGCCCGCGCGCTTGCCGCACACCCGGCGCACGTTCGTCGCGCCCGGGTTCTTGCTGCCGTGCTCGAAAATGTTGACCCCATTGGCCCGGGCCACGAGGTACCCGAACGGGAGTGATCCGAGCAAGTATCCGGCGATGGCAGCGGTGCAAAGAGCGGTGAACATCAGTTTTAGGAAAATGCTTCGCCGCGGAGATTGGCCGGGCCGGGAGAACCCGGCCGAGGCCTCGGCAACGGCTTAAAGCTGGATGAATTTGGCCAGCTTGATCGCAGGGTTGTTCTTAATCTCTTTCCGCGCCGCTTCGCTCGGCTCGGTGTCGACGCGCACAACCATGTACGCGGTGCTTCCGGGCGTGAGCCGGCTGAGCGACATGTCGGCGATGTTCACGCCGTCCTTGCCGAGCAGCGTGCCAATCGTGCCGACCATCCCCGGCTGATCGATGTTTTCGAGCACGAGCAACTTGCCACTCGCCTCAACTTCGACTTCGCGTCCGTTGATGTTGACGATGCGAGGCTGGCCGCTGCGGCCGGTGAGCGTGCCCTGCGCCGAATACGTTTTGCCATCGCCGCCGACAGCTTCGACCGAGATCAAATCCGTGTAGTCGCTCTCGTTGTTCGACTTCACGACTTCGGCATTGACGCCGAGACGCTGGAGAAGGACCGGCGCGTTGACGAAGTTGACCTCCTCGCCGCTGATGCGTCGCAGGAAGCCGCGCTGGATCGAGCGCGTGACCGAATTCACGTCCTGCTCGGCGATCTTGCCCCAATACGTGATGCGCAGGCTCGCGACCTGCTGCGGAGCGATCTGCTGCACGAGCGTGCCGAGCTTTGCACCGAGATCGAGGTACGGGCCGACGACCTTGAGCGCCGCGGCATCGATCGACGGCACGTTGACCGCGTTGCGAATCACGCCGCCCTTGAGCACATCGACGATCTGTTCGGCGATTTCGATGCCGACGCTTTCCTGCGCTTCGGCCGTCGACGCGCCGAGGTGTGGCGTAAGAACGACGTTAGGGAGCTGGCGGAATTCGCTTTCCTTGGCGAGCGGCTCGTCTTCGTAGACGTCCAGCCCTGCCGCGGCGACCTTGCCCGATTTGAGGGCTGCGAGCAGCGCGGTCTCCTTGATGATCCCGCCGCGAGCGCAGTTGAAAATGCGCAGGCCCTTCTTCGCTTTTTCGAAGGCCGCCTCGTCGATCATGTAGTGCGTGTCATCCGTCAGCGGCATGTGCACGGTGATGTAGTCCGACTGAGCGAGCAATTCGTCGAGCGTGACCGCTTCCACCTGCATCGCTTTCGCACGGCTCGGCGCGAGATAGGGATCGTAGGCCAGCACGCGCATGCCGAACGCCTGGGCGCGCTTGGCGACTTCACCACCGATACGGCCGAGCCCGACGATGCCGAGGGTTTTCTTGAAAAGTTCGAAGCCACTGAACGTCTTGCGGTCCCACTGTCCGGCCCGCATCGAAGCCGCAGCCTGCGGCACGGGGCGCGCGCCGCACAGGATATGCGTGAACGTCAGCTCGGCCGTCGCGATCGTGTTACCCGACGGCGTGTTCATGACGACGACACCGCGATCGGTCGCGGCTTCGACGTCGACATTGTCCACACCGACACCGGCGCGTCCGACAACCTTCAACAACGGAGCGGCGGCGAAAACCTCGCGCGTGATCTTGGTTTCCGACCGGACGGCGATTGCGTGCACATCCTTGACCAGTTGGAGAACCTTTTCCGGCGAAGAGCCGTAGGCCTCGACGACTTCAAGTCCTGGCTGTTTGCGCAGGAATTCGACACCTTTTGGCGAGATTTTATCGGCTACGAGGACTTTCATGGGAAAAGGAGTTAGAGCGAAAGATTCATGCTGCGAGGGAGCAAGGAAAAGCTTTCGGCCGCAACGGATCGGAAAAGCGCACGCCGCTCTCTCACCCGTCGCGGCAAATTGCACGAAACGCTTCGCGGCTCAGCCCGCGCGGCCCTTCGCCGCATTGCGCAGGCTCGCGAGCAAGTATCTCGCTCATCGCCGCATGCGCGAGCAGCTGAAATCTACGGGATACATTTGCCGTTTAGGCGCGTCTCTCGCTAGTACACCAACGAATGGCAAATGCGGCACCACCGGTCCCTGCGCCCCACGCAGCGGCTCCCAAAAAGAGTCAGCGATTGATTCACGTCGATGCGCTGCGCGGCCTGCTGCTGGTCTTCATGGCGGTCAACCACATCCCGAGTTCGCTGCAAGTGGTGACCAACCATTTCTTCGGCTTCGTCAGCGGCGCGGAGGGTTTCGTTTTTCTCTCCGGCCTGATGTGCGGTCTGGTGTATTCACGCCGGTACTACAAATTCGGCGCCTCGGAAATGAAGGATGCCGCGCTGCGCCGGGCGAGCGCGGTTTATCTTTACCACGTCGTGACTTTCATCGCTGTTCTCGGCGGTTTGAAATTGTTCACGGTGTTGACCGGCAAAGTTTCGGCCGCGGCCACGCCATTGCTCGTAACGCATCCGTTTGCGTCTTTGGTCAGCGGCCTGGTGCTGATGCAGCAGCCGTCGCTCTTCGACATTCTGCCGATGTACTGCGCATTCCTGCTGATCCTGCCGTGGGTCATCGTCGCCTGTGCGCGCGATAACGGAAAAGGCGTGTTGGTCGGCAGCGGCATTGTCTGGGCGCTGGCGCTTGTTTTCTCGCCGCAGCAGCCGCTCATCCGCGGTCTGGTCAACACGGGTTCGTTCAACTTACTCGCCTGGCAACTGCTCTTCATGGTCGGCGCCGTGTTCGGCCATGCGTGGGCGGCAAATCGCCCACTCCTTTCCCGGCCGCGTGCCGCGGTCCTCATTCCGTGTTTTCTGGCGGCAGCGTTCTTGTTCTGCGTGCGCCATGCCTGGATTCATCTGCCGATGCGGCCCGCGTTGCTGGATTGGTTGACCAACAAAAACAACATGGCACCGCTGCGGCTCTTCAACACCGCGCTCCTGTTTTATCTCGTGTACGCACTGGTCTCCCGCGCGCCCCAGTGGTTCTCGTGGCGTCCCCTCGCGTTCCTCGGCCGCCACTCGATTTTCGTGTTCGCCGGCCACATTCTGGTGGCCTACTCGATCCAGTCTTATCCCGCGTTCTTCGATGGCTCGGTGTTTGGGCGCGCCTGCTCGACCGCGATCATGATCGTCGCACTCTTCGTCGCTGCCGCGATCCATGAGTCCTGGCAAAAGCGCGCGAAACGCCGCGACGAGGAACTCCGCGCTCGCCACGGCCACCAGCCATCCCCAACGATCGGCTATGGAACTCGATCGGTTGGCCCGACAAATCCGTTTCGTCACGGAGGCGGATAAGCTCAAGAAGATCATTCGGCAGACGTTCATCACGAGCGGTGAGCGTCAGGAAAACGACGCCGAGCACTCCTGGCATCTCACGCTGCTCACGGTGGTGCTCGCCGAGCACTCGAACCACGCGCCAATGGACGTGCTGCGCGTCCTGAAGATGCTCATCATCCACGATCTCGTCGAAATCGATGCCGGCGACACGTTCGCCTACGATACGGCGCGAATGGCCGATCAACACGCCCGCGAAATGGTGGCGGCCGATCGCATCTTCGGCCTGCTGCCCGAAGATCAAGCGAAGGAGTTTCGCGCGCTCTGGGACGAGTTCGAAGAAAAGAAAACGCCCGAGGCGAAATTCGCCGCGGCAGTCGATCGCTTTCAACCCATGTTGCTCAACTGTCTCACGAACGGCGCCGCGTGGAATAACCACGGCGTCAAGCACCCGCAGGTCGTGGCACGCAACAAGCACATCGCCGATGGCTCGGCCAAGCTCTGGGAGTTTGCCTCGAAGCTGATCGACGAGGCTGTATCCAAAGGTCACCTACAGCCTTGACGCGCGACCACGGGCGAAGGCCCGTTCTTTTGGCCTGACCATGCGACAAAACCCCGCACAGTGACCTTGCTCAACTGACTGTGCCGTCGCTTCGTCCCAAACCACTCTGGTCGTTTTCGTGCGCGCTGTTCCTGCTGCTCCTGGCCTTGTCTTGCGAGCACGCCGAGGCTCGCGACGAACGGCTGATCGGCGCGATGGATCTGCTCAAGATCAAGGAGCTGGATTCGCCCGTTTTTTCTCCCGACGGGTCGCGCATCGTCTACATCGTGCGCTCGATCGAGCCCTGGCCCGAAGCCAATTCGGAGCAATACGTTTACCACACGCAGCTCTGGATGGTGCTGGCCGACGGACATTCCGCGCCGCGACAACTTACGCGCGGCGACTCGAATTCCTATTCACCGGTTTGGAGTCCGGCAGGAGATCGCATCGCGTTTGTTCGTTCCGAGCGCGGGAAAAAGCCGCAGATTTGGGTCTTACCGATGCCCAGCGCCGGCGGCGGCGAAGCCGTGCCGATCACGCACTTCGCCTCGGGCGCGTCGAACCCGCGCTGGTCGCCCGATGGCACGCAACTGCTGTTTTCCGCCACGCTGAATCTCACGGAGGCGCTGCGCGAGTTGCAGATCGTGAAACCGGCGGTGCCCGTCCCGTGGTTTAGCGAGCGTCCCGGACGCCGGTTCGCCGACACGGAAAACTGGGCGGCTCGGGCGCGGCCCTCGAACGAGGCCAATCCCGTGCCGGCCAAGCCCGACGGCAATCTGCAGGAGCAGCGCGAATGGCTCGCGAAGAACGAAGTCGAGGGCGACCCGGTCGTGACCAATCGATTGGATTTTCTCGGCGAACAAGATCTCGAGCCGACCGAAGCGTTTACTCATCTGTACGCGATCGATGCGGAGGAAGGCGCGGCGCCCGTGCCGCTCACGCCCGGCTTCGCCAGCTATCAGGACGCGCTGTGGTATCCCGGACCCAACGGACTGCAGATTTTGTTTAGCGGCGATGCGCAAGTCAGCCGGCATCCGGATCGCATTCTCGAGCGCGATCTCTGGGTCGTCGGCGCGAATGGTGGACCGCTGAAACGCATGCTGCACGACGAGCAGATCGCGTACACCGCGCCGGCGCTTTCACCGGACGGAACGATGATCGCCTTCCTCGCCGTCGATCTCACGCAAGCCGGCTTCGCGCATTCGCTGCTCTGCGTGCTGCCGACGCGCGGAGGTCCGCGGCGTTTCCTCACCACCAGCCTCGACCGCAGCGTACAAAGTTTTCGGTGGGCGGCGGACAGCCAGTCGCTCTACTTCGTGGCCGCGAGCAACGGCGCCTTTCCGCTTTATCGTGTGGGCACGACGCCCGGCAGTCGGATCGATCGCCTCACCGGATTTTCGTTGGGCATTCTTGGCTTCGATGTTCGGAGCACGGGCATCGCCGCGGTGGTGACGCGGCCATCGAATCCCGCGGAACTCTATTTGCTCAACACGAAGGGCAGCGACCCGATCGTCGTCACCTCACACAATAGCGAGTGGCTGAAGGGTAAACTCGTCTCCCTGCCCGAGCGCCGCGACATCACACTTTCGGACGGCACGCAGATCGAATCGTACGAAATGAAGCCAACGCTTTTCGAGCCGTCGAAAAAATATCCGATTGTCGTCGAGATTCACGGCGGCCCTCAGGCCATGTGGGGTCCGGGCACGGCGAATTCGTGGCACGAGTTTCAATATTTCACCGGACGAGGCTACGGCATCGTCTTCTGCAACCCGCGAGGTTCGACCGGTTATGGAGCGGCGTTCCAGCGTGAGATTTATCGCAACTGGGGACCAGGCCCCTCGCAGGATGTCCTGGCCGCCACCGCGGCTGCGGAGCAAAACGGCTGGACCGACGTGAACCGCGAGGTGATCACCGGGGGAAGTTACGGCGGCTATCTGACGGTTTGGTTGATCAGTCAGGATCATCGTTTCAAGGCCGCCGCCGCCCAGCGCGGAGTCTACGAGCTCTCCGTTTTCTTCGGCGAAGGAAACGCCTGGCGCCTGGTGCCGTATCATTTTGGCGGATACCCGTGGCAGCCGGAAGTGCGCGCCATCCTCGACGCGCAATCTCCGATCTCTCATGTCAACCGCATCACCACGCCATTGTTGATCAACCACGGCGACAGCGACCTTCGCACCGGAGTGATCCAAAGCGAGATGCTCTACAAATCGCTCAAGGTCCTCGGCCTTCCCGTCGAATACGTGCGCTACCCCGGAGCCACGCATGAGCTCTCCCGCAGCGGTGATCCGGGCCAGCGGGTCGATCGCCTCGTGCGCCTGGACGAATTTTTTCAGCGCTTCATTGGACCCGTAGGGCAGTGATGCTTAGCGTTAGCCCCGAGACGATGAACCAGCACACGTTCAACACCGCGATCGGCCCCTGTCGCGTGGAGTGGCAGGGAGATCAGCTTGCTGGTTTTCGTCTGCCCGGTGATGACGTAGTGCTAAATCCACTACAGAACGCCGAGTCCGTTCCGGAATGGGTCGCCTCGCTGATCGCGCGCGTGCAGCGGCATCTCGCCGGTGAACTCCAGGACTTCGCGCTGGCGCCCTTCGCGTTCGAGGCGCTGACGAATTTTCAACGCGAAGTGTATCGCGCCGCGGTCGAAGTGAAGCCCGGACAGGTGGAAACCTACGGCGGCCTCGCCCGGCGCATGGGCTACCCGGTGAGCGCCAGTCGCGCCGTCGGTACCGCGCTCGGCCAAAACCCGTGGCCTCTGCTGGTGCCCTGCCATCGCTTCGTCGGCGCTGATGGCAAGATGACCGGCTTCTCCGCGCCCGGCGGAATCCAGACCAAGCTGCGGCTTCTGGCAATCGAGGGCGCCGAGATGTTCGGAATCTAACCTGCAAATTGAGTCATGCGCGCCATTGCCAAGTTAAAACCAGGACCAGGGCTTCAGTTGACCGAGGTTCCCGTGCCGGAACCTGGTCCGAATGATGTCCTGATCCGGATCAAGAAAACGTCGATCTGTGGAACCGACGTCCACATCTACAATTGGGACGCGTGGGCCCAGAAGACGATCAAACCACCCATGGTCATTGGCCATGAATTCGTGGGCGAGATCGCGGCGGTCGGCTCGAACGTGCAGGGCTTCGAGATCGGCGATCTCGTCGATGGCGAAGGCCACATCGTCTGCGGCCATTGTCGAAACTGCCTCGCGGGCCGGCGGCATCTTTGCAAAGACACGAAGGGCGTCGGCGTGAATCGCGACGGTGCGTTTGCGGAATTTCTTTGCATCCCGGCGAGCAACGCCGTGCACGTCGATCCCAGCATCCCGCTCGACGTGCTTTCGTGTTTCGACCCTCTCGGAAACGCCACGCACACCGCCCTGCAATTCGACTTGGTCGGCGAAGACGTGCTCATCACCGGCGCGGGTCCGATCGGCTGCATGGCCGTCGCCATCGTGAAGAAAGCCGGCGCGCGCAATGTCGTCGTGACCGACGTGAATCCCGATCGTCTGCAGCTCGCGAAAAAAATGGGAGCCACCCGCGTCGTCGACGTGAGCCGCGAGACTCTTTCCGCCGTGCAAAAAGAACTCGGCATGAAAGAGGGTTTCGACGTCGGCCTCGAAATGTCGGGAAACCCGCGCGCGTTGAACGAAATGATCGCGAACATGTTTCACGGCGGACGGATTGCGCTTCTCGGCATCATGCCGGAGGCGGCCGCTGTCGACTGGAATGCCGTCGTCTTCAACATGCTCACGATCAAAGGCATTTACGGCCGCGAAATGTACGAGACGTGGTACAAGATGACCGCGATGATCCAGAGCGGCCTGGATATTTCGCCGGTCATCACGCACCGGTTTCACTTCACGGAATTTCAAGAAGCCTTCGACCTCATGCGGTCGGGCCGCAGCGGAAAAATCGTGCTGAGTTGGGAATGACATGAACGCGCAATATCAGGAACACCTTCGCCAACAGCTCGGGCAGATCGATGCCGCCGGGCTGACAAAAAACGAGCGCGTGATCGACACGCCGCAGCGCGCACACATCCGTTTGGTCGACGGACGCGAGGTCCTGAATCTCTGCGCCAACAACTATCTCGGATTGTCCGATCACCCTCAGGTCATCGCCGCCGCGAAGGCCGCGATCGATCGCTGGGGCTTTGGGCTCTCCTCCGTGCGTTTCATCTGCGGGACGCAGACGATCCACAAACAACTCGAAGTCGCGCTCAGCGATTTTCTCCAGACGGAGGATACGATTCTATATCCGTCAGCCTTCGACGCGAACGGTGGACTCTTCGAGACGCTCCTCGGCGAAGAAGATGCGGTGATCAGTGATGAACTGAATCACGCGTCGATCATCGACGGGATCCGTCTCTGCAAGGCCAAGCGCTTCAGATTTCGCCATAACGACATGGCCGATCTGGAAAATCAGCTTCGCGCCGCGGACGCAGCCGGAGCCCGCTTCAAGCTCGTGGCAACGGACGGCGTTTTCTCGATGGATGGAACGATCGCGAATTTGCCGGAGATCGTGCGGCTCGCGGAGAAGTACGGCGCGATGACGATGATCGACGATTGTCACGCGACCGGATTTCTCGGCAAAACCGGTCGCGGCACGCACGAGCATCACGGAGTCATTGGCAAAATCGACATCATCACCGGCACGCTCGGCAAAGCGCTGGGCGGCGCGACGGGCGGATTTGCGAGCGGCCGGCGCGAGATCGTCGACCTGCTGCGCCAGCGCTCGCGGCCGTATTTATTTTCCAATACAATTGCTCCGGCCGTCGTCGCGGCGTCGCTGAAAGTCCTGGAAATGCTCAGCGCTTCCACCGCACTGCGCGATCGGCTCGAAGAAAACACGACGTACTACCGCAATGCGATGACCGAGGCCGGATTGACGATCAAGCCGGGCATCCACCCGATCGTTCCCGTGATGCTCGGCGACGCGATCGTCGCGCAAAAGATGTCGCGCGCGCTGCTCGACCACGGGGTTTACGCCATCGGCTTTTTCTTCCCTGTCGTCGCGAAAGGCCAGGCGCGCATTCGCACGCAGGTCAGCGCGGCGCACTCGAAGGATGATCTAGCGCTGGCGGTGAAAGCGTTTCAAGCGGTGCGACAGAATTGAATAATCACTGCTCGTCGCCGCTGAGAAAATCTCTCACGGCCTCGCCGACCTGTGCCTTCGGCACTTCGACTTCGCTTCGATCGGCCATGTTGCGGAGTTTCACCACGCCTTTGGCCAGCTCGTCGCTGCCGTAAATCAGGGCCAGCCGGGCGCCAGATTCCGCTGCGGCTTTGAATTGTTTTCCGAACGCCAGATCCTTCATCGGATATTCCACCCGGAAGCCCGCGGCGCGCAACGCGTGCACATCGGCGAAGGCGGCGAGCCGCTCTTTTTCGCCGCCGATCACGGCGTAAACATCAGGCGCCTGCACGAAATTCGGCATCACGCCGCGCTGCTCGAGCAGCAACGCAAACGTCATGTCGCCGATCGCAAATCCAACCGCGGGCATTTCCCCGTAGCCGAGTTTCCCGACGAGATTGTCATACCGTCCGCCGCCGGCGAGCGCGCGAAGTTCTCCTTTGCGATCGAACGCCTCGAAAACAAAACCGGTGTAATAGGCCAGTCCGCGCACAACGCCGAGATCGACTTGGACAAAGCGGGACAGCCCCATCGCGTCGAGATTGCCGAGCAGTTTCCGCCACTCCGCCAGGCGTGTAGTGAGTTTTTCACTACTGAGGACGGACAAGGAATTCTCCAAAGCGGCGAGTGACTTCACTTGGAGAAACGAAAGCACCTTGGCTTTGAGGTCGTCGCTCAACGCGCCAAATTGCTCGGCGTATCCCTTGAACGCGTCGTCTCCCATCTTTTCGAATTTGTCGACCGCTGTAAGGATTCCGCGGATACGCGCTTCATCGAGGCCGAGCGCTTCGAGATAATAAAACCAGAGATTACGGTCGCTCAGGCGGACGTAGAAATCCTGATCGGTGAGTCCGAACGCGCACAGGCATTGCGTGAGCAGCGCGATCAATTCCGTCTCCGCTTCCACGCCGGGTTCGCCGAAGATGTCGGCATTAAACTGAAAGAAGCAGCGGCCGCGTCCCTTTTGCATCCGCTCATAACGATAGAATTCCGCGATGCTGAACCACTTGATGGGACGCTTGAGCGTGGCGGCCTTTTCGCCGACGAGACGGCAGACGGTCGGCGTCATCTCGGGACGCAGCGCGACCTCGCGTCCACCCTTGTCTGTAAAGCTGAAGAGCTGTGCTTCGATTTCGTCGCCCGACTTGGTCTTGTAGAGTTCGAGCGGCTCCAGCACGGGCGCGTCGTATTCGGAAAACCCAAACGCGTGCGCGGTTTGCCGCCAGAGGCGAAAGATATGATTCCGCCGCGCTAACGTATCTGGATAGAACTCACGAAACCCGGGAAGCGTCTGAAACGTAGCCATGTAGGCTGCCCACGAATCACAGCCAACCCGCCAAATCGAATCATTTTTTGCCCACGAATCACACGAACGGCACGAAACCAATCCACTGAAAATTTCCCACGGAAATCACGGACCTCACGGAAAATTAAAGAAAAATGCTACTTTTGAACATTCCGTGCCTTCCGTGTTCTGGATTGGCGGATTGAAGAATTGATTTCGTGTTTTTCGTGTGATTCGTGGGCAACAATTCGGACGCAAAAAAAGCCGAACGGAAATCGTTCGGCTTTGAATTCGACGGCTCTGTGCGATCAGAGCTTTTGAATGTCCAGCTTCTTGAGCAACTGCTTCAGGATCTTGCCGGACTTGAATTTAACGACGGCGCGTTCCGGAATCACCACTTCGGCCTCGGGCTTGTTGGGATTACGGCCGATGCGAGACTTGCGCTTCTGAACCTCGAGCACGCCGAAGTTCCGCAGCTCAACGTTCCGACCTTCGGCCAGCGCTTTCATGACGATATCGAGAGTCATTTGAACCGTCGCGACGACTTCCTTCTGCGGGAAGCCGGTCTTCTCATAAATTTCTAGGACGATTTCGCGTTTCGTGAGATTCGTGGACATTGTAGGGAAGGTAATACGGACACCAGATTGGATTGCCTAAGTAATTTGCACTTCAACGATTACGTCAACCAGCAACGCCCGATTTCCTATTAAAAAATGAGTGAAAAAGACGCGCAAGACTCGGCGGAGCAACTGCCTAAAGAGATACGGGATATGCTGAAAGGTTCCCCTTTCAGAAGTTTCTTTGCGGGAGGCGTTTCCGCCAGCTCGAACGAACGAGGAGACACCCCTGATCCGGACGAGAAAAACGCCGAAATTCTGCGCCGAATCCGCGAGTTTAATCTAAAACCCCGCGAGATCCGCGATCACCTCGACCGTTTCGTCATAAAACAGGCCGAGGCCAAGAAGGTCCTGTCGGTCGCCATCTGCGACCATTACAATCATGTGCGCCAATGCTTGGAGAATCCGCAGCTGCGCGAGCGCGACTACGCCAAGCAAAACATTCTCCTCCTCGGTCCGACGGGCGTGGGCAAGACGTACCTGATGCGGTGCATCGCGCGCCTGATCGGAGTGCCGTTCGTCCGCGCGGACGCGACGAAATTTTCCGAGACCGGATACGTCGGCGGGGATGTCGAAGATCTGGTTCGCGACTTGGTCAAGGCCGCGGACGGCGACGCGGAACTCGCGCAATACGGAATCGTTTACATCGACGAGATCGACAAGATTGCGACCGCTTCGGGCGCGGTCGGCGGCCGCGATGTATCCGGCCGGGGAGTACAAATCAATCTGCTGAAATTGATGGAAGAAACGGACGTGAATCTGCAGGCGCAGAACGACATCGCTGCGCAAATGCAGGCGATGCTCGACCTGCAACGCACCGGACGACCTCGGCGCCGAACGATCAACACGCGTCACATTCTGTTCATCGTGAGTGGCGCATTCGACAAGTTAGCGGAACAGGTGAAGAAGCGCGTGCAAAGCGGCACTTTCGGTTTTGCCAGCGCGAACGCGCCTCACGTCGAAGGACTGGAAAACGTCGAGCAGGATTCCGACTATCTGCGCCTCGCCCAATCGCGCGACATCATCGACTTCGGTCTCGAGCCTGAATTCGTAGGCCGGCTGCCGGTGCGCGTCGCGTGTCAGGCGTTGAGCGCGCCCGATCTTGAAAAGATTCTCCTCACGTCGGAGGGCAGCATCCTCACTCAGTACCGCGCCGATTTCGGCGGATACGGTATCGACTTTTCCATTACAAACGACGCGATCGCCGAGGTCGCGCGCCGGGCTCATCGCGAAAACACGGGAGCTCGCGGTTTGATGACGCAGCTCGAGCGTGTGTTCCGCGATTTCAAATTCGAGCTTCCCTCCACCGGCGTGAAGTCGTTCGAAATCGATCAGGCCACCGTCGAACACCCGTCCGAAAAATTGCGCGAGATTCTGAAGCAAAACGCTCACGAGCAGCAGAGCATTCTTCGCGCGGAAATCACCGCCTTCGCCGCGCGCTTCAAACAGGATCATGGCTTCGAACTCACCTTCGACGAGGACGCGGTCGAAGCCCTCGTCGAGCAAAGTCTGGTTCAGGACAAAACCATTCGCGCGCTCTGCGAGGACAAGTTTCACAATCTCCAACACGGCTTGAAGTTGCTCATCCACGACGGCGAGCCGCCACGCTTTGCGATTACACGCGAATTCGTCGAAGACCCGGACAAGACGATCTCGCGATTGGTGGTGGAACGCTTTCGCGCCAGTGGCAATAAGGCGGCGAGTGCCTGAGGCGGCCTCCGCCAATTTAGCTCGTCCGGCGGCTGACCGAGGCCGTATTTTGTCCGACCTTTTTTGTCCACATGCCGGATCCGATTGCCGTCAACTCCATGTTTGCTCGCATCGCGCGCCGCTACGACGTCGCGAATCGTCTGCTCAGCGGCGGCATGGATGTCTGGTGGCGGCGTCGGTTGGTCAGTGCGGTCAAGGCGGGCGAGCCTAGAGCGATCCTCGATCTCGCCACGGGCAGCGGCGATGTGGCTTTCGCGCTTGCCGGAAAACTTGGCGAGTCCGTCGAAATCCTCGGTATGGATTTTTGTCAGCCGATGCTCGACGAGGCCGAAATCAAGAAGACCGAGCGCGGCGGACTGCCTCATGTTCATTTCCAGCAGGGCGACGGTCTGGCGCTGCCGATCGAGGACAACTCCTTCGACGCCGTGACGATTTCGTTTGGGTTGCGCAACATGTCCGATCGCGCCCGCGCCCTCTCGGAAATGATGCGCGTGCTGCGACCCGGCGGCAGCCTCTTCGTTCTCGAATTTTCCCAGCCCTACCGCTGGTTTCGCCCGTTTTATTTTTTCTACCTGCGCCGCATCCTACCTTTTATCGCAGGCCGGATCACCGGCGATCGCGCGGCCTACGAGTATTTGAACAACACCATCGAGCAATTTCCCGGCCGCAAAGCGATGGCCGAAGAAATCCGCGCCGTGGGTTTCAAAAACATCACAGCGCGACCGATGACTTTCGGCATCGTCGCGCTGCACAAGGGAACGAAGGAAGAAGGCGGAAGGAAAACCGAAGGCTGAAAGCGGAAGGCTGAATGGTTTATGGCTGGGTGACAAGGCTCAGGGGTAGGGCGAGCGGTCCCTCGCGAGCCGCGTTTGGCGTGACTCATCTCAAGGGTTAGGCTCCACGCACGGCTCGCGAGGGACCGCTCGCCCTACCCCTGAGGCGCTCGTTTTTGGATTATGCGAGGGGCGGGATGAACGCTGCGGCTCGCCCTGAGGTCTCGCCCTACCCACTGAGCCTGTTCCTGTAGACATTCATCATCCTACATTCTTCAGCCTTCATCTTTCAGCTTTCAGCCTTCGGTTTTCCTTCAGCCTTCAGTCCTTCTTCTTCCAGTTTCCCGCTTCGTCCTGGATCCAGACACCGGCGCGGCTGCCGGCGGCGATGTGCCGGGCGCGGGCTTTGGCGACTTGATCGGCCGAGGCATTCGCTTTTTTCGCGATGGCGGCGTAAACGACCTGGCGATCCGCGTTCTCCGCATTGATCACGGCTGTATCCGCCTCGCCACTACCGGGACGAGCTTCGAGCAAGCCTTGGTTGTTTTCGCCCACCACGCCTTTTTCCTTCATCTTGTCGATTTCGGGCAGACGTTCGGACATCCGCTGGCGGACGGCATGAACATCTTCGGCGCGGAGCGAAAGGACGGGAGCAACGAGGGCGACGATCAAAAAGAGACGGAGGAAAAATGCTTTCATAGTGGAGAACTTAGTTGGAGGTGGGTGTGGCTATGGTGCTCGATTGCTTGTCGAGATCGCCGAAGAAGTCGTTCAAGGCTTTGTCGAGCTTCACGTTAACGTTCACATTCGCGTTAACCTCGATCGGATCCATCTTCACGTGGACACATCCGCAGGAAACGAGTGCGAGCACCAAGGCTGGGAAAACAAGACGCATGGCCAGAGTTTGCGGGTTCGATCGAAACGCGCAACTCAGGTTTATTTCCCAAATGAAAGCCGCCCGTCCAAACCGAAGCGCACCACATCCGCGAGCGGGCCGGAAACATTCACGCTGAGGCGAACGCGCTTCACCACGTCCGTACTGCGCGGCCGCGCGATGATCACGACCCGCGCGGTCGAATCATTCGTGGTCTCCGCCGGATTCAAGTCGGCCTCCACGGATTCGACGATCAACGCTTCGTTCCCCATCTCGATCGAAACCAGCGCGTCATGCGCCGGCACTTTGCTGGTGAACGCGCGCGAGAGCGGCCCGAGCCAGCGCCAGTCCGGCAGGAGTCGAAATTCCGCCGGGACGCGCGAACTGAGAAAACCCGGCGCCGGGGCCAGCCGAATGGACGCGGGCGCGTTCTTGCGGAGTCGCAAATCCCCCGCGCCAAATTTCAATCCGGCAGCGCTGGACCAGTTCAGCTGCACATGCCCGTCGAGTTTTCCCTGCGCGTCCGAAAGCGATTTCGGCAGATAGGCGCGCAATTGTCCAAGGTCCACGCCATCGACCGTCACTCGCGCGCTGGCCGCGCCTTTCTCCAGATCGATCGCGAACGGTTCGACGCTGATGCGGCCGCCCAACGTTTCCAGGCTAAGGACATGAACTTGTATCCGGGAACTGGATTCAATGGTGAATTCGACTTGTCCGTGTTTCAGCTCGATCTGCCCAATCGTTCCGCTGGCGAACTCGATGCGCTGCCGTGGCGCACTTTGCAGGTTAGGTAAGCGGACCAGTTCGATTTTCCCAGTCACCTGACTGAGCGACCACGCGTCCGTCGGATTTCCGAACGACGCGCCGACCAGGGTCAGGGCCAGCGCGCCAGTGTATTCGGCCAGCGCTTTCGACGAAGTGCCTGAACCCGTGATGGACAAAAACCCCGCGACCGAGGTGTCGCTAGCTTTAGGAAAATATCTCTGCGCGATCGCGCCAAACCAGGTCCCGAGCTGGATTTTGCCCTCGTTCACCTGCCATTGCACCACGTCGCTGTTCGGCGCGATGGACCCGCTTGCGCTCAGCGCCGCGTCTTTGGCTGCAGCGGAAAACGTCAATTTCTTCCTGCCCTCCCCGCTCTGCTTCATCGCGAGCTTCCAGTCGACCTTCAGCTGCGGCGTCGACCAGGGCACGAGTTCGCCGCCTAGCGTCGCGTCGAACGGAAGATCCGTGAGCTCGGCGGCCTGTCCGCTCGTCACGAAGACGAGCGCTGCGGCGAAGCAAAACGGAAAACAAGCTCGGGCAAACCGGCGGGTCACAGCTCGACGGTTTGCGAGGATGAACGGATTGGCAATCCGACGCTGCTGCGCCGGCGTGCCTCAGGGGACGTGAACTGGCGGCAGGCTCCAGATATCCTTGGCATACTCGCGAATCGTGCGGTCGCTGGAAAACTTGCCGACGCGAGCTGTATTCAAGATTGCGCTACGCGCCCAGCGCGACTTGTCGCGGTAAAGCTGGTCGACTTTCAGCTGCGCATCCGAATACGAGCGAAAATCGGCAAGAATCATGTACGGATCGCCACCGCCGAGCAGGCTTTGCTGCACGTGATGAAAAGCGCCGTGCTCGTTCGGCACGAAATAATCCGAGCCGAGCCAGTCGATCACCGCACGCAGTTCTTCGTCAGCCTGGTACAAGTCCCACGGGTTGTAGCCGCGGTGCTTCATCGCGGTGACCTGGTCGACCGTGAGTCCGAAGATGAAGATGTTTTCGTCGCCGACTTCCTCTTTGATTTCGACGTTAGCGCCATCGAGCGTGCCGATGGTCAGCGCGCCGTTGAGCGCCAGCTTCATGTTGCCCGTGCCTGAAGCCTCCTTGCCCGCGGTCGAAATTTGTTCGGAGAGATCGGCCGCCGGAATGATTTTTTCCGCGAGCGAAACGCGATAATTCGGGAGAAAGACGACCTTGAGCTTTCCGTCGATGCGCTCGTCTTTGTTGATGCGGTCGCCGATGATGTTGATCGCGCGGATAATATTTTTCGCGAGATCGTAGCCGGGCGCGGCTTTGGCGGCGAAAATGAAAACGCGCGGCACGACATCCAGCGCCGGGTTCTGCAGGAGTCGGCGATAGAGCGCGATGATGTGCAGCAAATTCAGATGCTGACGCTTGTACTCGTGCAGACGTTTGATCTGGACGTCGAACAGCGCGTCGGGCGACACGTCGATGCCGCAATCGGCTTTGATCACCGCTGCGAGCGCGACCTTGTTCGCGCGCTTGATTTCCATGAACTCGCGCTGGAAAGCCGAGTCGTCGGCGAACTTTTCCAGGCCGCGCAGCTTGTCCAAATCGCGCACCCACTCCTCGCTGCCGAGCTTCTTCGTGATCGCGTGACTCAGACGCGGATTGCAGTACTGCAGCCAGCGGCGCGGCGTGATGCCATTGGTCTTGTTCTGGAATTTGCCCGGATAAAGTTCGTTGAACTCGGGAAACAGGAGCGCTTTCAACAGATCCGTGTGCAGCGCGGCGACGCCGTTGACGGCGTGCGAGGCGGCGACGCAGAGATTCGCCATGCGCACGGCCTTCGGTCCGTCCTCGTCGATCAACGAGCACGCGCGTTTCTTCGCGATATCGCCCGGCCACTTCGCATCGACCAGGCCCATGAGCTTCGAGTTGATGTCGAAAATAATCTGTAGGTGCCGCGGCAATACACGCTGGAAGAGCGGCACGCTCCATTTCTCGAGGGCTTCCGGCAGAAGCGTGTGATTGGTGTAGCCGAACGTCTTCGTGACGATGTCCCAGGCGCGATCCCAGGGCATGTTTTCGTCGTCGAGGAGGATGCGCATCAGTTCCGGAATGGCCACGGCGGGATGCGTGTCGTTGAGCTGGATCGCGACTTTGTCGGCGAAGTTGTCCCAGCTGTTTCCTTTGTCGGCCAAACGGAAATGGCGCCGAATGATGTCGCGAAGCGAACACGCGACGAAGAAGTACTGCTGCACGAGACGCAGCTCTTTGCCGTTCTCCGTCTTGTCGTTTGGATAAAGCACCTTCGAGATCGTTTCGCTCACGGCTTTTTCGCGCACGGCGTCGACGTAGCCGCCGGAGTTGAATGCGGCCAAATCGAACTCCTCGTTCGAGCGGGAGCGCCAGAGGCGAAGCAGATTCACCGTCTTCGTGCCGTAGCCCGCGATCGGAATATCGTACGGAACGCCGAGCACGGATTTCGTATCGACCCAGCGCGAACGATAATTTCCGCGATCGTCGAAGACGTTTTCGATGCGGCCGTAGAGCTGCAGCGTGACCGTGTATTCCGGCCGCATCACTTCCCATGGCGTGCCGAAAACCATCCAGCTATCGGGATGCTCGATCTGATGGCCGTTGTGGAACTCCTGGCGGAAGAGTCCAAATTCGTAATGAATTCCATAGCCGATCGCCGGCAGATCTAACGTGGCCAATGAGTCAAGAAAACAGGCCGCAAGCCGCCCGAGGCCGCCGTTGCCCAGGCCCATGTCGACCTCCTGCTCGCGGATGATTTCAAAATCGATGCCGAGCTCCTTGAGCGCTGCGACGGCGACATCGAAGTGCCCCGAATTGTAGAGCACGTTTTCCATCAGGCGCCCCATCAGATATTCGAGAGAAAAATAGTAGAGGCGGCGGACGTTCTTCTGGTTGTGCACGCCCTGCGTGACGATGAGACGCGCCAGGATCTGTTCGCGGACGGCCATGGCCGTGGCGATCCACCAGTCGCGTGGCTTGGCGGTGTGGTGATCCCGCGCGAGCGTGTAGGTGAGATGGCGAAGGATGGACTGCTTGAACTTGGTGGTGTCCGCGGCTCCGACGGTCAGGGCCGTCTCGGCGACGGTCTCATCGGTGACCAAAGGTTTGAGGGACGCGGGGCTCGGTGTGTTCGATGTAGCAGGCATGCTTTTTGAGAGAAAAACCACTTAACAGAAGGAGCGGCCACTGTGCCAACGTCGGAGACAGTTTGCTTTGAAAAATCCGTGTAAAAGATCGCCGAAGTGCCGTGCGCAGGCGGTCTTGCCAAGCGGACGCTCAGGCTTTCCCGAAGCGGCGGGCGAGTTCGCCCTGCGTAAGCTCGATGAACGTGGGCCGACCGCTCGGACTGGTGAGCGGTGTCGTGCAGTTGAAAAGATCGGCGAGCGTTCCGCGCAGCTCCGTTTCACTGACGGTTTCGGGCAAACGCACGCCGCGCGACGCGGCGAAACGCGCGAGTTCTTCTCGGCCGAGATCGATTTCCCGGGCGTGGAGTTGCCCGTCGCGAAGGAGCGCGAGCAGATCGCGCACACAGACTTCGGCGTCGGACGGCCGCATCCAGTCCGGCACGCTTTCGACGCGGAAAAAGTTGCGACCGAATTCGGAGATTTCGAAGCCGTGGGCCGCGAGAAATTTTTGCGCGTCGAGCAGCAGCGCGGAGGCAATTGCGTCGAGTTCGATCGGCACCGGAAGCAGCAGGCGCTGGCTCGGAGCGGCGCCGGCGCGATAGGCGTTTTGCAAGCGCTCGAACCAGATGCGCTCGTGCGCCGCGCGGCGGTCGAGCAGCGCGAGCCCGCTCGGCGTTTCGAAGAGCGCGTATTGTTTATGCGCAAGGCCGAGAAAGCGCCATTGCCGCGTTACATCAGCGGCAGATCCGCCGGAGCGCGCCGGCTCGGGAGAAGCGCCGGCGACGGGAGGCGATACGCGCGGCGCAATCGTCACGACTGAGCTGGGCCAGACCGGCGCGGGTTGACCTGCGGGAGGGCGCGGTGAAACCAGCGGACCTGTCGCGCTCGGCGGGGGCGTGACGACTCGGGCGTTTTCCGAGGAAACGGACTCGCGCGAAAGATCCGAACTCCCCGCCGGAGTTGTCATTTCCGGAAGCGAGGTCGCGTCCGCCATCGGCGAAAGTTCACGCAGTCGCGCCAGGATATTCCGAATGAGAAATGAGCGAACATTCGGCTCGCTGCGGAAACGCACTTCGCGCTTCGCGGGATGGACGTTCACATCCACGTCAGCGGGCGAAATCTCAAAGAAGACGAATGCGATCGGATAGCGGCCTTTCGGCAGCGACTCGTGGTAGCTTTCGATCAGCGCGTAATTCAACGTGCGGCTGTCGACCGGACGCTGATTGATGAACGTGATCATCTCGTGGCGCGTCGCCCTGCCCTGCCCGGGCAAACCGATCAACCCCGCGGCGCGCATGCCGAATTCCGCGACGTCGATCGGCATGAGCGCACTGGAAAGCTGCCGTCCAAAAATACTGGATACACGCTCAAGCAGCGTCGTGCACGACGGCGAGCGAAAGATCACGCGGCCATCCTCGATCAAGGTGAAAGCGACATTGGGAAAAGCCAGCGCGTACAAACGCACGCCGTGAATGATGTGCGCTGCCTCGGTCGTGTGGCTCTTCAGGAATTTCCGCCGGGCTGGAACCGAGTTGAAAAGTTGCGCGACCTCGATGCGCGTTCCGACTGCGCGTCCACACTCGCGGACATGGACGAACTTGCCGCCGTTGACTGCGATTTCGGTGCCGAGGTCGGCGCCGGCTTCACGGGTCTGTAGCGTGAATTTGGATACGCTGGCGATCGAGGGCAGCGCTTCCCCGCGAAAGCCGAACGTGATCAGCCGGTTCAGATCATCAGCCTCGACAATCTTGCTCGTGGCGTGCCGCTCGAGCGCGAGCAACGCGTCTTCGCGCGACATCCCGTGGCCGTTGTCCTCGACCCGCATAAAGCTGCGGCCGCCGTGGCTGAATTCGACCTCGACGCGGGTGGCGCCGGCGTCGATGGCGTTTTCCACCAGCTCCTTGATCACCGCCGCGGGCCGCTCGATCACCTCGCCCGCGGCGATTTGATTGGCTACTCGATCGGTGAGAACGCGAACGCGCGGCATGAGAAGTTCAGGAGCGCCCACGAATCACACGAATTACACGAATCAAAAAACCGACAGACAATTTTCCCACGGAAGGCACGGATTAAAAGGCAAAGGAAGAATGAAGAAGGATGAATGAAGAATTTTCAGAATCCTCTTCCGTGTATTCGGTGGGAAAATGGATTTTTCGTTTCGTGTGCTTCGTGTGATTCGTGGGCCACACGGTTTGTTACTCACCAAGAAGTTTCTTCCAGCGCGCGAATTGTTTCTTCACTTGCGCGGGGCCGGGCATGCCGGTGCCGCGGCGCAGGGAGAGGCCGCGCTTCAGGTCGAAGACGCTGGCCCAATCGTCGCCGAAGCTGGGATGAACGCGCTGCACTTCTTCGGTCGGAATTGCGTTCAGCTTCACGCCGAGGTTTTCCGCGATGCGCACGACACCGCCGACGGCGTGATGGGCCTCGCGAAAGGGCACGCCCTTGTTGACCAAATAATCGGCGAGGTCGGTGGCGAGCAGAGCCGGATCCGCAACGGCTTCGGCGCAGCGCTCGCGATTCCATTTCATGCCCGTGAACGTGCCGGCCAGCACATCGGCGCAAAGCGATGTCTGATCGAAACTGTCGAAGACCGGCGGTTTGTCTTCCTGCAGGTCTCGATTGTAGGTCAGCGGCAAGCCCTTGGTCAGCGTGAGCAAGGTGTGGAGATTTCCCTGGAGGCGCGCCGACTTGCCGCGGAGCAGTTCGCAGGAATCCGGATTCTTTTTCTGCGGCATCAAACTCGAGCCGGTGCAGAACGCGTCGGGCAGATCGACGAATTTGAACTCCGCGCTCATCCACAAAATCAGATCCTCCGCGATGCGCGAAGCATGCACGCCGAAAAGCGCGCAGGCGTGGGCGAATTCGATGAAGGTGTCGCGGTCCGCGACGGTATCCATGCTGTTCTGCGTGACCTGGGGACGGCCCTTGGCGTCGACGAAGCCGAGTTCCTTCGCGGTGAATTCGCGGTCGATCGGCAGCGTCGTGCCGGCGATCGCACCGGATCCCAAAGGGCACCAGTTGGCGTGCTCCGCGACTTCGAGGAAGCGCGCGCGGTCGCGCTGCAGCATCTCGAGATAAGCGAAGAGGTGGTGCGCGAGGTAGACCGGCTGGGCGCGCTGCAGATGCGTGTATCCAGGAATGAATACATCGGCCGTCTCCTCGGCGACGGCGAGGATGGCGCGCTGCGCGTTCTGTAGTTTCTCCGCCACTACAACGCAGGCGTGCTTGAAGAAGAGCCGCATGTCCGTCGCGATTTGGTCGTTGCGGCTCCGAGCGGTATGCAGCTTCGCGGCGGCCGGAACGCGTTTGGTCAGGGCCTGCTCGATGTTCATGTGGACGTCCTCGAGTTTCACGTCCCAGGCGAATTTGCCCGCTTTGATTTCCGCCAGGATCTCATCGAGGCCGGCGTGAATCTCGTCGCGTTCCTTCTTCGTGAGAATGCCTACGTGCGCGAGCATCGCCGAATGGGCTTTGCTGCCCTGGATGTCAAAGGGGGCCAGGCGACGGTCGAACGAAACGGATTCGCTGAACGTCAGCATCAAATCGGCGGGCGCCGCGGAAAAACGACCGCCCCACGTCACATGAGAAGATTTGGCCATAAAACGACGAAAACAGGCCGCTCTGCCCTCGGGCGCAACGCGAATTTGGACGCGACCAGGCGCGCTTATTCGAAACGATAGGTCGTGTTGAAAATCAGCTCGATCTTCGGCGAAACGAAAACGCGGACTTTGATTTTCCCCTGCTTGGCGTCGTTCGGCACGGCGCGCCCTTCGATGCGGCGCGCCTCCTTGTCGGTGTTTTCCGCGTGGCCCTTGAAGTAGACGGTCTGGCCCTTCGCGAGGTTTTCGAGATCGGCATCGCTAAACGTGATCCACAGGCGGCCACTTTCGTTCTGGAAAAAATAGGGAAACACCTTCGCGTGATAATCGGCAGAGTATTCACCATGGCTGCGATGCATCACGCCAGTGGTGAGCGTGACGCTGCCGACGTAGATCGAGGTTTTCACTTTCTCGATCTTCACTGAGTCGAACGGACCGGCTTGCGCGAGCGCGGCCATCAACGAGAGCGCAGCGACCCACGAAATCAGGCGGCGCAAGAATCTGCAGCAAGACATGCGGTGATTTTTTGGCCCACGAATCACACGAATGACACGAAAAAAATCCACGAATCTTCCCGCGGAATACCGG
The DNA here is from genome assembly GCA_035765635.1 of Opitutaceae bacterium. GTDB lineage: Bacteria > Verrucomicrobiota > Verrucomicrobiia > Opitutales > Opitutaceae > EW11. Next base: position 138,498 of record DASTWZ010000024.1, read on the forward strand.
AATTGTTTCCCACGGAATTCACGGAAAGCACGGAAAAAGACCAACGGATGAGAAGGTCTTGTTTCTGTGTCTTCCGTGCTTTCCGTGGGAAATTCGGTTGTATTCGATGGTGTGATTCGTGGGAGCTCTACTCCTCGCCAGCCTGCAACGCGTGGAGGCGGGCGTAGGTTCCGCCAATTTTAAGGAGGTCTTCGTGCGTGCCGACTTCGGCGATCTGTCCGTGTTCGAGTACGACGATGCGATTCGCACTGCGGATCGTCGAAAGCCGGTGCGCGACCACAAATGTCGTTCGGCCGCGCATCAGGCGCTCGAGCGCTTCTTGAATCTGCGCTTCCGTTTCGGTGTCCAAGGCGGACGTCGCTTCGTCCAAAATCAGAATGCGCGGATCGCGAATCAGCGCGCGCGCGATGGCCAGGCGTTGTTTTTGTCCGCCGGAAAGGCGCGCGCCCTTTTCGCCAACGGGGGTGTCCCAGCCTTTGTCCAAAGCGGAAACGAATTCCCAGGCATTCGCGTCGACCAACGCCTTCTTCACCACGTCGTCCGGAACCGAGCGCAATCCGTAGGTGACATTTTCACGGATACTCCCGTCGAAGAGCACGGATTCCTGCGGCACAACCGAGAGGAAGCGCCGATAGGTTCGCAGATCGTAGGTTTCCATATCGACGCCATCGAGCAGGATGCGACCGGACGTTGGCCGAATGAATCCAATGACGAGTTTCACGACGGTCGATTTGCCCGCGCCGGAAGGGCCGACCAAGGCGATGGTTTCGCCGGGGCTCACGTCGAAATCGAAATCGCGCAGCGCCGGTGTAGTGGAATTTGGATACGCGAAGCCGACTTTCTGGAAAACGAAATGTCCGGTCACGGCGGTGAGCGGCGCGCGGCCCTCGTTGATTTCGAGATCGGGCGATTGCAGGACCTCGCCGATGGAGCGGATCGCTTCGATGCCCTTGGTGAGTTGCGGAACGGTTCCGACCAGGCCGAGCACGGAAGACGTGATGAGGCTGAAATACGTCGAGAGCAGGACGACATCGCCCGCGCCGATCGGCAGCCAATGAGCGAGGCAGGCCCACGCGCCGAGAATCAGGCAGAGCATGTTGAAGGCATTGAAAATCGCCCAGGACAATGAGCCAAAAACGGCGTTGATGCCGTCAGTGCGGAGACCGGCGTCGCGCACGCGATCGAGCGATTCGCCTACGCGTTCGAGGGCGGTCGACTCGAGGCCGTGAGCGCGTGTGACAGGAAGCAGGTGCGCCATTTCGATGACGCGCGTCGACATCCGCTCGATCTCTTCGCGGAACTCCGCGTTGCGCGACGCGAGCGGGCGTCGCAGCGCGTAGACAACCGTTGCCGCGATTGGCACGGCCACGACGAAAAAACCGAGAAACAGCGGCTGGCGAAAGCCCGTGATGATGAGGGCGAAAATGATGTTGATCACGCAACCCAAGCCGTTGTCGAAGATGACGCGGGTCAACTGCTCGATCGATTCCACGTCGCGCAGCACCTTGCTGCCGAGGGCGCCGGCGCTTTGGCGCGCGTAGTAATCGATGGAGAGATGTTGGAGTCGGCGGCAGAGAGCCGAACGGAGGCGCAGCTCCATCGTGCGCGCGGCTCGGCTCAGTGACCAGACGTAGGCGTAGTGCATCGGCACGTTTTGCGCGAGGAGCAGCGCGAGAAAGATCGTCGGCTGCCAGAGTTCGCTCGTCGCGTGTCGGGCTGGATCGGCCACGATCGTGACGACATCCGCCGTGATCGCAGGCATGACCCAGATGGGACTGTGCTTGATCAGGAAACAAAAACTCGCGAGCGACAGTTGGCCGCGCTGGCCTCGATACAAATAAAGCAGTGTGCGCAGCGGATTTTCGCCCGCGAAGCGATGCTCGAGAGGATGCGTGTTGATCGAAGCCGAGGAGGCCATGAGCGCTGCACCCTAGCGAAGCGCCGCGAAGTGACGAGCACGCAGGTGACGCAGCGGCGGCGTCCGGATTTGGGCCGCGAAGAGGCTCAAAAGGCGCAAAGAGGAAACCACAAACCAGTTTCCCACGAATCACACGAAGGACACGAAATCAGAATACTATTTTCCCACGGAATACAGGGAAACTAAGACAAAGGAAGAATGCAGAAGGAAGAATGAAGAATGCGTGGACTTGGATTCTGAATCCTATTCCGTGCCGTCCGTGTATTCCGTGGGAAAAAAATGGTATTCTGATTTCGTGTGCTTCGTGTGATTCGTGGGGAAATTTGATGCTCGGCACTAAAACGAAAAAGGCTGCGCGGCCCGACCAGGGGCAGACGGAAATCGCGCAACGCGTCCGCACCCTCGCCGACCAGGCATTTTCGCGCGCTGCGGGAGCGCCGCTTATCGAAGGTAATCGCGTCCGCCGTCTGCGAAATGCCGCGGAAAATTATCCCGCGTGGCTCGAGGCGATTCGCGGCGCGCGCCGCCACGTCCATTTCGAAAATTACATCATTCAGGACGACGCGGCGGGAAAAATGTTCGCCGAAGCCCTGCTTGAAAAAGCGCAGGACGGCGTCGCCGTGCGCGTGATCTACGATTGGCTCGGCGCAGTCGGAAAAACGTCGGGTGGGTTCTGGTCACGGCTACGCGCGGGCGGCGTCGATGTGCGTTGCTACAATCCGCCGCGCTTCGATTCGCCGCTCGGCTGGCTTTCCCGCGACCATCGCAAGACGCTCGCCGTCGATGGCGAGGTGGGCTTCGTTGCCGGACTTTGCGTTGGCCAGCAGTGGCTCGGATTTCCCGAGAAGAAAATCGACCCCTGGCGCGACACGGGCGTCGAGGTGCGCGGCCCGGCGGTCGTGGACATCGAACGCGCGTTCGCCACGGTGTGGTCGATGTTGGGCGAGGCCCTTCCAGCGGACGAAATTCTCGACGCCTCCGCCGCGGCCGCGTCGCAGGGCCCGACCAGCGTGCGCATCGTCGCGACAGAGCCATCGACGTCTCGCGCCTTTCGTCTCGATCAACTCTTCGCCTCGTTCGCACGCCAGCGCGTGTGGTTGACCGACGCGTATTATGCTGGAACGGCGACGTATGTTCAGGGGTTGACCACTGCGGCGCGCCAGGGGGTGGACGTGCGTATTTTGCTCCCCGGCGTGACCGACTTGCCGATGGTGCGGTCGCTTTCGCGCTCCGGTTACAAGCCGCTGCTCGAGTGCGGCGTCCGCATCTTCGAGTGGAACGGCCCGATGTTGCACGCGAAGTCCGCCGTGGTGGATTCGCGCTGGTCACGTGTCGGTTCGACGAACCTGAATCTCGCGAGCTGGCTGGGGAACTGCGAGATGGATGCGGTGATCGAGGACGCGGATTTCGCGAGGCAGATGGAGGAAATGTACCTCCAGGATTTGGCCAACGCGACGGAAGTCGTGCTCAACCAGAAGCGAAAAGTTCGGGCGCCGAAATCGAAGGAGCAAAAGGAAAAGATCGCGCGCGGTCGCGGCAGCGCGAGTCGCGCCGCGGTGGGCGCCGCGCGCATCGGCCACGCCGTCGGCGCCGCCATCGCCGATCGGCGCACGATCGAGCCGCTCGAGTCGCGGTTGATGGTGATCACCGGGCTGATTCTCCTGCCGCTGGCGGTCCTCTTCGCGATTTTCCCCGCCGCGTTAGCCTACCCCCTCGTCGCCATCCTCACCTGGATCGCACTGGCCCTCCTGATCCGAGGCTGGAAAGCCCGCCGCAAACGCCTGGAGCGGGGCGAGTGATTGGCCTATCGGGCGAGAGTTTTGGAAGCGCGAAGCACCTTTCGTCTTGTCCGAGGTTCGGCGAGCAAATTAGCTGCTGGGCGCTCGTAAGAACGCGGTGGTAGCTCAGCCGGACAGAGCAACGGTTTTCTAAACCGTCGGTCGCGAGTTCGAGTCTCGCCCACCGCGCCAATTTTGAATGCGGGTCGCTTCTTTTTGCGACGGGTGGAGTCGGAGTCCGCGGCTGACGCCGCTGTAGAAAAGAATGCCGGCGTGGACGCCAGCGCTCCCAGTGGCCTCCTGCGCCTTGGAAAGGCGCAGCTCGGCGGTCGAGCGCTAGACTGGGGATTCGCCATGCGATGGGTATTTGCCGAGCTTCGGCGTCTCGCCGATGTCGGCCACTGGGAGCGCTGGCGTCCTCGCCGGCATTCTGTGGTGCGCCGCGAAGCGGCGGGACTCTCCTAGCGCGTCGTCGCGCGGCGGGGGGACTCTTGCAGCCATTCGTCGCAGCGAGACGATCAACGCAGGATCCAGCCGAGGCTTTCGAGAAAAGCGTCGGTTTTTGCGTCGACGTCGCGAGAGACCTCGTCCTCGCCCGAACGGTAGGACCAGAGCGGATGGCCTCGGCCAGGATAGGTGAAGATTTCACAACGGCCGCCCTGCGCCTGGATGCGTGACTGAAACGCTTTCGCGGTGCCCACCGGCAAAACGGCGTCGTTTGTCCCAACGACGAGCAGCGTGGGGGGAGTTGGCGCGGAGACGTGCTCGAGCGGAGAGAACGCCAGTCCTTTTTCGCCGAAGTCGGCGCCGTGATAGCCGTTCGGTCCCGTGTCGATCACGGGATACAGCAGGACCAGGGCGTCGGGGTGGCAGCTGGATTCTAACGTATCAGATGAGTCACGTCGAAGCGGCTCGGCAGGGACGCCTCGCCCTACCCTCGGAGGGCTGATACCCATGGATTGCGTCCGCGTCGCCGCCGAACCGGAGGCGGGAAGATCGTCTGTTAACGGTCCGGCTGAGTCACGCCGTAACTTCGAGCCGCCTCCATTTTCCATTCTGCTGTCGCTGGTATTTATCGGCTCTGCCTTCCGGTCAGCAGCAGAATCATCGAAACCCGGCACGAATGCGGAGGCGGCGGCGAGGTGGCCACCGGCCGATGCCCCCGCGGCGGCGATTCGAGTCGGGTCGACGCCGAGTTCGGCGGCGTGCGCGCGGACCCAGCGCATCGCAGCTTTCGCGTCGGCCAGGCTGTCGAAGGGTGTCGCGCCGTTCGCTGACTTGATGCGGTAGTCCGCGGAGATGCCGACTACGCCGCGCTGCGCGAGGCGGGCGCACTCGCGGAAAAATTGAATCGGCGTGCCCTGCTGCCAGCCGCCGGCAAAGAAATAAACCACCGCGGGGGCTGGCCGCAGCTTCGCCGACGCATTCGGCTGAAAAACATTCAGGACCAGTTCGGTCGCACCGACGCGCTTGTAGACAAAACGCGCCGGCTCGGGAATGGGAAAGGCCGGCGCAGGCAAAACGCTCTGCAAAGCCTCATACCAATGTTGCGCGATTTTCTGCGCGCCCACCGCGTTGGGATGAACGTGATCGTCAATCGTGTCGGCCCGCCAATCGAAATTGGCCGCCTGATCGACGAGCACCACGGGCCGCACGCCGCCCGGCTTTTGCGCTGCGCGATCCTCTTCGGCGAATGCTGCGAGCGCGTGACTCAACTCCGGAAGATAGGCGTACTTCGGCTGTTTCCCGCTGGGAATTGGCTGCGCGAGCAGAATCACCGCATGCGGATTTATTTCGCGAATCGTCGCCACGATCTTCCGCGTCGCCTGCAAAATCCCGGCCACCGGTTTCTCCTCCACGAAATGATTGTGCCCGGAATGAAGCAGAACGACATCCGCCGGATTTGCCCGATAAAACTCCGCAATGTGCTCGGCCAAAAACTCCGCAGTCTTTCCGCTGTGACCTTCATGTCGCAACGGGCCGATCCGTTCCTCGGATTGCCGCGAGCCGACAAATTCCACGACGTAGCCATGCCCGACGAGTAATTCCCAGAGCGGCATGCGGTAGCTTTTGAATGCCGGGCCGCCTTCCGTGATCGAATCGCCCAACGGCATGATCGTGATCGGTTTCGCCGCCAGGCAAAATGTCGTCAGCGCAAAGAGAATTCCGGCGACAAGGCCGGCCTTCTTCACCGCGTTTCCTAAAATGAATCGTCTCATAAAACGTGTTGCGGCCCACGAATCACACGAAACACACGAAATGGCCGAATCATTTTTCCCACGGAATGCACGGAAACCACGGAAATCTTTTTTAGCCACAAAAAGGCTCAAGATATGCAAAGAGGATTTTTAGAGGAATTACGTCGCTCAGACATTCTCGTCTCAGATTTCGATCGAACTTTGTTTGGAGTTCCAAACCTTCTGAACTTCGAGGCGGTCGGAATTTCGAAAGTTTGAAGCAACAAACATCGCGAGGTCCGCGTCGAGGTTCAGGATGTTTGAGCGAACGTCGCATTCCCAAAATCCTCTTTGCTCTTTTTGAGCCTCTTCGCGGCCAAAAAAATTATGACGCCGCCCCGGCGTTACGGCTGCGCGGCCGCATTCAAGGGCACAGACAAAACCGCGAAGCCTCCTGGTTTTTCCAATACGATTTCATCGTTTTTCGCGGCTGAGTTCGCGTCGGTCTCCGCGGATTTCGCCGGCACGACGAAAACCGTTTTCTCACCGGGCGCGAGCGTCTCGATTTCGAAATTCTTTCCGCGCGCTCGCAGTCGATAATGGCGCAGCGTGTACGACGGCAAATCGGCCCGCGCGGTCACTGTCACTTCGACTTTTCCTTCGGACACGGCGCGCGTCGAGATCACCGCCGGCGCGAATTCCTCCTGCCAGGTTCGGTACATGCCGCGCAACGCGCGATCGGGTCCGACCAAACCCCAAGGCCGATAGCCGTTGGCATTCGTTCCAGGAAAAAGGCTTTCGTAGTCGTTGAAGGTCCAGACCGAGGCTCCCATCAGGAAATCGCGACACTCGCGCATTTCCCGCATCGCTTTCCGCAAATAGTCGATCCGACCTTGCTCATCAGGCACCGAATCCGTGCGAATGCCAAATTCGCTGATATAAATCGGCTTGTCCGGATAAGCCGTATGAATCCAGCGGAGGTTATCGAGGTGATGCCCGTATATGTTCACGCTGACAAAATCCACGTACTGGGCCGCGTCCGTCGTCGGATCGGTGAATCGGGGCCGCGCAACCATGTTGCTCGCAAAGGTGATCAGCCGCGTCCCGTCGAGCGACTTGGTGAAATCGCGCATGTCTTTCGTCCATGCCTTGCCCTCCGGCGTATTCGACGCGAACTCGTTGCCCATGCTCCAGGCGATGATCGACGGATGATTCCAATCCCGCTCGACCATCTCCCGCAGCTGCGACTGATAGATTTCGCGAATTTCAGGATCAGCCATTTGCGCCGGAGTGAGCTGCCAGTTTCCCGCCTCCGAAATCAGCATGAGCCCGTGCTCGTCCGCCCAATTCAACAGCTCGGTCGACACCGGATAATGGCAGATGCGCGAGAGCTCCATGCCGCCGCTCTTGATCAACTCCAGATCGTGTTCCAGCGCCGGCTGCGGATCCATCGATCCGTAATGCGGCACGTCGAGCGGACGATTACAGCCGCCCAGCGCCACGGGCCCTCCGTTCAGGAAAAATTTCGTTCCGCGAACTTCCGCTTGGCGAATTCCGAAGTGGGCTTTGACGGCATCATCGCCGAACGCCAACTCGGCTTGATAGAGCACCGGATGGTCAAAGCTCCAAAGCTCCACGTCCGACGCCGCCATCTCCGCCTCGGTGGTGATCACCTCGTTTTTTGCAGAGCCTGAATTTTTCCCCGAAATGCGAAAACTCAGCGGGATCGCTTTGCCCGCGCGGGAAATTGTCACCTTGAGCGCGTCGACCTTCGCCGACGACGCCGCGCCACTCTTCACCGATGCAGAAATGATCAACTTGGCGGTCTTGGCCGCGAGATCCGGCCGGGCATCGATCTTTACTTTATCGAGATAAGTCGACGGCCGCGTCACCAGGCTGACGGCCCGCGTAATCCCGCCGTAGTTCATCCATGGATACATCTGGCCGTAGTTGCTGGTCTGATACGGAACAGGCGTTTTCGCCCCGGGCACCGTTTTCTGATTCCAAGAATTGTCCACCTGCACGACGAGGAGATTGTCCGCCGCCAGTTTGTCCCCGATCTCGATTTCGAAAGGCGTGTAGCCGCCCTCGTGTTTGCCAATCAAAACGCCGTTCAGCCAAACCTGAGCCCGATAAAATACGGCTTCGAAACGCAGAAACGTCCGACTTCCCGATTCTGCGCCGGCCGGCCGGGCAAAGGTTCGGCGGTACCAGGCCTTACCCGTGAAATAATGATAGCGAGGATCGACCGTGAAACAGTGCGGCACCTGAACCTTGTCCCAGTTCTTTGGGTCCGACTTGAACCACTCTCGCTCGATACCGACATCGACGGGGTCCAGGGCGAAATTCCACTCTCCACCGAGCGATTGCTCCGTGCGCTGCGCGAAAAGCGACGCGCCCGTCGACTGAAGCAAAAGCAAGGTCGCGAGGCAAAAGAGGCTTTGGAGGTTTCGAATTTTCATAAATTTGTTCTGTTCTGACGGATCACTTTCGCGGCTCATTCCACCGGTTAGGCCGGCGGATAGCACCGCACGGCAAACAGCCCCGCCGGCGCGCCGCCCGCCGGACGCGCGAGCCGCAGCGTAAGTCGTCGCAAACTGACCGCGCGCTCGAAAACGATTTCGCGAAGGCTCAGGTGGTTCTCCGCGATGGCGCCGAGGACCGTGCCATGCTCGTCAAGAAGTTCGACCGAGGGCACGCAGAACGGCGAGACGCGCTCGGAATTGCCCATCAGCACGGACTCGAGCGGATGATCGAAATCCGAGTCGAAGCGCAGCACGACCTTGCCCAGGCTCACGCGCTCCGGCCATTCGAGCGTGAGACTCGGCGCAGCATCGTTGAAATCTGCCAGCCAGGCGTTCGACGAATCCGTCGGACGATCGACGCCATTGACGAGGTTCTCCACCGCGAAGCCCTCGAGCGGCGGAGTAATTTCGAGCGCGAGATTTTTCCCCGCAGGCCGGCGCTGCGGCAGCCAAAACTCGAAGCGATCGAACCCGATTCCGGGGGGGGGATCCTGCAACGCGGATTTGCCCACGGCTTTGTTGAAACTCTGGCACAGCGACAAAATTCCGGTGAGGCGTTGGTCGCTCAAATGGAGCTGCAGCGCGGGATTCTCCGCGACGCAGACGAAAACGTAGCGCGCGCGATCGAGCGTCACGGGAAAACGCACGTGCAGCGCGCGATTTTTCCCAGGCTCCGCTTTGAGCACGACGCGCGCGAGCGTGACGTCCGGAGTGAAGTTTCCGCGCCTCTCCGCCGTGCGAAGTTCGAAGGCAACCTCCGTTGCCGATTCGACATCGGCGCGGAACGTGAAGCTCGGGCATGGTCCGGCATTCAGCGGAAGCAGCATCGCCCACGCAGAATCCAGGCGCAGCCGATCTGGCCCAGACGGAAGTTCGCGCAACGCCAGAACGCTCGATGCCGTGATGCGGGCGCGACGCGCGAGATCTTCCGCGTCGATCAATTTCACATCGGGAATGAACTGCCCGTGTCGCAACAAAGCATTCTGCAGCTCGCGCATCCGTTCCTCCGAACCAATCGCCCGCGGAGCTATATTATATCGACGGCAAAGCGCCGCGGCCATCCCGACCGCTTGCGCGCTGTGGGCGCAGGTCGCCATCACACGCGTGGACCCAAACGCGACGTGCGATGCGCTGATGATCCGGCCTGCGAGAAAAAGATTGGTGATGTTCCGACTGTAGAGGCAGCGATACGGAATTTGATAAACGCCCTTCGCGTGCCACTGCTGGCAACCCGCGAGCGGACTATACACACCTTCGGCGGGATGTAGATCGATGGCCCAGCCTCCCGCGGAAACGGCGTCAGCATGTAGGCGCTGTTCCACGATGTCCTGTTGACGGAGAATATAATCGCCTTCGAAACGACGGCTCTCGCGCTTGCCGGGAATCGTTCCGATCCATTCGAGCGTGAGGTTGGCCGCCTCCGGAAAATTGCCGGAATTCTTTATATAATTCCAAACGCCATACGCGACCTTCCACAGCTCCCACTTGATCTCCTCTGTGTCGTGCACCGTGTCGCGCAAACCGCCGTATTCGATCCACCACAAGCGGCATCCATAGTCCGCGGCGTTGAAGTCGCGGTAGCGCGGAACCTGCGTGATGTCGGCGAGCGCGAAACTCGGCGGCACATAGGTCACGGGTCGGCCCGTGTCCTTCGAATAAAAATAGAGTGAATGTCCGAGCAGTTCGTTCCGCGGCGCCGTCGGCGCGAAGCCTTCGCCAAATTCGTCCGAAGATTCCGCGCCCATGCGAAACGCAGCGCCCGCGAGAAAGCCCACGATGCCGTCGCCAGAGGCATCGACGAAAAGCGGCGCGGCCAATTCATACTGAGTCGAATTCTGCGAACAGAAACCGCGCACCCGGCGAATCGTGTCGGGATCCGATTTCTCGAGATCGTAAACCGCTGTGTTCAGGAGCAGTTTCAACCGTGGTTCACTCGCTGCTTTTTCGAGGAGGATCGAATCCCAGATGAGCGGATTTCCTTCGGGATTTCTAAATTGATTCTCGAGGAGAAGCTCGTCGATCAAACCGCCTTCGCGCGACCAGCGGTTGTTGTTTCCCAAGTGCGACGTCGCGCCCAGCACCCACAGGCGGACCTCGCTGGACGAATTTCCGCCGAGCACGGGACGGTCATGGACCAGCGTCACGCGCAGGCCCGCTCGAGCGGCGACAATCGCGCTGCAAGTTCCGGCCAGTCCGCCGCCCACGACAACCAAATCGCTTTCCAGGCTGATGTGTTTGAGCGAACGCGAAGCAACAAAAGGTTCTACTATCATCAAAGAAAATGAGTTCAGTTCAGTGAGCCCCGCGGAGCGCGGAGCAGTTTGCCAGAGCGGAGCAGCACCCAGGCGACGGGATGGAGAAACGCCATCCACAGAAACCAGCGGCCGTAGCCCTGCCCCTGCACCGCCGAGAGCAGCGTCCCGAAAACGGAATGAATCGCCTGGTCCAGAAAACCCGAGGGGCGCGCCGCCTGATTTGTCACCATCGCGGCGACGAGCGTGTTCATGACCAGACCGCCACAAGTGCTGCCGGCAGCGACCACGCCGAAGACGCTGCCCAGCGAGTGGCGCGGAATTAGATCGACGATCAGTGCCGTGAGATTGATCAACCACGCGAGAGACGCCGCGACCACGACGGTCGCCGCCGCCATCGCCGCGAACAGACTCGGCGCGGATGCGATCAACGGCGCCAACGGCAGAAGCAGCGCGCAGCCGAGCATCACCTGAAGCCGGCCTAACGCCGGTGTTGCGCCACGCCTAATGCGCCAGCCCGAGAGCCATCCGCCGGCCAAGCTGCCCACCGCCGCAGCCGCATAAATCACCCACGTGATGGTCAACTGGTCCTGCTCGAGTCCGCGCACGGTGTGCAGGTATTTCGCGAACCAAAACTGGAAAAAATACCAGACCGGATCCGTGATCAGCCGAGCCAGCAGCAGCAGCCAAACCACGCGACTGCTGAACACCTCGCGCCAAGTCCAAGACGTTTCAGGAACGGCCGTTCCTCCGTCGGCGCTCGCGACATCGCCGCGAGATTCCGCGCTGTCTTCGAGGATCAATTTTTTCTCGTCCTCGCGAATCAGCGAACTGCGAGCCGGATGGCGGTAGATCAACCACCACGGCACGAGCCAGACCAGGCCGGCCAGTCCGGTCAGGACAAAAGCCATCCGCCACCCTGCCCCCTCGCCGAACGCGTGCGCGATCCAGGGAAGTTTTTGCGCGAAGGGAAACGCCGCGAGAGGAATGACCAGATACGGCGCGATCGTCGCGCCGATCGTCGAACCCATCGTGTAGAACCCGATCGCCAACGCGCGCTCCCGCGAGGGAAACCACTCTGACACGGCCTTCGATGCCGCGGGCCACACCCCGGCCTCGCCGAGCCCGAGCGCGAAACGAAACATTCCGAGAGAGCGCACATCCGAGGCGAACGCCGTGAGCGCATTGCTGATCGACCACCAGCACACGAAAAGCGTCATGCCCGCACGCGTGCCAAGCGCGTCGGACAAGCGTCCCGAAATCAGATAAGCGATTGTGTAGGCGAAGAGGAATAGGTTAACGATGTTCGCGTAATCGCGATCGTTCATGCCCAGATCGCGCTGAATCGTTGGCGCCAGCGCAGAGAGCGTTTGCCGATCGACGTAGTTGAGCACGGCTGCGCCGAAGAGCAGAACGGCGATCCACCAGCGAAGCCTTGGAATGGTTCTCGCGCGGCGCATGCCCAGCTCAGAAGTTCAAGCGAGAGGACAGGTAGATTTCCCGCGGCGGACCAAACACGTTGCGGCCTTCGGCATAGACCGAATCGAGCACGTTGTTCACGTTGAGCAGAAACTCCACGGGATGATTTTTGATCTTCATCTTATAGCCGAGCGTGAGATCGCACACCGTGAAGGCGGGGAAAATGGAACCCCAGTTCGCGTTCGAACCCTGCGGCCAGAACTCACTTTGATAACGGACGCCCAGTCCAATTGACGCGCCCTTGATCGCGCCCTCGAGAAATTCGTAGCGCTGAAAAATGCGAAACATGTTGTCCGGCGCCAGATCGAGAGGACGCCCGTTCAGCACGAGAAAGCTTCGATTCGACGTCGGATCGGTGCCGAGCGGACGCGAAACCGTGAGCTCGTTTTCCGTGAGGTGAGAGGCGCCGAGCACCACGCTGTAGCTGCGCGTCGGGGTCCAAACGATGTCTGCTTCGACTCCCGACGTGATGTTACCATCGATCGGCAACAGCCAGGCGACACGTTGGCGGACACCTGGGTTGGCCGTGGCGGGGTTGCTATCGACTTCGGTTCCAACATTCCGCGGATCCAGGCCGTTTCTCGTCGTATCGGCAACGAGCACATTGCCACGAGTCAGATGAAACCAGCCGATGCTGCCGGTGAGCTTGTTATCGAAAAGGTCGAACTTCAGGCCCACCTCTTTGCCTTCGCCGAGATCGTTCGGAACGGGGTTGGCCGCTTGCTCGGCGGGCGTGACGATGTCCGGCGGCGAGATGCCAAAGGAGACACGGCTCACGAGTGAACCCACGCGTGCGGTGTTGCCCTTATTGTAGCTCGCATAGACGTGGAGCCCGCGGACGATCCGCGCGCTCAAGCCGTACATGTAGGACGAAGTCGTGGGCGTGTCATTCCTCGCGGCGGAGCCGGCGAGTTCGGTGCCATTGCGATCCTGTTGATCGGTGAAACTGGATGTATTCGCACGCCGGATACCGCCGGTCAGCGTCACGCGCCGGTCGAAGGCGCTCAAGCTGCCCGCGGCGTAATACGCGCGGTTCACTTCCTCCGACCAACTGTAGGCCATTTGGCCCGCTGAACGCACTTCGCTCGGCCAGCGCGTGATCAAGCGCGTGTCGGGAAATGGCTGCACACGCGGATCGAACCAGTGATAAACATTCTGACCGGTCAGCGGATCCGAGGGCTCGTTGTTCACGTTCGGCGAAGCCGGCACGCTGACCGCGCTGGAATAGTCGAAGAACGCGTCCTCATACCGTGTGTGCGAGGTATTGTATTGTCCGCCGGCGAGCAGCGTGCCGTCGAATTTCCAGAGACTCCCCTTCAACACGCCCTCGAGTTTTCCGTCGAAGGTCGACTGATCGATGCGCGTGCCACTGCCGAAATCGAGCGGATAGTTGCCATCGGCGTATTGCCGCTGGGCAAAACTATAGAACGCATGCTCGATGTCGGCGTCCATGTAGCGCCCGACCGCACGAAACGAAAGCCAGTCGGTGACGTTGAGCGTCGAATCGCTTTCGATCAAACGCACCGGTTCCTTGAACGACGCGTTCGGACCATACCAATTGTACGCGCGTCCCATTGGACCCTCGTTCAGATCCTCTCCATCGCCGAGCGATACCCATTTTCCGGTGAGATCGAAAATGTCCTGCCGCCAGGTGCCGAAGGCCTGGCCGATCCGCTTGCGATATTCGGCGACCGTGAAGGGCAACGCTCCCGCGCCGCGCTTCTTTCCGAGATCGAGCAGTGCCTGGGAAGGATTATCGTAATCGCGCTGGTAGTTGGATGTGGATGCGACGTTCTGCGAAACCAAGTTTCCCTTCGAGTCGCGGATGTAGCCCTCGAGCCGAGTGGAAAAATGTTTCGACGGAGTCCACAGGATTTGCGGATCGACGAAGATCGTCCGCGAATGCGAGAAATCGCGCCAGGTGTTGCCCTCCTTGTAACTCGCGATGAGCCGATAGGCCAGCGAGTGCGAGACTGGTCCGGTGAGATCGAGACTCGCGCCAAACGTGTCGTGCGAACCGTATTTGAACATCAGCTCCCGGTGAGGCGCGAACTGGGGTTGCTTCGTCACGACATTGACTTCGCCGCCGAGCGTCGCGCCGCCGACGAACACCGCCATCGGCCCCTTCGCCACCTCGATGCGATCGACGTTTTCCGTGTCGAAACCGAATTGGAGACGAAGCCCGTTACGATACGTGCCGTTGTAAGGCTGGCCACGAAACGTGGTGCCATTGCCCTGGGAATTTCCGCGGCCGAGACCAGGCGCGTAGTTTCCGTTCGAGGTATGCAGATCGAAATTGATCGAGCTGACATAGCGCAGCGCTCCGGTGAAACCCTCGAGGCCGGTGTCCTGGAGAAACTCATTCGTGACAACCGTGATGGGCAGCGGCGTTTCGACCAGCGCCTGCGCCACACCGGTGGTGGCGACGGAATTCCGCACGCGGTATCCGGAGTCTTTCGTGCTCTGCACCGAAAAAGGTGAGAGCACGATGACTTCGTTTTCTCCCGCAGCGGTCGGGTTGGCACCGGCTTGTTGGGCGGAAAGAGAGAGCGAAGAAAAACAAAACAGAAGGGCGGCGGTCGACCGCGCGCGGATATCGGTACGGGGGCGTTGGCAGGTCATGGTGCGTCAGATTTTCGAGCGCATCGGAAAAGTCGGGGGAACTCGTCCGGAGAGCGGCTCAGTGAGGGGTAGATGACGAGAACGAATTGAAAAGAACTCGCTCCAGATGAAAACCGCCGCATTGGTGAAAACGTTCACCAAATTTCCCAAAAATGGACTCCTGTACCCTGACTTCCCTGGCCCGCGCGGCGCGATTGGGCGTTTCGACTGTCTCTTATGCCTTGCGCGACAGCCCGAAAATTCCGCCCGTGACGCGTGATCGGGTGAAGCGGCTGGCCGACCAAATGGGTTACCGGCCCCACCCCACCGTGGCTGCGCTGATGGCGCACGTGAAAGCGGGACGACAACCCATCGCGCCGACGAAGATCGCGTTTGTCTGGACCGAGCAAAACCCCGCCAGCCTGAACACGCCCTTCAATCGGCAATCGATCGCAGGGGCGCGCCGCCGGGCCCAGGAGCGAGGCTATCAGCTCGACGAGTTCAGGTTGTTCGAACGAGGAATGACCTCAACGCGCTTGAGCCAGATGTTGCGGGCGCGCGGGATCACGGGGGTCGTGTTTTCCGGCTGCGAGTCGAGCACGAGTTTTCACCTGGAGATGAATTGGGCGTGGCATTCCGCCGCGATCATCGGAAATGCGCGTTGCACGCCGGAGCTGCACCGCGCCGGGCATCATCATTTTTTGGGCATGCGGCGCATCATGTCGGAGTTGGACGAGCGCGGGTATCGCCGGCCTGTCGCGGTGTTGGAATCCGTGGTGAACGAAAGAGCGAGCCGCACTCATGAGGCGGCCTTTCTCGCCTATCATCCAGCGCCGTCGCGCGCGCGTGCCGCGCTGATTCAGGTGCTGCAGGTCGAGCCTGCGGTATTGCGCCCATGGCTGAAGAAGCAGCGTCCGGACGTGATCATCGTGTCCAAGCACGGCATGATCGCGCCCATCCGGAAATTGCTCGGCGCGGCAGGGGCCACGATGAGCTTTGTCGTGATTTCGATCGAGGAAAGTTTGGGCACTGCCTCCGGTGTCGACCCCGGCCACGAAATGGTCGCGGCCAACGCGGTGGATTTGGTCATCGGCCAGATGCTGCGAAATGAAACCGGCATCCCCGAACATCCGAAGGAGTTGCTCTTCGCCGGCCACTGGGTCGAAGGCTCGACGCTGCGCCCGCAGCCGCGAGGCGCCGCGGTGGTGATGGGGTGAGCTACGGTTGGTTTTTTTTGGCCGCAAAGAGGCGCGAAAAAAGCAAAGAGGATCGGCGCAGGCGATGCCGCTCAGACATCCTGAACCTTGATGCGGGCTTACTATATTTGTTGCTCCAAACCTTCGAAATTTCCGGTCATCTCGAAATTCAGAAGGTTTGGAACTCCAAACAAAGACTGATCGACATTTGGGATGAGGATGTCTGAGCGACTTTCTTGAACACAAAATCCTCTTTGCGTTTTTTTGCACTGCTGTCCTGCAGAATCGCCCAATTCCGCAAGCATTTTTTTGCAAATGGATGCGGGCTCCGAGGTAGGGCGAGCGGTCCCTCGCGAGCCGCTTTGACGAGTGGCTCAACCCGGAGGTTAGGCCATACGGTTGCGGCTCGCGAGGGACCGCT
>DASTWZ010000025.1:0-17236 GCA_035765635.1 Opitutaceae bacterium
AGCGTGGATGTCACATCCTACCTTGATCGTTTCTGACTTTGACCCGAGCAGTCGCCCGAGTACCTTTTCAACGTTAGTGTTTATCATAGGCCGACAAGTTGGAGCCTCTTGCTCCGCTTGTCGGCTTCATGGCATCTACCCACTGAGCCCGTTCGTTCATACAGGCATTGGACCAAAGATCTAGCGTGGTAAAAGTCCTGCGGCTTTGATCGCGGGTCGGCCGTGATATTCGGCCAATTCGGCGGCGCGCGTTTCGGGGCTCCAGTTGGCGATTTCGGCCATCCAGTTTGCGACGCGGTCGGCTTGGGCTTCGGTGTCGCGGTTGTAGTAGTGCCAGCTCGTGCGGCGGATCAACACGTCGGTTAGGTGCACGGCCCACTCATTGCGTACATAATGTTCGACCGCGGCGCGCGTGCAGGGCGGCGGCGTGAGACCGCTGTACTCATTTTCACTCGCCGCGATCAGCGGCTCGGCCGCTGTGCGGCACTGCAGGCCCGTGCGGCCCAGATGCGTCGCGATTTGATCGACGGTTTGCTCGGCCATCAGCCGATACGTGGTCAATTTTCCACCGGCCACATCCCACCAGGCAGGCTCGGGACAGCGGATTTGATGCGCTCGCGAAATATCCGAGGGCGAGCCGTCCGGATTCGCGATCAACGGACGAACTCCGGCCCAACTGCTGATCACGTCGCGCTCGCTCAGAGCGATGCTCGGAAAAAATTCGTTCACGGTGCGCAGCACATAGTCCACGTCCGCCGGCTCGACGGAAACGCTCTCCGGCGCTTCGCGATAATCGGTGTCAGTCGTGCCGAGAATGACGCGGTCACCCCAGGGCAAGATGAACAGAATTCGTTTTCCCTCGGTGACCACGACCGCGCTCGGCACTTCCAGCCGGGATCGATCGATCACGAGGTGGATTCCCTTGCTCAGCCGAAGCTTAACCGCGCTGTGCGGCAAATGATCCGCCCACGGTCCCGTCGCGTTCACGATCGTGCGCGCGCGCACTTCGAAGCGCCGGTCGCCCAAGGTGTCCCTGATCTGCGCAGACCAGCTGTTGCCAACGCGCGAAGCGTCGTGGAAGCGGGCGTAGTTGACCACAGCGGCGCCATGACTCGCGGCGGATCTCAGCGTGTCCACGACCAGTCGCGCATCGTTGGTCAACGCGTCGAAATAACGCACCGAGCCCGCGAGCGACTCCGAGCGCAGCGCCGGCAGCAATTCCAGTGTCTCGCGCTGCGAGAAGCTGCGCGATGGCTGGAAATTTCGCCCGCCGCAGAGCAGGTCGTAGAGTTTCACGCCAATGCGCAACTGCCAGAGAGGGCGTCCTTGCCCGCGATAAGTTGGAAAAACAAAGCCGAGTGGCAGCGCCAGATGCGGTGCGATCTTCTGCACCGTTTTTTTTTCGATGCTGGCTTCGTGAACCAAACCGATGCGCCCCTGCTCGAGGTAGCGTAGTCCGCCGTGCAGCAGCCGGCTCGATTTGCTGCTCGTTCCCGAGGCGAAATCATACTGCTCGACCAGCGCGGTGCGCAGGCCGCGCATGGCCGCGTCGCGCGCCACGCCGCTGCCGACGATGCCTCCGCCGAGCACGAGGACGTCGAAGGCCTCTGACTCGAGACGTTCGACCGTGGCGGAACGGGAAGAAAAGTTTGTCGCCGTCATAGGATCAAAAAGAAGCGCGGGCCGCCGCAAGGAACTCGCCCAATTCCGCAATGCTGGGAACAACAAGATCTGGGGTCGCGTCCGCGTTCGCCTTCGCCGCGTCTTCCGCCGTCGCCTCGCCCGTGAGCACGAGCACGCCGAAGGCCTTCGCGCGAATCGCCATCATGACGTCGGTGTAAATCCGGTCGCCCACCATCGCAATTTGCTCCGGCCGCAAACCGTGGCGCTGACGTATGCCATCGAGCATCGAAGGATCCGGCTTTCCAAAAACAAGATCCGGCGCGCGGCCTGTCGCCGTCTGCAGCGCGGCACAAATCGAGCCGCAATCCACGAGGACGTTGGGCTGATCCGTCGGGCAAACCCGATCGGGGTTCGTGGCGATGAACGGCTTGCCGCGGCTGATCCACCACGCGGCGCGGCAAAGGCGGGCGTAGGTCAGCGTCAGATCGAATCCGACAATGACCGCATCCGGCTCATCGCTCGGTTCGTCCGCCGTCAGCACAAACCCGGCTGCGGCGAATTCGGTCAACATGCTCGGCGTGCCCAGCACGAAGAGTCTTTTCAACTCCGGACGATGCGTCCGCAGAAAATCGATCGTCGCCAGGGCGGAGGTGTAGAGCTGATCGGCCGTGGCCTGGACGCCGATTTTCCGCAAATGCGCGAGATAGTCTTCCGCGCTTTTCGACGGATTGTTCGTCAAGAACGAGTACTCGATACCTAACGCGCGCAGATGAGCCAGAAAAGGCTGGGTGCACTCGAAGAGCGTGCCGCCTTTGTAGATGGTCCCATCCATGTCGAGGGCGACGTGCGCGATTTGGCGAAGCCGCCGGGCAAGGGCGGGTGAAAGTGGAGCAGACGCAATCATGTCAGACGGTTTCGTCGTAGCCGTGGGCCTTGGCGCCCCAGGCGAAGAGAAAGAGGAACGTGCCGATCGCACCGACGCCGATCAGCATGCCCAGCCCTGCGTCCCAACCGTGAAGTTCCACGAGCCGGCCGAGACCCCAGCCCGAGAGCAGACTGCTCGCGTAGCCAAACAATCCGGTGAGACCCACGGCGGTGGCCGCCGCGCGATTTGTCGCGAGATTGGCGACGATGATACCGACGAGAGCTTGAGGGCCGTAGATGAAGAAGCCCGATGCGCCGAGCAAACAGGTGGACAACCAGATCGGCGGCGACGGCCATTTCCAGAAGAGAAAAAGGAAGAGACTGGCGAGCGTCATGCAGATGACGCAGACGCGAACGCCGCGACCACCGAACACGCGGTCGGTCACCCAGCCGGCGGCGAGCATGCCGATGAGTCCGGAAACCTCGAACGCAGCGACCATCCAGCCGCCGTGTTGAATCGAGACGCCCTTCGACTCGTGTAGCAGCGTCGGACCCCAATCGAGCACGCCGTAGCGAAGCGTGTAGACGAAGAAGTTGGCCGCTGCGACCAGCCAGATGGTGGGATTGCCGAATACCTGTTTGCGCAGCACGCGCCGGTATTCCGCAGATTCACCTTCGGAGCCGTGAGTGCCGACGGACTTCTTTTTCGTCATCGGCAATTCCGGCAGCCCTACCGAACTCGGGGTGTCCCGCATGGTGAACCAAAGCGCGACGGCGATCAGGACAACGGCGAGCGCCGGAATCCAAAATACCCAGCGCCAACCCAGCGTAACGATGTAACCGCACGACACCACGACCAAGCCGGCCCCGATAGAGTGCGACGTGTTCCAAATGGACATCTTCGTCGCCAATTTCTGCGGCGGAAACCAGTGCGTCATCAGCCGCGCGCATGGCGGGAAACCCATGCCCTGGACCCAGCCGTTGAGCATCCAGATCAGGCCGAGAACGAATACGGCCGAGCTGAAGCCAAACGCGACGTTCGCAATCGCGGACAAGAGCAGGCCCGAGACCATGAAGATCCGGGCGTTGGCGCGATCGCCCCAGATCCCGTTCACGAATTTCGAGACGCCATAGAGTAAACCGTGAAGCGTGAGAAAGAGCCCGAGATCGGCTTTGGTGACGCCGAGATCCTGCTGCATCGCGGGCATGGCGATGCTGAGATTTTTCCGGACGAAATAGAACGCGGCGTAACCGACCATCGTCGCGATCAGCGTGCGCGTTTGCCAGTAGCGGAATTTCGGGAGCGATTCCGGCGTAGGCTCTGCGGCGGAGGCGATCGATGAGACGGTTTCGGCCATCGGAATTTATTGCGCGGAGGTTGAGGCGGGCGCCGGATAAATTGCCGCGAGGGACGGCTCCAGCAGACCCGTGCGGACCGCGAGGTCGAGGACCGTGAAGCGCCGCCGAATATGATAAGCGCGGATGAAGCTTGTGCGAACGCGCGCGGAGGTGAGGCCGATTTCCTCGGGGGAGACGGGAGCTCCGACGCGACTCAGGCGTTGCCGCAAATCGGTCAGCGGAAGCAATTGCTCGCGCACCCGTGCGCGAATTTCGGGCCAGCGCTGTTTGAGCAACTCGAGTTGGCGACCCAGTGCCTTCGCATCGATGTACTTGGCGCGCGTTTCTTCGAGGGCGCGGCCGATGAATTCGGTGCCGGCGAATAGTTTTTCCACCGCGGCTTCCTGCTCGGCTAGAGTCGGCCAGGCGGCGCAGCGTTTCGCGACGTCCAGGTTTTCGAGGGGCTGGCGGAGAATTTCTTCGTAGAAACCGGTGACGGCGAGCGTGGCGACGCCGACTTTGAAACCGTGCGAGGGCGCGACGCCGTTGTGCACGTGGTGCTCCATGTCCCAAAGATGACTGAACTGGTGCTCGGCGCCGGAGGCGGGACGACTGGATCTGGCCCATTGCATGGCGAAGCCGCCGAGGAGCAGGCCCTCGATCAAACCGCCGATGGCGGTCGCGTCTCCCGCGCGTGCGCCGGCAGGATCAGCGAGAGCGTCGCGCAGGCCGCCTTGCACGATGGACCACGCGCGCGGATCGATGGATTCGATCTCGAGCGCATCAGCGAGAATCCAATCTGCTCCGGCCGTGACTTTGGCGAGAAGATCGGCGTAACCCGACGCCGTCATTTCCGGCGGAGCGCGGCGAATGATTTCGATGTCCGCGATCACTGCGACGGGGGCGGGGCACTCGAAAGTTTGTTTCGAACCGCGAAACGTGATCGATGCGCCGAAGGCCGTGTAGCCGTCCATCGACGCCGCCGTGGCCACGCACAAATACGCGCGGCCCACGCGGTGCGCGGCGAGCTTGACCAGGTCATTGATCGCGCCCGAACCGACGGCGACGGGAGTCGCGTCGGTTTTCCGAAACGCCGTTTCGAGTTCTTCGACGAAGCGAAACTCGGCGTGAAGATCGGGATCGTTCAGCAGATAGGGTTCGGCTGGCGCGAGATTCGCGGCGCGCAGATTCGACAGGACAGTCTGTCCGGCGATGGCGAACGTGGTAGGATCAGCGACAACCAAAGCCTTCTTGCCGGGAAACTCCTTTTGAAACACCGCCGCCGTCCGACTCAGCACGCCCGCGCCGACTTCGAGCGCCCGCGTTTCGCGAGCTGCGGTCAAGGCGTCGGCCATGGAAATTCGCGACGTCGGAGGTGTGCGGCGCGCTGAATTTTCGGAGTGAGAAGGCAATGCGCCGCCGGACGCGGATTTCGCGTCGGAAGACGGGCATGTGGAGTCGGCTTCGGTCATAGAAAAATCTCGCGAGGACGGATGCGGCGTGCGGCGGCTCGTGCGGTTGTTAACGCCTTCAGTGAGCCACGGACTTGGCCTGGTGGCGCTCGTAGTAGGCCTTGATCTCGCGCATCGTGACGTCCGGATGATCCGTCGCGAAAGACATCACGCCGAGATCGAGGAGCGGCGCGTAGACGCCCGTGTCGTCGGTGTAGGGCAGCGTCTGGAAAAGGATGTGATGGGAGCGGAGCTCGCGGCCGAGTTCGACGATGAAGCTGCTGGAAGGCGTGAACGGCTCGGAGCTGTTCTTCGCTGCGTCGGCCGAGATGCCGAGCTTCTCCACGGTGGTTCCGGCGATCGTCATCGCCTGGTCGAGCGTGCGATTCGGGAAAATGTGAATCTGCAGCTGCGTGATGCCGGCGAAATTCACTTTGCGCAGCTTTTCGATTTTGGCCCGGAGCACCCTGTCGCCGCCGCGCATCCAGAGAAGCGTCTCGGATTCAGGCACGAGCTTCTTCCAGGCGACGAGTTGCTCAGGCTTGGGCGAGGCGAGGACAATTTGTTTCTCGACGTGCGCGGCCCGGACTTCGTCGGCGAGTTTCGGGAAGTCGACATTCTTGATGTCGAGATAGAGATGGCGCTCCGGATGTCCCTGCATGGCGGCGAAGGCGTCGCTCAATTTCGAGATGCGACGGCCGACGAACTGATCGCCCTTCCAGGAGCCGACATCCAATTTCATCAGTTCGGCGTACGTGAGATCTTTCACGCCTTTGTGGGCGAGTTCGGGCGTCACGCCTTTCACCACGCGGCTGAAGTTGTCGTCGTGAAACGTCACGATCACGCCGTCGCTGGTGGTGCGAAGATCGGATTCCGGATAGGTGCCCAGGCCCCAGCCCACCTCGAACGCGTGAACCGTGTTTTCCTCGGCAAGCACGCCGGCGCCGCGATGACTCTGCACGATGAATTCGGCGAAGGGCACGTGGTCAGGTGCGATCCAATCGCTCGCGGCGGCAGCCTGATTCGACGCGGCAGCGCGCGCGCCGACGGTTGTGCTGGCAAGGAGGAGGCTGAGGCTGAGGCTGAAGCTGAGCGCGAGGGCGCCGCGAGGGGAGGAGCGGAAGAGCGAGTTCATTTTTGGGATTTCTTGCGCGAAGGTTTGGCGGCCGGCTCCGCGGGTGAGGAGACGAGGGCGGAGGCGCCGATTTCGTCGATCACCAGCGCCTTGAGCAGACCGCCTCGGATGGCGGCGAGAATGGCCTCGGTGCGATCGCTGCCGGAAACAACGCCGACCACGTGCGGGATTTTCCGCAGTTGCTCGATCTCCACGCTGATCACGCGATCGCGCCAGCTCGTGGCGCATTCCTGACCGCTCGCGTCGATGAACCGGCCGCAGAGCTCGCCGACGGCGCCGGCGCGCTGCAGTTCACGGATCATGGCGGCGTCCAGCGTGCCGCGCTCGACGAATACAGAATTCGAAAGTGTGCCCAGGCCGACCAGGGCGACGCTGGCGCGCGTCAGGTTTTCGTGGACATTGCGCACTTGCGGAAGGGCGAGCAGCGCGTCGCGCGTGCGTTTTTCCGGAATAAAAGCGGGGGTGTTGAGCGCGAGGAACGTGCCGCCAAGGCGTTGAGCGATCAGCCGGCCGACTTCCTGCGCGTCGAAGACGCTGACGCTCGAATCCACGCTGCCCATGGCCTGGACGACGGTGAGCGATTTGCCCGTGGTGGCGGGAAGATGGTGAACCAGCTCGTGAATCGTGCGTCCACCGGCGACCGCGATGGTGGAGCGGGGCTGGATCAACGCGTCGACGGGGGCGGCGCCGAAATGACCGACCGCGCGACGGAGATCACTGCCGGAGAGGCCCTCGGTGGCTTTGATCACCACCGCGTGGGCGAGACCAAAACGAATGCGGAGCTGTTCTTCGAGTTCGGGACGGCGCGGCTCGTAGTCCGCCACCGTGATGCGCACGATCCCGCGTTCACGCGCGAGCGCGAGCATGCGGGAGATCTTTGCTTGGGAGACCTTCGCGAAGCGCGCCACCTCGCTTTGACCCAGGCCGTCCAGATAATAGAGACGCGCCACCAGCCGCAGCTGGTCGTCTGAATATTCATTCGCCATGGATATCTTCAACCGGGGCGGGCGGCGGGAGTCAAGGACCGCCGCGGTGCGCGCCGCCCGCCAGCCGGCAAAGGCATCGGTATAGGAAGAGCGGGGGGCGGAAGGTCGTTTCGAGAACGTCACGGGCGAAGGCTTGACTCGCCGAACGAACACCTGCAAAACCAGGAATGTCAATGCAGAATAATTATTCATAACCTAACACCCCCAATGAAGATCTCCAGACTTTCGCTGTGTGGCGCATTAGCCGGTGCCGTCGCCAGCGTTTCCCTCGCGCAGGTTGCGCCTCCCCCGGACCAGACCTCCGACGACAACGGTCTGATTACCCTCAGTCCCTTTGTGATCAGCGGCGAGCAGGACTCAGGTTACATCGCGAGCGACACGCTCGCCGGCACGCGCTTGCGCACACCGCTGAAGGATGTCGCCGCCTCGATCAGCGTCGTCACAAAAGATTTCTTGAACGACATCGCCGCCACCAGCGCGGCCGATCTGCTCGTCTACACCACGGGCACGGAAGTCGTGGGCGTGGGTGGAAATTTCTCCGGCTCCGCCGCCACGACGTACAGTCAGGAATACGAACCGCAGCGCGAGGATGCGAGTCCCCAGACGCGCCTGCGCGGGCTGGCCTCCGCGGATGAAACCCGCAATTTCTTCTCTGCCGCTCCGCACGTTCCGTTCGACTCGTACAACACCCAGAGCGTCACGATCAATCGCGGCGCCAACGCGATCCTCTTCGGTTTCGGCAGCCCGGCGGGCATCGTCGAAAACACGCTCGAGACGGCGAACTTCAAGAACACTGGCGAAGTTCAGCTTCGCGTCGGCAGCTTCGGCACGCGCCGCGAGTCGATCGATCTCAACCGCGTCCTGTTGAAGGACAAACTCGCCATTCGCGTCGCCGCTTTGGACGAGAGCAGGAAATACGAACAGGATTTCGCCCACCGCGATCAGGAGCGGATCTACGGCGCGATCACATTCAAGCCGTTCAAATCTTCCACGTTTCGCGTCAACGCCGAGCACGGTCATCTCGATCAAGCGCTCCCGCGCCTGGACCCGCCGCTCGACTGGATGTCGAGCTGGTGGCAGTTCGGTCAACCCGCGCGCGATACGCAGATTTACTCGGGCAACATGCCCAATGGCGTTCCGGTCACCACTTATCTTCGCAACAACAATCTCGACGGCCTCGCGGGCAATTGGTCACAGAATGCCGGCCTGATCTATGACAGCGCGAACGCCACGACGCCGAGCGACGCCTTCGTCGGTTACGTTTCCCTCGCGAACGGCGTGCGCTACCGCCATCTCGGCCCGCGCAGCACGAAGGAGGTCGCCCTCTTCGTGCCGGGCTACATCGATCCGCTCGCCGGTTTTCAGGTGAGCAAGCAGATCACCGATCGCTCGATCTTCGATTATCGAAAAGAGAGTCTCGACGGTCCGAACGACAACACCTCGCTCGATTTCGACACGGTCAACGGCACGTTCGAGCAATTGTTCCTCAACGGCGACGCTGGTTTTGAAATCGCCTACGATCACCAGGAAAGCACGCAGGGCGTGCATCGCCTGATGTCGGGCTATCGGGGCAATTCGATCTACATCGAGGTCAATAAAACCACGACCGACGGTCGTCCCAATCCCAACTTCGGCCGGCCTTTCATCAGTGCCAGCGGCTACTTCAACCAGGATCGAAACACCCTCGATTCCGGTCGCGCAACCGCCTTCCTGAAGCACGACTTCAGCCGTCAAATGGGTCTCTTCGGCCGCATCCTCGGTGTGCAGAACCTCACCGGAATGTACACGCAGTTTTACCGCGACCAGGTGTACATGTCGGGCAACGACGCGGAAACCGATGTCGGTTTCAACACCGGTTTGGGCGGTCACTCGCTCGCCGATCGGAGCGTCTCACCCGTGTTCTACATCGGGCCTTCGCTGGCCAACGCATCAAGCCCGTCGGGCGCGAATCTGCACGGCTTGCAGAACACGATTGTCTATCCGGACTCGGTCACGGTCTGGGTGGCGAACGCGGGCACGGGCAACAAATGGGTGCAGCAAACCTGGCCCATCTATCAGTACCCGGACTACGCGCACCTCGCGAGCAACGTGGTGAACAACCACTACCGCGCGATCTCGTCCGCCGAGGTCTGGCAGGGCAATTGGTTCCACAATCTCTTCGTTTCGACGCTCGGCTGGCGTCACGACGAAGTGCGCAACTCGTCCTCGCCGAACACGTCGATCGACCCGGCCACGGGAGCGCAATCGCTGACGCCGAATCCGCGCGTGCCAGGACAAGAAAACAAGAACGACAGCTTCAGCTACGGCCTGGCTCTCCACGTTCCTTCGCAATGGTTCGAACGCCTGCCTGGCGCACCGCTGCTTTCGCTCTACTACAACAAATCGGAAAACTTCCAGATCACGGGCGTGCGCACGAACGTCCTCGGCGACGCGATTGCTCCGCAATCCGGCGACACGAAGGAAATTGGCGTCGGCCTGAGCGCCTGGGACAACCGCGTGAGCTTGCGCGTTGCTTGGTATGAGACGGTTCAGGACAGCATGACTGACGC
This sequence comes from Opitutaceae bacterium, assembly GCA_035765635.1. Classification (GTDB taxonomy): domain Bacteria; phylum Verrucomicrobiota; class Verrucomicrobiia; order Opitutales; family Opitutaceae; genus EW11. Next base: position 9,947 of record DASTWZ010000025.1, read on the forward strand.
TCGCCTGCAGCAGGCGCTTGGCCGCATCGGTGTTCTCGAAGATTCGATCTATGGAAATATTCCCAAGGCGACGCTCGATTCGATCGGCTACATGGGCGTGGACAGCTCAAATCTCTCCCCGCTCTTTGCGAAGTACGTTGCCGCGCATCGCTTCAACGTCGGCCCCGTTCGGGCGGATGGCACGCGCGATCTCACGTATTCCGCGCCAACCGGCGAGGCGGACGTGACGAGTTCGATTTCGAAGGGCATCGAGATTGAAGGTGTGTTCAATGCCACGAAAAATTGGCGCCTCGCCTTCAACCTTGCGAAGCAGCAAGCCGTGCAAGGCGACACCAGCGCGGTCTTCGCCGCTTTGCTCGACGAGCGTTTGCAGCAATGGCATAACCCGCTGCTGTGGGGGCAAACGATCGGAGCGTGGAACGTCCAGAGCTACGCCGAAACCAACCTGATCAATCCGCTCAACACGGCGAAGCTCTCCACCGGGCAATACATGCCGGAACTTCGTGAGTGGCGCGCGAACTTCATCAGCAACTACAGCTTCCCGCGCGAAGGTTTCCTCAAAGGTTGGGGCATCGGCGGCGCGCTTCGCTGGCAGGACCGCGTGGCGACGGGTTATCCCGTGATCAGCGATCCCACGCTCGGTCTCATCACCGATGTGAACCATCCGTTCTGGGGTCCCTCGCAAACGACCTGGGATGGTTGGCTGAGCTATCAACGAAAGCTCTGGCACAACATCAACTGGAAGCTGCAGCTCAACGTGCGAAACATCTTCAATGACAATCTTCTCGTTCCTGTCGTCGCGAATCCCGTGACGGTTGGCGACCTGAAGACTCACGATAATGTCGCCTGGCGCGTCGGCGCGGGCCGCACCTGGGAACTCACTTCGACGTTCTCATTCTGAGTTCCGAGCTTCGCTGATTGCCACGGATGACGTTTTTCCGCTCGTGCCCTTTTACCGCTCTGCTCGCCACTGCGCTCGCTGTTTTTTTTGGCGATGCAGGGGCAGCGGAGCGAAAAGCGGCGGCGCAGAAGGCGGAAGTCACCGCGGCGAATGCGAAGCATGAAACATTGGCGCAGGGTCTTCGACCGCTGCTTACGAAAAAACGGCTGCATGGCGTCCACCACGTCATGCAGTCGTTTGCGTTCAATCCGTTGAACGGCGAGATCTACGCGGTGCAGGTCGAGGGAACCAACGAACGCGGAACCTCGCGACAGCACTGGGAGAACGGAGATTTGGAGCTGACGCGCCTGAGTGCGGATGGCGACGAGGTGCTCGGCTATATGTTTCTCGAAGGCTTCGGCCATGGGGTTTCCATGGGCGTGGAGCCGGAAGGGGACACGGTTTACCTTTGGACCGAAGTGGATTCGCGTCCGATCGACGACGGCTCAGGACGCGGGACGAAGATCGGGCGTTTTCGTTTTGTGAATGGAAAAACGCTGAAGCACGACGACGTGGACATCGCGAAATTCGTCGTGGCTGAGGATGCGATTTATATCACGCCGTCGCTGAACATGGCGGGAGGTTTGTTCATGGCGCGTTACGCGAGCGCGAAGCGCGGCGGGCGCATGGCGTTGTTTCGACTGGCCGACGTGAAGGCCGGTGGCACGCCGAAGCCGATTTACGACGTGCCCATGCCGAAGCGGCTCGGGACATTTCAGGGCTACTGCATGGACGGGGAGCGGGTGTATTTGTTGACGGGACAAGCGTACACCGCGGCGAATCCGCCGCCGGGGAATGCGGAAATTTTCTGCGTCGATTGGAAGACGGGCCGCGTGATCGAGCGCGGCCGCACGGACATTTTTGGAGAGCAAGTTCATCGCGAGCCGGAGGGCATGGCCATCCGCGTGAGGGAGGATGGTGCGCGCGAGTTGTGCGTCGGCTTCGCGTCTTCGATATCTCGCTCCGATTCGCGCCGCGTGATCAGCATCGCCTCCGTGCCGTTGGAGGCGGCGCCGCAAGGATCGCGACGTGATTCCGCGGCGGTCCAACGCTAAACTATTTTTCTATGTCACATTCTGTTTTGCGCGTGGGTTTGTTCGGAATCGGTCTCGAGGCGTATTGGGCGCAGTTCGCCGGTTTGAAAGCGCGGCTGGAAGGCTACCTTGCTGCGGTCGCGGGAAAACTGCAGCGGCCCGGCGTCGAGGTGGTGAACGTTGGTCTCGTCGACACGCCGGAGCGCGGCTTCGAGGCCGGGCGTGCGCTGCGCCGGGCGGATGTGGACGTGATTTTCCTGCACGTCACGACGTACGCGCTTTCGTCCACTGTTCTTCCCGTGGTGCAGCGCGCGAACGTGCCCGTGATCGTGCTCAATCTCGCGCCGACCGCGGCCATCGATTACGCGACATTCAATCGCATGGGCGATCGCACTAAGATGACGGGCGATTGGCTGGCTCATTGCGCGGCGTGTCCTGTTCCGGAAATCGCGAATGTTTTCAAACGCGCCGGTGTGCGCTTCCACCAAATCACGGGCGTGCTCGACGACGATCCCGTGTGCTGGCGCGAGGTCGACGCGTGGGTCGAAGCCGCGCGCGTTGCGGCAGCAATGTATGGCAACCGCCTCGGTCTGATGGGGCATTATTACAGCGGCATGCTCGACATCCAATCGGACGCGACGCTGCAGTGCGCGACGTTCGGCACGCACATCGAGCATCTCGAAGTGGACGAACTTTCGGCGTTGCGCCGCGGAATCAGCGACGCGGCCGTGCGGGAACGCGTGGCGGAGTTTGGCCGCGTGTTTGATGTTCAAGCGGATTGTCCGGCGGATGATTTGGCGGACGCGGCGCGCACGAGTCTCGCGCTCGACCAACTCGTCGCGCAGTACCGCTTGGGTTCGCTCGCCTATTACTACAAGGGCACCGGCGTCGCGGAGAATGAGGCGACTGTTGCCTCGATCATTCTGGGCTGCTCGATGTTGACGGCGCGCGGCGTTCCGGTGGCCGGCGAATACGAAGTGAAAAATGTCCAGGCCATGAAAATCATGGACCTCTTCGGCGCCGGCGGATCGTTCACTGAATATTACGCGATGGATTTCAAAGACGACGTCGTGCTCATGGGGCACGACGGACCGGGGCACATCGCGATCGCGGAAGGCCGCACGAAAGTTCGCCCGCTGAAAGTGTATCACGGCAAAGTCGGTCGCGGCGTCTCGGTCGAAATGGCGGTGAAGCACGGGCCGGTCACACTGCTCTCGGTCATCGAGACAGCCGATGGAAAACTCGCGTTGCTCTGCGCGGAGGCGGAGTCGGTGGCGGGACCGATCCTCGAAATCGGCAACACGAACAGCCGCTATCGCTTCGCCTGCGGAGCGCGCGAATTCGTCAACCGCTGGAACGCGCATGGCCCCGCGCACCACTGCGCCGTCGGCGTCGGTCACATCTCCGCGAAACTCCAGAAACTCGGTCAACTGCTCGGCCTCGAAACAATCCGCGTCGTCTGAGAAAACATTTTTTTTTTGCCCACGAATCACACGAAGAACACGAAATAAGACCTCGACCCGATTGCCCACGGAATACACGGAAAGGCACGGAAAAGGAGAAGTGGTTCGAAGCAGCCAAACTTCCCAAATGTGGAGGGGAGACGGACCGCCGAAGGCCGCGTTTGGGAAACTCGGCTACTTCAGAATCCGAATTCAGTAGTTCGAGTCTTTCCGTGCCCTTCCGTGTATTCCGTGGGCAATAGGTTCGAGGCCTTGTTCGTGTGCTTCGTGTGATTCGTGGGCCTCCCAATCCCAACTCCCAATCTATCTCCCATGAATCTTAGTCGGCGCGATTTTATCCGCATTAGTTCGATCACCGGAATTGCGTTCGCTGTTTCGCCGCGCTTGCTGGCTCGGGCGAAGGGAGAACAAGGCGTTTCTGCAGGCGTTGACGCGCTCGCGGAAGGGTTCTTGCGCGTGCCGGCGGCGGCGAAGCCGGGATGTTATTGGTGGTGGTTTGGCGGGCACATCGACGCCGCGGGATTGACGCGCGACTTGGAGGAATTCGCCGCGAAAGGCATCGGCGAAGTGCTGATCGTGAATTCGCGCAACCTCGGGAAACCGGAGCCGACGAACGACCCGGCGCCGTTCTTGTCGCCGGCCTGGCGCGAGTTGAATTGTCACGCCCTGCGCGAGGCGAAACGACTCGGCATCGATGTCGGCGTGAATCTCAGCGGCGGCTGGTGCATGGGCGGACCCTGGATTTCGCCGCGGCAATCGGGCCGCTGGTTTCTGCAGTCGAAATTGACCGTGGAGGGACCGCGCAAGTTGTCGGAGCCGCTGCCGCTTCCCGGCAATCGCGATGGCTACGACAAGGTTTTCAATCCGCCGGGATTTGCGGAGTACGTGGATTTGCCGCTGGAGAAACTCGATTACCGTGACACCGCGGTGGTCGCGTTTCGCGATGAGGCCGAAGGGCGGCATCGTTTTGCCGGCAAACGCGCGGCCCTGTTGCCCGCGAAAACGAATCGGAAAGACGCGAGCAATTTCACGCGCGCCGCCGCGGTCATGGGGCCGCCGTCGACGCCGTTGAGGAACGAAAAGGCCGACGCGCCGATCGCGGTTGAGGGAATCATCGATCTCACGGCGAAGTTGCGGCCGGATGGAACGCTGGATTGGGACGTGCCGCCGGGGCGTTGGACGATCGTGCGCACGGGCCATCGCATGACGGGTTCGAAGCTGATGATCGCGCCGCCATCGGGCGATGGGTTGTCGGTGGACTGGCTGGCGAGCGAGCCGGTCGACGTGCAGTTCGAGAATCTCGGAAAGGTGTTTCTCGAGGATGCGGCCGAAGCCGGCACGACGTTGAAATATTTCTGCGACGACAGCTTCGAGGATGGGTTTCCCAACTGGACGGAGCGGATCGTCGAACGTTTTCGCGAGTACCGCGGCTACGATCCGACGCCCTATTTTCCGGTGCTGGCCGGCTTCATCGTCGGCAGCGCGGAGATCTCCGACCGCTTCCTCTACGACTATCGGCGCACCGTGGCGGATTGCATGGCGGACCAGCATTATGGGCGGCTCGCGGCGCTGTGTCATGAGCACGGACTGGAGGCGCAGAACGAATCCGCCGGGCCGAGCCGCTCAGGCACGATGTGCATGGATGGGCTGATGAATCTCGGACGGAGCGATCGGCCGATGGGAGAATTTTGGCTCGGTTTGAAACACGACGAACCCGGCGGCGAGGATCCAAAACTTGGATACGGCGTTTCGCGGTTGGAAGACGGGCAGAACAAAGTGACGAAAATGGTTTCATCGGCCGCGCACACCTATGGGCGCCGCACAGCTTCTGCTGAAGCGTTCACCTCGAACCGGCATTGGGTTGATTCTCCGGCGACGTTGAAACACGCCGCGGATCGAGCGTTCTGCGAGGGGATCAACCGCCTGATCATTCACGAGTCGACCGCGACGCGCGCGGCGGAAGGCCTGCCGGGCTACGAGTATTACGCCGGCACGCATTTCAACGCGAACCAGACGTGGTGGCCGTACGTCGGAGCGTTTTTGGAATATCTCGGACGCTGTCAGTTCCTGCTCAGGCAGGGCCGTTTTGTCGCGGATGTTTTGTATTATACCGGCGACGGCGCGCCGAATGTCGCGGTGCCCAAGCATGTCGATCCTGCGCTGGGGGCGGGCTTCGATTACGACGTCTGCGGGACGGAAGTGCTGTTGACTCGGGTGAACGTGCGCGACGGCCGCATCGTTTTGCCGGACGGGATGAGCTATCGCTTGTTGGTCCTGCCGGATGACGAGCGCATGCCGGTCGCCGTCGCGGCAAAGTTGAAGGAACTCGTCGCAGCAGGCGCGACGATCGTAGGCCCGAAGCCCGTGCGCACGCCTGGGCTGGCGCTGTATCCAAAATGTGACGACGAGCTTCGCGCCATTGCTGAGGAATTGTGGGGGGATGCTGAGGAGAAAACTGGGGCTGCGGCGGCGGCGCAGTCTGCGACGCAGCGGGGGCCGGCGCGGACGCAAATGGGTCGTTCGACGCAGCCGCGCCGGGTGGGGAAGGGCAGGGTGTTTCAGAAAGTGGCACTGCGGGAAATTTTGACGTCGGACGGAGTCGGGCCGGACTTCGAGCACACTGGAGAGGCGTGGCTCGATTTCATCCATCGCGAGACGGATGAGGCCGGGATCTATTTCGTCACGAACCGCAATGCCCGCGCGGAGAGCGCGGTCGATTGCGCATTTCGCGTTTCGGGACGCGTGCCGGAAATTTGGGATCCGGTGACTGGCCGGTTGGGCGACGCGGCAGGCTGGCGCGCCGAGAACGGTCGCACCGTTGTGCCGATGGCCTTCGCGGCGCATCAATCGTTTTTCGTGGTGTTCCGGCGGCGGCCGGGGGAAGCCGCGCGGGCGGAAGCAGAGGTGGTTGGGGCTAGCGTGAAGGATGAGGCACGCAAAGGGTCGGCCGATGCTAACGTGAGGGATGAGTCACGAAAAGAGAGTGTCGGGTCGAAGGTCAAAGATGAGCCGCACCAAGGTGTGGACAATTCTAACGTTAATGGTGGGCCACGCCAAGGGGCGGCTCGCCCGGAGGTCTCGCCCTACCCACTGAAGCCGTTCCAGCGTGCGGAAAGCGTGGTTTCTCTCGCCGGGGGTTGGACGGTGCATTTCGATCCTGCCTGGGGCGGCCCGGCGGAGGTGGCGTTCGAACGGCTGGAGGACTGGACGAAGCGTTCGGAAGAAGGGATTCGCCACTACTCGGGCACGGCGCGTTATGTGAAACGTTTCACCCTGCCGGCGTCGGCCAGCGGACGGCGCGTGTTGCTCGATCTTGGCGCCGTGAAGGAGATCGCCGAAGTGCGTCTGAACGGTCGGGTGCTCGGCGTCGTCTGGACTGCGCCGTGGTCCGTCGATCTAACCGACGCGCTGAGCCACGGAGAAAATCTGGTTGAGGTCGCGGTGACAAACAATTGGCAGAACCGCCTCATCGGCGACGCCGGTTTGCCTGCGAACGAGCGCCGCACGCGGACGAACGTCGAAATAAAACCCGACGAGCCCCTGCGCCCCTCAGGCCTGCTCGGGCCCGTGAGTTTGCAGGTGTTTTAGGAAGTGCGCCGCGGAGGGCTCGACGACGCGCAACGAAGCACGTAACGGAGCGCCGGCCTCCGGCCGGCTTTTCGAAAAATCAGTCCCGCTGCGCGGGACACTAGAAAGGAAAATGCCGGCGAGGACGCCAGCGCTCCCAGTGGCCGACATCGGCGAAACGCCGACGCTCGGCAAATACCCGACATCGGCGAGACGCCTACGTTCAGCAAGTTTCCGGGGTTCGATCGCCGAGTGCGCCTTTTCAAGGCGCAGGAGGCTCTGGGAG
>DASTWZ010000026.1:0-11504 GCA_035765635.1 Opitutaceae bacterium
GATTACACTCCATGCTTCTTATCGAGCGTCTCCCGTTGGCCGCCTGTTGGTTTTAGCATTCACCCACAGGCTCTAACGATGCCCCGGACGGTTAATTGTTCATGCGGTTCTGTTCTTCTTCTGAACCACATACCCTCACAAGAAGCGCAAAGAGGGTTTTGGGTTCGAGAAAATCGCTCAGACATCCAAATCCCAAAAGTCGATCAGTCTTTGTTTGGAGTTCCAAACCCTCGGAATTTTTAGGTGAACCGGAAATTTGAAGGTTGGAGCAGCAAACGTGACCCGAGACCGCATCAAGGTCTAGGATGTCTGAGCGGCGTCGCCCGCCCAAAATCCTCTTTGCGCTTCTTGCGCCTTTTTGCGGCTCAAATCCTAAACCGCCCGATCACGCCTCCACTTTGCGGAGGCGGCTGCGTTCGGTGAGCTGATAGGCGATGCGCTGGATTTGCTCGTTGCTCAGGTGGTCGACCTGGTGGCTTGTAACCAAACTCTTGATACGCTTCGGATTCGAGGTCCACACCCGGTGGCGATCGCAATCGTCCACGGACCAGCCAGGCAGCGTCACTATTCCTTGCGCCTTCACCGGTCCGCCGGTGGAGCTGCTCAGCCAGTGACCGAGACTGCGCGCATTGAACAGCGCTTGATCCACGGGGCCGGTGTCTTTTCCTGTCGGCCAAATCAGCGTGTCGCCATCATAGCGCACGCGCTGCTCGGCGGGCGCGGATGCCTTGCGCGAGCGACGACGCGTGTTGGTTTCCACGGCGAACACGCCCGTGGGTCCGACGATCACGTGGTCTACATTGTAGCCCTGCAGCGGGATGTCGTGAAACACCTGAAAGCCATCCGCCAGAAGTTGGTTCAACTCTTCGCCCACCAGACGCTCGCCGGTGAACCCAAGACGACAGTTCCACAGCTCACGCTGCGTCTGAATCATGCGCGGAATCGTGCGTAGTGCGTCGGCGAATACAAGAAGGGCACAGATGCCCATGCCGGCGAGTTTGAGGTCTGCGGGCAGCGAAAGCACCACCGCGGTCGAGACCACCGCCACGATCGTGAGCATGAGCAAACGGTTCTGCTGCGCCTCGGCTAGGCGTTCCATTTTTACCCGGAGAGATTCGCCCGGCGCACGCAGCGGCAATTCGCGAAAGGGAAATTCCTCAGCCGCGCGGAATTCCTTCCGCACGCGAGAAACGCTCCACAACACCACGGCCATTGGTGACGTAAACAGAACCGCCAATCCGGCGCCCTTGGCACAATTCAGGACAACTTCGTGAACGAGGGGATGCACGCGTTAAAAAGGAGTTAATGCAAATAATAGGCTGGAGACTCTCGCGAGAGCAATGCCAATAATTAGCAAAACACAAATAACGCCTTATCGACTCGTGCCCAAGGTCTTGCACCTGGACGTAAGCGGTCGAAGGGGGAACGAGGGGTAGTGTTCATGCCGCATAAAGTAGGCGGCATGAACGCGTAGTTCCGGGAAGGATACCCGGCGCGAGTCTAGGGCCCGCGCCCCACTATTTCTGTGAATTTTTCGGCTCGGCCGCTCCGACGAATTCCAGGAATGGTTCGAGCGATTCTTTGCGGCCGAGAAACGCTTCGACCGAGTCTTTCGCCTCGCGCGAAGCTGCCGCGGAATAAATCTCCTTCCGCAGCCGCCGCCCGATTTTTTCGTCCAGAAAACCGTTCGGCGAGGCCCGGAAAACGCTCGCCATGTCCTGCGCGATCGCGAGCGACCAGAGATAGCCATAATAGCCCGCATCATAGCCGCCCGCCAGATGACCGAAGTAAGCGATGAAGGCCGTGTTCTTGTCTGGCGGCACGGTCACGCGCGCGAGTTCGCGATTCGTGATTCCTACGACGTCAACGTCTCCGCGCGTCTGCGCCAAGCTGTGTAGTTCCAAATCCAATACACCGAACGCGAGCTGCCGCCGGTAGAACAATCCGGCCGTTGCTTCGCGCGCTCGCTTCAGCGCGTCGATGATTTCGGCGGGGACAGTCTTGCTCGGATCGCGGTAATCGTGTGCGAAGGTGTCGAGCACGGCTTTGTCCCACACCCAGTTCTCCAACATCTGCGAGGGCGCTTCGACGAAGTCCTGCTCGACATTGAACGACGCGTGGCCGGGGTATTTCGAACGCCCGAGGATCATGTGCATGACGTGGCCGAATTCGTGAAACAGCGTCTGCACGTCGTCGTGTTTCAGCAGCGACGGCTTGTCGGCGGAGGGCGGCGGAAAATTGCAGACGAGCGAAGCGATCGGCGCGATTTCCGTGCCGTCGGCCTTGGTCTCTCCATCGAAAATCCCGAAGCACGCGAAGTGATTATATTTTCCCTCGCGAGGAAACATATCCAGGTAGAAGAGCCCCATCGGCTCGCCCTTTTCGGCATCTTGCACGGCGTAGAGCCGCACACCTGGAGCCCAGACTTCCGGCGGTTGAACTTCGGTAAACGTCAGACCGAAAATCTTTTCGTAGATGCGAAACATGCCTTCGAGCGTCGCCTGATAGGGAAAGTAAACCCGAAGTTGCTCAGCATCGACGGAGTAGCGTTCGCGCTTCAGTTTGTCCTGGTAATAGGAAACGTCCCACGCCTCCAGTTTCGCGTCGGCCTTGCCGGTTTCCGCCGCCTTCAGCTTTCGCAACTCCTCGAGTTCGGCATCGAATTTTTTCTGCAAACCCGCGACGAGTTGTTCCTCGAAATCGCGCGCCGTCTTTCCGTTTTTCGCCATGCGCGGCTCGATCTGATAATCGGCCCAGGTGGCATAACCGAGCCGGTGCGCGATGTCGGTCCGCAGCGCGACGATTTGCTGCATGACGGGCACGTTGTCCTCGCGCGCGAGATTGTTGCGAATCAGATAGGCCTGGCGCCGCACCTCAGGATCCTTGGCGTGCTCAGCGACGGCTTGGTACTGCCAGGTGACATTGATCATCACGCGATAGTGGCTGTCGTCCTGTTTCACGCCTGGGCTGGTGAGAAGGCTCTCGGGCAAACCTTCCGCCTGCGCTGCGGTGAGGTCGAGCGGACCGCGCGCCTGGTTGACGTGCTCGGAAAACTGCGTGGTCAACTCCGAGAGTTTTTTGCGCAGCTGTTCGACTTCGTCGCGCTTTTCCTTCGGCAGATTCAATCCTGCGCGGCGATATGTGCGCATCGTTTCATCGAAGAGCAGTTTTTGCTCACCGCTCAGTTTGGGATGCGTGTCGGCGTAGGCTTTCACGACCTGGTAGATGTCGTCGCGATATTCCAGCGAGATGGCCCAGGCCTGAAGCTTCACCAACGCCGCCACGGCGGCTTCGCGTCCGGCTTTGTCCGGCAGCGTTTCCTGGAGAAGATTGATGCGTTCGCCCACGGCGCGGGCGGGCGCGACGGTGCGATCATAAGCCGCAATCGTGCTCTCGAAACTGACCTTGCTGCGGTCCTGCTGCGCAATTTTCAGCAGAGCGTCTTCTGTGTCCTTGATCGCCTTGTCTCCGGCGGCCTGGATCTCCTCAGGCTTCGATTCGAAATGGGGCGGCGCGACGTGAACATGGAATTTCTCCGCGGTCTTCTGAATGTCTTCGAGCCGTTTCAGCGGCGGGTGGTCCGCGGCGGAGACCACTGCGAATTGGCCGAGCAGCGCTGCAAAGCTCAGCAGCGCGAGGGAGCGTGTGATGGACTTCATGCGTAGTTGAAAAGTGGATTCATTCATTTCCGGGCGCCGAGCAGGCGCGCGAGAGAGGTAGATCGTTTCTGCAGCATTTGGTCCATCGTGCATTGACGTGGCGATTTGTCAGGCCGCCAGCGCACCAGGCCGGTGCCGTGGCGAAATCGATCTCCGGTCACGTGATCGAAGCTGACCTCGACGACGAGCTTGGGTTTGAGGGGCTTCCATTCGGCGCTGCGTTCCGTGCTCCAACGGCTCGGGCCGCCCGGCGCTTTTCCGGTGAAGCCGGGAGGCTCGATCAGCTGCTCGAGTTTTTTCGTCAGCGCGGCGCGTTCCGTCGTTTTCAAGCCCGAGCAAAAACCGACGTGATTCAGTTTCCCCTCTTCGTCGTAGAGCCCGAGCAGGAGCGAGCCGACGACCTTCTTTTTCTCGGCGTACCGAAAACCGCCGACGACGCAGTCCGCGGTGCGCTGCGGTTTGATCTTCACCATGGCGTCGCGTTTGCCGCTCGCGTACGGCGCTTCGAGATTTTTCGCGATGAGTCCGTCGAGCGTCGAGCCGCCGGCGCCGAACCATTTTTCGGCCTGGGAAATTTTTCGCGTTGCGGGCGAAAGTCGCAGCGCGCCCTTGGCGTCGAAATTCTTTTTGGCAAACGCCTCGAGTTTCGCGCGCCGTTTCTGCAGCGGCGCCTCGGTCAGATCCCCATCGGCTTTTGTCGCGAGCAAATCGAAGACGATGAACCAGCCCGGCGTTTCGCTCGCGAGTTTGCGCACGCGGCTTTCCGCGGGATGGATGCGTTGCAGCAGGGCATCGAACGAAAGCCCGCCTTCCGCGGGAATCACGATTTCTCCATCGAGGACGAATTCTTTTGCGGAGAGTTTTCCCACCGCTGCGACGATCTCTGGAAAATAGCGGCTGAGCGACTGGCCCGACTTGGAGCGGAGTTCGACTTCCTTTCCGGAACGAAAAGCAAGGCAGCGAAAACCGTCCCATTTCGGTTCGTATTGCCAGGCATCTCCTCGCGGAATTTCCGACACAGACGTTGCTTCCATCGGCGCGAGTGATGCGGCGAGCAGAAATGCCATCGCGCACCGTAGCGCGCCGCATCCAATGAGCAAGTTGCGCCGCCGGGATTGCGCCTCTAATCTGCCCGATGGAGAAATCGAAGAAAAAGGGAAACTCCGGCGTTCCCGAAAAGGGTCCGTCGAAGGAGGAAGTCGACGAGCCGATCTACACGCCGGAAGACGTGGAAAAACTTTCTGCGCTGCAGCTTTGCGACCTCGTGACCTCGCGACTGCGGGCGATCGGCGCGAGCGCGTGGGACTTGAACATCCTTCGTGATCGCGTGGAGGAAATGGAGGATCTGCAGGATCAGGCGCGCAACGCCGTGGAGCAGCTCTCCGAGGCCGTGGAAAAACTGAAAGCGCCGGCTCTGCGCATCGGCACGTTGATCCAGAGAATCGGCGACGAACGGGCATTGGTCTGCGTCGGCGGCACGGATTACGTCTGCAATGTTGATCCGGCGCTGCCCGAGGCGGTTCTGGAATCGGGCACGCGCGTGCTGTTGAACGAAGCGTTCGCCGTCACCGATTCTTTCGGGCTGGATAAGAGCGGACCCGTCGTGAAAATCGCCGAACTCTTGTCCGAAGGGCGACTGCGCGTCTCGCAGGAGGCGGGAATTTCCGACGCGATCGTGATTCGTTCTTCGTTGATCTCGAAGGACAAACTCAAGCCGGGCCTGGAGGTGAGGCTCGACGCCAATCAGCGTGTGGCCGTCGAAGTGATCGGCGTGGGCAAACGGTTCGACCGCACGCTCGCGAGTGTCGAACCTTTGCCGTGGAGTGCCATCGGCGGACAGGAGGAGGCGGTTGCGGCGATCCGCGATTCGATCGAGTTGCCGTTGCTGCATCCGGAGCTGTTTCGGCGTTTCAAGCATGCGGTACCGAAAGGCTTTTTGCTCTACGGGCCGCCGGGCTGCGGGAAGACGCTGCTGGGCAAAGCCACCGCGCACAACCTCCGTATCCAACTTCGCGATACAACCGGAGTGGATCGTCCGGAATTCTTTCTCAGCGTGAAAGGCCCGGAGATTCTCAACATGTGGCTCGGCGAATCGGAACGCCAGGTGCGCGATCTCTTCGCGCAATGCCGCGAGAAAGCGGCAGAAGGTCACCTGGCTTTCCTCTTCATCGACGAGGCCGAGTCTGTCCTCGGCACGCGTCACGCGCCACGGGGCGGAAGCAACATCCTGTCCACGCTGGTGCCGATGTTTTGTACGGAGATGGATGGAATCGAGGCGCTGCAAAACGTCGTGATCATTCTGGCGTCGAACCGCGCCGACCTGATTGACCCGGCGATTTTGCGACCGGGGCGGATCGATCGGAAGATTCGGGTGAAACGTCCGGACGAGTCCGCGGCACGCGCGATTTACGGGATCTATTTGACCGATGATCTGCCGTTGGCCGAGCCGCGTCAGGCCTTGATCGATGCCGTCGTGGAAATGCATTACGCCGCGACGGAAGAGAATCGTTTTCTCGAGGTGACATATCGCAGTGGGCGCCGCGAACATCTTTACCGCGGCGATCTGGCGAGCGGCGCGATCATCGCGGGAATCGTCGAACGCGCCAAGGCGTTCGCGATTCGTCGCTCGATCGATCAGAAGACCGAGTCGCCGATCACGCGTCAGGATTTGTTCGATGCACTGCGCGCTGAGTACAAAGAGAACGATCTCTTCCCGCCGAATGACATCACCGAGGATTGGCTCAAGCTGACCGATTTCGATCCAAACAATGTCGTGCGGCTCGGACCGTATCGTCCGGCCGAACTTCCGACGAACAGCTCCGCGGTTTGATGAACATCCAGTTCGGACTCGAGACGGAGATCGGCATCACCCGCGAACGGCCCGAAGACATCGATGTCGTCGCGGAGTCGATCGCGCTCGTGCGGAGCGCGACGGCTCCCGGCGTGCGCATGCGCTGGGATTATCGGGCGGAGGATCCGCATCAGGACGCGCGCGGTTTTCGGGTGAAGGAGCTCCGGCAGGACACCGATGAGGCGAATTACTTCGCGCAGGACGCGAGCCGGCCGCTGAGTTTCGCGGAAATAAAAAGCGACCTCGTGCTGCGCAACGGCGCGCGTTTCTACAACGACCACGCACACCCTGAGTACTGCACGCCGGAGTGCAGCACGCTCGAGGAGTTGCTCCAGCAAGATTGGGCCGGCGATGTGCTGCTCATGCAGTGCGCCGAGGCTGAATCGCAGCGCTCGGACAACCCGGTGATTCTCTACAAAAACAACACCGACTTCCGCGGCCACAGTTACGGATGTCATGAAAATTATCTGCTGCCGCGCTCGCTGGCGTGGAGCAAACTCGCTGATGGCATTCAGGCGTTTTTCGTGACGCGCCAGATTTTTTGCGGAGCGGGGAAATACGGTTGGGAAGACGAGGACCGGTTTCTCAAGGCCGGTTTTCAGATCGCGCAGCGGAGTGATTTTTTCACGGAGCTGCAGAGCGTGGACACGATGCAGCGTAGGCCTTTGGTGAATACACGCGACGAACCGCACGCGGATCCGGCGCGGTTTCGTCGATTCCACGTCATCATCGGCGACGCCAATCTCTCGCCGTATGCCACGTATCTGAAAGTCGGGACGACCGCGCTCGTGCTCGACGCGCTGGCCAATGGCGCGCCGCTGGAGCGCGTGCCGCGGCTGGGCGATCCGTTGCATGCGCTTGTCTCGATTTCACGCGATCCCGAGTGGAAATGGCGCGTGCGCACGGCGGGCGGAAACACCGTCACCGCCGTCGACGTGCAGCGAACGTATCTTCAACTCGTGCGCGAATTTTCGCCCGATGCGCGGGAGGTGGAATGGGCTCGACTCATCGAGGCGTGGAGCGACGTGCTCGACGATCTGGAACGCGATCCATTGAGCACGTCCGACCGGCTGGATTGGTCGGCGAAGCATCGCTTGATCGAGCAGTTTCGCGAAGCGGAAAAAGTCAGCGCGGACGATCCCTGGTTGTGCAGCCTGGACCTGGCGTATCATCAGATGGATCGCGCGCATGGATTGTTTTACGGGCTGCTCGATTCGGGGGCGTTTCGTTTGCCCTATGCGCTCGATGAAATCACCAGCTACGGATTGCGCGCGCCGCAGACCACTCGCGCGGCGTTGCGCGGTGGCTGCATCGATAAATTCGGGCCGATGGTGGAGTCTGCGCAATGGGACGGCGTGCTGCTGAAGAGCGCGCACGGACGGATCGAGCTCGATTTGCGCGGCGTCTTCACGCGAGAGGAAGTGCGCGCCGGGCTCGAAGCATTGGAGGCAGCGCGAGCTCCCGAGGATTTACTCGGACTGCCATTTGCAAAGCGCCGTTAAGGGGACATTTTTCAGTCAAACTTCAAACGAGGATTTCAACGTGCCAGACCCAATCCAGAAACCACGTCCCGTGGCGCCAGCTCCCGGTGGAGGCGGCGGCGAAGGACCGAAGGAGCCGAAAGTCGATAAACCCAACACCGACGATCTGCTGAAGCGCATGCGCAAGGTGGACCCGGAACAAGCGCGCCGCTATCGGCAGCGGACTGGGCAGTGACACGGAGCCGCGTTTTCCAGCTCGGCTCGATCTTTCAACGGCGTGGCCACGTTTGAGAAACGCGCCACGACGTTGTATCCACGCTTGTAATACACTTTCATGAACGGAGATTTTTTATCCCTGCTTCCGCAGCGCGCCGGGCTGGCCGGCGCAGCGTCGGTCGCCCCGGCGCACCGCGACGGGCCGCCGGGTCATTCTCATCCGCTGGCGCTGGAAGCCACCACGGTCTTCGCCTTCCATTGCTCGGAAGGCGTGTTGGTCGCGGGTGATCATCGCGCGACGGCGGGCAACCTCGTGTTCTCCGATCGCACGGAGAAAATCATCGAACTCGACAGCCACTCGATGATCGCGATTGCGGGGAGCCCGGCCATCGCGGTCGAGATGGCCCGCACGCTGCAGACCGCGTTTGAATTTTATCGCCGCAGTCAGCTTCAGGCGATGAGCCTCGCGGCGAAAATGCGGGCGCTCTCGCGACTGCTGCACGACAACGTTCCGGCCACCTTGCAGGGCTTCGGCTTGGTCGCGCCAATTTTCGCCGGTCTCGACGCGGCGACGAATCGGCCCGCGATTTATTTCTACGATCCGCTGGGCGCGCATTTCGAGGCGGCGGCGTATGCGGGATCTGGCTCTGGCTCCGGCAGCATCAAGAGCGTGCTGCATTTCCTGGAGAAGTGGGGCAATCCGAAGCCGGCCGATCTTTCGCTCGGACAAGCCGTGGCGCTGGCCAATCGCCTTTTGATCACCGCGGCGGAATTCGACACCGCCACCGGTGGGGTGAATCCGTCGCGCGAGGATTTTGCCACGATCAAGATTTTGAACGCGCAAGGTATCCGCACAGTCACTACAGCGGAGCAGGCGCGATTCTGGAAGGAGGCTGCACAATGACGGACGAACCCTATCGGTGGCTCGAAGCCGTGGCCAATCGGCGGGAATACATTCGCGACCAATTGCGAGGCGCGAAGCCGGTGTTCGCATTTTCCCGGCCCGAAGGGATTTTGCTCGTCGGCGTCGGTACGGGCCAGTCGAAGATCTTCGAAGTTTATGATCGGCAGGCGCTGGCCGCGCTCGGCCATCCCGTCGACATCGAAAAAGTCCGCCAGGCGGTGATCGAGGCGGCGCACATGGAAGGTTTCACTCGCGCTCCGGAAGACGTGACGTTGCGCCGGCTGCTCAATTTTTCGCTGGGGCCGCTGCTCAAGTCGAACTTCGAGCAAATTTTCTCCGCGCCGGTGTTGGTGGAGCTGATTCTGGCGGAGCTGGGGCTGACTCCCGCGCAGGACATCCTTGTCCGAATGAGCTACGACGGGACGCACCGCCTGCTAACGAAGGGCGGAGTGGCGGTCGCGCATGTTTCAGCGGCTGACGAAACGGCGGCGACGGAGTGGCTCATTTCGCAGGTTAAACCGGAGACCACGCCGGACGAAATCGTCACGCTGGCGCTGCTGGCCTGGCGCGAACTTTCGGGTGGAAAACCGTTCACCGCGCCATCGAGCCGTGAGCGGCCTGCTCTTGATGGCCATGTCCTCGAAGTCGCGTTGCTCGATCGCCGTTCGGCGGGTCGCGTGCGCTATCGCGCGCTCGATTATTCCAACGTGTCGTGAGCCTGGCGAAGTACACTGCGCCGCGGATCACGGGAGTGGAGACCGAGTACGGGTGCATGGTTTCGCCGCCGGGCGATGGGATGCGCGTGATCCACCAGATCCGCGACTGGGTCTTCGAGAACAACCGCTACGGACTGATCGACCGGCATCATCGCGATTGGGATGAGCCGCCCGGCAACGGCGGATTTCTTTTCAACGGCGGGCGCCTCTATCTCGACATGGGACACGTCGAGTATTGCA
Organism: Opitutaceae bacterium; assembly: GCA_035765635.1. Taxonomy (GTDB): domain Bacteria; phylum Verrucomicrobiota; class Verrucomicrobiia; order Opitutales; family Opitutaceae; genus EW11. The sequence goes on from DASTWZ010000026.1 coordinate 10,068, forward strand.
CGGCGGAATGCGCGAGCGCGATGGATGTGGTGCGACACGATCGGGCGGGAGACCGCATTCTCCTGCAGGCGGTGCACGCGCTTGGGTTGGGCGATCGGGTCAACTTCATCCGCAACAACATCGATCATCACACCGGCGCGACGTTTGGCTGCCATGAGAACTATTCGTTGCTTCGTCGTTCTTCGCTCTCGGAAAAGAACATCTTGAGCCTCCTCGCGTTTCTGACCCTGCGGATTTTGTTCACCGGGGCGGGCAGGGTCGGGAGCGCCGGACAACGCGGTGCGGGCGTCGTGCTCGAGACCGCGGCGGAATATCAGATCAGCCAGCGCGCCGACTACATTCAGAACGATTTCTACGAATGGGTGCAGCACAACCGCGCCATCATTAACACCCGAGATGAGCCACTGGCGGATCCGCGGAAATACCGCAGGCTGCACCTGCTGCACGGCGACACGAACGTGCTGCCTGCGGCGATGTTTTTGAAGATCGGCGCGACCCGGCTCGTGCTCGACCTGCTCGAGATCAACGACCTGCCGGCGGTCGCGTTAAGCGATGCGGTGTGGACGCTGCGCGCACTTTCGCATCAACCCGAGCCGCCCTGGCACGTGTCGCTGCTCGACCATTCGCAGGCCGACGGCGTGGAGGTGCTCTCGCGCTTTCGCTTGCGCGCGGAAAAGCGTTTTGGCGGACGTAGTGTGGAAACGGATACGATCCTGGCGCTGTGGGAACGCGTTGAAAACGGCCTCAGCGGAAATCTCGAATCGCTGGTTGGACTGATCGATTGGGTGACGAAGCACCATGCGCTCGATGTGTTCCGCAAGAGCGAAGGCCTGGATTGGTCCGATCCGTGGCTCGAAGCGCAGGACTTGGAATATCACCAGCTCGATCCGGCGCGGAGCCTCGGCCTGGCCCTGGCGAATCTCGACGGTCCGTGGGCGGACGGTATTGAAGAATCCACTACATTGACCACGCCGCCCTACGGTACGCGCGCTGCGGTGCGCTCGAAATTGATGCGCGGCCTGATCGAACGCGGCAATGAGTATGAGCTCGATTGGGACGCTGTGATCGAAGAAGGCGCCGAGCCGGTCCACCTGACGGACCCCTTCACCGGGAATTCGGACGAGGAGTAGTTCGCACCGGAGCGATTTCAAAAAAATTGTGGCCGCAAAAAGGCTCAAAAAGCGCAAAGAGGATTTCGGATTTGCGACGTCGCTCGTAACGGCTCCTCCACAATTCGGTTGGGGTATTGGTTTGTAACTCCAAGCCAAAAACCAGACCACTCCCGAGCGACGAATGTCCAAGCCACATCGGCCTAACAAAAATCCTCTTTGTGTATCTTGAACTGCGGTCCTGCTGACTCGCTCAATTCCCGAGGATTTTTTTTGCAAATGGATGCCGGCTTCCGAGGTAGGGCGAGCGGTCCCTCGCGAGCCGCTT
>DASTWZ010000027.1:0-17824 GCA_035765635.1 Opitutaceae bacterium
GGTTGGGGTATTGGTTTGTAACTCCAAACCAAAAAACCAGACCGCTCCCGAGCCAGGAATCTCTGAGCCGCGTCGGCCTAACAAAAATCCTCTTTGCGTATCTTGAGCCTTTTTGCGGCTAAAAAACTCACCGTGGCAAAAACCCTGCGCCTTTGCCCGGCTATGCCTTTCGCGGCTACAGTTTAATCTTATACGCTCTAAGTCGCCGCGTTTCGCTGCCGAGTCTTCCGGGACGTCGCTTTCCGGTTCGAGCAGGAACCCCACAAGGTTTTTGTCAGCAAGAGTGCGCGCCTCGTGCGACGCCGCTCTGCTATTCGTTATTCGTCACGGCGGGTTCCCGTGGAGTTGCTTTGGAAGCAGCAGCACGGCGCCAGCGGGACGCGCCAAGTGTCGGAGTTTTTCCGGATTACGGACGATGTAGAGGCGGGCGATCTTCTCGTTCTCGAAATCGAACGAGATCGCACGATCGAGCACGCCGTTGACGTACTCCAGCGCGCCGACCCGGCCGTTTACGAGGGCCGGGAAATGCTCTTTTCTGCCAGGCGATTTTCGGCGAATACCGATGAAGAAGCGGGCAATGCGATCTGCGGTCGCGATTGGACGTCCCGCGGACGACACCACGCCGCCGCCGTCGGTGTACATCGTGGCATCGTCTTTCAACAAGGCCATGAGATCGCTCAGATCCCCGCTGCGCGCAGCCGTCAGGAACTTTTCGGCGAGGCGCTGGGCGACTTCCGTTGGCGGAGTTTCTGCCGGGCGTTCGCCGCGCAGGAGTTGGCTTTTCGCGCGACTTACGATCTGGCGGCAGTTGGCTTCGCTCTTGCCCACGATCGCGGCGATTTCGGCATAGTCTAAATCGAAAACCTGGCGGAGCAGAAAAACGGCGCGCTCCACCGGAGAGAGTTTCTCCAACATCAACATGAACGCCATGCTCAACGAATCGGCGAGTTCGGCGGACTCGCTGGGCGCAGCAGCCAGACTCTCAACGAACGGCTCCGGCAACCAGACGCCGTAGTAGTGCTCGCGCTGGTGCGCGGCGGAGCGCAGGTGATCGATGCAGAGGCGGGTCAACGTCGTCGTCAGCCAAGCCCGTGGCGAATCGATGCTCTGGCTGTCCTGTTTTTGCCAGCGCAGCCACGTCTCTTGAACCATGTCCTCCGCTTCGGCGACGCGCCCGAGCATGCGGTACGCGAGGCCGAAAAGGAGGGATCGGTGCTCGGTGAAATTGTCGATCACGCTACGACGTTGGCTACTTGCGCCGGCGCCAGACCGCCTTGGCCGGCTCGTGTCGCGTTTGTGGTGGCGTCTGGCTTCGACCCCGCCGGCCAATAATGCGGGTCAGGGCGAATACGGAACGCGACATTGAAGCGATTCCAACTGTTGATGGCGATGATTTGCAGCGTGAGTTCCAGCATTTCTGGCTCCGTGAAATGCGCGCTCACCTCGGCGAACACCGCGTCGGAGACGGGCTCATCGTGAAGTGCGGTCAGCGCTTCGGTCCAACGCAATGCGGCGCGCTCGCGAGGCGAAAAGTATTCGACCTCTTCCCAGGCGGGCAGCAAGTGCAGTCTCTCGGCTGCCTCACCGGCGGCACCGGCCACACGCGTGTGGAGTTCCAGGCAGAACGCGCAGCGGTTCATTTGCGACGCGCGCGTCTTCACCAGCTCGAGCAGAGGCTTCTCGAGGGATGTTTGGTTGGCCGCATTTTGCAGTTGTGAAAGCGCCTGATAAAGCGGCCCCGCGGCAGCGCGGTTCTCGAGACGGGTGGGAACGGAGGTGGTGGTTTGCGAATGCATCAACCATCAAGACGAAATAGCCGGAGCGGTTGTGACAACCGATCGACAGTTGGTTGGGCCCGCGGAACAGCGATGGTCCCGCAGCCATCAGTCATTGGCGTTGTGATGTTCCGCGAGCAGGGCAACGGGGAATTACTGCATCCGCAGCCGTTTCGCTTCCGCACTCCTCAAATACTCTGGCGGGACAGGCTGGGCAAAGTAGTCCAATGTCAATTCCTCATCTTTCTTGATCATCACCAACGCGCGTACGTTGCGACCCGAGTCGTCAATCGTGAGGTTGGGCGTGAAGCTGTGATTAATATATCCGTAACTCGTCCGAATCGGGCGTACGAGTAGCTGCGTAGGCGAAAGAGCATTCCATTCCAGTTCCTCCATCACCTTTTGATGTCGCCGTGGATCGATGACCTGGCCGTCGAGAATACAAACAATTTCACCGGCAGCGCGCGGGCGAAGAGTGAAGAGTCCGTTACCGGCGATCAGACTCGGGCGCAACTCTGCCGCGAGGATGGTTTCCAGGAAGGGAGAATCGAGAAGCGCGTTCGCGAAACTATTAATGTTTACCATGCGCGGTAAGGTTTCACCAACTTGAACATTCGCGGGCTGGATTTGTCCAACGCGGTCGCCGAAAAGCAGCTCATCACCGCGGCGCGAATGTCGATCGTCCTGATCTTATTTGCGCGGCTAAATTTTGATTCGATGAAATCGACCCAAAAAAATCTGCTTTTCGCTTCGGCATCGGAGCTCGCGAAACGCATCCGACAAAAGAAAATTTCCGCCCGCGAACTCCTCGAACTTCACCTGAGCCATCTCGAAGAAACAAATCCGCGCCTAAATGCGGTGGTGATCCTCGGGGTAGATGCCGCTCGCGCTCGAGCAAAGGCGGCCGACGAAGCGCTTGCACGCGGCGAACTTTGGGGGCCGCTCCATGGTGTACCGTTCACGTTGAAAGATGCACATGCCACCGCTGGCCTGCGTACCACAATGGGACTGCCCGCGTTGGCAAAACAAGTCCCGAGGGAAGATGGGACGGTCGCGGCGCGCCTGAAAAATGCCGGCGGAATTCTTTTCGGTAAAACCAACATCGCAATGGGGCTCGCGGATTTTCAGTCCAACAATCCGGTCTTTGGCCAAACCAACAATCCATGGAACCCAGAACGGACTGCAGGCGGATCCAGCGGCGGCGCTGCAGCCGCGGTCGCGGCGGGGCTTACGCCCTTCGACGTCGGTACCGATCTTTCAGCCTCGATCCGAATCCCGGCGCATTTTTGTGGCGTCTTCGGCTTCAAGCCGACGGAAAACCAAGTGCCCAATACGGGAATATTCCCAACTCCGCACCCCATTGCCCGTGCGCTTCGTATAATGCTGTCCATTGGACCCTTGGCGCGCTTCGTCGAGGATCTCGACGTAATTTTCAATTTGATCAGGGGCCCAGATGGACAGGACAGCGAGGTTCGCCCGATCGCGAATCTCAAGAGTGATTTAGACGATCTGCGTATTGCTTTTTCAACGACGTTCCCCGGTCTACCAATCGCCAGCGATATCACGGCCGCGGTGAGGTCGGCCGCCTCTCGATTGAGCGATGCCGGTTTTATCGTCGAAGAAGCGGCATTGCCTAAGATGAAGTATCCGGAGGTTCTAGCCTCCGCCGGCGAATTGATCGGGGCAATGCTGGGTGCGTTTGAAAAACAAGATGGCGCGAAGCGGTTTACTGCGGGGGATTATTTTACCGCCCTTCAACGTCGCGACGAAACGATCGCGGCATGGGAGGAATTTTTCACTCGTTGGGATGTGCTGTTAGCGCCCTCTTCGATGACCACCGCATTTCCGCACACGGATCCAGGTACTCCCCTGATCGTGAACCGGAAAGAGGTAAATTACTTTGCGGTGAGCGCACACGGGACGATGTTCAACTACACTGGACAACCAGCGGTTTGTATCCCCGCCGGTATGGACCGAGCGGGACTTCCCATTGGTCTCCAATTAGTAAGTCGACGGTGGAGCGATCGTAGGCTTCTCAAAATGGCGCACGAAATCGCTCCCCATATCGGAGAATTTAAGCGACCGCCTTCCGTATAGTGAAAGGCGATGTAAGGAAACGCTGGGCCGCGAATGGCGCGCACGTCACTCAGCGCGCAACGCCTCAAGTGGATTGACGTCCGCGGCGCGGCGCGCGGGCAACAGACATGCCAACAGCGCGGCAACCAGCAATAACCCGCCACTCGCGGCATACGCGGTCAGATCAGCTCCCGTGATTCCGAAGAGCTGCGATTGCAGCCAGCGGCTTCCGGTCCACGCGGTCGCAAGACCAATAAAGACTCCGGGCATAGCCACCATCAAACCGCGGCCAACCACCGACCGCAGCACGTCCGAGCGTTGCGCCCCCAGCGCGACCCGGATTCCGATTTCGCGCGTGCGCTGGCTTACCAGGCAGGCGAGCACGCCATAAATCCCAACACTCGCCAACAGCAACGCCGTCGCCGCGAAAAACGAGAACAGCCCCATGCTGAAGCGACGATCGGAGGAGAATTTCGCGATCCGCGTCGACATCCGTTCGACGTCGAAGATCGGCTCATCCGGCGCGGCTTCGTGAATCACGCGTCTCAGCGAAGCCACTACACTGGTCGGTTCCTGACGACTCCGCACGACCAGATGCAGCGAGATCGTCGCCGGCCATTGCGCCAGGGAGGTGTAGTACTCTACTTGCTCGCCCTTCTGCGCGCCGAACTGCGTCGTGTTGCCCACCACGCCCACAATCTTCATGCGCGGCAGATTCATCTCCGGCAGCCCAATCTGAAACGTCTTCCCGATGGGATCTTCCCCAGGCCAGAATTTGTCCGCCATTTTCTGGCTGATCACAGCGTTCACAAGAAAGTCGCGATAGATTTTCGGGATCACCGCCATCGTGATTGGCTGACCGTCGGGCAATGCCGGACGCGGTTCGTGGCCATCAAACAGGGCTCCGCGCACGAGCGGAATTCCCATCGTGCGAAAATAGTCCGGGGTCACGACATGGAGATTCGAGTTCGGAAATTTTCCTGGCGCCGGCTGTGGACGCTCCGGCCGGAAGAACGAGTTCGATGAAACGTTCCAGGTAAACGGCAGCGACGACGCAAACGCCGCCGCGTCGACTTCGCCCAGCTGCTGCACCTTTTCGAGGAGCGACTCATGAAAGCGAATGAACGCCGTGGGATCGTTCGTCATGGCCGCGGCCGGCGGTGTCGCTACGCGCAGCGACAGCACGCGATCGGGCTGCAAGCCAGTCGGCACCGCGGTCAATCGCTGCAGGCTTCGAATCAACAATCCCGCTCCAACCAGCAGCGTCACGGCGAGTGCCACCTGCACCAGTACCAGAAAGTCCGATAGATGGAAGCGACCAAGGAAGGTGCGCATCGACGGCCGCGCATTCTTCAGCGCGTCGTTGGGATTCGCGTGTGAAAGCTGCCACGCCGGAGCGAGGCCGAACGCCACGACGGTCAATAACGTGAGTCCGGTGACAAACCAGAACACGGTATAGTCAAATCCGCCCACGCCCTGCATCAGCTCCTGCATTTCCCATGGAGCCAACCGCGCCACGAACTCATACCCTGCGCGGCCAGCGAACGCGCCCAGAATTCCACTCGCTGTGGCAAGCAGCAGACTTTCTGTTAGTAGCTGACGAAACAGATTTTGCCGCGTCGCCCCCACCGCCGTACGAATCGCCATCTCGCGGCTGCGACTTAACGAACGCGCGAGCAGCATGTTTGCGACATTCACACACGCGATGAGCAACACCAGTCCGACCGCACCGAGCAAAAGATAGAGCCCGGTCGTCGCGCTGCCCTGCAATCGTTCGCGCAGCGGAATCACATCCACGCTGATGCCGGCATTCTCCTGCGCATGCTCCTTCTCGAGTCGCTGACCGATCGCAGTCATCTGCGCGCGGGCGGCTTCCAACGTCGCTCCGGACTTCAGCCGACCGATCACGGCGGTGCCATTGTGATTTGCCCGCTCGCGCATGAACTGCCGGTCCACGATCGGCTCGATCGGCACGAACAGATCAGCTGCGCGATGAAACCGAAAGTCCGTCGGCAAGATCCCAGCGACGGTGGTCGCGACATCGTTGAAGATGACCGTGCGGCCGACCAAATCAGTTGCCCCTTTGAAGAACCGCTGCCAGGCGGCATGGGTCAGCCACATCACCGGCGCAGCGCCGACGCGATCATCCTCCGGACGCAAGTCGCGCCCCATCGCCACGCGTACTCCCACTACGTTGAAGAAGTCTTGGGAAACCTGGGCAACGGTGACCTGCTCCGCGCTCTTTTCCGTTTTCAATTTAGCGCCGTCGGTGCGGTAAATCGCAAGGCCGCTGAAGGTGTCCTGGGACGCCCGCCAATCCTGAAAATTCGGGTACGACACGCTCATGTCGGAATACTGGCTGGACCGCTCGGACACATGCACGAGACGTTCAGCATCCGGGTACGGCAGCGCGCGCAAGCAGACGTTGTTGACGAGGCTGAACATGGCGGTGTTCGCGCCGATACCGAGCGCCAAGGTAAAAACGACGACGGCCGTGAACCCGGAAGATTTGCGCAGCAAGCGCAGAGCAAGGCGGAGATTGTTCATGGGGCTAATCAAAAACCCACCGAACATAGGAAAAGTTACGGGAGGGCTCGGGAATGCTTCGCGAGCGTCCGCCCTGAGCGTGGAAAGCGGAAGCGGTCTCCCGACGAGGTCGAAATTCAGCCCTCAGCTTTCGCTCCTTCAGCCTTTTTAGCTGGCGTCTCCACGGGGATTGGCCGTTTCGCACTGCGAAACAGGTGCTTCGCACTCGCGGCTTTGCCGCGCCCCATCTCGCTTCGCGTTGCTTCGCTCGTCGAACCCCTCCGGGGTTCAAATCCCCGCAACGTCGGGGAACATAATCGCCCACTTGTCTTCGGCGCTTCTCGCTTCGCTGGCGTCCCCACGGGGATTCGAACCCCGGTAACCTTGAGAGGGTTATTACCAGAACGACTTACGTTGATTCCGAACGAGTTAAAAATTCTGCGTTCTCGGAAACCGTCCGCGTCATTCTTAGTCTGATTCTTAGGTATGGCCTCGCTTTGGAAACATCCAGAAAGTCGTTTTTGGGTCGCCTGTTTCACTGACGCGGGAGGCGTCCAACGGAAAAGATCCACCCGTACCACGGATCGTAAAATCGCGCTCGGGATCGCCCAACGTTTTGAGTCCGCTTATCGCACTAAGCTCACTGAAGCGCAGGCTCGCAAAGTGATCTCCGACATTTTCGAGGAGCTGCATGGAGAGCAGCTCTATCACTCGACCGCCCGTGCGTTCTTGGACGGCTGGCTTGCCAACAAGAACAAAGAAATGACCCAGGGCTCCTACACGCGTTACGCGTCCGCGGTGAGCAAGTTCATCGCATTTCTGGGCGACCGCGCCGACAAGGATGTGGCCTACGTGCACAAGCGTGACATCACCGATTTCCGCGACCACGTGGCAAAGAAAACGACCGCGGCGACCGCAAACACAGACCTAAAGATTCTTCGCTCCGCTTTCCGGCAAGCGGTCGCGGACGGGCTACGCCTCGACAACCCAGCCACCGCCGTGAGCACGCTCAAGGAACGTCGGGATGATGATCAGAGCGAACGACGGCCGTTCACCGAGGCGGAACTCAGAAAGCTCTTCGCTGTGCTTTCTGGAGAATGGCGCGGCATCGTTCTGGCAGGACTCTACACTGGCCAGCGTTTAGGAGACATTGGGTCTATGACCTGGCGAATGATCGATCTGAAGGAGCGGGTCATTTCCTTTCGAACAAGAAAGACCAACCGGGTGGTGCGCATTCCGATCGCCGATTCACTTTTTGAATACCTCAATGGTCAAGGCGCGCGCGGCAGCGATGATGATGTCTTTCCTGCAGCCGCTAAAGAGCTCCGACTTGCGCAGGGACAATCCCGAAGGCTCTCCGCTCAGTTTCACGCGCTTCTGGTGGAAGCCGGCCTCGCGGTAGATCGCACGCATAAGAGCACTGGCATCGGCCGAACGGGCCGCCGTTCGCCGAGCGAACTCACCTTCCACAGCCTGCGACACAACACCACGTCTTGGCTCAAGAAAGCCGGCGTTCCGGAATCGGTCGTGCGTGACATCATCGGACATGAGTCGCAGCTGGTGAGCCTCAACTACACGCACGTGGACGAGGAGACGAAGCGAGCAGCGATCGAAAAACTGCCGGCGTTGCTGCCGCAGGCCGATCAAACTACGGTTTCGTGACTCTTCTCCTGCAGCGAATCACTTTTACTGAAATACGCATTTTTACTGCTCAGTAAAGGCGGGAATGTGAGTAAAACTTGCCTTATCTTACTGAACCTCGTATTTTTATCGTCCAGTAAAACAATGGGAATCAGTAAGAAAACTGCCGTCAGAACCTCAGCCGAACTCGCCCGCGAGTTCGCCGACCTGATTGCGCACGAAAACAGAATTGAGCCGATCTCGTTGGATTCCTCCACTCAGCCATCAGAAGCGCGGCTCAAGTTCGACGGCAGCCAAGTCCGCTTTGATCTTAAATTTGTTTTGACTCCCACCATTGCTGACATTCCAACGGGCCACGCGAAGGGAAAGACCCAGCCATTGCTCGTCGTACCGCGCGTCACTCCCGCTTTCCTGGAGGCATGCCGCCAGCGTGGAGCAAGCGTGGCTGATCTCAACGGACAACTGTTTCTGCGCGGGCCGGGTCTGCTCGTTTCCTTACCAAGCCTTCCGGGACGCCGCTTTCGTTTCGAGCAGGAGCCCCGCAACGTTTTTGTCGGAAAGAGCGCGCGCATCGTGCGCACGCTTCTGACCGATTCGGAGCGCGCGTGGCAGCAGACCGAGTTGGTTCAACGCACCGGCGCCACGTCCGGACTGGTCTCGCGCATCGTCACCTACCTCATCCGTCAGGGCCTCCTAAAGAAAACGGATTCGCGCCGCTTTCAGGTCGCATCTCACTCCGCACTTCTCGACGCGTGGGCCCATGCTGACGACTTTCCGCGCCGGGCGACGACATATCGATTTGCGCCCTTGAGCGGCGATCCCCTGCGTCTAGCGAAAGCTCTGCGCAACGTGCTCACGCATGGCGGGCCTCCGTTCGGATTCACGCAATGGATCGCCGCTTGGCTGCGTCATCCCTATACGGAGCCGCCCGTCGTTTCACTCTACGTCGCGCAGCTACCGCCACCTGACATTCTCAAGCAAGCGAACCTCCAACCGGTAAATGACGCCGGCCGGGTTTGGTTGCACGTCCCAGTCGACGAGGGCGTGTTTCGTGAGCGCCAGTTCGTCCAAGATTTGCCGCTGGTCACCGATGCGCAAATTTACCTCGATCTCCTCAAGACGGGGCTGCGCGGGCCGGAGCAAGCCCAAGCGTTACGCGAGTGGCCGGGATTTTGCCGCCCGTGAAATACGACACCTACAGCGAATACGATCCTCGCGCGGTCGCGCAGACTCAGCCGGCGTTTCTCACCATCTGGGCGGGGTTAGGCAGCTATCACGAAGATCTGGTACTCCTCGGCGGATTGGTGCCGCATTATATTTGTCGGCACCCCGCGGGCAGCGGAGCGCTCCCGCGACCGGCCACGCTCGATGTCGATTTCGGCGTGGCGCTCGGTGCGTCGGCCGGCCAATACGGCAGCCTTTCCGCCGATCTGCGGGCGCAGGGCTTCAAACCGAGCCAGCAATATCCGGGACGTTTCGAGAAAATCGTCAGCGGTTTCACTCTCTACTTAGACTTTCTCGTTGAAGACGGTGCTCAACCTCGCGGCACCCGCATGGTGGACGACGTGCCCGCGAGTGTGATGCCGGGTGTCGTGCGCGCTTTGGAAACGGCTCGTCGGATACCAATCGAAGGCGAAGATCTCTTTGGTGCTCGGCAAAAGCTCACCGCTCGCGTCTGCGATGTCGGCCCATTTCTCGTGCTGAAGCTCCGAGCCTTCCTCTATCGGCAACAGGGCAAAGATGCCTTTGATCTCCTCTACACAATTCTTCACTACGACGGAGGAACGGACGCAGCTATCGAGGCTTTCGCTCTAGAAGCTAAAGCGAATAACCCCGCTTTCCCCGATGCGGTAAAGGCCCTCGCGCGTTTTTTGGCCGTAGATGGTCCTGGTCCCGTGAAGGCCGCGTATTTTGTCTTCGGTGAGCCAAGCACCAACGACACCGAGGACATCGAAACCCAGCGACTCCAAGTGCAGCAGGACGCATTCGCTGCCGGGCGTGCTCTTCAACAGGTGATTACCTAAGGCTGGTCGCCTTTCCCGGATGAGCACCGTTCTCAGAAAAAGGCATGGGACGCGTGGCGCGAAGCAGCGCCACGAATGAAGTAGAAGCGTATTTGTATTTTAATCACGTCGCGAGCAGTCCGCTTGCCTCCCGAAGCGTTGCAATGATTGGCTTGTGTGTCACATGCCAGAGTCACCGCGTCAGCTCACGTTGCCTCAGTTGCTCGAAGTTCGTGAACGGTTCGAGATGGGAGATGGTCTTTTCCGCGAAATCACCGGAATCGAAGTTTCACGAATCTTCGCGTACCGCCGTGGTAAACTGAAAGAACGCCCCGGCGTCGGTCCGGAGGCCGTCGCGAGAATCAATCGGTGTGAGGAGTTTCTGCGTCTCGCGATTGAGCTGACCGGCAATCAAGACAAAGCACTCGATTGGTTGTACGCAGAATCGCCTACCTTCGGGGGACGTAGCCCAATCGACCTAACGATCAACGATGCCGCTGCCGAGGTGGTTCGTGGCTACATTTCAAAGCTTCGCGCAGCGGTTTCTTCAAAGCCCCCAACGCCAGCTGAGGCCTTTCCAACTCGAACATCCCCGGTCTCTGAACCCGCGCCGCCTCTAGCGAGGGTCCCGGCACCGAGTCGGCCAGCGGCTTTACGCCCCAGTAGTAAAAATGCGGTGCCAGCGGAAAAGAGTATCCAGAATACGGCTACTTCAACCAATCTTCCGCAACCAACGTGTGCTCCACCATCCGGGGTCTTGCCGAGTCACAGAATCTTCCGCCTGAAGGAGCCTCTCGCAGAAATTCGCGCAGCTCGTCCCGATCTCACGCTCAAACGGATTTCGGAGATGATGACTGAGCGAGGTTACAAACAGTTCGCTTCGGGAAGCTACATGTCACGATTGGCTAACTCGTACACCTGGGCGACCTGGGATGAGGTCGTCGCGCTTGCTGATGCGCTCGGGGTTAGTCCTCGACAGTTAGGAAGCGTCTACACTCCTCAGTGATCCGATTCTCGGTGGACAACGGGTGCCGCGTTTGATGCGGTCCTCGCGCCGGTCGAGCCAGCTCCCGGATTTAGTTGAAGCCACCCGCCCCGGAGGACACCGGTTCTCTGGGGCGGCAGCGTCCACGCTAATATGCCCCCAGTCACGAAGCGGCAGGCCGGGCAACTAAGCAGACGCGGCCGGACTCAATTCGTTCAGGTAGGCCATCAAACTATCATAGCTGATCAGGCGAATGCCGCGAGTCGCGCCGCGTTTCCGCAGAACCACGCTCTTTACGGGAGGCTGAAAGTCGTTGGCTGGTCCTGGAATGGTCAGTTCGTTGAGCGTGCTGCGAGAAAGTCCGGTAAACCGGCACCGCGATCCGGGCGCAGGGAGCCGTAGCCACTCGGGCTTGATTATATCTGCCGTAACCGGTGCGGAAGGAAGATTGGTTGTGAGTTGCATAGCATTTCCGAGTTCGTTGCCAGCCTTCCACGAATTCCAAGACGCTCAACGTTGGGGTTCTCCCGAAAACGGGGTAGCACACCTACCTCGAAAAGGGGAGGCACGATGCGGTCCATCGGTCCCATGTCCTCTCGAAACGACACTCACCGATATTGCACTCATTGTGGTCGGCGCTTTCGCGTCGATCCCCGGGTTCACCGGCACCACCGTTACTGTTCTCGAAAACCGTGCGCTCGAGCCAGTCGCGCCGCTTCCCAGAAGAAGTGGCTTCAGAAAGACGAAAATCGAAATCATTTCAGCGGGATCGCCGACCTCGTCCGCGTGCAGGAATGGCGGAAGGCGAATCCAAACTATTGGCGACGTAGGACGCGGATTGGGCACTTTGTGGTGACAGGATCACTTGGCGACGTGGTGCGTGAGCTTGCGTTACAAGAGATGATTGACGTGCAGTTTTCCCTCGTAATCGGACTGGTATCACATCTCTGCGGAAGTGCGTTACAAGATACGATAGCCTCGGAAATCCGCCGCCTTATGCTCCTCGGGCATGGTATCCTTTGTGAGACTACCACAGCCGCCGCATCGCCGGGCCGAAACGGTGATCCCTGTCCACAGTGACCGCGGTACGGCGGAGGCTCGGGAATGACAGGACAGGCCGAGCTTCCGCCGTTTTTACCCGGTAAGGGTGCGGTGCCGGTCGCGGCTTACGTCCGCATGTCGACAGAGCACCAACAGTATTCCACTGAGAACCAACTCGACAGGATCAAGGAATACGCTGCCCGCCGAGGCATGGAAATTATCAGGATATTCGCTGATGAAGGTAAAAGCGGCCTGAGCGTCAAAGGTCGAGAGAGTCTGCGAGGCATGATTGCAGAAGTGGAATCGGGAACGGCCAATTTTCGAGGTATCCTTGCCTACGACGTGAGTCGCTGGGGTCGATTTCAGGACGCGGACGAGAGCGGCTACTACGAATACATCTGCAAGCGAGCCGGCATCGCCGTGCATTACTGCGCGGAGCAGTTTGAAAATGACGGATCACCCACCTCGAACATCATCAAAAGCGTCAAGCGTTCTATGGCCGGCGAATACAGCCGAGAACTCTCTACGAAAGTTTTTCAGGGCGCCTGCCGACTGATCCAACTCGGATTCAAACAAGGAGGCACAGCAGGATTCGGTCTGCGCCGGGTGCTCGTCGATCAGGCAGGCACGCCCAAGGGCCTACTCAAGATTGGAGAACAGAAAAGCCTCCAGACCGATCGGGTTATCCTCGCTCCTGGGCCGGACGAAGAAGTCGCCATCGTGCGATGGATTTATCAGGTGTTCCTCGAGGAAGGTAAAACGGAGCGCGAAATCGCAGACCTGTTAAACGAGCGAAAAATCCTCACCGATTTTGGTCGGGCCTGGACCCGCGGCACCGTTCACCAACTCCTCACGAACGAAAAATATATCGGCAACAACGTCTATCACCGCACTTCCTTTAAACTGAAACGCAAACACATCGTAAACCCTCCCGAGATGTGGATTCGCGCCGACAACGCATTTCCGTCAATCATCGAGCCGACCGTCTTCGCTCGAGTCCAGGAGGCGATCCTTGCGCGATCAAAACGATTCACGGATGAGGAAATGCTCGGCGCTTTGAAAGCGCTTTGGTCACGACATGGTCGAATTTCCGGAATATTGATTGATGAACAGGAAAATCTGCCGTCGAGCGCTGCCTTCCGCCATCGTTTCGGTAGCCTCATCCGTGCGTATCAACTGATTGGCTACACACCGCGGGCGGACTACTCTTTTCTGGAAATAAATCGTTACCTGCGCGGACGTCACCCGGAGATTGTTCAAGAGGTCATCATGCGCCTCGCTGCGATGGGCATCAGCGTGGAACGCGATCCGGCAACTGAACTCTCGTTTCGATGACCTTGAATTCTTTTTCCAGATGGCGGAACGGATATCCGTGGAGGATGCTGCGTGAAAGATGATGGCTGCGTTCGAATGATTCCGGTCGATCGAATCCGCGTAGTGAACCCCCGAACGCGCGACAAAAAGAAGTTCGATCGGATTGTTGAAAATATCGCGACGGTTGGCCTCAAGAAGCCGATTACCGTCACGCCTGGAAAACCTGACGCGGATGGCCGGGAAACATTCGACCTGGTGTGCGGCCAAGGGCGGTTGGAAGCGTTTATCGCGCTGGGACAGCGAGAAATTCCCGCGCTCGTGCGTGGCCTATCCAAAGCGGACGGCCTCCTGGCCAGCTTAATTGAAAACATCGCTCGGCGGCGCGTGCGGTCGCTGGATCAAGTCCGCCTGATCCAATGGATGAAGGATCAAGGCCACGACTATTCAGCTATAGCTCGCAAGACAGGATTGGGTGAGAGCTACGTGATGGATATTCTCAACATGCTTCGCAAAGGAGAGGATCGACTCCTCGAGGCAGTGTTGAACGGCAAGCTGCCAATCACCATCGCTACGGGCATCGTTGGTGCATCCGACGAAGAATCGCAGCGGCTCCTATTGGAGGCATACGAACGCAAGGAGATGACGCAAAAATCGCTCGCAGCGTTTAAGCGCATCGTCGATCAGCGTCGTCACTTCGGCAAGGGCTATGGTCCGCGCGGACGACGCTTGCATCGAACGACCGCCGAAAGCCTCGTGCGTGCCTACAAGCACGAGACCCAACGGCAAAAGCTCATCGTCAAAAAGGCGAAGCTGTGCGAGTCGCGCCTCCTTTCCATATCCGCGGCGTTCAAAGTGCTCGTTAAGGACGAGGACTACGTGAACCTGCTGCGCGCAGAAAAGGTCGAGACCATGCCCAAATTTTTGGCGGAGCGCGCCCGCCAAGTAGCATGAAGTCGGCGATAAAAGCAGCGTTCGAACTCGCCGGGGTGAACTTGCCCTTGGCAGCAATTCACCCGATCAGGCAGGTTAAGCCAGCAGACGCTGCGTTCGGAAAATACAAATCTGTTTTGGCATCCATCCGTGAGGTTGGCGTGATTGAACCGTTGATCGTGTATCCACAACGTGGATCGAAAACAGCGTATTTTCTCCTCGACGGACACATGCGCTTGAAGGCGCTGCATGAACTCGGTCGCACCGAAGCCTTTTGTCTAATTTCCAAAGATGACGACGCTTTTACCTACAACGACAAGGTCAACCGACTTTCGTTGATCCAAGAGCACGCGATGATCATCCGGGCCATGGATCAAGGAGTAACGCCGGAGCAAATCGCGAAGGCGTTGGAAGTCGACGTGGGGAAAATTAGGGCGAACATTAATCTGTTAGAGGGAATACATCCCGATGTTGTAGATCTCCTGAAGGATAAACCGATCACAGCGACGGCCCTTCGATTGTTTCGAAAGGTGAAAGCGGTTCGGCAGATCGATATGGCGCAGCTCATGATCACCGGCGCGAACTATACCCGTGCATACGCCGACGCTTTGATTATCGGTACACCCGCCGAGCAGTTGGTAAAAGGGAGCAAGAAAGAAGTCCCCGGAGTTTCGCACGAAGAGATCGTGCGTATGGAAAAAGAGATGGAGACGCTGGAACGGGATTACCGTCTGCACCAAGAGCAGTTCGGCGAGAATTCGCTTCATCTTAATGCCGCCCAGCGCCACGTGAAACGTTTGCTCGAAAATCCGAAAATCAAGCGATTCCTCGGTAACCGATACCCCGAAATTTTGGAGGAGTTCCAGGAGCTCGTCGCCCTCGAATGTCTCTGACGAAAAACCTTCCGCTGCCGGGGAGAACCACAGTTTAACGGGCTGGCACCTATACGCCGCAACGACCAAAGCCGCGAGAGGCGAATACGGGCACGAGGCTTCACGGCTTGGTGGAAATTGTTCTTTTTTCCGCCACCGCCAGTTCGTCGGCGTTCACGTCCCCGGCAGCGTTCCTTTTGTCACCGAGATTGAATAACCCGTGTGGGGCTCTCCGGTATCAGACTCGATCAACGCTCGCTAGCGCTCGAATTCTTCCAGCGCTGCCAGCCGCGGTGATTCTCAATTGTACGCCGGTCAAGGTCGTATCGCTGCGCGATCTCCACCACGCGCAAGACCCTACGCTTCCCCTTCGTTGCTGCTGAAGCAGCGGCCTCAGCGCTCCGGCAGCGCTTTGACTTTCGGCGTGGGCGGGAATCGCCCTCCGCTGGCAGAGGTCGATCAGGTGCACTCCCGCACACACGAACGAACCGGCGAGGCGCATTCTCATGCGCGTGTTTGAAGCAAAGCTCGTTTACGAACCGACGTTATTCGAAGTCGGAGCGAAGTGCCTTACGCAGCCCGAACTCGTCTACGACTACATGAAAGACGTGCTCGACCTGCATCCGATGCAGGAGGTCTTCTACGTCATTTTTCTCAACCAGAAAAATCGTCCCCTCGGTCGCATCGCTGTCACGAGCGGCACAGTATCCAGCACATTGGTACATCCGCGCGAAGTCTTCCGTCCTGCGATTCTGGCCGGTGCGAGTGCAGTCATCTGTGCGCACAACCATCCGAGCGGTGATCCGGCCCCGAGCTCCGCTGATCTTCAAGCCACACGAAAACTTCGGGAGGCGGCCCAGACTGTAGATATTGCGCTGCTCGATCACGTGATTATCGGGCGCCCTGAGTGTGATCCCTGCGGCGTCGGTTTCTACTCATTCAGGTCCGCCGGATTACTCTGACGCGAAGGGGCTCTGCCCCTTTTTTCGTCCGGCAGAAAACACGGACTGACAGGAATTCTTGCAAGCACCAGGCTTCGCCTGAGCCAGTTCATTCGCTCACACGCCGCTCGGGCTTATCGTGCTCGCTCTCGTTGCGCCGCTCGCGCATTCGCGGTGTGCGGGGCCGCGCCCTAAGGGCTGCCGTATTGTAGCACCTACGCCGGCTGGCGGGTCCACGGCGCGAGCGCCTCGTCCCGTCCGCGCCTCAAGGTATTGCTCGCTTCGCTGCGCTCCACCTTGCGCGACGGTGCTGAACGTCGGCATCCCTCCGGGGCGGCCGTTTCAACGGTGTGGCCCACGGAGGGGCCGCGCAGCGCGGATCGCTGCACCTCGGCGCCCTCGTTGGGGCGCTGATCAATACGAGAAAAGTCATGATTAGCTCTGCTCAAAGTTCGTTTGCCGGCGCCTATCGCGCGCTCTCGCTGGAAGACCTCCGCCGCCTCGCTCCTTCCATCTTTGCCGAACATGCGCGGCCCGGAGTGTCCGCGCGTTACACCTTCGTTTCGACGTTTCAGGTGGTCGAATTGCTCCAGGCCGAAGGCTGGGAGCCGGTGAAAGCAAACGAACAGTGCGTCCGAGTTGATGCTCGCCGCGGTTTTCAACTGCACGAGATTCGCTTCGCACGACGCTACGATCTCGAAACTGCGGCAGTGAGCGTTGGCGACACCCGGCCCGAATTGGTGCTGCAAAACGCGCATGACGGCACGCGCGCTTATCGCATCGATGCGGGACTCTATCGACTCGTTTGCCGCAATGGTCTCGTTGTCGCCGATGCGCAGTTCGCGCAAGTGTCGATTCGGCACTTCGACGGCACACCGGAAAAGTTCGCGAATGCGGCTCGCTCCATCGTCGAATTCACCCCTCGCGTGCTGGAACTCGTCGCACACTGGCAAACCGTGAAGCTCACGCCGGCGGCGCGTTTCGAGTTCGCCCGCCGTGCCGCGGCTCTGCGCTGGGACGCTGATCAACCGGTGATGAAATGGTTGACGCCGGCCAAACTTCTCGAGCCCGTGCGGTACGGTGATCATCACGACGATCTCTGGACGGTCACAAATGTCGTCCAAGAGCACTTGCTCCGAGGCGGTGATCGCTACCGGAGCGCCGAACCTTCATTCGGTATTCGCAGAAACACTACTCGCCCGGTAACATCGCTCCACGATGCGCGCGCTGAACAAAGCTCTCTGGTCTCTCGCGGCGGAATTCGCGAGCAACTGAGCAGAACCGGGGAGCGGCGCAAACCGCCGCTCCCCTTTTCGTGGTAGGAGATCTCCCCCGTTTTCGGTAGGCGCGCGCCGCTGCAATTTCCCTTCACAAGCCTTCGCTCCAAATCGGCGCGGCCAGCTTGGGCTGGCCGCGCATTTCTCAAACCGCAAAGCCGGCGCACCGGCTCTCAAATCATGAACAATGAAACCATTGAAATTCAGCCGGCCGAACGCCTCGCCGGCGCCACGCGGACCTCACGGTCTGCCTCAAATCAGGATGAACTCACGAAGCTAAAGCACGAACTTATGCGTGCGGAAGTTCGCCTCGCGAAAGCCCGAGCTACGGTTGTTGGCACCGAAATCGACATCAAGGTGCTCAATGCGCGGCTCAAAGCTCTGACTCAATGACGCCCGCTCAACGCTCTCCCGTAACGAGAATCCAAAATCACGAATTTCAT
>DASTWZ010000028.1:0-34254 GCA_035765635.1 Opitutaceae bacterium
GAGACACTCCAAACGCGCTCGCCGCCACACTCCCCGCAGAAATCGCTCGTCCAAGAAAGCCAAGCACTCCTTCAAATATGGAATAATAACCGAGCCAACTTTCCGCTTGCCTCACACGGCATCATAGCAGGGCGAGCGGTCTCTCGCGAGCCGCAACCGCATGGCCTAACCTCCGGGTTGAGCTGCACGTCAAAGCGGCTCGCGAGGGACCGCTCGCCCTACCTCGGAGCCCGCATCCATTTGCAAAAAATCCTCTAGGAATTGAGCGATTCTGCGAGACACCAGTTCAAAAAAACGCGAGGAGGATTTAGGGATTTCGGCCTTCAGCTTTCAGCCTTCGGCCTTTTCTTTCTGCGGGCAAAGAAGAAGCCGAGGAGGCCTACGGGAATCGCGCCGGCGAGGAGGCCGGCGCCGAAGATCACGCCGTTTTTGCGCGCGCCGGAGGGTAGCGCGGAACTGACGCGCATGCGGACCACTTCCTTGGTCGTGGGCTCGGAAAGATAGTGGGAAATCGCTTCGGCCTGCGCTTCGGTCAGGCCCATGTTCGGCATCGGCACGGCGATGCGATCGAACTTGGGTTCGAGCACACGATACTTGATCCAGAGGCGGGCCTTTTCCTTGCCTTTGGCGGCGCGAACTTCGGCGCGGGCCTTGGCGTAGTTTTTCGTCGGCTCGATCGTCACTTTGTCCGCGTCATCGAGCATCTTCGCGTACTCCGGGGACTCGACGCGTTTTTGTATTGTTGCGGCCAATACATCGCGGGCGAGCGGAGGCGCGTTGCTGCCGAAGCCGTGGTGATCGAGTTGGTGGCAACCGAGGCAACCTTTCTCCTGCATGATTTGCAGGGCGGTCTGCGGTTTTTGGATCAATTTTATGTGCTGCGCTCCCGGATGGTAATCGACCTTCAGGATCGCCGTGACGCCTTCGCGGTCGCCGAACATCGGCACGACGTAGAGGCCGTCGTGGCCCACGGCGAGACCGACGAGAAGTTGTTTGCGGTAACCGGCATAGCGGAAGATCGGCGCGGGCATGTCGGAGAGTTGGCTGCGGTCGAAATCGACCCCGAGACCGATGACGCATTTGCGGCGCGGATCAGCGCTGCCATCCGGATCGCTCGGACTTCCGCAGAGCGCGATAAACATTTTGTTTTTCCAAGCCTCGGGAAAATTCGCGGTGCCGTCGCCGATCTTGTCGTAGCCGATTTGAACCGGTCCCACTGACGGCGTCCAAACGAAGAGCGCGTTCGACGCGCAGGCTTCGCCATCGCCGCCGTAAAGATAATCGGCGCCGCGCTTCACCTCGACGAAGCGATCGATGTCGATGCCGTTGTCGGCCGCGTAGAGGTGCCCCTTCACCGTGTAGAGCGAAAACGGATTTCGAAAACCGTAGGCCCAAACGTAATTTCGTGCCTTCTCCGGATCGTCATCGACTGCGAACGGATTGTCGCGCACCGGAGCTCCATCAAGCGTCATGCGCAGGACTTTGCCGCCAGGATGATCGAGGTCGCGCGCGACGACTGGTGAATAGCCGTCGCCTTCGCTGCAGTAGAGGTACCCGTCGAGGACCACCAGCGGTCCGATCTGATGCGCGACGTTCGACAGAAATTTATCAAACATCGTGGCGAGGCGTTTCTGGCCGGAGGGCTTCAGCGAAAACGTGCCGGGCGTCGAATCGAAGCGCGTGATGCCGTTTCGATAAATGCCGTCTTTGTCTTCGTAAGCATAAGAGACAAAGACGTAACCGTGCTCGGGTTCGAGGCAGATGCCGGCCATGCCGATCTCGCCGAGATGATCCGGAATCTCCTTCTTCGGCACGAGATGCTGAAAGCCCTCGGCGAAGGTATAAATGGAGCGATCGTTCGTCACCACCTTCACCTTGCCGCGGAGTTCGGTGACGAAATACAGCGGATCCTTCGGGCCCGGACCCGGCTTGGGGACGAAGGCGATGGCTGACGGCAAATTGAAGCCGACCGTGTCGCGCTGAATGCGAAAACCCGGAGCCACGGCATAGTCGTGGCGCCAATCACCCTCGGCGCTCGCGGAGCAAGCGGTGAACGCGAGCAGCAAACAGAAAACGTTCCGAAGGGCGAAACGCTGGGCAGAACGAACAAACGACGTGGCCATGAGAGAAAGCTCCGAAGCGAAGCGCGACGTTGCGCTTGGCTCATCTTGCACGTTAGGCAGGCGCATGGGCGCAGCGATCAAGCACGAGCGCATGCCTGCAATACCCGGGCGTAAAAGGCCTCGTGCGCTGCGGACACGACCGGCCAGTTGAAGTTGTTGACGGCGTATTCGCGGGCGCGGTCGGCCTGCGCATTGCGCTGCGAAAGGGATTCCAGGCTGCGATTCACCGCGGCGATCATGGCGACGTCATCGTTGTTCCCGACCATGGTGATTGCGTCGCGGCCCGAGTAACTCGGCATGCCGCCGACCCGCGTGGTGACCACCGGGGTACCACTCGCCATGGACTCGACGATCGCGTTGCTCGCCGTGACATTGTCGTACGGCATGCAGAAGAGCCAGCTCTCGGCATAAAGCCGGTGCAGCTCGACAGGCGAAAGGTTGCGCAGCACCTCGAAACGTTCCTGCGGGAGGGCCTGGCTCATTTCAGGCGATAATTTGAAATCCGGATTCGCCAGCCAGCGAAAGGAAAGATCGGCATGTTCGCGCAACAGGACGCGGGCGACGCGCAGCATCATGTCGATGTTGCGCATGTATCGGCCGACGGCGCAGATTTGTTTTTTCGGGGGCGTGGGCAGCGGCTTCCAGAAATCGATATCGATGCCGTGAGCGATGAACTCGGCAGGCACGGCTGGATGGCGGCGCTGAATTTCGTCCGCCTCGCGTTGGGCCATGCAGAGAATCCCCGCGCATCGTCCGATCTGGGCCCAGACGGCATCAGACCAAGTCTCGAAAGGCTGATGGAGCGTGACGACGCAGCGCTCGGGATGAGCGAGGCGATCGATCAAGTAGTCGCCCCAGATGATGTGCAACAGGCCGACATGCCCGGGGCTCTGGCGCGTGAGCGAGTTGGCGCGGTAGAGATTGTAGGTCGTCCGCGGATTTAGCTTTCGGTACGCGGGCAGCCGGCGCAGCACATTCGCGAGGATTCGTTGATAACGCGTGTCGCGCCAGCCCGCCAGTTTGGCCCCGCGCTGGCCGAGTTTGTACGCGAGGAGATTATGGCCCTGATGACCGTTCGACTGCAGGTTGCCCAAAACCCAAATGGGCGCGGTGGCGCGAGCGGGAGCGTTGGTGACGGTGAAGGGCATTCGGGCGGTCGAGAAATGGCGAAACGGCCGGCAGATGCAGACAGAAGTTTTTCCGCCGAGCAATATGGCGTATCGGCACCTTACATCCGCGGCTACAGGGGAAAGCGGCGGTTTTTACCTGGGGCGAGCGCCGCACGGAAGGAGGAAACGGGTGAAGCCCTAGCGGAATGCGCCAGGTCTGGAGGTTTACCCTACGACGAAACTAGGCGGTGATTGAGAGTGCGGATGGTTGCGGCGAAGCCAAACCATGCCGGCCGGAGGCCAGCGCTCCCAGTCGCAAGCGTGCGCCGGGACGGCGCGCAGTCGCAAGCGTGCGCGGGGACGGCGCGCGGTGACTCGGGGGATCGTTTATGCGTGCTCGCGCTTTTGCCGCAGCAGGCGTTCGCGGATGAACACGAGATGGCTGCGAAGGGAATAAAATCGATCGCCGAACGACGCGGGAATTTTCAGGCGGTTGAGCGATGCTTCGATCTCATCGAGCCGCCTGAGCAGTTCCTCGGCGCGCTCGGGCGAAAGGGCTCCGAAACTATCGCGCTCGACGCGCAGCAAGGGTCGATAGCAACGGTAAAGCCGCAGCTGAATGCTGAAGCGAAAGGCGGCAGGAAAAAATTTTACCGCAGGAATCGCGACGAGAATCAGCGGAACGACGACGACGAGCATCCGGTTCAATAAACTCGCGAGCCAGAAGTTGTGAATCGTTCTATATAAAAAGCTCTTTCCCGATTTATAATATCTCACCGCGTCGTCGCTCAGCGGAATCTCGTGTTCGATCGGGGTGGGAAATTCGCCGCGCTTCTGCAGCAGGCCGGAATTTCCGTGCACGCGCGTCGCGACTTCGAGCAGCAGGTCCGACACGGCGGGATTCAGATCTTCGCGAGCGATGAGTTCAACCGTCGGTCCAACGAGCACCATGTTTTCCGCGGGAATATTTTTGCCGAGATCGATCGAGCCCGCGGGCAAATCCATTTTGCTGAGAAACGCATTGCGGCGGATATAGGCGTCGGCCTGCTCGAAATCGAAGAGCCGCACATCCGGCGCGCGCATCAAGGTGCGCAAGGTCTGGAGAGGCGCGGAGTCGCCCATCAGGAAAACCGCATCGATATTGCCGTTGATCAAATCGGTCGCCGCCGCGTCCGCATCGGATTCGAGAAAGGTCGTGGGCGCGCCGGTGATTCCATTCGCTTGAAGCAGGGTCAGAGCCAGCGCGCGGCTTCCACTGCCTTGCGCGCCGAGGGCAATCCGACGGCCGGCCAATTCCGAGAGTTTCGTCATCGGAGCCGCTCCTCGATAGAAAACCCACAGCGGTTGATAGGCCAGGCTGCCGAGCGAGACGAGGCCGGTCGTTTCAGTTTCCTTCGCGAGTCCACTTTGAACAAAGCCGATGTCGACGTGCGAATTGGGATCGCGCAGGCGCTGGAGATTGTCGATGGAACCGGCGGAAGTCCGAATCTCGAGCGTCATGCCACGCGTCGCCAACTGCTTTTGGTAGGCCAGCGCCCAGCGTTGAAACGAGCTGCCCTCGGGTCCGCTGGTCAGCACGATCTTCCGCGGTGGCGCAGAGCGCACGAGCCAGGCGATCGCGAGGACGAGCACGGCGATGCAAAACAGCGCGGTCGCCGTGGCGACCGCAGGGCTGAATCCAAAGGTCTCGATCAACGTCGTGATCAGGCCAAAGCGCTTTTTCTCGTTCGTTTTTTGCATGGAAGGCGGCTTCTTGAATCCGCGAAACGCCGCGAACTTTCAAACCTTCGCTCGCCGGCGCCCAAACGCGTTCGCTCATTCGAGCCGGCACGATTGGCACTTGTTCTCAAAACAAGCCGCGTTTGCATGATTTCATGCCTCAAGATCGTTCCTCGTCCTCCCCTGCTCTCTCACGCCGACAGTTCGTGGCTCTCGCCGGAATGGTGCCCACGCTCGCGCTGCTCAACTTTCCCCTCCGCGCCGCAGCTGCGCTCTCGGCCAACGCGACCGAAAAGACATCGGCCAAGAAAATCTCGATCGGGCTCGAATTGTATTCCGTCCGCACGGAACTCGCGCGCGACTTGCCCAACACCCTGAAGCAGGTGGCGAAGATCGGTTATGAAGCCGTGGAATTTTTCGCGCCGTATTTCGAGTGGACGCCCGAGTTCGCCAAGGACGTTCGCCGGCAGATGGACGATCTCGGTTTGCGCTGTCACTCCACTCACAACCATATCGAAGCGTTCACTCCAGGCCCTGGCCTGAAGAAGGCCATTGAGCTGAATGGCATCATCGGTGCGCATCAGGTCGTCATGTCGTCCGCGCCGACAGACACGGTGGGTATCGAAGGATGGAAACGGCTTTCTGAAAAACTCAGCGGCGCCGTTGAAGAGCTGCGGAAGCATGGCCTCACCGCCGGCTATCACAACCATCGGGCCGAATGGGCCCGGCTCGACGGCGGACCGCGCATCATGGACGTGCTCGCCGAAAACACGCCGAAAGATTTCGTCCTTCAACTCGACGTGGGCACCTGTGTCCAGGCGGGCGCCGATCCGGTCGCGTGGATTCGCGCGAACCCCGGACGCATTCGCAGCATTCACCTGAAGGACTGGGCGCCCGGCAGCAAGACAGACGAAAAATCCTATCGCGTGCTGTTCGGCGAGGGCGCGGCGCCATGGCCTGCGATCATCGAAGCCGCGGAATCGGTCGGCGGCGTCGAGCATTATCTTATGGAGCAGGAAGGCAGCCGCTACTCGGAATTCGAGACCGCGGAGCGATGCCTCGCTTCATGGAAAAAATTGCGGAATTCGGCGTAGATTTTCGGTTCGCGTTTTTTTATCTAACCTGTGAAATGAGCCACTCGTTGGAGATCAGAGCAGCCCAACGAGTTTGACCGGCAACACGACGCGCAGCGCGATCGGTTTTCCGTCCTTGTCGAGCGCCGGATTGAATTTCCATCGTTCGATGGATGGAACAAGGCTGCTGGCCAGATCGAGTGGCAGCGGCTCGAGGCCTTTGATGTCACGCGGCAGGCCGTCTTCATCGATTGTCATCAGCACTTGCACCGTCGTATCGTTGAAGCGCGCGGGAACGCCGCGGAAGCGCACGGTTTCGAGGATCGAAGGAAGCTGCGCGCATTCGTTCTGGGCCTGATCGGCTGGGACGAGGACGAGTTCGGAACGCGGCGTGGCAGCGCTCGTGGATTTGGCAAGGACCAGGAGAAGCGTGAGTACGGTAAGAAGGGCGGCGCGTTTCATAAAAATTGGTGTGGTTTGTGTTTGCGGCTTCATCGCTCAAAACCCCCGAGAGCCGCAAAAGTTACAGCGTTGAGTCCGTCTCGCGGGATCGGGTCAGCCGCCTGCTCCTTTTCGGCAGGCCGCGCCTTAATTTCAGGGGCGCGAGTGCCGATAAATAGCTCTTGGCCTCCACTCGCTTTACTCTTCCGGGCATTGCTAGAGGGCGTCGAACCGCTCTCCTCCTTGCTGCGTTGCTCGCATCGTGCTCAGTCGCGCGGGTTTCCGGCGCCGCGATCCCGACCGATCCCGAGCTGCGAAACACGGTCGACATCCAAGGCCTGCCGCCGGCCCGCACCTACAGTTACGAGGAGATTGGCAACCTGAGTCCCGGCGTGCGTTTGGCCTGCGATCCGCTGGGCCGCCTCGTCGTCGTTCGCGAGGGCGGCTATATCGTTTTCGACGATAAAAACTGGACGAACATGTTCGATAAACATGACCCCAGTCGAAACATCTCATGCGCCGTTCTCGGGCCGGATGGTGTGATGTACTGCGGCGGCGCCGGCACGTGGGGCTACATCAGCTACGAGACGAACGGTCTGATCGGCGTGCATCTGCTGCGGCCGGAAAATTGTCCCGACTGGGTGTCCAACAACATTTGCGAATCGATCGTTTTCACCCCGCGCGGCGTGGCCTTCGCGGGCAAAAACGGCATGATTTACTGGGATCGCGAAACGGGAAAACAGCGCTTCGAAGCGATACCCCAGATCGGCTGCATGTTCACCATCGGCCAGCGCATCTACGTCACGTCGTATTCCGCGGGCACGTTCTGCTACGACAGTGAAAACGACAGCTTCAAACTGATCGGGGGCATTCCCGCGAAAGATCATGTGCTCGAACGCGCGACGCGTTGGGACGATACTCACGTGCTGGCGATCGATGAGGTGGGTCAGGCTTATCTTTTCGACGGACAACAAGCGGTGCCGTGGAAAAACGACATTGCGGAGGAAATGAAACGCGGCGTTTCAAAGCTTCAGACGATCAGCGACAAACGCTTCGCGATCGCGGTCCGACCGCAATCGCTCTTCATTCTCGACGAAGCCGGCCACAAGCAAATGGCGGTGGAGGAGAGTTCACGTTTCGCTGGCATCAACGACATCTGCGTGACCGAGTCCGGCGTGCTTTGGCTGTCCTCGACGGAAGGATTGACCAAGGTCATGTACAATTCGCCGATCAGCATCTACGACCATCGCGTCGGTCTCGATCTGAACTGGCCGCAAGTCATTTCCCACCGGGGCAGCCCGCTCGTCGTTTCCGATGGAAAGCTTTTCTACGGCGCGCCCGGCGAAGGAAAAGGGCCGCCGCAGTTTCGCGCGATGGAGCTCGGTTTTCCCGAAGGTCTTTCCACGGCCGTGTCCACCCCGCATGGCTTGCTGCTCGGAACCAACTCAGGCATCTATTTTCGCGATGACTCGGGCGCGCTCACCAAAGTATTAAGCGGCTACGCGGTCGATCGTCTCGAATACACGGATCCCGAAAGGGACCGCTGCGTCGCCATCGGGGCCAATCGAATCGCGGCGGTGGAGTGGAAAAGAGACCACTGGGAGGAACTCGGTCATTCGATTCCCGGCGTCGGTTTCCCCTCGGTCACGCTCAGCATCGCGCCGCGCTCCGTGTGGATCGAACTCGGCGTGGGCCGGGTCGCGCGCATCACGCTGAAAGGCGATCAGGTGAAGACGACGGTCTTCGACAAGTTTCCCTGGCCCGAGCAGCGCTGGATGAACGTCGGCGCGATCGGCACGAAGATCATCATGACCCAGGGCCACAGCAACGATCATCGCGTATTCTTCGACGAGAGCACGGATGACTTTTGCGAGGCGCCCGAATTCAAAACCATCTTTGAAAACGCTCCCTTCGAGGTGCTGCGCCCACAGCCGGATGCGTTTGGCACAATCTGGGTTTCCCACTCGCGTGGCATCTTCCGTCTCGTGCCCACCGCGAATGGGTACCGCGCCGAAGCCGAAGCGTACAACGTGGCGCGCGACAGCTATCCGACCGTAACGCTGATCAACAATCGCCGCGAAGTCTGGGTGCGTTCACCTCAACTGCTCATGCGCATCGACGCGCAAGCGAACACTGCTCCCCTGCGGGAACCACAGCCGGTGCTCACGCGCGTGTCCGACTCGCGCACGAATCGCGATCTCTTCAACGCGCTGTCGCCGAAGGAGACCAGGCTCGCCCGCATCCCCTACTCCAGCAACAGCCTGAATTTTCATTTCTTCCCGGGGACTTATTCGCAGCTGCGCACCCCGCTCTATGAGTATCAACTCGATGGATACTCGAGTGCCTGGTCCGTGCCCGTGGCCGACGCCACGGTGAGCATCACCAGTCTGCACGAAGGCGACTACCGCATGACGGTCCGCCTCGTCGATGCCACCGGGCCGATCGGCAAATCGACGACCTTCGCCTTCACCATCGCGCCACCGATTTATCGGACCTGGTACGCCTATGCGTTCTACGTCGCGCTTTTCGCCGCGGCCATCTGGCTCTCCAATCGCTGGCTGCTGCGCCGCGCGCAGAAGCGCAACGATCAGCTCGAACAACTGGTCTCCTCACGTACGAGCGAACTCGACAAGATGGTGCAGGAGGCGAAGGCCGCGGCGCACGCGAAAAGCCGTTTCCTGGCCAACATGTCGCATGAAATCCGCACGCCCATGAATGGCGTGATTGGCATGAGCAACCTCCTGCTCGACATGCCGCTCGACCGCGAGCAACGCGAGTGTGCCGACACGATTCGCAATAGCGCGGAAGCCCTCCTCACCGTGCTCAACGACATTCTGGATTTTTCGAAGATGGAGGCGGGCAAACTTCAACTGGAGTCGCTGCCTTTCGAGCTTCGCGAAATCGTGGAGGAATCTCTCGGACTTCTCGCGCTGCATGCCGAGGGCAAGGCCGTCGAACTCGCCAGCTTCATCGATCCTGCGATTCCACGGCAGCTCATGGGTGACCCGGGCCGGCTGCGCCAAGTCATGCTCAATCTCATCGGCAACGCGGTGAAGTTCACCGAGCGCGGCCAGATCGTGGTCACGGTGACGGCGGAGCAATCTAACCTCTCGAATGCGCCACTCACCGTGCGTTTCGAAATCTCCGATTCGGGTATCGGCATCCCCGAATCTGTTCAGAAGCTCCTTTTCCAGCCGTTCAATCAAGCGGACAGCTCGACCACCCGGCGCTTCGGGGGCACGGGCCTCGGGCTCGCGATCTCCCGCCAGATTGTGGAGCTGATGGGCGGACAAATCGGAGTGCGCAGTGAAGTCGGCAAAGGTTCGACGTTCTGGTTCACCGCGCCTCTGCCCGTCGCGTCGCCGACAACATCGACCACGCCGCCGATGTCCTTGGCGAATGCAGCTGCCGCCGTAGTTGAAAAACCACTACGCGAACGGCGCGTGCTGGCGTTTTCGCACAGCGAGTTGACGCAAAAGGTGCTTGCCCATTTCGCGGCGGCCGAGGGGATGAAAATCACGTTTGTCGCATCGAGCGAAGAAGCGATTCTCGCGCTGAAGCATCAGCCCAAGAGCGCGGAGCCGTTTCAGATTATCATCGCCGAATTTCCGCGATCGGAGATTCAAGGCCCGGAATTTGCGCGTATCCTGTCCGGCGGGGCGCCGGAAATCCAATTGCCGGTGATCCTGCTCGCTTCCGGATCGCAGCACGCCCCCGCGAACTCCAATTCGAGCATCCGCGTCACCACCGTGGCAAAGCCGGTTCGCGTGAGCGCCCTGCGCAGTGCCATCGCCGAATCCCTGCGCCCGACGGTTGAAACGCCAGCCAAGCCCCAGGAAGGATCAACTGAAACGCAGGGCAGCGCTGCACTGGTGGCGAAACCTCTGACGCATTCGGCGGAGCCGGTGCGCTCACGTTTCAGCGCGCTGCGCATGCTCGTCGTCGAAGACAATGTCGTGAACCAACGCGTGGTGCAGATGCAGTTGAAGAAGATCGGCTGCACGCCCGACTTTGCGTCGAACGGCGTCGAGGCGCTGCAAGCGATTCAACTCGGCGAGTACGACGTGATCTTGATGGATTGTCAGATGCCCGAGATGGACGGCTACGAAACGACGCGCCGCATCCGCAAAGATTCGCGCAACGACGGACTGCACGTGATCGCGATGACGGCAAACGCCATGCAAGGCGACCGCGAGAGATGTTTCGCCGCCGGCATGGACGACTACATCACGAAGCCCACCGCCGCCGCCGACCTGCACGCCGTCTTAGATCGAGCGCTGGCGCGTTTCGGGGTTTCGCGGGGATAACCCGCAGCGACCTTAACCGCGCACGCGTTTTTGGAAGCCTTTCGGCGCTTGGCCGAAGCGGCGTTTGAAGGAGCGGGAGAAATGGAACGGATCGCAGAACTGGAGCTGCGAGGCGATTTCCTTGACGGTCAACTGGCCCTGGTGGAGCAACGCGGCGGCGCGATCGATGCGCGAATCGAGATGAAATTGACCAGGCGAGAAACCGATCGCCGCACGAAATCGCTTCCGAAACGTCTCGTATGAGAAACCCAAGCGGCGCGCGACGACCGCTGGCTGAAGGCCGGGCGTGGACTCGTGCGTCGAGAGGAGTTCGCAAGCGGTGTTCAGCCAATCATCCTGCGGCGCTGGCGCGGCATCGGGCGCTTCGTTTCCCGCGAGCAATTCCGCGAGCGCGGCGATAAAACGACTGACCACGACCTGAGGCGGCATTTTCCGCCGCAAATGCATTGGCGGGATAATTTGAAAGAATCGCCTAAACCAATGATCGCTGTTTCCCACTCGGCGAATCGGCCGGGCTGGATCGAGCAGCTTGGTGCGGCGGAGCAGATCGAAGACGGGACCTTCGAACTCGAACCAGAGCTCGTCCCAAAATTCTCCGGCCCGCGTGTGGCAGCGGTGCGGAATCCCAGGAAAAAAAAGCACCGCGTCGCCTTCCTTCACTGTCGCGGCCGAAGTCTTCGCGTCTGAGTACACGCCCTGCCCGCCCATGATCAGCACGAAACCGTAGCACCTCAGCCTGCGCGGCGGACCAGGTTCATGTCCCACACCGAAGCCTCCCTTGTTCACCCCGCCGAGGCGAAGCGTGCCGAAAGGCGACTTGATCGGCCGCAGGAGGAGCCGGGTTTTGATCGTATGATCCGTCGCGTAAGGCATGAACAACGTTTCCCAGGCATTCCCAGAAAACACATGATTTCTCCCAGTAACCCCATTCTGGCGAGGGTGAATTTGGATTATCTTGGCGACATCACCCAACCCAAGGAGTGCATGCTTATGACCCCCACTATCACCCAGCGCGACGTCGCCAGCGCCTGCGGCGTTCACCCGAGCACCATTTGCCTCGCACTCAAGAATTCCCCCTCCATTCCGCTGGAAACACGCCGCAGAATCCAGGCCGCGGCTGAGGAACTGGGCTACAAGCCCAACGTCGCGGCGCGCAATCTCGCCCTGCTCCGCGCGGAAAAAAAGACGGACTGCCATTTACCCATTGCCTGGCTCAACAGCGAACCCGACTGCCAGCATTGGCGAACCGATCCGGAGGCGCGTCTCTGCTTCGACTCCGCGAAAGAACGCGCCGCCTCGCAAGGTTACCACCTCGAAGAAATTTGGGCGAAACAACCGGGAATGAACGCGGGGCGTCTCGTCCAGATCGTGTCAGCGCGGGGGATCGGCGGCGTGATTTTTCCCGTGCATCGGCATTTCGAAGCGAGCCTGCTTAAAGCCGACTGGAGCGCGTTCGCCGCGGTGGGCTTCAACGATCTTCGATTCGGCGAAAAATTCGACGTGTTCGCGGCGGACCATCACTTCGAGGTCGAACGCGCCCTGCAGCAACTGGCCGAGCGTGGACTGACGCGCGTGGGCTTCGCCTTCACGACTGAATTTGACGCGGCCACTCGCGGACTCGCCCACAGCGCTTTTCTGCGCCACCAGAGTCGGCTGCGCGCCGCGGATCGAGTGACGCCGTGCCTGCTTGCGGCGGACGCGCCCACGGCGGCACCCGACATCAGCGCGTTGAGCGATTGGTTTCTGGCGTATCGGCCCGAGGCGATTCTCTCGCACGATCCGCAGTTGGAAGCGGCCGCGCATCGTGTCGGCGTGGATTGCCCATGGGTGCATTTGCGCGGGCAAATCGGCGCCGGCGAGACGCAGGCGGAATCGGCCGTGGTGCCAGGTGTCGACTTCGATGCCGGAGAAATCGCCGCCGCGGCGGTGGATCATGTTATCCAAAAGATGCGACGTTTTGAATTCGGCCAACGATCGAGCGCGCCGCGAACGCATCTCCTGCGCGCAACCGCACCGGCCGGAATAGCGCTGCGTCGAGGCGAGCCCGCGACTGTGTGAGTTCCCCACGAATCACACGAAGCACACGAAAACCCCGCGGGATTTTCGGCGGAAGCTGATTTGCCACGAAAAGGATTTCCGACGGACAACACGGACGGCACGGAAAAATGAAATAATCATTTTTTCCGAATGATCCGAGTTCCGTGGTGAAATCGCATTCCGCAGGAAATCGCATTCCGCCGAAAACATTTCAGTAGATCGATTTCGTGTGCTTCGTGTGATTCGTGGGGATAATAATCAGGGCACGCGATAGCCTACGAACGCGAACTCATTGGGTCGCGTGCTCGGTGTCGCACCGGTGTTCACGATCAGATAGCGCGCGGCGGGCGTCACTGTGCCGGAGATGGCGGGCAGGTCTTTCCTCCACAGTTGCAGCGAACTGTTGGGCAGATTTTGGACGGTCTCGAAATTCAGACCCGGCGCCGGAATGCCCGACGCGGCGTTTTGATCCGCGCTCCAGAACAGGCTGCCAAAACCACTATAGCTACCCGGGCTGTTGGGCCGGTAGCGCGTCCAAAGCTGAGTGATGCGCACCTTCGCGAAGTCCGCGCCGAAATCGATATACCAGCGGCGATTCACGTAAGCGGTCACGGTGTCGGCGTGCGGCGTGCTCGAAATGCCCACCGGCTCCTGCGCGACTGGATCCCACGTTGGTTGCTCGTTGAACGCTCCCGTGGCCGCGCAATAGCCCAAGCCGGACTGGCCCCACCCGAGAGGCGTGAGGGTGCCGACGGTCTGGGTCGACGATGGTCTTTCGTACGCGCCGATGTCGAACACGCCTTCCTGCGGGCGAGGCGTTCCGGCGAAATCATCCGTCACGCCGTCGAGATGCACGTCGTCGCCGTGATTCGCCGCGGACGAGCCGCTGCCCAGGCGATAATCGCCGTGATCGAAATCAACGAACTTAACATCGGCGAGGTTGCTCGACGTGACGCCGAGATTCGTGCTGTCGCTGTGCGCGATCGAACCACTGATAAACGGCTTCCCGTTGCGCGGCTCGACAATGAGGTTGTTGAACACGGTCGCCTCTGCGCTCGTCGCGTCCTGCACGCCGGAACTTTCCGGAGTGATGATTGTGTTGTTCAAAACTTTGGCCACCGCGCCCGCGACTGGCGGATTAGCCGAGTCGGTTCCGAGATAAACGCCGGATTCAAACGCCGGATCGCCTGAGACGCCGCGGCCGATCAGCACGTTGTTGTAGACGTAAAGATCGCGGTAGACTTTCTGGAAAACTGGAGCGCCGGCGAGGTTGCCGGTGGATTCGACCCAATTGTTGTAGATATCGAGTTCGTTCTTCGAGCCGGTGATGCCGTCGTTCTGATAATAATTCGGATTGCTCACGTCCGCCGGCGCGGTGTCGCTGTGCACACCATAGCCGATGATCGTGTTGTGGTGAACGGAGCCGTGGCTGGTGCAACGGTTCACTTGGATCGCATCCCAGCCGATATTCGTGAGCACATTGTGGCTCACCTCGATGTTGGCGTTGTCGTGATGGCCGTCGGAAGTCCAGCCGAGGTACATCCCCTCGCCACCGGTGTCATGGATCGAATTATCGTGAATGAACAAACCATCCATCACGTAGTTGGCCTGCGAGGGTGTGTTCTCCGCTTTGGCTTGGATCCCGGCGAAAGTCGCATGAGCGATTTCAAGGAAGGCGATTTCGATATCGACGGGTCCGACGATCGTGTTTGTGTCCGCGCGTTTGTCGTCCACCACTCGCACGCCGACCATCTTGACTGCCTTGGTTTCCCCCTTGTCGTTCACGACATATTGCGTGCCGGTGCCGGCCACTTTGATGCCGTAGCTGATGCCAGCCGACGGCGTGCCCTTGAGGACGACGTGCTGGCAACCGCCGAGTTGAAGCGCGTTGCTGGGATTTGCGTCCGTGTTTTCGAGGACGAGCTGAGTGCCCGCTGTATTCGTAATCGTGATACGTCCGCTGCCTGACTGGCCGACGAGATTGCGGATCTTGAGACGCGCCCGATTGTGGCCGACGACAAAGAGCGTGTCGCCCGGCGCGATCACGTTGGCGATCGCTTCAGTCCCGGCGCCGATGGTTGGCTTCGAAAAGTCGACCTCGCCGTTGACGCTGTCGAGCAGCGCTTTCGTCAGGGTCATGTTGGTGGCAAGCGCGGGCCGCGGAAGAACGAGAGGAGAAGCAAGCGCGGCGAGAACGATGAATCGGGGTAGCAATGAGAACAGACGCGGGCTCGGTTGGCTCGCGGCGATGTCATAGGTTGGGATTTTCATGGATTGCTTTCGTTGGATTTCCCCGCGCGAAACGCCGCTGGAAAGCTGCGCCGGTAATCGGGTCGACGCTGCCGCGCTCCGTGTGCGGCGCGAGACCCTCGCCACTCATCCGGCTGAGTGAGGGCCGCGGCCCGGCCGGGCGTTTCCCGTGTAGTGCAAAATACACTACACCGCAGTCGTTCGGCCGCGAAAATCGCGAAGAAAGTCCTTAGAGATTCGACGCATTTTTTTTGGCCGCAAAAAGGCGCAGACAGGACGCAAAGAGGACTTGTTTAGAACGCCGCGGCTCAGACATTCGTCGCGCAGCCGCGGTCGGGTATTTTGGTTTGGAGTTACAAACCAATACCCAAACCGCGTCTTGTAGCGGAAATTTCGAGCGACGTTGCAGAGGCAAAATTCTCTTTGCGTTTTTTGTACTGCTGTCCTGCTGAATCGCTCAATTCCGCGAGGATTTTTTTGCAAATGGATGCCGGCTTCCGAGGTAGGGCGTACCGAGCCGAAGGCGACATCAGACACGGTCCCTCGCGAGCCGCTTTGACGAGTGGCTCAACCCGGAGATTAGTTCACACGGTTGCGGCTCGCGAGGGACCACTCGCCCTACCCACTGAGGCTGGCCATGCTTACATTCTTCATTCTGCATTCTTACTTCTTCCTTAGCGCGCCGCGGGCGTAATCTTTGGTTGCGGCTTCGCCGCGCTACGCCTCTTTGCGGCCAAAAAAAGTTTTTCAAATCGCCTGAGCCTACGCCAGGAATGTCGGCTTGCGGCTGATTCCTTCGCCTCGGCGGAATGTTTTTTCCTCCACTCGCTCGGCCTGGAGCGCGGCTCGGATCGCTTCACGTATGACGGCGTGCTTCAACTTCACGCCGCAGGAGAAAACATCCACCGCGGCGTAATTGTGCTCGGGCCAGGTGTGAATCGTCACGTGCGATTCCGCGATCACCACGACTCCGCTCACACCGTGCGGACTGAAGGTGTGAAACGTGTCGGTGACGATCGTGCCGCCGGCGGCACGGATGCCCGCGAGCATGGCGGCGCGCAATTTTTCCGTCTCGCGCAACGCCGCCGACGCGCAGCCGTGGTAATCGTAAAGCGTGTGATGGCCGAGCGCCGCGCGATTCATGCTCCGCTCCTTCGTAGTTGCGCCAGCACTACATCGGCCGCGTTCACGCCACGCGTGTAGGCTTCTTCGAAAACGGAAATGCCGCTCATGTCCGAGTGCGCGAACGTCAGTCGGCCGAGCGGCGCCTGCATGCGGCGTCGTGTTTCGCCCCAGATAAATCCGGGGACCGGCCGAATCATCGCGTGACCCCAAAGCCAGATGTCGATGCGCTCGACCTGTGGGGCAAGCGTGGGGTGCGCGAGAGCGAGGTCCTGCAAAATCTGTTTCGTCCAGCTCGCATGATCTCGCGCCAGCGCGGCCTCGCGCGCGGCGGGCGGGGCGGCTTCGTCGAGCGGCTGATAATAGGTCAGCACCGTGTCCATCAGATGGCTGTTCAGGTTTTGGTGGGTGGCGTTAACGTAGCCGAGCGAACGACTCCGGCGGAAAACATTGTCCCAGGAAAGCGGCGCGTCGTGCTGCCGCGGCCAGTCGCGCACCGTCACGTTGGCGACC
This sequence comes from Opitutaceae bacterium, assembly GCA_035765635.1. GTDB lineage: Bacteria > Verrucomicrobiota > Verrucomicrobiia > Opitutales > Opitutaceae > EW11. The sequence goes on from DASTWZ010000028.1 coordinate 16,695, forward strand.
ATCCACGGGGAATAAACGAGGTCGCGCGAGCCGACGTTTTTGGCCTCTGGACCTTGGATCAAATGCACCGCGACAAACCGCGGCAGCGCGCAGATCGCGGCCTTCGCGTGAACGCGGATGGTGCGCTCGCGCACGAGATCGAGATAGTCCACGACGACGCCTGTGTCCGAGGTTTCCACGCGGCAAACCAAACTCCGCGTGCGGATCTGCTCGCGCGCCGGCTGGCGCAAACGCTCGACGAGCCAGCCATTGCCCTCCGGCCAAGTGAGCACGGCATGACTGGAGGCGTTGCCGGCGCGGGCATTGCGCGCGGCAAAATAATGGATGCCGGCCCACGCTGAAATTTCTTCGATGCCCGCGCCGTAGTCGTCCCGACAACAGTAATCCACATACCAACGCAGCGCTTCCGCGGTGAAGCCTTCGCGCTGCAGAAACGCACTCATCGTGATGCGGTCCAGCGAGAGAAATTTCTCGTCCTGTGAGCTGCGATCGATGGGCAGCACGAAGGCGCGCCGGCCATCCGCTCCGCGTTGCGAACGAAAGAAATCCATGCGCGCGAGAAACGCGTCGATCTGCTTCAGCTCTTCCGGCGGAACGTCGAGCCGCGGGATCAATCCCTCCTGCCAGGCGCCGTTCACGAAAAGCCGCTCCATCGGATCCGAGCACAACGCGTATTCATCATAGAGCGGCGCGCCGTCCGCGTTGCGGCCGATCACCAGACCCAGCTCCTCGAGCAACTCAATCACTTCGACCGATTCCGCGCTCGGAATCGGCAGATAGTGCGCGCCCCACGGGTAGGCGCTCACCTCGTTCTTTCCACTCTGAGCGTTCCCGCCGACTTCCGCTTCCAGCTCCAGTATTAGAAAATCCGATACAGCGTGTTTCTTCAGCCGACGGGCGGCGGCCAGGCCGGCAATGCCGCCGCCGAGAATCACGGATTCGCAGGATATTTCCTCGCTCACCGGCGGAATGTTTCCGGTGCGCAATCGATGTCCCGCCGCTGCCGAAGCGCCGAGAATGCGACCCGCGACCATTGTAGTGCTGCTGGCACTACAGGCGCCGAGCAGAGCCGCGCCCCCGAGCGCTGATGTTCCGACAATGAATTCTCGGCGATTCATTTTCAGTGAACGTAGTGCGCCCATTCTTCTTCGAAGTAGCGCACGAGAGCCTGGTTGTTCAGACGATTGATCTCGGTCGGGACCGGTCCCATGTCGGGTGGAAATTCGAACATCGCGCGAACCGACTGCGGCGTCAGATAGCGAAGATTGGACGGCAAATGCCAGTCGTCGCTCAAAGGCCGATGCGAGGCGAGAATGTAGCCCCATTCGCCAAATGAAGGAACGTACACGTGATAAGGCTGGGTCAAAAAGCCGACGGCGCGCAGCGTTTCGTCGACGCACCAGAACGAGCGACGCGCGACGTACGGAGATGTGCACTGAACGACGAAGGCGCCGTCGCGCGCCAGCGCCGCTCGAACCAAGTCGAAGAACGCCGTCGTGTAGAGTTTGCCGACGCTGAAGTTCGACGGGTCCGGAAAATCGGCGACGATGAAATCGAACACTTCGCGGTGATCGCGCAGCCAGATGAAGGCATCGGCGTTGATCACCTCGAGTTTTGGCGAGGTGAGCGAATGGGCATTCAATTCCGCGAGTCTGGCTTGTTGCGAAAAAAGCTTCGTCACCGACGCGTCCAGGTCGACCAGCGTGATGTGTTCAATTTGTGGATACCGCAGCACCTCGCGCGCGGCGAGGCCGTCCCCGCCGCCGAGGATCAGGACGCGCTTCGCCCGAGGCAGCCGAGCCAGCCCGGCATGCACCAGCGCTTCGTGATAGCGATACTCGTCGCGCGAACTGAATTGAAGATTGGCATTCAGATAGAGCCGCAAATCTTCCCGCGAACGGGTCAGCACGACGCGCTGGTAAGGCGAGGAATGTGCGTAGATCACTTCGTCCACATACGTCGATTTTTCGGACCAGGCCATGATGCGCGTCGACCCCGCGAAGCCAGCGAGGAGCAGGGCAATGCAACTCCACCCCGAGAGGCGCAGGTAGGCCACGCCGCCGAGTTCGGAGCGCAGCAACTCCACCGCGCAAAGTCCGACGGCCGCGTTGATCAAGCCGAACAAAAATCCCGAACGCACCAGACCGAGGTGAGGCACGAGCAAGAGCGGGAAAAGCAGCGAAGCGGCGAGCGCGCCGATGTAGTCGAAGGTGAAGACTTTCGAGACGAGGTCCTTGAATTCGAGGCGCCCCTTGAGGATGCGCAGCATCAGTGGAATCTCCAAACCGACCAGCGTGCCGACCACCACGATGAGGCCATAAAGCAGAACGCGGAACGAACTCACCTCGGCAAAGAGCAGGAAGAGCAGCGCCGCCGCGCTGCCACCAATCAACCCGATGAGAAACTCCAGGCGTATGAACAAATGCAATACGTTGCCCTGAACGTAACGGGAAAGGAACGAGCCGATGCCCATCGCGAACAGGTAGACGCCGATCACCGTGGAAAACTGAGTGACGGAATCTCCGAGCAGATAACTCGCGAGCGTGCCGCAGATCAGTTCGTAGATCAGCCCGCAGGTCGCGACGGCGAAGACGGACGCCAGCAGGAGAAATTTTACGCCGCGATCGGACATGCCGCGCTCAACCGTGAATCGCCGCGGCGATGATGATGCAGAGCCCGAGTGCGACGCAGCCGACGACGAAGCCGAGGGCGGTGTTGCGCTTTTCCACGAGTTCTTTCCAGAGGTTGTAGGGAGTGATCAGGTCGATGATCCAGAAACCAACGCAGAAAATCACGAGGCCGCTGAGCGCGTACACGCCCGAGATGAGGAGGTTCATCCAGTTCATAAAATCATTTGTGCCGGACGGGCCCGGTGATGGCGCGCGTCGCGGCGACGTGGAAAGGTTGGAAGATGTACCAACCGCGTTGATTCGCCACGGCAAGATAGCCGCAGGAAAGCAAGGCGATCAGGAGATAGAGCGGAGAGCGAAAGACGGAGAACATGGATTAGGGCATTATTCTAGTCGTCGTCGTTGGCGGCCGTGCTGGCGAATGAGGAAAAGTCGCTGTCGCTCCAACGCGTATGTTCGAAGCCGATGTATCGAAGAAATACATACAACGGGTACGCCAGGATCGGCAGGAGGCAGACAATGAAGTTCGTCCAAAAAATGCCGCCGGTTTCGACGGTCACGCTGAAAGGGATTGGCCCGAACTTCGCGTCCGTCGCTGGAGAAATTCGCAGCAAATAGCGGCCGGGAGACACCGCGGGAAAATCGACGCTGCCGATGGGAGAACCCTCCGTCCAAGGTCCGTCCGAATCTCGTCCGCTTTCGTACGAAATCTCGAGCTGTTCCGTGGAGGTTTGTCCGTTGTCGGCATTGACCAGCTCGATTTCGGAATCGATCCAACTGTTGTGGAGCGGAGCGGCGATGGTTGCGTGCACCGATTGCGAGACGCCGTCGAGCGTGAAGACGGGAGTGCTGACTTCCTCGACGCCAGCGGGCAACGGCGCGGAGAAATTTGCGCTGAGGAGCTTTCGCTTGGGCAGCGCGATCAGAAAATAAATTTGAAGAAAGCAGACTGCGATTAGGAGCAGGATCCCGGCGGCGCGCACCACGGGCCATTTGCGCGCGTAGGGATTCGGTTGGTTGAGATAAATTCCGCGCGGGGACGGCAGCGGATTTTCGAGCTGAAACGCGGCGGCGATTTCCTGCGGCTTGCGGTACTCGCCGGCGGACCAGGTGACTTCGTCGTAGCCTGTGTAGGTTTCGCTCGAAATGATGTGGGGCGGAGAAATGTAGTCGGAAACGAAGGTTTCCTCGCCGCGCTGCACCCGCCAGTAGAATTCGCCGAGCACGGCTTTGACTTTGCTTTTGCCCGAGGCGAACAGCGCGTATTTGCGTTCCTGATACAAAATTTTGCTCGATGACGCGGCGTACGGCGGCGTGAGCAGGCGATAGATCAGCGACCAGTGGCCGTTGTAGGTGACGAGCCAGATGAAGCCGTGCCACGGGTTGAACAGCAGGTACTCCGACCAGTCCGCCCATTCGTCGCCGCGCAGCACGTAGCCCACGATTTCGAAGGTCACGCCGTTGAAATTTCCGCGTATCCCCAAAGGCAATACAGGGTCGAGTTGGCGATTCACCTGCGAGGCGCGCTGGATGACCTGCACGTCGGTGTTCGCCGGATCGATGATGCTCTGGCAGGAGCCGCAAACCACGGCGAGGGTGAGTCCGGAAAGGCGCACCTCGACTTGCGCGGCGCAATGCGGGCAGCGGACCGTGCGCGTCGCGCGGCGGACGGGCTCGCGATATGTCGGGTCGTTCCAGCCAGGGACGGGACGAAGATTTTTGAAATCGAGATCGGCCGCAAACGCGTAGGCGCCCTCGTAGAAACTGACCTCGCCGCCGCTTTCCTCGAGCGTGCCGAACTCGCCGTTCGGCCCAGCCAGATCGATGCTGTAGCGTTCAGCGCCCGGCTGGGCCACGAAAGGCAATTCGCCTTCAGCGCCCGCGACGACGACGCGTTTGCGATCGACGATTCTCCAGCGGCGCCGCGAGAAAGCCACGGTATGGCCCGCGTTCAGGTTGAGAAGTTTTCGCGGGAAATCCTCCTGATCGCGGGCGAAGCTCACCGCGTAGAAGCCCTGGGTTTCGGCGATCCAGCCGCGTATTCCGCCGGCGAATTCCGCGTACCATTCGGTCCACGCGCCGTCGCCCCAGTTCAGGCGCAATTTGCCCAGCAGGGTGAAACTCTGATCATTGAAACGCCCGGTCGTGCCGAGCTGCAGCGGTGTGATGTCAGGGATCAGCTCCGCCATCGTGCCGATGGCTTTGAGCTCAACATCGCTGCGCACGACCATCGAACGGCAGTGTTCGCAGACGGCGAAGACCGTCGCGGCAGACGCAAATTTTATCGGGGCTCCGCAGCTCGGGCACTCGTAGTTGCGCATGGAAGCTGCGTCGAGGTATGCCAGCGCCAAAGCCGCGGGCAAGGAGACAAGCTCGCGGAATCTTTTTGCCCAGGAATCACACGAAGCACACCAAACCCGATCAGCCGGAGCCTTTTCCCACGGAACGCACCGAAAATACGGAACAGATTTTCCGAATCCGAAATTCTGAAGTTTGGGCACCTTCCGTGCAGTCCGTGTGTTCCGTGGGAAATTTTTTCACTTCGTGTGTTTCGTGTGATTCGTGGGCACCTCGTCTGTCCTTTGTTCGCGACGGTGGCTCGCGGGCCACATCGCGATTGGAAAAATCCTCGGAGTGGGATTTCCTTTTCGGTTCATGGCTGAAATCCGCGATCTGTACGACCGACCTCTGCGCGACCTCCGCGTCTCGGTGACGGATCGTTGCAACTTTCGTTGCGGCTACTGCATGCCGGCGGAGATTTTCAATTCGAGCTATTCGTTTCTCGAAGCGAAACAACTGCTCTCGCGAGAGGAGCTCACGCGACTGATTCGAGCCTTCGCGGCGTATGGCGTGGAAAAGCTGCGGCTGACCGGCGGCGAACCGCTGTTGCGCCCGGATTTGCCCGAGCTGATCCGCGCGGCGAAGCAGGAAATCGGTTTGCCAGAAGTCGCGCTCACGACGAACGGATGGCTCCTGGAGAAGTTCGCGCCGGCGTTGAAGGCCGCGGGATTGGATCGCGTTAACGTCTCGCTCGACAGTCTGGACCCTGCGCTCTTCGGGCGGATGAATGGGAAAAACTTTTCCGTGGACCGCGTGCTGCGCGGTATCGACGCCGCCACTACAGCGGGCTTGCCCGTCAAGCTGAACATGGTCGTGCAGCGCAGCATGAACGACGCGGAGATCGAGCCTCTCGCGGAATGGGCGCGCCAAAAAAAACTCACGCTGCGCTTCATCGAGTTCATGGACGTGGGCAATCACAACGGTTGGAAAACCGAGGAAGTCGTGCCCGCTCAGGAGATCGTGGATCGCCTCAGGCGGCGTTGGCCGATGACGGCGATTGGCCCGAAATATCGCGGCGAAGTCGCGGCGCGTTACCGCTATGACGACGGCGCGGGCGAGATCGGTTTGATCAGTTCGATCACCGAGCCCTTTTGTCGGGACTGCAATCGCGCGCGGCTGTCCGCCGACGGGAAACTTTTCACCTGCCTCTTCGCTTCGGTCGGCTGGGATTTGCGGGCGGCCCTGCGTAGTGGCGCTTCGGATACAGAGCTGGCGAACTATCTTGGACGTGTCTGGGCGAAGCGCGAAGACCGTTATTCGGATGAACGCGCGGAGCGAGCCGCGCAGGGCCAGGCCCGTGAGAAAATCGAGATGAGCTACATTGGGGGCTGACCCCATGACGCGTAAATTTTTAGGCAAAAAGGCTTTCTGAGCCGTTTCCGTCGCGCACGGCCGCACATTTTCCTTTGTGGGTGCCGAATTACGCGTAACTCTGGAGCCGATTTTCTTCGCCCCAGATTCCTATGATTTCTGCCATCAAGAAACTCTTCGGTTCCTCTGCGCCCCGCCTTCGTCCCGGCCAGGCTGGCTACAAGCCCGGCGTCATTTTGTTTGTCGACGACGAGCCCGATGTGCGCTCGATCGCACGCCAGGCTCTGGAGCCGGCCGGATATGAAATGATCGACGCCGCGGATGGGCAGAAAGCCCTAGAGCTCTTCTACGAAAATCAGGAGCGAATCGGCTTGGTCATCACGGATGTGCTCATGCCGAAGCTCGATGGCCTCGCGCTGGCGAACCGCCTGCACAAGGAAGACGCGGACTTGCCGATCCTGTTGTTGAGCGGCCACGTGCTCGAAGAGGATCTCTGGGCTCCCGGCAACGCGCGGATGCGTTATCTGATGAAGCCCTATCGTCTGCCCGATCTCGAAGCAGCTGTCATCGATCTCATCGGCCCCGGCGGTTCGAGTTCGACCAAAGAATAAGGAGCTAACCCTACCGCGTTTTGAGCTTTCGCATATCGAAACGTGTGGTTGTGATTAGCGCACCCTACTCATGGACGAGCAGCTCGTTCTCACGGCGCAAACGCTCCGACTAAACCCTGATCTTCAGCGAGCTGACGCTCCGGGGAACGTCTTTGTCATCAAGAATGTTCCCGCCCGGAAGTACCTGACGGTCTCTGCCGAGCAGTGGAATCTGCTCAGAAATTTCGCGAACCCGGCCAATGTGCCGGACGTGTTGCGCGCGGTTATTTTGAACCGCACCTGTCTGCCGCTGCGTGAGTTTTACGAACTGATTCTCAAGGCGTTTCACGCGGGCATCCTGGAAATTTCGCGCGAAGGCGAACCTCGTTCGCGGGTCGCGGCCTGGCCGATCTCGCTCACGCCCTGGGTTCCGATTGTGCTGACGGCGTTTTCGCTGGGAGCAGCGATCGCGTTGCTGGCGACTCAGCCGTTTCCCCGGCCGACGGGCTCGCTCAGCGATTGGGTGACTTCGCTTTTGATTGGTTGGGCGCTGCTTTGCCTCGGCCTGAGCCTCGGGCAGGCCATGGCCGCGAGCGTGCTGCGCGCGGGCGGCGGGGAAATTTATGAACCGAAGCTGCGTCTGCTCCGACCGGCGCCGTATTTCGCGGTGGGTTTGGACGACGCGTGCATGACGAGCCGTTTGACCCAGGCGGGGATTTGGTGCGCGCGGCTATTTCCGGTGATCGCGACAGCGGCGGCGCTTTGGTATTATCGCCCGGAGTTCGGGTTGTTTCACGTGCTTGGCGTGATCGTGATGCTGCGGCCGATTGCGAATGGCTGCATCCCCGAGCTGATCTCGACCGTGTGTCGCGGTCTCGTGCTCGATACGCAGAAGAATTTTGTCTTCAGCCTGAACCGCCGCTGGCGGGTGCGGGTGAAGATCAGCCTTTCGCGTTTGTCCTGGGGCTACCTTCTGTGCCGGCTGGCCTGGGGGCTGATCTGGATCTTGCTCGTGATTTTCATCGGACTGCGCGCGGCGCATCAGGACGTGCGCGATCTTTTCGGTAACGTCGGCTATTGGCGGGAGGTCGGCCTGGTGTTCGGCATTTTCGCCGGCGCGATTCTGCTGGCGTATGTCGGTCTGCCGATGACGCGCTTTTTTTGGACGCGCACGGCGAATGGCGGAACGCGGATGGTGACGAAGTGGGGGCGCTGGCGGATCAACACGAAGGAGCCGGCGTCCGAGGAGCACATTTCACGCACGCTGGCCGAGTCGCTTCTGTTTCGCCGCATCTCGCCGGTGGAGCGCGATGAACTCCGTCAGTCAGGTGAAGTGCGCGTCTTCAAGAGCTACAAGACGCTGCAGGATTTTCAGGATAAACGCGACACGGTCGGCATCATCTTATCGGGCCGCGTTGTCGTTTATCGGCGGACCAAGGCTGGTCGCGCGGAGAAAGCGCTGACGTTGCTGGAGGGCGATATTTTTGGGGCGCATGCGTTGCTCGATGCGGAGCGGCAGCATGCGCGCATCCGCACGGCGACGCCGGTGGTGGCGTTGATGATCCCGTTGATGGAGTTCGAAAATCGCGTGCTTCGTCAGCTTGGCGCGCCGCTGGTGAACGATCTTGCGCAAAAAGTGCCGTTTCTGCGCGGCGTCTCGTTTTGCCACAGCTGGCATCCGCAGGCCATCGCCCGTTTCGCGCAATTGTCCTCGATCGTGGTGTTTCACGAAGGCGAACTGATCGTCTCCGAAAAACAGGACACGCAGCAGTTTTATTTGGTTTATGAAGGGCATGTCGCGGTGAAACGCCGCAAACACTTCCGCACGAATCTGAAGCCCGGGGCGTTTTTCGGCGAAGTGAGCATCCTGCAAAACAGCTCGGCGATGTCTGACGTGGTCGCGCGCGAAGCGACCCGATGCCTGATGATCAGCAAGGCCGATTTCCTGCGCTTCGTGACGCACAACCCGCTCGTGAGCTTGCAGCTCGAAGACATCAGCTCGAAGCGCCTGGGCCGGCCGATTTTCCCACTCTCGGCGCACTCGTTTGAGGTGATTTAGAGCGATTTCAAAAATACTGTAGCCGCAAAAACGCTCAAAAAGCGCAAAGAGGAATTCGGAGTTGCGACGTCGCTCGTAACGGCTCCTCCACAATTCGGTTGGGTATTGGTTTGTAACTCCAAACCAAAAAACCAGACCGCTCCCGAGCCAGGAATCTCTATTTTCCCCACGAAGCACACGAAGCACACGAGTTCAAAACATCTTCCGAACGGAAAACACGGAAAACACTGAAGGTTTTTTTGTTTCCGTGCCCTCCGTGTATTCCGTGGGAAAATAGTTTGGTCGTTTGGTGTGCTTCGTGTGATTCGTGGGAAAATTGGTTTGGTTGCGGCTCCGCCGCGCTGTGCCTTTCGTTGTTGCCTGTGAGTTCGATCGATAGCGTTTTAACGGAACAAGAGTGGAGCGCCAGGCGCGCCCGGCACGAGGAGCGCGTCGACAAATGGCTTCTGCCTCACGCGGCCCGGGCGCGGATAAGCGAAAAGCATCCGGTGATGGATTTCCTTTTCACGTATTACTCGTTCAAGCCCTCTCAACTCAGGCTTTGGTCGCCGGGCGTCGCAGCCGTTTTGGCGGGGTCCGGTGCAGAGTCCTTCCTGGCCAGAAAATTCTTTTCCTCCGATCGCCGCGGCGTTTTCGCGGATCCGGCGCTTTTGCCGGCGGCGCGGCTGGAGGGCATCCGTTGGATGCGAAATCTGCTCCGCGTCACGTTTTCGCGGACGCCCCAATTCGGCTGCTTCGGCTTTCACGAATGGGCCATGCTTTACCAGGCTCGGCCCGATGATATCCGGCACACGGTCCCGCTTCGTTTGAGTGTCGCCGAAATCTCGCAGGTCCTGGAGGCAAACACGCTTTGTTGCTCTCACTTCGACGCCTTTCGTCACTTCACGTCCGAGGCGTTGGAGCGAAATTCAAAACCGCTTCGGCGTGAAGACTCGGCGAACAACGAGCAGCGCGGATGCCTGCACGTGAATATGGATCTCTACAAGTGGAGTTCCAAACTCGCGCCCTTCGTGCCGAGCGAACTTGTGGCGGACTGTTTCGAGCTCGCGGCTGAAATTCGAGGAATCGATATGCGTGCGAGCCCCTATGATTTAACGGCGTTCGGTTACTCGCCGATACCGATCGAGACGCGTGAGGGCCGCGATGAATACGTCGCTTATCAGAGACAGTTTGCCGAGAGAGGACAGCCGTTGCGGAAACGTCTGCTCGACGTGTTCGACGACGTTCTCTCGAGGGCGAACGCAGCACAGTCGCGCCCGCCGCTTTCGGTGGAAGCGTCCATTTCTTAAGCCAGCTGCCGGCTCAAGCGGCCCTTGTATTTTGCGCCGAGCGTGCGGTTGAACTCGATCGCGCCGGGCAAATTTTGGCTCTTGAGCAGTGGCGCAGGATGGCCGTTAGAAGTCAGCCACTCGATGGTACCGAGCATCAGCCAATTCAAGACGGAGCAGCCGATCAGCGTCGAGGTGGGGCCGGCCATCGCACCACCGCCGGTGTCGACGATTGCATCTCCGGCGACGCCGCCATTATCGAGCGAATAGTCGCTGCATTCGAAGAGACGCTTGCCGCTGGGATGCTGGGATTTGATGGCGCGCGACATCGAAAGGCAGGAGAGCGTGACGACGGTCAGGCCTTTTTCTTTCGCGTAAAGTGCGACCTCGATTGGCGAACTGTTTTTGCCGGAGTTCGAGATGACGATGATGATTTCGCCGTGGCGGAGTTCGTGCTGGCGATCGTAGCGTTCGACCAGCTTCGTCCCGTAGCCGACGAGATTTTCGATGAAGCCGTTCGTCGGATCCTGTATCCCCGAAACGCATACAAGGCCGCCGGCGCGTCCGATGATTTCGCGAGAGATCAATTCGCTGTGGCCGCTGCCGAACGTGTGAATCACGCCGCCGTTCGCGACGCTCTGGCCGACAATCGGCACGAGTTTGGCGAGCGTCTCCGCATTGTTTTTCCAAGCGAGTTGAAGCAGCTCGTTGGAGCGATCGAAGTAAGCAGTAGCGAGGGGACTAGACATGGCGACGGTGTGATTTTTTTAGCCGCGAAGAGGCACAAGGATGACGCAAAAAGGATTTTGGGTTTCGCTAATCGCTCGGGCAAGCAGCGCGAGTTCAGTGGAATAGTTTTGAAGGAAGACTTCCGATTCAAACTGAGTGGGGTTGGAACTCCAAACGCTTCACCGTTGAATCAGACGCGTCGACTGTCCGAGCGATTCCTGGAACAACAAAAATTTTCTTTGCGTCCTCCTTGAGCCTCCTTGTGGCAAAAAAGGGATCGAACAAACGTCAGCTTTCCCATCGACCATAGATGCCGCAGGGGAGAACTTTTTCGTCGCGTTGGACGCGGAGGCCGACTTCGCCTCCGGTGATGTTTCCCGCGGCCCCGTGCATGAGTTCGCTGAGGAGGTTGACCACCACGGTCGGCGAGAGGCGGGCGGTGTAGGCGTTGATCAAAAAGAACAGAGGGCGATCGTTCAGCACGCGTTTGCACTCGAGGAGCAACTCCCAGAGATGATCCTCCAATCGCCACATCTCGCCTGAGCTGCCGCGGCCATACGTCGGCGGGTCCATGATGATCGCATCATAAAGCCGGCCGCGCTTGATCTCGCGGCGCACGAATTTCAGGCAGTCATCCGTGATGAAACGAATCGGCGCGTGGGTCAGCCCGGAGAGCGCGGCGTTTTCGCGGCACCATTTCACCATGCCTTCCGCGGCATCGACGTGACACACGTTCGCGCCGGCGGCGGCGGCGGCGCACGTCGCCGCACCCGTGTAGCCGAAGAGATTCAGGACGCTGACCTCGCGACCGCCTTGCTTCGCCACGCGGATTTTTTCCGAAAACCAATCCCAGTTCACCGCTTGTTCGGGAAACAGCCCCGTGTGCTTGAACGATGTCGGATGGATTTTGAAAGTGAGCGCGCCGTATTGGATTTTCCAATACTCCGGCAGCGGCTTGCGAAATTCCCATTTTCCGCCGCCGGCGTCGCTGCGATGATAGAAGCCATCCCAGTTTTCCCAGCGATCTCCGCCGCGGCGCGGCCAGATAATCTGCGGATCGGGGCGCACCAAAGTGTAAGGGCCCCACTTTTCCTGTTTCATGCCGGAACCCGTGTCCAGGAGCTGGTAGTCTTTCCAGCGATCAGCGACCTGAAGTGACGGACGTTGCACGGACGTGGACATTCGGGGCAGAAAACCCCCGCGGCCGTTGGTTGTCCAGCGCGTGAAGATTTCTCTATCGCTGATTACCGGCATTTAGCAGCGTTGACAGAGCGCGAGCGAAAGTTAGCTCGGGCGGATGAAGTCGCATCACTACTTCTCTTCCGCATTGATCGCGGCGATGCTCGCGAGCGTCGCGCTGGCCGATAATGTGGATCTCAAAAACGGCACGCACCTGGTAGGCAAAGTGACGAAAATCGACGGCGAGTCCGTCTTTTTGAGCACCGACTACGCTGGCGACCTCAAGGTCAAACAATCGGAGGTCATCAAGGTGACCACCGATGGCGAAGTCAGTGTTCGCCTCGCCAGCGGCACGGTTCTGGCCGGCACGTTGGGCGGCACGGGAGATGGCGGTCTCACGATCACCGGCAAGGACGGCACGCTCACAACGCAGGTGGCGAAAGTCGCCGCGACCTGGGCTGCGGGCGGCATCGACCCGGCCGTGGCTGCGCTGCAGCGTTCATGGCAATACGAAGTCGCCGCCGATGTGACCGGTAAGGCGGGCAATAGCAGCGCGCTCGGCACGTCGTTCAGTGCGCGCGCTACGATGAAGACCGCGCAGGACACGCTGCAATTTTACACGGGCTACGATCGCCAGATCACCGACGGAGAAAAATCCGCGGACCAGTTCAAGGCCGGCGTCGATTATCAAAACAATTTCTCGGGCAAACTCTCCTGGTACGTGCGCGATGAAGGCGGCTTCGACCGGATCAAGGATATCAATCTCTACAACACCGCGGCCGCTGGTATCGGTTACGATCTGATCAAGAAGCCGAAGCACACGCTGACGGTTCGCGCCGGTTTGGCGTATCGCTATGAAGGATACAAAGACCCCGCGACGGAGGACATCAGTTCGCCCGGTCTCGATCTGGGCTTGGCGCACACCTTCGAAACCGATCGCTGGTCGCTCGTGAATCGTTTGAGCATCGTGCCGACGTTCGAGGATTTCGCGAACTACCGTCTGCAGCACGAATCGTTTTTCGAAATTCCGATGGCGAATCCCGCCTGGAAGCTGCGCCTGGGTGTGTCGAATGACTACAACAGCCAGCCGCCGCAAGGTGTGAAGAAAATGGATACGACGTACTTCACGCGTCTGGTGTTGAACTGGAAGTAAGCCGCGAAGATCTAAGTCAGTCGTGATTTTAAGCCGAGGCTCGCGGGCCTCGGCTTTTTTTTGGCCGCAAAGAGGCTCAAGAAGCGCAAAGAGGATTTTTTCCATTCGGGCCGACTCAGACATCCTTCACCTGAAAGCGGTCTGGTATTTTGGTTTGGAGCTACAAACCAATTAATCCCCAACCGCGTTTCTGGAACAGTAACTGCGAACAACGTCGCCCACCAAAAATCCTCTTTGCGCTTCTTGAGCCTCTTTGCGGCTAAAAAATTTCCGCCCAAACTTCTTCGCGGCTCAGCGGGTCGATTCTGGTTCGAGGGAGCGGTCGCGCTGGAAGGACATCGTTACGGGGATCTGCGTGGCGACGGGTTGGCCGCCTTTCAGGCCGGGGCGGTAGCGCCAGTGGCGCACGGCATCGATCGCGGGTTGCACGAAGAGCGTGTGCGTCGCCTCGGAGACCTGGACCTGCTGCGGCACACCTTTCGGGTCGACGATGATCTGCAGCTGAACTTTTCCTTCGACTCCGCCCTTTTGTAGAATGCTCGGATACTCCGGCGGAACTTGATCGATCAGCGTCGGCGCCTGATCGACATCGCTCAACTTGTAGTAGTCACCCGTGAAGTGAACCTCGTTGGTTACCGGGTTGATCGCTTGGAGCCCTTCCGTGCTCTCGCAACCAGCAAGGCATACGGCCAACAGCGCGACTGGAATCCAAAGTTTCATGCGCACGGTGTTGCTAGAATTCCGACCACCCCGCAACCCGATACCGGCGCCTCGATTCGGGGCGGCGGCCGCCCACGCGCGCGGCGATTACAGCAGGTCGCGTTCGACCTTCTGCTCGAGGACGCGCTCGAGATCCTTGCGCAGCGCTTTTTCTTTTCCGCGCAGGCCCGGCATGATCGCGAGCCAGTTGTAGACTTCCTCGCGCAGGTGCTTCGGCATGACCGGCGGCATGAGCAACACGCGATCGAGAGCACGCACGCAGGCTTGCGCGATTTGGTCGCACATCGTCTGCGCGTCCGCCGTGCTGTGCTGCCCGGCGAGGCGCATCACTTCGTCGCTCGGCAGGGCGGCGCGACGGCGTTTGATCGCGCCTTTGTAGGTGCCGAGGCTGTCCAGAATCACGTTCGTCGTGCGCGGATAAAAGCTGGTCATCAGATTCCATGGATCACCGCGCTGATCGCCTCCCGAACGAAAATCGCTGCGCAAAATCACCGCGGGAATGTCGGCGAATTTCGCGAACATGAATTCCACGACGGTGCCGGAATCGAGCTCCGTGCCATCGTAGTTGAAGAGTCCGAGGTCGCACTCGAGCAGCGTCCGCAGATCGTTGTCGCGGATCGTCTGTGCGGTCGTCATGCGCTGCTCCAGATTTTGCGGCAGCACGCACAAAAATCGGCCGTGCGATTTTTCGAAAATCGCTTCTGCCAAATACGCGTTGCCAATCAGGTGCTTGGCGCTGAACAGCTCACTGGCGAAGTATACGGTGTAAGTCTTCGCTTTTTTCTTCATGGGGTGGTGTGGAGAGAAAGGTGCCCACCGTGGAGCGCCTCAACGGCAAACAAGAACACCCGGAATTTTTTTGCCGCAAAAAAAATCAGCGCGTCGACGCTTCAGCCGGCGTCAGCACGAGCGTGTGTTCGGTTTTTCCGGGCAGGAAGGGCGTCGGCTCGCCGCGCACCCACGCCTCGTGGCCCGCGGAAAAATAGGGCGAGAGCGGATGACCGCTCTGGCCGCCGGGCATTTCAAAGATCCCCTCGTCTTCGTGGCCGGGTGAAACGACCAAGCGCTCCGATGCGCCATCGTCCGGCGCTTGCACGCGCGGGGTGTCGTAATCGCCGGAAAGCATGTCCTCCGGCATGGAAAGCCATTTGCCGATCAGTCCATTCACGCGACCCAAGGGATGCATGATCCGCGCGGTGTTCAACCTTCCCCAATTCGCACGTTCGATCGGCAGGTGATCCCGTTTCAATTCGTCCAAAACATCGTCGACCGCCGCGAGGAGCAGGTCGTTCCAGGAGTTGTAATCCGCCGCGAGCAGATGAGCGGGTTGCTTCTGCACCATGTCCCAGAGCGCTTCCTCGATGTGAAAACGTCTGTAGCTGAAATCCGTATACACATCGATGCAGCGTTCGAACAGGCTCGGGAAAACGCGTTCCACCACGTGCTGGCGGAAGCGTCTGACGAGCCGGTAGCTGACCGAGTCGGCATCCGCCCGGGCCGCCCAGGGCTGCAGGGCCTGTTTCATTTTTCCGCGCTCACTTTTTTCCGCCACGGCTTTTTCGTCGAGAATCTTGCCGAGCAATTCGTGCCAGCGGTTCAAGTACGGCGCGCCGGTATCGAGCTGGATGTTGAGCAGATCCCGAGGTTTCGCATTCTGCAGCGGTGTAAGTAAATCTCGGATACGCGCCGCGCGTTGCGGCCGCTCATAACCGCCGTCGCCCAGCCGAATGAGATCCTCCCGATCGATCACGCGGTTGTTGGCGGTCCAGAGCTGACCGCTGGACGGTGCGATCACCACGGGTATTTCCGCTTCGGACAAGAAGCCTTCCCAACGGCGGTCTCCGTAGGTCCACGTGGTGGGCAGGCGTCCATCGAAGCCCACGCGCTTCGGAAGCTTGCCGCAGATCGTCCAGGCGATTCTGCCGGTTTGATCGGCGAGCACGATGTTTTGCGCGGGAATGCCGGAGCGGTGCGCGACGGCGATGGCGTCCTCCAGCGTCTTCGCGGACTCCATGTCGACCAGCGCGTAATTGGCCGCTTGCGGGTCATCCATCGTCCATTTCATCGCGAGTCGCCGGCCTTGGGCGTTTTGGCCGACGACGGGTCCAAAGACAGTCCATTCGTACTCGACCGTGACCGGGTCATCGCCCTTCACCTCGATGGTGTCCCGCCGCTTTTCAATCGTGAGCAAATCCTTTCCGCGCATGTACACGCTCGGATCGATCGAAGACGGATCGATCACGACAAGATCGCTGGAATCGGTGTCGGAATTGGTGAAGCCCCAGGCGACGTGGCCGTTGCTGCCCGCGACGACGAGCGGTGTGCCCGGCAGCGTCACGCCGACCACGCGTAGTTGTTCTCCTGATACAGCGTCGGGAAACACGAGCGAGGCACGGTACCAGATGTTCGGCAGGCGCAGCGTGAGATGCATGTCGTTCGCCAGGAGTGCGCCATGGTTGGCGGTGCGCTCGCCGGACAGCGCGAAGCTGTTGGAGCCGGGGAGAACCGTGTCGTCGCGCAATTTTTCGAGCAGCGCCTCGTCGTGTTGAGGGTGCGCGGGCAACGCGCGCAGATTGATCTGGCGCGCCGTGGGCATGGGCGAAAGCGGCGCGAGCGAGCCGTCGATCGCGGCGTCGTCCGGTCCAATCAAGGGCGCGAAATATCCGACAGCAGCGGAGCCGAGCACATCGCGCACGCAGGCGAGCGATTGTTCGTAGTTGGCCCGGTCCTCCTGCAGATCGAGCGTCATCGCGTAGATCATGAGGATGGAGTCTTCCGGCTTCCACGGCTGCGGTTTGGCGCGCAGCACCATGTATTCAAAACCTGGAGACTTGAGCGACTGCAGGCCCTGATTCACCCCGGAGGCATAAGCTTCGAGCAGAGTCGTTTGCTCCTTCGGCAGGCTGGCCAGGACTTGTTGCGCGAGGGGGCGAAAGGCGTGCATTCGCACGCGTTTGTCGGCATTGATCGCTTTCTTGCCGAACAACGCGCTCAGCTCGCCCGCAGCGCGGCGACGCGCGAGATCCATTTGGAAAAACCGCTCCTGACCGTGGAGAAAACCGAGTCCCACCGCGGCATCGAGACGGTTCTTCGCGGTGATCGTTGGCACGCCGAGATGATCGCGCTCGATCTTGATTTCGGCGGATAGCGCTGGCGTCGAAACGGTGCCGTCGAGCACCGGCAGGCTGGCTTTCATGCGCGAGTAGAAGAGCGCGGCGCCGATGGCGGCCAGCAAGAGAACGATACTCAGAAAACCGACCAGCAGGCGGAGACGTGACATGACGGATCTTTTTCCCACGAATCACACGAAGAACACGAATTCAGAAAGTTATTTCCCACGGAATTCACGGAGGGCACGGAAATTTTAGCCGCGAAGAGGCATAGCGCGGCGAAGTCACAACCAAAGGCGCAGGGTTTAGCGACGGTGAGTTTTTTAGCCGCAAAGAGGCTGGCATGTGGTTTATCAAGTCGGATCGAGCAGGACAGTGAGTTTTTCTTCGATCCAAGCTTTGTTTGAAGCGTAGCCCCAGTCGCGAAGAGTTTCGCGGTGGATGCAAGAGGCGACCTTCTGCAGTTTGACG
>DASTWZ010000029.1:0-291346 GCA_035765635.1 Opitutaceae bacterium
GGAGCGCTGGCGTCCTCGCCGGCATTGTTCGGCGCCGCGAAGCGGCGGACTTATCGAAAAGCAGGCCGGAGGCCTGCGCTCCACGAACCGGCGCGTCCGCGTTTGGAAAACGCGGACGCTTCCACACCTCACTTCACCCTTCCCTCCACAGCCGTCCCTCCGCAACACACCCCCTCACACCGCATCCCGCTTGATCGTCAGCAACGCCGCGATCGCCAGCACGGCGGCGCCCACCACGTAGATGATCGCGCCGAAGGCAATCGCTTCGCTCATGTTCTCGATCGTCGAGGCATGCCGTCCGTACTTCGTCGCGAACCCCACCGCTAACGGCCCAAGTGCGCCACCGCCCCAGCCGACGGTGTTCACGATTCCGACCGCCGTGCTCCGTGCCCGCGGCGGCACGACGTCGTACAACGAGGCCCAGATATTCGAGTCGTAGAGCCCCTTGCAGATGCCGAAAAACGTCATCGACCAAAGCAGTGTGCTCACGCTGTGCGTCAGCCCGACCAACGCGACAAAGGTGGCTCCGAGCAGCAGACCGGCCGCCTGCACCAGAATGCGCCCGCCGAGATAACGTTTCACCAAACGATCCGCCAGAATCCCGCCCAACGGTGCGCTGAACGCGCTCGCGAGGTGAATGAATACACTTCCCGAAAGTCCCGCGGACGTGAGGCGAAACCCAAATTTCTCCACTAGAAAGGTCGGCGTCCACGTCAGGAAAATCGTCGCCACGAAATTCGCCCCAAGAAATCCCGCCATCAGCAGCAGTGCCGTCGGATTTCGGAAAATAATCGCCAGCGTCTCACGCACGCCGAGCGGTTTAGCCGTGGCCGCGTCGACAGTCGCCACGGTCTCGCGAAGCTCCTCCGCTTCCGCCTGCCCGCGCACCGGCTCACGCAGGAAAACATACAGCACGAGCGCCAGCACCACGCCGGCTCCGCCAAAGAAATAAAAGCCCACGCGCCAGCCCATCGTCTCGGCAAACCAAGCTCCCGCCCAGCTCCCGATGATCGTGCCGACGTACACGCTGGATTGGTGAAACGACAGCGCGCGGGACCGCGTAGCCCGCCCATGATAATCGCTCACCAGCGACATCGACGCCGGGAAATAAAACGTCTCTCCACATCCCTCCAGCGCCCGCACCGTCACGAAATGCCAGAGCTTGGAACACCATCCCGTCATCACCGTGATCGCGCTCCAAAACAAACAGCCTCCCAGAATGAGATGCTTGCGCGCGACGCGATCACCCACGAATCCCGCGAACGGCGCACCCGCCGCGTAGACCCACATGAACGCGGAGCCGATCAATCCAAGCTCCACCACGTCGAACCCAAACTCGTCCTTCAGTTTTGGAAAAATCGAAAAGATCGCCTGCCGGTCCGCGTAATTGAAAAAGCAGACGAACCACAGCATCCCCACGACGGCCCACTTGTAGCGACCGCCCGGCCGCCGGCGCGTTTCAACTGGCATTTCGACCTCCCTCCGCGACCAAGTCCGCCGGCTCCAAATTCCACTCCGTCCATTTCGCGCGAAGTTGAGCGACGATCTTTTGGTACGTGATGGCGGACGCCGCGGAGACAACCGTTTTCGGACTTCCCGGGGTCAACCCTCTCGCCTCCATTCCCGCCGCCACGTTGAGCGGAAAGGTCAACTGATCGATAATCGCGCCGGCTTCTTTCATACGATCAGTCAAGGGACGCGCCTCCACTTGGCGACCTCGCTGACAAAGTTTATAGATCTCGACCATCATCTCCGGAACGAAGTTGACCATCCCGCCAATGCAGCCCGCGGCGCCGAGGCCAAACACTTCCGCGAGCCGCGTATCCGCTCCGGAAAATACGACGTAGTTCTTTTTGCGTCCGAGTTCGATCAACGCCTCGTGATACCCGAACTCGCCCCCACTTTGCTTGATGCCGTGCATCGGCGCGCGCTCAGCGAATGCCTCCACCGTCTCGAGATCGATGCGCGTTCCGGCCAGCTCCGGGAAATTATAAAGCAATACCGGCAACGACGTCGCCGCAGCCACGCGAAGGAAAAACTCCAGAAGGTCCGCTTGCGAAACCGGATAAAACCAGGGCGGCATGATCGCGATACCGGCCGCTCCTTCTTCCGCCGCGAATCGCGCCAGCGCCGCAGCATGTTCGAACTGGATGTCCGACACATTGACCACGACCGGCAAGCCGTCCGCGTGACGAATGACAGCGCGCACAATCGCCTTGCGCTGCTCCACCGAAAATCGGGGAAACTCGCCCGTGCTGCCGAGCGCCACGATCCCGGCGACGCCGCGCTGGCGCAACCAGCCGATGTGCTGAGCCATGGCGGATTCGATCAATGCACCGGCGGCATCGACCGGAGTCCAGAGAGCGGGAAAAATTCCTCCGCGCGGAAAAGCAGGTGAAGACAAGGCAGTAAGTCTTTGAAGTTTTGAAGAGAGACCGAGACGCGAAGTCACTTCGCGTTCGGACGTGATAAGGAATAAAAAAATCCGTCTTCCGCTCCGATGATGAGCTCGCTCGAACCCGAAGCGGCATCGGTCAACAGGGTCGGCGTCGTCGAGTGCCCTGCGAGGACTTTGCCATCGAGCGGACCTTCGTCCTTGAAGCGCCAATGGCCTTCCTGATCACGACCCAGCCCGCGGAGGAAATTGATGTTGGGCTTGCTGTTGACCAGCAGATCGAGCGTCCCGTCGCCATCCCAGTCGGTGAAACAAAACGTGCGCCGTCCACTCGCGCCGGCTTCCTTCGCATTGAGGCGCAACGGACCCGACTCGTGGTTCACGGGCTGGCCGACACTGTCGAAATCGGAAACGCCTTCGCCCCGGAACACGCGCTCGGGCGCCTGCAAAATCAACGTCCCATCGGACGCCTTTTTTCGATGGTACAAGGCGAGATAGCCTTCGCTGTCGAGCATCACCAGATCGACCAAGCCATCCTGGTCCCAATCGATCGCGCAAGGAGTCGTGCGCCATTGCGTGACCAACTCCGATCCTTTCGGGCGCCACCAATTCCATTTGGGGTGCGGATTCTCGCCGACGTGTTCGACGATGATCGGTTGTCCCGCGGCGAGACGTGGCGCGGTCTTCGAGCCGACATTGCGATACCAAATCACTTTTCCCCAAATTCCGTTCGACAAAATATCGAGGCGGCCGTCGCCGTCCCAATCCGCCACGCTGACATTGGTGTAGCCCCATTTTCTTTCCGCCGGTCCCTGGATCGAGCCATTCGGTCCGGCCTGCTCGCGAATGAGTTCACCGCCCGCGGACAAATACACCGGCGGCGCCCAACGCCGCGGCGTGCCGCCGAGATTCTGCAGGAATCCGATATATCCAGCGCTGTCGCCCACGATCAAATCCACCAGGCCATCGCCGTTCCAATCCGCCGCCGCCGGCGCGGAAAGCGCGCCGAATTTCAGCGCGTCGGCCCGCTGCCGAAAATAGCGCGGGGGCAAAAATCCCGGAACGCCATCGACGACTTCGCCCGTCCCTTGGATGAAGGCCACGCGGCCGTCCTCGTCGCCACTGACCAAATCGAGAATGCCGTCGCCATTGAAGTCACAGGCCACCGGCGTGATCATGCAGAGATCCATCGTCAGCGGCTTGCCGCCTGCCGTGAGTTTTTTGCCCGCGGCATAGCGCGGCTCGACCCTCGTGCCGATGTTTTCGAAATACGTGAAGCCGTC
Organism: Opitutaceae bacterium; assembly: GCA_035765635.1. Classification (GTDB taxonomy): domain Bacteria; phylum Verrucomicrobiota; class Verrucomicrobiia; order Opitutales; family Opitutaceae; genus EW11. The sequence continues at coordinate 3,679 of DASTWZ010000029.1, forward strand.
GGTGAACTCGCCGCAGATCAGGTCGAGTTTACCGCTTCGACGAAAATCGCCGAACGAAGGCGAGGGCATCCCGAAAACATCGATCGCCGAATCGTTGGCCCCGCGAAGTTGACGCGCGTCCTCGTAAACCGGCGACTCGTTTGTGCCGCGATTGTGCAGCAGATAAACATAGCCGTGCAGCGGGCCATTTTTCCAATTTCCCTGCGGGTCATAGGCGTTGTCCCAGCCGTAGTCGGCCCAGAAGTCCACGCCGACTACGATGTCTTGTGTGCCGTCTCCATCGTAGTCCACGAACCGCCATTGCACGGCGCGGGTCTTTCCCTCCGGTCCGACTTTCTCCGGCGCGGGAAGAGTCACAGGATGGGCAAAACCGCTTTTCAGAAAATCCGGATAGACGTGATTGAGCGATGTGACGACGGGTTTGCCCGTGCTGTAGCTGATTTGTGGATACGGAACGCTGTCGCCGATGCGCACGGCGGGTAGAAACACAGGCAATTTTGTCTGCGGGTCGATGCTCCCGCTGTTGGCGAAAACGTAGGTGCCGTTGGAAGGTTTATCCGTGCAAACCACGACCAGATCCATCAGCCCATCGCCGTTGTAGTCCATCGGCAGCGGCGTCGCCCACAAGCCCACGGCGAGATCGGTGATCAAGCCTGGGTTGTTGTAGGCGATTCGCTGGAGCCGGCTGGCCTCGGCTGCGCGCGATGTCGCCGGTGCGAGAGCCGCGACCGTCGACAAGAACGACGCAGCAAAATAGAAACGATGAGCGTTCATGGCCATGAGTGGAGAGCGCGCGGCACGGCCTCAGAAGTTCGTGGTGATGCTGAGACGATAGGTGCGCGGCGGCTGGTCGCGCGTGATCAGGAACGGATCGTTGCCCAAATTCGTGACCATGAAATCGACGTCGTAGTTGCCGATTCGATACGCCGCGCCGGCGTCCAAACTTTTTTGCACGTGCGGGACATGCGTGAGACCGACGCCGGTGACCTGCGTCCAAACTGGGCCGATCAGTGAAATGCCGGCTTTCAGAAGCAGACCATGATTGTGCGAGTCGCGAAAACTGTAGCGCGCGAAGGTGTTCAAATTCCAATCTGGCGCGAAGCGGATCGGGATGCGGTCGTTCAGATTTTGCGACGCCGTGTTCTGCTGGCTCGTTTCCATGTCGGCGAAATTCGCCACGATGCTGAGCCGGTCCGTCACGTTGCCGAAAAAACTGATTTCGTAGCCCTTCGATTGGGCGCCTTGAATCACGGTCTGCGTGCCGAAGGTCACAGGCTGGCCCATGGACGTGCCATTGGTCAGGATGTTCTGCACACTGCCTTCCTTGGTCATTTGCCAGTAGGCGGCGGCGGCGGTGACGCGCCCATTGAACAAGTCCGTCTTGATGCCGATTTCCTTCAGATTCGTGAGCGGATTGACCGTGAAAAATTCGCTGTTGCGCGGATCGCCGGGCAGGAGGCCGTTGTAGCGCTGAATGGTGCGCGTCGGATCCGTTTGCACGCTGCGCACGGCGTAGACCGCGAGCTTCGGCATGACTTTTACCGTGACGCCGTAGCGGTAGGAATTGAGCGTGGTATCGCTGAAGGCTGACCGCGTGTTCGTCACGAGATTCTGGGTTTCGCTGTGGTCGTGATCGCGACGCAGGCCGCCCGAGGCGATGATGCGGTCCTTCCAGAACGAGAAGATTTGTTCGCCGTAATAACCGAAGTTGTAGGAATGGGCCGTGGTGTAGGAAGAACGTTTTAGCGTCACGGTCCGGCCATCGAAGTAGTCGATGCTGTCGTCCATCCCGGCGAGCGCGACGATATCGATTTTGTTGAACGGCGCGTTCGGGATGCCCGAGGAGTTATCCGTCACGCCGGAATTATTGCTGTAGGAATAGCCGACGAGCGTCGAAGCGTGAACCCAATCGCGCCATCCATACTTTGTGATCAAGTCGCCCTGCGCCGTCGTGTTGTGGCTGGAACTCACGCCGCCGGTCCGCTGCGAGTTCATCACCGTGTTGAAATTGTCCTCACCGGTCCACGCGAAGGTGTCGGCACCCTGATAACGCCAATGGCCAACCTGGCGGAAGGTGATGTAATCGTTGAAGGTGTGGGTGAAGAAGAGCGTGCCGACGGCCACCTTTTCCTTGTCCTCGTTGCCCGGACCGCTGATCGCGAAATCGTACGGCAGGTTCAGGGCCGTGATCGGATCGCTGTCCTTGGCGAATTGCGGAATGAGCCGGCGCAATTTTCCGGGGTAGAGAGCGAAGCCGTGGCCCTCTTCGCGCGACGGCGTGTTGCTGTCGATGAATTCGCCGGTGAAGACCAGGTCGGTCTTGTCGGTGATCGCCCAGCGGAACGACGGATAGAGCGCGAAAATGCGGCTGTCCTGGAAGTTGATGTAATCGTCAGAACGCTGCCACGCGGCGGCGAGGCGGGCTGACATCTTGTCCTTCCAAATCCGGTAATTGCTGTCGACTTCCACGCGGTTGAACGCGTCGTCGTACTCGTCCATTCCCGTCGTGTACTTCAGCGTGGTGAAGTTCCGATCGAGGTCGGGCTTCTTGAGAATGTAGTTGAGCAAGCCCGTGCCGCCCGCGCGTCCCTGTACGGCAGAGGGAGGACCCTTCACGACCTCGAGCCGCTCGTAGCCGACCAAGTCGCGCTTGTAGGAGCCGACGCGGACGCCATCGACCGCGATCGATCCGCTGGTTTCGAAACCGCGCAGGTTCACCGTGTCGCCGCCGCCGGCGTTGCGATTGCGGACGTAGACATTGCTCACATAGCGAAACGACTGATCGAAGGTGGTCGCGCCCATGTCGCTCCACATTTCCTTGGTCATGATGTCGACCGTCTGCGGAATATCGATGAGGGCGGTGTTGGTGCGCGTGGCGGTGGACGCGCTGGAGACGCGGTAGCCCTGCATCTGCTCGGCGGTGACGTCGAAAGGTTTCAGGACGACGATTTCGTCCGAGGCGGACGAAACCGGCGCTGGCGCGTCGGAAGAGGACGTCTGCGCTTGGCTGGCGCCGGCGCTGACGAGAGCGAGGGCAGCGGTGACGAGGAAGGACGGGAAACGTTTGTGGGGGGTGATCATGATTGCGGATCAGCGGAACGTTGAAGGGGACCGTGCGCTCCAAGGGAAACGCCACGGCACTGAAGAAGGAGCAAAACAGGGGAACAGCAGATCTGTTGCTAAAACGTTTTTGCAAACGCGCATTCTGTCAACGGATTTTTTCGAAGAGAAATCGTTCAGGGCTTCTGCAGGGACGCGCGCGGCACTTCCACCACGGGCACGACCACGCGCTCCTCCGGGATGGCCGACTGCCCCAGCTGCCTGAGCAGCATGGCGCTGGCTTCCTCGGCGAGGACGCGATGGGAAACGCCGACGCAGGCCAGCGGCGGATCGAAGAAAGGAGCGATCGCGTAATCGCCGACGCCGACGACCGCGATGTCCTGCGGAAGCCGCAGGCGGTGTTCCTTGATCGCGTGATAAGCGCCGAGCGCCAGCGCATCGGACACGGCATAGACGCCGTCGACCGCCGATTTGTTTTTCGCGAGAAATGCCTTCATCGCCTCGTATCCACCTTCCTCCGACAACCGGTTCGCCACGATCTCCTGCGGGGCTTGCCCAAGCGCTTCGCCGGCCTGCCGCATGAAGCTGTCGACACGCGTGCGGGTGATTTGAGTGAGCGGCGCGCCATGGAGCACGGCGAGTTTTCGCCGGCGATGCTGCAGCAGGAGCTTGGCCGAGCGCGTGCCGGATTGCGGATCCTCGATGACCGACGCGTAGCCCGGGACGTTGCGGTTCACCAGGACGACGGGGTAGGGCAGCTTGGTCCGCGTGAGAAACTGATCGTCCTCGGAAATCGTATTGAGAATGATGGCCGCATTGAAGTGATCTCCCGTCAGCAGGCCGGGCACCTCCCGAAGTTTTCCTGCGGAAAACATCTCGATCACCACGGAAATCGTGTAGGGCAAATCGGCCGCGATCGTCGTGCGGAGCGCCGCGACGAAATGATTCACCAGTGGAATCGGCGCCTCGAAGCTCGTCATCAACGCGACCACGACGGAATTGCGCGGCGTGCTGTGACTGCGCAGACGGCGCGCGCTGAGATTTGGCAAATAACCGAGCTTGGCCGCGGCGGCTTTGATCTTCTCGACGGTGTCGATGGAGATGCGGCGCTCGAGATGGCGGTTGTTCAGCACGGAAGACACCGACCCGATCGAAACGCCGGCCGCCTTCGCGATCGTGCGCACCGTGGCGGGCGCCCGCCGTTTTCCTGCTTTGTCACCCATGCCCAGGACTCTTCACAGATTTGCCCTCCGCTGGCAAAGGAGTTTTGCAAAAACGTTTTGGCCAAATCCTCTGATTCTGGCCTCGGAAAGCGGAGCGCGGCATCCACGCCGGCGTGGTTGTTCGTCGCGAAGCGGCGGGCTTTTAGGCCAAGCCCAGCCAGCGCATCGCTTCGTCTCGATCGCGGAACACATTCACGCCGGCCGCGCCGTTGATTTCCAGATAAGCGCCGTACACCCGTGCCAGGCCGAAATTGAGCTCCCGCTTCACCAAAACTGCCCGGCGCGACTGAGGAGAGTAGATTGAATGTTGCGCCAACTCTCGGAGTCGATCCACCGGCATCCCGGCCGATTCCGATTCAGTCACATCTACGAGTTCCGAAAACGAAGGATCGAAACGCGGATCGTTCTTCAGCGTCTCTGACAAAGCGCTGACGTCCGCATAGGTGAACTTTCCCGCGAGCCGCACGAGTACCAACCCGCGAGCACTATCTATCTCATACGAACAAGGCATCAGCGGCCAAGAAAACCCTGGGCTGACGCTGCGTTCAACGAGAATTCGCCACGAACCCACACGCATACGCCTGCCGCGGCCGGCCGTGAAACTCGCCCGCCGTCGTGTGATTCCTGGGATTCGTGGGAAAAAGAGCCAGGCGCTGCTCTTCGGTCGCGGCTCGCCCAAGTCCCTGGGGCCATTTCCTCAATTTTGCCCCTCTTTGTGTCGATAGCTGCAGAACCGCCCGTGCTAGCGTTTTCCTTGCACTCGTGAAACGGCGCAGGGCATAAACGCGCCTGACCGGGGTCGCGACGTGCATTTCGCAGAATCGGACCGGGTCTAACTTTCAGTCAGCTGCTACCTTCCTTCATGTTTATCGACGAATGCGTTATCAAAGCTCAGGCCGGCGACGGCGGTCGCGGCTGCATCAGTTTTCGTCGTGAAAAATACGAGCCCTGGGGCGGCCCGAACGGCGGCGATGGCGGCCGCGGAGGCGACGTCGTGCTTTTGGGCGACGACGACACGAACAATCTCGTCGATTTCAAATACAAGCCCCACTGGAAAGCCCAGCGCGGGGAGCATGGCCAGGGCGCCGATTGCCATGGCAAAGACGGCGAACCGGCCGTTCTGAAACTCCCGCTTGGCACCGTCGTGATCGATGAAGACACCGGCAAGGTCGTCGCCGAGGTGATCACCGACGGCGAGCGCATCGTCCTCTGCAAGGGCGGCAACGGCGGCTGGGGCAACACCCACTTCAAGAATTCCACCAACCGCGCCCCCAAGCGCGCCAACCCGGGCCAGCCCGGCGAAGCCGGCAAATACCGCCTGGTCCTCAAGAGCATCGCCGATATCGGCCTGGTTGGTTTCCCCAACGCCGGAAAATCCTCCCTCACGAATCGCATCACCAAGGCGCGCCCAAAAACCGCCGCCTATCCCTTCACCACGCTTCATCCCCAAATCGGCGTCATCGAGTTTCCCAAAACCTACGACCGCCTCCTCCTCGCCGACGTGCCCGGCTTGATCGAAGGCGCCAGTGAAAACAAGGGGCTCGGCCACCGTTTCCTCCGCCACATCGAGCGCTGCGCGCTCCTCATGTTTCTTATCGACATGGCCGGCGTCGATGGCCGCGATCCGCGCGAAGATTATTCCACGCTGCTCAGCGAACTGAAGAAATACGACAAGGCACTGCTCGACAAACCGCGCCTCGTCGTGGCCAACAAGATCGATCTCGAAGCCGCCGCGGACAACCTGAAGAAGTTCAAGCGTCGCCACAAAGTGGATACGCTGACCATCTCCTGCGAGACGGGCGAGGGGCTCGAGGAATTGAAGGATGAGCTCCGCCGCCGCGTGCGAGCCCATCGCGCACTCCCGACGGAGCCCGCGCCCATCTGATTTAAAAACAAGTCCGTCCAGCTACCATGTCCTCCGAACACCGTTCGCTTCTGATGCGCGCCAACCGATTGCTCGGCGCCAATCTCGTCGAGCAGAACCTCGTGAAAATCGAACATCTCGAAGCCGCCAACGAGCGCCTCCTCGAGCTGCTTTCCAGCGAGAATCCGCGTCAAAGCACCGTCCTCGGTGTCCTCGCCTACGAAATGAAGGTCGTGAAAGAGGACGACATCCTCCACCACCTCGTGGAAGATTCCGGTCTGGGTTTGGTCGATCTGCGCCCTTACGACGCTTCCGAAGAGCTGAAGAAAACGGTCGATATCGGCGCCTGCTGGGCCACGTGGTCCGTGCCTTTCGACCGCGACGAGGAATTCCATTTCATCGCCACCGCCTACTACATGAGTCCCGCGGTCCGGACGTATTGGGAGAAACAATTCAACGGCCAGATTCTCTGGTACGGCGCCACGCTCGAGGGCATCGCCGAATATCTGGAAAAATTGCAAAGCTCGCGCGGCCCGCTGGGCAAATAATCGCGCGAGAACACAGCCATGGCACTAGGTAAATTTCAGCTTCAGATCATCTCCAAGTTGGAGGAGATGGAACGTCTCTCCGAAGACCAACGCACGGAAATCGCCAACCTCGACGAGGAGCTGACCGGCGAAGCGTTGGACAAGCTTCTCCAGGAGAAATACAACATCGGCCCGTTTCAGTTGCTCGTCGCCAAGGGCCGCGCCTTCGGCCTACCGCCGTATCAGGTAAACAAATACAGAGTGGGCCCGCAAACCTTCGAGCGGCTTCCGCAGGACTTCTGCCAGGAACATCTCGTTCTTCCGGTCGGCCAGGTCGGCGACTTCCTTCTCGTCGCGTTCGCCAACCCGTTCGAAGTTTCCCTGCCGGCGAAGATCAACGAGATGACCGGCATGCGTGTCGTGCGTCTGCTCGGCCGCGAAAAGGACATTCGGGAAAAGTTCACCGCCTCGGCCCAGGCCGCCGGCTTCGCCGACGTCGTCGACCGGATCGGCGAGGAATTCGGCGTCAAGGAAACCGATCTCGAAGACGGCGCATCCGTCGACGAAGAATCCGGCCCGATCATCCAGCTCGCCAATCGCATCATCGAGGACGCGTTCTACAGCGGCACGAGCGATATTCACATCGAGCCTTGGGAAAAAGAGATCGTGGTCCGCTACCGCATCGACGGCATCTGCCAGGAAAAGCTGCGCCTCCCCGGCAAGGTCGGCCCGGCGCTCATCGCCCGCCTCAAGATCATGTGCAACCTCGACATCGCGGAGCGCCGCATGCCGCAGGACGGACGTATCGTTTTCAAGCAGTTCACGAAGAAATCCATCGACATCGACCTTCGTGTCTCGACCGCTCCGCTCAATCACGGCGAGGGCATGGTCATGCGTATTCTCGACAAACAAAAGTCGACGCTACCTCTGCCGATGCTGGGTTTCTCCGACGAGAATCTGGCGCGCTACCGAGAGGTCATTCGCCAGCCGTACGGCATGATCCTGCACTGCGGACCGACTGGCTCCGGTAAGTCCATGACGCTCTATTCGGCGTTGAACGAAATCAATTCGCCCGAGCTCGTCATCCGCACCGCCGAAGACCCGATCGAATACACGCTGGCCGGCATCAACCAGATGCAGATGCATCGTCAGATCGGCCTCACCTTCGCCGCCGCACTGCGCTCCTTCCTGCGTCAAGATCCCGATATCATCCTCGTGGGTGAAATTCGCGACAAGGAAACCGCCAACATCGCCGTCGAAGCCGCGCTCACCGGTCACTTGCTGATCAGCACGCTGCACACGAACGACGCGCCGAGCACGATCGCGCGTCTCACCGACATGGGCGTGGAGTCGTTCATGATTTCCTCATCCCTGCTTTGCGTCTGCGCCCAGCGCCTCATGCGCCGCGTTTGCAAGGTCTGCAAACAAGAGGTGCAGCCGACGGAACGCGAAAAGGAGATTTTGGAAAAGGCGATCGGCTGGTCCGGCACGATCTGCAAAGCCAATCCGCGCGGCTGTCCGAAGTGCGGCGGCAGCGGCTACAAGGGCCGCGTCGGTATCCACGAATTGATGACGATCAGCGAGGAACTCGTCGACGGCATCAACAAGGAACTCGAATCGGCCGAGCTGAAAAAAATTGCGATGCGCAATGGGATGAAAACGCTCCACCAGGACAGCATGTTGAAGGTCAAGATGGGCCTCACCACCATGGAAGAGTCCATTGCGACCGTACCCCCCGATCTTTGAGCAGATGAAGCCATCATTCGTTCTCCTCGTCGCCGCCGTAGCGCTCACGCTGTGTGGCTGCAAAAAAAAGCCGAAAGAAGTTTCGACAGCGGCCCGCGCCGAAGCCGCGCAAGATGCGGGCGAGGCCGAATTCGCCATGTCGATTCGCGACTACACGCGCGCCGAAGATCTCTTCGCCAAAGCCGTCGTGCTCGATCCGACCCTGCCCCGCTATTGGAAACAGCTCGGCGCCGCCCGTCTGCGCCTCGGCAACAACAAAGGCGCCCGCAAAGCCTACGAGCAATCGCTCGACATGGTGCTGGACGAATATGACCGCACGAAGAAGGAGTCGCTCACGGCCGCCTTCGGCGCCATCGAGAGCTATGTCCTTCTGCGCCGGCCTGACGAGGCGCGGAAGTTCCTCGACCAGGTGGTGAAAGACCATCCCGACAACAACGAGGTGAAGGCCTTTCGAGAAAACAAGATGATCGATCGGATGATCGCCGAAGAGCCCTTCAAGTCTTCGATCATTCCGTAAACGTATCCGCTTTTGGACTACACAGCCCAGTTTCTCACGATCTGCGGGCTGCACCTTCTGGCGGTGGCGAGTCCGGGACCGGATTTCGCTATCGTGCTCCGCCAAAGCATCACCTTTGGCCGGCGACCCGCGCTCTGGACAAGTGTCGGCATCGGCTCGGGCATTCTCGTTCATATCACCTACTCGCTGCTCGGCATCGGCCTGTTGGTGAAAAGCTCGCTGCTCGCCTTCACGATCCTGAAAATCGCCGCCGCGGCTTATCTCGTCTGGATCGGTTCGAAGGCGTTGCGCTCGAAGCCGAAAACCCTCGAAAGCCTGCAACCTAATCAAGCATTGACCGTGGCTGCTCCCAGCGCGGCCAAAGCCTGGGTCATCGGTTTCATGACGAACGCGCTGAATCCAAAGGCCACGCTCTTTTTCCTGTCGGTTTTTTCCGCGGTGATCGACCCGCGCACGCCCCGCATCATTCAGGCCGGCTACGGGCTTTGGATGAGCGTCGTGACTGCGCTTTGGTTTTGCGGCGTCGCTTATTTCTTCACCCAAGAACGCGTGCGCCGAGCCTTCGTGCGCCTGGGGCACTGGTTCGAGCGCACCATGGGCGTAGTGCTCATCGCCCTAGGCGTGCGCCTAGCCTTCGCGACCGCCGGCAAATGACGTTTTTCTTCACGGATTTTTTGGCCGCAAAGAGGCGCGAAAAAACATAGCGCGTCGAGGCCGCAACCAAAGATTACGCCCGCGGCGCGCTAAGGAAGAAGTAAGAATGCAGAATGAAGAATGAAGGCATGGCCGGCCTCAGTGGGTAGGGCGAGCGGTCTCTCGCGAGCCGTAACCGTATGGCCTAACCTCGGGGTTGAGCCACACGTCAAAGCGGCTCGCGAGGGACCGTCCGAGCAGCGTTCTCGAACCCTAAAATCCTTTTTGCGTTTTTTCGCGCCTCTTTGTGGCCAAAAAAAATCCGTTAGCTACCCCACGCGGCGGCGGCGCATGAAAATCGCGCCGCCGAGAACGGCCATCGCGCCGCAGGCATACGTGCTCGGCTCTGGCACAGGAACGATCGCCGACGGCTGGCGGATCACATCGTAGCCGATCACGTCCATCGCGAGCAGGTCGTTGCGCGAGAGCTGTAGCAACTCGCCGGGCGCGGCGGTCGGGTCCATGATGCCATCGCCATTGTCGTCGAGCCAGTGGCTGGCCTGCCAGCCGTCCCCGTAATTTTTGCCCGAGGAAAAATACGCGAGCGGCGTGTCCCCGCCGTCGATCGAAAAATATTTCAACCGGAAATCCGCGCACCAATCGATCACTCCCTTGCCCTCCGAGCGGCTCTCCGTCGAGTAACGAAACAGGTCGAGCGGCGTGAGAAAGGAAAACACGTCGTCAGGGTAGGGGCCGCCTGACTCAACTGAGGCGTTAGTGTCGAGCGTGTCGACGCCACTGAGAAAACCGAGCGCGTGGCCGATCTCATGCGTGGCGATCCCGACGATATCGATCGCGCCCGGATCGATGCCATTGCTCGGATCGAAGTCGAAATCGAAAAGCGAATTGAACGTGATGTTCGCGTCCACGCCGCCGCCACTCGCATCGTACAAACCCAACGCGCGCGCGTTGGCCTGAGTCATATAGATCGTCTGATTGTTGCTGCCGCCATTGCTGTCGACATAGGGGCGGTCACTGCCCGAGCCGCTGGGATCATCACTCGTGCGATTGATCAGCATGCTCACCGCTTCGCTCGTTTGGAGCGACGCGGTCGCGATGACGTCGGAGCGCGATTGACGATCCTCCGTCAACGCGCGCCGAAAATCCGTGTAGCTGAAAAACGCCGCGGTGGAATCCGTACTGCCGATCACGTTCTGGTCGAGAACACCGGAGTGGATCCCGATCGAAACGTGAACCGGATCCGCCAGAACCGAGGACCAGCGACGTCCCGCCATCTCGAACGCGGAGACGATTCGCGAGTCAATCGAGTCGTCATATTGAAAATCGAACGCGAGCTGCGCGCGCAACCCGCCCGCTGTAGTGACAAAGCTGATACAGAGTATCGCTCCCAATGACACGCGCCGCTGGACATGCGTCGAAAAAGTCATGGGCGGAATGTTTGTGACGGATTGTCAAAGTACACAAACACTTCCGCGCAATTCCGTTGGCGGCTAGCAACGGGGCGCCAGCCTCCGGCTGGCCAACCCAATAGAGTCCCGCTTCGCGGGACGCTGGATAGGTTTGCCGCCCGGGAGGCCGGCGCTCCGTTAGCTGGCGTCCTTTCTTTTGTTTCCTCCGGTAAACGCGCCTTCGGCCGGCCAGTCGGAACCTCAAGCCATTCAGGCGTAAATCCCGCCACCGAGCAGCCGTTCTCCCTCATACAGCGCCAAAACCTGGCCCGATGCCAGCGCTCGCTGGGGCTCTCGAAAACGAATCAACGCCGTCCCGCCTTCGCTGTCACCCGGCTCGAACTCCAGCGGCACGCGCGGATCACGGTAACGCACCCTGCCTTCCAGCGCGCGCGGCCTTTCGATCGGGGGGACGTTCCAACGCAGCGAATGTATCTGGATCTCGGATACGAACAGTCCGGGCGCATCCGCCGCGTCGAAGGCCACGAGCAGCGCGTTGTCCGCGGCGCGTTTTCCCACCACCACGTACTTTTGAAAATCCGCGTTCGACGGAATGCCGATGCCCTTGCGCTGCCCGATCGTGTAGTAGTGCAGTCCGCGATGTTCGCCCAAGACGGCGTCGTCCTTCGCGCGGACGATCGGGCCCGGCCGGTCCGGCACGTACTGCCGCAGAAAATCCTGCATCTTCACTTCGCCGATGAAGCAGATGCCCTGGCTGTCCTTCTTCTGCGCCGTGGCCAAACCGTGCGCCTGCGCGATCGCCCGCAACTCCGGTTTCGGCAAATGCCCGATCGGAAAACGCGCATCCCGCAACTGCTCCTGACTCAAGAGCGCGAGAAAATACGATTGGTCCTTGTTCTTGTCCGCCCCTTCCAACAGCGCGAATTCGCCCGCGGCTCCAGCGTAACTCTCGGTCGGCAGCGCCGCGCGGCGCGCATAATGACCGGTGGCCACAGCGGCGAAACCGTTATCCTTCGCCCAGCCGCGGAACACGCCGAACTTGATCTCGCGGTTGCACATGATGTCCGGATTCGGCGTCAACCCGCGCTGATAGCCATCGAGCAGGTAGTGCACGACGCGCTCGCGATATTCCTGCATCAAATTCACCACGCGAAATTCGATGCCGATCTGGTCGGCGACCCGGCGCGCGTCATCGATATCCTGCATCCACGGACAATCGCCGATGATGTTGTCCTCATTGATCCAATTTTTCATGTACGCGCCAACGATGTCGTACCCCTGCTGCTTGAGCAGGAGCGCGGCGACGGAGCTGTCGACTCCGCCCGACATGGCGACGAGGATTCTTTCGGACATGGACGCACTAGCACGTGGTCTGCCTACGGGGAATGTCAACCCGTGCCGATGTGTGACGTGATCGTGCGATGCGGGCGCTTTACATGTGCGTTTCGCGCGATTCGCTGCTCCCATGACGTTTCGCCTTCTCGTAATTTCCTGCGCCTGGCTCGTCTCGTTTGCGCTCAATGGCCACGCGCAAACCGTCGCCAACCCCGCGACTCAGCCCGCGCGTCCGTTTCCCCAAATTCAGCACGTCTGCATCATCAGCATCGATGGCTTGCGGCCGGATCGGGCGTTGCTGGCCGACATGCCGAACCTGCGGAAATTGCTCAAGGCCGGCAGCTACACGTTCTGGGCGCGCACGACGCCGAATTCGATCACGCTGCCCTCGCACGTGAGCATGTTGAGCGGCGTGAGCCCGCGGAAACATGGCGTGGAATGGAACCGCGATCTGCCTTTCACCGAACCGGTTTATCCGCTCGTCCCGACGATCTTCGAACTCGCCAAACAGGCCGGTTACTCGACCGCCGTGATCGCGGGAAAATCCAAATTCGCCATCTTCGACAAGCCGGGCGCGCTGACTTATTCCGCGATCAGCAAACCTGACTCGGACAATGCCGCCGTCGCGCAGGCCGCGACGCGCATCATCGAGGAACACAAACCCGATCTGTTCTTCATTCATTTCCCAGACGTCGATCACTTCGGTCACAAGAACGGCTGGGGTTCGCCCGAGCAGCTCGCCGCCATCGACGAAACCGATGTGCACCTCGGCGAAATTTTCGCGGCGATCGATCGCGCAGGAATTCGCGAGAGTACGTTTATCATTGTGACTGCGGATCATGGCGGCGCCGGACGCAGCCACGGCCCGGATGATTTTCGCAGCCGCTACATTCCCTGGATCGCCGTGGGACCGGGGGTGCGCGCGGGTTTCGATCTCACGCAGATCGCCAGCCTCGAAGTGAACACCGAGGACAGCGCGGCTACGGCACTGTATTTGCTGGGTGTGAAGCTGCCTCCCTATTTCGAAGGCAAACCTGTCGCCGCGATCTTCGAGCAGAAGCGGTGAACACGAAATGCCGACAAGCGAAAACCAGATAGCCAATGCCTGGCTCGAAACGCCGACCCGCGGCGTCATCGAACTCTCGCGCGACTGGCGCGGGCGACAAATCCCGCCGGTAAACCTCGGTCCGGAAGGGCCGAAGTTCGCGACGTTCACCAAGCTGCCTGACTTCTGTTTCGGGGTGGAGAGCGGCTATTTCGTAAACCGCAAAGGCGAGATTTTCTTCTTCATCAAAGCGAACCAGGTGGAGGAGTTCGCGAACGAGGCGCTGTATCTCGCAGGCGATTTCAACGGATGGCAGAACGCCGTCGGGAATCCAGCCTGGCAACTGGTGCGCGGCCACCTCGCCGGCGAAGACGTGTTCATTTTGCCCAAGCAGAAGGCGGCGCGCTTTTTCGCCGCCGAGCCGATGCGGTTCAAATTCGTCACCGGCCGGCATCAGTGGCTCGAAGTGCCGCTCGAGGCTCCGAACGCGGTTCGCGACGAGCAGGGAAATGTTAACCGCCTGATTGAGCCAGATCGCACCGGGCAGCACCTGTTTCAGTTTACGGTCGCCGAGCCGCTGGAGCTGTCGCGCACGTGGAAGCTGTTTTTTGGCGACCAGGAAAGCGTCGTACTCCGGCCGGGTGCGTTCTTTTTCGATCTGCACAGCGATATCCGGCTCGGCGCGATCGTGGGCCCGGCCGCGACAACTTTTCGACTTTTCGCGCCGCGCGCCAAGACGGTCACACTCTGCCTCACCGATGACCTAACGCGTAGAAATGAGTCACATCGTTACGAGCTCAAACGCCGCGAGGACCATGTCTGGGAAATAACCCTTTCGCGGAATCTGCACGGTTGGTTTTACTGGTATCTCGTCGACGGTCCGCAGGATCGTTTCGGTCTCTTTAACCCGGAGCAGCCGGTGCTCGACCCTTATGCTCTCGCGGCGGTCGATCGCGACGGCCCCGGCATCATTTTGGATCCAGCCTGGGTTGGGCGCGCCGATCGCACCTTCAAGACTCCAGCCTGGCAGGATCTCGTGATCGTGGAGGCGCACGTCCGCGATCTCGCCGATCGCGCTCCGGTGCGCGTCGCCGCCGATCAGCGCCACGGGTTTTCGAATCTGCAGAAGTGGGTGGAGAGTCCTGATTTTTATCTGCATCACCTCGGGGTGAACGCGGTGGAACTCCAGCCCGTCCAGGAATTCGATAACAAGACGCGCGAGGAATATCATTGGGGTTACATGACCAATAATTTTTTCGCGCCGGAGAGCAGCTATTCGCGCGATCCGGAAAAAGCGTCGGGCATTCACGAGCTGCGTTCCCTGGTCGAGACGTTTCACAAACGAGGCATCGCCGTGCTGCTCGACGTGGTCTACAATCATGTGGGCGAGCCGGCTCACCTGATGTTCATCGACAAGCTGTACTATTTTGAAGCGGACAATGCCGGCGTGTTGGCGAACTGGAGTGGTTGCGGCAATGATCTGCGGGCGAACGCGAGCATGGCGAAAAGGCTGATAATCGACAGCCTCATTCATCTCATCGAGGTCTTCGGCGTGGATGGTTTTCGCGTCGATCTGGCGGACCTGATCGGCGTCGAGGTGCTGCGCGACGTCGAGCGCGCGCTCAAGAAGGTGAAGCCGGATGTGGTTTTGATCGCGGAGCCGTGGAGCTTCCGCGGCCATATCGCCGGCGCGCTGCGCGACACCGGCTGGGCGTCATGGAATGATGGATACAGAAACTTCGTGCGCGATTATGTGCGCGGTGGGGGAGCGCGCGAAGGGTACGAGTATTTCTTGAAGGGCTCGCCCTGGTTTTACGCGAAGTGGCCGGCGCAGACGGTCAACTACACCGAGTCCCACGACGACAAGACCTGGATCGACAACATCACCGAAAATCCCGACGGCAATGGCTTCAATCCCACGGGCAACGATCGCCAGCGCACGCATCTGATGGCGGCGATTCTCTGTGCATCGATCGGCATTCCGATGCTGGCCGCGGGACAGGATTTTCTGCGGTCGAAGCAAGGTGTGAACAACACCTATCAGCGCGGCGACTTGAACGCGTTGGATTATCGCCGGATTTATCGCTTCCCCACGACGCATGCGTATTTCGCGGCGTGGATTCGGTTTCGACTCTCCGAGGAAGGAAAGCACCTGCGCCTGTTTTCCCGGCCGAGCGAAACGTTTTTCCATTTCGCCTTCGCCGAAAACTCGACCGCCGCTGCGACCGTCTACAACGCCGATCGCTCGCAAGGAAGCACTCGGCTGCTCTTCGCGGTAAATCCAACCAAGAACGACGTGATCATCCCGCTGGACGCCGGAATCGTCGCCGGCGAATGGAAGCAACTGGCCGACCACGAACATTTCTTCACCGCCCAACCAAACGAGTTGAAGCAACCGATCGAAGCCGACCTCTACCTCCCGCCCCTCAGCTGCGGCCTCTGGATCGAAGTGGGTTGAGATCTTTTTTGCCCACGAATCACACGAAGGACACGAAAAGGACCAAACCGTTTTCCCACGGAATTCACGGAAAACACGGAAATATTTTCTATCTCTTCCACATCTGATGAAACGGAATGAGCCGCTGAAGAGGCCATGTTTCGAAGGGTATTTTCCGTGTCGTCCGTGCTTTCCGTGGGAGAATGGTATTTTGATTTCGTGTCCTTCGTGTGATTCGTGGGCAAAAAGCAGACCACTGTGCTGGCCGGAAATCGCCAAAACCCTTGCCAACGCCGCAGCTGTTTCACTTAGTTCGACCTTCCACGTCTACCGACGTGGGCTAACGCAAAACAGCACACAACCAATCGGAGTCCTCCCATGGCAGTCAAAGTTGCAATCAATGGTTTCGGCCGCATCGGCCGCCTCGTTTTCCGCGCGCTTGTTGAGCAAGGTTTGCTCGGCTCGACGTTCGACGTTGTCGCCGTCGGCGATATCGTCCCCGCCGACAACCTGGCTTACCTGGTGAAGTATGACTCCACGCAGGGCAAATTTAACGGCACCGTCACGTCCAAGAAATCGGCTCCAGACAAAGCCGAAGACGACGTCCTCGTCGTCAATGGTCACGAAATCAAAGTCGTGAGCGCGAAGACCCCGGCCGAACTTCCGTGGGCCGCTCTCGGCGTCCAGGTCGTCATCGAGTCGACTGGTCTCTTCACCGACGCTGAAAAAGCGAAGGGCCACATCGCCGCTGGCGCCAAGAAGGTCATCATTTCCGCTCCGGCCAAGGGCGAAGACATCACCGTGGTGATGGGCGTGAACGACGACAAATACGACGCATCGAAACACAACATCATATCGAACGCGTCGTGCACGACGAACTGCTTGGCTCCGCTCGTTCACGTGCTCCTCAAGGAAGGCTTCGGTCTTTCGGAAGGCCTCATGACGACGGTCCACGCTTACACCGCCACGCAGAAGACGGTCGATGGTCCCTCGAAGAAAGACTGGAAGGGCGGCCGCACCGCTGCTCAGAACGTCATCCCGAGCACAACCGGCGCCGCGAAGGCCGTCGCTCTCGTTCTTCCGGAAGTGAAGGGCAAGCTCACCGGCATGTCGTTCCGCGTTCCGGTTCCGACGGTCTCGGTCGTCGACCTCACCTTCAAGACGGTCAAGGAAACCTCGCTCGACGAGATCAAGGCCGCGATCAAGAAGGCCGGCGAGACCTACATGAAGGGCATCCTCGCCTACACCGACGAGGAAGTCGTTTCGTCTGACTTCATCCACGACAACCGCTCGTCGATCTTCGACGCCGGTTCGTCGATAGAGCTGAACAAGAATTTCTTCAAGCTCGTGAGCTGGTACGACAACGAGTGGGGCTACAGCAACCGCTGCATCGACCTCCTCAAGAAAGTCGGAAGCAAACTCTAATCGCAGCCTCTAGCAGCTGCACAAAGCGAAGGCTGAAAGCTGAGGAGAGCGAAATCGCTTTTCTTCGGTTTTCAGCCTTCCGCGTTTTACCGCGCTTCTGCTAACGTGCGCGGTTTCATTTTTCCAACGCATCGCTCTTTCAACAACGCCCGCTCTCCTCGTTTCCCTTTTTCATCATGGCAAAGTTCAAGACCATCCGTGACCTCGATCTCTCTGGAAAACGCGTTCTCATGCGCGTCGATTTCAATGTCCCGCAGGACAAGAATACCGGTGCGATCACCAATAATCAGCGCATCGTCGCCGCGCTGCCCACGATCAAGTTTGCCCTCGAAAAGGGCGCGTCCGTCGTGTTGATGAGCCATCTCGGCCGCCCCGATGGTCAAGCGATCGCCAAATACTCCCTGCGCCCCGTCGCGGCGGAATTGGCCAAGCTGCTGAACAAACCGGTCGCCTTCGCCGAAGACTGCGTCGGTCCCGTGGCGGAAAAAGCCGCGGCTGCGCTCAAGGCGGGCGACGTGCTCCTGTTGGAAAACCTGCGTTTCCACATCGAAGAGGAAGGCAAAGTGAAGCTCGAAGACGGCACCTCGAAGAAAGCCGATCCGAAAGCGGTGGAAGCATTCCGCGCGAGCCTCTCGAAGCTCGGAGATGTCTACGTGAACGACGCCTTCGGCACCGCGCACCGCGCGCATTCGTCGATGGTCGGCGTGACCCTGCCGCAGAAAGCCGCGGGCTTTTTGATGGAGGCCGAGCTGAACGCTTTTGCCGCGGTGCTCGATCATCCGAAGCGCCCGTTGCTCGCGATTCTCGGCGGCAAGAAGATCGAGGACAAAATTCCGCTGATCAACAATCTGCTCGAGAAGGTGAACGACATCATCATCGGCGGTGGCATGGCCTACACCTTCAAGAAGGAACTCGACGGCATGCAGATCGGAAAATCGCTCTACGATCCGGAGGGCGCGAAGATCGTGAAGGATCTCGTCGCGAAGGCGAAAGCCAAGAATGTCACGCTGAGTTTCCCGGTTGATTTCGTCGCGGCCGACAAGTTTGGCGACGATGCGAATACCCAAATCGTTACCGACAAGCAGGGTATCCCAGCGGATTGGGAAGGCCTCGATATCGGCCCGAAGTCGCGGGAAATTTTCGGCGACATCATTCGCAAGTCGAAGACCATCGTTTGGAACGGCCCTGCGGGCGTGTTCGAGATCGAAAAATTCGCCGGCGGCACCAAAGCCATGGCTGAGGCCGTGGTCGCAGCGACTCAAGCCGGAGCCACGACCGTGATCGGCGGCGGCGACACCGCGACCGCCGCGAAGAAATTCAAAGTGGACACGAAGGTGAGCCACTGCTCCACCGGCGGCGGCGCCAGCCTGGAATTCCTCGAAGGCAAAGTGCTGCCGGGCGTGGCGTTCCTGGAAAGCTGAAATCGCTTCGCGGGGGGAAACGTCTTCAAACGCCTCATTTGCTCCGCTGAAAACGCTTCCCTCCGCATCGCTTTTCGTGATTTCCGAATGCGACCTGCCGCACGACAAAGTTCGTGAAAATCCGCGCCACCAACGATCGACTTATGTCCTTTGTCTTTGGCATGTGTGGTGGAACCTTCCGCGCTCTTTCACCTCCGGCAGATTGTCACCTAACCGCTCAAATGAGCCATAAACCGACCTCAAATCCAAATCGCAGACCGTAACTTTAATTCATTTTATCCATGATTCGCAAAAAACTCATCGCCGGTAACTGGAAGATGAACAAGACCTCCGCCGACGGTCTCCAACTCACGCAGGAGATCGTGGCTGAGGTAGGCAAAGTCACCGACGTCGACATCGTGGTATGTCCGCCGTTCACCGCGCTGGAGAGCGTGGCTCGCGCTGTCGATGGTTCGACCGTGAAGCTCGGGGCGCAGAACATGCATCACGAAGCGAGTGGCGCCTACACCGGCGAAATCTCCGCTGGGATGCTGCGTTCTCTCTTCGCCACGCACGTGATCCTCGGCCACAGCGAACGTCGCAGCTATTTCGGCGAGACCGATGCAGGCATCAACAAGAAGGTTCTCGCCGCGTTGAAGAATCAACTGCGCCCGATTCTCTGCGTCGGTGAAACGCTCGCCGAGCGCGAAGCCGGATCGACATTGAAGGTCGTGCAGACCCAACTCGAAGCCGGCCTCGAGGGCGTGAGCAAGGATTTGGCGACCAGCGTGGTGATCGCCTACGAGCCCGTCTGGGCGATCGGCACCGGCAAAGTCGCGACGACGGAGCAAGCGCAAGAAGTGCACGCCTTCATCCGCACGCTGCTGACGAAGTTGTTCGGCGAAGCCGCCGCGCAGAAAGTCCGCATTCTCTACGGAGGCTCGATGAAGCCCGCGAACGCGCCCGAGCTCCTCGCCCAAAAAGACATCGATGGAGGCCTGATCGGCGGAGCCAGCCTCGAAGCCCGCAGCTTCGTGGATTTAATCAAAGCGGCCGTGGCGGCGAAGTAGGGCGGAGTCCCGTTCGACATAGCGTTCCCGCGTCCGCTAGAATTTGCCGCATCGTCAGCCGCGATCGAGTCCGTCCGCGCCTTGGGGCGCGGACTTTAGGTAGGTTGGCCGGCGAGGACGCCAGCGCTCCCAGTCGCAAGCGTTCTCTCATGCTCGATGTTTTGGCCCCGCGAACAAGCCGGGTTCGAGTCTGGAAAAAAGCCGCGCCCTCCGAGGCGCGGTTTTTTGTCGGAGCGCCGGCGCCCACGCCGGCATTCTTCGGCTCGGCAGAAAGCGACGGTCTCGCGCTAAAACTCACCACATCGTCAGCCGCGATCAAGTCCGTCCGCGCCTTGGGGCGCGGACTTTAGATATGCTGGCTGGCGAGGACGCCAGCGCTCCCAGTCGCAAGCGTTCTTTCACGCTCGATGCTTTGGCCCGGCGAACAAGCCGGGTTCGAGTCTGGAAAAAAGCCGCGTCCTCCAAGGCGCGGTTTTTTTGTCGGAGCGCCGGCGCCCACGCCGGCATCAAAAAACAATATAAACAGATATATCTTTTGACGAACCAGCACCGACTTCCTTTCTGTTCCTCGTATGCAAGAACTCGGGAGATGGGCTTCGCGCGGCTATTTGCCGCACTACGAAGATGGCAAGCGGTTTCAAATCGTCACTTATCGCCTTATCGATTCGCTCCCGCTTGCGGTCTTTCGGAAACTCGAGGAAATCCGTCGCGAAACGCCTTCTCTCGCTCCCGGATTTGCCGAGCGGCACCTCGACTTGGGCCACGGGAGCTGCCGACTTCGCGATCCCCAAAATGCAAAAATCATCGTGGATGCGTGGAAGTTCTTCGATCGGCAACGCTACCTCCTTCACGCCTGGGTCGTGATGCCGAATCACGTGCACGTTTTATTCGAGCTGAGCGAAGCCTGGCCTCTGAGCAAGATATTGCACTCGTGGAAATCTTGGTCGGCGAAACGAATTATCGAGAACGAGCGGGGACCATCGCTGCCGGCGGGTGACGCCCGCGTTTGGCAGCGCGAATATTTCGATCGGTTCATCCGCAATGAGGAGCACTACGCCGCTGCCGTGCGCTATATCCACGAGAACCCAGTGAAAGCGGGTTTAGTACGCAAGGCGTCCGATTGGGAATGGAGCAGCGCCGCGGATTTGGATGTGATACGTCGACAGCGTCGGCGTACCGCCGACATTTAAAAAAGACGGCCGGCCAGGACGCCAGCGTTCCCAGTGGCGGCCGTCCGGCAGGTACGTCCCGCCTCCCGCGTCACTTCGTTCGCCCTCCCTCACTTCCCCCCCACCTCCCTCACTTCTTCCTCTCCAGCATCATCCCAATCAGCGCCCGCAAAAACGTCGTGTCTCCTTCGATATCGTTCAAACTCTCCAGCGCCGCTGCGGTGTGCTTTTCCGCGAATTTCCGGGCGCCTTCGATGCCGTATAATTTCACGAAGGTCGCTTTGTCTGCCTTTGCATCCTTGCCGGCGGTCTTGCCGAGGGTCGCGCTGTCGCTTGTGGCATCAAGGATGTCGTCGATAATTTGAAAGGCCAAACCCAGCTCGCGGCCGAGCATTCTCAATTTTTCCAACTCCGGGCCCGGCGGAATCCTTCCACACAACCCGCCCATCACCAGCGAGACTTCGATCATCGCTGCGGTTTTATTCAGATGGATGAACTCCAATTCGTCCGGCGTGCAGTCCGCTTTTCTCTCTGCCTGGAGGTCTTCCATCTGCCCGCCGATCAAACGCTCACTGCCGGCGGCATACGCGAGCTCGCGCACCAGCGCCATCGCGAGCTCAGAATTGGCCGCATAGGCATTGGTCAAAATCAGAAACGCCTGCGTGAGCAGCGCGTCGCCCGCCAGCAAGGCTGTCGCCTCGTCGAACTGCTTGTGCGCCGTCGGTCGGCCGCGGCGCAAATCATCGTTATCCATGCAGGGCAAATCGTCATGGATAAGTGAATACGTGTGTATGCACTCCACTGATACAGCGGCCGGGATCGGATCGAAGGTGTCGTGCGCGCTCAACTCGGCGGCGCTCAACACGAGCACGGGACGAAGGCGTTTGCCTCCGGCCTGCAGGCTGTAACGCATCGCTTCGTGGATCCGTTTTGGGCGAGTGCTCGCTTGCGGAACCAACTCGTGGATGCCTTGTTCCACCTGCAAAATGAGGTCGTTTAATTTAGTTGAGAACTCCATGGGCGGTCGGCCTACTTTTCGGGAAATTTCTCCTGCCGCAATGCCGACGCTCGAACTAGTGTGCAAACGTTTGTTCGCGGAGCGGGCCTGGTTTATTCGCTGCCTCGTCGGCGCTCTGCTCCTCGCCGTTCCCATCGCACACTTTTTTGCATTTGGATATCTCTACGAAATGATCGGCCGCGCCCGCCGCGGCGACAGCATGGATTTTCCCGAGTGGGACGACTGGCGCCGCATGTTCGTGAACGGCGTGCCCGCCTTCGTGATTTTCTGCGTGCTCGGTGTCGCTCCCATCGCGGCCGGCTGGGTTCTCACGTGGCCGCTGCGTTGGTTGAATTGGGGCGTGTTTGTTTACCTGCCGATCGTGCCGTTCATCATGCTGGCCGGCCCGCTCACCGCCGCCGGCATCTACCAATTTCAAAAACGCGAAGAGTACCGCGACGCCTTTCGCATCTGGCTTTTGTTGCGCATGCTTCGCTCCACGAAAGCGCGATTCTACCTGCCGACCTTCGCCGTCATCGGTTTCATGACCGCAGCGTATCCGCTCATGTCGTTCACGATTTTCATCGGTCTGGCGGTGGGATGGAGTTTCTACGCGGCGTTCTTCCGCGCCGTGGAAGATTCTCGTAAGACCGTTCTTCGCTCCACATAACCCACGCTCCTATTTTTCAATTATGCCGACGTACGAGTACGCCTGCGCTGCCTGCGGCAAAGACTTCGAACTCTTCCAATCGATCAAAGACGACCCGATCAAAACGTGTCCTCTCTGCGGAAAAACGGGCGAGGTCCGTCGCAAGATTGGCCGCGGCGCCGGGATCATTTTCAAGGGCTCCGGCTTCTACGAAACCGATTACAAGCGGAAATCCGACTCCGGCTCCGCCGCTTCGAGCCCGTCATCGTCCAGTTCTTCCGCCTCAACTTCCGCGTCTTCCTCTTCAAGTGGAAGCACGCCTGCGCCGAAGACGGAGAGTAAGCCTTCTTCGCCGCCCCCTTCGTCCAGCTAAAAAACCATGAAAAGCAGCAAACGCGACCGCGCCCTTTACGGACCTTCTCTCTTCGAAGTCACATTGGGCGCGATTCTCAGCGTCGCGGTGGGCTTGCTGCTCGGCTTCGTTTTTCTCGTCTTCAAACCGGTGGTGATCGTCAAAGACCCTCCGAAGGAAGATGAGCGCGACCAGAACACGGTCTATTACGTCACCGGCAGTTCCGATTCCAGCCGCGCGCGCCAATCGGACGCGAAATTCAAACGCCTCGCTGCCGGCACTCCCGGAGAGATCTCCTTCACCGAAGAAGACCTGAACGTCTGGCTCGCCGCACAGGCTCCGGAAAGAGCAAAGAAAAAGCCGGCGCCTCCGCCACCGCCAAAGAAAGGCGCGAAAGCAGCGCCGGCCCCGGCTGAACCCGTGCCCGACGAGACGTTCACCTTCGATTTGCCGAATGTCCGTATCCGCGACGGCGTTTTCCAAGTAGGCATTCCTGGCAGTATCAATTTGATCACCTTCAGCGTGCCCGTCGTGCTGCAGGCTCAGGGCGGTTTCGAGCAGAGTGACGACATGTGGGTCTTTCACCCGCGCACCATTTATCTCGGCTCCATGCCGCTGCATCGCATCCCGCACATGACGGAAATGCTGATGAACAAGATCACGCGCTCGAACGCCATTCCAGAAGACGCCTTGGACGCCTGGAAGCACGTCAGCAACGTCACCCTCGAAGGCAAAGTGATGGAGGTGACGGTTAAAAGCGAAGGCTGATAAGAAGAAGGCTGAAGGCTGAAAAACGCTGAAGGCTGAGTGGTCGGAAACGGCTTCTGGGGTAGGGCGAGCCGTCCCTGGCGAGCCGCGCTCGACGTGACTCAACATGGAGGTTAGGCCTTGCGATTACGGCTCGCCAGGGACGGCTCGCCCTACCTCAGAGCGCTTCCTCCATTCTGCATTCTTCCTTCTTCGTTCTTCCTTCGCTTTCAAAACGCGTCGAGCAGCTGCTTCATGTCCACGTGCTCGGTGATCAGTTTTTTGATCACGGGAATCTTGTCCAAATCCTGGGGCTGCGTTTTCACCGTCATGCCGTTGATCTTCGACGTGATGGTGTAGCTCTCCTCCTTCGCCGCGATCACGGAGATGTCCGTGCGCGCCAGCAGCTCGAGCAGCTTCGGATGCGGAGGAATGTCGTTGGTCAAAATAATCCCCGCGATCGATTTTTCCGGCGACAACTGCGCGCTCGAAATCGCCGCCAAAATAATGTCGTCGCGATCTCCCGGCGTGATGATCAACACGCCCGGCTGAAGGTAATCGACGATCCCTTTTGCGGTCATCGCGCCGACAATCACGCGGGTCACGCGCTGCTTCGCGCCGCCGCGTCGCGCGTTGAGCCATTTCCCATCAATCTCACTCGCGATCTGCGAAAGATTCGGCGCCGAAAGCATGCCCTGCACGGGCAGCACTCCGAGCAACGGCACGCCAAGACGCTTCAGACCCAGGCCTGCGTATTCCGCGATGAAGGCCATCTTCTCGGGCTCGACCTTGTTCAGAATGCAGCCAATCACGTCGACACCCGCCTTGTCGAAGAGCGCCTTGTTCAACGAAATTTCGTCGATTGGCCGACCGATCCCGCCCGGTGTCACCAAAATGACTTTTGCGCGAAGGAGTTTCGCGACGCGTGCGTTCGACAAATCGAAAACAGATCCGACGCCCGCATGCCCTGTCCCTTCGATCAGCGTGAAATCCTTTTCCCAGGAAACGCGATCGAAGGCGCGGCAAATCTTGTCTTCCAACTCGGGCAACATCTCACCGGGATTGCGCAGAAAACGGCGCGTGAAGGTGCCGTCAACGGTCACCGGGCTCATGCTTTCCAGCGGCACGTGGACATTGTAGATCCGATCGAGAAGATACGAGTCCTCGTCAACCTGATGCCCATCTACCTCGATGAAGCGTTGCCCGACCGGCTTGATGAATCCAACTCTTGGATACAGCGCCTGCAGCGCGGCAAAGAGTCCGAGGCATGTCGTGGTCTTGCCGTCGTTCATCCGCGTCGCGGCGACGAAGATGCGCTTGGTGACTTGATTGGTCGGCTCCGTGAGCAGCGGAAGAGCCGGGATGTCGGCGGGATTCTGCAGGGCCATGAGAATTCCGCACCAGTGGCCTAAACCGTGCGGTAAAGCAAACGTCGATCGATCGCCTGACAGCCGACGATCGCGGCTGCCCCGAAAACGTCGTGCGCGCTCGCGCCACGACTGATTTCTGCGGCAGGCCGGCTGAGCCCCGTGATGATCTGACCGTAGGTATTCGCGCTGGCCAAAATGTGCACGAGTTTGAATGCGATGTTGCCGCTGTTCAGGTCCGGGAAAATCAAGACGTTCGCTTTTCCCGCCACCGGACCGTCGACCTTTTTCGTGTCGGCGACGATCGGATCGAGCGCGGCGTCGACTTGAATCTCTCCTTCGACTTCGAGCTCGATGCCCGCCGCCGCGGCTTTCGCGCGAACGAGTTTCGTAGCCTCACGCACTTTCGCGAGCGAGGGGTGTTGCGACTCGCTTTTCGAGGCCCAGCTCAACATCGCGACGCGCGGCATTTCGTTCGTGAGATGGCGCACGACGTTCGCGGTCGTGATCGCGATATCCGCGAGCTGTTCAGCAGTCGGATCGGGGATGACGCCGCAGTCGGCGAAAAACAGCGAACCATCGCTGCCGACTTTCTGCTCGTCGAAATCGATGATCATGAGCGACGACGCCGTGGTGACGTGCTCCTGTCGCGGAATGATTTGAAACAGCGGGCGTAGCGCGCTGGAGGCGGTGCGTGTCGCGCCGCCGACCATCGCGTCGGCCTGGCTGTTCGCCAGCATCATCGTTGCGTAGTAATTCGTATCGCGCAGCGCGCGGCGCGCGTCGTCGCGGGTCATCCCGCGATCGTGGCGGAGCTGGCTGAGTTGTTCGATGAACGATTCGAAATCTTCGCTCTGCTCCGGCTGGATGATGCGCATGCCCTGAAGGTTCAGGTCCAGACGTGCGGCAGAGGCTTTGATCGCGGCGCGGTCGCCGAGCAAAATCGGAGCGCCCATGCGGCGGGTGACCCATTGGCGCGCAGCCTGCAGGATGCGGGGATCATTGCCCTCGGGAAACACCACGCGCTTCGGATGGCGCTGGAGCTTCTCGATGAGTTTCGACACGAGGGGCATAGTCTGGGGGAAAATGTGACTGCATTTCCGGTGCGTCAATGCGCGCTTTGAGCGGGCGTCAGAGGTTGCCCACGAATCACACGAAGTACACGAAAGTGGATTTCAGAAATTTCCCATGGAACACACTGCACATTCGTGTGCTTCGTGTGATTCGTGGGCGACCAAAACAAAATCCCGCGTGGCAACGAGAGCTCGCGCGCGTTCCGGCGTCTTTTCTTTTGCTAATACTACAGCGGCTTCGGAAAAAGGCGCGGTGTCGAAGAGCTTGAAAAATATCAGCGTGGTTGCGACAGCGACGATGGCTTCGCGCGTGCTCGGCCTCTTGCGCGAAAGCCTCACCGCAGCCGTCTTCGGAACGAGCGCTCTCGCCTCGGCTTACGCGACGGCTTTTCAACTGCCTAACCTTTTTCGACGGCTCCTCGCCGAGGGTGGAATGACCGCTGCGTTTGTTCCCACGCTCAACGACGAGATCGAGCGCCGAAAACGCGAGGGCGCGTTCACCTTGATCAGCCAGGTGAGCAGCTGGCTCTTCGTCGCTTCGGGCGCGTTGGTTGTCGTGTCGATGGCGGTGCTCGGCCAGCCGAAGATCCTCGAGTGGCTCGGGAATCTTTGTCATGCCGAAGTCGATACAATCGAGCGATGGCAACTGGCCGCGAAACTCGCGGTGATTTTGTTTCCCTACCTTGTGTTCGTCTCGCTCGCTGCCGCGTTCAGCGCCGCGCTGCAGACGCTCAATCGTTTTCTCGAACCTGCGCTTTCTCCGATCTGGCTGAATCTTTCCATGATCGGATTTCTCGTTGCGGCGATGCGTTGGACGAGCGGCGCGCCCATCGACAAAATGTATTGGTTTTGCGGCGGCGTCTTGCTCGGCGGTTTTTTGCAGATGGCCGTGCCGGCCTGGGCGCTGACTCAAGAGGGCTGGCGGCCGCGGTTCGATCTGACGTGGAGCGAGCCGGTCAAAATGATCGTGCGCCTGATGGCTCCCACCGTGCTGGGCTCGTCGGTCTATCTGATCAACATGGTCGTTTCGCGATTCATCGGGCTCTCGCTGAACGATGCAGCTGTGTCGGTCCTGAATTACGCGTCACGCCTCATGGAGTTGCCCATCGGCGTGTTCGCCGTGGCCGTGTCCACGGTGGTCTTTCCGCAGATCTCGCGTTTCGCCGCCCAGGGAAATCTGGAAAGCCTCGGCTCCGCTTATCGCAAGGGCATGCGGCTGATTCTCTTCATCAATGTGCCGGCCGCCGTGGGTTTGGCCGTGTTGTCGGAGCCGATCATTCGTCTGCTTTTTCAACACGGCGCGTTTCACCGTCGCGACACGGCGATGATGACTCCCGTACTGATTGTATTCGCCGCGGGACTACCGTTTTTCTCTTTCGTCAACTTGGTCCTGCGCGCCTTTTATGCACAGAAAGACACGATGACTCCTGTGCGCGCTGCGGTGCTGAGCTTTGTCATCAATGTCGTGCTCAGCGTCGTCCTGATGCAATATCTCGGGACCGTCGGTCTCGCCCTCGCCGGCAATCTCGCGATCGTTGTCCAGGCGTGGTATCTGCAGGTGAAGTTGACGCGCAAGACCACCCAGCTCGGGCTGCATCATCTCGGCTCCGATCTTTTCAAAATCGTTTTCTCGAGCGCGATCATGGGCGGGGCTGTGTGGTTCGGTTGGTATTCATGGTCCCACTACATGAAGCCAGGCTCCGTCAATGATGCTGTTGCGATCGTCCTGCTGGTGACGCTGGGCGTTTCGATCTACGCCACCTCAGCCTGGATCTGCCGCGTGGAAGGGCGCCAGGACGCCGAGCAAATCCTGAGCAAGTTCAAGACGAAGCTCGGCTTCGCCGCTTCGCGCACCTGACGCAGCGTGTCGTTGGATTTGTTAGCCGGCGCAGACCGTGGCCGTGCGTTCGCGGCAGCCCACGAGTTGCGAAGCGGCCATTCCCGCTTAACTCAAGCGAATGAAAGCCGTCGTCGTTACTGGTGAAAAGGTCCTGGAGGTCCAAGAAATCGCTTCGCCCAAACCGACGCCGCGCGAGGTCGTGGTCCAGATCAAGGCCGCGGCGCTCAATCATCGCGACGAGTGGATTCGGATCGGTCAGTATGCCGGAATCAAATATCCGTGCTTTCCTGGTTCGGACGGCGCGGGCGTCATCGTTGGCCGCGGCGCGGAAGTCGATTCCGCGTGGCTCAACCGAGAGGTTATCATCAATCCGAGCTTCGGCTGGGGCACGAATCCTCACGTGCAGGCCGATGGTTTCACCATTCTCGGCCTGCCGCGCGCGGGCACGCTCGCCGAGGAAATTGCGGTGCCGGTGGAGCAGGTGGCGCAAAAACCAGCGCATCTTTCCTGGGAGGAAGCAGCCGCGCTGCCGCTCGCGGGGCTCACCGCGTATCGCGCGCTTTTCACGAGGGCAAATCTGCGCGCTGGGGAGAAAGTTCTGATCTCGGGGATCGGCGGCGGTGTAGCCGTTTTCGCACTACAATTTGCCCGCGCCGTCGGCGCCGAAGTGTGGGTCACCTCGAGTTCGCCGGAAAAAATCGCGCAGGCTCGCACGCTCGGGGCGGCGGGAGGTTTCAATTACAATGACGCGGGTTGGGCGAAGACCGCGGCCTCGACCGCAGGGCCCTTCGACGTGATCGTCGACAGTGCAGGAGGACCGGGATTCGAGTCGTTGATCGACACGGTGGCCCCCGGAGGCCGCGTCGTGTTCTACGGCGCCACGCGAGGAAACGCCCAAAGCATTCCGCTGCGAAAAATCTTTTGGAGGCAGCTCACGCTCTTGGGCACCACGATGGGCGGCCCGCAAGATTGGACGGGGCTCGTTCAGTTCGTGGAACAGCATCGGATCAAACCCATCGTCAGCGAAGTCGTGCCGCTCGCGCGCGCGGCCGAGGCGTTTGCGCTGATGGAACGCGCCGGTCAATTCGGCAAAATCGTGCTGAAACCTTGAGGGCTTAGCCGTTCCCCTGGAATCCGGGGTAGAGCGTCATTCCTCCGTCCACATAAAGCGTGGCGCCGTGAACGTAATCCGAGTCGTCCGACGCGAGCCAAACGGCGGCGCGCCCGATGTCGGCGGGTTCGCCGATGCGTTTGGACGGGACCAGTTTCATCAGTTCCTGATAGGCAGCGGGCGTTTCCCAGGCTTCGCGATTGATCGGGGTGCGGATTGCTCCGGGCGAAATGCTGTTCACACGGATGTGGGACGACGCGACCTCTTGCGCGATGGTCTTCATCATCATGGCGATTCCGCCCTTGCTCGCGGCGTAGTTCACGTGACCGGCCCAGGGAATGATATCGTGCACCGAACTGATGCAGATGATCTTTCCCGCGGCTTTCGAAACCTCCTGACGAACGCCGCGGCGTTTGAATTCGCGGACGGCTTCGCGGCAGCAGAGGAATTGACCGGTGAGATTGATTCCGAGGACTGTTTCCCACTGGTCGACCGTCATCTCATCGAGCGGCGCGTCTCTCTGAACGCCGGCGTTCGCGACGAGAATGTCGAGCCCGCCAAACTCCTCGATCGCGTGCCGAAACATCGCCTGAACGGCGGCCTCTTTCGAAACATCGGCCCGATAGGTCAGAGCTTTGGCTCCTGCTTTGCGAACTTCCCCGGCAACCGCTTCCGCGTGCGAGGGATCGGGCGAGGCGTAGTTCACGAGCACATCCGCCCCGGCGTTTGCGAGCGCAACGGCCACGCCGTGGCCGATCCCAGAACTACCGCCCGTGACGAGGGCTTTTTGACCGGCCAGGACTTTCGAAGGAGGAGACGGATTCATGGATCGAGAAACGGGATTTTGCGATGCGGGCTCGTTCCGTGGACAAGATGCGGGCGAACATGAGCTTCGAAAAAAACCGGATTCCAAGGCCGAGCCGAAGCCGGCGGGGGATTTGCACACTGATTGTGCTTATCTATTTTCGCTAAGCTGCTTGCGAAATAGGGAACACTTCACTTTCTCCGATTTCTCTGTCGTTCGAACTACCCGGTAAAAATACCGGCGGACAACCAGAGTTTGCCCGGCGGCCGGGGCCAGAAGATTACCGTGGGCGCTATTTTCGCGGTTCTCCCATCTGGCTATCGGCCAAGCGTACGATGGAAGTCCGAAACATCGGGGCGTAAATTGCGCTCAGTTGATGCAATCGACTTAGAACCCTAAAGCGAAGGAACGAAAATGACACAAGATACAGAACGCCCTCAGGAAAATGAACCGGGCGAAGGCAACGCGGAGGCCAATCGCAATGTTGCTGTCGAAGACCAGCACCAAGCACAGCAACAAGCGACCAGTACTTCCTCAAATCCGCCGATGAGCGACCAGCAGCGCCGTGAAGACGGACGTCGTCGAGACAACCTCACGGCCGAGCAACGCAGCGCAATCGGCCGAAAAGGCGGCGAGGCCGTCAGTCGCAATCGTGAGCACATGGCCGAAATCGGCCGAAAAGGCGGAGTCGCCGTGAGCCGCGACCGCGAGCACATGGCATCCATTGGCCAAAAAGGCGGACGATCCTAGTCCTAAATCAAAAAGAAAAAACCAGCCCGCGCTCGTGAGAACGCGGGCTGTTTCGTTTTTGGACGGTGAACGGTGCGACTCGAGCCCGCTTCCGTTGCGTCAGGGCGTCGTGCTGGCCTTGACCACGATGTTGTTCTTCACGTCCTGCACGCCTTGAACGCCGCGCGCCAGTTCAGCTGCGCGCTCCTTTTGCTCAGGGGTATCGACGAAACCGCTGAGTTGAACGGTGCCTTTGAAGGTCGTGACGTCGACTTGCCGGGCCTTCACCACCGGATCGCGGATCAGTTCGGTTTTCACCTTGGCCGTCACCGCGGTGTCGTCGACATACTCTCCCGTGCTCTCCTTCGTGGAGTTGCCCGCACAACCGGAGGTGAGCAGCAGCGGAGTCGAAGACAGGGCGGCGACCGCCAGTAGAGAAGTGACAAGTTTTTTCATGATAAATGACTGTGTTCGCGACTACTGTATCTGCCGTTCGTTCTGAGTGCCCTTGTGTCGGTACTTAGTGCGGCCACGGTGAAAACCCCCGCGGACTATCCGAGTGCCGCGCCTTTGAGCAGCGAATCGTTGGCCTAAGTCCGTGTCCGAACTCTCGTCAGGGTGATTCGTCGGACGCCCATCATAAGAGCTCTTAGCGAACGTTTGCTGCGAAAACGCTTCTCTATCTTGCGTTGAATCAAGGCTGTTCTGACTTCCTCCCCGGAGTTCTCCGATGTGCCCATACGGAAACAGCCTGAGGGAACGCCCAAGACTTTTTCCATTCGACGGTTTCGATACCGAAATTACTGCTTAAGGTCGTATCGAGTTCCGCTTCCAACTTCGGTGCGCATCACAAGATCGGTCCTGCGATTCATCGGAGAAGCCGCCGTTCCGAACGATGCAGCGGATGCGAAATTTCACGAAAACGCATGCAGTCTCTCCTCGCAGAAGTTAACAAGACGTTCGTCACGAGCCGTCCCATCCGCGTCCTGATTGTCGAGGACCGCGAAGAGGATTTTCTCTATTTCAGCTTTCTTCTGCAGCGAAATGCCGCGTCGACGTACGTGGTGGAATGGGCGTCGAACTACCAGGCTGCGCTGGCTGCGGTGAATCGTCGCGAGCACGATGTCGCGCTGTTCGATTACCAACTCGGCGCGCGCACCGGTTTGGATCTTTTGCGTGAAACGGTCGCGGGTCTGAGCGACATGCCGGTGATTTTGTTGACGGGGCACGATAGCCCGGAGATCGATCGCGAAGCGTTGGAGGGGGGCGCCGCGGATTACCTCTGCAAAGTCGGTCTGAGTGCGACGCAACTGGAGCGCTCCATTCGCTATTCTCTTCGGCAATCGGCCATGCTCTCCGTGCTCCGCAAGAGCCAGCAGCAGCTCGATCTTTTCATGCGCAGCGTGCCGTGCGCGATCAGTATTCAAGGCGAGGGTGGCGAATTTCTCTTCAAGAATCAGCGCTTTCAGAACGAGTTCGATTCCAGTGCGGTGGCGATGCCGAAGAATCCGCAGGAGATCGAAGACTCGCGTCCCTATTTCGACGGCAGCCGGCACTGGCTGGTGAACTCGTTTCCAATGATCGACGCCCATGGTCGGGCTCTCCGCGGCACTGCGGCCATCGATATTACCGATCGTGTGAATGCCGAAGAGGCACTGCGCCGCACGACCGGGGTGCTCACGGGCATCCTGGCCAGTTTGCCGGTGATGGCCACGCGTCTCGCCGCTGATGGAAAAGTTTTGGAATGCCGCGGGCGCGGCTTGGCGGAAGTCGGTTTCACCGAGGACCAGATCGTCGGTTCGCACATCTCCGATTTTTATCCTCAACACGCCGAACAAATCCGCGCCGCACTCGCTGGAGGAGAAGTGAATTTCGTGGGCAGCATCGTTCACCACGGACGCACGCACTACTACGATAACTATTTCCGTTTCGATCAGCAGAAAGGCGAGGGCGCGATCGGTTTTTCGGTCAACATCACCGCCCGCGTCGAAGCGGAGATGGCGCGCAACCGGCACAGCCAGTTGCTCACCGGAATTCTGGCCAACTTGCCGATCGTCGTCGGCCGGCTGGATGCGATGGGGCGGGTCATCGAAGCGGATGGCGACAGCTTGACCGCGAGTGGGATCAAACCCTCGGCGTTGCTAGGCCAGAAGTTGGCGGAACTCTTCCCTCAGAGCGAAGAGGCGATCGCGAAGGCGTTAGGTGGCGAATCAGTCACGCTGTCGTTGTCCGGCAACTACGAGGACGACGACGAATGGCACGCGGAGTTTTTCGTTTCTTTCGACGCGCAGAACAAATCCGGCGCAATTTTCCTCGGCCGCGATGTGACCGAGCGCAAATGGCTCGAGCGCCGCATTCTCAGTATCAGTGACGCCGAGCAGCAACGCATCGGCGCCGATTTGCACGACGGCCTCGGCCAGCACCTCACGGGCATCGCCTGCATGACGACAGCGCTGCGCGACCGCCTCCAAAGCGCCAATCCGAACGAAGCGAAATCGGCCGCCATGATCGCCGGCCTGGTCAACGATGCCATCGCTCAATGTCGCGCGCTGTCCCGCGGCTTGTGCCCGGTGCAGCTCGAGCACACCGGCCTGCCTTCCGCGCTCGAAGATCTCACGTTCCAGGTGCAGCTCATCAGCGGGGTTAACTGCCGCTTCAAAGCCGTTGGCACCCCGCCGGTGTGCAGCCACGACGCCGCGATGCACGTGTACCGAATCACTCAGGAAGCGATCAACAACGCGATTCGCCACGGCGAAGCGAAATCGGTCAATGTCTCCCTCGTGACGAACGGCACCACCTGCAAAGTCATGATCGAAGACGATGGCACCGGATTCGACGTGGATGCGGAGCGCAAAGCGCCCGGTGTCGGCCTCCGCCTGATGAATTATCGCGCCGCGATCATCGGAGGCACCTTTGCCATTGCGGCCCGCCCGGGTGGTGGCGTCGCCATCGAATGCACTTTTCCGAAAGACCTTACCACACATGAAAACTCGAAATGAACCTGCTGCCACTTCAGCCGTAATAGAGAAAAAGGAAACGCCCGCCGCGACCAACACCACGACCAAGCGCCGCGTCTTCCTCGTCGATGACCACCCCGTCACCCGTCAGGGCGTTGCTGTTCTGATCAACCAAGAGGCCGACCTCGTCGTTTGTGGTGAGACAGACACCGCGCCGAAGGCGTTGGATCTGATTCAAAAGTTGAAACCCGATCTCGCGGTCGTGGACATCTCACTGAAGACGATCAGCGGCATCGAACTGATGAAGAACCTGAAAGTAATGATGCCGGAATTGCCCGTGCTCGTCATGTCGATGCACGACGAGAGCCTTTACGCCGAACGCGCGCTTCGCGCCGGCGCCCGCGGCTACGTGATGAAACAGGAGGCCAGTGAACAAATCCTCACCGCCATCCGCCGCGTTCTGCTCAACGAACTTTATCTGAGCGAGAAGATGAAGGAAAAGATGCTTCACCGCCTCGTGAACAACAAGAAGGGCGACGAAGTCGTCTTCTCGATCGACAGCCTGAGCGATCGCGAAATGGAAGTCTTCCAACTCATCGGCAATGGCTTCAGCACCCGCCAAATTGCGGCGACGCTGAACTTGAGCGCGAAGACGATCGATTCCTATCGCGAGCACCTGAAACTGAAACTGCGTCTCGAAACCGGCGCGGATCTCGTGCGTCACGCGATCCAGTGGGTGAAGAGCGAAAACATCGTGTAAGCAGTCAATTTTTAGCCATGGCGAAAGGCGTGCTTCGGCACGCCTTTTTTGTGTCCTACGGAAGTGTTTGGGAATCAGGTAGGAAGCGTGACTGAGCAGGTCGGGCATTCTCCCGACCACCGACCGGATATACTACCACTGCGCCGACCACGCGGCCCCTGATTCCGACGAAACCGCGCAAGCGGCATACTCATACTTCGTCAGGCCCGCGTCTGTTTTCGCAATCTGGCAGGCGCGCTGCTTGTAGCGGAAATTTGAATACAGGTCCGGTCGAAACATTTTCTTCATGCGAATCCTATTAATCGGCGATGAGCAGAAAACCCGGCGGTTGTTGTCGCTGGGTTTGGGCGAGCGCGAACCCGGCGCTTACGCTAGCATCGGTTCTCGCGATGAGCTGAATCGATTTTCTCAGCTCAACGAATTCGGCGTCGCAGTGCTCGATTGGGAAATGCGCTCTCTCGTGGCGAGCGATGCGCTCGCGTTCCTGAGCCGAAAAGCGCCGCAACTTCCGGTGATCGTGACCACGGCCACGGAAGAGGGCGCGGCCCAAGCCCGCGAGGGAGGAGCGGTCTTTTGTTTGCTCAAACCCTTTGACGTCGATGCGCTCCGCGCCACGTGCCAGGAGCATGCCATCGAGTCAGCGCCTGTATCCTCCTCGGACTCCATTCCTGAAGCGGAAGAGGTGAAGGTTTCGTCCCAGTCGCGCCTGTCGTCTCCGCGAGAAACGCTGAAACGCGGCGCCGCTGCCAAAGAGGAAGCGCTCGAGGAACAGGCGGATTTTTCCACGCGCAGTCCCGTCATGCAGCGCATGCTCGATGTCGCATGGCGTGTGGCACCGACGCCGGCGTCTGTCCTCATCCTGGGCGAGAATGGCACCGGAAAAAATGTATTGGCGCACGCAATACACGCGCGCAGCGACCGGTCCGACAAAGCGTTTGTCACGGTTCATTGCCCGTGCCTGCAGGAGCAACTGCTCGAGAGCGAATTGTTCGGCCACGTGAAAGGTTCGTTCACGGGCGCGGTGAGCGACACCACCGGCAAAGTCGCGGCCGCGGCGGGCGGCACGCTTTTCCTCGACGAGATCGGAGATCTGCCGCTCTCGATTCAGCCGAAGTTGCTCCGCCTTTTGCAGGAGCGGAAATACGAGCGGGTCGGCGAAACCACGCCGCGCAGCGCGGACATTCGCGTGATCGCCGCAACGAATCGCGATCTGCAAGCCGAGGTGAAAGCCGGGCGCTTCCGCGAAGATCTTTATTACCGATTGAACGTTGTATCCGTGGAAGTACTACCGCTGCGCGAGCGGGTGGAGGACATCGTCCACACGGCGGAATATTTTCTGCGCAATATGGCCGTTAGTCTGAGCCGCGAATTTCGTGGTTTCAGTCCGATGGCCTGCGAGATGTTGCGCAATTATCGCTGGCCCGGAAATGTTCGCGAGCTGCGCAACGCCGTCGAACGCGCCGCGATTCTGAGCGATCGCGAGATTCTGGATGTCGCGGATTTTCCGCAACTCGTGTCGACCTCGCAAATGGCGGGGCCGCGCGTCGGCGAATTCGTGAGCGTTTCGAATATCGTCGAGGAACACATTCGTCTGGTCGTTTCACGCGCGGCGAGTCTGGAGCACGCCGCGCGAATTTTGCAGATCGACCGTTCGACGCTCTACCGAAAGCGCAAACGCTGGCAAAGCGCTGCGCCATTTCCTGAGTTTACCGCCTCAGCTGCAGCGCAGTCCGAGGCGGGATGAGCTAAGCAGGCTCGGCTGGGCTGACGTGGCCCAGCCTTTTTTTATTCGGGCAGGGAAACGGCCATGCCTTTCTGAATGCCTTCGCCTGAGACGATGCTGCAGATCGAGACTTTTTCGCGGGCGGAATCCACTTTGATATCGCCCTTCTTGGTGAAGCTGACGTCGAGCGTTTCGCCGGTGCCCGGATCGCGCAGGATTTCAGAGGTGCCGACGCGGAAGGCTTGGCCGGCGGTCACGCCTTCGCGCGAGCCACGATTGATCCAAACCTTGTCGCCCTTCACCAGGATCACGCTGCCGGTCCAGGGCAGATCTTTGACCTGGCCGGTGATGAATTTGACGGCGTCGTCAATGGCCGCTTCGACGGCTTTGCCGACATTGGTCTTCTTGAAACCGCCGAGATCGGCGCCCCAGTTGCGGTCGGTGAAGCCAACCGTGAGACCGCCGCTCTTCGCGGAGCCCACGACTTTCTTCGAGGCCACGACCTGGCCGGTGGTGGAGTCGACGACGTAAATCACGACATTGATCTCGGCCGTGTCGCCGCCACCGCCGATGCGAAAGCCCTTGATGCGCACTCCTGCGTCTCCGCCGGTGGTGCTGGCTTGGAAATGCGTGATTTCGCCTTTCACCAGGAGCTGGGCCGGCGAGAGATT
Organism: Opitutaceae bacterium; assembly: GCA_035765635.1. GTDB lineage: Bacteria > Verrucomicrobiota > Verrucomicrobiia > Opitutales > Opitutaceae > EW11. Next base: position 40,341 of record DASTWZ010000029.1, read on the forward strand.
GCCCGTCACCGGTGTCTTGTCACCACCAGCCGTGCGTCCAGTCGACGCGAGATCCTGCTCCTGCAGCGCTGCGGCGCGCATATCGGATTCACCGAGAACGATGAACCGCCCGCTCTGCACGAGTGAGTCCGTCAGGAGCGAACCCCACGTGTCGGCGAGGGCGAACTGGCCGGAGAAGTTGGATTTGTTTTCAAATTTCGTGACGCCGATGGTGAAACGAAGACCACCTTTTGCGGAATCACCCGAGGAGATCGGAGCAGCGGATTTTGAATCGGCTGCGGAGACGAAGGAAACGACAGCAAGGCTAGCAAGAAGCAGAGGCCAGATGCGCAATTTCATAGATGTGGGTTGAGTTGGAGGATGAAAACGGGGCAGGGCGGCGTGCCGTGTGATCGACGAGCACGTGGTGAACTTCCAAACGGGGCAGGGGTTGTTACGGCGAACGTGCGGGCTTGCCGTGGCCGGCGCTGTGTTCGCTTTGCTGGTACCATCGATAGAAGGCCACGATCAGAGCGATGCCTGTGACGAGAATACCGCCCATCTTCATGATCACGGCGCCCAGCAGTTGATCGCTCGAGGGGCTGAAGCCGTCGATCAACCGAGGCGCGTATTCATAGGTAGGGTACAGCACGTTGTCGGAAAAGGCGATGAAGGCGAAAACCGGCGTCATCGCGACCGTGACCGACAGCAGATAGATCATCTGCACGCCGTATCCACGCGGCGGATGCGCCTTGGACGGGCTCAGCAAAGGCCACCAGTAAAACAGGGCGGCGCCGAAGAACATCAGATGCTCGAGCACGTGGACGTTCTTGTTGCGCAGCGCCAAATCATAGAGCTGGGGCGCATGCCACACGGTGTACGTCGTGGAAAAGAGAACTGCGCAGATGATAGGGTGAAACAGGACGCGGAAAATCGGACGCAGCGCTTTGCGATCCGTAATCGGCGCGATCAGCCAATCCGGCGTGCCCCACAGGATCAGCACAGCCGAAACATAGATCAGCAACTCATGCTGCACCATGTGCGCGCTGAGCAGGAAACGTTCGCCGATCTGATCGAGCGGCGAGCCGACCGCGAGGTAGAAAACGAGAATGCCGAGATAGAAAATGTAGGCCTGGCGCTTGGGAAACGGAGTGCCCGGGCTCAGGCGATTGCGAAAGGGACCGACGCCGATGGCAAAAAGCCAACCGAGGAAAATGAGTCCCCCGATTAGGAGCGGTTCGTTATGCCAGTGACGCCAGTCGATCATGAAGAGAGCGCTACATGAGCATGAATTCGCCCGCTTCTGCAATCATCCGCGCCTGGGCCAATCGGCTAGGACCCGCGCCTGTTCTCCGAAACAAAAAAGGCGATCCAGAGCGGATCGCCTTTTGAAAATTCCAGACGCGCGAGCGCTTACGGCGTCTGCGACGTGAGAGGAACGCTATCCCCCACATTGAAGAGCGTAACAAGCGCGAGCGCCGTCCCGCCTCCGAGCGTCAGGCCGATGAAGAACAGGATCGTGCAGAAAACCTTATCAAACTTCAGGTGCATGAAGTAGAAGATGACGAACATGAACTTCACCAGAGACAGCAGCACGAGCGATGTCGTGATGATCCACTTCGCGAGGGGAATGTAGACCAGAACGATTTCCACGCCCGTGATGACGGCGAGGATCATCGCGATCTGGACGAAGATCTGAAACTTGCTTTCGCCGTGATCGCTCGGATGCGATTCGCCGGACGAGTGAATGACTGCAGCGTCGGACATGGCTTAAAGATATTCGAGGAGGTAAACAGCGGTGAAGATCACGATCCAGACGATGTCGACGAAGTGCCAGTAGAGACCGGCGCCTTCGACATCGATCGCATTGGCTTCACCGAATTCCGTGGCGCCGCGGACGCGGCCCATGATGTTCAAACCGACAAGCAGAACCGCGCCGATGATCACGAGGAGGAGATGTTCTCCCGCCCAGTGGCCAACGCTGGCGAAATTCAGACCGGACTCGCTCACGACGTGAATGAGTTGGAGCACGAGATACATCCAGATCACGATGGTGAACGCGAAGAGGATGACGTGAGCGAAGGTGCTGGTGAGCCAGGCATGACGACCGCTGTCGGCGTCGACCGGCTTGAAGGTGCGGATATACATCAACGTCAGCCAGAGCACGCCGATGGCGACGTGGCAGCCGTGTGTTCCGGTCAAGGTGTAGAACGTCGAACCGAAGATACTGTTCGAAAGCGTCATCCCTTTCTCGTGCACGAAGTGGTTGAATTCGAACACCTGGCAGCCGAGGAAGATCAGGCCGAAGAAGATCGTGCCGAGAAGATTGCGGCGCGCGCTGCGGACGTTGCCGGCTTGGGTGGCGTTTACCGCGAGAGCCATGAGCAACGACGACATGAGCAGAATGAACGTCGAGAACGACGTGAGCTCGATGCTGAAGATATCGCGCGGCGAAGGTGAACCCGGGGGCGGGTGCAGCCGGTAAATCAGGTGCGTCGAAATCAGCGACCCGAAGAACATGCAGTCCGACGCCAGGAAAGCCCACATGAAGAGCTTCTTGTTCGGAATGCCTGTCGAGGTCGTGTGATCGTGGTGGTGGTCGATGGCGCCAGCGGCCGTTTGACTGCTCATGTTGGAGGCGAAGTATTCGTTAATCGGATACGATCAATGATGGGATCCGTAGCCGGCGGATTTGGCGTTGGCGTCGTCAGACTCGGGCTCGACATGGTAACCGCCAGGTCCTTCGAGCGACCAGAAGTAGGCGCCGAGGAAGGTGATCACGCCGCCACCCATCGCGAGAAGGATGCCCCAGTTATGATCCGCAGAAAGGTGGAAGGACCGCTCGAGGGTGACGTTTATCGCGTCCTTCGCGCCGAAGGCGAGACCACCGAGGAGCATGCCCGTCGCCGTGATGATCGGAAACCAGGACTGGCTCGGCATGTGGATGCCGCCATGGCCGGCTTCGTCTTTGGCGTGTTCAGCCTTCTCTTGTTCGATCTCCGTGCGGTGATGTTTCTCGTACCAGAACGCATCGCGTGCGTGAACCGTCGGTGTGACCGCGAAATTATATTCCGGCGGAGGATTCGGGATGGACCATTCGAGCGTGCGGCCATCCCACGGATCGCGGCCCGCCTTCTCGCCCTTGAAATAGGTGTAGATCATCACCGCGAAATAGATCGCGATGCCGATGCCGAGGATGATCGCGCCGATGGTGGCGATGAAGTTCGCCTGATTCCAACCCATGTTGCCGTCGTACACCGCGGTGCGGCGAGGCATGCCGTTCAAGCCGAGGAAGTGCATCGGGAAGAACGTCGTGTTGAAGCCGATGAAAATGACCCAGAACGAGAGCTTGCCCCAGAACTCGCTCACCTTGCGGCCAAAGACGAGAGGGAACCAGTAGTGGATGCCGGCGAGCAGCGCGAAGAGAGAGCCGCCGATCAGCACGTAGTGGAAATGGGCGACGACGAAATAGCTGTCCTGCTGTTGCGCGTCGGCCGGCGCCGCCGCGTGCATGACGCCGGAGAAACCGCCGATCATGAACATCCAGACGAAGCCGAGGGCGAACATCATCGGCGTGCGCATCATGAGATGACCGCCCCAGATCGTGCCGATCCAGTTGAAGATCTTGACGCCGGTGGGAACCGCGATGGCCATCGTCGCGAGCGCGAACGCCGCCGTCGCCACCGTGCCCATGCCCGTGGTGAACATGTGATGGCTCCAGACGCCGAAGCCAAGGAAACCGATGCAAGCGCCGGAAAAGACGACGATTGGATAACCGAAGAGCGGCTTGCGGGAGAACGTCGGAAGAATTTCCGAGACAATGCCCATCGCCGGCAAAATCAGAATGTACACTTCGGGGTGACCAAAGACCCAGAACAAGTGCTGCCAGAGAATCGGCAGACCGCCGTTTGAAACTTCGAAGAAATTCGTGCCGAAGGAACGGTCCATCATCAACTCGACCAGCGCGATCGTGATGGCGGGGAAGGAGAGAATGATCAGGAAGGCCGTGACCAACGTCATCCACGTGAAGACCGGGACGCGCATCATGGTCAGGCCCGGAGCGCGCAGGTTGATGATCGTGACGATGAAGTTCAGCGAACCGATCACCGAGGACACGCCCAGGATCTGCAGACCCATGATCCACATGTCTGTCGAGACGTCAGAGGCGAATTGGTTGGAGTAGGCTCGTGAGGTGAGGGGAGCGTAGCCGAACCAGCCGATGTCCGGCGCGCCGGATTTCATGAACCACCCGACGTTGAGGATAATCGCGCCGGCAAAGAAGACCCAGAAGGCGAAGCCGTTCAATCGCGGGAACGCCACGTCGCGCGCGCCGATTTGCAGCGGCATGATGTAGTTAAAGAACGCTGCGCTCAGCGGCATGATCGCGAGGAAGATCATGGTCGTCGCGTGCATCGTGAAGAGCTCGTTGTACGTCTCGTGCGTGATGAACGTGTTGTTCGGCACGATGAGCTGGATGCGGATCATCAGGGCCTCGAGGCCGCCGACCAGGAAGAAGAAGAGAGCGGAGCAGGCGTAGAGCAGGCCGATGCGCTTGTGATCGACCGTCGTCAACCAACTCACCAAACCGCTCTTCGCGGTCGGGCGGGTGAGGATCCACGGCCGCTTCTCGACGGCGTGCTTCTCCTCTTTGCCAATGAAACTGCTGCGAACTGAAGCGTCCATGATTCGAAATTCCTGTGGGGTTACTTGAGGCTGCGCAGGTAGGCCACCAATGCGTGAGCCTCCTCGTCGTTGACGGTGAAGTTTTGCACCCAGGCGTCGCTGTTTTGATCGCGGCGCATATATCCAGGCATCGCACCGGAGCCGTAGTACATTTTGTTGCCCGGCTTCACGTTGTTCGGATCGGTGATCCAGCGATGCAGATTCTGCACGTTGTTTTCCAGCAGACCGCCCGCAATCGTCGAGCGCGCGCCAACGTGGGTGAGGTCGGGGCCGACGATGCCCGCGCCTTCATGGCCGCGAACCGTGTGACAGCCTGCGCAGGTCTTCTGGGTGAAGAGCTGACGACCTTTCGCGATCAACGCCATGTTTTCGCCGGCGTCGATCTGTTGATCCTTGCGCCAGTGGCCGAACGGATCGGAGTCGAACTCTTCGCTCCAACCTGGCGAGTTGCGCACCTTCGGGGTGAAGGTGTAGCTCGCGAATTGAGCTTTGGGCGTTTCGGTGGCGTTTGCCGGGGCGGCATTCTTCAAATCACGCGCGCCCTTCTTCTGGTTTTCCAACCACTGATCGAATTCTTTCTCTTCGAGGGCGATGACGCGGAAGCGCATGACAGCGTGCGATTCGCCGCAGTATTCGGCGCACTGACCCCAGTAATAACCCGCCTCGTCAGCTTGCAGCCAAAGGCGATTGCCGCGGTTCGGGATCATGTCGACTTTGCCCGCGAGCTTCGGAACCCAGAAGCTGTGAATCACATCGACGGTGCGCAGGTTGATGTGAACGGGGCGATGGGCCGGGATGACAAGCTCGTTGGCCGTGACCAGTTTTCCGGAACCGTCGATCTGCTCCTTCGGATATTCGAAGCGAAACCACCATTGATAGCCGGTGGCGGTGATTTCGTAGGCGTTCTTCGCTTCCGCCGCGGGCACATCGTAGTCGTACCAGATGGTTTTCAGCGTCGGGACCGCGATGATGACCAGCGCCAGGACGGACGCGCCGATGAGAGAAAGTTCGATCAATGGATTGCCGTGGCTCTGTTCCGGCGGCGGCGCGTTTTCCTCGTCCGAACTGCGCGCTTTGAACTTGAGCGTGGCATAGGCGAGGACGCTCGCGACGATGATGAAGATGATCGTCGTAACCCAGACCGTGACGTAAAAAACTTTGGCCTGCTCAGCCGCGACTGGCCCTTTCGTCTGCAACGTGGACTGGTGGCCCTCCAGCCAACTCCAGCCGCCGAAAAAGATCGGCATCACCGCAACCGCGCCGGCGGTCATCAAGCGTCGCGCAAGGGGACGAAAAGTCTGAATGGACATGTTGATAGGACAGAAAGAAAATTGGTTGCGCGCGATTTTCGCACACCTAGCGAAGAGGCTTCTTATGCCGCTAGGTATTTCAAGACATAAAAAGTAAGGGGTTCGTGGCTATTACCGCCAGCGCTGAGGCAAATTAGACAGCGATTCGTTTTGCCCACGCGTCGGTAATAATTTTTCCGGATACCTCGCGGAAAATTTCCCAGCGCGCGCCGCGGAAAACGCGTCGCCGCCGCTTCACGACGGCGCAGCCGCCGGCCACCAGCGATACAGAAAGAAGTACACCAAAACGCCAGTGACGCTTACGTAATACCAAATGGGAAAGGTCCAGCGCGCCCATGCGCGGTGCCGATCGAACCGGCCTTTGATCGCGAAGAGCAACGTGCGCGGCACCAGAAAGGCGATGGCCATCGCGAGCACGATGTGGGTGAGCAGCATCGTGTAATAAACGGTGCGGATCGGGCCCGTTCCGCCGAAGGGCGTGTGCACCCCGTGAATCAGCGCTTTGTGCGTGACGTAGCTCACCAGAAAGACCGCCGAAACCGTCGCCGCGCTCATCATGCAGCGCCGATGCGCCAGAATGTTTCCCCGGCGAATGAAGAAAAATCCCGCGGTCATGAAGACCGTCGAGATGCCGTTGAGCGTCGCGTTGAGCGCGGGAATATCGTGGACCGTCATCAGCCGTGTATCCACCGGTCAATGACAAGCGCCAGCAATTGCAGCGGAAGCCAGCTGATCGACGCGAGAAAGAGCTTTCGGGCCGCGAGCTCGCGTCCAATTGGCTTCAGAAAAACGATCGCGCGATAGACAAACCACGCGCCGAGCAGGACAGTGAAGCCGAGGTAGTAAACACTCGTGAGCCCGTAAATACTCGGAACCGCCGAGACGACGATCAATGCGACCGTGTTCACGAACGACCACCATGCCACCTTGCCGCCGCGCGCATCGCGCACGGGCAACATCGGAAAATGGACCGCATCGTAATCGGCGCGGTACATCCAGCCAATCGCGAGGAAGTGCGGGAGCTGCCAAAAAAGCAAAATGCCGAAGAGGCTCCATCCGAGGACCGCGTTGTGATGCTCACTCGCCGCCCACCCGATCAAGGGCGGAAACGCTCCCGCGATCGCCCCGATCTCGGTGGACCACCGCGACCAGCGCTTCGCCGGCGTGTACCACGCAAGATAGCTCGTGATGGTCGCCAGCGCGAAAAACGCGGCCAGGCCGTTCACTTTCGCGAAGAGCAATCCCAGACCCACGATGCAACAGCTCCCGCCGAGGACAAAGGCTGAGCCGGTCGGAATTTTTCCCGAAGGGATCGGCCGGTTTGCCGTGCGCTTCATCAACGCATCCGTGTCGCTCTCCATCCACTGGTTCAACGCCGCCACTCCTCCCGCGCAGAGCGACGTGCCGATCAACATATAGAGAAACTTGGCCGCCTCCCATTGCGGCAGGGCCGCGAAATAACCCACGACGGCCGTGATGACGGAGAGCATGCTCAGCCGCGGCTTGGTCAATTCGAGATAGTCGGCGAAAGTCGCTTGGTTCGCCGGAGCATCGGCTGCCGCCGGGGTGACGCCAGTCGGATTGAGCGGATGTGCGCTGCTTCGGCTCATGAGCTGGTGGAGGTCGACCCAGGTAAATGAACGCTGTCTTCTTCTGCGGGAGGAACGATGTGCTCAACCGGATTGGCCGGGAGCGATTGGAGCTGGTTGCGATGAGCGAACCAGCTCAACAGGAACGTCACACCGAGCGTAACCGCGCCCACGATGACATGCGCGGTCGTGAAATACGGATCGCGAACCGATTTGATAATCGCGATGCCCAGGAAGATTTGCAGCAGCAGCAACGCCACCATGATGACGGCAGTCGTCCGGAAAAGCGCTGCGGCGCGCTCGCGAAAGATCGCGACGGCGTACCAGATCAGCGCCACGAAAATCACCAGCGCCATCGCGCGGTGCGCGAAATGAATCGCGATGCGAAAATTCCAGACCGTCGGGATCAATGTGCCTTCCGGCGTCAACGGAAAGGTCGGAATCGCCAGCCCCGCGTAGAAGTGCCGCATGGTCGCCGCGACCATGAGCTGGATGATCACCAGCGCCGTGCAGATCACGCCGAGGCGTCTCAAGGATTTGGATACGGCGAAATTCGCCAGCGGCGCCTGAATCCACGATTTCGAGAGCGACGCGGCGATGGCGAACAAATTGACCACGTAAAGCTGGGCCAGAATACCGTGCGGAATGCGCAGGAACTGCCCCACGCTCATTTGAAAATTGCCGAGGTAAACCGCGTCCAGTTTCACCCGCGTTCCGCCCAGTATGCCTTGGATCACGACGATCACGAGAGCCGTCCAGGCGAGCTTGCGCACCCAGCCGCGCGTCTCGACGCGCGCCACCCAAATCGCGAGGACGATTGTGATCAGGCCCATCATCGTGCCGGAAAGCCGGTGCGAGTGCTCCGCGAACATCGCGATGTTGGTTAGCCAGCCCTTGGGGTTGATCGAGCCGTTTGACAGCGGCCAATCCTGAAATGCCATCCCGGCGCCGATGGTGGTGGTGAACGCGCCAAGCATCACCAGCACGAAAACCCATGCACTCCCGAGCGTAGCAAACCAGGCGAGCGCTGGTTTATACGTGGATGTGCGATGTGAATTGCCGTGGTGAACCATGAGAAACCGAACTGACCAACAGAAAGCGCCTGACTATCGGCTGCAAACTCTTTGACAAATCTTTCTCCTGGGAAATCCGTAGAACATGGCCTCCAGTTCGCGGCGCCTCATGCGCGTTTTTCGATCGGTATTCCTGGCATCGCTAATCGGGATGTTAAGCGCGTGTTCTAAAAAGGCGGACACCGCGCCGAAGGTGAAACATTACGAACTCACCGGCGAGGTTCTGTCCGTCGACACCGCAAAGAACATGCTGACCATTCGTCACGACGAAATCGTCGGGCTGATGCCGGCGATGACGATGGAGTTCTCCGTTTCACCCGGTGATGCGGCCAACGCGAAAGTTGGCCAGCACTTGAAGGCCGATCTCGTTCCCGACGGCAAAGGCGATTTCCGTCTCGAAAAAATCTGGGTCGATGACGCGGCGAAACGTTCGGCCGTCGAAGCCGCTGCGAAAGCGCTGCTTCAAGACACCGTCGCGCGCGGCAACGAAGCCTACCGCGAAGTGGGGGAGAACGCGCCGGAGTTCACCCTGTACGATCAGGAGGGCCAGGTGGTGGACTCGAGTCGCTTTCGCGGAAAACAGGTGATGATCAATTTCATCTTCACGCGTTGTCCGGTCGCCTCGATGTGCCCTGCTTCCGTGGCGCGTTTTCAACAAACGCAGCGTCTGGCCCGCGAGGCAGGCGTGAAGAATCTTCAGCTTCTCTCGATCACGCTCGATCCGACGTATGACACGCCGGGTATTTTGAAAACGTACACGCTCGCGCGCGGCATCGATACGAGCAACTACGCGTTCCTCACCGGTCCGGAAAACGCGATAAAGAGCCTGCTTTCGCAGTTCGGCGTGCTCGCGTATTTCGACGGGCCGTTGCTCAACCACACCCTCGCCACGCTGTTGATCGATGAGCAGGGCCGCATCATCCATCGCGAAGACGGCAGCAAGTGGGAGCCGGCGACCTTCATTTCGAAAATGAAAAAAGGATGAGCGTCGCCACGCGCATTCCTTCGGGCTCGCCAAATTCGCCGGCCGCCGCCGCGGGCGAAAAACGCAAGCGTGTGCAACTGGCTGCGATCACCGCTGGCGCGTTGCTGCTTTACGTGATCGTTCGGCAACTGCCCACTGGCACGAATCTGAGCCACTTGGATTTCCGGGTCGAAGGCGGCACGTCCATCGAGTTCTGCGATCCTACAAATCCGCAATTTATTCCAGTGGTCGCAGTGCCTTCACCCGTGAGCATGTCGCTTCAGGTGCACGGTCCGGCTCCGCGGATCGGCCACGCGGTTTCGGCTACAGCGACGCTGGCGACCTCGACCGGAAAATCCATCGGCCCGGAAGATCTCCTCATCACGCACACGCAAAAGCTGCACTTGTTGATCTTCGATCCTTCGGCGAGGCACTACGAACATGTGCATCCGGTGGCCGGCGCGCGCGCGGGCGATTGGGATTTCGCCTTCACTCCGAAGACGGGCGGCACCTACCGGATCTTCGCCGACTTTACGCCGAGCGCGACGGCGCGCGGTTTGTATGCGAATGCGGATTTGGCGGTCTCGAGTGAAGGGGCGGACGCAGTCGGCGCGGCGGCGCAGAGCGACCGGGATTTGCACGTCAACGCCACCTCGGTGGAGCAGGAGGGTTTCATTTTTCAACTGACTCCCGCGGCCCAGCCGATTCGGGCGAACTTGGTCACGGATTTCGAATTCACCGCGTCGCGCAAGGATGGCCGGCCGACGAAACTCGAGCCGGTGATGGACGCCTATGCGCATCTCGTCGCGGTGGACGAACAGCGCAGCGGCTTTGCTCATCTCCATCCGGCTCAACTGGTCGATCCAAAGTCAGAAGGAGCAACGTTTTCCAAACTCAATTTCAAGGTCACCATCCCGCGTGCAGGCCGCTACGTCATCTGGGCCCAGGTGAAAATCGAAGGAACCGAGCGCTACATCCCGTTCTGGTTCGATGTGATTTAGGGCCGGCGATTTTTTTGCCCACGAATCACACGAAATGATCGAGCCTTCGAACCGTTTTCCCACGGAAGACACGGAAAGCACCGAAACAAAAATTACCTTCCGTGTCTTCGGTGTATTCCGTGGGAAAATGGTTCGGCGTTTCGTTTGATTCGTGTGATTCGTGGGCAAAAAAACTCATTCCACGAGCGAGTCGCGGGCTGGCAAAATGGCTTTGTAGCCTTGTTCGCGCAGATGCAGCAGGACGCGCTCGAGCAGGTTGACGCGTTTGGCATCTCCATTGCCCTCGTGCAGGAGAATGATCGCGCCGGGCTTGATCTGGGAAACGATGCGGCGTTCCGCTGTATCCGCATTGGCAATACAATCATACCCCCGCGCGCTCCAGGCGACCATCGACAGACCACGCCGCGCGAGTTCGCGGTGCAGAAATGGATTCTTCAGCCCGACCGGCGAACGGAAAAACGGCGCGACCGGCAGCCGGATCCCGAGAAGGATCTTTCGCCATTGATCGATTTCGCGTCGTGTGCGCGACGGCCCCGCCCACCAGAACGATTTTGCCGGATGCGTCGTCGTGTGGTTCGCGACGGAGTGGCCGCGTCTCACAATTTCGGCGGTGAGTTCGGGAAAACGGGTGACGTTTTCGCCGATGACAAAAAAGGTCGCCCGGGCCGAATGACGATCGAGCGCGTCGAGCACCAGCGGAGTCGTGGCCGGATCGGGACCATCGTCGATCGTGAGCCAGACCTCTCGCTGCGCCGTGCGAAAGCGCGAGACGACCGGACCGAAACCGCGCGCGGTCGGACGCGCATATTGCCAAAATACCCAAGGGTCTGGCCCAAAAAAAAGCACGAGCGCGGTTACACGAAAATGCAGCGCGAAAAACGCGAAGGCAGCCGCCTTGCACACGATGCAGACGACAAACCCTACCGGAAAAAAGTAAGGCGTGGCCTGTGCAAAAGGCGGAGGTGTATCCGGTTTCTGAGTACGAACGGCCGAGACGGAACTGGAGGCATCTGCCGATTCCGAGGTCATCAGAAACGGAGATGCTTAACCGTCACGTTGTTGTTGATCAGCTGCTTCAACGCATCGATGCCGATCTTCAGGTGGTCCTGGACGTAGGATTTGTCGACCATGCGATCGCTTTTGGCCGTTTTCACGCCTTCGGGCAGCATGGGCTGATCGCTGACCAGCAGCAGGGCGCCGGTGGAAATTTCATTGTAGAAACCGGTCATGAAAATCGTGGCCGTCTCCATATCGACGCAAAGCGCGCGAATCTTTGTCAGGTAAGCTTTGAAATCTTCGTCGTGCTCCCAAACCCGGCGATTCGTCGTGTAGACCGTGCCGGTCCAGTAGTCGCGGGCGTATTCGCGGATGGTTGTGGAGATCGCTTTCTGGAGGGCGAAGGCGGGCAGGGCGGGAACCTCTGGCGGGAAGTAATCCGAACTCGTGCCGTCGCCGCGGATGGCGGCGATGGGCAAAATCAAATCCCCGAGCGTGGCGCGATGTTTCACCCCGCCGCATTTGCCGAGAAAGAGAACGGCTTTCGGATGAATCGCGCTCAGCAGGTCCATTACGGTCGCGGCCGACGCGCTGCCCATGCCGAAGTTGATGATCGTGATCCGGCCCGCCGTCGCGCTGGTCATCGGTTTGCCAACGCCGCGGACGCGCACCTTGTGCCACTTGGCGAACAGCTTCACGTAGAAGTGAAAGTTCGTCAGAAGAATGTAATCGCCAAAGCTCTTGAGCGGAACGCCGGTGTAGCGCGGGAGCCAGTTTTCGACGATCTCACGGCGCGATTTCATGCTCTTGAATAGCAGAGCACCGATCGGGCCTCAAGCGCTGGCCAGCGCGTTCTCCGTATTCAAATGGTCGATACCGGTGTAGCGCTGCGATTGTTCGTCGGCGTGGTAGCTCGAGCGGACCATCGGACCGCTCTCGACGACGCCGAGGCCGATGCTGAGGCCGAAGGCTTTCCAGTGCGCGAATTCCTCCGGCGTGACCCAACGCTTGACCGGCAGGTGCTGCGGCGTGGGCTGGAGATATTGTCCCACGGTGAGAATATCGACTTTGTCGGACACGAGGTCGCGCATCGTTTGCTCGATCTCCGCCTGCTCTTCGCCGAGTCCAAGCATGATGCCGGTCTTGGTCGTGAAACCGCGGCTTTTCGCGTGGCGCAAGACGCTGCGGCTGCGGTCGTAGCGGGCTTGCACCCGGACCGGCTTCTGCAGGCGTTCGACGGTTTCGACGTTGTGATTGAAGATGTCCGGCTTCGCCTCGAGCACGGTGTCGATGTCTTCCGTTTTTCCTTTGAAATCCGGAACGAGAATTTCGATCGCGGTGCTCGGATTCCGATAGCGCACGGCCCGGATCGTCGCGGCCCAAACGCTCGCCCCGCCGTCGGCGAGTTCGTCGCGAGCCACGCTCGTGATCACGCAATGGCGCAGGCGCATCGTGGCGACCGCTTCGGCGACGCGGGCGGGCTCACCGAGATCGAGCTCGGTCGGGCGACCCGTGGCGATCGCGCAAAAATTGCATGAGCGCGTGCAGATATTCCCGAGGATCATCAGCGTGGCCGTGCCGCGCGACCAGCACTCGCCGAGATTGGGGCACTGCGCGCTTTGGCACACGGTGTGAAGCTTGTGGTCGTCGACCAGCTTGCGAACCGCGTTGTAGCCAGGTCCGGAGGGAAGTTTGGCACGAAGCCAGTTCGGTTTGCGCGAAGTGTCCATCGGAAGGAAAGAAAAGGGTGAACTGTAAGCGGGGGCTAATCCACGTTTATTTTTGCCCAGGCCCGGCGACTGGGGAATTCACGAAAAATTTCGGAAGTGAGCGGGCAAACTCCTCGGCCAGCACGCGTTTCACTTCGGAAACCGGAATATCGCGGCCCAGTTCTTTCGCGAGCGACGTGACCGTGCCGTCTTGCGCGGAGATGCCGCAGGGCACGATGCCGTCGAAGTGTTTCAAGTCGGGCTGAACGTTGTATGCGAAACCATGATACGTGACCCAACGGCGAACGGCCACGCCGATGGCGGCGATCTTGCGCGGTCCGATCCAGATGCCGGTTTTCCCTTCGCGGCGTCCGGCCTCGAGGCCGAACCTCGCCGAAGCATCGATCATCACGTCCTCGAGGAAACGCAGATACGCGTGGAGATCCTTGCGATCGTTCAGCGAGATAATCGGATAGCCCACCACCTGCCCGGGTCCGTGGTAAGTGATGTCGCCGCCGCGATTTGTTTTTTCAACTTCCACGCCTTCTTGCGCGAGACGTTCTTCCGCCCAGACGAGATGCTGTTCCGCACCGCCGCGTAGTCCTATTGTGAATACAGGTTGGTGTTCGGTAAACACGAGCGTGTCGCCGATTTCTCCGGCGATTCGTTGCGCCACGAGCTCGCCCTGGCGATCCCAAGCCTCGCGGTAACGAGTGAGGCCCCAGTCGAGAACAGTGAGCGGCGCGGCGCGGACATGCATTGGCGACGCTCAAGATTGCCGATCGGCCGCGAGCGTCAAACCGGCGGCGGCATGGGCGCTTTTTTGGACCGCCAAAGGCACAGCGCAGAAACACAAAAAGGATGGTATTCACTGTGACCGGAAAAGACGGTTGCGCGTGGAGTGGGCGCGCGCCACACTGGTCGGTTTTCATGAGCGACATTCCCACGGACATTTCACACGACCAGTACGCGGTTCGCCTGAAGAAGCTGCAGGATTTGCGCGCCGCCGGACAGGACCCGTTTCGCGCAAACTTCGCCACGACGCATTTTTCGGACGAGGCCATCAAAGCCTATGTCGACGGACAGGAAAACACCGTTAGCGTCGCGGTGGCCGGCCGGCTCGTCGTGATCCGCGACATGGGCAAGAGCCAGTTCGTCAAGATCCTCGATCAGCGCGGCGTCATTCAACTTTACCTGAAGAAGGATGTCGTGGGCGACGATGCCTATGTGGCATTCAAGAAACTCGATCTCGGCGACATCATCGGCGCGCGCGGCACGTTGTTTAAGACGAAGACCGGTGAAATCACCGTGCGCGTGGAAAGCTACACGCTCGTCTCGAAGGCGCTCCATCCGCTGCCGGAAAAGTGGCACGGTCTGACCGACCCCGAGCAGGTTTATCGCCAGCGCTACCTCGATTTGATCGTGAACGAAGAGTCGCGGAAGCGTCTGCAACTGCGGTCGCGCATCGTTTCGCACATCCGCCGCTTTCTGGAAGATCGCAAGTTCCTCGAGGTGGAAACGCCCGTGCTGCAGAATGTCGCCGGCGGCGCGGCCGCGAAGCCATTCACGACTCATCACAACGCGTTAGGGGTGGATTTCTTCCTCCGCATTTCGCTCGAGCTTTATCTCAAGCGCATGCTTGTGGCGGGCTTCGATCGCGTTTTCGAGATCGGTCGCAACTTCCGCAACGAAGGCATTTCCCGCCGGCACAATCCCGAGTTCACCATGCTCGAGGTTTACCAAGCCTACAGCGATTACCGCGGCATGATGACGCTGATCAAGGACCTGCTGACCACGCTCTGCGCGGACGTTCTCGGCGCCACTGAAGTGAAGCACGCCGCCAGCGGCCAGGTGATCAACTTCGCCGGCGAGTGGCGCGAGGCGAAGTACAAGGATTTGATCCGCGAGACGACGGGCGACGCTCAATGGTTCGAGCGCTCGAAGGCCGAGAAGATAGCTAAGGCTGAAGCGCTGGGACTTTCGATCAATCCGGCGTGGGAAGAATTCGAAATCACCAACGAAGTTTTCTCGAAGAAGATCGAGCCGACGCTGATCCAGCCGACCTTCGTCACGCATCTGCCGAAGGAGCTTTGCCCGCTGGCCAAGATCACGCCGGACGACCCGACGACCATCGATGTCTTCGAGCTCTGCATCGGCGGCATGGAAGTCGCGCCGGCATATTCCGAGCAGAACGATCCTTTCGTGCAGCGGGAAATGTTCGAAGCCCAGGCCGGCGAAGAGAAGCAGAACATCGACGAAGATTTCCTGCGCGCGCTGGAACACGGCATGCCCCCCGCCGGCGGCATGGGCGTCGGCATCGACCGCCTCGTCATCCTCCTCACCGGCGCCGAAAGCATCCGCGACGTAATCCTGTTCCCGCAGCTACGGTCCGCTCCGCCTACGTCAGTGTAAGGGCTCTCGCAGGACTCGGCCCGACCCCTTCAGCCTTCGGGCTTCGCCATTCTGCATTCTTCCTTTTTCATTCTTCATTAGTCCCGCGTCCCGCGGGACGCCTCAACATGTCCTGGCCGCTCTATCTGGCGCTGAAGCACCTTTTCCCGACGGGAAAACGGCTCTCGTTCTTCACTCTGATTTCGATCGTCGGCGTGGCGCTGGGTGTGGGTTTGCTCGTCGTCGTCACCAGCGTCATGGGCGGCTTTGGCAGCGAGGTTCGCCGCATGGTGGTGGACACCGAGGGCGAGATTCAGATCAAGGCGGCGGGAGCGATATCGAACTATCGCGACATAGTGAAAAAAGTCACCGCGGTCGACGGCGTGGCTGCGGCGACGCCGTACGCCTCTGGCGTGTTGGTCGTGAAGAACGGCTCGAAGCCTTCCTACCCGGTCATGCGCGGCTTGGATCTTTCCACGGTGGAGAACGTGGTTCATCTCAGACGTTATATTCGCGTTGGATCGCTGGACGATCTGGACGACGACTCGATCATCGTCAGTTCGGAATTGGCCCACAGCCTCGGAGTCGCGGTGGGCAGCCGCGTGGAAGTTTATTCTCCGTTGACGCTCGAGCGCTTGAGCAGCGACGAACTTTTTCTGGGGCGCACCGTCACCGTCGTGGGCATTTTGGAGATCGGTCATCAACAGCTCGATAGCAACACGGTCTATTGCACGCTGCGCCTGGCGCAGGACCTGTACGGGCTGAAGCAAAGCGTTCACGGCATCAACGTCCGCATCAAACCGGGCTACAACGAGGACGAGGTCGCGAGCCGCATCAACGCTGTATTGCCGTTTTCAATACGCGCGTACTCCTGGATGGAGACCTTCGAGGATTTTCTCTGGGTGCTTCAGCTGGAAAAGAACATGATCTTCTTCCTGCTGCTCTTCATCGTGGTGGTGGCGGGATTTTCCGTGGCGAGTTCGTTGCTCATTTCAGTCGTTAGAAAAACCCGCGAGATCGGCGTGCTCAGCGCGATCGGTGGGAAAACCCGCCTGATCGCCGCATGCTTTTGCTATCAAGGCTTGATCATCGGGGTTTTCGGCACAGCGGTCGGACTCGGTCTGGGCTTTTTCATGCTGGCCGTGCGCAACGACGTGGTCCTCGGCATCGCCCATTTGACGCAGCGCGAGGAAACGCTGCGGCGGTTTTATCAATTCAGCGCCTTGCCTTCCAACACCACCGCGCACGATCTCCTCATGATCATCGTGGCTTCGATCATCATTTCGACGCTGGCCGGACTTCTGCCGGCCTGGCGCGCCGCTCGACTCAAACCGGTGGAGGCCTTGCGCAGTGAGTAAAGAACCAGTGCTCAGCGCGCGCGGATTGAAGAAATCCTACCTCAGCGGCGAGCGGAAACTCGAGGTGCTCGAAGGCATCGACTTCGACGTGTTTGCCGGCGAGAGCGTCAGCATCCGCGGCGAATCCGGCTCGGGTAAATCCACCTTGCTGAATCTTTTCGCCGGGCTCGATTTGGCGGACGCAGGGCAGATCCTTTGGGGCGGCAAAGCCGGTCTCGATGCCACCCGCCGCGCGACCTACCTTGGGATGGTCTTTCAATCCTTTTATCTCATCCCGGAGTTGGACGCGTTGCAGAATGTGCTGATGGCCCGCCGCATGATTGGACGAATCCGAGCGGAAGATAAGAAATCCGCGCAGGAACTTTTGGCCCGCGTCGGCTTGGCGCAACGTTCCCATCATCTGCCCAATCAGCTGTCGGGCGGTGAACGCCAGCGCGTGGCCGTCGCGCGCGCGTTGATGAACCGACCGCCGCTCGTTCTTGCCGACGAACCCACCGGCAATCTCGACGAGCGCACAGGCGATGCCGTGATCGAACTTCTCCTCGGCCTTTGCGCCGAAACATCGACCGCTCTGGTGCTGGTCACGCACAATGCCGCGCATGCGGTGAAAGCCATGCGCCATCTCCATTTGACCGCCGGCAAAATGTCCTCCCAACCCTGACCCAAAAAACGTGAGCAACTCGACTGTGGAAAAAATCAAATGCGGCGTCATCGGCGTCGGCTCACTCGGCCAGCACCACGCCCGCATTTACGCGTCGCTGCCTAATGCCGAACTCGCCGGCATCTTCGAGACGAACGACGCGCGGGCTGCGGAAATCTGCGGCAAATACAATTGCCGCCGGTTTACTTCGCTCGAGGAAGCGGGCGATGTCTGCGACGCGATTTCGGTCGTCGTGCCGACTGACAAGCACGCCCAGGTTGCACTGCCGCTCCTCGCGAAAAATTGCCATCTGCTGATCGAGAAACCGATCTGCGCCTCGTTGAAAGAGGCGGAAGACGTCCTGGCCGCGGCCAAGGCGGCCAACGTTCTCGTGCAGGTCGGCCACATCGAGCATTTCAATCCGGTTATGGGATTTCTCGAAAAGGAAGTGAGCCAGCCTCGCTTCATCTCGGCGGAACGCCTCGCCCCTTTCACGCCGCGCGGAACGGAAGTCGGCGTCGTATTGGATTTGATGATACACGACATCGGCATCGTGCTTCAGCTCGTCAAATCGCCGGTCGTGAAAATCGACAGCGTCGGCGTCAGCGTGCTCTCGAAGACTGAAGACATCGCGAATGCGCGCATTCAATTCGCCAATGGTTGCGTCGCGAATCTGAGCACAAGCCGCATGAGCTTAAAAAAAGTGCGCGAGATCCGGGTGTTTCAGCCGTCGGGCTATTTCTCCTTCGATTTCATGAACCAGTCCGGCCATCTCGTCCGCAAGACGGGCATGCTGGAATACGCGGGCAAGCTCATGGCTGGAGCGGTCAAGCCAGGCGACCTCGGCGCGATTCCGATCGAACCGGTGCCCCTCGAGAAAGGTGAACCGCTCGCGTTGGAGCTGGCCCATTTCATCGACAGTGTGCGCGAGGCGAAGCAGCCCAAGGTCAGCGGAGAACTCGGTCGCACCGCGCTCGAAGTCGCGATCGCGATCACAGAGCAGATTCGATCGGCCAAACCTTAGCGCAGCACGCGGCGCCGGACGATGGCACATCCCCTGAGATTTCCCTCACCAGCCGGCGCGGTCGATGTTCTCCTCATCGCAGGCGAGCACTCGGGCGACCAGCACGGGGCGCGGTTGATCAAAGATCTTTTCCGCAAAAATCCTTCGCTGAAGGTCGCGGCTCTTGGCGGACCGGAAATCGCGCGTTCGGGGGCGCAATTCCTCTTTGATCTGACCGCGTCATCCGTCGTGGGCTTCGTCGAGGTGGTGAAGAACCTGCCTTTTTTCAAACAGGTCTTCGAGGCCACGTTGTCATGGATTTCTGAATACAAACCGCGCGCGGTGGTGTTTGTCGATTATCCCGGACTGAATCTCCGTCTGGCCAAGGCGATGTTCGAACGCGGACTCTCGCGCAAAGCCGGCGGTCCGATTCGCGCGCTCTATTACATCAGCCCGCAGATCTGGGCCTGGAAGGCCGGGCGGCGCTTCAAAATGGCGGAGCATCTCGACGGCATGGCGGTGATTTTCCCGTTCGAGATCGAATCGTACGGCGACACTCGTCTTCCGGTCGAATTTGTCGGTCATCCGTTTGTCGAGAGGGACTACGAGCCGCCGGTTGCCTACGACAAAGACGCCCCCGTGCTTCTGTTGCCCGGAAGCCGTCGCCAGGCCGTCCGCAGAATTTTTCCTCCGATGCTGGCTGGTTTCCAGCGCTTCGGGGAACGCGGGGCCGTGGTGATCTGCCCAAGCCGCGCAATCGAAGAAACACTCCGTGCCGCGAACCCTCCGGCCAATGTCGAGATTCGGCGCCTCGATGAAAACCACGCAGTCGAGATCGGCGCCGCCTCTTCCTCCGCCGTTTCTGTCGCCGGGCAGGCGCGCACGCCCATCCCAGCTTCGGCGGTGCTCACCAGTTCGGGCACGATGTCGATGCATTGCGCGCTGGCTGCGATTCCTGGCGCGATCGTTTACCGCACGAATCCGATCACCTATTTGATTGCGCGGCGCCTGGTTAAAATCCCGTTCATCGGCATCGCGAAT
The DNA here is from genome assembly GCA_035765635.1 of Opitutaceae bacterium. Lineage (GTDB taxonomy): Bacteria > Verrucomicrobiota > Verrucomicrobiia > Opitutales > Opitutaceae > EW11. Next base: position 60,078 of record DASTWZ010000029.1, read on the forward strand.
CTGCTTTTGCGCGAAGCGGTTTATCCGGAATACATCCAGGGCGCGGCTCAACCCGAGGCGTTAGGGCGCGAGTTGCGCGACTGTATCCATAATCTGGATCGCGTTCGCCGAACCGCAGAACTCGCCGCAAAACTCCGGGCGATTCTGCGGCAGCCGACCTCCGGCAGCGCAGCCGATTGGGTGGAGAAATTTCTGCGCTAACCGCTAGGATTTCGCATTCGGCGAAAGCCCGAAACTGAGTGGGTTTTCTTGCGCGGCGGCGGCGCGAGGCGCGACGGCCGAACCGGCCACCAGACCGCCAATCTGCTTCCAGAGCGCTTCGCTCTTCTCCTTCAGGATTTCACGGGCGCGTCGCACCTCGTTTTCGCGAGCGGCCCGATTCTCTTCCGCGATGCGCGCCAGGTCGTCGAGATTGTAGATGAAGACGTTTTCCAGATTCGCCACGGCAGGGTCGACGTCGCGGGGCAAAGCGAGATCGATGAAAAAGAGGGGCTGCGCGCGGCGCTTTTTCATGGCGGCGCTGACATCGCCCGCGGTGATGACGGCGTGCGGCGCGGAGGTCGAACAGACCACGACGTCGTAATCCGAAAGACGATTGGCGACGTGCTCGAAGGGGAGGGCGGCCGCGCCGAATTCCCGCGCCAATCCCATGGCGCGCTCGAGCGTGCGGCTCGAAACCGTGAGGCCAGCGGCGCCGCGACTCTGGAATGCCTTGGCGGTTTTCTCGCCGATTTCGCCCGCGCCCAAGAGAAGGATTTTTGTCTTCTCGAGCTGGCCGAAGATTTTTTGCGCCAGGTCCACCGCGACGTTTGCCACGCTGATCTGCCCTTCGGTGATCGCGGTGTTGGTGCGAACGTATTTGGCGTGCTGGAAGCTTTTCTGAAAAAGGCGATTCAGGATCGGACCGACGCTCTGGCGGGTTTGCGCCTCGGCGTAAGCGTCCTTCACCTGACCAAGAATTTCCGTTTCACCAATCATCTGGGAATCGATCCCTGACGAAACTTCGAGCAGATGCCGCACGGCTTCCTGTCCGACGGATTGCTGCCGGACGCGCTCGAATTCATCGGCGGAAAATCCCTGGAATTCGCAAAACCGCTCCTGCAATTCGGCGATCGTCGAAGCGTCTTCCGACACGCCGTAGAACTCGATGCGGTTGCACGTGTTCAAGACGGCGAATTCCGACAGGCCGCGCAGTTTCGCGAGCGCCGCCCAAAACTGGCTCAACTTGTCCGGCGTAAGCGCGAGCTTCTCGCGCAACTCCAGCGGAGTGCGATGATGGGTCGCGCCGACCACGAAGAGCGTTCGGTTCTGCGTGCTCATGAATGCTGGAAGGCGTGCGTCGCGCTTTTTTCCGGCAGCGGTTTCCGGCTCGAGTTCACCGGCCAGAGCGAAATCACCGCCAGCGCGAACAGCGCGATGCAGGCCCAGGCGAGACGCTTCGCGACGAGAAAACTCTTCATCCGCAAACCGAAAACCGCGAGGTACGCCACCCACAATCCGGCCGTCATGAACAGCTTGGTGAGGTTCACCATCTCCGTGTCTTGCACCCAGTAAATCGAACCCACGATCAACGAAGCCGTCATCAAAACGACTCCTGCGGTCAAAAGGCGCAGACTGATATGATCGAGGTCCAGCACCGAAGGCAGGAAGGAGAAGAATCCCTGGAGGTGCTGACTCTTCAGGCTATGCACCTGCATGAGGTACATGATGGACGTTAGGGCGAGCAGCCCAAACACGCCGTAGCTGAAAAGCGCGAGCGCCGCGTGAAATTCGATCCAATGATTGCCGTGAAAAACGTTTACCGCGCGAACTGCATCCCAACTCGGGACGCTGAGCGACACTACCGTCAGCACCGCGGCCAGGCACGCGGTGAAATAACCGAGCAGACTGAGCCGAAACGTGGCGCCGATCACCAGATAGAGGGCAGTCGCGGACCAGGCGGAAAATTGGAAGATCTCGAATAAATTGCCGATCGGGCAGCCGTGCACGGCCATGCCGCGGATATTCAGGCCGATCGTTTGTAGTGCAAAACCCACTACAACGATGCCGTAGGTGAGGCCGGTGGATTTCTTGCGCTCACCAAACAACCGAATCGTGCCCAAAATGAACCCGGTGAGGTAAAGCGCGGCGGCTAACCAAAGCCATTGGCGATCCGGGACCGAGTGCATGTGAATCGGTTAACGTGCCCGTCAGTCCGAGTTCGCGCAAGGCGCCATTCGCGTCGCATGCAGCGCCTGGAACTTCTGCCCGAGATGCGCGGGATGCAGCAGCTGCATCAGTGCCAGCTTTCGCTGACTCATGCGCGCAGCCTCGGCCGCGATCGCGGCGCCGATGAAATCGCTCGCGTGGTGAACGAAGAAGGCTTCCTGCGACTCCAGCGCCAGCGCGGAAAAGCCGGAGGAGGCGAGGACCTCTGTTAACCAATCCCAACACACATGGCAGGTTAAGTCCTGTTGACCCGGGCGCGCCAACAGATCGTTTGACTGGGTGTGCTGGAAATACGCGCGCGCCGTGCCGGCGGGCTGCGCTTCCACGAGTTCGGACCAGGATTTTCCGTAGTCGAAAGCGAGAAACAAGCCGCGCCATGGCTGCGCCGCGATCGCCCTCAGTAGTTCGACTGATGCGAAGGGCAGGTCTATCTGATATCCTTCGGGCGCTGAGCTGGGCAGTGCCGCGAACGCGTAGTTTTCCGCGGGCCTCAGTTCCTCGACGAAATGGCCATGTTGGAGTCGGACATACCGCTCGTTCCAGTTGCCCGAGCGAAAAACGAAGCGCCGAAAAGGTTGCGCGTCGAAAAGCTCGTTCGAAAAGACGATGGCGTTGCCTGTGATTTCAATGGGTTCGCCGACGCGTATCGTGCGGGCGCTCGCGAAGGGATGAGCGACGTCGCGCAGTACACCACCCCCGGGCTCCGCGCCGATTTCCAGAAAGTGGAAGTCGCGCAAGTCGTGGCCTTTCAACAACGACGCGCAGGCCGCGGAAATCAGTTCGCCAAAAATCGGGCCTGAGGTCGTCGCGGTGAAAAAATCGGTTCCTTTGCCATAGCCGACGCGTCGGCCGCTGCGCCGGTAGTATCCAAATTCTGGATCATAAAGCGCGAGGTCCATGAACGCGTCGAAGCGCGCCACGTCGCCCGATGCACGCGCGCGAAAACGAGCGATGAAGGCATCGCTCGGCGCGCTTTGATCCGCGGTGGGCTTGGACATGGGGTGCTCAGGAAACGCAGCAGAAACCCATTTTACAAGCGGCACGGCATCCGCACAGTTCGCGGGATGTTGAAAAGAGTCCTCACGGTCGCCAGCGGCGTTGCGCTGGGCAGCGTATTCGCGCTCGGCGGTGCGCATTTGGCGTTTACGTGGGGCTGGTTCGGCAATCGCGAGCTGGACAAGTCGGCCAACTACGTGCGCGAAGTGCTGGCGTTGGTGAATGAAAACTATGTCGACGGGCCGAGCGCGGAATATTCGAAACTGACGAAAGCCGCGCTGCACGGCGTGGTCGAGTCGCTCGATCCGCATTCCGAATTTCTCGAGGCGAGCGATTATCAACAGCTCGAAGAAGAGATGAGCAGCGAGTTCGGCGGCATCGGCGTCCAACTCGAACAGCGCAACAACCACGTCATCGTCATCTCACCCATCGCGGACTCGCCGAGCGAACGCGCCGGGATTCGGCGGGGCGATGAACTGGTTCAAATCGACGGCAATCGGCTCGACAGCAAATCGAGTTCGATGGACGCGATCGTCGGAAAACTGCGCGGCAAACCTCGCACGCGCGTGAACGTTGGTTTCCTCCGTCCGAGCACGAACAAGGAGTATCAAGTCACGCTGGTGCGCGAGTTGATCAAATTCGAAAGCGTCCGCGCTCCCGAAATCGTGTCGGAAGGAATTGGATACATTCAGATCACGCAGTTCACCGAACGCACCGGCGAAGAATTCATCAACGCACTGAACAAGCTCGGAGAGAAAAACGTCGGAGGCCTGATCATCGATTTGCGCAACAATCCCGGAGGCGTGCTGGACGCAGCTGTCGCGGTGGCGGAGCCGTTTTTCAAAAAAGGCGAATTGATCGTCTACACGCAGGGTCGGAATCCCAAGGACCGTGATGAGTATCGCGCCGAATCGGACGAAGAACCGCTCGATGTGCCCACGGTGGTATTGATCAACGCGGGAAGCGCGAGCGCCGCGGAGATCGTCGCCGGCGCCCTGCGTGATACGGGCAAGGCAGTCGTGGTCGGCGAGCGCTCCTTCGGTAAGGGGAGTGTCCAATCCATCTTCAAATTGAACAACGGCGAAGGCATGCGCCTGACGACGGCGCGCTACTACACGCCGAGCGGCGTGACGCTGCATGAGAAAGGCGTCGAGCCGCATGTCGAAATCGTGATGTCGCCCGAGGAGGACCAGAACATCCGGCTTCAACGCGCCCGCAACGACGTGAATGAGGACAAGGCCTTCAAGGAACGCTTCGGCGTCGATCGCGTGGAGGACCGTCAGCTTCAGGCGGGCATCGATATAATCAAGGCGGCTCGTCTGCTCGAGGCGCGCGACAGTCTGCAACCCGCACCGGCCGCCGCCGCGACAGCACCCGCGCCGGCGGTGCCGACGACCAAGTGATGATTCTCGCGCTCGAGACCTCGTGCGACGAGACCGCGGTCGCGCTGTTCGATCCGCAAGCCGGCTTGATCGGCGAATGGGTGCACAGCCAGATCGCGTTGCACGAGCGGTACGGCGGTGTCGTTCCTGATTTGGCGACGCGCGAACATCTGCGCACGATTGCTCCGCTGCTCGAGCGTGCGCGCGCGCAGACAGAGAATTTTCAACGCGTGACACGCGTCGCTGTGACGCACGGTCCCGGACTGGCGGGATGTTTGGCGATTGGCACGGCCGCGGCCAAGGCGCTCGCGATCGCGTTGGAGACGCCGCTGGTCGGCATCAATCATCTGCGCGGTCATGCGTTTTCGCCGTTCATCGCGCTCCATGCGGCGGGGCCGAATGTATTTGCGGAAAAACTACAAGAGCTGTTGCCTCACCTCGGACTGATCGTCTCTGGCGGGAATACGCTCCTGTTCTCGATCGACCGAGGCCTGCGCATTCGCGTGCTTTCTTCGACGCGCGACGATGCGGCCGGCGAAGCGCTCGACAAGGGCGCAAAGCTGATGGCGCTCGGTTACCCCGGCGGGCCATTGATCGAGAAAATGGCGGCGGGCGGTCGCGGAGACGCGTATGATTTTCCGCGTGGAATCGGGCCGCGCAGTGAACTGGATTTCAGTTTCTCGGGCCTGAAGACGAGCTTGCGGTATCTGTTGGAAAAAATGTCGACGGAGCAGGTGAAGGCCGCGCTGCCCGATCTGTGCGCGAGTTATCAGCAAGCCGTGGTCGATGCATTGGTCCGAAAAACCGGTCTGGCTCTCGATCAGGGATTCTCGCCAACCTTCGGCAACACTCCGGGCGATTCCTCGGCCACCCGTCGAAGCAACGCGAACGATTACGCGGTCACCGAATACGCCAGCCTTGGCTTGTCCGGAGGCGTGGCAAACAATCGCACCCTGCGTGGCGCATTTGAGAAGTTAGCCGCGAAAAAAAGGGTGGCCTTCCTCGCCGCGCAACCCAAGCACACCGGTGACAACGCCGGCATGATCGCCTTCGCCGCTTTTCTGGATCCCGACGCGAGGAATCTAAGCGGCACCGAGGTACCTAACCTCTCTATTGAGCCAAGTCTCGAACTCGCCGCATCGGAATAACCTGCGTGACCTGCTGCTGAGGGCAGGGCGAGCCGTCCCTGGCGAGCCGCAACCGTATGGACTAACCTCCAGCCTGAGCCACGCCAAGCGCGGCTCGCCAGGGACGGCTCGCCCTGCCTCGGAGGCCGTCCGCTTAGGCATTCTACATTCTGCATTCTACATTCTGCATTCTTACTTCTTCCTTAGCGCGCCGCGCGCATAATCACGTATAATCGCGGCGCAGATTGCTCGGCAGCAGGCCCAATTCCTCGCGGTATTTCGCGACGGTGCGGCGGGCGATATTGATGCCCTTGTTCTGAAGCTTCGCGACAATCTCCTGATCGCTCAAGGGATGGCTGCGGTCTTCGCCCGCGATCAAGTCGTTGATCATTTCTTTCACGCTCGTGTTCGAAACGGAGGCGCCGCTGTCGTTTTGATAGCCGGGGGTGAAGAAGAATTTGAAATCGAATACGCCGTGCGGCGTTTGGATGTACTTGTTCGCGATCGCCCGGCTGACCGTCGTCTCGTGCACTCCGACCACGTCGGCGATTTGCGTCATCGTGAGCGGCTTCAATTTCGACACGCCTTCCTCGAAGAATTCCTGTTGGACTTTGATGATTTCGCGCGTGATGCGCTCGATCGTCTGCTGGCGTTGTTCGATCGAATTGATCAGGAATTTTCCAGAGCGCATCCGCTCGCGCAAATAGTCGCGCTCCGATTTCGAGAGGGTGCCTTTCGCGATCATCTCCTTGTATGTATTCGAAATCCGGAGACGCGGGATGTAGTCGCTGTTCAGAATGATATTCCACTTGTCGCCGTCTTTTTCGACGGTGACGTCCGGCACCACGACCCGATTGCTATCATCGGCGAAACGCCGCCCGGGAGCCGGATCGAGTGTGCCGATTTCTTCGATCGCGATCTGCACGTCGTCCATATGCGCGCCGATCTTCCGGGCGATTTCGGGAATGCGCCGCCGTGTGAGGAGCTGGAAATAATCGCGGATGATCCGCGCTGCGAGAGAGTCCGAGCGACCCTTGGCCGCGAGCTGCTGCAGCAGGCATTCCTCGAGATTTTGCGCGCCAATGCCTGGCGGATCGAAACTCTTGAGTGCCTTCGCCGCTTGTTGAGCGGCCTCGAGAGGAACGCCGCTTTGCAGTGCAATATCGTTGATCGTCTGCGTGAGGAAACCGCGATCGTCCAAGCTCCCGACCAAGTATTGAATGGCCTGATACGCCTCCGGTGAGAGGTCGGCGAGATCGGCTTGCCGCATGAGGTGCTCCTGCAGCGACGTCTCGGTAACCAGTGAGTCGAAAAAGTGCTGGCGCTTCTCTGCGTCTTCGGAGGTGTACGGCTGGTTGCCGCCGGCCTGCGACATGTAGTCGCGCCAGTCCTCGTCGAGCTTGTTCAGGATTTCGAACTCCTTGGAGAAATCCATTTCGTCGCGGCGATCGGGCTCCTCATTGTTGACGGGAGCGTCTGGGTCGGACGACGGCTCGGGCTCGCGGTCGAGGCTCTCGCCCTCCATCGGCGATTCTTCCAGCGTGGGATTGGCCTGGAGCTCTTCCTGGATGACGGAGCGCAGGTCCAGCGCCGCCACTTGGAGAATCTTGAGTGACTGGCGAAGCTGGGGGGCGAGGACGAGCGACTGCGTTTGCCGCTGCCTCAGGTCTTGGCTAAAGCTCGGTCCGCTCATGTTCTGCTCCGGCTGATAGGATTTTCATTTTCAAGCAGCACTGGTTGGGGCAGGGGAACGGGAAAGGCTGGCGAGGACGCCGGGTTCGCGGTGGTCCATCAATTCTTTGAGGTAGACGCCGAGCTTCTCGTTCGTCGGCCCATAGCGATCGCTGTAGAGGTACAGTTCCAGATCCGTCAGCATTTCGGCGGCGGTCTGGTAGCGCTTGTCGCGGTCGCGTTGCAGGGCTTTCTGGATGATCGCTTCGAGTCGAGGTTCGATCTCGGGACGAAGCGTGGAGAACTTCGGAATCGGCATCGTCAGGATATTGCGACGCGATTCCAGGCGGTCGGCGGATCGGAAAATATTTCGACCGAGAAGCAGCTCGGTCAGGACAATGCCCAGGGGAAACAAGTCGGCGCGGGCGTCGGTGACGGCGTAGCTCGCTTGTTCGGGTGAAAGGTACTCGTCCTTGCCCGCGATCACCTTGCCCTCCTCGTTGTACATCAGGTCGAGGGCCTTCGCGATGCCGAAGTCGGTCAGCTTCACGTCGCCCTCGTAAGCGATTAGGACATTCTTCGGACCGATGTCGCGGTGGACGATGTTGAGGTGGCGGCCCTCGGCATCGCGCTTCTGATGCGCATAGGCCAGACCGCGAGCGACGCGCGAGATGATGAAGGCGGCAATATCTACCGGCACCGCGCGTTTCAAAGTGCGATGGCGTTCGAGGAACTGTTCGAGATGCACGCCTCGCACAAATTCCATCACCATGAAATATTGGCCTCCGACCTGGCCGAGGTGATACGTCTGGACGATGTTTGTGTGGATCAGGTCTGCGACCAAACGAGCCTCGCCGATGAAGTTCTTTTGGAACTCGGCTATTGTGGAATATTCCTCACGGATGAGCTTCACGGCTACGATCTTGCGGAAATTTCCCGCGCCGCGTTGGACGGCTTCGTAGACCAGTCCCATGCCCCCTTCGGCAATCTTCCGCGTCAGTTCATAATGAAGCTCGTTGAAGATGTGTTTCAGGGTAGCCACGGGGCAGAGGAAAGGGCAGGACCCATGGTCTGGCAAGAGCGCAAATGTAAGCTAGCATGAAAATTGCTGTATCCTGAGTTGCCCCGGTTGACAGAGGATTTTGGCGTCCTACTTTGCGGGTTATGATTACGTTGAGTCCGCGCGCGGCGAACCAAGTCCGCACCATGCAAACCGACGGTGCTGTCACCGAGAAGCCGCTCCGCGTCTTCGTGGAATCGGGTGGTTGCTCGGGCTTTCAGTACGGGATGTCCTTCGACGACCAGAAGCCCGAGGACCAAGTTTTCGAGAGCGAAGGCGTGAAGATCGTGATGGATCCCGCGAGCCTCGCTTACCTGAACGGTTCGAGCATCGACTTCGACGACGGCCTCCACGGAAAAGGCTTCGAGATCAAGAACCCGAACGCCCAAAGCACCTGCGGCTGCGGGAAGTCGTTTAGCTGATCGGCTGCAATTATTGGGATTTTTTTCTCAGAACGGCGGCCGCCACGACGTAGTTGTGGTGCGGCGCGCTTTGGAGATGCCAGTCCCGGAACGCGGCCATTGCATTGGTGTTCCAGGTGAGGGGCTGAGCCGGGTCGCTGACGAATGCGGGATGACGCCAAATTTCTTTCTCGAACTCTGCCATGGTCAACGCCCGGCCATTCCACTCGGGAAAGGTCATCCCGAGGCTCGGCTCGCAGATGTCGAATGAGATAAAAAGCGGTGCCCCAGGTTTAAGAACTCGAGCGATCTCACCCACGGCCCTTTTCTTGTTCGGCTGATGCTCGATCACCGAGAAACTGGTGGCCGCGTCCGCGAAGGCGTCGGGTAGCGGCAAGATTTCATCGGAGACGATTTTCCAGGAGACATTCACCCCGAGCTTCGTGCGCAGCTCTTCCCAAATTGGCAGCCACTGCGGATCCGTTTCAATCAGAGTCACGATCGCTCCACGCTTCGCCAAAAACCACGGCATCGGTGAGATCTCGCTGCCGAAATCGATCAGGCGTTTGCCTGGCCAAACGATTTGGTCGAGACCGTGGGCATAGAGCCACGGATACTCCCACACTTTACTCCAATTGGTGAACTCTCGAAGACCGTGATCGCGGGAGAATGCGTTGATCTCGTCGATGAACGCTCGAAAAGACGGGCTTTCGAGTTCGGTCACCGACGCGAGGCGTGGGGGGATGGGTTTGATCTCGGGTTTCTTCGAGAAGAATCGGGAAAAAAATGAACTCACGGAAAATCGAGCGAAGGGCAGCGTGGAGTCATTCCACGGAAATCTCCAATGGCAGGCGCGCCATGCCATAGAACGGCCAGGTGTGATTGTGCTCATAGTGCACGACAATCGGGCCGAGGCCCTCGTGCTTGTCGTGCAGATAGCCGAAATTCGGGCCCTCCTGAGAAGGCTCGCTGGTTTCGAGGCTAAACGTGTATTCGCCCGGCTGCAGATCGCAGGTCACCTCAAACGTCACGATTTGCTCCTGGCCTGCGCCCATCGGTTTCAGCACCACGCCATGCTGGCGAGTGCCAGCGGCGAAAACCAGATTTGTCATCCGGTCGTAGATATTCAGACCTAAAGAGGGTTCGGAAATCGTGTCATGCGCCCGGAGAAGGCAGCGGATTTTCAACACGCGTGTCATCTCGACCCGGAGGGATGGCGCTCCGTGTTCGTTCTCAACCGCGGCATGCACCAACTCGAGATTACGCTCACCGTGCCGCGACTTTGCTTTGGGTAAGAGATCGTTTTCGCGCAGACCGGCGTGAATCTTGGCCGCTGCATTCGCGACGGACTCGGCCGAGGTGTTGGCGAGTGTTTTCGTCCCGGCCCCCTCGAGTCGCTTGCCGAAAAGGGCGTAATAGCGGCTCACGGTTTCGTCGGGTGAACCGAGAAAATTCATTTTGCCCTGGTCGAGCAGCACGACCTGCTCGCAGAGATTTCGCACGGCTTCCATGTCGTGCGAAACGAAGAGCAGCGTCACGCCGCGCTGCAGCAAGTCATGAAGTTTTTTGAAACACTTCTGCTGAAAAAAGACATCTCCGACGGACAGCGCCTCATCGACGATTAGAATGTCGGGTTCAACCGCCAGACCAACCGCGAAGGCAAGGCGCACCATCATGCCGGAAGAATAAGTCTTCACCGGTTGTTCGATGAAGTCGCCGATGTCCGCGAAAGCTGCGATCTCATCGAACTTCTGCTGCATTTGCGCGCGATTCAGGCCGTAGATCGAGCCGTTGAGAAAGACATTTTCGCGGCCGGTGAACTCGGGGTTAAAACCGGATCCCAGTTCGAGCAGGGCGGAAACCCGGCCGACAACGTTGAGCGATCCGGACGTAGGCGTGAGCGTCCCGGCGATGAGCTGGAGCAGTGTGCTTTTGCCGGAGCCGTTGCGACCGATGATACCGGTGCCCTGACCGCGGCGCACGCTGAAGGAAATGTCATCGAGCGCGAAGAAATCGCGGTAGCCACTGGCGGCACGAGCGGCCAAAGCGCGGTGCGGCGCGGATTGCTTTGGAAAGACGCTCGCGACGCGTTCGAGAATCGGACTTTTCAGGCGAGCCGAAGGGTTTTCCCAAATCCGATAGGCTTTGGAAAGGTTCGCTACCTGAATGATGGGCTGGTCCGACATTGAGAACGAAACGCGCAGACAACCTCCGGGCCAACGCAGCCGCAAGCGTGGAGTAGGCTCACTATTCGCGACGCAGCGCGGCGAAGGCGTGAACCGATTCGATCACGTAATCGAGCATCTCGCGACTCAGGCCAGGGTAGACTCCGAGAAAAAGCGCTTCGTTCATGATTCGATCCGCGCCCGAGAGCGAGCCGACGACGCGGAACGCTCCGGGTTGATCTTTGCGCAGCTGGACGAAAGCCGGCTGTCGCACCAAATTTCCGCCGAAGAACATGCGGTTCCCGATTTTTCTCTCGTCGAGGAAGCGGGCCAAATCCGAGTGGCGAAAGCCCGCAGTGGGTCGGACCAAGAGCAGGAAGCCAAACCAACTCGGATCACTCTTCGCGCCCGATTGATCCCAACCGAAACCGTCGGCCGACCAACTCGTGGCATGTGTTGGTAGGGAAAATTCGAATACATCCTCGAGGTCGGCGAGACCACGGCGAAGATATTGCCAATTTTCCCGGCGAGCCTGGCCGAACGCGTCCAATCGCTTCAACTGCACGCGACCAATCGCAGCCTGCACATCCAACGGCTTCAGGTTGTATCCAAGATGGCTATACGTGTACTTGTGGTCATAGCCCAGCGGGAGTTCGCCTTGCTGCCAGCCAAAGCGCTTGCCGCAGGTATTGTCCGCCCCGCTCGCGCACCAGCAATCGCGACCCCAGTCGCGGAAACTTTCCACACAGACCTTGAGCAGCATGTTGCTCACGAGATTAACCGCCCCGCCTTCCCCGAGCGTGAGGTGATGCGGTGGATAAAACGACTGTGTCGAAAGATCGCCGAAACTTCCCGTCAGACGTTCGACGCCGAATGACTCGGCGAAGGCGCTTTTCGGGGAAAAGGAATACGTGGATCCCAGTGCGTCGCAGTTATCCTCGATCAGCCAAAGGCCGTGCTTGCGGCAAAAGGCCAGAACCTGCGTGAGATCGAAGGGGTTGCCTAATGCATGGGCGAAGATCACCGCCTTGGTTTTTCCTTCGATGAAGGCGGCCTCGAGCTGAGCGCAGTCCGCGTTTCCTGTTTGCGGAAGATTGTCGATGAAAACGGGAACAGCGCCGTTCTGCACGATCGGGGCAACGGTCGTTGGAAAACCAGCGGCGCAGGTGATGACCTCGTCCCCGCGCCGAAGGCGTCGCTCTTCGGGGAGCTTGGCGCTGGTCAGCGCGCTGATCGCCAGCAAATTGGCCGAGGATCCGGAATTGACGAGGAGGGAGCGGCGGACGCCGAGGCGAGCCGCGAGTTCGGTTTCGAAAGCGTCGCCTTCTTTTCCGAGGGTCAGCCAAAAGTCCAACATTGCTCCGACTCCCGCGCTGACCTCGTCAGCATCGAAAACGCGACCCGAATAGGGCACGGGCGTTTTGCCTGGCTCAAAGGTTTTCTTTTGTCGCGCGGCAGGCTCGTGCTGGCGATGAACGAGCGCGGCATACTCGCGAGACAGAGCGAGAATTCGTTCGCGGAGGTGAGAGGCTTGATCGCTCATGTGGTCCAGCCGGCGTTCGTCGCTCGGGCATCCGCCAGATATTCGTCGATTTGGGCGTGAGTTAACGCCTGAATTGAGTCACCGTTTTCGGCCGATTTTCGATACCACTCCACGGTGCGGGCAACCGTCTTTTCGAAGTCCCAAACCGGAGTCCATCCGAGAATGCGCCGGGCTTTTTCGATGGAGAGCCTTAAGCAATGCGCTTCATGAGGCCCCTCTCGAGAGGGAGCGGCGGAAGATGTCCCGGGCCAGGTTTTCAACACCTCGTTCACCAATTCGCGCACGGTTCGCTCCGCGTTGCTGGAAGGACCAAAATTGAACGCATCGCAATTTTCACGAAGCGCTTCTGCGCTGGATTTGCCCTGCGCTTCGAAGAGTCGGGCGCCAAGCGTAAGATAGCCGCTTACCGACTCCAACACATGCTGCCACGGGCGCACTGCATCAGGATTTCGAATACAAATTGGTTGTCGCTGTGACAGAGCGCGAATGCAGTCCGGCAGGATGCGATCCGCCGCCCAATCGCCGCCGCCCAGGACATTGCCTGCCCGTGCGGTCGCCATCGCGACGGTTCCATTTTGAAAAAAGGAACTTCGATAAGCATTCGCCGCGAGTTCCGCCCCGGCTTTGCTCGCGGAATACGGATCGCGTCCGCCAAGAGGGTCGTTTTCGCCGAAGGCCTGCTTGTGCTCGGTGTTGAGATAGCACTTGTCTGTCGTCGCGACGACCACGGCACACCGCGTTTCGAGGGATCGCACGGCCTCCAGCACGTTGACTGTGCCGAGAACGTTCGTGCCGAAAGTCTCGACCGGCGCGTCGTAGGAGCGGCGGACCAACGATTGAGCTGCAAGGTGAAAGATGAACTCGGGTGCGGCGGCGCGAAGAGCTGCTTTCAGAGCCGATAGATCTCGAATGTCTCCCACGAGATGGTCTAAGCGCTTTTGGAGTTGAAGCTGTTCGAACAGCGCAGGCTTCGTCGGCGGCGCGAGCGAAAACCCGGTCACGTCGGCGCCGAGTTCCAACAGCCACTCCGCCATCCAAGCGCCCTTGAAACCCGTATGCCCGGTCAGGAAAACGCGTTTTCCTCTGAACAGATCGAAAAGCATCGTCAGCGCCACACTTTCCAGGGAGCGCGACCTTCGTTCCACAATGTGTTCAGGTGCTGCGCCTCCTGATACGTGTCCATCGGTTGCCAGAATCCTTCATGCTTGAAGGCATTGAGCTGCCCCTCGCGGGCGAGTCTTTGCATGGGCTCTTGCTCGAGCATCACGGGCCGGTCGTGCGTGAGATAGTCGAAGAAGCGATGTTCACAGACCATGTATCCACCATTCACATACGCTTCTTCGAATTGCGGTTTTTCATTGAAGGTATGGATGTGGCTGTCGTCCTCGATACGCAGCGCGCCAAACCGTCCGGCCGGATGGACTGCCGTTATCGTGCAGACTTTCTTGGCGGCGCGATGCGCTGCGATCGAGGCGTTGATGTCGACGGTGGCGACTCCGTCGCCATAGGTCAGAAGAAACGGCTCCGCCGGCGTAATGTAACGCTGGATACGTTTGATGCGTTCTGCGGTCGGAGCTTCTTCGCCCGTTTCGGCCAGCGTCACCGTCCAATCCGCTTCTTGGCTGACGTCATGAAACTTAACGTCGTCAGCGTGGCCAAGGCGAAGGGTGACATCGCTCGTGTTCCAGAGGTAATTTCGGAAGTAATCCCGGATCATTTCGCCCTTGTAGCCGAGGCAGAGAATGAAGTCCGTGTGGCCGTGGTGGGCGTACGTTTTCATGATATGCCAAACGATCGGGCGGTGGCCGATCGGCACCATGGGCTTGGGGCGGAATTCCGTCTCCTCGCGAAGCCGAGTGCCTTTTCCGCCGCACAGGATGACCACTTTCATGAGCGCGATACGGGTGATGTTAGATGACGTCAGCGAAAGCCGGCTGCCACTTTTTGAAGAACCATCCGCCGACAACCAGGACGGCCGCTCCTGCAATCCAAGTGTAGGACAAATAGCTCAAATCGATCGGTTTGTTCCAGAGCAGCGCGTGGCGCGAAAGTTCTACGGTGTGGAGCAATGGATTCCATTTCAGAATCGCCCACAACGCCGGGACTTTGATCATCGCACTGACTGGGATGAAGACGCCGCTGGCGTAGAGCAGGACTTGCGACACGAAGCCGACCACCTGCGAAATGTCCCGAAAAAAAACGCCCAGCGCCGCAAGTATCCAACTCAGGCCTATCGTGAACATGATATGAGGAATCAAGATCAGCGGCATCCAGAGCAGCCCGGTGATTGAAGGCGGGCGCTGCGTCAGAAAGCACGCGATCAGGAGCAGGCAAAAGCTGATCAAAAAATGAAACCACGCTGCGCTGGTGTTTGAGAGAGGAAGAATTTCCAGTGGAAACACGACCTTCTTCACCAGATTCGGATTCGTGATAATATAGGTCGGCGCCGCTGCGATCGTTTCCGCGGTGATGTGGAAAAGAATCAAACCCATGAAGACGGCCAGAGAGTAGTCGACGGGTGTTTCATTCGGGAAGGCGTTGAACTTGCTTTTAAAAATGAAGCCGAAGACGACGACGTACATCGCCAGCATCAGGAGCGGGTTCAACACCGTCCAAAACACGCCGAGATAACTTCCACGGTGGCGCATTTCGACGGCGCGAACCGTGAATTGCCACCAGAGATCGTGACGCTGAGAAAGATTTTGCAGCAGGGCGGGAGCAGGCATGCGAACAGCCAGTGCATGGCGAGCGCGCTCCGTCCATTCAAAGCAAAAAGGTTTGAGTGAAGCGCCGGTGCGCGAACAAGTTCCTCGGCTTCTTCACGATCATGCCACCCCTGCTCAATGAGGATATCGCAGACATTCTCGATGTTCATAGCATCGATTGGGAGATCCTCCGAGGGAAACGAGTCTTCATCACGGGTGGGACAGGGTTTTTCGGCTGCTGGTTGATCGAGGCGATTTTGGCGGCAAACGAAAAATTCCGGCTCTGCGCAGAGCTCGTCGTTCAATCCCGCGATCCCGAAGCGTTTTTGTCCCGCAATGTCCATTTCGCACGCCGGCCGGGTCTGCGCTGGGTGAAGTGTGGAATCTTTGAACTGACCCCCGCAGTGGTTTGGTCGCAACTGGACGATGCCGCGGCGTTTGACTGCGTGATTCATCTGGTTACCGAAGGGAACCTCTCTGCGTTCGCGACTGATCCGATCGGCGCGATTGACGTCATCGTCGGTGGCACGCGTGCCGCGTTGGAATTTGCCCGGGACGCCGCAGCACAAAGGTTTCTCTTCACCAGCTCGGGCTCAGTGTATGCGAAGCCAATGCCGCTCGGAGTAAAAGAAACGGAACTATCCGCGCCGAGCGCGATCGACGTGAATTCGAGTTATGCGGCGGCTGGTAACGCAAAGCGTCAGGCCGAGCTGCTCTGCGCAGCATTCGCCAAGCAGCATGGCATTCATGTCATCGTTGCGCGCTGTTTTACCTTCGTGGGGCCTTATCTGCCGTTGGACGAAAAATTCGCGGTTGGAAATTTCATACGAGATGCGCTTCAAGCGGGGGAAGTTGTTGTTCGAGGTGATGGCACGCCTGTCCGGTCTTACATGTACGGCTCTGACCTGGCAGTTTGGCTGCTCGCTCTTTTGACCCGTGGTCGCAAAGGGGCCGCCTATAATGTTGGTGCAAAAAGGCCATGCACGATCGGTGAACTGGCTCACGAAGTGGCGAATGTATCCATTCCGCCGTTACGCGTGAAAATTCTTGGGGCTGCAGAATTAGGCCGTGCTCCTGACGTGTACGTTCCAAGCGTGGAGCTTTGTGCGGCGGAGCTTGGGCTGAAGGAAAAGGTGGGATTGCCGGAAGCGATTCAGCGGACGTTGCGTTGGGCGCGATTGAGCGCGCAAGGCTGAGAACGGTGCTTGCGCACGCAGAAACGCTTCGCATTACCTCTGCCCTCAGGCGATGAGCTCCCCGTATTTTTTTATTTTTGAAATGGCCAATAATCACATGGGTGACGTGGGCCATGGCGTGGGAATCGTCAATGCACTGCGCGAAGCATGTGCGGGGTTCGACTTTCGTTTTGCGGTCAAACTACAATACCGTCATCTGCCCGATTTTATTCATCCGGATTATCGGACGCGCACGGATTTGAAGTTCGTTAAACGGTTTTCCGAAACAGCGTTGAGTTGGGACGATTATCGGCGATTGAAAGATGCGATTGTAAGCGCCGGCTTCCTTAGCATGTGCACTCCCTGGGACGAGGTTTCCGTCGAAAAAATCGCGGAGCATGGCTATGATTATCTCAAGGTTCCCAGCTGTTATTTGACCGATTGGCCGTTGGCCGAAAAGATCGCCACGACGAACTTGCCGCTGGTGATTTCTACGGCGGGCGAGTCGTTCGACGAGATAGATCGTATCGTCAGCTTTTATCAGCACCGCAACAAACAGCTCTCGATCATGCACTGCGTCGGCGAATATCCGACCGCGGATTCGAACCTGCAGCTGAACCAAATCGATCTGCTGAAAAGACGCTACACGAACGTCGAGATTGGCTACTCGACCCACGAGTCGCCCGAGCAAATGGATGCTGTGAAGATCGCCATCGCGAAAGGCGCCAGGCTTTTTGAGAAACATGTCGGCATCCGGACGGAAAAATACGCGCTCAACGCTTATTCCGCCACGCCCGATCAAGTCCGTCGCTGGCTGAGCGCTGCCCAACAAGCGATCGCGATGTGTGGAGTAGAGGAGAAGCGCCACGAATTCTCAGCCCACGAAAAGAAAACTCTCGGTGAGCTCCGCCGTGCCGCATTTGCCAAGCGCGATATCGAACCGGGCGAGATCATCACGGCGGGGGATGTTTTTGTCTCGATTCCCGGGGAGGACGGTCAGCTCGTCGCGAACGATCTTTCCAAGTATAATGAATTCCGCGCGATCAAAAGGATCGCGGCGAAGGCGCCGATCTTGGCTTCGAGTATCGAAATCACGGATACGCGGAGTGCGATTCATGGAATTGTGCGCGACGTTGCCGCGTTGTTGAAAGCTTCCGGCGCGATTGTGCCATCCCAGTTGGAACTGGAAGTTTCTCACCACTACGGCCTGGAGCGATTTCGTGAATTTGGATCAACCACAATCACAGTCATCAGCCGCGAATATTGTAAGCGTGTGATCCTGATGCTGCCTGGTCAGACTCACCCGGAGCAGTGGCACAAGTTGAAAGATGAAAGTTATCATCTGCTCTTTGGAGAGATCGAGCTGACGCTGGATGGTGAGACTCGTCGCTGCGTGAAGAACGAGGTGGTTTTCATTCCCCGTGGAACGAAGCACAAATTCTCGACGAGTACGGGCGCCGTGATCGAAGAAATATCGTCGGCTTATGATATGAGTGATTCGTATTACACCGACGCGAACATCAACACGAACGGCGGTCGTAAAACGTACATAACCGATTGGATGGACTAGGGCTGAGAATGCACTCGAGATTTCAAACTCTGCATTGGACCTGGACCATTTATGCAATTTCCATCGTTTGGCTCGGCCTTTGTCTGGTCTTCTCTTTGCCCCGGGTTACCAAACACCAGGCCAATCTGCGGCGCGCAAATGATGAACTCGTGCGCCTGCAGAGTGAAATTCAGGACAAGCAGCTGCGAACAGCTGATGTTCAAAGGGAAATTGTCCGAGTACAAAACGCGATACGCGATTTAATGTCAGAGCCGTCGCCGTGAACGGGAAATCAGAATTGCCTCTTCCGTACGTCGGCCGTGCGCTGAAAGCCCAGCGTCAGGCGCTTACTACTTTCGGCCTCAGCATAGTACTCGGCACTGCAATACTTGTCGCGAATTTTTACCGGCCTAATTCCGCCCTGGCAGCAGTGAACCGATCCATCGCGCTTCACCAGAAACTTTTGGCCGAGGCAACTGAGGTCTTGGTTGTCAACCAAAAGGTACTTCAGGAAAACTACTTGGCTTATAACAATATCAAACGAGCTAAAGTCAAAGCGCCTTGAAATTATCCAACTACGTTGCGGAGTTTTTAGCGAGAGCAGGGATTAAGCATGTATTTATGTTGCCGGGCGGCGGCGCGATGCACCTATGTGACTCTCTCGGCCAACACACAGAACTCGAATATATTTGTTGCCTTCACGAGCAAGCTTGCGCGTTTGCAGCGGAGGCTTACGGGGAGTTTGATAATAATCTTGCGTGTGTGCTTGTCACGACGGGCCCCGGTGGTACCAACACACTGACGGGTGTTGCTGCAGCTTGGATCGAGAGTTCGCCTGTATTGTTCCTGTCTGGGCAGGTGAAGCGAGCAGACTCGATGACGAGGTTCGGTGTGCGATCGATGGGACCGCAGGAGGTCGACATCGTTTCAATGGTAAAGCCAATCACGAAGTTCGCGGCTCGTGTGGCGGATCCATCGTTGATACGAAGTCATCTCGAAGAAGCAGTGTATAGAGCCACTAACGCAAGGAAGGGGCCGGTTTGGCTGGATATTCCGTTGGACGTACAAGCTGTCGACATTGATCCTGAAGCGCTCCAGCCTTTCGTTGCGCCTAACCGCGTGAAAAGCAGCTTCGAAAGCTCGATCAAAAATATTATCGACCGTCTTTTGATCGCAAAACGCCCTGTGATTTACGCGGGAAATGGAGTTCGAACTTCTGGGCAGGGTGAAATGTTGTTGAGATTGGTGAATCGCTTGAATGCGCCCGTTCTCCTGACGTGGAAGGCTGCTGACTTGTTGCCGCAGGATCATCCCACGTATATCGGACGGCCGGGCGGGACGGGACAGCGTGCAGCGAATTTTGTCCAACAGAAAGCCGATTGGATCTTAGTCTTGGGCGCTCGCTTGGATCTACCTTCGATCGCCTTTAACCCCGGCGACTTTGCGCCGGGGGCATATACAACCATCGTTGATGTCGAACGTTCCGAGCTTAGCAAGTTGGAGGTCGCAGCCGATTGCCTTATTGAGGGGGATCTGGGGGAATTTCTGCCCGAGCTGGTCGAGCATCTCGAAACTGCATCTCTGCCGGATTTCGAAGATTGGCTGAAAGACTCTTGTGAGTTGAAAAGCCGATTCCCAATTGTCTTGGACGAGCATTGGAAACAGGCCGGATCGATCAGTACCTACGTGTTGATTGATGTGCTTTCAAAATTAACCGGCCCAGACGATGTGATCGTGCCGGGCAGTTCGGGGCCATGTAGCGACATTCTCATGCAAGCTTGGCGGGTTAAGGCGGGTCAGCGTATCTTGAATGCGCCCGGCTTGGGCGCCATGGGAACAGGACTCCCCGGGGCAATCGGCGCTTGCATTGCAAGCGGGCGGAGAAGAACGATTAACGTGAACGGGGATGGCGGCTTTCAACTAAATATACAGGAACTTGAGACCGCTCGACGTTTGAATCTGCCAATAAAGTTTTTCGTATTAGAAAATGGGGGCTACCGATCGATCGTAGCGATGCAGATGAATCACTTTAATGGGCGGTTGGTTGCGTCTGAGCCCAGCAGCGGCCTCACGTTGCCGAATGTTGCTAGAGTCGCTGAGGCTTACGGCATACCTTCTTTCACCGCAAGCGAGGCTGTTGAATTGGAAAAAACCATCCAGCGGATATTATTATCGGAAGGACCGGCGCTTTGTGTGGTGAAAACAGCGCTTACGGAAGCAACCATGCCTCGATGCACTTCTGAAATCAGGCCGGATGGGACAGTGGTTTCCAAGCCAATGCACGATATGTGGCCTTTTCTTGATCCGGTCGAAATCGACAAAATCATGCGTCTATGAATTCGCACCCGCTTCAAAGCATCAGCTCGGAAGCGCTTTCGGAAATCGATGCGCTTCTCAGCGAATCAGTCGCGGAAGCAAGAATTCGTGAAAGTTCAATTTTTCATGAACAGCTGGTGATTGCGGGACGGAAAGTCGTCATTTTTGGAGCAGGCAGACTCGGTAGGCTTTGCGCGCGAGCGTGTGACCGTGCGGGGATAGAATTAGCGGCCTTCTGCGATTCGAATCCGACGCTCTCGGGAATTAGCATTGACGGTATTCGTGTCCTTCAGCCCGCGGACGCAGCTCTGCGATTCGGCAAAACGGCTCTTTTTATAGTCGCAATCTGGACGGGGACGGCGGCCCAAAGTATGACGGAAAGAGTTCGGTTCTTGCGCTCTCTAGGGTGTGACAAGGTCGAACCATATTCTTCACTTCTGTGGGCATATGGAGGAACAGAGGTTCCGTTTCACGCCTTTCACAATCCGAGCGAAATTCTTTCGCACGCTCCGGAGATTCGTAAGCTCGCATCACTTCTTTCCGACGCTGAGTCAGTCCAGGTGCTTTCGGAGCATCTTAGGCGTTTGTTGTTGGGCGTCTTCCCGGATAGTCCGCCAGCCCCCGATCAATATTTTCCGGATAATGTTCTGCGTTTAGGAGCAGTTGAGCACTTTGTGGACGGCGGCGCCTTTGTCGGGGATACGTTGCTGGAATTTTGCCGGCGAACGGGTAACCGGTTCGCCAGTTATTCTGGCTTTGAACCCGATCCTCAAAATTTCGCAGAGCTCCAAAAGAACCTCAAGACTCTGCCTCCACATCTTGTAAGGCATGCTGAAGTATATAGATACGCTCTAGGGTCTGCCACGGGGTCTGCCCGCTTTACAGCTGGAGCGAATGCCTCGTCTCAAATAGACGTTTATGGCTCTCTGCAAATCGAGATTAAGCGCCTTGATGACATTCAATTCAAGCATTCGCCCACATTTTTGAAACTAGATATAGAAGGTGCTGAATTGGCAGCGCTGATGGGCGGCCGGGAACTGATAATAAAGGGCCGCCCAACTGCAGCCATCTGCGTTTACCACTATCATAATGATTTTTGGCAGGCGCCCCTGATGTTGCATTCGATGTTGCCAGAACAGCCTCTGTATCTCCGCCGACATGGATTTGATGGCTGGGAAACAGTTTGCTATTCGGTGAACGAACAACACCGCGTCGGTTGATCGGATCTCGTGAACTCAACCAGTCATCGATCGCTTTCCGCCTCGGCGCGCTGTTGCCCTGTATGCGACTCAGCCAACTTCAGGCCGCTCCGTCAGCACGAATTTGCGCCGATTAGCGGTGATCTCGGCGCTGTCGGCTATACGGTCGGCGTCTGCCAAGATTGTGGTTGTGCTTACGCTTCTGGGATTCCGACGCAGGCTCAGTTTGACCGTTACTATGCGGAACAGTCAAAATATCAAACGCATGTCGGTGATCATGCTTCTGACTATGATGTCATTCGGTTTAGGACTATCGCAGGGCACCTGGTGGAATACGGGCTGATGGCAACGAGTTCAGTGCTCGACATCGGCTGCGCAACCGGGGGATTCCTGGCTGAGCTTAGATCACTGGGCATACAAACGCTTACAGGAATCGATCCATCCGAGCGTTGCGCCAGGATAGCCCAGGAACAGCACGGTTTAGACGTGCGGTGGGGCACGATAGATTCGCTGATTCAGGAGGGGAAGGCGTTTGATGTTATCACCTTGATAGGTGTTCTTGAGCATGTGCGAGATGCTCGCGAATTGCTGGCCAAAGCCCGCGCACTTCTGCGGCCCGACGGATTCATTTATGTTGCTTCGCCGGATGTTGAAAGTTTTCAGCGGTGTAGAAATGCTCCGTTTCAGCAATTTAGTACGGAGCATATCAATTTTTTTTCTGAGGCTTCGCTAAAAAATTTGGGAACCGGCGCCGGATTGCAAGGTTGCTCGAGTCGTCGATGGATCACGCAGTGGAGCGCCTCGATTTTGGATTCGGTCGTTTCCGTCAAGTATATAACCGCGCATCACGCTTCTGAAGTCGAGCCCGAGCGGGCGTCTGAGCGCGCGCTACAAGCGTATATTTCGGATTGTGAAGAGCAGGTCGAATTATTGCGCCAGCGACTTTCCACCTTGGGTTGTTGTCGCGTGCCATTGATAGTTTGGGGCGCTGGCAGCAACACACGATTTCTATTAAATATAGGCGTTTTCCGCGATCTGAACATCGTGGCGTTCGTAGACGTCAATCCTTACCTGCAGGGAAGAATTTTGCACGAAATCCCAATCGTCTCTCCAACAGAGATCCGTTCTCGTCGAGAGAAGATATTGATATGCTCAAAGGCGTTTGAGCTCGATATAAAGGCTACTATAGAGAAACTAAATCTCGGAAATGAAGTAATCGCTTTATATAATGCCGGATAGGCTTTTCTCTTTGTGATTAGAAACTGTCGACACGGCTGTGCCGGCCAGAAGAAACCAGAGGAACGTTTGTTGGCCGCTATAGATGTTTATACTATTAGAACTGAGCTGTGTGAGGCAGAAGGCGAAGGCCGCGGAGTAAATGGCGAGGATGCGCGGGTCCCTTGCTAGGCTCTTGAGACTTGAAAAAAGGATAAACCCGCAAAGGCTGCCGAGACAAAGCGCTAGCGGAATACCCATTTCGGCTGCGAACTGAAGAATTGCGTCGTGAGAAAAGTTCGGAATTTGGCGAATGGGGTCATTCAAATCTGCATAGTACGTGGATTGTTCGTAGGATCTCCCTATTCCAACACCTGTGATAGGGTGGGATTCAATCATGCGAAGCGCTCTCTCATAGAGGGCTAGGCGTTCAGGAATCTTTTTTTCTATGGCCTCGAATCGAATCAAACTCGCCGCGCGCGCCGCATATATGTTCTGTTGCTGATAACGCACAAGTAGCGGCCATAGCGCTAGGCAGATAAGGAAAAGGGCGGCAACCCCAAGCGCGGCCCGGCGCCAGCCAAATCGCACAGCTGTAACCAGCACAATCGTCGATACCGCCGCCAGCCAAGCAGACCGGGAAAACGAGAGAGCGGTCATTGCCAAGGTCAGCACTACCCAGGCGGCGGAGATATACCCTGGCATGCGGCCCTCTTTATTGACCAATAAAGCGAAACTAAAGCCCAATAGGGCTACCGCGACGCCTCCAAAAGCGTGAATGTCCTCGAACGGCGAAAAGTGCTTGAGTTGGGGCGACCACGGCACGGGGTAACCGGTCGCTGCTTGCCAAACACAATAACACACACACGCGGCTGTTAGCAGGCCGAAGGTTGTATAGAGAGCGGGTATTTTGTTTTTGCAGCGAAAAAGCAAAAGTTGGAAGTAGCTCAGACCCTGGATCCAAATCAATGTGGTTGTCAGTGGATAAAGAGGCTCTGAATAGCCGAAAACGGGGATGCGCAAGAATTGCGAGGGCTGTAATGCCTTGGCCGGACTCGCTGCAAGAGTGAAGATCAAACTTGCGATGACTCCCCCTGCGAGAAGTTGGGATACGAGACTGATTGGGCGTAAGGGCCCGCTGGACAGATGCCAGATTGCTCTATCTCGAACGAAGGTGCCAATGAATATCCCGGAGAGCGTCAGCGCGATCGGGTCCGAAGATGGAAGGATGTGTGTGGCTCCGCACCCATTGATAAAGGCTATGAGCGCCGCTACGGAAAACAGAATTTCCGATGAGGATAGAAATGCCAATAATGTCGTCCCCAGCAAGAGAACCAAAATGGCACCAAAGTCCCTCCCTTCACAATGCAGACTCGCGATAACGAAACGGCCGCTGACACAGAGGCAGGCAAAATCGAGAAGCAGCAGCCACGCCCGATTCATCAGTCAAGGCATCAGGTCGAGATCGGCAGTTTTTTTGCTGAGATTCGGAGATCCAGAAAGCTCAACGCAACGCCGAAGGCGGCCCCGAGAATGGCCCCGACCAACGCATATATTGTGAGAACTTTTGCTATGCCCGAGTTGGTAAATCCCGCTGATACTCTGATCGCGTCGGCAAATTGCTGATGACGAAATTCATTGTCTGTGTCGCGAATACGCGTGACCAACTGTTCGTAGCGCTTCTCGAGATTTTCCAAAGAGTGGTTCGCATCAGCGATAGACTGTTCGTCGACGGCGGCGCCGTTCAGAAAAGTCGCCAACCGTTGGCGGCGTTCTATTAAACGGTCTTCTTCTGCTTCCAATGCCTTCACCCTGGTTCCCGCATCTAATGCCCGGCGCAACAGAAGTCCGTAGGAATCGTTTGCCAACAGCGAATCTATCAATCCTTGGTCTATAAAAGGAGTCTCGGGCCGCCCCTGCGTGGCTTGTGATTTGATGCCCATCACATAACCGGAAGATTTCTCCTGAGCCTTTGCCAGTAGGTCATCGACGACACTTTGTTCCTTCAATGCTTTCTGCTGCTGGTCTTTTACAGTTTGCAAATGATAGTCCAGTTTGATCATTGCAGTCTTACGATTTTTCGAGAGGCCGTTTAATGAGATTAGCCCTAGAGCCTCGTTCAGGTGAATACGCGCGAAGATGGATGTCTGGTTTTGCAGGTCACTATATGATAGATTAGTCCGTTGCGATCGGAACGATTTTGCTTCGTCCGACTTCAATTGTTCCTCAAGGTACGCCTGCACTTTTTGAATCTCATCGGTGAGAACAAGTTCATACTCCGGGTAGTCGGCGTCGCGCAGAATTTCGAAAGCATTGCCAAATTCGAGAGGCGCAGCGCCGTAGGTTCTTTGAAACTTCTCCCGATAAACGTTGATGATCTCTCCTAAGAGTTGGGATCGTTCATGATCGCCCAGCGACATGGATCGGGAAACTGAAAGGGTAACATAATATTCATCTGGAATATAGACTGGAGGCGTTTGTCCAGAGGCGCGCATGCGGTCACGCTGACGCACGACTTCATCCGGAATAATCCCTTGAACGCTGACTCCCGAACGAATCGTGCCGAGAATTCTATCTGCGTTGCTGACGTTTAGGCGGTTCAACGCGTCGAGAACAACATCGGGAGCGCGCAGGTCATCTGGATTGAATTTCGATTTATCGGGATATAAGCCCTTAGCCAGGCCCGGGAACGAAAATGTTACCCGGGTCGAAGTGAACACCGACGAACGCGACGTTGAGCAAACGAGTATAACCGCGCCGAGCACGAATCCCAAACAGGTAAGGCCGATGATTTGAAACGCTCCGAGTCTGAGACGATTTAGGATATCTCTAACTTCGATTGCGCCGTCGGTAGTGGTTTGGGGATTTTCCATAATTCAGCTCTTGTCTGTGCAGGCACGCCCAGCACGAAAGGATCGGCGTTCTCTCGCCCAAAAAGGGCCTTAGCAAGAGCAAACGCTTACCCGGGGCGCGTCCGAATTGGCCTCAAACCTTTGGCTTGCGAACCTGAAATCGGAAATGGCTTAATCGTACTTCCATGTTTCTCGTTACAGGAGCAAATGGTTTTGTCGGGCGCGTCCTTTGTGCTAAGATCGCTGCGGAAGGCAGGGAGGCGATCGCTTGTGTGAGAAAGAGGACAAGTAGTGAAACTGACGCGAGAATCAGGTGGGTTGAAGTCGGGCAGATGGACGGGAATACAAACTGGATGAACATCTTGCCGGGTGTACACACGGTCTTTCATCTCGCGGCCCGGGCTCACGTCCTGGATGAGACGATGTCGAATCCGCTTCCTTGCTTTCGGCGCACCAATGTTGATGCAAGTGCCCAACTCGTCCGCTCTGCCATCCGTTGCGGCGTGAAGCGTTTCGTTTTTGTCAGCTCCATCGGAGTAAATGGGAACACATCCGGTCATGCCTTCACTGAGATAGACGATCCTCGGCCTACTGAAGCCTATTCAATTTCCAAATGGGAGGCAGAGCAACAGAACATGTTTCTGTGCCGAGATAGCGGAATGGAGCTCGTTATCGTGCGGCCGCCATTGGTCTACGGTCCGGGTTGCCCCGGCAACTTTCGGCGTTTGCTCAACCTCGTAAACAAAGGGCTGCCGCTGCCATTTGGCCAGGTAAACAATCGGAGAAGCTTTATCGGTGTGGGAAATCTCGCTGATTTCCTGTTCACGTGTGCGGTTCGGCCAGTGCCGCCGATTTCAACGTTTGTAGTGTCCGACGGCGAAGATATTTCTCTCGTGAGACTGCTTGGTGTTTTGGCAGAGGGTATGGAAAAACGACTCATCTTGCTGCCGGTGCCTCCCTCGTTGTTAAAGGGGGTGGCCTCTTTATTCGGCAGATCCAAGATTTACGACAAGATTTGCGGAGATCTGTATATAGATTCATCGTTGGCGCGGCGAACCCTTCAGTGGAACGCCCCGAAGTCACTCGATGATGGTCTCATTGAGACCGCGCGGTGGTTTCAGCGACATGGGTCCGTGTGAATGACATATTGATTATGTTTCCTTCATTGGGGGCCTATTTCGTTGCCACGCTTATCACTAGCTTCCTGGGAGGCTACCTCGTTTCTCCCCTGTTACGGCGCATAAATGCAGTGGATATTCCGAACGACCGATCCAGCCATAGCCGACCCGTTTTGAGAGGGGGTGGCGTCGCGATTGTGGGCGCGATAACATTGGCCGCGGTCGCTCTGCAGGTGGAGGAGCGGTCCTTCGTGCTTGATGCTATACTAACCGGGGCCCTTTGTATTGCAGCTGTGTCATTCACCGACGACCTTCGGTCGCTTTCGGCAGGGCTTCGATTCGGGTGCCAAAGCATCGTGGCAATTGCAGTGCTCTGGTCTATATTCAGAGGAGCATCGGCAACTCCGCTTGCTGCGTTTTATTATTGCTGCGGATTTTTGGCGATTACGGGTTATACGAACGCGTTTAACTTCATGGATGGAATAAATGGTATTGCCGCTGGGCAGGCATTTGTAACGGCGTCGGGGACCTGCTTATGCTATCATCTCGCGGGAGGCGCCTGGGACGACTTTTCTTCAGCCTTCAGCGTAATAATCGCTGGAGCTGCCGCAGGCTTTGTGCCCCATAATTTTCCACGCGCCCGTTTGTTTATGGGGGACGTTGGAAGCGCGACGTTGGGTATGCTGCTTTCAAGCACGTGTGTTTGGATGGTCACAAGAATCGGCCCATCATTGGTCCCATGGCTGCTTGCGCTTCATATGAACTTTATATTGGACACTGGCTTCACGCTTGCGAGAAGAGTTATGCGCGGTGAAAAATGGTATTCCGCGCATCGCGAACATTTTTACCAACGAATGGTGCGAGCAAATTTCTCTCACGCTTGCGTGACAGGTTGGGAGATGGGGCTGCAAGTGCTCGTTCTCGCCATGTGTGTGTCTGGAATCGTCCACGGAGTACCGGGCATACTCGTATTGGTCGCTGTGTTAATCGTGTGGATATTGTTTTTTAGTTTCGCGGAGTACCAATTTAAGCGGGCCGCTGCGTGAATAAACGTAAATATTTGTCCGATATGTCTAATGCTGAAGCCATGAAGAGCGTTTCTCCGAAAAATAGCGATCATCCGACTTGGGGCACACCCCTCCTCCGAGTGGGTTGCTTGCTCTTTGCCTACACGATGGTAATTATTATTGGAGAACTTGGCGCATATGCGGTCCGCTTCGAGTTCGAATTGCATCCCGATCAATTGGACCGGTTCCGTGCAACCATTGTGTGGGTTCTGCCGACGTGTCTGGGATTTCTGGCGCTGTTTGGACAATTCCGAACCCTTTTGAGTTATTTTAGCTTACCAGATGCCGGGAGAATTGTTCTCGCGTCGCTCTGCCCAGCTGCAGTTGCGCTCCTGGTTTGGTATACATCCGGTGGGGCATCGGCGGCGCCTCGCTCCATTATTTTACTGGGATTTCTTTTTCGAGCGGTTGGTTGGATTGCTATCCGTTTGGGCTTTCGTTTGCTCAGGCAGCGGCTCAATCGCGGACCGTTTTCAAAACGGTATGCGAGACGTATAGCGATTATCGGGGCAGGTGACTCGGGGGCGAATCTGGCTATGGAGCTCCTTTCAAAAAGTAAGCTGAGAATGGCGCCCATTGCGTTTTTTGATGATGATAAATCCAAATGGGGCATGAGAATTCATGGAATTCCTGTTCTCGGCGCACCCGAGCTGCTGTTGGCAAAGAGAATGAATTTGAGTGAAGTTGTGATCGCGACTCCCAACGCTAGTGGTAAGCGGTTGCGGGAAATTTTTTCGATCCTCAATGAGGCGGAGCTAAAGTTCGAAATCCTTCCATCGACGGAGCAGATGGTGAATGGCCTGGTGAAATTTTCGCAGATCAGGCCCGTGGAGATTTCTGACTTGTTGGGTCGCGAGGCAGTGTCTCTAGAAACGGAGCGCATTCGTACATTGGTCCGAGGCAAGGTAGTGATGGTGACCGGTTCGGGAGGCAGTATTGGATCTGAGCTTTGCCGCCAAATCCTCGCGTTCTGCCCCCAGCGACTGCTGCTTGTGGAACGCTGTGAGGTTCAGCTTTTTCAAATTGAACAAGAGCTTATCTCGCGCGCAGGGGGCTCATCCCTTGTGCCGATTGTCGCCGACATTCTCGACGAAGCGCGAATGGAAAGCCTGTTTGAGAGATTTCGACCTCAGATGGTCTTCCACGCCGCAGCTCACAAGCATGTGCCTTTGATGGAACATCAGCCCTATGAGGCGTTGAAGAATAATTCAATTGGAACGAGCAAGCTTGCACGGCTCGCCATGAAGCACTCAGTCGAGCGATTTGTGTTAATATCGTCAGATAAGGCCATCAATCCCACCAATGTGATGGGCGCGAGCAAGCGGTTGGCTGAACTTTATCTGCAGGCCCTCCAGAAGAAATCCACAGGAACCAAGTTCATGGCAGTTCGATTCGGCAACGTTCTTGGCTCGTCCGGAAGTGTAATTCCAACGTTTAAAAAGCAGATTGCTGCAGGAGGCCCCGTCACGGTGACCCATCCCGATATTACCCGCTATTTCATGACGGTCCAAGAGGCCGTCGGCCTTGTACTTCAAAGCGCGACCCAAGGCGTGGGCGGTGAAATCTTCGTCTTGGATATGGGGAAACCGATGAAGATAGTTGATCTGGCTAAGCAATTGATCGAGCTGAGTGGCCTGGAGCCGGGAATGGACATCGAAATCGTATTCACTGGATTGCGGCCTGGAGAGAAGCTCTTCGAAGAATTGTCCCACGTTTCGGAAAACATCGTTGCTACGGATCATCCGAAGATCATGCGCTTTGTCGGCGCAGCGCTCGACCTCGAAACTCTGACCAGTGGATTGGCTGGTCTCGAGAGGCTGTCCCTCGGAGTAGATGGTCAGTTTATAAAAGCGGAGATCAAGAAGCTGGTGCCAGAGTACATGCCTTATGTCCCGGCTAGTTAGAATTGAAATCTCGCTAGGCTTAACCGCCTAAAACTTCATCCATCCATCCGCTGATGCTGTAGCGTGAGTAGATTGTGGGCGGAACCGGTTCATATTCGGTTTCCAGAAATCGCTCGGGCAACTTAGGCCTCTCTCGGTCGATAACACAGATATTAGAGGGGTTGTAGAAATCGTATTCGCTAACGCGTGAGTTCGTAGTAATCAGCTTTCGCGACGCGCCGACCGTCTCCAGAGTTCTTATAGTCAGTCCCGTCTGACGAGGATGTTCTATGTCGAGAATCGATCGGGATTGGCTGAAAACTTCTTGTACCTTTTGCTTGGCTAGCGCCTCGAACGCAAATTGTTCGATTTTCGCTCCCGAGAAAGAGCGATTTGTAAGTCTGTAGACATGAAATACCCACGGCGCTTGCAAATATAAGTACCAGAAGCGCTTTGTTTCCGGAGCCAATTGCGCGTCGATTTGCGATAAGACAGCAAATCGGTCTGTATGCATGGTGCCAATGAAACTAATCGCGTACGCAAAATCCGTAGGTAACTCTGTGCTGAATCCGGGAGAGAAAAACAATGGTCGTGCAATTAACCCGTATCTCTTGGCGCAATCAGGATCAAAGGTCAGGCAGCGATCAAAAAAACCAAGATTCGCAAGCGCCCCGGCCCGATTCTGAAAGGAGTCCCACATGTAGAGTATATATTTGGCGCCTGGGAAGTCATGTTTGATCGAATTCAGCATTGCTGATGATACCGTCTGGCCGTTTACGATCAAAATAATGTCATATTGTGAGCGCCCATATGCACCGAGCTGCTTGTGATAAAGCTTTTCGGCCGGCTTCATGACCAAGCTGGGCATGAAGCGTGTCACGGCCTTCATTATAGGCGTGTCAAACGGCCGATCGGCCAGCAAATCTACGATGGCGCCGCGCCTCCTTAGTTCGGTTGCTATGGCCTTTTCGTAGCCAAAGAATCTCGCCGCAATGAGAAGAACGGTCTTCCCGGACAGATCATCGCTGCTCATTGGCTTTCGATATTATGCGCGCGGGGACGCCGACCGCTATGCTGTCCGGAGGTACAGCTTGGATTACTACAGCGTTTGCGCCGATCTTTGTACGACTCCCGATTGTTATTCCTCCAAGGACCTTTGCGCCCGCTCCAATACTTACGTCGTCTTGTATGATGGGGCGTACGCGTTCATCATACGCCATATCGATCTCCTTGGCTCCCAGAGTCACGCCTTGGAAGATAGTGCAATTTCGGCCGATTGCCGCCGCGCCCACCACGGTGCCTTGGGTGTGCGGCAAAAAAAGGCCCTCTCCAATAAAACATCGAGTGCCGATTTCGATGCCGAACAATAAGAAGTTCGCGAGCGAGATGAATTTTGCGAGAGGGCCTATGCCTATTCGGTGCATTTTGTATGCGAGGCGGCAAAGCAAAACGGGGGCGAAGCGAGGAGAGGCGATGATCAGAAAGCGCCGGAGGCGTGAAGCGCGTGCCACACCTCCGAGTGCGCAATATCGCTCGACGTCCGCTCGCAAAAACTGAAGGAGGGTAAATGAGGGAGGGGCGGCCACGGCTAACCCATCAGTTTACGATCAATCAGCTCTTGGTTCGCTTGAGCCAGTCTGTCTTCTGGCAAGGGCTGTGACAAAACCCAGGATGCAAAGCGCCGCAGCCCGTCCTCCAGTGATACTTTGGATTTATATCCAAGATCGGCTCCGATATGTGTCAGGTCAGCGACATTGTGCCGAATGTCGCCCACTCGAAATTGGCCTGTTACCTTCAACTTTGGTTCCGTGCCAAAAGCTTTGCATTGCGCTATTGCCAGGGCCTCGATGGAAGTACCGACTCCGCTTCCCACGTTATATATACCGCGTTGAGTGGAAGGCGCCAAAATCGATTTATACAATGCGTCCACCACATCAGAGACATGCACGAAATCCCGCGTTTCTTGGCCGTCTTCAAATATAGGGAGTTCGAGCCCACGACGGATCTTTGTTGAAAATATCGAGAGGATGCCTGTGTAGGGATTTTGCAGGGATTGTCCTTCTCCGTATACATTTTGGAATCTGAGTATCGAATACCCAATATTCAGCGCCTCGCAGCTGATTCGGACCAAGTCTTCTTGTGCATATTTCGTCGCTGCGTAGATTGATGCGGGGCGGATCGCATCGGATTCCGTAGTCGGCACCGGCTGCAAATGGTTTTTGCATGAGGGACAAAAGGGCTCCCATTCGTGTTTTTGCAGCTGCGTGGCGGGACGGGGATCGGGAGTTCCCCGGAAGCCACAGTGTGTGCAACTGAAGGCGCCTTCCCCGTAGACCGAACGACTCGATGAGAGGATAACACGTTTGACCCCAGACCCCCGGGCACCGGCTAGCAGCTCAAAAAGTATTCCCGTGCCCACCATGTTAACAGTGCAATATTTCTCGAGTTCGTACATCGATTGGCCGGTCCCCGTTTCCGCCGCGAGATGTACAACGATGTCTATCCCCTCCAACGCTCGTTGCCAATCTGCACGAGATGTGACCGACCCCCGCAGTACGTCAACGCCCGATTCTTCCAGCCAACCGAGATCTTTAGGAACTGCTCCGTGAACCTGACTGGTTAAAGCATCTAGGATTCGGACGTTGTGCCCTTCTGATCTAAGAAGGCGGACCAGGTGAGAGCCAATAAAGCCGGCTCCCCCCGTCACGAGTATGTGTTCGTTCTTGCCCATGTTCTTTCGACGAGATGTTTAACGATGAATGTTGGTTGCGGCGAGACGCAGGGTCGATCCTTGCGAGCAGCGCAAGGGTCAATACCACGGCGAAGCCGTTGCTCAGAAGCAAGCCGATTAGGCCCGAGTTATATAGGCCAAAGCAAAACAGCATCCACAGGGATTTGTATGCTTCGTCATTGCTCTCGGCCATCAAGCGAAGAATGCGCCCTGCGATGAACGAGAACGCGAGAACGCCAAACCAAAGAAAGTTCACATAAGCTTCGGTAAAAAACGCGGAGTTGGACGAACCCGTACCCGTTTCATTCTGACCCCATTGTTCCGTGAATACCAACCGTTCGAAAGGTATTCTCGGTTTGCCGAGCGCTGCGGCGATAATGCTGCTGGTGGCCCCCTGCAGCGGCTCCTCTTTGAACTTTTTTTCGAAAACGTGAAGAGCGTCCGAGGCGGTTACCATTGGAACAATAATGGACCTCCACATCAGGTGCTGAAATGGTGTGTGTGGTACGTACGCGACAGAAAAAAAGTTTCCTTGGTCTTCCACCTCTTCACTTCCAACCCGCGATACAGCTGTAACGCCAAACAATAATATCATAATACCAGCGATCACCACTTTGGGGCTGACGGGTATCCTGATCTTTCCTTGAAGTGCCAAATAAAGAAACGGCAAGGCGCCTTTCAAGAAGAATGCCTTTTCGGTAAAGCTCAGCGAATAGAGTAGAAAAAGACAAAAAAACACCCATCGGAATCTTGCCCGATGAATGAACATTAAAGACAAAGCGTATGGGATCAGCGCACCAGTGAATATGGCGTTTATGTAGACCAAGCTGGCTTGCCAGCCTTCACGTGCTTTCAAAAACTTTTCTCGCAGGACCGCAACTTCTGCGGCCCCGGCGCCCTGAAATGCTGCAATCAGCGGAATTTTTTCTGCAGTGGAAAAGGCAACGATGGCGAAGACGATAAACGACAGCCAGGTACAAAAGAGAAAGGCTCCGAGGTGGATCCTTAATTTTGGCCAAGCAATTCTCTCTTTGGGGCCGTACGCGCCGAAGAGAATGCCCAACGCCGCGAAAGCTGCAACCGTTTCAAGCTTCCCGTAATCGGAACCTCTTTTCGTGGCCTCTAGCCAGTAAGGCAGTGCGACATAACCGAGGAAAATTGCCAAGGCGAAGGTCCATCCAGCATTAGAAGCTTTTGATAAAAATCGGATCACTGGATAGCCAATTCATGGACAATGCTTGTCACGACATCGTCATACGATCGCAACAGCTCCTCGTCCACATGCAGATTAACTGGGCGGGGTAGCCCCGCCGTGCCAGCCTTGCTTAAAGAGCTAAACGCACGGCACATCTCCTCCGGAGAACTCAGACGGATGGTCTGGCCACAATAGCGTTCGATCAAAATATCAATATCAGAGGCCGGCTTTATAGATAAGGCCAGAATTGGCCGTTCAGCCCTGAAGTATTCAAAGAGCTTAATTGAGACCTGTCCTTGATTATCGGGCGAATCGAATCCCAAAAAGAGCAGGGCATCTGCGGATTTTTGGGCGAGGCGCACATTCTCGTGCGAATGCTGGCCTGCAAATAACAATAGCCCATCGGCGATGGGAAATTCTTCCGACGCACGCTGGAGCGATCCACACGCTCCCACGAATACAAATTGAATCTTCTGGCCGATTGCCGCGTCAGAGTCGGTTAAGAGCGCACAAGCTTTCGCGAAACTGCGTAGGTCGTAGTAACCTTCTGGCAGGCTTCCCGTATATAAAATCTTTATAGAGCCTGAAACAGCTCCGGAAACCAATTGATTCCAGTGAAAGGTCCCTTTCGGGATTTTGACGGCTGTGGGAATATGCGTGGCTACATTGTATGCGATGGTAGTCTTCCGCTTGAAGGCCGATTCGAACCGACGTGATAAGCCGACCGAGACTGTTGTAACGATATCGGCCTGTTTCATGACGAATTTTTCGATCGCACGTTTATGGAATTTGGGCCCTTTCATCGCCGCGTGTAGACTCCAAAGATCTCTCATGTCCAAAGCCAAATAAACCGACCGATGTTTGACGGCTCTAACAAAAGCGCTGACTACCGCTGACGAAAACGGGGGGGAAGAGCACAGTATAGCGATTCTGTTTTCTTGCCGTCGAAGCGAAGCTAAAAGAGTGAACAGCAATAACCAGACGCAGGGCAGAAAAAAATCGAGGAGGAGTGCGTGTTTAAGCAGACGCGCGAACGCGGCGCCTCGGCTGGTTCTGACCCCGGCTTGTGGCGGCGCGACTGCAATCCAGCGAGCACGCTGAGCCCTCAGTTGTTCCACAGTGTAGAAGTCCGCCACAACGATCCGGTAAAGGCCAGTGAGTGCGTAAACACGCACGGGCATCCCCCGGCGCAGGAAACATTCGCACCATCGTTGTTGGCGAAATCCGCCACCAAGCTGTGTGGTAAATTCTGCAGATATAAGCCAGACTCGGGGCGTTCCCGAACGTGTCTCCATATCCTTGCCCTATTCGTTCAAGGAGAGGCCGCCCTGGATCGCTCCGACTTCGCTTCGTAATGCCTCTTCAAATGCTTTCTGGCGGTCCATGGATACTGCTATAATTTGCGTATAGTTATCAAATGGGACGGAGTCGATGTCCGTGAACTTGAGCACTTCGATACTGCCGCCGAAAAGTGCCGCCCTGATCACTCCGCGGACGCTTTTCGTCAAGGCGCCGCTGGCATTCAAGAAATCGAATCGGGCGAAGTAGAAGACGTGTTGTGGAAAAAGGGAGCAGCATCGCCGCGCCACGTCCTTCGAAAGCGCTTCGAAACCAACGATTGGTTTGTGTTGTTCAATCAACTCTTGTCCTCCGCGGAGTACCTGTTCTTCCGCTCCCTCGACGTCGATCTTTATGTAGGTTGACCTATTGGCCTTGCCGGCGAGCACCTTATCGAGGGTGCTTGCCCGGCACTTATACTTCGTCGCTGTGCTGTCGTGATCGGCTGAAGCCCTTATGGTCGCCAAACCCGAGCTATTGCTCGGCACGGAGAGGGTGACCTCTTCGATCTCTGCTGAATCAACCAGTGCAATATTTTCGATCTGCACTTTCTCTTTATTTCGGAATAGAGAACGCAATTGAGCAGCCGCGTTTGGATTGGCTTCGATTAATGTAAGCTTCTTGTAAGCCGGATATACAGTGCTTGCCACATGCCCAAAATTCGCGCCGACGTCGACGAACGTGTCGCACAATCCGCTTTTGGCGAGTGCCTTGTATATAAATATATTTTCAGGTTCACGAATGCATTGTTCAATGAAATAACGCTGCTCGACATCACCTGGATCGAGCTGGATTTCGTTATCCAGAACGATCATTCGATGTTTTTCTCCTTTGTGGGAGTTCTTTCCGAAAAAACGTATAGCCGTTCTTTTCAGCAAATATGCGTTTAAGCCTTTAAGCGCCAGCTTCGCGATGCGTTCCATGTGGTGTGTTACGTCAGTTGTATTGCAAATCGTTCCAGCCAAGCTCCAGCGGCCATGACGCGAAAATAACGGTGGTCGAAGCGGCCACCTGAAGTCATGGTATCGAATTTTTCGACAACCCGGTTGCTGACGACACCCCGCAGGAGCTCCGCTGAATGGACGAGTCTCTCGCGGAATGCCGAGGTAAGATCGCGCTTCATCCAAAGCGGCTCCGCGGTGACAAATCCCATCTTGTCTCGTCGGTTCAGCACAGTGTCCGGCACGATGCCTCGCATCGCCTCCCGTAAGACCCGTTTTGTGATTCCTCCGCTTAATTTCGTCTGATCTGGCAGATTCACGCAAAACTCGACAAGACGGTAATCCAGAAACGGAACGCGGGCTTCGATAGAGAACGCCATCGAATTTCTATCTTCCCAATGCAAAAGCATGGGCAGGTTCGTTGCCGAAATTTGCGCAAGTGACATAGCGCGAACGCCGGTTGCTCGTCCGCCGGCTTTTCGAATTGGGTCAACCTGCAACGCGCTCTGCTCGCGTTTCGAAAGCCACGACGGATCACTATATGACCGGTTCTCAAAACTGCCCAAAAGCCTTAGCATTCCCGGCCATCCATAAGCGGCTGTATAGCCGATCGAACGGACAGCGGAAAAACCGATTTCCCGTTTAAGGCTTCGTACTTCTTTTGTCCAATCAACCAGCCTTCCCGCCCGAAACAGACTCGCGAGGTATGCACCAAAAAAGCCCCTATATCCTCCGAGACTTTCGTCAGCGCCTTGGCCATCGAGCATTACCGTCGTGCCATGAAGCCTAGCTTCGCGGAAAATGCACCATTGCGCGAATATAGAGGAGGTCGGAAATGGCTCATCTTGATGCCAAATGATTTGATCAAAATCCTGCAGGAATACTGCTGGATCAGGGGTCACGAATGACGGTTTTGCCCCTGCAGCGTCGATCACGCTTCGCGCATATTTGGTCTCGTCGTATGCAGCATCTCTGGAGCCCGCTGTAAACG
Organism: Opitutaceae bacterium; assembly: GCA_035765635.1. Taxonomy (GTDB): domain Bacteria; phylum Verrucomicrobiota; class Verrucomicrobiia; order Opitutales; family Opitutaceae; genus EW11. The sequence continues at coordinate 96,906 of DASTWZ010000029.1, forward strand.
TGTTCAGCGGTCCGCCACTTATCGACCTGAGCTTCTCGGCCGCGAGGCAGACGATGCTGGATGAATCCAGCCCGCCTGAGAGACATGAGCCAACCGGAACGTCCGACCGCAAACGCAAACGAATCGAATCCCGTAGTAATTCCTTGAATTCATCGGCCGATTCCTTGCCACCGGAATGCGGCCTGTAGGGCAATTCGTACCACCGCTGCGGCGAGATAGATGACGGCTTCCAACGAGTTGTTGACGTGTCAGCCAAGAATTCCTCCACAGAAAGTTCGCAAAAATGGCCGGCAGGCAGTTGGCGAACCCCTGCGAAGAAGGTTTCGTCAGTGTGATCCGAGATATTCCACACGAGAAAATCGAGGAGCCGGGCGGTATTTGCCTTGGGTTTCCAAGAGCACGAACCCGCGAAGGCTTTTATTTCTGATGCAAACGTCAGCTGCCCATCGATCGCGCGGTAGTAAAGCGGTTTTACGCCGAAGCGATCTCGCGCCAAAAATAGTTTCCGCGCCGTCAGATCCAAGATCGCAAACGCGAACATACCATTGAAGCGTTGAAGGCATTTGGCCCCCCATTGCGCATACGCAGCTAAAATTACCTCACTGTCCGTTCCTGTCCGGAAATCATAACCGCTCGATTTCAATTCCTCGCGTATTTCGACGTAGTTGAAGACCTCGCCGTTAAATATCAGCCAGTATCGGTTGCGGTACGACATCGGTTGATGGCCTGCGGGCGAAAGATCGAGAATCGAAAGACGACGGTGTCCGAAACAGATGCCCCCCTTCGGTGCAGACCAGTCGGACGGAATACTGCTTGTCGGAGCGTAGTCGAGGTTGCTCCTCAATACAGCCGCAGGCGTGTCGGCGCCGCCGTAGATCCGGCAGCCATCGGCGCTTGCGATAAAAAATCCCTCGTCATTGGGCCCCCGATGACGAAGAAGTTCGCTCATTTTTGTGAGCTCGGTGGCCAAAATAGGACGGGCCTGTAAAACTCCGAAGATGCCGCACATTTAAAGAATCGTGCAGGTTGAGTTCAAAACGGAAAAAATCCAGCATTGAAAACTGAGCAGCCGAATCACGGCGGACCGGCTGGGGCAAGCGGCGGGCCAAGAAAATCAGGCGGTTCTTGTTGGTCCCGTAGTGTGCGCCCGATTAGAAGCAGGTAGGCCACATAAAAAACTACTTCGTGAGCTGCGTAAAAGTGGAGGAAAGAAACAAAGCTCAGGTGCAAGGAAACATAGGAAAGCAAGAATACTGCGGAAAAAAAATAGGCACCTTGCCAAGCGAGCGCATAACCGAAGCGACGGTAAGTAATCAATACCGAGCTGAGAGGTGAAACGCACGCTCGTGCAAACACGGCAATCGCGACGGGAATGATAAGCGAGCGGGATATGTCCCACTTGGGCCCCAGAACTAGCGATATGAGTGGCTGCCCAATAAACCACAGTACGATGAGCGCACAGCCCGATAAGAGCGCCATGACAAGAAGCACTTTCCTCAGCAATCGTCGAACTTCGCGTTTCTCGGACGAGATATCCGCAGTCTGCTTCAATAAAATCTGGGCCAAACTCATGCTCAACAGCATCAGCGGCGCGCCAATCAGGCGCTGAATTTGTGAATAATGACCGGCGACGGACGAGCCGTACGCATTAACTATTGCCCAGACGCATACGCTATAACCGACGACGTCGAGAATTGCACCTGGCAAGCTCATCAACGGAAAAGCGCGGAACTCAACAGCGGTAGCACGAAACCCTGGCTCGTCCTTCTCCCGTTTTTGCATTGCTCTGCGGATACCAAAAAGTCCGCCTACGAAGGATAGGGCTTGTGCCCAGAGGAGCCCCACAAACGGAATCATTGCAAATCCACCGAACGCAGCGCCTTGGATGAATCGTAGCCACGCTACTTTGGTTATCTCCGCTCTCTGGAGCAGCAACGCGATGGTCGCCTGGTGGCTGCCCACGAGGAAAATGCATGTCCCTACGAGAAAAGGGTGCGTCACCAAGACACCGAAGCGGCTGACGAACCATGTTTCGCGTTCGAGTAAAAGGGTGGCACTCGCTATCAAGATCGCGACCGCGAGCGAGAATGCCAATGAAACCCGAACTAGTGGTAATGCATCTCGGTCCTGCACAGACGGGATCGCGATATCATAGCGAAAACAAGCTGTTGCCGTACCAATATTGCTGAGTGAAAGTAGGAGTGCCAACGCGCCGAACTCCCTCGGATCGTGAAGGCGGGCCAAGAGCGGCGTAGACAGGAGAACGACGGCTTGTCCAGCCGCCGTCCCTAGCGCGACGGCGCCGGTTCTCTTAAACACTTGCCGCAGCATTTAATGCCCCTCAAGACCGCCGTCCGAGGCGGCAAGATTTTGGGTTAAAGCGTAGCTTTACTTCTTCGCCCGTCTCAATCGCTTCATATATAGCGGTGATCAGTTCCAGGCTTTTTCTGCCCTCGAGACCATCCACTAGTTGTCTCTTATTGTGAGCAAGGCATTCAACCACGTGTTGATAGTAGGCGGAGTGCCCGTAACCGGCAAAGTGCGGGGGGTTGACGCCAGATTTTTCGAAGACTCTGTCGTCTTCTGGTTCTGGCTTAGCAAAATTCCAAGTCTTGAGTTCGTTTGCGGCAAATCCCCCAACCACGACCGAACCATATTCTCCCAATATGGAAATACTGCCTTCGAGATCGCGAGGACGTGTTGCGGTCGTGGCCTCAATCACACCGAGCGCGCCATTTGAAAAACGCAACGTAGCCACGGCCGTGTCTTCTGCCTCGATCTTCGCGAGTGCCTTAGTGGACATGGCGGAAACGCTCTCAACTTCTCCCATCATCCACTCTAAAAGATCGATGTGGTGACTCGCCTGATTCGCCAGGACGCCGCCATCATGTTCCCAAGTTCCGCGCCATGACGCAGAATCATAATATGTTTGTGGGCGACACCACCGTACTCTGACCGTGCCAAGCACCAGTTTACCGAAGCGGCCTTGCTCGAGTGCATGTCGCAATGCAACTATCGGCCGGTTGAAGCGATTTTGCTTAACGACGAAAAGCCGTGCGCCATTTCGATCGCATGCTTCTATCATTCTATCCGCATCGCGCAGAGTCAGCGCCATCGGTTTCTCGACTACGACAGCTCGCACATGCTGGGACGCCTGGCTCGCATGCTCTGCGTGCAATCCACTCGGAGTCAGAACGGTTATTGCGTCGAGTTGGGCCTTTGCAGCCATCTCGGCCAGATCTGAAAACGGCGAGGCTTTATACTTGGATCCGAATTCACGCGCCCTATTTACGTCCGCATCGCACACTGCCGCTAAGGTCGCTCCGGGTACATCACCTGACGAAAGAATCTCAGCGTGGCGGCGAGCAATCGCGCCACATCCCAATAAGCCGAATCGAATCATTTGAAATATATATGCTATCGCTTGAGGTGTGGTGCGGGTATGATAGGTGAATTAACCCGGCAATCAGTGCCGGGCGCGCCACGATGGCAATGATTAAAGCGGCAGCGATCTTGCTGCCGTGTCATCTGACGGCCTTCGGTCAGTTCAGAAGAATCGACGTCCCAGCCGACCAGTTGACCGACGTATTGGGCAGCGCGAGGCTTTGACCAGAGTAACTGGTTCCGTCCATCTTCCATATACTCCGATCACCGGAGATATTGTTTTGCCATAGAATATCGACTTTTCCGTCTCCATCGAAGTCGCAAACTTGGCGTACATCCCAAGCTGAACTCACTGCCGAGAGGGTAACGGCGTACCTATATGTCGTGCCATTCATCAGCCAAATCGCGAGGGCTCCGGTGGAAGTATCCCGCCAGAGAAGATCTTGCTTCTGATCTCCGTCGAAATCGCCAATGCCCACGATAACCCAGTTAGTCGAAACGGTCGGTAACGTAATCGTTTCACCTGAGTACGTCATACCATTCATAATCCAGACCGCATGCTCACCACTCACACGATTTTGCCACAGCACGTCGGGTTTTCCATCGCCATTGAAATCCCCCGCTCCAGCGATTCTCCACGTCGTCGAAGCTGACGGCAGTGCTTGGCTCGTGCTCGCGATTGTTCCATTCATTAACTGAATCGAGACAGCACCGGTTACTAGATCCTGAGTGATGAAGTCAGGCTTGTTGTCCGCGTTGAAGTCTGCGATCGCGTTGATTTCGGAGCTAGTTGCCGCTGATGGGAGACTGACGACGCGTCCGGTGTACGCGCCCTTATTCAGCAGCCAAATCGCGCGTTCACCTGTTGATGTATTCTGCCAGATGATGTCGCTGCTTCCGTCATCATCAAAATCACTTTCGGTGGCCGGGGCGGGGCTCGCAGTCTGCGGCAACTGCCTTGATGCAGTACCCGCCATCCAGTCAGCTCCTGAGGAGGGTAGCGCGATCGTTGCAACGTAAGTCGTCTGATTGAACTGCCAGATTTTACTTACCCCAGTTGTTCGATCGTTCCAAAGAATGTCGACGGAGCCATTTCCGTCAAAATCGCCCACTTGGGCAACGTCCCAAGTAGCGGCGATGGTTGGAAGAGCCACAGCGAAGCTATAATTAGTTCTGTCCATCGCCCAAATTGCGACGGCTCCCGCGGATTGATCGCGCCACAGCAGATCACATTTCCCATCTCCTGTGAAATCACCAACTCCGACGACCCGCCAATTTTTGGCTACGGTGGGTAGGGACGATGTTTGTCCTGAGAAGGAGGTTCCATCCATGCGCCAGATAGCATGCTCGCCAGTCAGGGCGTTTTCCCAAACAATGTCGGGTTTGCTATCACCATCGAAATCTCCAGCCCCCACGATACTCCAGTTCGGACCGGAAGAGGAGAAGGGAAGTTCGGTGTGGGTCGTGCCTTTCAACAGCCAAATTCCAGTCTGGGTCGTTACCTTGTTCTGCCACACCAGATCTGGTTTTCCGTCTCCGTCGAAATCCGCAACTGCACGAATTTCGATAGAAGGATCCATATGTGGAAGGACGGCCGTTGCGCCGCTATATACGCCGGAGTTCAAAAGCCATAAGACTCTGTCTCCGGTCGTTGTATTCTGCCATACGACATCCGCGAAGCCATCTCCATCGAAATCGGACTCCACTCTAGTGGGAGCTTCCGACCCTGTGTTCTCTGACAGAATATTGAGCTCCCGTGTGAGCTTCCGGAATTTGAGCTGGCCATCGGATGATGTCACCAGGACAAATTGCGAGTTGTTGAGGCGGAAAATACGAAGTGGTAAACCGTCGAAAACCTTGGAGTTCTGCAACAGATAAGAGCTGGTCGACCAGCTTTGAACCTCGGTTTGAGAACCTTTGGCTCGGATAGTCTGAATCAGTCCATCGGTCCAAGCGACATCGGAAACATTATTCCCAAGAGCGCCGACCAACTCCAGTGTTGAGCATGAATATACCCATCCAGAGCCGAGCACAATATTCGAGCCGTCTGGAGAAATGCGTAATGGCTGACTGACGCCGTCCGACGAATGGTAAGGCGAGTCGGTTACCGCACCGATTTCACCGTCCGAGCCGATAGGTTCCGTCTCAATATCGTTTGGCGTAATACCGTCTCTGAGAAAGTACATTCTACTGTTCACTGGATTCCACACGTACTCTTTCGAGTAATAATCCGTGTCTCGCGAAGAAGCGACGTCGCCGTCGACAGTAATTGCGAAATGGGTGAGCCAAGTTGATGAGCCGGCCGCGAGGAGGATATAGTTGCCCGCACTTTGCAGACCGTCCACTAGGAGCGAGGAAGCATAGAAAGGATACTCCGCAAAATTCGCACCATCGAGGGGGATGGTTCGGACTTGGTTACCGCCGCTATCGAAATAGAGGCTGTGATGCGCCGGAGAATACGCGATATAATTTGGACGGCCGGACAGGGGGACCGAGCTCAAAAACCGATTCGAGCCTGTGGCCCAGCGGTAGACATTGCGGTCCTGGCGGGAGTACAAATATATTACTCCCGCGGAATCGATCATCGCCTGATCTACATTAATCCTGCGCCCCACTGGGTCGAGAGCAGGGGCGGATAGTGGGCCGTGAACATCGCTGATGGCGACCTTCTGAACTGTCGGTTTTACCCCGCTTCCTGCGGGCTGGCCGAACATAAACACGTTTGAGTTCAGCCTCCAGAGGCGAGAGTAGTAGTCGTTCAAGACAAAACGTCCCGTTTCACGCAGACTCGTGTCCACGGAAATCAGGTTTCCGCCCTTCAGCACGATGAAATCGCCAGCCGCTCCAGCGACAATGTCTTGTACTTTATAATAGAGAGTTCCAACCGGGCTCAAGTCGGATGCCCTATTGATCACCCCAGCCTCGTTGGCAACATACTGGTCATCTGCGATTCCAAACACGCGCGAGTTTGTGGAAGATCCTGTTGTCCCCGAACCTTGCGTCTCATCGCCAAAAGTGCCGTCCGGGTTTATCGCGATGCCCTTGATGTCGGCATCGTATCCGGTGCCTGAGCTGTAAAGTTTTTTTGTTATAGCATTGTAGCAAATGTTCTTGCCCGACCAACTGACGGATTTTGTCGCAAGTTTCGTGGTTGTACTTCGGCTGTAGCTGTCAATATCCACAGTAGAATAGTACGCAGGCGTGTGATATATAAATACTGAACTTGGGCCGACCGCCAGGCTCGTAATATTTTGTGGTGAGTTCGCCCACGTTGTCTTGTTGCCTAGCGCGGTATCGAATTTATATAGAGTTCGCGCGAAGGCGACGTATATGCTGTCATCGGCAATTGCGAAGGCCGTTGGCTTGTCGCTGAGGGCCCAATCGCCCAGCCAGGTTTCCGATGCCAAATCGTATCGACTGATTTTGTCGGGATTTTGGAACAGGAAATAGACGATGCCATCTCGTTCTTGTGCGTCGATCCAGTCCGATGCAGCTGGAGAGCCATTGCGCGCGATATCCAGCATTGCTGAGCCGCTCTCCACGGTTCCTGCGCCGTTCGAGACGGCAACGTAGTACTCTCCAATATTATTGGCGGACACCTGCTGTACCGAAAGATTTTCGTACTTAGCTCCGGAAATGGGCACACCATTAAAATACCACTGGTACGTCACGGGAACTGACGATATGACATAAGTCGAGAAGGAGGTGCTGCTGCCCAACTGAACGGTTTGGGACGTTGGTGAGTGATAAATGACAGGAAGCTTGGGGGGGATTACGGTCAACTTCGCGCTCGAGCTACTTGCGGTTCCTCCGGCCGTCGTCGCCGTCGCATAGTATGAGCCGTCGTCACTATCTTTGACGGGGTCAACGATGTAGTAATACGAGGTGGCCCCGGCAATGGCCGTCGTTCCTTTATACCATTGATAAGTGACTGGCGTGTTGCTCGTGGCGTTTACGGAAAACGAATATCGGGCACCTCGCTCGACTTCTGCACCGATCGGCTGAGTGGTGAAAACCGGGATTTTCGCTCCTTCAACGGTAACGAGCGCTTCATGTGTAGAGGCTGTTCCGCCGCTATTGGTAAATACGGCCTTGTATTTGCCCGAGTCCGCTATCGTTGCATGGTACTTTGAATAACTCGATGATGTGGCACCTGCGATCGGGACGCCGTCTTTGTACCACTGACACGAGGCTGGTACGACCGAAGAAACGCCAGCGGACAGGTAAATGCTGTTGTCTGCAACCAATGTTTGATCGCTCGGTTCGTATGATATCGTCGGTGGCGGTGGAGTTGACACCGTCACGGTCGCGTTCGCACTGGTCACCGAGCCAGCGCTGTTGGATATGATCACCCGATATACTCCAGAATCGGTCAACTTCGCGACTGGAATGTACAACGAATTGCTATTCGAACCTGCAATGTCGACAGTGTCTTTTTGCCACTGAAAGCTCATCGGGTAAGACCCATCCGCCGCGACATACAATGAGATAGGACCGCCGACATATGCGTTAACTGAAGTTGGCTGCGACGTAATAGTGGGAGCCGATGGGGGCGCGCCGATATACCCGGCAATACGGTATTCACCGATGCTGCCATATGCCGGATAGCCATCGACATAGCCGTCGCCGGCAATGTCCCCGCGTCCCGTACCCCTAATTTTCAAATAATAGGTACCGGCCGGCAGCGACTGGTAAATAGAGGTGTCCAGATATTGATCCGGATTCGATGTCGCCAACACTGTTCCGTTTTGGTTCTGTAGTTCGAGAACAATATCCAGGTTGGCAGACCAAGAAGCTCCACCTACATAGAGTTGTAGCGAGCAAGCCGGAAGCACCAATTTGAAGAAATCGACATCGCTGGAGCTGCCGATTGTGCCTGCACCGGTAACATCAGTGTCAGTAACTGCAAGTGATGTTGCGGTTTCAGCCGTGTCACCGACGTCATCGGCGACAAACCCAAAACCGTTTTTGTTCGAGGCAATGATGGCTATGTCGTCTTCGTCCCGACGGTTCGCGTAAGCGTAATCACCTTTGCTCCATTGTACGACCGACTTTCCATAAGGGGCGCCCATGATAGGGCCCCAACTGACGGGACCTTCGCCGTGGCCGGCGAAGTATTCCTCAACCGGATTGGTTCTTCCGTCGTGGTGCAACCCAAGTGTGTGCCCAACTTCGTGAGAGATCGATTCCGCAATGCCCGCGATTGAAGTGTTGAAAACCCAACAGGGTATCGTCGCAGAATGACCGACTGTCCCCGCTAAGCTAAAGGAGTCTACCAAAGCGACTCCCCCAGCGGGAATTGGATACCAACTCGAGCTAGGAGTTATGATGACACGCGTGCGGTGCTTGGCATCCGCCGCATCATATTTCGTCTTATCGGTGGTAACGTTAATATTAAAGGGTATGAAATCTTCTTTGACCCGCGCCCAGACTTCATTGATATCACTGGAATAAAGCGCTGAGGCGGCCGCGACGATCGTCGCGCCACCGTTCCAGTCCGGGTCGGTCACCGTCTCGCCGTCAAAATCCAGATAAATAACCGCCGGGGCTCCGGGTCTGCTTTCAAGCAAAGGAGCGGCCTCTGCAACAGATGCGGAAAATTGAGCATCGGGCTCTCTCAAGCTCTCTGCCTTGGCCAAGGTTTCGCGGGGATATGGCGTGCAGATCACGTCGCTGAGAGGCTTTTCTTCTGCGCGAACTTTTCCTCCAACCGAACCTTGTAGTATCAACGCGCGATTCGTCTCTGGAAAATAAATATGCCCCTCGATGGTGTCGCCCTCAATGCCCACTAAAAACGTTCCAGTCCCGACCGTCAGTTTTCCAGAAATTCGCCGGATGCGATTTTCAACAACGACGAGCTGGACTTTGCCGTCAGCTGTGGAGCCGTCTGGCAGAACCACAGCAAAGTTTCCCCCCTGCTTAATACTAGATAAATGAGCCTTCCATGATTCACCGGAGCCGTTGATGGAAATCGATCCCCGCCCGAGAGTGGATGTAGTGTTGGCAGGCAAACGGGGGTCGATGCCAGACTCCAGCTGCTTCCTCGATTGATCCGGCGCTTTTTGAGCGGTCATCGGGGCCTGCAATGGGAATTTTCCGTTAAATGAGCCGCGTTTAACGAGGAAAAATGCTCCCAAAGATAGGAAGGCGAGGCAAAGTAATAGGCGAACTGGAGTTTTCATTGTGGTCAGCTGGAGCGTCTCGCATGGAACAAGATGGCCGAGTGATGCTGCCTCCTGCCTTGCTGAGCGGACAACCGAGCGTCGGTAAGCGGCCGGGAGAACGCAACCGCAAAAAGACTGCGCGATTCCTGATTTCTTAAGAATTTGGTTATAAGCAACATAGCTGGTAACGCAAATCCTGCGTTTATCACGAAACCTTATTTGCGAGTCTGGCGAAGAGCCTCGGCGTGCGTCATCTGCTCACGTCCCGTTTTTTAATACAAAGTCTATTCTCCGTTCGCGGCGGAGGCGGCGGAGCAAATACATCAAAAACGGCATGTTGCAGTCATCATGTGCTGCAGAGAAGGCAGTTGAAACAAACGCCTCAAGGCTCCTTAAAACTGCATCGTGCGAGCCATCGAACTAACGATTCTTACGCCTTGCTATAATGAAGAGGACAATGTTGCCGCCGTCCATTTGACGGTTCGGAAGGTCATGCAGGCCATCGGCGTAAAATACCTGCATCTGTTTATAGACAATGCGTCGACGGATTCAACAATGGTTCGATTGCGCGAAATATGCGCCAAGGACACAGACGTCGCGGTAATCGAGAACACTCGTAACTTTGGTCACGTTCGTTCTCCTTTTCACGGTCTCTTGCAAGCGCCGGGTGCCGCGGTGGTAGTCTTGGCAGCGGATTTACAGGATCCGCCTGAACTCATCATTCGTTTTGTCGAGCATTGGCAGAACGGCGCGCGCGTCGTGGTCGGGCAGAAAATTAACAGTCGGGAGTCTTGGACTTTTTTTCAGCTCCGGCGCTTATATTATAAATTGGTAAAGCGTTTAGCCGACGTCGAGCTTATGGAAAATGTTACCGGCTTCGGTCTCTATGATCGGGCGGTGATCGAAGAGTTTCGGCGGCTCGAAGATCCCTATCCTTATGTTCGCGGTTTGATTTCGGAGTTGGGGTTCTCGGTAGCCCGCGTACCTTACGAGCAACCAAAAAGGAAGCGGGGGATCACGAAGAACAATTTCTATACGTTATACGACGTGGCGATGCTGGGGATCACAAGCCATTCGAAGATTCCGCTCCGTCTCGCCGCGATGCTGGGTTTTGCGCTGGCGGTGCTGTTCGCTCTTTGTGGTCTGGCCTACTTGGTTTATAAACTGATATATTGGGACCGTTTTCCTGTCGGTATGGCGCCGATTGTGATCGGGCTGTTTTTCTTCGCATCAATTCAGCTCTTTTTCATCGGCATAATCGGCGAATATATTGGTGCGATTCACACTAAAGTCTCAAAGCGCCCCTTGGTTATCGAAAAAGAGCGTATCAACTTGGACCCGCTTTAGTACCTCGGAGAATCCCTTCGAGATGTTGCGCGTTTGACCGTGATCCGAGTGAGTAACTACCGTTAAATTAAATTCATGAGGACCGCTCCGCGCGTTTTTGAAACATCAGTCGCAACGTCAGGCCCAGGGCCGCGGCCCACGCGATAAGCGTTTCCCAGTAGGAGACGCGGACTCCGAACGGCGCTTGATAGAAAAGCCGGAGATGCGATTGCCCGGCGGGAATTGCAATTTCGCAAAGGCCGTTTGATGAAACGGCGACGTTTGCGGGTGCGTCGTTAACTGTAGCAGTATATCCGGGAATATACACGCGGGGCGTTTCGACGATGGATGGCTTCGCCACATTGAGGTCGAGAGTGAGTGGAAGCCAGGAAACGACTTGAACCTGGCTGGATTCGCGCCTGCGTTCGACCAATGAGAATGAAGCGAAGGTGTTTTGACCGCCCGTGTATTTCAAGGTTTCCGGGATATAGCGTATCGTAATCACCTCTGGTGTCGGGGAACTTGTCCATAGCGGTAAGACGGGGGAGTGCGGCGGGATTGTCCCAAATGATTTTGCTTCTCCGCTACTCGGCAGTGCGTATTCGCGAAAGAAGGTCGACCCGACCAGTTGAAGAATTCCAGCGTATGGTCGGTCTTCGAAGGCGAAGATCAAATCATAACGTTGATTTGGCTTTAGGGTCAGCGTGGGTGATAGATTTAGAATGCCTGGGTTGGCATCGACCTTTTCGGTAAACGTTCCACCTAACACCACGTGATTCGTCGGTGATGATGTGGCTCTGCCGTCTCGATCGAAAATGCGAATTTCGCTTTCGGGGTCCATCACACCGTTGGAGAAGTACGCTGGGAGTTTACCGAACAACCCATAGGCGTGATTCATGAGCAGCTGATTCTCGGGCTGGAGTCGGCGCTTGGTGTCTTCGGCTGTCGAAGTTCGTCGTTCAGCCGCGTGGATAAACTCTCGCGCTTGGGTCGCGCTCCAGATCAAGCCAACGCAAAGAAGGCCCATGATTACGCGGTCAAATCGACGTGATGTACAAGTGCTGAGCGTGACGTAACCGAGGCCTGCTGCAAATATCGCGAGAGTAGCGATTATAAGATACAGCCGATGCATCGGCCAATAATAAGTCAGTCGCCTGAATACTTCCGGTACGAATTCTAGCCAAAAGAATTCTGGCCAGTGCGGAAAAGGAATAAGCACACCCAGAAGTGCCAGAGCGGAGAACAGAATAAATATTATTGGAGGCGAGCGACGGACCGCCAAGCCCGCGACACCCACGATAAGCGCGAGGAAGAGCGCATAGCCAAGTTGTAGATCCGAGAGCCTCTCTGCATTGGCGCTGAGCGGGAGTAGGCAGCCCGGGAAAGCATTTTTCAACGACGTGACGATCTGCTCAGGATGGGTGAGTTTCCCTCCCTGTGGATCAGGGGATGATACTCCTTGTAAGGACTTCGTGGATACGAAGGGGTAACTGGCCAGCGCGATGAGAAGCAAACCGGTCAATAGTCCGCCCTTCAAAAACGCGATTCGATCAGGTTGGGTCATGAGGCGAAATACGCCCGCTGCCGCTCCGACGATAGTCATCCAAAATGCGATCGGAGCATGCGCCAACCACAGACCTGCGAGACCCATCGCTGTGATCAATGAGGTCTGGAACGATGGCACCGAAAAAAACCTGACAAATCCAAGCACTGCAATGGGCAGAAACGGCAACGTCATCCAGCTCATGTGCAAATCCTGGATATAGGAGATTGCCAGCACGCCAGGACACAGGAGGTAAAGAGCGCTCAATATGGCCGCGAGCCATCTGTCGGATCCAATAATCGAGCAGAGGCATAAGTAGGCGCTGAATAGTCCCCCGATGCCAGCGCTGATGAGAGTCCAGTGCTGGATTTGAAAAACTGTGAGCCGATGAAAGGTCGCCCAGTCAATTACCGCTGCTACATGTTGATAGAGCGGCGCGACGCGCAGAGGATATACAGCCCCATTGAACGCATGTTCGGTTTGGCCGACAAAAACTGGAAAGATTCCCGCGCGAAGTTGCTCGATGAAGTCCGCAATCATCTGTGAATACCAAAGGGCATCTCCAGCGCCATAAACATGGGCCGTGGCAAAGGGCGAAAGGATCCAGAGGGCCACGAAGACAAGGAAAAGAATGCGGAGTCCCGCACCCTTCCATGGGATGCGCGGGGTGGCTTTTGCTGGTTCGCTCAAAGACATTCTTGGGACACTTCGATATCTCGTTCAACGAGGGCAAGGCTCGAATAATTTGGAGCGATATCGGTTTTTCATCCCAAACCGACTGATGTGCGTTCAAGGCGCTCCACACCGTACCAAATTGGGCAGAGCTGACTCTCGCTACGCCGGCGCAATATTTGTGCGCCGCCGAGTCCGAGTGGAGTCCCCCCGCCGGCCGCTGCTAATCCGGGGACATTATTAAAGGTCGCTTTTCTTTGCCTCTTTCCACGCCGCTACATCATTTTCGAGAGATCGAAGAATCTTCGCTGGAACACCGGCAACCAACGAATAAGGGGGGATATGTGAATTCTCGAGGACCACCGCGCCGGCCGCAACAATGCTGTGATGTCCTATCACGGTCCCCATTAATATAACGGCATTGGATCCTATAAAAACATGGTCCCCAATACGCGTTTCTGCTTTCTCCAGGGGAAAGGCTCTTTCACTCAAGCAGCGTTTGACCGTCGAATGGCTTAAGATCTGTACTCCGCAGCTAATGTCACAGCCGTTCCCAATATGCAGCCCGCCCGAGCCATCGATTAGCGTAAATGCGCCAATCCAAGTACCGGGTCCAATTGTCGGATTGCCGGTAATCCAGGCATTCGCGTTGTATTGATTCGGAGGCAAGCCCTTGCTCGCGTCCCAGCGCTGAGGTTGCATATAGAGGTTATGTTCTACACGATTCGGATTTCTTGGCCGTTTTGTTTGATAGATTTTTCGGCCGCCGCGAGGACCTTGACGACGTCCGCGCCGAACTGCCCACTTGAACGGGGAGCTTTTCCTGTCTCTATGCTATTGATAAAGTCTCCTGCAAGCGCGGCCAATGCCTCGCGAAATACAATTTTAGGAGAATGAACATCTCCCACGCGATAATCGAAGAGTAGCCGCTTGCGCTCTTCGTCGTTGCGAGCGGTGAAACCCGAATCATAAACCTTGATCGGCTCATCTGCGTTCAGGTCATTATACAAAACCATTTTCTTGTCTCCGCCGAAGAGCATGTGACGGATTTTCACGGGGGAAATCCAACTGCAGCTCACATGGACAAAGAGTCCTGATGCGTAGCGCATGACCAGAAATCCGATATTTTCCAGGCCCGTTCCTGTGTGGCTCGCCCCAATCGCTTGGACGCTATGGGGACGTTCTTCGACTAAATGATGAACAATGGAAATATCATGAACCGCGAGATCCCATAAGACGTTTACGTCGTGCTGAAAAAGACCGAGGTTGATTCTGGTCGAGTCGACATACTGGAGCTTTCCGACTTCACCCGCATCCAGCAGGGCCTTGATTTTTGCGACGGCCGAATGATACACGAACGTGTGATCGACCATTAAAACCAGGCCCTTTTTTCGAGCGGTTTCCACGAGGTCCAGGGCGTGTTCGATACTCGAAGCAAGGGGCTTTTCTACCAGCACGTTTTTTCCCGCTTCGAGCGCGGCTTTCGCGAGAGGGTAGTGAGTCGATACCGGAGTGGCGATCACCACGGCTTCGATTGAAGGCTCCGCCAAAATTTCATCGAACGATCCACTGATCTTTGCCGCAGGAAAATCAGCCGCGGCTTGCGTTCGCCGCTGAGGGCTCTCTTCACAGATCCAAACTAGACGCCCTTTGGCATTGTTTGAGAAATTTCGGACCAGCTTAGGGCCCCAGTAACCATAGCCGACGACGCAGATTCCTTTTATCATATCGATACCGCTGAGTGTTAAGTTGGGTTGGTCGGAGCGCTACGTTCAGCGGCAGACGCGCCTTGCAAGGCATGAAGCCTATTCTGATAGGGCAACGCTAAAATCGTTATGTCCCTGTTTCCTTCAAGCGTCCCAGCAGCGGAATTTGCCCTGAGCACGCGCCTTCCTATCAATGTTTCCGTTCGTAGTCTCCGCGGCTAAAATATTTTTCCAGCCAGACGTAGGCGCAGATGAAGAAATAGCGGCTGCCCATTTCTTTTAATTTCAGCTTGGCCACGCCGTGTTTGCGGCCACGCCAGGCGATGGGCGTTACTTTCCAGGTGTAGCCGCGTACGATTGCCTTAAGTGGCAGCTCGACTGTGAGGTTGAAATGTGGCGCGAGGAGCGGGCGGCAACCTTCTATCACGGTTTTGCGATACGCTTTGAAGGCGTTGGTCGTATCGTTCAGCGGAATCCGAAGGAACATCCGGACGAGAAAGTTGGCCAGT
This sequence comes from Opitutaceae bacterium, assembly GCA_035765635.1. GTDB lineage: Bacteria > Verrucomicrobiota > Verrucomicrobiia > Opitutales > Opitutaceae > EW11. The sequence goes on from DASTWZ010000029.1 coordinate 112,210, forward strand.
CGATTAACCACCAATTTGAACCGCGGATAACCTTCCACCTTTCCGCCTTTGATGAAACGGCTCCCAAAAGCGCACTCGTAGCCTTCTTCGCTGAGGATCTTCCAATAGGTGACGGCGTCCTTCGGGTCGTCCGATGCATCCGCCATCATGATCACCACGGCGTCCCCCCTCATGTGATTTAACCCATGAATAATCGCACGGCCGAAGCCGTGCAGTCCGTTGTTCTGCAATGGCCGCAGAGTCGGGATCTCCTCCCGCAACCGATTCAGCACCGCCCAGGTTTTGTCCGTGCTGCCGTCATCCACCACGACAATTTCGTGAGGAACATTGTTCTCCGAAAAAACCGAATAGATGTCGGCTAGAGTTTCGGGCAGCGACTCCTCTTCGTTACGCGCGGGAATGACGACAGAAAATAGGGAGAGAGGATGTGCCGGACTCATTCAGTTCGCACCGGAGACTTCCAACCACTGCGGATGCGCGCGTGCATGCCTGGCAATTTCATCGAAAATTTGTTCGCGCGTGGTCGCTGGTTTCCAGTTCCAAACTTTCGCAGCTTTCGACGAATCCAGCACGACCCATGGGAGGTCAAAGGGACGCGGCTCCGCAATCGCGCCGATCTCATGCGCGCCGAACTGGGTCGCGCACCAATCGCTCAGTGTGCGAAGCGAAAACGCCGACTCGGCGCCTCCGCTGCAATTCACGATCCGTTCCTGTCTCGGCGAATTTGCCGCGGAGAATTGCCTGAGTAGAAGCGGCACGAGGTCGCGCGGGTGGAGGCAATCGCGCGTCTGACGGCCGGTGCCATCGAATCCAATATATTTCAATGGTCGCCGTGACAGATACGAGTTTATCCAAAATGCGATGATACCCTGATCGGGACGTCCATATTGACCAGCGCCGGCGAGAATTCCGCAGCGATTTATATAAACGGGGAAATCGAAGGCACTCCCGTATTCGAGCGCCAGAATTTCGGACGCTAGTTTCGCTGAACCATATATCGAAAGCGGCGGCCGGGTGGAAAACTCCTCCGAAACCCCGCGGGCGCTCAGCCCCTGAATCATATTAGCCGCGACATCGGCTTTATATACTTCTCCATCCGCCTTTAACGGCACGTCGAGCAATGCGTTGATGCTATAGACCCGGCTTGTGCTCAGCAGCGTCAGCCCGGCTTTGTGGGCCTTGCAGTATTCAAGCAGATTGATCGTTCCGCTCAGGTTGTGTTCGACCGTTTGCCGCGATGTACAGCGTTGGTCGACGCCTCCGAGCACGCTTGGGGTTGCGGCGGCATCGATGACAAAATCGGACGCGGGAAGTGCAGTGACATCACCCTGATTGCGAATGTCCGCGTGGATTAGCTTCACTCCAAGCTTTTGCAGCGGGGCGCGATTTAGCTCACTGCCTGGTCGGATAAAATTATCGAATCCGATCAGTTGGATCCGGCTGTCGTGTTCGAGCAAATGGCGCGCGAGGGTATTTCCCACGAAACCGCAGATGCCTGTGATCAAAATTTTCATCGTGTTCCAGCCGCTCGGGGCAAACTCGAGGCGCGAATCACTTCGATGCGCCCACTGCGGAAAGGAACTCCGCATAGTCGCGGATGTAGTCTTTCGCGTCGTAGAATTCCGAGGCAAAAACCACCAGCACCGCATCGCTGGTGTACTTGTATTGAGTGGCCCAAATCATCGCGGGCAAATACAGACCGACGGTTGGTGAGTTAAGCAGAAATTCCTGGCGGTTCGTGCCGTCGTCCGCGACCACGCGACAGGAACCAGAGACGCAGACAAGAAACTGCTCGCATTGCCGATGGGCGTGTTCGCCGCGAATTTCGCGATTCGCGACATTGAGCACGATGAAGTACCGCTTCGGCGTAAACGGAATGTCTTTGTTGAATTCGCCGACGGTAAGGTCGCCGCGAAGATCGCGGATCAGAGGAAAATCATGGAAACGCACGCCACGGACCTCACTCGCGGTCGAGGTCGGCGCTGCAGGCTGGCTATTGATTATAGAATGAGGGTGGGGCGGCGTCGCGACGGTGGTGCTGGCCGAGCCGTTCGCGTAGCCCGTGATTTGCGCCGGGTTTCCGACCACGATGGCATTGGGCGGCACGGAACGCGTGACGACAGCGCCGGCGCCCACCATGGCGTTCTGGCCGATGCGCACGCCCGGCAATATTGTTGCGTTGGCTCCGATCGAACAACCCGTCTCCAATATCGTTTCAGGATGCTCGGTAAGGTGATGCCGGCTCCGCGGGAAATTGTCGTTGGTGAACGTGGCGTTTGGTCCAACGAACACGTCATTTTCAATCCGAACGGCTTTCCAAATCTGCACTCCGCACTTGATCGTGACGCGGTCACCGATGAATGCGCCGTCTTCGATGAAGACGTGGTCACAAATATTGCAGTCCTCGCCGATGCTCGCCCCGCTCAGAACATGTGCGAAGGCCCAGACGCGCGTGCGGTTGCCGACATGCGCGCCGCTTTCGATAAGAGCGTTGGGATGGGCGAAGAAGCTCATTATTCTGGTTTTGTTATACGCGGATAAATGCGATCAATGACATAGGCGGGGCGCTTTCTCGATTCGTCGAGAATTCGCCAGATATATTCCCCGAGCACACCGAGCATGATCATCTGCACTCCAGCGGTCAGCGCGATGAGCACGACGATGGTGGAAAATCCCGGCACGGGCGTCCCAAACAAAAATTTCGCCACGATCTGAAATACCGCATAACCGAGCGCGAGAAGCGAGGTGAGTATCCCAATCATGGATACGAAACGCACCGGCACGTAGGAGAACGCCACGAACGAATCGACGAAGAGCTTTAGCTTCTTTCTCATCGTCCAACGGGATCGTCCTTTCCGGCGCGCGCGGCGAGTGTACGGAATGATCGCCGGCGCAAATCCCAGCCAGTAGATCAATGACATGATGTGGGTGTTCTTTTCCCCCATCGCATTGATCTCGTTGATCAGTTGCCGGTCAATCAGGCAAAAATCAAAGCCGCCTTCCGGGTATCCAGGAAGTGCATACCGCCGCAGTAGCGAATAATACGTCCGCGCGAACCAGCGCTGCGACAGCCCTTCCTCCCGATCCTGGCGAACGGCAAAAACCGCCTTCTCGCCTTTGCGCCAGAGCGCGAGCATTTCTAGAAAGAGCTCCGGCGGATCCTGTAAATCGGCTGAGATCATCCCCACGCAATCGCCTTGTGCGGCGCGAAATCCGGCCTGGATCGCGGCCATTGATCCGAAGTTGCGGGTCAACTTCACGATTTTGATCGTTTCAGGATATTGCTTTTGAAACTCGACGAGAACCTTCAGCGAACCATCTCCCGAGCCGTCGTCGACGTAGACTAATTCCAGCGCCGTTCCTCCCAGCTGTTCACGAAGCGCGAGGAGGGCTGGAATGCTGTCGGGCAAGTTCAGCTCGTTGTAATAAACCGGAACAACGATGCTAAGGAGTGAACCGAGGTTGCTCATCGAGCGCGCGTGCGGGTTTGGGTGACAGCATCACGCACCGCCGAAATCACATATTCAATTTCTTTGTCTTCCATCTCGGGAAAACAAGGAAGGGTCACGACCGTCGCGCACGCTTCCTCCGTCAATGAAAGCTCCCAGCGTTTTCCGAGCTGCGAGGCAATCGCCGGTTGTCGGTAGTCGGGCAAAGGGAAATGAACATCCGTCGCGACGCCCCGGCTTTTCAGCGCTTCGCGGAACGCATCACGGTTTGGGACGCGTGCGACATAGAGATGCCCCACATAGGCGTCGCCATCGATCCACGGGCATTTGATCGGCAGTTTGGAAAAAGCCTCGTTGTAGCGCAGCGCTATCGCCCGGCGGCGCGCGTTCCATTCGTTTAGATGAGGCAACTTCCTCCGCAGAATCGCGGCTTGTATTTCATCGAGACGCGAATTCCGTCCACCCGCGGTGACGGCCCGGTAACGCGCTTCCCAGCCATACTGACGAAGATGGCGCAGCTGTGCGGCGATGTCCGACCGATGCGTCGTGCAAGCGCCGCCATCGCCAAGCGCACCGAGATTTTTTGTCGGATAAAAACTGAAACAGCCGACGTCTCCCCAGCCACCGACCGCCTTGCCGGCCACGCGCGCGCCATGGCTCTCTGCGCAATCTTCGATCAGCGGGATCTCCGCCGAGCGACAGAGTTGGGCGATTTCCTCGACGTATCCACTGCAGCCATACAAATGGGTCAGAACCACGGCCTTGGTCGACGACGAGAATGCGCGTTCGATCGCGGTGAAAGAAAGCGAAAGTCGTTGCTCATCGATCTCCGCGTAGATCGGCGTAGCGCCAATCGCGAGGGCCGCTACGGTCGAATACATGCCGGCATTCGCCGCGAGGATGACTTCGTCGCCGCGCTCCACGCCGACCGCGCGCATCGCCAATTCCAATGCGTCCGTGCCGTTCGCGACTGTGACGCAATGTTCGATCTGGAGAAAACGAGCGAACTCTGCCTCGAACGACGCGACCTGTCGGCCGAGAACATACCAGCCGCTTTCGATCACTTCGCGGCAGGCCTCCGCCAGCGCACCAGCGATGGGCTGATTGTGGCGAGTGAGATCTTGGATCGGTACGTTCAAGGGGCTGGGCAGTTTCAGAAGGACGATTTTCTAAGCAATACCTTAGATGAAACGCCACGCGATTTGCTGAACGACAGTTTTCCGCGCCGATTCCTGTATCCGTGATTTTGATACAAAAACTGCATCGTTTTCTCGCCGATCGCCTCGGAAAATTTTTCTGAACACGTTTTCAAAACCGCGGTCACCTCGCATCCGCGAGGCAAGATTCAAGGTTGCAATCGACCATGAAATCAAGCGGTCTGGCGGTTCTGGCCCATCACTTCACATCCTGAAAAAATGCTTTGGCGAAAGTTGGTTCGATCCTCGATTCCCCTGCAAATCATAGCGCTGGCCGCGAGTGCCCATGCGGCTTCGCCAGTTCAGGGCCCGATGCCTGCAGCGATGCCTGAAGACCTCCTGCCGGACTTGAAGCGCCTCCTCGATGTCGGCATGCGAGAGTCGCCGTCGATGCTTGCGGCCAATCTCGATTTGGCCAGTGCCGAAGGTCAGCGCATCGTCAATCGCTCAGCGCTGTTTCCGGTGCTGTCGGCCAACGGCCAATACGCCTACACCGAGACCGCGGTGTCCTCGAACACCAGCTCCCGCTCCAAGACAAACGGTCCGCTGTACGGGATAAGTTTTTACCAACCGCTCTTTCAATGGGGCACATTGAAGGCGCAGGCCGACATTGGAAAATTGCAGGTGCACATCGCGGAAAAGTCGTACGTCGAAGCCTACCGCCTCCTCGCGCTGTCAATTCGTTCGCAGTATCTGACGCTCATCCAGAAGAAGATGAAAGTGCGCAATCAGCAGTTTGGCGTCCGGGTCGCCGAGTCGACACTTTCGGTGCAGGAGGCTCGCCTGCGCGATGGGCGGATTTCTGCGGGTGACATCACTGGCTATCGCCTCGCGGTGGATGAAGCGCGTATCTGGGCCGACCAGGCGGTGGAAGACTACGATTCCACGCGCAAGACTCTCGCCCGGATAGTAGGTCTTGCGGACATTCCCGATGAATCGATTCCGCTCGAGGTTCCGAAGCCAACCTTCGCGCCGGAAACCATCGGTTCGTATTTCGAGGAGATGAAACGCGTTGGCGTGGAAAATTCCGTCATGCTTTCCACGTACGAGGACCAGATCAAAAGCAGCAAACTCAACTACAAGATCGCGAAATACCGTCTGTTCCCGAAATTCAATGTCACGGGAAGCTTCGGCCAAAGTAACCAAACGCAGGTCGACACGATCACTCGCAAACCGACGCTGACCGCGATCACGACGACGCAGATCGGCGTCGGCGCCAACTGGACGATCTTCGACGGCTTCGCCACACGCGGTGCAAAAATGTCCGCGCTTGCCGCCCGACGGTTGGCAGAATTGAAGCTGAAACAATTCAAGGAATCTGTCGGCGACACCGCGCGCCAACTGGAGCGACAAATCAGCTATGCCGGCCGTTTGATGGATCTCACTCAGACGCGAAAAGAACTCACTGCGGCCGCCATCGAAAAAGTAGGGAACGATGTCCGCAGCGGCGTTTCATCTCAGAATACGCTCGATATCGTGACGCAGAATGCGAACAGCGCAGAGATCACCGCGATGAGCTCGCGAGCTGATTTTCTCATGAAATGGTCTACCTACGTTTCCGTTCTGGGCGTCGATCCCGTTCTGAAAAATCTCCCATCCAGCAATCTCCGTAATGGCAAGTAATCGAGGTGTAGTTGTTCGCATTGTCATCGGCGTCGTTCTCCTGATTGGACTGGCGCTGTTGGTAAATTTCCTTCTGCGCCCGGAAGCTCGTGTGGCCAAAGCTCACGCGGGTAAGGCCGTCGACGCCGTTCCCGGTAGCGTCGTCGTTCGCGCGGAATACGCGATGCAGCTCAAGAGCGAAAACGGCGGTCGCGTCGTCGAGAGCGCGATGGACGAAGGCAAGGTCGTCAAAGAAGGCGACTTCCTCCTCCAGCTCGATCCCACCGACACGAAGTTGGAATTGGAGCGCATCCAGACCGATTTGACCGCCGCGCAGGCGCGCCTGCACGTTGGCTCGCTCGTCGCGCCCGAACTTGAGGGTGCCAAGGCCGACTTGGTCAATGCCGAGCGCCAATATAAGCTCGGCAGCCTCTCTGAGGCCGATCTTCAGAAGCAGCAACGGGTCGTCACCGGTTTGGCCAAACGCGTCGAACTCGAAGACGTCTTGAACAAGCAGTCCGTGGACACTCTCGAGAACGCCCTGAAGACGAAACAGCGCCAACTCGAGAAGATGCGCATGACCGCACTCTTCGACGGCAAGATTTCCGAAATCTACGCACGTAAGGGTGATCTCATTGGCGCCAACACCGCGATTGCCACGATCATTTCCACCAGCCGCACGGTCGAGGCGAAGATCAGCGAAGAAAATTTCTCCGGCATCAAAGTCGGCCAGTCCGCGAAGGTTCGTTTTCTCGGTTATGGAAACGACCTCTACGACGCCAAAGTCATCAAGGTTTTGCCGACGGCCGACCCCGAAACACAGCGCTATATTGTTCACCTCGACGTGAAGATCGACCCGGTGCTGCTCGTACCAGGTATCACCGGTGAAGTGAGCATCGTGGTCAACGAGCGCGATTCGAAGACGATCGTGCCTCGCCGTGCGCTCTTCCAACACTACCTCTACGTCGTAAAAGACGGGGTGGTGGAACGCCGCCTGTGCGTCATCGGCTATCTCGCTTTGAACCAAGTCGAAATCGTCGAGGGTATTAAAGAAGGCGATCTGGTGATCGTCGAAGAACTCGACCGTTTCCACCCCGGCGATCGCGTACGCACCAAGCTGGTCGAGTAAGCGTCAGGTTTCCGTTCACCAGCTATCATGTCGCCGACGCTACGCATCGCTTTTCGCTTTTTGACGGCGAAAAAACGCGCCATGGCCATGAGCCTGTCGTGTATTATTCTCGGCGTTGGCCTCTACGTCGTCACCCAAGCGACGACGAGCGGCTTCGAGGAGTTTTTTATCAAGACGATCCTCGGAACCAACGGCGCCATCCGTGTGGAGGACAAGATTCAGGAGACGATCGGCCACATGTCGCTCGGTAATAAGGAAGATGGCAACGGCTTCGAAATCGCCCAACGGGAAGGGCGAAAGTACGTTGAAGGGATCGAAGAACCGAAGCTAGTTATGAACGCACTTCGGGAATTCGAGAACATCTCTGGCGTATCCGAGGTGCTTCACGGGAATGTGATGCTGCGCAGCTCTTTCAAAACTGAGTCTGTCCAAGTATATGGCATCCATTTGGCCGATCACGAACGTGTATCGGACATTCGCCACCAAGTCATTCAGGGCTCAATCGACGACTTTGGCGTTACCCCATCCGGGGCAATGATTGGCAAAGTCATGGCCACTCGATTGCAGCTGAATGTCGGCGACTCATTTATCTTGGAAGCGACGGACAAACTCGGACGACAGAGCCGTCGCTATCGTGTAAGCGCGATCTATGAAACGGGGGTGAGCGATATCGACAAAGTGCGGCTCTATTTGAACATGAGCGAGTGTCGGTCACTCCTTCGAAAACCGACCGGCGCTTCGTTCATCCAGATCAATCTTTACGACCGTGATCGCGCGCCGCAGGACGCGCTGCGGATCGAGGAAGTTGTCATGCATAGCGCCCACAGTTGGCAGGAGCGTGAAAAGAGCTGGCTGGAAGTTTTCCGCGCCTTGCGCATTTCGACCGGTATCACGGTTTCGGTTTTCACGCTCATCGCTGGACTGGCCATGTTCAACACACTCGCGATGATGGTCCTCGAGAAAACCAAGGATATCGCGATCCTGCGTTCCATGGGCTATACCCGGCAGGACATCTCACGAATTTTTATTTGGCAGGCGATGATCGTGCTCGCGATTGGCACCGTGCTCGGCGCGCTGGTCGGAGCCGCCGTGACATACGCCGTTTCGCAAATTCACATCAGCATCCGGGGTATTTTCGCGACGGATACGTTCATCGTCTCGTGGTCGATCTGGCACTATGTCTCCGCGGTCACCACCGCGATTGTCATGGTTTTGCTCGCCAGCCTCTGGCCGTCTCGCCGCGCGGCAAAGTTGGAGCCGGGTGACGTCATTCGCGGCACCGCTCAGTAAATTTCGAGATGTCCGATATTCCCGCCAACATCGCGCTCCGCTGCAAAAATGTTCATCGCTACCTCGGTCAAGGCGAGGGCAGGGTGCACGTCCTGCGCGGCGTTTCGTTCGAAGCAAAGCGAGGCGAAGTCTACGCAATCGTCGGCCCATCTGGCTGCGGAAAAAGCACGCTGCTTTACCTCCTTGGCCTCCTTGATCGCCCGGAAGAAGGCGAGATCTGGATCAACGGCCAGCTCATGTCCAATACGATGGACGAAGCGCGGACGGCGGCGCGCGGCGAGCACATTGGTTTCGTTTTCCAGTTTCACTTTCTGATGCTCGAGTTCTCCGCTCTGGAGAATGTGATGATGCCGATGCGCAAACTGGGCCGGCTTACTCCAGCGCAAATGACTGATCGCGCGAAAATGCTGCTTTCAGCGGTGGGGTTGGGCGAAAAAACTCACCGGCTCGGCACACAGCTTTCAGGTGGCGAACAACAACGCGTCGCGATCGCGCGTGCTCTGGCCAATCAACCCTCGATTCTGTTGGCCGACGAGCCGACGGGTAACTTGGACGTGAAGAACTCGGGCATCGTTTTCGATCTCATGACGCGATTGGCCAAGGAAAACGGACAAGCGATCGTGTTGGTCACGCATAATCCCGACATTGCAAATCGGTGCGACTCGGTGCGCCCGATGCGCGACGGCCTTTTCATCTAGCGACGTTTCGCATCGTTTTTTTTTGCGATTTCGCGCGCGTGACGTCGCGTGGTTTTCGAAAGCGATTTGCCGAATCGCGTGTGCTGAATCGGAAAACGATTCGTGCTTTTGATCGACGAACGCGGGAAGTCGATCGCGTATCCATTTTAGCCCTACACGGCTCGCTGCGTGTCGAATTTTTCCTCTGCGGAGTGATTTTTTTCCAAAGCAGCCAGCTTGATTCGAGAGGGAAAAATGTTGTCCGCGAGTTCGCGTGAGCGGGGTCGCCATAAGCGAACGACTCAGTGGATAACCCGATAACTTATTCCGTGCGCAAATCCCCGCTGGAACAAAATTTTCGTTTACAACCAAATCCCCGCTCCCTTGCCTGCACCTCTGATCTCCAACCTTACGAAACCAACTGTGAGCCCACAACACACGCGAAAGAGTTTTTTTGCCAAGTTGGCTGGCCTCGCCGCGGTTTTCGGCCTGGCGCCGAGACTGCTCGGCAAGTCGCTGATTCCTGATCAAACAAAGGCGACTGCGCCAGACGTACCCTTCACAGTGCGGACGGATGATCGTGCAATTGCGCGGTCGAATGAATCCCGTTCATCGGTCGCTTAAGCCCTTTCGATCATGTCGAAGATTTTTCCGAAGTCGGCCAACAAGCTGCCGCTACAAATTATCATTTTTATTTTTGTTTTCGTCGGCGTGGTGACCGCTGCGACGGCGTATTACTCGACGCCGAAGTACACGCGCGTCGGCTACGCTCCGATCCAGCCGGTGCCTTACAGCCACAAGCTGCACGTTGGCCAGCTCGGCCTCGATTGCCGCTACTGTCACAGCAACGTCGAAAAATCCGGCGTCGCGAATCTGCCCACCGCGCAGACCTGCATGAACTGTCACTCGCATATCAAGACCGACAGTCCGCTGCTGGCCCCAGTTCGTGCGAGCTATGCTTCAGGAGATCCGATTCCGTGGAAGCGCATTCATCAGACGCCGGACTACGTTTACTTTAACCACTCCGTCCACGTTAACCGCGGCGTGTCGTGCTACGAGTGTCACGGTCAGATCAACGAAATGGAAGTGGTTCAGCATGCGAAGCCGCTCAGCATGAGCTTCTGTTTGGACTGCCATCGCAACCCCGCTCCGCATCTTCGTCCTCTCGATCAAGTGACGAACCTCAACTGGCGTCCCGAGCAGATGACCGGTGAGTCGCATGCTGAATGGGCCAAGAACTTCGTCACCAAGAACAAGATTACGCCTCCGCAAACTTGCACTGGCTGCCATCGATGAAACGCAAAGTTAACCATCCTGCACCCTCGCAAAGCGAGCTGAACGGTCCGAAGTACTGGCGTAGCCTCGACGAGCTCGCGGCAACCCCCGGTTTTCAAGAGCATCTCGAAAGAGAATTTCCTCAGGGTGCTTCCACGCTCGAAGGCGTGGACCGTCGCCAGTTCTTCAAGCTGATGGCGGCGTCGTTTGCTCTGGGCGGCATCGGCTTGGCGGCCGGCTGCCGTCGTCCCGAAGCGTACATTCTTCCGTACGGCAAATCGGTCGAAGGAATCATCCCGGGCCTGCCGCTATATTTCGCGACGGCCATGCCGATTCGCAAAGTGGCCGTTCCCTTGTTGGCAGAGACTCACCAGGGACGTCCGACGAAACTCGAGGGCAATCCGACCTACACGCCTTTTGGCGGCTCGACTTCGCTTCATGCTCAGGCTGCGGTTTTGGATTTGTACGATCCTGATCGCGCAACTTCCCACACGTTGAAGGGCGCGCCGGCCACGCACGGCGCGATTCAGGACAAGCTGGCGAGCATCGGATCAGCCTATGCCGGCAACGGTGGAGCTGGCCTTGCGTTTCTCTCCGAGGAATTCAGTTCGCCAACGCTGGCGGCTCTTGTCGGACGACTTCGCGCGAAATTCCCGCAAGCGATCTGGGCGGAGTACGAACCGCTGCATGACGAGCTCGACTCACGCACGGCACAAGAGGTGTACGGCGCCAGCATAAAGCCGGTTTACCATTTCCGTAATGCCAAGCGGATCGTCGCAATCGACGCCGATTTCCTGAAGGCCGATGCGGCGAATCTCTACCACGCTCGCGACTTCGCGAACGGTCGGCGTGTGACCTCGCGCGAAGACGACATGAATCGTCTCTACGTCGCGGAAAGTCGCCTGACGTTGACCGGCAGCATGGCCGATCACCGTTTGCGCCTGGCGACGAGCCACATGTTCGCTTTCGCCGCAGCCCTGGCTGCTCGTATTGGCGGCGCGGATACGTTTGGCGCGGCCGCTGAAGGAATCGATGCCAACACCCAGAAGTGGATCGATGCGTTGGCTGCCGATCTCGCGGAGCACCGTGGGCAATCTCTCGTGATCGCAGGGGCTCATCTGCCGGCCGCCGCTCACGCAGCAGTGCATGCGATCAACGTCGCTCTTGGCAACGTTGGGCAGACGATCGATTACGTCACGGTTCCGCAGTCGAATGCGTCGACGATTGTCGAACTCGCTTCGGCGATCAAAGCCGGTTCGGTCAAGACGCTCGTCGTGCTGGGCGGTAATCCTGTTTACAACGCTCCCGCGGATCTTGAATGGGAAAAGCTTCAGGCGTCAGTGCCGGACGTCGTTCGCTACGGCTACTACGTCGACGGAACGACCAAGAAGGCTCACGCCCATATCGCAGCGGCGCACTTCCTCGAGTCATGGGGCGATGCGCGGACAGTGGACGGCACGATCGTGCCGATCCAGCCGATGATTTTGCCGCTGTTCAATGGCCTGACGGTCTTGGAAGTCCTCGCGCGGATCAATGGCGAGTCGACGACGGACCCGTATACGCTCGTTTATCAGACGATCACGGGTCTCACGAGTGGACCTGCGGACAAGGCGTTCCGCCGATTCCTCCACGACGGCGTTTTGGAAAATTCGGCTTACCCGAAGGCGACGGTCGCGATCGGCGCGAGTGCTTATGCGCGGCTTGCCGGTTCAGTACCGAAGGCCGAAACGCTTTCGAAGGACAAGCTCGAGGTCGTTTTCGCCGCCGACCACAAGATGGACGATGGTCGTTTCGCCAACAACGGTTGGCTGCAGGAGTTACCGGATCCGATCACTAAGATTTCCTGGGATAACGCGATTCTCGTCAGCCCGCGTCTGGCGCGCGAGTTGGGCAAGGCTCCCACCGGCGCTATACTACAGGTGGCGCGCGTTGAGGAAAACGAGTTCGAGATCGGCAAGGAAATCGCGCCGATCGTCGAGGTCACGCTCAACGGACACACGGTACGCGGCCCGTTGCACATTCAGCCTGGTCTCTCCAATTACACCATCGTTCTGCCGCTGGGCTACGGTCGGCAGGACACCGGTCGGGTGGGCACGAACCAAGGGCATAATTTCTATTCCCTCCGCACATCGCAGAATCCGTATTACGTCACGGGTGCGAAGCTGACCTATACGAGCGAGGTCTACAAGTTGGCCAATGTGCAGGAGCACTGGTCGATGGAAGGCCGCGATATCATCCGCGAAGCCAACCTCGAAGGCGAGGGTAGCTACCGCGAGAATCCGGCTTACGTCAAGGGCATCGGCATGGAGTCGCACAGCCCCGCGATGCTCGGTTTGCAGGGCGCGCGTTTGGAAGGGGAGAGCGACGAGGATTATGCGCGTCGCATTCACGCCGGAACGCCGCGTGGCAACTCCCTCTACGAGAATCCCAATTACAAGGGCATTCACCAGTGGGGCATGAACATCGATCTCAACACCTGCGTTGGTTGCAACGCGTGTGTCATCGCCTGTCAGGCTGAGAACAACATTCCGATCGTCGGCAAAGAACAGGTGCTCCGCGGTCGTGAGATGCACTGGATTCGCCTCGACCGTTACTATTCGGATGGCAAAGCCGACGCTGCCGCGTTTGGCGGTGACGGAAACCGCGAGATTCCTGAGGATCCGCAAGTTTCCCTGCAGCCGATGGCCTGCGTGCATTGCGAGTTGGCCCCGTGCGAAACGGTGTGCCCGGTCAATGCCACGGTTCACGACGACGAAGGAATCAATGCGATGGCCTACAACCGTTGCATCGGCACTCGTTACTGCGCGAACAATTGTCCGTACAAGGTTCGCCGCTTCAATTTCTTCGATTTCAACAAGCGCCAACTCGACAGCCTTTACATGGGTCCGATCGGACCGGGCGGCACGCCTGAGCTGATCAAGATGCAGAAGAATCCAAACGTCACCGTTCGCATGCGCGGCGTCATGGAAAAGTGCACCTACTGTATCCAGCGCGTGCAGGCTGCGAAGATTCAGCAGAAGGTGAAGGCTCGTGATTCGGGTGACGTCAAGATCCCCGACGGCACCATTCACACCGCTTGCCAACAAGTTTGCCCGGTCAACGCGATCGTCTTCGGTGATATCACGGATCCGAACAGCGCGGTTTCCAAGGCGAAGGCACGCAGCCAGGATTACGCTGTGCTCGGCTACCTGAATACGCGTCCGCGGACGACCTATTTGGGCAAGCTGCGCAACCCGAATCCCAAGATGCCGGACTACGTCGGGCTTCCGTATTCGCGTACTGAATACGAGCGCAAGAATCACCCCGGTGGCCACAACGCTCACACCGGTGAGGGTGCGCATGGTGGCGAAGGCGCTCACGACAAGCCGTCGACCTCGGAAGGTGAAAGCACCTCCGGTTCAGGCAAACGCAGCGAAGAGCACGGACACACCGTTCTGGAGACGTTAAAGAAGATCGGAGGACTTAGCTAATGGCACACGCAGCCCATCATGTCGGCGCTGAAGCAGCACCGGCCATCCTGGACGAAGTTAAACCTGCGGTCTTACCACGCGCGGTGCTCGTCGAGCACAATCGCAGCTTTGCGTGGATCACCGAAAAGATCTGCGGCATCATCGAAGGCCCCACGCCAACTTGGTGGTGGGTTTGCTTCCTTGTCGCATGCTTTGTCGCCTCTTTCACAGTGGCTGGCATCACCTATCTCGTCGCCACCGGCGTCGGCGTTTGGGGCCATGCAAATCCGGTTAATTGGGCGTGGGACATCGTGAACTTTGTGTTCTGGATCGGTATCGGTCACGCCGGCACCCTGATCTCGGCGATCTTGTGTTTGCTCCGCCAGAAGTGGCGCACCTCGATCAATCGCGCCGCGGAAGCGATGACGATTTTCGCTGTGGTTTGCGCCGGTATCTTTCCGGTCTTCCACGTCGGTCGTGTTTGGTTCGCCTGGTATCTTTTCCCGATTCCGAACGCGAACGGCATCTGGCAGAACTTCCGTTCTCCGCTCGAGTGGGACGTGTTCGCCGTTTCCACCTACGGTACCGTCTCCGTCTTGTTCTGGTACGTCGGCATGATTCCCGACCTCGCGGTGCTGCGCGATCGTTTCACCGTGGCAGGCCAGCGCGTACGGGCCTTTCTCTATGGCTTGTTCGCCATGGGCTGGCGCGGTTCGAACCGCCACTGGAGCAACTACGAAATGGCGTATTTGATCCTCGCCGGTGTTTCCACGCCGCTGGTGCTCTCGGTGCATACAATCGTGTCGTTCGACTTCGCGGTCTCCCTGATTCCTGGGTGGCACACCACGATCTTCCCTCCGTATTTCGTCGCCGGCGCGATCTTCTCCGGCTTCGGCATGGTGCTCACGCTGATGCTTCCACTGCGTTCGATCTTCAAATTGGAAGACCTCATCACGCAGTACCACATCGATTGCATGTGCAAAATCACTCTCACGACCGGTACGATCGTGGGCTATGCGTACTCGATGGAGTTCTTCATCGCTTGGTACGGGGCTAATCCGTATGAAGGCTTCACCTTCATCAATCGTGCGTTCGGCCCCTACGCTTGGGCGTACTGGATCATGATTAGCTGCAATGTCATCACGCCGCAGTTCTTCTGGTTCAAGTGGGTCCGCAACAACACGACGTTCGTTTGGATCCTTTCGATCTTTGTTAACGTCGGCATGTGGTTCGAGCGCTTCGTGATCATTGTCACGTCCTTGGCTCGCGACTTCCTCCCTTCGAGCTGGGGCTACTATTCGCCCTCTATCGTCGAGATTTTCACATTTTTCGGGACGTTCGGCGTCTTCTCGGTGCTGTTCCTCCTTTTCATTCGGTTCTTGCCGATGATGCCGATGGCGGAGCTCAAAGCCGTCACGCCGCAGGCTGATCCTCACACGGGTCACGAAACCTTCACAGGCCACGGTGATCCCGTGGTTGAACGAGGCCACGCTTAACTCAACACTTCCATGGCTTCACAAGCACACGGGCTAATTGCCACCTTCGAATCGACGGGCGCGCTGATGCGTGCCGCGGAGCAAGTGCGGGACGCTGGCTACAAGTTTTGGGACTGCATCACGCCGTGCCCAGTTCACGGTCTCGATGTCGCGATGGGCGTCCGCCGTTCGATCGTTCCGCGTTTTTCATTGGTCGGCGGCATTACCGGGTTTTGCACCGGCATGTCGATGATCTGGTTCATGAACGCGTACGACTATCCGCTCGTTGTGGGCGGCAAGCCGTACTTCAGTCCGCTGTTCGCGTTCCCCATTTCGTACGAACTCACCATTCTGTTCACCGCATTCGCGACGATCGGCGGCATGTTCATCATGAATCGCCTCCCGATGCATTATCATCCCGTGATGAAGTACGATAAGTTTCATCGCGGTATGAACGACCAGTTCTTCATCGTGATCGAGGCACGTGACCCGCGCTTCGATTCGCAAACGACCAAGGACCTGCTCGCCAAAATCGGCGGCGCGGAGATCACGGAAATCGAGGCTTAATCGATGCGCTACGTTTACTACGTTTTCTTCTTCGTCTGTCTCGTGACCGTGTCCGTCATGGGCCTCCGCGGTTCGCGCACCACGCGTCCGCCGCTGGAAGTATTTCCTGACATGGACCGTCAACCGAAGTACCTCCCGCAGGCGGCGAGTCCGTTTTTTGCGGATGGACGGGCGGATCGTCCGTTGCCCGCTGGCGTGGTAGCCCGCGGCGAGCTTCGCGCTGATGACGAGGAGTTCCTTGGAAAGAGCAGCGATGGTAAATTCATCACTCACTTTCCTTCCGAGATCAAAGTCGACGCGCAGTTGATGGAGCGCGGCCGCGATCGCTTCACCATTTATTGCGCGCCATGCCACGGCGCGCTGGGTGATGGCAATGGCATCACGAAGAAGTACGGCATGGGCGCGACGCCAAGTTATCATGACGAGAAAATCCGCAATATGTCGGACGGAGAAATATATAACACCATCACAAACGGCTACTCCACGATGCTGCCGTACGCCGATAAGCTAATCCCGCAGGATCGTTGGGCGGTTGTTGCCTATGTGCGCGCTCTGCAGCGCGCTCAACTCGGCACGATTAAAGACGTTCCACCGGCCCACAAATCAGAACTCGGTCTTAAATGAGCTCTCACGCTGCTTCTGCTCCTACTGCTTTGATGAGCGACTCCACGGCATCCGGTGCCAATAAAGCGATGCTGATCGGCGTCGTCGGCACCGTGCTCACAATCATCGGCATTTTCGTTCCAGGAGCCGGTCTCCATACGGTTGCGCTCTCCTGGCTGGTGGGCGTCTGCTATTGGACGGCCATTGCCATCGGAATGCTGATGATGTGCTTCCTTCATCACGTTTTCGACGCGTCCTGGTCGGTGGTGATCCGCCGTCAATGGGAACATGGATTGAATGCGTTCGTCACGCTGGGGATTCTGTTCATTCCTCTTTTGCTGACCGCCTGGATTCCCTCCGCAAGCGACATGGTTTGGCCGTGGCTCAACCTCAATCACCCGATGCATGGACACGGCACAGTAGGCACCGATGTACTTTATCTAAAGAAATCGGGCTTCCTCAGCCGGGAAATGTTCACCGTGATGACGGTTCTATTCTTCGGCAGCTGGATCTGGCTTTCGGCCCGTCTTCGCCGTGCTTCGTTCAACCAGGATTTTGATGGCGATCCGAAGTGGACGCGTATGAATCGGGTAACTTCAGCGATGGGCATTCCGTTGACTGCGCTCACTCTCACCGCGGCGTCGATCTATTGGATCAAGAGCTTGGAGTACCACTGGTTCTCGACCATGTACGGAGTCTGGTTCTTCGCCAACTGCATCCGCGGGGCTCTCTGTTGCGCCGTCGTGATCATGGTCTGGCTCTATCGTCGGGGTGACTACAAAGGCATCCTCAACACGAACCATTTTCATTCGATCGGACAGCTCATGCTGGCGTTCACGATCTTCTGGGCGTACGTCAGCTTCTCCCAATATTTCCTGATCTGGAATGCCAACGTTCCCGAGGAGACGTTTTGGTACAATATTCGCGAAATCAACGCGGATGGAACGCCAAATCAGTGGAAGTACGTCGGCATCATTAT
Source organism: Opitutaceae bacterium (assembly GCA_035765635.1). Lineage (GTDB taxonomy): Bacteria > Verrucomicrobiota > Verrucomicrobiia > Opitutales > Opitutaceae > EW11. The sequence goes on from DASTWZ010000029.1 coordinate 129,901, forward strand.
CATCCTGTTCGGCCACTTCGTGGTGCCTTTCATTTTGCTCCTCTCCTACAAGAACAAGGTCATTCAACCGCGTATTCGGCGGATCGCATTCTGGGCGCTGACGATCATCTGCTTCGACATGTGCTACAATATTCTGCCCGCCCTGAAGAACGAGCATGGCGACGCGCAGCCGCTCTTTAGTTTGAATTTGGTGTGGACGATCACCTCCGTGATTGGGGTCGGCGGGTTCTGCATCGCGGCCTACCTCCGGAGCCTCCCGAAACAGAAACTCATTCCTATCCGCGATCCGCGCATCGTTGAATGCCTGACTCATCATGAGCAATACGCCGAATAAGCCATTTCCTTGGGGAACGCTGATCGCCATCGTTGGCGGCTTTGCACTCTTCGCGCTGATTATTGCGTTTGCTTACCTTCCACAGCGCGCTCCGGCCATTCCGCAGGGCGCTCTCACGCCGGAAGAACGTATGGAGCGCTTGACCGAGATGCGTGCAAAAGAAGCCAAGCAGGCGAACTCTTACTCATGGATCGATCAACAAAAAGGGACCGTCGAGATCCCGATCGATCGCGCGATGGAGTTAACCGTCCAGGAATTGAACGCCAAAAAATAGCTGGCGGGACACCGCTGGTTTTTGGCAATCAATCCGGTTCATTTTTCACACACGATGGCTTTTGAAACATCCTCTGCAGGCGTTTCGCCCGTATCCGACGATGCTGAAACTCGTTACCGCGAGGATTTGGGCGCCGTCGATACTGCGCTGAGGCTCCCGCTCACATCATTGCTTGGCTGGTCGGCGATCTGGATCGTTATTGCCGCCGCGCTGGGCTTTTTGGCTTCGTGGAAGTTTCATGCGCCAGGCCTTCTGGCGGAAGGTTCCTGGTCGACCTACGGCCGACTTTACCCGGCGGCAACAAACGCACTGATTTATGGCTGGGGTTTCAACGCGGCCGTGGCCGTTGGCGCGTGGTTGTTCTCGCGTTTGGCCGGCTCCGCGCCGCGCGGTCACCGCTTCGCCACCGTCGCGATTTGGTTCTGTAATTTTGCCGTGCTTAGCGGTGTTGCGGGAATCCTCCTCGGCGAAAGCAGCGGAGTGGAATGGTTCGAACTGCCTCCCTTTGCCGCGACGGTATTGCTCGTGAGCTTTTTTGTCCTTGGCAGCTGGGCCATCACTACGTTGCGCGGTCGACGCTTCGAACCGATCTTCATCTCCCAGTGGTACGTCATTGCTGGATTTTTCTGGTTCGCGTGGATTTTCACGACGGCGCTCATCATGTTGGATTTCTTCCCGGTGCGTGGCACCGTACAGGCGATCATCGGGGCTTGGTACGCTCAGGGCCTGTTTGCCCTCTTCTTCGGCTCGATCGCGTTGGCGGCCATTTATTATTTTCTTCCGAAGCTGTCGGGCCGCCCTGTTCGCTATTACTCGCTCGCGGTGGTTGGGTTCTGGACGTACGGCGTCTTCAACGGATGGTTGGGCGTGCAGCGCTTGGTTGGCGCGCCGGTACCTGCCTGGGTGCAATCAGTCGGTGTCGCCATGAACCTTTTGTCCCTGGCCCCGGTGGCTATTATCGGAATCAATATTTTGGCCACGCTGGCCAGCAGTTGGTCTGCGGTCTCCAATAGTCCCGCCTATAAGTTCATTGCGTTCGCCGGGCTCGCTTTTGTGGTGAGTTCGCTGCAACTGGCCCTTGGAGGCTACAGTGATTCTTCGCACCTCACGAACATCACCTTGCTCGGACATAGTCAGATATTCCTCTGGCTCCTTGGCTTCTTCACCACCTCGGCTTTCGGGGCCATTTATTATTTGTTGCCGCGCATTGCCCGCGGTCCCTGGGCGTCCGCTGCTTTGATCAACATTCATTTCCTGGCGACCGCCCTCGGCGTGATTTTGATCGCCGTCGGTCTCTTGATCGCGGGCAACAAGCAAGCTGAGGGGCTGGAGAGTGCCGCCAATAATTTTGCGACGATCATCTCCTCGCTCAATGGAGGCGCCATCCTTCGCACCGCGGGCTACGGACTGTTTCTGATCGGACAGCTTGCGTTTGCGCTGAATGTTTTCCGCACATTTCTTGGCTCATTCCAGACGTTAGAAAAACCAGCGTACGTGTCTGAGCCGCCTGTGATGGAGGTCGCGTCATGACCCGCATTCCTATCATTCTCCTCGGCATTTTTGCTGTCCTGGCGAGTTCATGGACTGGCCTGATTCTGAGCAATCACCTGATGTACGGTGATCTCGGGCCTTATGTGTCGAAGGACGACAACAAGGCTTATCCGGAACAGCTTCCCGGCATCGCGGCCCACGGCAAACAGGTTTATCAGGACCTCGGATGCGTTTATTGTCATACGCAACAGGTTCGTCGCCCAGGTCTGGCGTCGGACGACAAGCGTGGTTGGGGCGACCGTCAGAGCGTCGCGCGCGACTACGTTCGCGAGGAACGCGTGCTGCTCGGATCGGATCGGGTCGGCCCGGATCTTCGCAACATCGGCGCGCGCAAGCCGCAGGGCAAGGCCACCTATGATGCTGCCTGGCACTATGTGCACCTTTACAATCCGCAATTGACGAGCCCGGGTTCGAACATGCCGGCCTACAAATCGCTTTTCGAGACCCGCAAGATCCTCGGCGAGCGTTCGCCCAAAGCGATCGATCTTCCTGCGCCTTACAGTGCTCCCGCCGGTTACGAAATCCTTCCGACAGATCGGGGCGAAGCGTTGGTCGCTTATCTTCTAAGCCTCAAAGATACGTTCAATTATCCTGAGGAAGCCACGAAGGTTTACGTTGCGCCAAAGAACGCCGAAAAGGGACATGGCGAGGCGGAGAAGAAGGAGCATAAATGAGCGACCTGAATTCCAATCCTTCGAACGCGCAGTTCGAGAAAGCCGGCGCGTCTGACGAAAGTCTCCAGCGCGCGCACGCCTCGCTCATCCGCAGCCACGCCGAGTTCAACGAAAAGAGTTCGAAGCTTCCTCTCTTCCTCTTGGGACTCATGTCCGTGCTGATTTTTGCGGCGTCCGTGTACATGGTCCGCCACCGCGGAGGTTTCGATCCGATTTCGTATGATGCGAAATTCGATCCGCGTATGGCTGTGGCCGCTAGCGCCAAGCCGACGGTCAACCCAGTGGCAGAAGGTGAGAAGCTCTTCGCAACCTGCTCCGCGTGCCACGGCCCCACGGGCAAAGGCACACCAGGTGTATTTCCTCCTCTCGCAGGCTCCGAATGGGCCACGGGTAGCGAAGAACGGGTCATTCGTATCTTGCTCAGCGGCTTGAGCGGACCTTTGAAGGTAGAAGGCGCAACCTATGGCGCAGCCCAGATGCCGGCATTCGGGCCTGGCGGTTATGGTTGGAGTGACGAGAAGATTTCCTACGTCCTCACCTACGTTCGCCAGGCTTTCGGCAACAAGGCCGGCGAGATCAGCCCCGAAAAGGTCGCTGAAATCCGCGGTAAGATCGGCCAACGCAAGGCCTGGACCGAGGAAGAGTTGCTCGCCATTCCGTAAGTCGAAAAAGCATTTTTGCTCCGCCCGGCCATCGAACATGGCCGGGCTTTTTATTTTCCGCGCAGGCGCAGCCAGAGAATCCCAAGATATTCGTGGATGGCTCTCGTGCTCTGCTCGAGCGATTCCAAATCCCAGCCGACGTATTCAGGAGACTGCTCCGGAGTCAGCTTGAGCAGGTAATCAGTCGGGCAGGGCACCGCTTTCACGCGAAAATGCGTGCACAACTCCATCGTGCGCGGCATGTGCCAGGCCGAGGTGACGATCGCCACTGGCTTACCTGGAAAGCGCTGAGCGAGCCCCAAGATTTCATCTTCCGTGTCGCGCGGCTCGTCCATCCTCACGATCCGCTCGGGCGCGATGCCCAGCGACATCGCCGCCTCGGCCAGCACTTGAGCGTGAGAAATCTCCTTCAGGTGATGACCGCTGGTCACAAATTTGGCGTCCGGCAACCAGCGCGACAGGCGAACCGCCTCGCCGATACGGGACATAGACGCGGTGCTGAGCTGGTTCACGCGCGACATCGCTGGCACGTCCGAATGCCCACCGCCTAACACGACGATCGCTACGCACGCTTTCAACTCCGAGGGCAGCTCAGCTTGGGAGTGAATTTCAGGAATTGGCGGATACCGGTTCTCCAACGGACCAACCAGTCGCATCGCCACACCTTTGTTCGAGAAAAGCAGAAGGCTTCCCAAACTACAAAACAGGGCGAAGCGGGCCAATTTCTGACGTTTGGTCAGGCAGAGCAGCGTGAGCCCGAAAAGGCCGCTCAAAAGGCTAAAATAGAGAGGTAAAAAGGGGATGGTCAGAGTTTTCTTGAGCCAGAATAACATGCGGTAAGTTGGTCCCAACTACGGTTCTCCGAAAAGCGTTCTTCGTCGACTGATCAAATCACCTGGCCGCTTGTTGAACTTTCTCGGCTCAAGAAAGGGCTCCTCCTCCGGGGACGGGTTTGCGGGTGATTTCCCGGTCCCACGTCAGGACATCCCGGATTTCGACGTGTTGGAGTAGTGGATACAGTGTCCGTATGCAGGTGCCTCAAGCCTCTGAAAAGCCGGCGCTCCTGATCGTTGATGACGATCCGGATCAGCTTAGCCTTTTCAAAATGGCTGCCGAGCGCTCGGGTGAATTCTGTCGCGTCGAAACCGCGGAGAATGCGAGCACCGGCGTGGACAAAGCCTTTACGTTGATCGACAACCTGCCGACTTATGTTCGGAAAATCGTGCTTACGGATTTGAGAATGCCGCGAGCCGGTGGTCTGGAACTCGTGAAACGACTTCGTCCGACGTGCGAGGTTCTGCCCGTGTACTTGGTCGCGATGAGCAGCTCCGAGTACCAGCCCGATGTCACCGCGGCGAAGCAGGCAGGATGCTGCGCATTTTTTCAAAAACCGGGAGATTTCTCGAAGTTGAAAAGCATGATCGGTTCTCTCGCCCACCTTCGTAGTGCCGCCGCGGATACATTTTTCGATGGTGCCGGTCGAGAAGCCTCATTCGCTTGAGCCGTCGGCTTTCGGCAGCTCGACAAGGAAGCGGCTTCCCTTGCCGATTTCGGATTCGACCCAGATGCGGCCATTCATGCGGTCAACCGCGCGGCGCACGACGGCGAGTCCGATGCCTGTTCCTGGATAGGCTGCCTGTCCGTGGAGGCGTTCGAAGATCTGGAATATTCGGTCGTAATCGCTCGCCTCGATTCCGATGCCATTGTCCTGGACACAGATTATGACGGACTGTTTTTCCGGCCGGGCCGAGATGACGACGCGTGGTTCGCGGTCTTTCGGCGTGTACTTGAGCGCGTTGGTCAGAAGATTGGCCAAGACTTGTCCAACGAGTTCGCGCGAGGCATGCACCGCGAAAAGAGGCTGCGAAATTTCCACCTTGGCCCGACGCTCCTGAATGAGGCCGTCGTGCTGTATCAGAATTTCGGTTACAACATTGCCAATGTCCACCGCCGAGAAAGGCATGTCGGCGCGGCCGACCCGACTGTAGACAAGAAGGTTTTGGAGCACGTTGTCCATTCGCTGCGCCGCGCGCTGGATTCGGGTGAGAACATCGCGCGCGGTTTCATCGAGTGAGGGAGAGCATTCGTTCGCGAGATACTCCGAATAATTCGTGATGGTGATGAGCGGCGCGCGAAGATCGTGAGAGATGGAGTGAGTGAACGCCTCCTGCTCAATGTTGATTTCGCGGAGCGTTTCGGCCTCGCGATGCCGTTGAGAGACGTCGGTCAGAACCAAATGCAGAACAGTCTGTCCCGGGAGACGTTCGTGTTTGACCGCGACCTGCAACCGGCGAAACGGCGCCCGGCCTCGTCGTAGCGAAACTTCAACTACACGATCCGAATCCGCATCCATCGGCGAACGCAGCAAAGACGCGAGGGTTTCAGGCTCTTCGCTCTCGATGAGATCGGAAATGGCGGTCTGCTTGAGTTCGTCGGAAGGGACTCCAACCCAATCGCCGATGAGTTCGTTGGCGGCCAGGATTTCTCCGTCGCGCGTGACCGCAACGTAGCCGACCGGCAAAAGATCCATCCACGACAACTTTAGCTGAGAACGTTCGTCCATCCGTGCCGACGGTAGAAACAGCGGGGATTTTGCAGTTCCCGGAGAAGTCCCCGAACGACTTATCGGCAAGTAGGGAAGAAGGGATTGACAGGTGATTTTCCGTTCCTGAAATTGCCCAACTCCTCACGGCGGCCATAGCTCAGCTGGTTAGAGCACAAGATTGTGGATCTTGGGGTCGCGGGTTCGAACCCCGTTGGCCGCCCCATTTTACTCGCGCAGGATGCGGAGGGAGGAATGCCAAAGGACTCAGAAGGAGTACCGGGCCCCGAAGGCGATCGTTCGGCTGTAGAGGGAGTTATCGAAGTTGTTGGTCATCGAATTGCCCGGCTGGTTGCCGTAGTATCGCTGATAGATCTCGTTCGTCAGATTCGTGGCATCGAGAGTGAGCACGAAATCTTTGGTGACCTTGAAGCTGAACTGAACGTCCATGCTCTGCTCGGGCTTGTCGTAGACGCCGAGCGGGTTCGCGAATAGCGCCGCTTCATAGTGATGCAGGAAGCTCGACCGCCATTCGTAGGACCAGCGAACGCTGAAGCGCGGACGCTCATAGACGAGCACGACGCTGTATGAATTATTCGACACAGCGAAGAAGGGCGTGCGCTGCGTGCCGACAACATTGCCCGCGCTATCCGTGATCGGGATGTCCTGACTGGAATGCAGCGAGGTGAAGCTGGCCTGCACGCCCAGACCGTCGAGGAAACCAGGAAGATTTTTCGGGAAATATGCCCCGCCGACTTCGACACCGGTGAGCCGACCATTCGACGCATTGTCCGGCTGGGAGAGGATATAGTCGTAGGGTCCGATGGCGTCCGTGTACGTCACGCGCTTACGAAAGCCCACGACGAGCCCATCGATATCACGACGAAACCCGCTCACGTAGACGTGGCTCGCGTCGTCAAAATAGTATTCGAGGGCGATGTCGTAGTTCTTCGACTCGGTCGGCTTTAGATTCGAATTTCCGCCGGTTGCCGTGCCGTAGCCTATGTTGGTCACGTCACGGGTGTAGGTGATCGTCGGATTCAGGTCGGTGAAGTTTGGCCGACGCAGCGTTTGGCCGTAAGAGGCGCGGAAGCGAAAATCTTTCGTGATGTCGTAGCGCAGCGCAGCGCTGGGAAGCAGTTTCGAAGCGCTGGCATTGCCGGTTTTTCCACCGAAGGCCATGTCTGTCTCCACGTCGACGTAACGAGCGCCGAATTGGCCATCGAGCTTGTGGCCCGCGATGTAAGTTTCGAAATCGCTGCGCAGATAAAGCGCCATGTTTTTTTCGTCGACGTTGAAGTTTTCGACGAGTTGCAGGGCGTCGCCGGTTTGGAAGTTTGGCGCGACGGTGCTCTTGTAGAGATTACGCACCTCTTCGGCGTGATCGCGAATATAGTATCCGTCGGCGGCGACCCACGAATCAGGAACAGCGGCGTGGCCGTCGAAGTAGTTCGAGTTGACGTATTGAAATTGCGGATACTTGGAAAGCGATTGCCCGAGTCCCGGCGCATCTTGCAGGCGCTGCGCCTCGGAAGCCTTCCGATCGTCATAGCGCGCGCCGAAGCTCAGTTTCTTGAAAATATTCCATCCAAGAAAATACGAGCCATCGAGAGTCAGCGTACCCGCGGAGCCTTTATTTCGGTGCGCCTGATCATAGAGCTGCGCGATCTTCCAACTTGCCGGATCCTTCAAATTGCTGCCCGGAAAACTGTAGGCGGGCAGGCCACCATCAGCATTGAAGTTTACCTGGATTGAAGGCGCTGTGCGATCGGCGCGCACCGCGAAAAAGGTCGAGTTGAATTCGCTGGTTTGATAGGAAGCGTCGGCCTTGAGATTGAACTCAGGCGTGATGTTCCATTTCCCGCTCAGAGCGAAGACGTAGCTGTCGGTCTTGCCCGTGGTGAGGTCACCGCTGGTGAAGCTGTAGACGTTTGCCACGCTTTCGCGGGACTGCACGATGTTCGTACGCGGATAAAGATGCACAGCGCCGAGCGGACCGCCCCACCAATCGACGAACGAGAACAGCAGATCATTGAAATTGTCGTTCCGATAGCCGTCGTAAAAGGCTTCGAATGTATATTCCGAGTCTTTGCTCGGGGCCCATTGCAGGCCGAGGTTGGCGGCGGGGCGTTTAGTGGTCCCCGTTTGGTCGCTCGCGAAAATCGCATCGCGCGAGAGAATGTACGGTGTGTCGACGCCGTTGATCTTGAGCGTAGAACCCGACGCGGTCGGAAGGCCATCGGTCAGTCCCGCTTGCCAGATCGGATTTTCGGCAACGCGTCCATCGGTCGGGAAAATACGTTCGTACGGCACCCAGCCTGGCGCGGGCGCATCCGTCATGAACGGCACTTCGGCGCCCGGCGTGACAACGTTGTTTCTGTAGGCGGTTTCTGAATACGAGGCGTTGATCAACGCGCCGAATTTTCCATATTTTGTGTCCCAGCGTTTGCTGACGAGCCCGCTGATATTGGGACTCCATTTGTCGGCGAGATCCGCGTAAATGTAGCGACCCGCAAGGGAAATCCGATCGCCTGAGAAGTCGAAAGGCCGGTGTGTCCGGATATCGATCTGGCCGGCAATGCCGTTCTCAATCAGGTCGGCGGAACGTGTTTTGTAAACATCCACGCGGCTCAGCAGACTTGCGGGAATGTCTTGCAGCGAGAGCGCCTGGCCCGAGGCGGTGAAGACGTTGCGACCATTGATCGTCGTGCTCACGTCCGTCAGGCCGCGTACTGTGACGGTGGCGATCTGCCCGCTGGCGCGGTCGGTGACCTGCACGCCGGGCAGGCGCTGCATGGCCTCGATGACGTTGTTGTCCGGAAATTTTCCGATGTCTTCGGCGACGACGGCGTCGACCATGTTGATCGACTCGCGTTTCACTTCGAGAGCTTTGCTCAAACTAGCTCGAATACCCGTGACGACGAAGGCGTCCAGTTCGATCAGTTTGCCGTCATCATTGCTGGCGGTGGTGCTATTGGCGTCGGTTTTATTGTCCGCCGTTTCGACTGGTTTAGCGGAGGTGTTATCGGTCGCGCTTTGAGCGGAGGCGATGCTGCTCCCGAGTAGTACGCTGGCAGTCAACAGGGAGGTGAGGGCGATGGCTTTGTGGCCGGGGAGGACCGGCGCAGGGCAGCCGGATTCTTTCGGATTCGGGTAGGTCATCTGGGGTGTTGGGTAGATGGCGAGGGGTAGCCTCGCCGTTACTCCTCTCATGCGCCGTTTTCGCACGAAACCCGACAATTTCGCTCAATATTCCCCGTGTAAGAGCTCGAGCGCGACCGCGTTCGACTCTGGAAACGGAGGTCCCCCGCGAATCAATTTGCGCCTGCGGTGTCCGCTTGGGGCGTGGTCAGCGTGGCGTGTCGCGAACGTTCGCGCAGGGCATCGTAAATCGGTTTGGAGCCGACGGCTTCAGCCACGCCATACGCGATCAAACACGAGACAAGCAAAGGCAGCATGAATGCGTACTCGCCTGTCATTTCGACCATCAGCACGATGCCGGTCAGCGGGGCGCGGACGATTGCCGTGAAAAGGGCACCCATGCCAAGGACGGCAAAGACTTCCGGATGCGGTATCCACGCGGGCATTACAAGGTGGGCCGCCTGCCCGAAACCTAACCCGCCTATTGAGCCAAGAACGAGAAGCGGGGCAAAGATGCCACCGGCCGCGCCTGATGCGTAGCTCACCATCGTCAGCGCGAAACGGGTGATTAGAACGAGGAGCAATGTGTGAGTGACCAACTGCCCCGTGACGGCGAGTTCGATCAAGCCATTGCCCGAGCCCACGACGCGCGGAAAATAGCCGCCGACCAGACCGATCGCGGCGCCGACAATCGCACCCACCAACCACGATGGCACGCGGGGCAATCGAGCCCGCAAATCCAGTCCGCCGAGAAGGCAACGATTGAAGGCGATCCCGCCCAGTCCGGCGAGCAATCCCAGAACAGCGGCGGCCGGCAGCACGGAATTTCCCGGAGCTATCACGTGATGAAGTTCGATCACGGGAAATCCTCCCAACGAGACCCGCGCGATGACATCAGCGGCGACCGACGCCAGAAAAGCAGCGACGAAAACGACCGGCGTGAAATTGCCCTGAAGCTCCTCGACGACAAAAACAACGCCGGCCAGAGGCGCATTGAATGCCGCAGCGAGACCCGCGCCAGCGCCCGCACTGATCAGCGCTTTGCGCTCTCCCTCGCCGCGTTTGACCTTGAAGGTTTTCGCAACGCCGAGGCCGCACGCGCCGCCCATTTGGATCGTCGGACCCTCGCGACCCAGCGCCATTCCGCCTCCGATCGCGGCGACGCCGGCGAGAAATTTCACGGGCAACAAACGCCGCCAGCGAAATTCGTTTTCCCCCAACAAAACCGATTTCAGATGTGGAATGCCGCTCCCACTCGCCTCAGGGCAAAACCGTGCGACAAGCCACACCGCCAACGCGCCCAATACCGCGCCGATCGCGACGGATGCTCCAACCGCGGTCGTCGGTGAGAGCGAGTCGAGCGCGCGCAACCTGAGCGTTTCGACGTGCAATAACGCGCCGCGAAATCCCGAGCCGACGGCCCCTGCCGCCACGCCAACCAACAGGGCTTTGATCAAGATGTGACGCCGTTTCACATCCTGCTTGTTGAGCATGCCAAAGGTGGGCTCCGCTGAGTCGCGCATTTGGACAGAATCGGCTCATCGCCTTTTCGGACAAGCCCAGATCAGCGACGCATTTCCCGTTGCGAAATTGCGCGGAGCCGGGATGGTCCTGCTGAAATGCAGCGGCTGCGGATAGTGACGTACAACATCGCCCATGGACGTGGTCTGCAGCCGATTCAGGGACTCACGACGCGACGAAAGATTCGCTCGAATCTGCTGAAAATCGCGACGTTGTTGACCGAACTGCGGCCGGACATTGTTGCCCTGCAGGAAATCGACGAGAACTCGAGTTGGGCCGGGAGTTTCGATCAGCTCTCTTTTCTCAGCGAATTCACCGGCCTGCAGCATTCCGTTTTCGGCATCAACAATCGGCGCACAGGCCTGCTGAAGCTTTGCTACGGCAACGCGATCCTCTCGCGTTATCCGATCGTCAGTTCCGAAAATATCGTTTTTGGCCGGCGCACACTCGGCGAGAAGGGATTTCTTTATGCAGAAGTGGATGTTAACGGCAGCCGCGTGCCGGTCGTGAACATGCATCTGCATTACCGCTCGCGCGTGCAACGCATTCAGCAGGTCAAACAGGTGATGGAGTATCTCACGCATAAACAGCTCCATCGCCGGGCGCACTGGGCGATGGCGCCTGCGGTGTGCGGTGACATGAACAATCCCTCGCACAAGGACGATGCCACGGCCTCGCTCATGGAATATTTTTCGCAGCACGGGCGTTATACGCTGCATCCGCGGCGCGCCCCCACGTTCCCGTCGCCGCTGCCGCAGCGCACGCTGGATTTTGTGTTTCTGCCGCCGGGCTGCGTGGAGGTGTATTGCCTCGTCGTACGATCGTGGCTTTCGGATCACCGGCCTGTGATGGTCGAGTTCAAGCTGCCCTGATTTCCGGGTATAAAAATCTCTTTGCTCCACCGCTGGCTTTGCGGTGGTCTCGCCAACTCCGCGATGTCGCGGAGCTATCTGCCATGGATCGCATTGCTCAAACCTTTGCTCGTGCTCGTGCCGAAAATCGCGCCTGTTTCGTCGCTTATATCTGCGCGGGCGATCCGGATTTCGACACCTCGCTCGCGGCCTGTCGTGCCCTCATCGAAAACGGCGTCGATATTCTCGAGTTAGGCGTGCCATTTTCCGACCCGCTGGCCGATGGTTTGACGAACCAGCTCGCGGCTCAGCGTTCCCTTGAAGGAGGCATGACCGCGTCGCGCGTTTTCGAACTGGTGAAACGCGTTCGGGAATTCAGCGAGGTGCCGATCGTTTTCTACACGTACTACAATCTCGTTTTCTCGAATGGCGTGGAGGCCTACGTGAAGGAAGCGCGTGAAGCGGGAGTGGACGGCATGCTGACGCTGGATCTGCCCCCGGAGGAAGCGACCGATGTAGTGGCAGCCTGCAACAAACACGGCGTGAAAGTCGTCATGATTGTGGCGCCGACGACGCCCGACAGCCGCTTGCCGAAAATCGCCAAGTCCGCGTCCGGTTTCATTTATTATGTCTCGCGCGAAGGTGTGACTGGTGTGCGCGACCAAGTCGCCGCCAATATTCCCGAGGCCATCGCGCGTATCAAGAAATCCACTACGCTGCCGGTCGTCGTCGGCTTCGGCATTTCCTCGCGCGCTCATGTGCACGAGGTGGCGATTCAGGCGGACGGCGTGGTGGTCGGCAGCGCTTTGGTCAATTGCATCCGCGATAATCTGCAGAATCGCTCAGCGATTCCGCAGGCCCTTGCTGCGAAAACGAAGGACCTTGTCGCGGGAACGAAGCGCTGATCCGCGCTTCCCGTCAGATCGCGAAATTCCCTGTCGTGCTGGTTTCGGAGCCAACCGCGGGCGCGGGCTCGCTGGAGCGCGCAATCTCGAGGCTCGGCGACGCATCGAGCGCCGGAGCGAGTTCCGCTGCTTCCGCAGCCTCATCTTCGAGCGGATAGCTTTGGCGGAACGTCGCGAAATCGATCAGCTCCATGCGGCCGTCCAGGTGCTCGACGATGGCGGTCAGCGATTCCACCCAGTCGCCTGAATTCAAATAGTGAATTTCGCCCAGCATCTTGTCTGCCGCCGTATGGATGTGGCCGCACATGACGCCATTGCACCCGCGACTGCGCGCCAGCTGGGCGATGTGTGTTTCAAAATTGGACACATGACTCACCGCGGATTTGACCCGCGCCTTCACGGCTTTGCTGAGCGAGTAATATTCTTTTCCCTGCCAGGCCCGCAGCTTGTTGTAGAGCCGGTTTAACCGCATGAGAGCGCGGTAACCCCAGTCGCCGATGTAGGCGAGAAACACGAAGTTCTTGGTGACGGTGTCGAACACGTCGCCATGCAGCACGAGATATTTGCCGCGCGGCGTCTCGTGGATGAAGTCTTCGACGATGCGCAGATTGTCGAATTCCAGCGGGAGAAACTTCGCTAGCACATCGTCGTGATTGCCGCGGAGATAAATCACGTCGGTGTCCTTTTTCTCCAATTTCTTCAGGACCAGTCGCACAAACCGCATGTGCGATTTTGGCCAATAGCCGGTCCGCTTCAAACGCCAGCCGTCGAGAATGTCGCCGTTGAGAATCAGGCGCTCGCAACGCGTGTACTTGAGAAAATGATTCACCTCCCGGATCTTGCAATCGACGATCCCGAGATGGACGTCGGAGATGATCACCGTTTTCAGTCTGAGCGGTTTGAGATCCATCGGCTGCATCGTATCAGAAAGCGATGCAGGCAACTAGCGGTGACGCTTTGAAGTCACCAAATCGTCACGCGCTGCCGCGAAAGTTTTTGGAACCATGATCCGCAAGCTGCGCGGCCGCACCTCGATCTCGATGTGCCGGCCAGTCTCGTGAGTTTCACCGTCGGTGTGAACCAGCCCGCGCTTCGGCCGCTCGATGGTAAAGTGTGAGCCGCGCAGGCGCGTGACGCTCGGGCTGCCGTCGATCGACTTGGTAAACAGCCGGATCGTCAAAGGCACGGCGTTGAAGACATCGACCTTTTTCACCACGGTGAGATTGAGGTGGCCGTCGTCGACCTCGGCGCCTGGCGCGATGAAGCAGTCGTTTCCGTACTGATCGGAGTTCGCGATCGAGATGATGAACGCGCGTGTATCCACTCGTTGGGTACCGTTGCGGATGATGTAGGATTGTGAACGAAAACTGAACAACGTGCTGAGCGTCGTTCGGATGTAGGCGGGAAGGCCGCGGTTGGTCAGACGATTGAAGCGCGAGCTGATCTCTGCGTCGAAACCCAGACCCATCGCGTTGAAGAAAGGGATTCCGTTGACGAAGCCCGTATCGATCGCTTTCGGAGCGCCTTCGAGCAAGGTGCGAAAAGCGCCGCGGCCAGGGCCGGGGATTCCGAGGTGCCGACCTAACCCGTTGCCTGAGCCACAAGGAATCAACCCGAGCGCGACATCGGTGCCGACGAGAGCGGAGGCGACCTCGTTCATCGTTCCGTCGCCGCCGATCGCGATCACCATCTCGCAGCCATCGTCGATCGCCCGCTTTGTCAGTTCAGTCGCGTGGCGCGGCTTTTCGGTCGGGATGACGCTGGCATTGATCTTGTGCTCGCCTATAAAACTGAGCGCGCGGTCGAGTAGATAGGGATTCCGCTGATTGTGCCCAGAGCGAGGGTTGAAGATGAAGCGCGCTTTCACGATTCAAACTGTAGCAGAGACAGTTGGAACCTGAGCTTGTGCTCCGACGAGATCACTGAGATCGCGAGCGAAACCGTCGATGACCGCCGACCACGGAATGCCCTCGGCCGTGGCTCGGGCGCGCGGGATGATTTTCGCCCGCAACGCGTCGTTCGAAGCGAGCAGGACCGCGCTTTCCACGAAGTCGCGTGAATCAGCGAGCGGCACGAGCCAACCGTTTTCCTGATGTCGAATGTAGCGCGCGGCGGCCGCGTAGTTGAAAGCCACTACAGGCAATCCGCTCGCGAGCGCTTCGGTCACGACGTTGCCAAACGTCTCGGTCAGACTCGGGTAGAGAAACAGATCCGCGGACGCGTAGTGTTCAGCGAGTTCGAGGCGCGACAAGAAACCGGTGAAGACCACGTCGAGATTCTCGCGTGCGAGGCGTTTTCGCAACGGTCCGTCGCTCGTGACGACCAAACGCGCGGTAGGCCGAATCCGTTTGATCGCCCGAAACGATTCGATGAGCAGCGAGTAATTCTTCTCGGCCGCAAGCCGGCTGACATGAACCACGAGCAAGTCTTTGGGCGTGAGGCCGAGTTGCTTACGAATCGAATCATTGCGCCGCGCGGGAGAAAACGTGTCGGTGTCCACGCCGCGACCGAGGAGGCGCATGTTCTTGAAACCATTTTCTTCGAGCTGCGCGTTGAGTTCGAGGGTGGGCGAAAACGTGGCGAGGGTTCGGTTATGAAAATGGCGGAGATAGGCGAGTGCGCTTGGGCCGGCGAAAGGAAATCCGTAGTGCTTGCTGTAGCTGTGGAAGTTGGTGTGGAAACTCGATGTGATCGGGATCTGTAGTTTCCGCGCCACTACAAGAGCGGAGTAGCCGAGCGGCCCCTCGGTCGCGATGTGAACCAGATCGGGGCGCTCGCGCCGCCATTCGCGCTGCAGCGTGCGCGGCGAGGGAAGGCCGAGTTTGAGCAATGCATAACCGGGAATCGGAAAACCGCGTACGAGCAGCTCCGCATAGCCGGCGGCGAGCGCGGGCGAATCGCTGATCGATTGACGCGGCCGAAAGACCGTCACGCGATGACCTCGCTCGACCAATCCGCTGGCGAGCTGACCCAAGGTCATGGCCACGCCATTGATTTCTGGCGGGAAGGTTTCGGTGACGAGCGCGATTTTCAAAAGCGAAAGGCGGCTTGCCTGTCGGTGAGGATTTTTTCCGCTATCGCAAAAGCAATCGCCCCTGGTGGCGCAATATCACCTCGTCGTAACAAAAGCGCGGCCGCCCGTGGGCTTGCACCGCGCCGATGGGTCCAGCCATTTTTCGGAGGTGCCCGAGCGCAGCAAGATCCTCCACGTCCTCACAGGCCCCACCGCCGTGGGCAAGACCGAGCTCGCGTTGCAATGGGCCGAACGGAACAACGCCGAGATCGTCTCCTGCGACTCACTCCTGTTTTACCGCGGGATGGATATCGGGACGGCGAAGCCTTCACGCAGCGAACTCGCCCGTGTGCCGCATCATCTCATCGATATCCTCGAGGTGACGGAACGGATGGATGTTTCGCGCTATGTGGAGATGGCGCGCACGGTGCTCAGCGATTTGGCGGCGCGCGGAAAACGCGCGCTCGTCGTGGGAGGAAGCGGTTTTTATCTCCGTTCGTATTTCTCGCCGGTCGTCGACGAAGTAAACGTTCCGGCTGAACTTCGCGCGAACTTGAACGATCGGCTGAAGAATTCAGGTCTGGACGGGCTTGTCGAAGAGCTGCGTCAGCTGAACCCAAATGGTATTGGGAATCTCGATACAAAAAATCCGCGCCGGGTCGTTCGGGCTCTCGAGCGCTGCCGCGCGAGCGGTCTCGGTTTGCTCGAACTGGAACGCCGATTCCGCGAATTGCCGGCGCCATTTGCCGACTGGCAGATTCGTCTGGTCGTTCTCGATCGGGATAAAATTGTACTCGAAGAACGGATACGCCGCCGTGTCGAGGCGATGCTCGCTGCGGGATTGATCGAGGAAACGCGCGGCCTTTTGGCGCGAGGGTTGCGGAATAATCCGAGCGCCTCGCGGGCGATCGGCTATCGGGAAACCCTCGCGATGCTCGACGGCGAACTCGATGAATCCGACTTATGCGCGTCGATCGTGGCGAACACACGCGCGCTCGTGAAAAAGCAGCGCACGTGGTTTCGCACGCAACTGCCGGAGCATCGTAGTGCGCCAGCGGATACGATCACAGCTGACGCGCTGTTTGCGGGCGATGCTTAATCCGCGAGCTTGATCTTGTAACGATCGATCGAGGTGCCCTCGAGGCGCGCGAGATCGGCGAGCGCATTGCGCAAGTTCACGCGGGCCTGGAGTTCGTTCACCTTGGCGTTGTCCCAATCGGCCTGCGATTCCTGCACGCGGCGGAAGGTGCTCAATCCGCTTTCGTAGCGAGCCTTTTCCGCCTCGTATTGGCGGCGGCTCAATTCAGTGGCCAGGCTGGAAATTTGGACGCCTTCCTGGTTCGTCTGCACGGCGCGAACGGCGGCGCGAACCTGCACGAGGACGTTTTGATCGATTTGCTCGAGGCGCGCTTCCTGCCGGTGAAGGCTGATGAGACTTTGACGATAGCGAGCGCGATCCGCACGGAGTCCGATGGGAAATCTCAACTGCGCGTCGATTTGCCAGTTATATCCATCGCTGCCCCAGACGTTGCGCGCGGCGCGGCTGTAGCTGTTTTCCTCGGCATCATAGCCGATCGTGCCGCCGACATCGAGGGTCGGAAGGCGATTCTGGCGGGCGACGTCACTGTCGATTTTCAACTGTTTCAGCGCGGCTTGGGCCGCGGCGTAGTCCGGCGTGTTGTCGCGAGCGCGTTTGTAGGCGAGATCGGAGTCGATTTTCGGCACAGGGTCGTTGGGCAGGGCGACGGCTCCGATGGACAAGGTGGTGAAGCCGAAAGGCTGGATTTGTGCGATCAGTTCGTCTTCACGGTTGTGCGTTTCCTGCTGGGCCAGGAGAAGATTGCGACGAGCGTTTGCCACGCCGACCTGGGCCTGGAGCACGTCGAGATCGATCGCTCCGCCGACTTCGCGACGGGATCGATTTTCCTCATACAAGCTCTGCGCCACACCCAAACTGAACTTGCGCCACTCCTCTTGTTCGCGCGCAAAGGCGAGGTTGTAGTACGCGGTTTCGACGTTGCGGACCACCGCAAGCACCTGGCTCTTGAAGTCGAGATTGGCGATTTCCACCCCGAGCTTGGCGCGCTCGATTTGCGCGCGATTCACGCGTATGCCGAAGTTTTTCAGCAGCGGCTGCCGCACCGTGAGGGCGACATCGCTGTTGTAGGACGGATTGAAAAACGTGACCGAGGGATCTGTCTTGTAGCGATTGAGCGTGCCGCTCGCAGTAACCGTTGTTCCGGTGATCAATTGCTGCGTGACGCCAAGGGTGGCGATCTGTTGATCGCGTGAAGCCGGCGTGCTCGTGATGATGTTGCCTTCGGAATCGACGAACGGCGTGCCGCGCGGTTCGCGGGAGTGCGAGCGCGTGGCATTGAGCTCAATGGCCGGATCGAAATCGGCCTTCGCAATCGTCACGTCCTCTTTGGCCGTATCCGTACCGAAATGTTGAATACGCAGATCGAAGTTCTTGTCCAAGGCGCGCGCGATGCACTCGTCGAGGGTCAGCGTGGGGCCGGGAGGTGGGGCCGGCACCGGCGCGGCGTCGCTTTGGGTGGGCGCATTGACGACGGATGGAGCGACCGGTGCAGTGCCCGCAGGCGCGGCTACTTGCTCCTTTGCCGTTGGATCGGGCTTTGCCGCCTCGGTGTCGGTGATAGGGGTTTGTGCGCGTGAGGAGGCGCAGAGCACGAGGGCGAGGGCGAGGCAGAGAAGATGGCGCGACGGCATAGGGGAAACGCGGGAGGCGTACGTTGATAACACAGAAAAAACGGAGGAGTTACGAAGATCGATCAGCGCAGAAAGGTCCGGTAGCGAAACAGGTTGCCACTCCCGTCGACGCAAGCCCGGAGCAATCCGAGCCGAGGGCCAGAGTGCATGGCGCACGCATGCGAAAAAAAAGACCACCGAACCGCCAGCACTTTCGCATCGGCGGTTCGATGGCCAGATAAACGGTAAAGCCGTCAGTCGACAGCGCGGGGCGTCTTGGCCAGTTCGGCGCGGACCAATTCCATGAGATATTCGTTGCCGGTGCGCGCTGCGGTGCCTTGGGCGATTTGCGTGCGCGTCTGCACGTATTGCGGATTCGATTCGCTGACGTCGGGGGCTTTTTTGTCAGCGGCGTAGACCAGCAACGCCTTGTTCTCCGAGCGGGTAATTTCGGAAACCTGGCCTTTATCGAGATGTTCGAGGATGTTGTAGACCGAGTAATCGAGGTCCTGCGGCTGCTGGCGCAGCGTGAACGCCGGATGCGTTTTCACGTCCGCCTTGATGCCTTGGGCGTCCGCGGCGGCGGAGACGGCCTTTTCGAAGGAGTCACCGGCTTTGACGCGGGCAGCGATCTGAGTGCGGAGCGTTTTGCCAACCTCGACGAAGCGCTTGCTCTTTTCGTCTTCGGTATAGTCTGCCAACACCTTCTGCTTCACTTCGGCCAGCGTCGGCTGGCGCTTTGGTAGAATGTCCTTCCAGAAAAGGACGACGGCGCCGGTGCTGGTGGGAAGCGCATCGCTGAAGTAGCGGTCCTTGTTCAGGCGCGCAGCCTCTTCCGTTATCTGAGGATCGCCGCCGAGTGCGGCGGGCGACTGACCTTCAGGGAAAGGAGGCAAGTCTTTGAGCGACACGTTTCGCTGGCTGAAAAATTTCCCGAGTTCGGGAGAGTTGAAGGCTGGTTTGTGCTCGAAAAGCGCGACCACGAAGTCGGACGCGGCTTTGCCGGCGAGACGCTGCGCGCGTTCGAGGCGAAGTGCAGCTTCCACCTGTGGGCGGGCTGCTGCGTAGTCGGCCGCGGGATTGGCCGGGGCTGGATTCTTTTCCGCGGGATTCGGCGTCTTGGCGAAACGGGCGGGATTCGCGTCGTAGTAGGCCCGAACGTCGCTCTCCGTGACTTTGACCTGGTTCACGTAAGCCGAGGCAGGAAAGTCGATGTAGCTCAACACGAGTTGCGGCGGAATTTCATAGCGAAACGCATTCGCCTCGAAAAATTTTTGCAGGTCTGCGTCCGTCGGATTGATCGTCGGCTTGTAGCTTGCGAGGTCGAACGTGGCGACGCCGAGTGTCCAAGACGTATCTGCCATCTCGACCTGTTTCTTCACTTCTGTTGGCAGCACGTAGCCGGGGCCGCCGAGCAGCTTTTGCACGCGCTGGATGCGGACTTCATCGGCCAGGACGCGGCCGATGGACGATTCGTTCGTGTGGCCATCCTTGCGGATCGAGTCGCGGAATTCGCTGTATTTCTTCGGATCGAATTGACCACTTTCATTGAAGAAGCGCGGCATCGACTTGATGTGTTCGGTGACTTCCGTGTCGGTCGGAGCCGGGATGTGAAGCTGATCGGCCAGAGCGAGGCAGGCGTAGCGGGTGTAGGCGAACTGCTGGAGGCGGGCCTCGTCCAGACCGCTGTATCCGTATTGTAAGTACACGCTCAGCTGCGCATCGCCGTAGAGGGTTTTGCGGTCCTCTTCGGTGCTCAGATTGAGATCGAAGAATGGCTGGGCTTGCGCGCGCCGCTGGGCGCCTCCCAAACCTGGAGCGGCGCCGATGGTCACGATAAAGGAGATGATCGTGACTGCGAGAAGGACGAGAAAAACGACGCGGAAATGCTGCTGAAAGGACTTCTGAATCCAGGATATCATGGGGAGAAACCGCCGACCCTAGGCCCGCGAAGGGACCTGTCAATGCGCCGTCTAGCCGCTTGCGCCAAGCTGGCCGTTCGCTGTTGCCGCAGGCGGGGAGTAGCGGGTGAGAAGCTGGTCGAGCGGCATCTGAAACACCTCGCTTTCCTCGGCAACGGCGATCACCCGCTCGTAATGCTCCACGACGGGATCGGGGCGGCCAAGACCCTCGCTCGCCGGGTCGTTTCCGAAGTTTTCGAAGCTTTGTTTGAACTGAGCCAATGTGAGCCGATTCAGCGGGCGTGAAGGCTGATAAAGGTAGTCGCTGGACGTTGACTTCGGATCGGGCGGGACCGGCGAAACCAGCTGGAGGTCGACGAGACGGTTCAAACACTCATTGAGAACCTGAGTCGGCACCTTGATGCCGTTGCTCAACTCCGAGGCCGTGCAGGCGGGTGCACAATCGAGAAAGCGCCGGGCGATGGTGAGAAAGACAATCAGCGTCAACCGCTCCCGCGTGGCCTCGCTCAAATTGCTCCATGCGGCCTGGCTATTGCGGAAATGAACATTCTGAACTGCGTAGCTGATCTGCCCGCCGACCAGCACGAAGAGCCAAAAAACGTACAGCCCGAGCATTAGCACCGGTAGCATCGCGAGGGATCCGTACAGGCTTCGGGTGAGGTCGACGCGGCGCACGTAGGAGAAGGCTAGAACGTTGTTCAGGACCAGCAGCAGCGCCACGATCACGCCCCCGACCAAGGCTGCGCGCCAAAACACATGCGTGTTCGGGATGAAGCGATAGAACAGCGTAAGGATGATAACGACGAGGAGAATGGAAAGGGCGGGCAACGACCACGACACCACCTTTGCCACCTCACTGCCAAACGGCAGGTTTTCCCGAAAAAAACTGATGAAGGTTGCGGCGGAGAGGGCGCCGACCGCACCGAAAAACACGACCGCGCCCAACGTGAGAATCGTCCAGTACGAGACGATGCGAACGAGCCACGATCGGCCGCGTCGCACGCCCCAAATGTCGTTGAAAGCCTGCTCCACCGAGGTGAACAAGATCAGGACGATGATGATGATCGAAGCGGTGGCGACGAGTCCGCCGGCGCTCGTGCGTGTCGCGGAGATGGAGTTGTTGATGAAGTTGATCAGCTCCGGATTGACCGCGAGTTGATTGGTGTTCTTGCCGGAGGTGTTTTTGGCCGAGGCGCCGTTCGCGATTCTTGCGGGAGACTGACTCGGCGGAATGCCCGTGGGCGGCACGTCTTCGTAATGCGCCACCTGAGGCGCGATGAAACGGATCAGCTCATTGAGCTTTTGCGTGATCAGCGCGGTGTTGTTCGACCCCAGAGCGAAGCTCGCGACGAGGACGGAGATCCCGATGAGCGGAGCGAGGCCCAGAAGCGTGTTGAAGCTGAGCGCGGCGGCGCGGCTTGTGGCGCGCGTTTCCTTGAGTCCGGTGAGCGTGATGGAAAGCACGCGCAGGAAGGCATAGGACGCGCCGCGCAACGAGCGTTCACGCAGATACGTGCTCTGCCAAATTTCCTTGTGATAAAGGTGCTTCAGCCGTTGCCAGCTTAGCGATCGGCGCGGCTGCATAAAATGAACCGGCAGGGCCGGTCAGGTCAGCATGTAATAGGCGAATCCAATCATCCCGGCCAGGCCGAGACCGACGGATAACCCCAAGCCGACGTAGCTCACGAAGACTGTGGTGAGATAGATCCCGATGGAGCCGGCGGCGACAGCGATCACCGGCACGAGTTGACCCTGACTCCAGAAAATCAGCCCAAGGAAACCAATGCCCAGCATCGCTCTGAATCGAATAAATGGATACGCCGATACGGCGCCGAGCAGGAGCACCAGCACCAGGATGAAATCCACCGCGCCGAGGTAAACATAGGGCACGTAAACCAGTTTCCCCCATTCCATCGCGGCGATCACATCGATCGAAGGAAGCAGCAGGGAGATGGCGCTGATCAACAGCATCACGATGGTCGCATAGCGTCCGAGACGCGCGGCCTTTTCCATGATCTCCGTCTTGTCGGCCTTGCCCTTGGTCTCGGATGTGCGCCCTTCGGCGGCGGCGAGCATGTCCGTGACGGTGATGGGAGGGCTCGTGTCAGGACCGTCGTTCAACGTCGCCACGCGATCCTTCGGCTTGATCGTGAGGCGTTTCTTCTCGGGGAAAACTTGAGCCTTCAGCTCGAGATTGCTGCCGATCGCGACCCATTGCTCGGTCGTTGCTTCGTAATAAAGCGTCTGAGGATCGACCTTGCCGGCTTCGGCCAGGGAGACGAGTTGCTCCTGGGTAAACGGACCATGCGCTTCAGTCTCCGACGCGGTGCGGATGTAGAATTCCTGCGTGGCCATTGGGGATGCGGCGAATTTGGTTCTCTGCGATTAGCGTCGCAAGCGTTTTGTCCTGAGGCTCAGCCAAATGGCGAAACGAGGAAATTTTTTACCCGCGCTTTCGCGGCGTGCGCGTGATTCGCAGGTAAAACAATCCTTTGCTCACATCCGCGTCAAAGTCTTGAGGCCGAGCAGATGTAGTCCTGATTCCAATACAAGCAGCGTGCGCGCGCAGAGCAAAACGCGCCGGGCGCGGACTTCTGGTTGGTCGACGACAACTTTATCGGCGTTGTAGAAACCGCTGAAATCTCCGGCCAGTTCGTAGAGATAGGTGCAGAGAAAATGCGGGCGCAGGTTGCTCGTCGCGAGCGCCAGAGCATCGGGAAACTTCGTGAGCTTCCGAGCCAGCGTGATCTCGGTCTCCGTCTCCGGCGCGGTCGCGGCGGCTTCCCACGCTTGTGTTTCGCTGGGCGAACCGAGATTGGCCCGGCGGAAAATGCTATAGATGCGCGCGACGGCATAGAGCAGGTAGGGGGCGGTGTTGCCTTCCAGGCTCAACATCTTTTCCCACGAAAAAACGTAGTCACTGGAGCGGTTTTGCGAAAGGTCCGCGTATTGGATCGAGGCGATTCCGATGACGCGCGCGATTGCCTGGCACTCTTCGTCCGAGAAACGTTCGCTCTCGTTGCGCTCGGCGTTCTTGGCCTTTACGACCGCAAGCGCGCGCTCCTCGGCTTCGTCGAGAAGGTCTTTCAAACGGATCGTGCCACCGTCGCGTGTTTTGAGAGGCTTGCCGTTTTCGCCCAGCACGGCGCCGAACGTGACATGGTTCAGTTTTGGCAACCGACGATTCGTCGCTTTGAACCATTTCTCGACGGTGAGAAAGAGCTGCTCGAAATGGTCCGCTTGGCGGAAGTCGGTCACGACCACGATGCCGTCCGCGTGAAAATGCTCAGCCCGGTACAGCGCCGTCGCGAGATCGGTCGAGCCATAGTTGCTCGCGCCATCGGCCTTGCGAATGATGAATGGCTGCTTCGCAAACCGCGGGTGTTCGGGATGGAAAACGACAAGCGCGCCCTGACTTTCCTCCGCGATTTTCAGCGCCTGGAGTTCGTCGTAAACGCGGCCGAGTTTGTCGTTGTAGAAGCTCTCGCCGAGGTAGTGATCGAACGTGATCCCAAGACGCCGATAAACTTGGTCGAAGGCACGCCGGCTCGCTTCCGTGAAGCTTTGCCAGAGGGCGAGGTTTTCCGGGTCGCCGTTTTGGAGTTTCACGAGTTCCTGCCGCGCTTCCTCGAGCGCCGGCGAGCCGTCGGGCGTGGCTTCGTTGCCGAGCTTGTAGAGGCGCTCGAGTTCCTCGATGGCGTCGCTCTGCATCGCTTGCGCGTTGGCCCAGCGCTTGTAGCCGTAGATCAATTTTCCGAATTGGGTGCCCCAATCGCCGAGGTGATTGTCGCGAATGACCTTTGCTCCGCTGAAGGCAAGGAAGCGGCAGATGGCTTCACCGATGACGGCGGAGCGCAGATGGCCGACGTGCATCTGCTTCGCCGTGTTTGGCGAACTGTAGTCAACCACCCAGGTTTGACCCTGGTACGCGGTGGCGGCGCCGGATTCTAGCGTGGCTTCTGAGCCATACGCGCGCAGCCATTCGAGCAGGGTGGCGGGGGCAATCGCGAAATTGATGAAGCCCGGCCCAGCTATGCTCACCGCGAACTTGCGCCGTGTTTCCGCGTCGAGCGCTCCGATGATTTTCTCAGCGACAGCGCGTGGGTTTTGCTTCTGGCGCTTGGCGAAGGCCAGCACGCCGTTCGCCTGGAAATCGCCATGCCGCGGGTCGGCCGTGCGGACGTCGGGCTCGAAGTTTTGTCCCTCGATCCCCGCCGTTTTGGCGGCGTTGACGAGAGCTGCTTCCACATCGGCGGCTAGATTGAAGGAGACCGGCATTCGTTCAGTCACACGGTCGCTGCGCGACGCTGCAAGACCCGATTTTCGAGGGAGAACTCACGGTTGTATTCAAACCGTGAAGACAGTTTCCCCAGGAGATTAGGCTCGACATTTCACTCTCGAATGATTGGCTCGTAAACTTTGCGGCCCGCCGAAAGCGACCGCACTTCTCAAGCTCACTCATGACAAAACGCACTCTGCCTCCCCGGAGGTTTATCAAGCCGTCCTTCGAATTCCTGATCGA
Organism: Opitutaceae bacterium; assembly: GCA_035765635.1. Lineage (GTDB taxonomy): Bacteria > Verrucomicrobiota > Verrucomicrobiia > Opitutales > Opitutaceae > EW11. Next base: position 154,522 of record DASTWZ010000029.1, read on the forward strand.
GAAAAAGCGCGACGGTGGCGAGTTCAACCAAGAAGAGATTCGATATATTATCGACAGCACGCTCGACGGAGAGATGCCGCAGCACCAATTGGCGGCGCTCGCGATGGCCATCTACTTCCAAGGCATGTCGGCGCAGGAGACGGCCGATTTGACCGAGGAGATGATGCTTTCGGGCGAGGTCATCGATCTCTCGCACATCGCAAAACCGAAGATCGATAAATATTCCACAGGCGGCGTGGGCGATAAAACGTCTCTCGTGCTCGTCCCTCTCGCGATGGCGAGCGGCGTGGTCGTTCCGATGATGTGCGGCGTGGAGCACGATTACGTGGTCAACACGCTCGAGAAACTCGCAGCTGTCCCCGGCTTCAAGGGCGCGCAGTCGAACGAACAATTTTCAAATCAACTCGCTCGCATCGGCGGCGCGATCATTGCGCAGACCGAGGATCTCGCTCCGGCCGATCAAAAGCTTTACGAGCTGCGCAAGGAAACCGGCACGATCCCGAGCCTGCCGCTCATCACGGGCAGCGTTCTTTCCAAGAAGTTGGCCGAGGGGTCCGAAGGTTTGGTGATCGACGTGAAATGGGGCAACGGCTCCTTCATCAAAGATCTCGAGCAGGCCAAACAGCTCGCTCGCTCCATGACACGCGTTGGTCGCTCCATGAAGCGCCGCTGTGTCGCGCTGGTGACCGACATGAATCAGCCGCTCGGGGACACGGTCGGCACCTCGCTCGAAGTGAAGGAGGCCATTCAACTCCTCAAGGGTGAAGGACCGGAAGACATGAAGGAACTCGTGCTGAAACTCGGCATGGAGATCGTCCGTCTCGCCGGCGTCGCGGGTTCGACTTTGTCGGCCAAGCAAACCGTGCAGCGTCATCTCACGGACGGCTCGGCCCTCGAAAAATTCAAGGAGCTGGTCAAAGCCCAGGGCGGCGATCCGTCGTTCATCGACCATCCGGAAAAATTCCCGCAGGCGAAACATATCCGCAAACTCCCGGCCCCGAAGCGCGGCTATGTGCACACGATCAACGCGGCGATGATTGCGCGCGGCGTGCATCTCCTCGGCGCCGGTAAAGAAGCGGAAGGCGACAAGATCGATCACTCTGTCGGCGTTTCCGAAATCAAAAAGGTCGGCACCCAGGTGAAACAGGGCGAGCCGCTCATGATGATTCACTACAACGACGAGGCGAAACTCGAACAGGCTCTCGAATACTTCAAGAACGCCTACCGCCTCGCGCCAAAACGGCCAACTCCGCCGCCGCTCGTCGTCGAGCGTGTAGCGTAATTCTGAATACGGCCAACGCTCGCGTTTCCGCTCCGAACTAGCGACCATCTCAAACCACTAATCCGCCGGTCCACACGCACGCCGTGTCGACCGGTCTGGATTAGTGGTTTTTCATTTCTGTGTATTCGGCGTGGCTCGTGATAAACTGACCGACCTATGAATGAATCGAAACCGGCGGCAGCCGCCGCGCCCATCGACCGCTCGCAGTGGGCGAAACCGTGGGCTCAGTTGAAATATTTCACCTTTCAGCCCGCCATCTTTCCGCGCCTCCTCGGTCAGGTTTCCGACGACGCCAGACCGGGCGACCTCGTCACGGTCTACGACAAAGCCGGACAGCGCCTCGGCGCGGGCTTGTACAATCCACGGGCGAAAATTCCGCTGCGCGTCGTCGCGCACGGCTCCGATCCTTTCGACGAAAGTTATTTCGAAATTGCTCTGCGCCGCGCTGTCGCCCTGCGCCGCGATCTCTTCAAACTCGACGAATACACCGACGCCTATCGTTTGATAAATTCCGACGGCGACGGTCTCAGCGGGCTGACGATCGATCGATACGGTGAGACGCTCTTCTGCGAACTCTACAGCTACGGAGTAGCGGTTCGCCTGAATCGCTGGCTGCCGTTGCTCCATGAACTCGCCGGCACCAAGTACGCCCGGATTCACGTGGATCATGATCTCGGAAGTTTGGAGGGAATAAAACCGTCGACCTTCAACGAGACGAACGCCGCCGCCCCGCGACTCGTGAAAATCAAGGAGCATGGCATCCGCTACGAAGTGGATTTCGCCGAGGGGCACAAAACCGGCTTTTTCTGCGACCAGCGCGAAAACCGAAAAGCCATTGCGCGTTTCACGAAGGGGGCGCGAGTGCTCGATCTCTGTTCCTACACTGGCGGTTTCTCGATCTGTGCAAAAGTACTCGGCGGGGCAGAGGAAGTCACCGCGGTTGACCTCGACGAAAAGGCGATCGAGCAGGGCAAGCGGAACGCCAACCTGAATCAGGCGCGTATCCGCTGGGTTCATACAGACGCGTTCGCCTATGCCCGGCAAATGCTCCAGAACGGCGAGAAATGGGATGTGGTCGTGCTCGATCCGCCGAAGTTTATTTTTACCCGGGACGAGAGTGGAAATTGGGAAGGCCGCCAAAAGTACGAAGATCTGAATCAGCTTGCGATTTCCCTCGTGAAACCCGGCGGCATCTTCGTCACGTGCTCATGTTCCGGTTTGCTCAGTCTCGAAGACTTTGAACAGCACGTCATCAAAGCCGCGCATCGCCAGCATCGGCGTCTTCAGTTCTTCGATCGCACCGGCGCCGGGCCGGACCATCCCATTTACTCGAATTGCCTCGAGAGCCGCTATCTGAAGCTCCTTTGGAGCAGGGTGGTCTGACGCGCGCGAAGGATCGCGCGCTAAGGAAGAATGAAGAAGGAAGAATGTAGAATGACTGAAGGCGGAAGTAGAGCCGCCTGGCGGCACGGCGCCTTCTGCATTCTTCATCCATCCTTCTTCATTTGCGCGCGAAGCGCGCGTGAGCCCATGCTGCATTCTTACTTCTTCCTTCATACCTTGCCTTAAATGTGGACACGCGCGGCTGTGGATGGAGCATTGAAGGCCTATGGGACAGATGGATTCCTTGTTCGCCCGCAATCGCGAATGGGCCGCAGGCATTCGCGCCAAAGATCCCGAGTTTTTCCTGAAACTCGCGCGCCAGCAGTCTCCAGAATATTTATGGATCGGCTGCTCCGACAGCCGTGTTCCGGCAAACGAATTGATGGGGCTGTTGCCCGGCGAAATATTCGTTCACCGCAACATCGCCAACGTCGTTGTTCACTCCGACCTCAATTGCCTCTCGGTCATGCAATTCGCGATCGATGTGCTCAAAGTTAAGCACATTATCGTCTGTGGCCATTATGGTTGCGGTGGCGTGCGCGCCGCCTTGCGCTGCGAACGAGTTGGTTTGGCGGACAATTGGCTCCGCCACGTGCAGGATGTGCGCGTGAAACATGCCGATTGTATTAATGCGCAGGGCAGCGGCCACGTTCGGACCAATCGCCTCTGCGAGCTCAACGTCGTCGAGCAAGTGGAGAACGTCTGCCGCACCACCATCGTTCAAGATGCTTGGGCGCGGAAACAGGAGTTGGCCGTTCACGGCTGGATTTATGGATTGCGCGACGGTCTGCTCCGGGATCTCGGGATCACGGTTGATGGCCCAGCGGATTTCGAGGCGCGCTACGCTGCCGCGGTCGCCGCGATCAAGGCCGGTGAACCAATCACCGCGCCTGTTTGAGCGTCGGAATTCGGGTGCTTTTTCAAAAACAAAAAACCCGCAGCGATTCGGCTGCGGGTTTTGTTTTTTGAAAAATCGGAAGCTCAGGCGCGGCCGAGGTAGGAACCGTCCGCGGTGCTGACCCGGATCAGTTCGCCCTCTTTGACGAAGAGCGGAACCTGGACAACCAGGCCGGTTTCGAGGGTGGCGGGTTTCTGCACGTTCGACGCGGTGTCGCCTTTGATGCCTTCAGCACTCTCGATCACTTTGAGCGTCACGGCGGAAGGCAGATCGATCGTTATCGGCTTCTCGTCGACAAAGAGAACTTCAACTTTGCCGTTTGCCGTGAGGTAGTTTTTCGCGTCGCCGACCAAATTTGCGCTGAGCTCAACAGTTTCGAAACTCTCCGGATCCATGAACGCGAAGGTGTCGCGATCCGCGTAGCTGAACTCGAGCGTGCGTTTATCGGTGGAAAGAACTTCGACGGTGTCCGTGGAATTGAAACGTTGGTCGAGCGATTTCCCGTAACGCAGATTGCGCATTTTCATCTGCACGAAAGCGCGAAGATTACCCGGAGTACGATGCTGCGTCTCCATCACCAGATGGGGCTCGCCGTTGTATTTAATGACTTGGCCTTTGCGGATATCGTTAGCTGCGGGCATGGCAAAAAACAGTTCTTTGAGTTCTGAAAAGGTGTTGGAGTAAGCTGCCGCCCGCAGCCGTGTCAAGCCGCGGGCGTGTTCGGAAAACCTCCTTCTCAGACGGTCGCTTCCGGCACTTTGATCGGCACGAATTTCGGAGCGAGAATGTGGTGAATTACGAATGTCACCAGATAGGCGAAAGCGCAGATCGAGAAGAGCACCGCGTAGCCGTGGGAGGGGTTCGCTTTGAATCGATCCAGGATGTGCCCGCAATAGATCGGAAAATAGATTCCCATGAATGCGCCGGCCAAACCGCCGATACCCGTGATCGAGGCAATGGCCCGCTTGGGAAACATATCCGAAACCGTCGTGTAGAGGTTGGCCGACCAAGCTTGGTGAGCGGATCCAGCCAGCGCGATCAGGAGCACTGCCGCCCAATCACCGACGTAACTCACGCCGAGGATGGGCACCACGCAGCAGGCGTAAATGAACATGCCTGTTTTGCGTGCCCGAGTTACGGTCCAGCCGCGCTTCGATAGATAGCCCGTGAGCCAGCCGCCGACGATGCTGAGAATCGTGATCAGGACGTAGATCGTGGTGATGTGAAGCCAACTGTGTTTGATATCCAGTCCGCGGCTCGCCTTGAAATAGTCTGGCAGCCAAATCAGGAAGAACCACCAGATCGGGTCCGTCATGAACTTCGCGACGATGAAGGACCAGGTTTGGGGATAACCCAGCAGTCCCGGATTTCTTACCGGGGCGCCAAAGTTGTTTGAGCCAGCCGCGCTGTCGGAAAAACCAAGCGTGAGAAGTCCTACCACCATGATGATGGTCGGGACCATGACGACCAGCTTCAGCCAGTCGTTCGGATTCGTCCCCTCGCCACTAAGGGAGTAGTAACCGATTCCGATCGCGACAAGGAGACCAATCACGACATTCCACGCGACACCGGCTCCGCCTTTTCCGAGATCATGCCGACGCCGCACTTGAAGGGCCACGACGAGCCACAATGCGATGGCCGTCCAGGCGAGGGACAGCGTCATGTTGATGACCACGCCTACTGTCTTGAGGACGGTGAAAAGGTCCGCGACCACGAAAGCCACGACGATGCTCAAGCCAATCAATGCCAGGCCCACGCCCCAGAGAGAGGCCCGCGGCGAACGGCCAGCGAATGACCACGCTGAGGTAGGAGCCCGGAAGGCCGATTCCGCCGCGTCTCCTGCGCGTTCGTCTATGTCGCTCTCGATATAGTCGAGCTCAGCCTGGTTAACCTGCTTGGCGCGCCGCGGAATGTTGTACATCGGCACCCAGAAGAAGAGCCAGAGCAAGCCAGCGCAGCCCGCCAGGAAGAAAGGAGCAGGCCATCCATAGTGAAACGCGATCGGTGGCACCATGACTGGGGCGACGATCGCTCCGACATTGGTGCCGGAGTTGAAAATGCTAGTCGCGAGCGCGCGTTCCTTTTTGGGAAACCAAAGCGCCGTCGCTTTGATGGCAGAGGGGAAATTTCCGCCTTCGCCCAAACCGAGCGAAATACGAGCCAGGAAAAATCCACTCACCGATGCGACGAGCGAGTGCCCAATCGCCGCAAGACTCCACGCCGCGATCGACGTCGCGTATCCGATCTTCGTGCCGAAGCGATCGATGAACCACCCGAAGGCGAGAAGGCCGATGCCGTACGCGCCCTGAAACGCGCCGTTCACGCGACCGAAATCTTCGTTCGACCATTGAAGTTTCTGGTCGAGGATTTCCTTGATCAACGAGAGGATTTGACGGTCGACGTAGTTGATCGTCGTGGCGAAGAAGAGCAGCGCGCAGACAACCCAACGGTAGTTGCTGATACGCTCCGAAAACGAGGCAGTAGGACTCGACATAGGACAATGGGGATGATGCTGGGCCAGGGGGTGACCGATCTAATTCGGGAGAAAGGTCATTAGTGCGATCGCGAGTTGAGCGCCTGTAAAGCTTACTTCTACGAAGCGGCCAATACGGAGGCGCTTAGAAGTCGGACCGATTGAATTTCAGGCGCGAAACTGTCGGTTATTTATGCCTCCAGGGCGCGTTCGATCTACGCGCTTGCCCTTTGTGTTTCAACTCTGAGACTTCGCGCCAAATATTCTATGAAGCAACGCACTCTGACGCGCGAAGTGTCAGTCCAAGGTACTGGATTGCACACTGGCGAAGCGGTCACTCTGACGATGAAACCGGCGGCCGCCGGCCACGGAATCGTTTTCAAGCGCGTCGATCTCAACGGCCAGCCTGAGATCAAACCCCGTGTGGATTTGATCACCGATTTGGTGCGTAACACCGCCATCACTTCCGGCCACGCCAAGATCAATCAGGTCGAACACGTGCTCAGCGCATTGCACGGCTGCGGCATCGACAATGTCGTCATCGAAATCAACGCCAGCGAGCCCCCCGTGATGGACGGCTCGGCGAAGCCCTTCGTGAATATGATCATCGAGGGCGATCCGGTGGAGCAGGATGCCGAGCGCGAATATTTCATCCTCGATGAGCCAATCTCAGTGACGCACGGGGATCGCTCGATCATCGCATTGCCGAGCGACGGGCTGAAAATTTCCTGCACGTCATCGGACGATCGAGGGGTCCACACCCAGCATCTTTCGCTCGATATCGATCCCGACGTTTACATGACGCAGATCGCGGCGTCGCGGACGTTCACGGTTTACGAGGAGATCGAGCAGTTGGTGAAGCTCGGCAAGATCAAGGGCGGCAGCCTCGACTGCGCCGTTGTTATCAAGGGCGACAAGATTCTCTCGAAGGAGCCGCTGCGATTCAAAGACGAGTTCGTCCGCCATAAGATATTGGATATCATCGGCGACATCATGCTCCTGGGTATGCCGTTGAAGGCGCACATTGTCGCCACGCGACCCGGCCATGCGATCAATTCCGAGCTCACCAAAAAACTCTGGGAAAAACTCGAGGAGCGGAAAAAAGGCCCAAAGAAAAAGCCGCGGCCGACGATCGTCCTTCCGACCGAAACGTCATTGGACATCCGCCGCGTGCTCGACACGCTGCCGCACCGTTATCCGTTCATCATGGTGGATCGGGTAGTGGAGTTCATTGGCCAGGATGAACTCGTCGCGATCAAGAACGTCACGATCAACGAGCCTTTTTTTCAGGGACACTTTCCTCAAAATCCCGTCATGCCGGGCGTGCTTCAGATCGAAGCGATGGCCCAGGCCGCGGGGATATTGATGCTGCGCCGCACCTCCAACGAAGGGAAAACGGCCTTCTTCATGAGTTGTGATAAGGTGAAATTCCGCAAGGCGGTCCGCCCTGGTGACCAGATCGTGATCAATGCGAAACTCACCAAAAATCGCGGCAACAAGATCGGCGTCGCCGAGTGCAACTGCACCGTCGACGGCATGGTTGTTTCGTCCGGCGAGTTGATGTTCGCGGTGGTCGACAGCAACGAAGAGGTCTGACGTGGCATCGTTCATTCACCCCAGTGCCGTCATCGAACCGACGGTCGAATTGGGCAACGACGTCCGCATCGGTGCCTTTGCCTACGTCGGCGGGCATGCCCGGCTTGGCGACGGCTGTGTGCTGCACCATCACGCGTCGGTCGAAGGAAACACGGTGCTCGGAAAAGCCTGCGAAATTTATCCGTATGCCAGCGTCGGAGCCAAGACGCAGGACCTGAAGTACAAAGGCGGCAATCCGGGCGTGCGCATCGGCGATCGAAACGTTTTCCGGGAATACGTCAGCATTCACGCGGCAACGAATGACGGCGACTACACCGTCATCGGAAACGACAACAATCTTCTCGCGTACACGCACGTCGCGCACGACTGCCATCTCGGAAACCATATCGTCACGAGCAACAGCGTGGGGATTGCCGGCCACGTGATCGTTGAGGATTACGTCACGCTCGGCGCGGTCTCAGGCATTCACCAGTTCTGCCGCATCGGCGCGTACTCGATGGTCGGCGGCTATGCCAAGGTCGTGCAGGACGTCGCACCCTTTTTCATCGCGGACGGACAGCCCGCGGTCATTCGTTCGCTCAACAAAGTCGGCCTGGAGCGCAAGGGCTTCACGCCCGAACAGCTCGAGCGCGTGAAACAGATTTACCGTTTGCTCTTCCGTCAGGGACTGAATCGCACGCAGGCTCTTGAAAAACTGCGCGAGCACCCTGAAGCAAATTCCGACGAGATTCAGCGCATCCTCACGTTCGCCGCAAAAAGCGAACGTGGCATGGCGCCGGGCGCGACGATCTGAAACGGCTTACTTTTTCTTGTAGACCGTCTTCGGGTCGAAGAGCGGGGACGACGTGAATTCGAGTTTGAACGACGGATCGTCGAGCTTCGCCAGCCTACGGTAGAAGCAGGATTTGTATCCGTTGTGGCACGATGCGTTGGCCGCGCCGGTTTGCTCGACCTTGATCAGGAGCACGTCCTGGTCGCAATCGGCGTAGAGCTCTTTCACGATTTGGACGTTGCCGGATTCTTCGCCTTTGACCCAGAGCTTCTGACGTGAGCGGCTCCAATACGTGGCTTTGCGGGTGCGCAACGTGTGCTCGAGCGATTCCGCGTTCATGAAGGCGAACATCAGGACTTCACCGCTGGTGATATCCTGAGTGATGCAAGGAATCAGCCCATCGGAGCCGAATTTTGGCTGGAGCGTGGAGCCGAGCTCAATCTCGGCGGTATTAGTGCGAGCGGGAAAGGACATGGGAAATCGAAATGGAAAAATTAATGTGGTTGGAGGCTTGATCGCTGGAGACACGGTTGCGGATTTCGCTTCGCTGAAATGCGCAACCTAAGAATGTCGATCCAGGTTCGCCAAATAGTCGTAGCTGTAGATTCCAGTGCGATGGCCGTCACTGAAATCGAAGCGGATGGCATAGTTTCCGATCTGCTCCCAGCCGACGACCTGCACATTGGGATATGCTTTCGCCTCTGAGCCACCGTATTGCTGGCCAAAGATATCTTTCTCGCCTCGCGTCTCCGCCGACGGTGAAGCGGCTCGAAGGGTAGGTCCCGTGAAATAGCTCTCCGAGCCATCGCTCCACGCGATCGCGACTTCGTTTCCGATGATCTGAATGTTCTGCGGCGTTTTCAAAAAAGAGTTCCAGAGTAGAGATCCGTGCGTTGGGGAGAAGTGAAAATCTGGTCCGGCGCCTGAGCAACAGGCCAGATTTTAGCGCGCCGAGTGGAGGGCCTCAAACTAGCTCGCCGCGTTTCCTTCGACAGAAAGGTGGGTAATCTTGTCCCGCCATGAATGCAGAATCGGGTAAACGTTTACCTCATATCGTCGTCTTGGGCGCGGGTTTCGCCGGTCTGAGTTTCTGCAAAAAATTCCCGTCTCACCTGGCAAGGATCACCGTTGTGGATCGGCAGAATCATCATCTGTTTCAGCCGCTGCTGTATCAGGTGGCCACCGCTGGTCTCGCGGCGCCCGATATCGCGCAGCCGATTCGGGCGATTCTGGCGAAAAAACCGAATCTCACGGTGATCATGGGAGAGGTGAAGGGCATCGATTTGAACCAACGCAAGGTCACGCTGGATCACAGTGTTTTGGATTATGACTACCTGCTCATTGGCCTTGGCGGGGTCACGAGCTATTTCGGCCACAACGAATGGGAGCGGTTCGCGCCAGGTCTCAAATCGCTCAATGATGCTCTGCTCATCCGAAGGAGAGTGCTGCTCTCTTTCGAAAAGGCGGAAACGGAACCGGATGAAGCGAAACGCAAAGAGCTTCTCACGACCGTGGTCGTGGGAGGTGGCCCGACGGGCGTGGAACTGGCGGGAGCGGTCTCGGAATTGGCGCGTACGGCGTTGAGAAAGGATTTCGATCACATCGATCCCACTCGTGCGCATGTGGTCCTCGTGGAAGGCGCTGACCGAATTCTCCTGCAGTTTCCGCCGGAGCTTTCCGCCAGTGGGCAAAGACAGCTCGAGAAGCTTGGTGTCGAAGTGCGGACCTCGACCAGGGTTCAAGACATCAAAGAAAATGAAATCGTGTTTGCCGACGGCACGTCGCTTCGCGCTGGAAACATTCTTTGGGGCGCGGGAGTAGGTGCCGTGCCCTTGACCAAGCAACTCGGTGTTGAAGTGGATCGAGCGGGACGGATCAAAGTTTTGCCGGATTGCAGCATTCCCGGCCATCCCGAGGCATACGCGGCGGGCGACATAGCCAGTTTGGTCGACAAGAATGGCAAGACGGTGCCGGGCGTTTCGCCCGCGGCGATGCAGATGGCCGAACATGCCGCGAAAGTAATCGAGGCCGAGTTGACCAAAGGAATTAAGGCCCCGCAGGAGCGGCCTGCGTTCGGCTATTGGGATAAAGGCAGCATGGCGACCATTGGTCGTTCAGCCGCTGTGGCCATGGTCGGTAAGCTCAGATTTTCAGGCCTGCTCGCCTGGCTGACCTGGCTTGGCGTGCACCTGATTTTTCTTGTGGGCTTTCGAAGCCGGGTCTCGGTCTTCTTCGCCTGGGTGTATTCGTATTTCACCTACAAACGCGGCGCCCGGATCATTGTTGGCGGACCCGATTGATCGTGCTGTGCGGGCACAAAAAAACCGCAGCATTTCGGCTGCGGTTTTGCACAAGTTGATTGGGCTTACTTGGAGTTACCCGAGTTGCCTTCGGTGGCCGCCACGACGGGGCCGCGGGCCATGCTGCTTTCCGACGCGCGGCGGGCGATCATGTCCGTCAGGCGTTGAATTTCGAACTCGGCGGTGCGCTTGTCGACCTGAGCGCGTTCGACCTGCTTATGCAGATCAAATGCTTCGCGATTTGCTTTGTCCTTCGCTGCGCGAGCGTTGGTCAAATCCTGGTCGAGCTTCGCTGACTGCTTGGCGAAATCGTTGGCTTGGGCGGTGTACTTCGCGATGTCGTCGCGGATACGCTTGATGTCTGCGTCGTACTTTGCCTTGCGCTCTTCAGCCTTCTTTTTCTCTTCGGCTTCGCGCTCCATATCGCGCTTCCGCGCGTCTTCGGCCGCCTTTTGCTCCGCGAGCTTCTTCTTGTTGTCCGCCTCGGCTTTTTCGTGAGCAATCTGCTCTTGGTGAGCACGCTCTTTATCTGCGGCAGTCCTCATGAACTGCCAGTAGAAAAAGCTAAAGAGGGCGATCAGGACGATCGGAACGATGACGTAGGATCGATTCATGTTCTATTATTAAGATTTGGCTTTCGCGGCGGCTGCGGCTTTGGCGGCATCGGCAGCAGCTTTATCGGCTGCGGCGATCTTGTTCAGGACGTCCTCGAGACTCTTCTGATTGGTCTCAGCTTGATGCACATAGGACTTGAGGAATTCCTGCTCGGCCAGATAGCTGCGCTTTTGTTCTTCGATTTTGGCGATTTCTTCCTTCTCGGTGGAGAGATCTTTATTCTGCCGCTCGATTTGGCGAGCGAGCTTTTCCTGCTCGCGGAACATCTTCTCACGTTCAGCGACGAGGGCCTCGCGAGCTTCGCGATCGGCCTGCTCCTTTGCTTCGCGTTCGGCCTTTTGCTTCTTGCGAAGTTCGGCTTGGACGACGGCGGCCTCGTACGCCTTTTGGCGCGCGGCTACTTCGTCCTGAAGCTTCTTTTGTTTGATCTCTTCCCGGTGGTGTTTTTCGGCAGCCTCTTTGGCCGCGAGATTCGACTGGGCGTTCCAGTAGAATACACCGAATACGATAACGCCGATGAATGGGACTAGGAAGTAAGCTTTCTTCATAAACAGGGTTTAAGCTGGCTGGTTCTTAGCTGCGTCACGTTCCTTGATGGCGTCTTTGATGGCGTCCAGCAGGCGGTGCGCGTCTTTGGAATTGGGGTCAAACTTGATCGCCTGATTGGCGGCATCGAGCGCTTCCTCGTACTTCTTCAATTCGAAGCCGAGATAGGCGAGGAACACATAATATTGGCCAGGCTTGTCGACGCCCTTGGCCAATGCGCTCTTCGTGTAGTTGAACGCGTCGGCCGTCTTATCGAGCGAGTAGTAGAGCTGGCCAATCTGCAGATCCAGTGAACCCTGCTTCGGGAAAATCTTGGTTGCCCTGGTGAGCGCCTGGATGGCCTTTGCCTCCTGGTGAAGCTGCTGATAGGAGATGGCCAGCAGATTCCAGTTGGCCGGCTCGTTCGGGATGCTGCCATTCTTCAATCCCGCTTCGAGAAGCTCAATCGTCTTCTCGTATTGGTGAATGTTGAAGTAGATCGCGACGAGATTGTAGTTCTCCTTCGGCGTGTTCATCGCGCCATACTGCTGGGCGCGTTCCTGGGCGATGACGGCGAGGATATTATAGTCGAGGCTTTCACCCTCGGCCTGAGCGAGCTGGAGATAAGTCTGCACCAGCGTCTGCCAGTACGACTTATTGTTCGGCGCCATCTTCACCAGAATTTCCAGAACGTCGGCGGACCGCTTGTAGTCACCCTGCTGTTGGAGGGTGGCGAGGAGCAGCACATAAAACGGCTCCTTCGGTTTGACCGACATCCGCATGCCCTTTTCGACTTCGGCCTGAGCCTGCTTCACCAAGCCGAGGTCGACCTTGTCGGTGAGCGTGGCCTGACTGAGGAGAATCGAAGCAGCGAACTGCTCCATGTCCGGATTCGGGGTCTTCGACTGGTCCAGCCAGCGCCGAACGTACGTGTAGGCCTTGGCGTAAAGCTTCCGCTGTTCGTCCGGCTTCTTGGTTTCTTGCGCTTGTTGACCGTACAACTGGGCAAGGTTCAAAACCATTTCCAAGTTGGCGGTCTGGTCGAAGAATTGATAGGTGTCGCCGAGGCGAAGAGCTTCTTCGAGAGGGGCGATCGATTCGCCCATCTTGTTCATCTGAATCAAGGTTTGAGCCTTGGTCACGATGAGGACGGCGCGATCATAGGTGTTCGGCGCGGAAGTCGCGAGCAACTGATCGGTCAGGCGGAGAACCTCAGCCAGGTTCTTGGCCTCGGTCGCCGTCTTGATCGGGCCGGAGAGGGCGTCGGAAACTTTGTCCGACAGCTCTTTTTTCGGCGCGTCTTTATTGTCCTGCGCGACAACCGCGGACGCCGAAAGACCGAGAATCAAAGAGGCAACCAGCAGAGGCTTGAGACCCCGGCGAGCAGCGAAACAAAGCGGGGAGAAGATGGAATTAAGATTCATCGTTCAGGCTGAAGACGAGAGGGATTTGCATGCGGGTGTTTACAGCACGACCGCCTTTACGACCTGGGCGGAACTTCCATTTCGAAATGGCTTGGATCGCGGGCGCTTCGAATTCGCGATGGCTCGATTTGATCACGATCGGATCACGAACGTCGCCATTCGAATCGACGATGAACTGAATCGTGACGTCGCCGTTGATACCCTGACGACGCATGTCGAAAGGATACGCCGGTTTCGCCTGGAATTTTGCGGCCGGGATCTGATCGAGGTTCTTGAGATCGAAAATGTCACCCAGACCGCGACCACTGCCGCCACGGATTGGGCCGGTCGGAATCGTGATCACTCCAGTCGGCTTGCCCATGTTGGGCGGGGGCGGGGGCTGAATTTGTTGGACGAAGGAGTCGACCTGTACGACGCCGATCGTGTCCTGCAGACTTGGCGGGGCAATCGGCGAGACGTCCGGAGCGGGCTCACTATCGACCGGTTCTGGCTCGTCCGGCGGAATCTCCGGCATCTTGATCAGTTCGATGGTCGGAGTCTCTTCTTTGACGACAACTTTCTTCTTATCGCCTTTGAAGAGTTCGCCGCCAATGGCGACGCCGCCATGAAGGAGGACCGACACGAGAATAGCTATGATTAAATCTCTACGCATGGATATAGACGCTTATTTGCCGGCGCCACGGTATGCCGTTTCGATTGAAACTTGCGTGATCCCAGCGCTGCGAATCTCGTCCAAGACTTGGATGGTTGGACCGAATTTGGCGCGGTCATCACCGGAAACCAGGATACGTGGGTTTTGCGTGGACGACTTGTATTGAATGAGGCGTGGCGTGACTTCCGCCATGCCGATAAGTTCGCGATTCCAATAAACCGTGCCGACGTCTGACACCTGGATGATGACGGGCTCTTCCGGCTCTTTGGTCGTCGACGGAGGAGCAGCGACCGGCAGGTTGACGGGAACCGATTTGATTCTGTTCAGCGAGAGCGTGAACAAGACGAAGGTTGCGAGGAGAAAGAAAACGACGTCGATCAGCGGGATGATCTCGATACGCGCTTTCTTTTTACCTTGAGGAGCTGCTGCGCCGCCACCGGCCATAGGAAAATTGGGTTGAAATGAAGTAAAGAGTGGGAGGCTGATCTCAGATGTTTGGCTTAACGCGCGTCTCGATCAGAACCTTTTGGATTCCGGCCTTGCGCACCTCGTCAAACACGTAGCGAGCCTGCGCAAAGAGCGCGTTTTCGTCGCCATTGATCAGAACCCGGGGATTGGCCTCGACCTGCTTGTAGGTCTGGAGACGGGTGATGAACTCATCGAGAGAGATAGGTTCTTTGTCCCAGGCCAGGGTGCCCTCCTGCGTGACCGAGATCGTCACAGCGCCGTTTGGATCGCGCTCTTCCGCGGTCGAACTTTGCGGAAGAATGACCGACAGACCGCCCGATTTATTGAGCGAAAGAGTGAAGAGAACGAACGTTGCGAGGAGGAAGAAAACGACGTCGATCAGAGGAATGATCTCGATACGCGCCTTCTTTTTGCCACCTGCAGTTCTACCACCAGATGAACCGGCCATAAGAAGTAGGAAATGAGAGGGACTGAAAGAGAGTGGCTAGCGGCGAAAGGCAGCTAGCCCGGGAAAAAACAACGCTTGCTGCGATCAGGAGATCGCGCCTTCGGCCTTCTTGAGGATCAGCTCGAGGGCGTTCGAAACGTCGGCAACTTCGTGACGGGCTTCTTCAGCGCGGGCGGTCAGGTAGTTGTAAGGGAGGAGGGCCGTGACGGCGATCGCGAGACCGCAAGCCGTGGCGATAAGAGCTTCGGCGACACCACCGGTGATACCGGAAGCAGCGGCGGCGAGGTCTCCGGTCATGTTACCGAAGGTGCGCATCATACCAGTAACCGTACCGAGCAAACCGAGGAGCGGAGCGGCGGTGATGACGGTGTCCAAAGTCGCCATGCCCTGGTTGAAGCGATTGAGCTCTTGATTGGAAGCGCGGATGAAGGCGTTCGAGAGGGAGCTTTCGCGGTGGGTGAGGGCGTAGGTCAGGATGCGAGCGACAAAGTCCTTGCTCTTCTTGCCCAGCTGGATGGCGCCTTCGAAGTCGCGCTGCTCAACGCGCTCGAGCATCTTCTCGACGACCTCTGGCTCGCGGCTGGAATTTTCGCGGATGATGAAAAGCAGGCGCTCAACCACGACCGTAATACCGAGGAAGGAGATAATCAGAATCGGCCACATGATCGGGCCTCCAGCGTGGAAGAGCTCCATCGGAGTCTTGTTCATCAACAGCACAAAGGCGATCGGTAGGCTAGCGGTGATCATATTGATTTAGGATTATAGGAAGTTTTAGGGAGTGAAAGGGGACGCGCAGCAGCGCGAAACGAGGGGCTCCGGGGACGGGGGCTTTACTGGGATAACGCGAAACAAAACTGTTTCTTAAAAATTTCGGAATAGAATTTGTGGGCGCGCTGGAGAACAGCAACTCCGGCGGAAAATAAAACCCAAAACGCAATGACGCCCTTCAAATCCGTGCGGTTCCCTGAGTTTCTTCGTGAAAAAACGGGAGAGCAGCCAGACAGAACGGGACGGCGGCAGGCAGTGGAGACTACAGGAAACAAGCAGAGGGGCAGTGGCAGTACGGAATTCCAGGCGTGACGCCTTGGAGATGAGGTAGAGAGCAAGATTAACTCGCCCAATGCAAACGGCATTTTTGCTCTTCACCCTTTCGAGGGAAAGTGGCTGCCCGGCTAGGGATCGAACCTAGACAAACAGATTCAGAATCTGCTGTGCTACCATTACACCACCAGGCAGTAAAAATCGGGTCGCGGGAGTGAACGATGGAGCCGGCGATGGGATTCGAACCCGCAACCGCCTGTTTACAAAACAGGTGCTCTACCGTTGAGCTACGCCGGCACTGAAAAGCAAAGGCCGTCGGCCAAAAATTGGCTAAGGCGAGTATTAAAAGAACAGGAAAGTGGTGGCTCCCCGGGGACTCGAACCCCGAACCAACTGATTAAGAGTCAGCTGCTCTACCATTGAGCTAGGAAGCCGAAAAT
Source organism: Opitutaceae bacterium (assembly GCA_035765635.1). GTDB lineage: Bacteria > Verrucomicrobiota > Verrucomicrobiia > Opitutales > Opitutaceae > EW11. The sequence continues at coordinate 170,839 of DASTWZ010000029.1, forward strand.
GCGGATCGCGAACAACTCAGATCGGCCGCCGCGTTGTCAACTTCAATTCGCCCAAAATTCTTTCTGGTTTCGTCTCCGGAGTTGGGTTCGACATTTGTATTGGAAAACAGGATACACGAGCGTTCTTTTCGTGAGGTATCGAACGCGTTTTCCGGTGTTCGTTCGCGAGGATATTTTCCCGCAATTTGCCCTTGCCAGAGGGGCGCCGGTTCTCTGTTGTCTTCCGCTCCTCATGCAAAAGACCAAAAAGTCCGTCGCCAAGCGCTTCAAGCTGTCCGCCAAGGGCAAGCTCGTGCGCCGCACGCCCGGCTTTCGTCACTTGCTGGCCTCGAAGAGCACGAAGTCCAAGCGTCGTGCTTCTCGTGACAAGCTCGTGGCCGAAGGCCATGCACAGCCGCTCCTCCGCTGCCTCCCGCACGGTCTCTAAACGGCTCAACTTCGCCAGGCGGGTGATCTTTAGGCGACCCGCCGGCGACTAACCTACATATAATAACATGCCTCGTGCCACAAACTCACCCGCGTCGCGCAAGCGCCGCAAAAAAGTACTCAAGTACGCCAAGGGCTATTTCGGCAACAAGTCGAAGCTCTACCGCTACGCGAAAGAAGCTGTCCAGCATGCCTGGCAGTATGCGTATGCCGCTCGCCGCAAGAAGAAGGGCGATTTCCGCTCTCTCTGGATCGTGCGCCTGAACGCTGCCTGCCGCAATGCCGGCATCAGCTACAGCCGCTTCATCGAAGGTCTCAAAGCCGCCAATATCGTGCTCGATCGCAAGGTCCTCTCCGACCTCGCGGTGCGCGATGAGGTCGCTTTTAACGCCCTGGTCGCAAAAGCCCAGGACGCGTTGAAGACCAAGGCCAGCGCCGCGAAGGCCTAATCTGAAAAACGCGAGCCCGGGCGGCTCGCCTCCTTTTCGCTCTCCGGAGGACGGGCCTCATCATTGAGGTGCCGTCCTTCTTTTTTTCTCCCCTGCGCAGGTCAAATTTCGTGTCCGTCGCAGGGTGAAATCTCTCTAGCTGTCCGCGCAGGTTTCTTCTCTATGCAAGACCAACTCTCTGCTCTGCTCACCAAGGCCCAGGCAGAACTTCCTCAACTCAAGGCTCGCCCTGAATTCGAAGCCGCCAAAGCCCGCTACGTCGGACCCAACGGCGAACTCACGGCCCTGATGAAGCAAATGGGCGGCGTGCCGAAAGAGCAGCGTCCGGCGATGGGAAAGTTGATCAACGAGGCGAAGCTCCAACTTCAGGGCTGGCTCGACAACGCCCTCAAACGTCTCGAAGCCGCGGAACTCGAAGCCCAACTCGGCGCCGCGATCGATCCGACCCTGCCGTCGCCTGATCCACTTCCCGGCACGTTCCACCCGCTCACGCTCGTCCGTGAAGAAATGTGCCGCATCCTCGGGCGCGTCGGCTTCACCGTCGTGGAAGGCCCAGAGGTCGAAACCGAATACTATTGTTTCGACGCGCTGAATACTCCCGCCGATCACCCGGCGCGTGATGCCCAAGATACGTTTTATTTCCGCGATTCCGCCCGCTTCGGCAATGTCACGAAGAAGAATCCGGAGGAAAAATATCTGCTCCGCACCCATACGTCCTCCGTGCAGATCCGCACCATGCTGTCGCGCCAGCCGCCGATCCGCATCGTGTCTCCAGGGCGGGTCTATCGACGCGATACGACCGACGCCACGCACTCGGCGAATTTTCATCAGCTCGAATGCCTCTACGTCGACAAGAACGTCACCGTGCGCGATCTGAAGGCTCTGCTGGATTACATTTTCACTTCACTGCTCGGCAAGGATACGAAAACGCGTTTCCGCCCACACTACTTCGGGTACACCGAACCGAGCTTCGAGGTCGACCTGAGCGCGAAGCATTTGCCGAAGGTAAATAAGGAGTGGATCGAGATTGGCGGTTGCGGGATGGTCGATCCCACCGTTTTCGAAGGCGTCGGCTACGACTCGAACGTCTGGAGCGGCTACGCTTTCGGCATGGGGCTCGAGCGGCTCGCCATGCTGCTCTACGGCATCGATGACATTCGGTACTTCTATCAGAACGACGTCCGTTTCCTCCGTCAGTTCTCCTGAGTCGTATTCAAAATTTGGTGACGCGGATCGCGTTTAAAATTCGTTCTCATGAAAATTTCCCTGAACTGGCTTCGCTCGTATCTTCCTCTCGACGCGTCCGTCGATGAGATTTGCCGGGCCATCACGTTCCTCGGCTTCGAGGTTGAGCAGGTCATCCGCACGGGCGCGCCGAAATTGGACAACGTGGTCGTCGGCGAAGTGCTCACGCGCGATCGTCATCCGAACGCGGACAAGCTCTCGGTTTGCACGGTCGACATCGGGCCTGCTGGCGGAGTGAAGACGATCGTCTGCGGAGCCCAAAACTACAAAGTGGGCGATCGCGTGCCGGTTGCTCTTCCAGGCGCTGTGTTGCCCGGAGATTTTCAAATCAAACAATCGAAAATTCGCGGGCAGCTCTCCGACGGCATGATGTGCTCGGCGAAAGAAATCGGTGTCGCCGAGGACGCCGCCGGTCTCCTTATCCTGGAAAACCGCCCGGAACTCGGCACGCCGATCAACGCGGTGCTGCCCCCAGGCGACGTCGTCTTCGACATCGAAATCACGCCGAATCGTCCGGATTGCCTTTGCCACATTGGCATCGGCCGAGAACTCGCCGCCTGGTTCAAAAAAGATTTCACCTACCCGGAAATCAAATTCAGCGAGCGTCATGTATCTTCGCCCGAGCGATCCGATTTGCTCGCGGGGGTGCGGGTCGATGCGGAGGAGGATTGTCCGCTCTACACAGCCACGGTCATCACGGGTGTCAAAATAGCTCCGAGTCCCGACTGGCTGCAGCAGCGCCTTCGCGCCGTCGGCCTTCGTCCGATCAACAACATCGTCGATATCGGGAATTATGTTATGCTGGAGTACAACCAGCCGCTCCATGCGTTCGACGCGAAGAAATTGGCTGGGCAAAAAATCATCATCCGCCGCGCTGCGGATGGCGAAAAGCTCGTTACGCTCGATGGCAAGGAACGTGTGCTAAACAGCCGCATGCTAGTCATCGCCGATGCGACGAAACCGGTGGTCATCGCTGGAATCATGGGTGGCGAGAACTCTGGGGTGGACGAGACCACAACCGATATCGTTCTCGAGGTCGCTTACTTCAAACGACAGTCCATCCGCTGGACGTCCAAGCGGCTGGGGCTCTCGTCGGACTCTTCGTACCGTTACGAACGTGGAGTCGATCCGCATACCCTGGCCGAAGCTCTTGGAAGGGCGGTGGATTTGATCTTGGAAAACGCCGGCGGCACGGTCGCAGGACCGGTACACAAAGTCGGTGCGGACATTCCTTGGGAGCGTGAAATCGTCGTCTCACCAGAATTCATTCGCCGAAAAGTGGGTTTCCATATTCCGGACGAAGACATGCGGGCCGCGCTCGGCGCGCTCGAGCTTTCGATCACTCGTGAAACCGAGCCTCCGGTGATGGAAGGCGGCAGTTCGACCTGGACTGTTTCGATCCCGAGTTGGCGCGATGACCTCGATCGGCCGATCGATCTGGTCGAAGAAGTTCTTCGCGTGTACGGCACGGAAAAAATTCCCGCCGCCCCGGTGCTCGCTCCGTCGCTGGTGGGAGAAGACGATCCGATCGTGCAGTTCAACCGTCGCGTGGCCGACTATCTCGTCGGTCAACGTTTCAACGAGTGCGTCAACTATACGCTGCGATCGGCGAAGGAACTGCAGACGTGGGTCTCGCAAACGGCCGCGGCCGAACTCGCGTTGGCGAATCCTTTCGTCGAGGACCAATCGCATCTGCGGGCTTCGCTGATCACGGGTTTGCTCGATAGTTTGAAACTCAATCGCTCCCGTGGCGTGGCTGCCTCGCGCCTTTTCGAAACGGGGCGCGTGTTCGTGGAGCGCAACGGCCAAAACTACGAGTGCGTTGCCGTGGGATTCGTCATTGCGGAAGATCCTGCGCGGCGCGAATGGCTCGCGCGCGAAGCAGACGATTTCTATTCGGTGAAGCGACACCTTGAGACGCTCGCTGATGCAGCGGGGATCGATCTCGCGCGACAGCCGCTCTCGCCGATCACAGATCCATTCTACGGCTGGCAAGCCGGGCATTCGGCGGTCGCGGGCGACATGCAATACGGGTGGTCCGCTCGTTTCGGTTTGTTGAGTTTGCCGATGGTCAAAGCCTACGGGCTCGACGGAAAAGTTTACGCCGGAATTCTTGCCGTGCTGCCGGAAAAAATCACCGCGGAGTCCGCGCACCGACGGTTCCAGCCCTTCAGTTTATTTCCCGCCGCCTTGCGCGATCTGGCTCTGGTCATCGACGAACATGTCGGTGCTGCCGAGGTTCAAAAAACCCTCGCAAAAATCGCCCGCGGGGCGGTCAACAATGCCTTCAATCTGGAAAGCGTGAGCGTGTTCGACGTCTATCGCGGGAAAGGATTGCCCGAAGGGAAAAAGAGCCTCGCGTTTTCCCTTGTATTTCGCGCGCCGGAACGGACGTTGACCGACGAGGAAGTGAACGGCGTCTTCCAGAAAATCCAGAACGAGGTCACGGCCACCACAGGCTACCAGATTCGAAAATAAGAGCATCGCGCCATGTCCACCGCACCCGATCTCAACATCGATCACGTCGCGAATCTCGCTCGCCTTGCCCTCACGCCCGAGGAGAAAGCGAAGTTCTCCGCGCAGCTTGGCGACGTGCTGCATCACATCGAGAAGCTCAAGCAAGTCGACGTGAGTCATGTCGAACCGACCGCGCACGCGTCGCCCGTGTTCAACGTGTGGGCGGACGATGTGGCGAAGTCCGGGCTCGACGTCGAGCAAGCCCTCAAGAACGCGCCCGCTCAGCGCGACAACATGATCGTCGTTCCGAAAGTCGTGGAGTGATTCGCGACCGCGCGTCCCTCAAAATTATTTTCGATGTCTTCCGAACTGCACTATAAGACCGCGTGCGAACTGGCCGAGATGCTTGGCGGCAAGCAGATCTCCGCCGTTGAACTGACCGAGGCGGTGATCGCGCGTACCAAGAAAGTGGATACGAAGGTCAGAGCGTTCAATTCCTTCGATGAAGAGAACGCTCTCGCGCAGGCTCGCGCGTCCGACGATCGCCGCAGCCGAGGTTTGTCGCTTGGCGCGCTGGAAGGCATTCCAGTCGGGCTCAAGGATGTCATAGCCGTCGAAGGGCAACCACTCACCGCATCGAGCAAGATGCTGCAGAATTTCATTTCGCCGTACGATGCGACCGTGACTCGGAAACTAAAAGGAGCCGGTGCGATTTGTTGGGGACGATTGAATCTCGACGAATTCGCGATGGGGTCGTCCACGGAAAACTCGGCCTTTCACACGACGTGCAATCCCTACGATCTCGAGCGCGTGCCGGGCGGAAGCTCAGGTGGAAGCGCCGCGTCGGTTGCGGCAGGCGAGACGATCGTATCGCTCGGTTCGGACACGGGCGGGTCGATTCGGCAGCCGGCCGCGCTTTGCAATGTCGTAGGGGTCAAGCCGACCTACGGACTTGTTTCCCGCTTTGGCCTGATCGCATTCGCATCTTCGCTGGACCAGATCGGGCCCTTTGCGCGCACCGTGGAAGATGCCGCGCTGGTGTTGCAGACGATTGCGGGCCACGACCAGCAGGACTCGACGTCATTCGCGACGCCGATTCCGGATTATCGGCGCGAGCTGCAAACGCGAAAAGGTCCGTGGCGGCTTGGGATTCCGAAAGAGTATTTCGGGGAAGGCCTCGACCCTGAAGTCGGCGCGGCGGTGCAGAACGCGATCGAGTTTTACCGAAAACAGGGTTGTGAAATAAAAGAGGTTTCCCTGCCGCACACAGAATACGGCGTCGGGGTTTACTACATCATCGCGACGGCGGAATGTTCGTCGAATTTGGCGCGCTACGATGGAATTCGTTACGGCCATCGGTCGAAAGAGGCCAAGGATGCGATCGACATTTATTTCAAATCACGCGCTGAAGGTTTCGGGGCGGAGGTGAAACGCCGCATCATCCTCGGCACGTACGTGCTCTCGAGTGGTTACTACGACGCGTTTTATCTGCGCGCTCAGAAAGTGCGGACGTTGATTCGTCAGGATTTTCTCAACGCGTACAAGGACGTGGATGCCATTCTGACGCCGACGTCGCCGACGCCTGCCTTCAAGCGCGGTGAGAAAGCCGCGGATCCGTTGGCGATGTACCTAAGCGACGTGTACACGATCGGCGTCAATTTGGCCGGACTGCCGGGCATCAGTATTCCTTGCGGCTTCACTCAGGGGGGATTGCCGATTGGACTGCAATTGATCGGTCAGCCGTTCAAAGAGGCGGAGATGCTTGCCATCGCGAATGCGTATGAAAAGTCGCACGACTGGAATTCGCGCCGGCCCAACCTCTCGTAAGCTAGAGTTCTCATGAAATACGAAGCCGTCATCGGTCTCGAGGTTCACGTCCAAATCAAAACGAACTCGAAGATGTTTACTCGAGTGGCGCAGGGGTACGGCCACGAGCCGAACACCTTGACCGACCCGGTGGTGCTTGCCCTGCCGGGCACGCTGCCGGTGATGAACAAGGCCGCGCTGGATGCCATCATCAAGTCGGGGCTGATGCTGGGCTGCGAAATCGCGCCGATCTGCAAATGGGATCGGAAAAACTACTTTTATCCGGATTCGCCGAAGAACTACCAGATTTCGCAATACGACCAGCCCATCTGCGTGGGAGGCTTCGTCGAAATCGAGCTGCCCGGCGCCTCGCGCAACGTGATGGGCGAACATAAGAAAATTCCGCTCACGCGCATTCATCTGGAGGAGGATGTCGGCAAGTTGAACCATTTCGCGACGGAATCGCTGGTGGACTACAATCGAGCCGGCACGCCGCTGATGGAGATTGTATCCGAGCCGGCACTACAGAGCGCCGATGAGGCATTCGCGTACCTGACGTCGCTGCGCAATACGATGATCTACGGCGGCATCTCCGATTGTGACATGGAGAAAGGGCAGCTGCGGTGCGACGCCAACATTTCCATTCGGCCGGTCGGGGAGACGAGGCTTGGCACGAAGGTCGAGCTGAAGAACCTGAATTCGATTTCGTTTGTTCGCGACGGCATTGCCCATGAAATCAAGCGGCAGATCGCGGTCGTTCAGTCGGGCGGAAAGATCGTGCAGGAGACGCGTGATTACGATGGTCAGACCGGCACGTCGCAGTCGCTCCGCACGAAGGAAATGGCGCATGACTACCGTTATTTTCCAGATCCTGATTTGATGCCGGTCAAGGTGGACGCGGCTTGGAAAGAACGCCTTCAGCGCGAGTGTCCGGAACTTCCTTTCGACAAGCAGCGCCGATTTCTCGAGCAGTATCAAATACCGTACACGATCACATCGGTCCTCGTGCCGGATCGCGAGCTGAGCGCGTACTTTGAAGAGGCGGCAAAGCAGAGCGGAAAACCCCAGGCCGCGGGGAACTGGATCGCGAACGATCTCCTCCGTGAAATCGGCGCGGCGAAAATCCAACTCCGAGAATCGAAAGTGACGCCCAGTCACATTGCAGAGCTCGTGAAACTGGTCGACGCGGGAACGCTCACGAGCACGGCGGCGAAGGAAGTTTTCAGCGAAATGTTCAAGACGGGCGAACGGCCTGCCGCGGTGGTCGATCGCAAAGGCCTCAAGGCCGAAACGAATTCCGGCGAATTGGAGCAGTGGTGTCGTGATGCAATTCTCGCCAATCCCAAATCGCTCGCGGACTTCAAAGGCGGAAAAGATGCGGCGATCAACGGCTTCAAAGGCGCGGTGATGAAAGCGGCGAAAGGAAAAGCGAGTCCGCAATTGGTGGACGAAACGCTGCGCCGTTTGTTGGCCGCGATGTAGCAGCATTTGGCGCTGGATGTTGCAGCTCGGTGCAAGCTGGCTTTTCTGCGCTCATGGACGAATCGAACGTTGAAGGGTTTTCGCGCCGCGATGCATTGAAGGCGCTTTTCGCGGGCGCCGCGGTGCTCGGCTTGAATGTGTTGTCGCCGCGTTTGGTGGCCGCCGAGTCGGGGAAAGAAACGGGCCTGCTCTCGCTTCCAAAATTACCGTACGCCTACGACGCGCTCGAGGCGCACATCGATGCGCGCACGATGGAGATTCACCACACCAAGCATCATCAAGCGTACATCAACGCGGCGAACAAGGTTCTGACTGACCATCCAGAGCTGAAGCAGCTCTCGCCCGATGACCTGCTCGCGCATTTGGAGAAAGCGCCGGAAGCGGTTCGCACGACGCTGCGAAATCAGCTGGGGGGACACGTGAACCACTCGCTGTTTTGGACCATCATGGCCCCGAATGCCGGAGGATCTCCATCGGGCAAGTTGGCCGAGGCGATCAATGGCACCTTCGGCGATTTCGAGAGTTTCAAAAAGAAGTTTTCCGCCGCGGGCGCGACGCGATTTGGCAGTGGCTGGGCCTGGCTGGTCGCGGATCGCGGCACGCTGGATGTGATTTCCTCAGCCAACCAAGATTCGCCCTTGATGGATGGAAAGCTCCCGCTCCTTGGCGTGGATGTTTGGGAGCACGCGTATTATTTGAAGTACCAGAACAAGCGCGCCGACTACATCGCGGCTTGGTGGAACGTGGTCAACTGGCCGCAAGTGGAGCAGAATTATTCCCGCGCCATTTCGGCTTGAGGGACAAAAAAAAGCGCCGCGAAATCCGCGGCGCTTTGAGGTGAAAAATCGAGAGACGTTTATTGGGCGTTGATGACCGGCTGGCCTTGGCGGTTCGGAACCGAAGCGGTCGCCGGCATGCCCACGTTTTCGCGAGTCTTGGGTTTCTGCGCGAAGAATTCGACGAGATGCGAAACCTCCGTATAGCCCTTGGACTTCAGGTTTTCCTCAATCCGGCGAACAACAGCCCGAAGTTCGGCAGAATTTTCTGCATCGAGTTCTTCGACCTCATTCGTGTCTTTCGAGACGACGTGGTATGGGCTCTCGTTGTCGAGATTGATTTGATAGAGACTCGTTCCATTGTGGAAGTAGCAGAGGCGGACTAAACCGACTTCCTGGAACGCTGCGAGACAGCGATAAACTGTGACCAAATCGCAAGCTGCGTCCGCCAAATCACCGTGAATTTGCTCGATGCTGGCTGGTGCAGAACGTTTGATCAGAGCTTCTAAAATCGCGACGCGTGGCTGCGTGATGCGCAAACCAGCGGCCTTAAGCCTCGCGCAAGCCACATCTATCGAGGCTTGCGGCTTGGTCCCGGGTTTTACCGTGGCCAGCGGGTGGTTGGTCTGTGTAGAAGCGATCATTTTCGACGTGTTAACTGATGGTTTCGCCAACGAAACGCAATTTGTAAATATGCCAATTTGCAAAAAAGAACTACTTTTTAACGCGCTCCTCCGCAAACGAGGCGTCGCCGCTTGACCGCGATTTTGATGTATAGTTGCACAGTTTTCCGCCGTATGCACAGTTAAGTGCGAATTCCTTATGCAGGACCTGGATTTTAACGAGGTAGTGGAGCTGATTTGCAAAGAAGATCCCCGCTACGATAAAAAAGCATATACGTTTATCAGACAGGGACTTGATCACACCGTTAAGGAGATCAAGAAGAAGGAGAGCACGAAGGGCCGAGGCTCGCAGCACGTGAGCGGGGCTGAGCTTCTCGATGGGTTGCGCCTTTACGCTTTGGAGCAGTTTGGTCCGCTGGCCAAGATGGTGCTCAATACCTGGGGCATTAAACGCTGCGGAGACTTTGGCGATATTGTGTTCAACCTGATCGAATACAACGTTTTCAGCAAAACCGAGCAGGACCGGCGCGAGGATTTTATCGATCTCTATTCGTTCGACGAAGCGTTCGTGAAGCCGTTCTTGCCGATCAATAAACCTCGTTCCGGACCGTCGACCGCGAGCGTCGCGAGTTAAGGCTTCCGAGCCGTTTTCTTTGGAGATCGGTCCGATGCAGTTGCGGACCGCATCAACGTGGGCATCGCTGAGTAAATCATTTCATGGCGAAAACTTCAGTCCGTGCGGCAAACTTCGGGTTATTGGAGCCTTTTTGGGCGGAGAAGATTGTACGAAAGGTGCTCCCGAACGGGCTGACCCTGTTGATAAAGCCTGACTCGTTCGCGCCGGTCGCGTCGGTTCAGGTTTGGGTGAAGACGGGGAGCATGCACGAGGACAAGCTGCTGGGCGCGGGCGTCTCGCACTTTCTCGAACACATGCTGTTCAAGGGCACGACCCGGCGCGCAGGGCGTGAGATCTCCGCCACCGTGCAAGCTCATGGAGGGTACATCAACGCGTACACGACGTTCGACCGGACCGTTTACTACATCGATCTACCGTCCGAGCATGTCTCGGTTGCACTGGATATACTTTCCGACGCCGTGCTGCATTCCACGCTTCCAGCGGACGAAGTCGTGAAGGAGCGGGACGTGATTCTTCGCGAGATCGACATGGGGCGGGACGACCCGGACAACCGGCTTTCCGAAACGCTGTTCGAGACGGCGTTCCGGCAACATCCGTTCCGGCATCCCATCATTGGCCATCGCGAGGTATTTTCCGCCGTCACGCACGAAGATCTCAGCGCGTATTATAAAACTCGATACGTGCCCAACAATCTCGTCGTGGTCGTCGCGGGTGACGTCGATGAGGAAAAGATCGCGGCCGAAGTGACTCGTCTTTTCGGCTCGGAGTCGCGCAAGCGTCTCGCCCCGGTTTTAATTTCGGCGGAGCCTGCGCAATTGGCGCCGCGGTCGGTGCACTCTTTCGAAGACGTGGAAGTTTCCCGCGCAGGGCTGGCTTGGCCGGTGCCAGGAATAACGCATCCGGATGCGCCAATTCTCGATTTGCTGGCAACGATTCTGGGCAGCGGCGACAGCTCGGTCCTGTGGCAGGCAATTCGTGAGAAAGCCGAACTGGTCCACACGATCGACGCTCATGCTTGGACTCCGGGGGAGGCCGGCTTGTTTTTTATCTCTTACAACTCCGATGCGGCGAAGCGGGAAAAAGCCGCGGCTGCAATTCAGCGCGAGATCGGGCGCGCGGCTCGTATCGGATTTTCGCATACACAGATTCAGAAGGCGCTTCAGCAGATGATCGTGGGCGAGATCAACAGCCGAAAAACGGTCAGCGGGCAGGCTGCGCGAATCGGTGCGGCGGAGGTCGTGGTGGGCGATCTGGATTATTCGCGCGCGTATTTTGCCGTCCTGAAAAAGATCACGAACAGCGACCTTCGCCGAGTGATCAACGCCTACCTCGTGCCGCAAAAGCTCACGAGCGTTTCGCTGAATCCGAAGGGGCCAGAGAAGAGCTCCGCGAAACCGACGGCGCACGCGGCGGGAAAGTCCGCCCAATTCGAAGAACTGCGTTTGGCCAATGGCGCGCGAATCGTCTGGCAGGCAGATCATCATTTGCCGAATGTCCACATTCGTTTCCTCTGCAAGGGAGGACCGCTCATGGAGGATCCGAGGCACCGCGGCACCACCGGGCTGCTGGCCACGATGCTCACTAAGGACACGAAAAAGCGGAGCAGCGAAGAAGTGGCCGCCTATATCGAGTCCGTCGGAGGAGCGCTGTATCCATTTTCTGGTAACAACAGTTTCGGTCTAGCCGGCGAGGTGATTCCCACAGAGCTCGATCGCTTGATCACGCTGCTCACCGAGGCCGTGCTCACGCCGAAATTTGCACAGGCGACGTTCGACCGCGAGCAGGAGGCGCAGGTGGCCGATCTGAGGCAGGATCTCGATGATCCCGCCGTGTTGGGACGAAAGCTGGTGAGGAAAAAATTCTTTGGGGCGTATCCACTTTTCTTGGACGCCGCCGGAGATCCGGAATCGGTCGAAAAATTGACGGTCCGCGACGTGGCGGATCAGTGGAAACGCTGCCTCTCACCGGAAAATATCGTCGTTTCCATTGCGGGAGATTTCGACTCGAAGCGCGTGCTGCCGCAGCTCAAGACGCTGCTTTCCAAATTGCCGAAAGTAGGGGCGGAACGGCCGCGCTTCGATTTTTCCAAGCCTGCTGAAGTCGGAGATTTTTCGGAGCTCGTCGCACGCGAACAAGCCGTGGTTTTCGAGGCGTTTCCCGCGCCTGGAATTTTGCAGCCCGACTTCTATGTCGGTGAGGTCGCGGATGAGCTTTTCAGTGGCATGTCGTCCCGGTTGTTCGAGCGAGTGCGAGAGGAAAAAGGCCTGGCTTACTATGTCCGCTCGTCGCGCGTGATCGGCCTCGAGGCGGCGATGTTCATGTTTTTCGCCGGGACCAGCCCTCAGCAATATCGCGAGGTTTTCCAGGAGATCGACGCGGAGATCGAACGCGTGCAGAGCGGCGGTGTATCCGCGGAAGAACTACAGCGCTGCCAGGTTCGTCTCAAGGCCGCGCGGCGTATGGGCCTGCAGACCAACAGTGCTCGCGCCATGCAGGCCGGCTTGAACGCGCTCTACGGTCTGCCGGTGAACGATTGGCAAAACTACGATCGCTACATCGATGAGGTGACGCTCGAAAGGCTGCAGGCCTTCGCGCAGAAATTCTTCCGCCGCGAACTGCGCACCAAGCTCGTGGTCACGCCGAAAATCTAGAGGCCGGTGTGTGCCTCGGGATTTTTGATCTGATCTTTCCAGCTCAGCATCTTCGCCTTCGCGCCATATTTTTCGGCGATGGCTTTGTCGCCTTTTTCCATCCAGATGCGCGAGAGCGTCGTATTGATAAAAAGGTCCTCCGGCCTGAGCTGAAGCGCCTTCTCGGCGGAGGCTAATGCGTCATCGAAGCGCCGGAGACTGAAGGCGATTTCCGCCGCGGCATGCCACGCTTCGAAGCTCTCCGGATGCGCGGCTGAAATCCGAGCTAGCTTGCTCAGTGCGACCTCGTGCTCGCCCATGGTGTAGTCGAACGTGGCTTCGTCGACGGCGGATTGGATTTCCCCAGGTGTCATGGCAACGGATGAAGATGATCGCTTGCGAAAAAAAGAAAAGGGCGACCTCGCGGGCCGCCCTTTGCGTTTCAAATTTTAATCCCGATTATTTCTGAAGATCGGCCTCAACGGTGATCGTGATGTCGACATCTTCTCCGAGAATTTTCTCGAGGCCCGGATTTAATTTCATTCCAAAATCTTTCCGGTTGATCGTCGTCGTGCCTTCCCATCCGGAGATCATTGCGCCCTGCGCGCCTGGCCCGAAGCCGAGTGACTTGGACTTCAGCACGATAGGCTTTGTCACGTCCTTGATCGTGAGATCGCCGGCGATGTCATAAGTATCCTCGCCGGTTTTTTTCCAGCTGGTGCTCTTGAAGCTGATGGTCGGAAACTTCTCCACTTCGAAGAAGTTCGCGCTCCGAAGGTCTTTGTCGCGCTTCTCGTTGCGGGTGTTGATGCTGGGTGTTTCGATTTTCGCCGTGGCCGAACTCTTTTCGAGATTGTCGCGGTCGACGACGATTGTGCCTTCAAACTTCGTGAACTCGCCAGGCACCTTGGTGAAGAAGTGACGGATGCTAAAGCCGATCGACGAATGCGCCGAATCGATCTTGTAGGTTTCCACTGCAGCTTGGGCGGAGAGCCCCAGGCAGAGGGCAAGGGTGGACAAAAGAATGCGTTTCATAAACACCGGGGAAAAAGCGCAGCTCGCTCGAATCCGCAACGCGCCCGCGCAGTTTCGTCGTTCGTTTATAGTAACAACATGGCGTCCCCGTAGCTGAAAAACCGATACCGCCGCGCGATGGCGTCCGCGTAGATTTCCTTGAGCAGCTCGATGCCGTCAGTGCTTCCCGGGCAAAGAAAAGCAGACACCAAGCAGAGGAGTGTGGAACGCGGCTGATGAAAATTGGTGATCATCGCCTCGACTCCAGAAAATGAATACGGCGGATAGATAAAAATATCTGTCTCCGTCACATAAGGCGTTGCTTCCGCCTTCTGATGATTTCGCAGGAAATCTTCTATCGAGCGCATCGATGTAGTGCCGACGGCAATACGCCGGCCTTTCGGAGAAAATAATTTTTCCTGCGTGACCGCGGGCATTTCGTACATCTCTCGATGCATTGGATGCTCGGTGACGTTCTCCACTTCGATGGGTTTGAATGTCCCGAGGCCGACGTGCAGCGTCACCTCGGCAAAGTCGACGCCGTTGGCGCCGAGGCGTTGCAATAATTCCGGCGTGAAATGCAGGCCGGCGGTGGGGGCGGCGGCGGCGACCACTTTCGATTTGTCCGCATAGACGGTTTGATAGCGCGAGAGGTCTGCGGCGCGTTCGTCGCTCGAGCCATTCCGCACAATGTAAGGAGGGAGAGGGACATCGCCGATTTTCTCCGCGATTTGCGTGATCGGAATGTTTCCCGATGTGGAAAACGAGACGCGGGCTGTCCCGTCGCTGCGTTTTTCCAAAACGGTCGCCGTGAAGTACTCGTCGCGGCCAAACTGCGCCCCCACCGGAAGTTTTCGTCCGGGTTTCAAGAGGCACCACCATTCGTTTTCCACATTTGGCCGCACCCGAGTGAGGAGCAGGCATTCGACGGCTCCGCCGGTTGGACGTTTGGCGTGCAATCGCGCGGGGATCACCGCGGCATTGTTGCGAAACAATATATCACCGGCTCGGAGCCATTCGGGGAGTTCGGAAAATGTGCGATGCTCCCAGCGCTTTTCTTTGCGATGCACCACGAGAAGGCGCGATTCATCCCGCCGTTCGCTCGGATGCTGGGCGATGAGTTCAGGAGGCAGGTTGAAATCGAAGAGGTCGGTAGTCAGTCGCACGATGGGAAACAGCTGCGCGTTGGGTGCGCAGGTGGCGAATATTTGAGGCTTGCTCTCGGGAGCGGCGCGAGTTTCTTCCGCTCTTCTCTGTCACGCCGAGCTAGCTCAGTTGGTAGAGCAACGCTTTCGTAAAGCGTGGGTCGTCGGTTCAAGTCCGATGCTCGGCTCCAGTTTTCAAACCCGCACAGGCTTCAGCTTGGCGGGTTTTAATTTTGGATGATGTCGTCGTCGCCCAGAGAGCCCTGAAGCTTTTTGCGGAGCTTGATGGCTTCGATGTCGGTTTTGACTTGGGCCGAGAAAAGCTGGAGGCGGCGGTGCACGTCCAACGTTTCGAGAAGCCGTTGCTTGAAACTGCCGTCCTCGAGCAGGCCGAAGGCGGCAAGGTCCACGAAAGTTTCGGGATCCTCGACGGTTTTGAGAAACTGCGCGAAGTCACCGGGAATTTTTGCGCCCAGCCGAGCTTTCGTCGTGAGCAGTTTGCCGAGTTGCTGCCGAAGCTTCGCGTTTTCTTCCGAGGACGCGCCGGGTTTGCTGGTCAGGGCTCGAATCTGGATGACGCGATAAGGCTCCTCGCGGACGATGCGGACGATTTCCACGCGGGCCAGGCCTTGCAGGAGCAGGTTCGACGTTTCGTCTTCGTTTTTTTGGCACGCGCGCACAATTCCGACCGTCGCCACGCGGCAGGGAGGTTCGAATTCATCGGCCTCCGTTTGGCTGGCGGGTTTCAACGACGCGACGGCAAAGAGTCGATTCGAGGCCAGCGTTTCCGAAAGCATCCGACGATAGCGCGGCTCGAAGATGTGCAGCGGCAGCAGCGCCTGCGGAAAGAAGGTCAAATTCGGCAGCGTCATTACGGCCATTTCGTCCGGGAGCGTAATCTCCATCTCCATGCGAAAAAAGGTAGCAACCGAGTGGCGTAATTCAATCAGCAGTTTGAAAGCGATGAGACCCGGAATAACCATGCGGCAATGGAAGCTCCCGAGGATTCGCTTGATCCGAAAAAACGGCCCGCCGACGAAGACTCGAACGCAATTCAATCGATCGCTGCGGCGGATCGCCCGCCGGTTCAGGTTGTTCGCACCACCAGGCCGCGGCATCTGGCGACTCCACGTCCCACCGAGCGCACAAAGCGCATCCTGCCGTGGCTCGTGGCCGTGGCGTTCTTCATGGAGTCGCTGGACATCACGATCTTGAACACCGCGGTGCCGTCGATCGCTTCGGCGCTCGAGGTTGCGCCGCTCAGTCTCAAGGCCGCGCTGACGAGCTATACGTTGAGCCTGGCGATCTTCATTCCAATCAGCGGTTGGGTGGCGGATCGGTTCGGAACGCGGCGCGTGTTCGCCACGGCCATCGGCATTTTCACGCTGGGTTCGCTCTTGTGCGGACTGGCCGTGGGTTTGCCCTCGTTGGTCGCAGCTCGATTGCTGCAAGGAGTTGGAGGAGCGATGATGATGCCGGTCGGACGCATTACGATTGTCCGCACCTTTCCGAAATCGGAGATGATCCGCGCGATGAGTTTCGTGGCGATTCCCGGTCTGCTCGGTCCGTTGCTTGGCCCGCTGTGCGGCGGCTTGATCGTCAGCCTGGCGCATTGGCGTGTGATCTTTTTTATCAACCTTCCGATCGGTTTGCTCGGCTTGTACGCGGTCGCGCGATTCCTGCCGGATTACCAATCGGACAACGTGCCGCGCCTGGATCTGCGCGGTTTCATTCTTTTCGGCATCGGGATCGCGCTGCTGTCTTACGTGCTGGAGGTGTTTGGTGAGCACACATTGAGCGCCGTGTGGATCGCGGCTCTCCTGGCGACGTCCATCGTCTTTCTCTCGGCTTATTGGAAATACGCGCGCCGCCTGGCGCATCCGCTCCTGGCGTTGCGACTTTTCGGTCTGCGCACATTTCGGGCCGCCGTGGCGGGCGGATTCGTCACTCGCCTCGGAATCGGCGGGATGCCATTTTTGCTGCCGCTCTTTTATCAAGTGGGCCTGGGTTATGGCCCCGTTCAGGCGGGTTTGCTCGTGATGCCGCAGCCGCTGGCGGCGATGACGTTGAAAGTATTGATGCCGCGGATACTGGCGCGCTTCGGATATCGTCGCGTATTGATGGTCAACACGGCTGCGATTGGCGCGACGATCTGCCTCTTCGCTCTGGTGTCCGAGCGGACGCCGGTCCTCGTGATCGCTGTGATGGCGTTCTGCCTCGGTTTTGTGTCGTCACTTCAATTCACGAGCATGAACACGCTCGTCTTCGCCGATGTGCCCGTCGGAGACACGAGCGGCGCGAGCAGTCTTTCGAGCACGATGCAGCAGCTCTCGATCAGCTTCGGTATCGCCGTGGCGTCGTTGCTCGCGGTGCTGTTTCTACAAGGGCGTCACGGGCAGTCCCATGACGTTGCTTCAGCCGTGCGACATGCGTTTATCGCCCTGGGCGTGATCACGGTTTTTTCGTCCGTGGTGTTTCGTCAACTGAAAGCGGACGATGGGCGCACGATGAGTCCGGCGCGTTGAGCGAACCGCGGCGAAGGCCGGCTTGCTCATCGAGCTGGCAAACTCGGGATGCCGCGTGTGGCGGGCGATGTTCTAGTGAAAGCACGCTGGTGGCGTTTGCCGGATCGAAATCTTTCGGGTACGCCCCGTTGTCTCATGAAGATCTACCTCACTTCATCCGGCCTCGTCGCGGAGCATGATGGCCGATTCGGAAAACTGGGTTCCGCGGTCACCATCGACCGCGTCTTCGCGGAGGAGAACCCGCTTCGCTATTTGCTTGGGGAGTTTTCCGCGGCAGAGGCCATGCAGCGTGCGCCAGAGAAACCGTTCGCGCCAATTCAGTCCCAGGAAATTTGGGCGGCCGGCGTGACCTATCTGCGCAGTCGAGCGGCGCGCGTGGCTGAATCGACTGAAGCGGGCGGGGCGCTTTTCTACGATCGAGTTTACGACGCGGCGCGGCCCGAACTCTTTTTCAAAGCGACTCCGCATCGGGTGGCGTCGCCGGGTCAAAGTGTTTTCATCCGCCGCGATTCGAAGTGGAACGTGCCGGAGCCGGAACTGACGCTCGCGATCAATGCGCGCGGCGAAATTTTCGGCTACACCGTCGGGAACGACATGAGTTCGCGCGACATCGAGGCGGAAAATCCCCTCTATTTGCCGCAAGCCAAAGTGTATGATCGGTCGGCCGCGATCGGGCCTTGTATTTTAATTTCGGATACGGCGCCTCCGCCAACCACCGAAATAAAACTCGGCATCGCGCGGGGTGGAAAATCCGTTTTCGAGGGTGCGACGGCAATCGAGCGGATTCGGCGTCCCTTCAAGGAATTGGCGGAATATCTTTTTCGTGCGAACGCCTTTCCGCGGGGCTGTTTCTTGATGACGGGAACCGGTATTGTTCCGCCGGATACGTTTACTCTGCAGCCCGGCGACGAAATTGAAATTTCGATCGATGGCATTGGCACCCTGAAAAATTTCGTGGAGTTTTCCGCATGAAACTTCACGGCCTGAGCATAGTTGCGGGTCAGCCGGTGCAGAGTCGTGGCGCGGGGTATCGCGCGATCGATCCAACCTCAGGTTTGCCACTCGAGCCCGAGTTTTACGAGGCATCCGAGGGCGATGTGGATCGGGCGATCTTATCGGCGGCGGAAAATTTCGCCGAGCTGCGCAGAACGCCAGACGAGACGCGCGCGCGGTTTTTGGAAGAGATTGCGCGGCAGATCGAGCAACTCGGGGACGACTTGTTGCGGCGGATCAATGCGGAAACAGCCTTGCCGCTGGCTCGACTGCAGAGCGAACGCGCGCGGACCTGTGCGCAGCTGCGCCTGTTTGCCGGCGTGGTGCGCGACGGCTCGTGGGTGGATGCGCGAATCGATACGGCGCTGCCTGATCGCCAGCCGCTGCCCCGGCCGGATTTGCGGCGGATGCTGGTGGGTTTGGGACCCGTCGTCGTGCTCGGCGCGAGCAATTTTCCGTTGGCGTTTTCTGTGGCGGGAGGGGACACGGCATCGGCTTTCGCCGCCGGGTGTCCGGTCGTGGCGAAAGCGCATCCGGCACACCCCGGGACTTCGGAGCTGGTGGCGGAAGCGATTGCGGCGGCAGCGCGCGCGGTCGGCCTGACTCCGGGAATTTTCTCTTTGATCCACGGCGGGCCTGAAGTCGCGCAGGCCCTTGTCCGCCATCCGGCGACGGCGGCAGTGGCGTTCACTGGATCGTATCAAGCGGGACGAGCGCTCTGCGACGTTGCGGCGGCGCGGCCGCATCCGATTCCGGTTTTCGCCGAGATGAGCGGGCTCAATCCCGTGTTCATCTTGCCCGAGGCGTTGCGGCAGCGGGGAGCGGCGATTGCCCAGGGGCTGTTTGCCTCGGTCACGTTGGGCGTCGGCCAATTTTGCACGAAGCCCGGCATCGTCTTTTTGCAGCGCGGGCCTGATGCCGATGCGTTCATCGCGCAGCTCACCGCGGCGGCGAAGGATGCGGCGGGCGGCGTGATGCTCACCCCGAAAATCGCGGAGCATTTTCTCGAAGCCCGCCAAAAGATTTTGGAGGAGCCCGATGTTTCGGTTTTGAAAATTAATAACGTGAAAGATGAGTCACGATCAGGCCGATCTGGCGGAAATGTTTCGCAGAACGCCGAGGGCTTTGGAGCGGCTGAGAAACAGGTCAGGCCATCGATTGCTTTGACGACCGCCGCGCAATTCGTGAAGAGCGACGTTTTGCGGCGCGAGGCGTTCGGGCCTTTCTCGCTGCTGGTGCTGGTCGATTCCGCCGCGGATTTTGCGACTTGCGCCAACCATCTCGAAGGCCAGCTCACGGCGACGGTGCATGAAGCGAATTCCGAGCTGGCAGCGCATGCGGCGCTGCTCCACGTGCTCGAGCGGAAGGTCGGTAGAATGTTGATCAACGGTTTTCCGACCGGCGTCGAAGTTTCGCCGGCGATGCAGCATGGCGGACCCTTTCCGGCGGCGAGCGATCCTCGATTCACCTCGGTGGGCACGGCGGCGCTGCTGCGGTTTGCGCGACCCATCTGTTATCAAGGCTTTCCTGACGCGCTCCTGCCTGAGGCATTGAAGAACAGCAACCCGCGCAAGCTGCTGCGGATGGTAAACGGACAACCTACTCGCGAGTCGATCGCGTGAACGCATGGCTGCATTTCCCGTTTTAGAGTCCGGCGACGAGAAGATTTATTTTTTGCGAACGACCGCGCCCGGCCCGAGCGGAAAGTTGCCGGTGACGCCGGAGATGCTTCGCACCGCTTCGAGCGGCAATCTCTTTGGGATGACCCAGAACGCGGGGATGGGGTGGGATCCGCGGAAGCTGCTGGGCAAGGAATTTCTCATCCTCAGCACCCAGGGCGGCATCCGCGCGCCTGATGGCTCACCGGTGGCGTTAGGTTATCACACCGGGCACTGGGAAGTCGGACTGTTGATGGAGGAGGCTGCGCGAACCTTGAGTGCGCATGGCGCGATTCCGTATGCGGGCTACTGCAGTGATCCTTGCGACGGACGCACGAACGGCACGCGTGGAATGTTGGACAGTTTGCCCTACCGGAACGATGCCGCGCTTGTATTCGGCAGGCTGATACGCTCGCTGCCGACCTGCCGGGGCGTGATCGGCGTGGCCACTTGCGACAAGGGGCTTCCCGCGATGATGATGGCGCTGGCGGGCGCACGGGAATTGCCCGGCGTTTTGGTGCCGGGCGGGGTGACGTTATTGGCGGAAGAGGCGGAGGACACCGCGAAAGTGCAGACGCTTTCCGCGCGTTACGCGCACGGCGAAATTCCGTTCGAGTACGCGGTGGAGATGGGCTGCAAGGCTTGCGGATCGCCCGGCGGCGGCTGCCAGTTCATGGGCACCGCGGCGACGAGCCAGGTTGTCGGAGAAGCGCTGGGCTTGGCTCTGCCTCATTCGGCGCTGAGTCCTTCCGGCACGGAGATATGGAAAGACATGGCGCGGCGTTCGGCGCTCGCGATCCTGGAACTGGAGCGGCAGCGTATCCGCGGCGTGGATATATTGACGGATGACGCGTTGCACAACGCGATGGTGCTGCACGCGGCGTTTGGCGGTTCGACGAATTTGATTCTGCATGTTCCGGCGATCGCGCACGCGGCAGGCCTGGCTCGTCCTTTGGTGGAGGATTGGGCGCGGATCAGCCGGCAGGTTCCGCGACTGGTTGACGTTCTCCCGAACGGTCCGACTCACTATGCCACCGTGCAGGTATTCCTCGCGGGTGGGGTGCCGGAAGTGATGTTGCAACTGCGCGAGCTAGGGTTGTTGCGCTTGGACGCGAAGACGGTGACGGGACAGACCCTCGGCGAAAACCTGGTCTGGTGGGAGAAGTCGGAGCGCCGCGCCCGATTGAAGGCTCGTTTGCGCGAACTCGACGGCATCGATTCGGCCAACGTGATCCTGACGCGTGATCGGGCTCGAGAGGCGGGGCTGGCGAGCACGGTGACTTTTCTTGGAGGAAATTTGGCGCCGGAGGGCGCGCTGGTGAAGAGCACGGCGATCAACCCTTCGCTGATTGGGCCGGACGGCATATTCCAGCACGAAGGTCCGGCGAGGGTTTTCACCGACGAAGCCTCGGCCATCCGGGCGATCAAGTCGAAGGCGGCGGATGCGATCAAACCCGGCGACGTCGTCGTGCTGGCCGGCATCGGACCAGCGGTGGGCATGCCGGAAACGTATCAAGTCACCTCGGCCCTGAAGTATTTGAGCAATGGGTACAAAGTCACGCTGCTGACCGACGGGCGTTTTTCCGGAGTTTCGACCGGCGCGTGCATCGGCCACATCAGCCCCGAGGCGCGGGCTGGCGGGCCGCTTGGCAAGCTCCGCGACGGCGACATCGTCCGCATCAAAATCGACACACGTGAACTCACCGGATCGATCGACGCGATTTCCCTGAGCGTCGAAGAGTTGAACGACAGGACTATTCTCCCGGGCTTGCGCACACCGCCGGATATTCCGAACGCGACGCGACTTTGGGCGGCGCTGCAGAACGCGAGCGGAGGCAGCTGGAAGGGCTGCGTCTACGATGCCGACCGGATTGCGTCGTTGTTGGAGAAAGGACTGGCCGCAGAAAAAGCCGAGCAGGGAGGTGTATCATGAATGCGAATACGCAAGAGATGAACGCCACGATCGATTCACGACGCCGCTGGCAGCGGACGATCCCGATCGTGTTTGTGACGTACAGCCTTGCGTATCTGGATCGCGTGAATTTCGGCTTTGCCGCTGCGGGAGGCATGGCGGCAGATTTGAAGATCTCGGCCAGTCAATCGTCGCTCCTGGGTGCGGTTTTCTTTCTCGCGTACTTCCTATTTCAGATTCCCGGGACGGTGTATGCGGAGCGCCGCAGCGTGAAGCGGCTGATCTTTTGGTGCATTCTGTCGTGGGGAATCCTGGCCTCGCTCACCGGATTGGTGGCGAATCTCACGGCGTTGATCGCGATCCGATTTTTGCTTGGTGTGGCGGAGGCCGCCGTGATGCCGGCGATGCTCGTGTTTCTCAGTCATTGGTTCACGCGGAAGGAGCGGTCGACGGCGAACACGTTTCTCGTTCTCGGAAATCCGGTGACGGTCATTTGGATGTCGGTGCTCTCCGGATATCTGGTGCACGCGTTCAATTGGCGTTGGATGTTCATTCTGGAAGGTTTGCCCGCGATCGTGTGGGCGTTTTGTTGGTTGGCCTGGGCCAACGATTATCCGCGCCAAGCGTCGTGGCTGAGCGAGACGGAGAAAGATCGCGTGGAAGCGGCGCTGTTGGCGGAGCAAAGCGGACTCAGGGCGGTGCGGAATTATGCGGAGGCCTTTCGATCGCCGACGGTGATCTGTTTGGCGGCGCAGTATTTTTGTTGGAGCGTTGGCGTGTATGGATTCGTGCTTTGGTTGCCGACGATTTTGCGGGAAGCATCGCAAGCCAGCATCGTGAACACCGGTTGGCTATCGGCGTTGCCGTATGCCGCGGCCGTGCCGGCGATGTTGTTTGCCTCGCGCTGGTCAGATCGCTGCGCGCACCGAAAACGTTTCGTCTGGCCCGCGCTGTTGCTGGCGAGCTTTGCGTTTTTTGGGTCCTACGCGATCGGCGCGGAGCATTTTAAGGTGAGTTACGCGCTGTTGGTCGTGGCGGGAGTCGGTATGTATTTACCGTATGGACCCTTCTTCGCTATCGTGCCTGAAATCCTGCCGCGCAACGTTGCGGGTGGCGCGATGGCTTTGATCAATTCCTTTGGTGCGGTCGGTGGCTTCGTGGGATCATACTTCGTCGGATATCTGACCACCACGACAGGCAGTCCCACTTATTCTTACGTGCTGATGAGCGCGGCACTGCTGGCGTCCGCCATCCTGACCTTTCTGCTGCCTGGAAAGCGTGACACACCTGCCCGGAACGCTCCACTTCCGCATGACACAGCACTGGGACAGGCTGGCGCAAAATAGCTATGGCGCCATCGGGTGTCCGGCTGAAGAAATTTTTTAAGTCGCTCGTCCGTAGCTGGTAAAAAACTTCAACCGCTCGAGGCACGCCCGCTGCTAATTCGGGCGCATGAGCCGCATTCTAGGAATCGATTTAGGTACTACGAACTCGTGTATGGCCGTCATGGAGGGCGGCGAGCCCGTAGTTATCCCCAATGCCGAAGGTGCTCGGACGACACCGTCCGTGGTGGCGTTTACGAAGAACGGCGAGCGTTTGGTCGGTCAGGCCGCAAAACGGCAAGCCGTCACGAATCCCCGCAATACGATTTTCTCCGCCAAGCGTCTTATCGGTCGCAAATACTCCGAAATTCAAAAGGAGGCTGCGAGTTTCCCGTTCAAAGTCGTCGAGGCAAAGAACGGCGACGCGCACATCGAAGTTCAAGTGGGCGACAAGCCCGAACAATTCGCGCCGCAGCAAATCTCCGCCTTCGTGCTCGGTAAATTGAAAGCCGACGCCGAGGCCTATCTCGGCGAAAAAATCACGCAGGCCGTCATTACGGTTCCTGCTTACTTCAACGACGCGCAGCGCCAGGCAACCAAGGACGCTGGCAAGATCGCAGGCCTCGAAGTCCTGCGTATTATCAACGAGCCGACTGCCGCTTCGCTGGCGTACGGTTTGGATAAGAAGAAGGACGAAAAAATCGCCGTGTTCGACTTGGGCGGCGGCACCTTCGACGTGTCCGTGCTGGAAATCGGTGACGGCGTTTTCGAAGTGAAAGCCACGAATGGTGACACTCACCTCGGTGGCGACAACTGGGACGAATCCCTCATCAATTGGCTTGTCGACAATTTCAAAAAGGAAAACGGCATCGACCTGCGCAAGGATCCGATGGCGCTCCAGCGTTTGAAGGAAGAAGCCGAGAAAGCGAAGATCGCACTCTCGTCCACGCAGCAGGTTGATATCAATCTGCCCTTCATCACGGCGGACGCTTCCGGTCCAAAGCATCTCAACGTCACGCTCACTCGAGCGAAGATGGAGCAGGTCTGCGAATCGCTCTTCGAGCGCTGCATTCAGCCGTTCAAGGCGTGCTTGAAGGACGCTGAACTCACCGCGGCCAACATCGACGAACTCGTGTTGGTGGGCGGCATGACCCGCATGCCGAAGGTCGTCGACATCGCGAAGCAACTCGCCGGCAAACAGCCGCACCAAGGCGTTAACCCCGACGAAGTCGTTGCGGTTGGCGCTGCGATCCAAGGCGGCGTGTTGAAGGGCGAAGTGCGCGACGTGCTGCTCCTCGACGTTTCTCCGCTGACGCTCGGTATCGAGACGGCCGGTGGCGTCGCCACGGCGATGATCCCGCGCAACACGACGATCCCGTCGAAGAAATCTCAGGTCTTCTCGACCTACAGCGACAATCAACCCTCGGTGGAAATTGTCGTTCTCCAAGGCGAGCGCCCGATGTCCCGCGACAACAAGATCCTCGGCACCTTCCGCCTCGACGGCATTCCGCCGGCGCCGCGCGGTGTTCCGCAGATCGAAGTGACCTTCGATATCGACGCCAACGGCATCCTGCACGTGACCGCGAAAGATCTCGGTACCGGCAAGGACCAGAAGATCACGATCCAGGGTTCGTCCGGTCTCTCGAAAGAGGAAGTCGAACGCATGACCAAGGAAGCGGAAGCGCACGCGGCCGAAGACAAGAAGCGCCGCGACGCGGTCGAAGCGAAGAACCAACTCGACAGCGCGATCTATCAACTCGAGAAAGCGATGAAGGACGCCGGTGACAAAGTTCCGGCCGACCAGAAATCGAAGATCGAGGCCGAGATCGCCGACGCGAAGAAGGAACTCGAGTCGAACGACGCGGACCGCATGAAGGCCGCGATGGAGAAACTCTCCAAGGTCGGCGCAGAGCTTTACCAGCAAGCTCAGGCGGCCGCTGGAGCCGCGGGCGCTGGCGCGGGTCCTGAAGCGGGCGCAGCGCCGCAAGGCGAAGCGAACGCGGGCGCAGGTTCGAGCAACAAGGGCGGCAAGAAAAACGACGATGTCGTGGATGCCGACTTTGAGGTCGTCGACGAAGACAAGAAGAAGTAAACAGCGAGTTTTTACGCGAGCCGACTGCGGATTGTGGTCGGCTCGCGGCTATTAAACCCAACCATCCTCAACCAAAACCAACCACAATATGGCTAACGTTAAGATCAAGCCCATCGCCGATCGTGTTCTCGTGAAACACGTCGAAGAAAAAGAACAAGTTCGCGGTGGAATCATCATCCCGGACGCTGCGAAGGAAAAGCCACAAGAGGCTGAAGTGATCGCCCTCGGCACCGGCAAGAAAGATGAAAACGGCAAGGTACAGGCCTTCGAAGTGAAGGTCGGCGACCGCGTCCTCATCAGCAAGTACGGTGGCACCGAAGTGAAATTCGAAGACCAGAAGTACACCATCGTTCGCGAGGAAGACATCCTCGGCGTGATCGGCTGATTCTTGTATCGAGAAACCAAATACAAAACTGATTTAAAAAATGGCTGCTAAACAACTCCTGTTCGACGAAGCCGCTCGTCAAAAAGTTCTCCGCGGCGTGGAGCTTCTCTCCCGCGCTGTCAAAGTCACCCTCGGACCCAAGGGCCGCAATGTGGTGATCGACAAGAAATTCGGTTCTCCGACCGTCACCAAGGACGGCGTCACCGTGGCCAAGGAAGTCGAGCTTCCTGATCCGTACGAAAACATGGGCGCCCAGATGGTGAAGGAAGTCGCTTCCAAGACTTCAGACGCCGCCGGTGACGGCACCACGACCGCGACCGTTCTTGCTGAAGCCATCTATAAGGAAGGCCTCAAGAACGTCACCGCTGGTTCGAACCCCGTTTATTTGAAGCGTGGCATCGACAAGGCCGTCGAGGCCGCTGTCGCCGAACTCGCCAAGTCCTCCAAGAAGGTCAGCGATCGCGAAGAAATCCGCCAGGTCGCCACCGTCTCGGCCAACTGGGACACCGAAATCGGCAACATCATTGCCGATGCGATGGATAAGGTCGGCAAGGACGGCACGATCACGGTCGAAGAAGCCAAGTCGATCCAGACCACCCTCGACGTCGTCGAAGGTATGCAGTTCGACAAGGGCTATCTCTCGCCGTACTTCACGACGAATCAGGAAAGCCTCGAGGCCGTTCTCGAAGACGCTTACGTCCTGATTCACGAGAAGAAGATCAGCAGCCTCCAAGATCTGTTGCCTCTCCTCCAGACGGTCGCGAAGAGCGCGAAGCCGCTCCTCATCATCGCGGAAGAAGTCGAAGGTGAAGCTCTCGCTGCTCTCGTGGTGAACAAGATCCGCGGCACCTTGAACGTGTGCGCCGTCAAGGCTCCTGGCTTCGGTGATCGCCGCAAGGCCATGCTCGAGGACATCGCGGTGCTGACCGGCGCTCGCTGCTTGACCGAAGACCTCGGCATCAAGCTCGAGAACGTCCAGATCTCCGATCTCGGTCGCGCGAAGCGCATCGTGGTCGACAAGGAAAACACCACGATTGTCGAAGGCTCGGGCAAGAGCTCTGATATCCAGGGGCGCGTTAAGCAGATCCGCCGTCAGATCGAAGAGACCACCTCGGACTACGATCGTGAGAAGCTGCAAGAGCGCCTCGCGAAGCTCGCCGGTGGCGTGGCGGTCATCAATGTCGGCGCCGCAACGGAAGCTGAGATGAAGGAGAAGAAGGCTCGCGTCGAAGACGCGCTGCACGCCACTCGCGCTGCGGTTGAAGAAGGCATCGTCGCTGGTGGCGGCGTCGCTCTCCTCCGCACGGCGAAAGCGATCGACGCTCTCAAGCTCGAAGGCGATGAGAAGATCGGCTCGCAGATCGTGCGTCGCGCGATCGAACACCCGCTCAAGCAACTCTGCGCCAATGCAGGCGTTGACGGTGGCGTGGTCGTCAAGGAAGTCCTCAGCTCGAATGGCGCGAACGGCTACAACGTCGCGACCGACAAGTTCGAAGATCTCCTGAAGGCTGGCGTCGTCGACCCGACGAAGGTCACCCGCACTGCGCTGCAGAACGCGGCTTCGATCGCAGGTCTGTTGCTGACCACCGAGTGCATGATCACGGAGCTTCCCGAAAAGAAGGAAGCGGCTCCGGCTCATCCTCCGGGCGGCATGGACTACTAAGTCGACCGACCGAAATCGTTCACTGAACAACTTCAAGGCGCCTCAACTCGAGGCGCCTTTTTTGTTTTCGCTGCGCGCGCACGCAAGGTGTCGCCGCAGATAATGACGTGTCAGATGACCTCGACACGCGGCTTTTGCAGGGCGGCGATGGCTTTGAAAATTCTCTCGCTGGCGCGTTGATAGCGCTCCTTGCCATCTGCCGGATGATCGTATTCCTCGGGCTGTAGTGGCTTTCCGAATACAACGCTGACAGGCGTGCCGAGGCGGAGTTTCCCTTCCTTGCCGAAAGCGATGTCGGAGCCGAAAATTCGCGCGGGCACGACAGGCACGCCGGTCCTGCATGCGATCAGACCCACGCCTGGTTTCGGCGTTTGGAGATTGCCGTCGGGAGAACGCGTGCCTTCCGGGAACAGGATCACCGGCTTCTCCTGCTTCAGGGCCTGCAGCACGCGCTTGATGGCCGTCACATCGGAGCCGCCGTCACGGTCGACCGGAATCGTCCCCACGCCGTCGAGCCACCACGAAGCAAGGCCGGGTTTCCAAAGCGTCTTGCGTGCGAAGAAGGCCATTTGTTTGCCCACTTGGCAGCCGACGAATGGTGGATCCAGGTGACTCGCGTGATTCGACGCGATCAGGAACGCGCCCCGCTTCGGCAAATATTCTGTGCCGCGAACCTCACCCCGGAAGAACATCGCGTACACCTGGCGCAGCGCGTAGTGACAAATCCCATACAGGGGCTCCATCTTCAGATGATCCATGATCGAACTCCTGGAGCGGGGACTCAGCTCGAGCGCGGCAATTTGACTTCGATCAAGGCCGCCACTTTTTCCACGACCTGTTCGAGCGTCAGGTAAGTGCTGTCGATATCGATGGCGCCCTTGGTCAAGGTGAGCGGCGCGGCTTTGCGCTGCGTATCGAGGCGGTCGCGTTCGGCCACTTGGTCTTGCTGGCCTTGTTCCGCGCGGCGGCGGGCGCGCTCGGCAGGATCGGCATGCAGAAAGAAGCGGAAATCCGCATTCGGAAAAATCACGGAGCCGATATCGCGTCCCTCCATCACCAAACCGCGAAAGTGGTTCGCCTTCGCCACATCTGCCTGGCTGCGCTGATAAGCCAGCAACGCGGCGCGCAACTCCGGAATGGCGGCAAAATGGGAAACGGCTGCGTTCACTTCGGGGCTGCGAATTTCTTCGCCCGCAACGTGGCCGGAAATTTCCATGGCGGCCGCGCGGCCGCTGACGCGAGTGCCGAAATGCAGTTGCGGCAGGATTTCTTTTACCTTCGACAGATCGTCGGCCGCGACACCGCGGCGCAGAAGCTCGGCGGTCACCGCTCGGTAAAACGATCCCGTGTCAACGTGCAGCAGGTGGAAGCGCTCGCTGATGGCTCGCGACGTGGACGATTTGCCGGACGCAGCGCCGCCGTCGATCGCGACAATGATGAAAGGGGAGCTGGCCATTCAGTTTTTGACGCTTCGTTGGCGCAGCGACTCCAGCAATTCAAAAAAATTCGGAAACGTCTTAGCGCAGCAGGCAGGATTCGCGATGCTCAGCCAGCTCTGGCCATTTTTCAAAAGATCGTGAGAGCCGAGAATTCCGAAACTCATCGCGAACCGATGGTCGTGGTACGTCTCGATGGTCTGGCCGGTGCGAAGCGGGCGTGGCGTAATTTCCAAGGCGTCGTCGGTCTCGACAACCTGTTGGCCAAGCTTGGTCAATTCGCGAGCCATGCCAGAGACGCGGTCCGTCTCCTGCTTGCGCGTGTGGGCGATGCCGGAAATTTTCGTTGGCCCATCGAGTAACGGACTCAGCGCCGCCAGGGTGAGAAACGTGTCCGAGAATGCGCTAAAGTTTTGTTGGACGGATTTGCGCCGCTGGGTCGCGGAAAAATCAGCGACGAGCGCACCGTTTTCCGAGAAGATTTCCACGCCGACCGCTTTCAGGACGTTGGCGAACTGCGTGTCGCCTTGCAGGCCCTCGCCTGGACCGCGAAGCCCCGGGAGGCGAAGTTTTCCGCCCACCGCAAGCGGCAAGGCGAGGAAGTAACTCGCCGCCGTTGCATCGGGCTCGATCGCGTAGGTTTCCGACTTCAGCGAATAACTGACGCCGTCCTCCACGCGTATTTGGTTTTCCGATACACGAACCACAGGCGGCTGGCCGAAGTGCTCCATCAGTCGCGTGGTCATCTGCACGAACGGCCAGCGCACTCCTCCGACGATTTCAATTTCGACCGCTTCGCGTGCGAGCGGGGAGGCCATCAACAGAGCCGAGAGAAGTTGGCTGCTTTCTCGGGCATCGATCTGGACCGCGCCGCCTCGCAACCCCGAGGCGTGAATCTCGATCGGGAAAAACCCTTCATTGCCGAGGCAACGGATATCCGCTCCGAGCCTGCGCAGCGCATCGATCAGGCCTTTCATCGGCCGCTTGCGCATCTGTTCGACGCCATCGATGCGGTAAACGCCTCGAGGGGCGGCGGCGCAAAGCGCGGTGAGGAAGCGCGCGGCGGTGCCGGCCAAACCGACGAATAGATCGGCGTGCGAGACATTGAAGCCATTCGAGTTGCCTGAGATTTTCAGCGTCGCGGCGTTCGCGTTGGCATCGACCGTGAAACCGATTTTGCGCAAGGCCTCGGCCATGAGCTGCGTGTCTTCGCTGAAAAGCGCGCCAGTGAGCGTGACCGGCTTTTGGCAGAGCGCTGCGAGGAGAAGTGCGCGATTCGTCAGGCTCTTGGATCCGGGCAGCGTCACCTCGCCCGAAACAGGGCGGGTGAACGGCTGGATGGGAAGAACGTCAGGCAATGCCATGAATGGTCATTCGACGCGAAAAGGCCGATCTACGCCAAGTCGAATTCTGCGGAGTGGGTCTCCCACGAATCACACGAAGCACACGAAAAGAGCTCGAATTTTTTCCCACGGAACACACCGAAAACACGGAACAGGAATTTGGCACAATCGCTTCCGTTTACTCCGTGTGTTCGGTGAGAAAATCTTTCCGGCACATTCGTGTGCTTCGTGTGATTCGTGGGAAAATATTCCGGCTCACGGGCGGAAGCCGTCGCGGTAGGCTTTGCCTTTTTCAAGCCGGCTTCGGACTTCTGTCCACTCGCGGTTCGCGATGGCGGAATACATGCCTTGCAACTCGTCTTGGAAGGCGCGCAGGGCTCGCAAAACTTCGTCGCGATTTTGTTGGAAAATTTCGATCCACATCGTCGCGTCGCTGCTCGCGATGCGCGTCGTGTCACGCAGACCGCCGCCGGCGAAGTTGCGCCAGGTCACATTTCGTTGAGAGAGAAACGTGCAAAGGCTCGTCGCGACGGCTTGCGGCAAATGGCTGATGTGCGCGACGATTTCGTCGTGTTGGTCTGGCGGCACGGTCGTCACTTCGCTGCCGAGATCGGCCCAGAATTCAGCGACGAAGTTCAACGCTTTTTCGTTGGTTTCCGGCAGTGGCGTGACGAAGCAGACTCGTTTTTCAAACAGGTCCGCGGAGCCGTTTTCCCAGCCGGTTTTCTGACTGCCGGCCATGGGATGAGAGCCGACGAAAAAAGTATCTTTGCGCAAGGCGGCATGGCAGCGCCTCGTGAGATCGGCCTTCACGCTTCCGACGTCGGTGACCACGCAGCCGCGGGCGAGCGCGGGAGCGATTTGCTCGGTCAGTGAAATGATCTTGTCGACCGGGGCGGCGAGCACGACGAGGTCGGCAGAACCGACCGCGTCCTCGGGTGTATCCGGCGCGGCACTACACCAGGGCTGTTCGCGGAGTTTCAGGCGAACCTCGGGGCGGCGGGCCCACACGACGACCTTTTTCGCGAGGCCCCGGCGGTGCGCTGCCATCGCGACGGAGCCGCCCAAGAGGCCCGGCGCCAGAACGGTGAGTTGCTCGATCATCAATCAGGCCGACTGCGCTTCCGGAAGTTTAGCCGCCGGCGTTGCTCCGTCCGACTGCATTTCCTTCAGGATCGAAGCGATGTAGGGAATGAGCTGTTTCTTGCGGCTGACGATGCCAGGCAGGTCGAAGATTTCGTCTTTTTCGACGTGCGGGTAGGAGATGCGGCTGATGAAGTCCGCGTCGCCTTTGACCAGCAGGAGGGAGTTTTGCGTGTTGATGTCGGTGACGAGCAGACACGCGAAAGCGAGACCTTCGGTCGCGCGCATGCGATCGAGCGCAGCGCAGAGTTGCTTGGAAAACTGCCAGAAATTTCCGAACCCGAGTTCCTCGACCTGCGATACGGCGAAGCGGACGTTGTCCTCTTCGTAGATTTTGAAATCGGAGCGGATAACTTTGTCAGGCGGGCTGCTCAGGATGACCGAGCCCGAACTGAAGATGGCGTCGGCGAGAGGGCGCGACTCGACGTTCGCGATGCGGCTCAGCCACGCGAGGAGCGTCGCGTCTTTTTCGGTCGAAGTGGGGCTGTTCAGGTGAAGTGTGTCGGAGATGATTCCGCCCATCATGACGCCGGCGATTTCCGGCGAGGGCGTGAGACCGTCGCGGCGGAAAAGATCGGCGACGATCGTGCAGGTGGAGCCGACGGGTTCGTTGATGAAAAGGATCGGCTGCTGCGTGTTCAACGAACCGAGGCGGTGGTGATCGATGATTTCGGTGATCGTGACTTCTCCGGCGCCGGAGACCGCCTGTGTCATTTCGTTGTGGTCGACGAGCACGAGCTTCGTGCGGACCGGTTTCAAAATATCGGTCTTCGTCAGGATGCCGAGAAGTTTGCCGTCGTCGGCGAGAACCATGAAGGCTGGCGCGTTGTTCGAGGAAATCTTTCGGCGCAGATCGGCGATTCGCAGATCAGGCGAGACAGAGGAGAATTTCCGGTCGATCAACCGTTCAACGGTCGAGGCGGTGCGGATGACCCATGCCGTCGTCGCTGAGTCGTAGGGACTCACGATCAAGCTGACGCCCTCTCTCTTGGCTTCCTCGATGACCTCTTCGTCGACCGGCAGATTGCCAGTCACGACCAAGGCACGGACGCCGATCTGAATCGAGCGCTGCTGAATATCCCAGCGGTCTCCGACGATGATGACGGACTGTGACGCTGGGATGCCTTCGTTTTCGGAAAACTTGCCAAACGAGCGAACATCCATGGCGCCGATGCGCACGTAGAGATCTTCGGAACGTTCGGCGTCGTGGATCGCCAATGTCTTGGCACGCAGCGCTCGCACGATGTGAGACAATGACGAGGACACTTTCCGCATTTCGCGGAGCTCGCTGACCTTCGGGATGAAATGGCTGCCGAGTTGGAAAATGGAAACGCTGCCGATGACGCGGCGATCGTCCGTGACCACCGGGAGAATGCGCACGTCGTGTTTGTCGATCAGCTCGAGCGCTTCGGCGCAGGTGGAGTTTTCCGAGACCGCGTAGACGTTTTCGATCATCAGGTCGCGGACGCGCGGCGTGACATCGCTGATGTACACGGGCAGCGGCACCTTGAAGCGTTGCAGGATGGTGTCGATGCGGGCGTTCGAGTTTCCGCAGCGCGCGGCCACGAAACCAGGGATGCCTTTCGCCTCTTTGTAGGCTGCGTAGGCGATCGCCGAGCAGATGGCGTCCGCATCGGGATTTTTATGCCCGATGATATACGTCGGATTGGCGAACGGAGTGGCAGATGCAGCGCTCATGAATGGGTGGCTGGATGGTGTTGGGTCCGTTTAGGAAAGCAATTTTTGCCAACAGTTCACGGGTAAACGCGGTTGCCGCCGACCTTTAAGGTTTCGGACGGATCGGAGCGGAGGGAGCTTTATGCGAGGCGCTCGCGGTGGAGCTGCAGCGAGGCACGCCGACCGCGAGCAGCATCAGAGCGACGGCAAGGAGCGTGAGAATTTCGATGAGCTTGGGGCCCCGCGGTGTTGGCATGGCAGTCTAAGTGTTGCACGCGTAGAACTCGACAACTCGCATTCGAAAATCAATTTTGAACGAATGAAGATCTATCTCGATGGAAAATTCGTCGATCAAGCGGATGCCAAGATCTCCGTGTTTGATCACGGGCTGCTCTATGGAGACGGCATTTTCGAGGGGATCCGCATTTATCAGGGCAACATCTTCCGCCTCGAAGAACACCTCGAGAGATTGGAATATTCGGCCAAGGCTATCCTCCTGAAAATGCCCTGGTCGCGGAAGGAAATTTCCGACGCGACCTGCGAGACTTGCCGGCAAAATCATCTTACAGACGGCTACATCCGGCTCGTTGTGACGCGCGGCGTGGGCGACCTCGGCCTCTCGCCCTGGCTTTGTCCGAAGCCCTCGATTTTCATCATCGCAAACAAAATCGCGCTGTATCCGGAGGAGCACTACACGACGGGACTCAGCATCGTCACTGTGCCGACGCGCCGGATCAATCCGGCCGCGCTCAGCCCTTCGGTGAAGTCGCTGAACTATTTGAACAATATCCTGGCCAAGATCGAGGCCAAGCAATTCGGCGCTCTCGAAGCGATCATGTTGAATGACCAGGGCTATGTCGCCGAGTGCACGGGCGATAACATCTTCATCGTCCACAAAGGCGAAATCATCACGCCGGCGGCGTCGCAGGGCGCGTTGAAGGGCATCACGCGCGGAGCGATTTTCGATATCGCTCAAGAGCTTGGTGTGCCCATGCGCGAAGCGGATCTGACGCGCTACGACGTTTGGAATTCCGATGAATGCTTTCTTACCGGCACCGCGGCGGAAGTGATTCCGGTCGTGAAGCTCGATGGTCGCGAGATCGGGAATGGAAAACCCGGCGTGATCACCCAGCGCGTGCTAGCCTCGTTTCGCCGGCGCGTGCTGAGCGAAGGCACGAAGATTTGAAGCTCGGAGCGGAGCCCGAAGTCTCGGAAGACAAAGAAGCCGCACCCGGGGTAGTGGATGCGGCTTCCCTTTTGTAGCTCAAGCGTCGGCTTGCGCCTAGCGCTCAAGAGGGGATGGAGCGGATCAGCTCAGCAAATATTGCCACTGGTTCTCGCGGGCGGCGCGTGCGGCCTTGAGGGCGCCGAGGGCGACGTAGCGCTTGTAGTCCTGGCCGGCCAGCTTGACCTTGGGCGATTCGTAGCCGTCGTCGCTCAGACGTTTTTGGAGCACGGTATCGATGCCTTTGATCTGTGAACCGCCGCCCGTGATGATGATGTTTTGGAGCAACGTGACCACCGAATCAGATGCGGCGCGCGCGATCAATGTCGTGAGCAGCGGATAGATTTTATCGACGAGAGCGTTGGTCGCGTTGCCCAGGGCTTCGCCAAGTTCGAGGGTGTGGGCTTTGCCGCCGATGATCACGCGGACATCGATCGGCTTGCGGATCGGGCCGACATACGAATGGGCCTCCTTGATCTCGCGAACTTTGAGGCGGGACAGACCGTTGTTCGGATAAAGGCGGTTCAAGTCTTGTTGGAGAAGTTCATCGATCGCATCGCCCGCGAAGGGAATGCTCAGTTGATCATCACGGGTCGGGAAATAACCCTGCACGAGACAGAGGTCGCTTGTGCCTCCGCCAATATCGATGAACAGAGAATTCGTGACAGGGTCGACGTAGCCGGGTTGGCCGAGGCGCGAGTCATCGCGGAAGCCAAGTGCGGCGAGGAACGGCTCGGGAATGAGCAGGATGCGATCAAAAATGCCGATCGAGCACTGGCGGATGTCTTCGCGTGAGCGCTCGTCCGCATTGGCTGGAATGCCCACGACGGCGCGAATTTCCGCGGTGTTTTGCGGATCGACCAGGTTGCGCACATGGCGGAAGAGGTCTTTCGCCGCCTCCTGGTTCATGATCACACCCTGCATGACGGGCTGGACCAAGTTGACGTGGAGCAGATTTTTCAGCGCGTCTTCACCGAAGAGCGTGCTGCTATTGCCCGTGATAATGCCGTCGACGATGCCTTCTTTCACGTAGCCGACGACGGAGGGGACAATCTTGCTGAGGGCGATGTCGTTGCTACCGGCGGTGCCGGAGAGGACGCAGGATTTGTTCGTGCCGAGATCGAACCCGACCAAAATGGTTTTAGATTTCGCGGCGCGCGGCGTTGAGGCAGGGGCGGGCGCAGGCGAGGTGGATGATGCAGCTGCGGGTTTGTCCATTACGGTGGAGTTTGTCATAAGCAATTTGAAGGATGAGGTGGTTATCGAGACGCAGATCGAGGACGGGAATCACTGCGGTCCTGATCGAGCATACCTTGGATCAAATCAGCGACCCCAAGAGGGGCATTTCGTGCCATTGGCGCTGCTTCGGTTTTGGGGGAAGATGGGGGGACCGGCGCCAAAGCTGGAGAACTATGTGGCGGGATGGGAGTTGAAATCGCAGGCGCGGGGTGAGCGCGAACTACAGCAGAAAGCTTGGGCAACAAGATCTCGGCGAGAACGGCGGCGTCGGCAACGCGCTTCTCCTCTTGCGCGACAATTTCCCAGAGCGCGTCCTCGCCGATGGCATCCACGCCGAACTGTTCCTGGACCCGGGCAAGTGCGCGCATGAAGTCCTCCTCCGACAAGGAGGGGCGGGGAGTTGCCGTTTCGCACTGGACGCAAATTTGGCGGCAAAGAAGGGCAAGCTCAGCCCGAGGTTGGTCCACAGCGGCTATGGGTCTGAAAATCGCGGCGGTCAAATTTCGCCGGACAGACCCTCGGAGTTGCCTACGGTTCGCAGGAAAGTAGCAAAATGCATCTCGAGGTCTTGGATGCGGGCACAAAAAAACGCAGCTCGGCGTGAGCTGCGTTTTTGAAAGTGAGCGAATAGCCTCAGACGATTTCGACCTTGCGGTGAATCTTGTCGAATTTGACCACGCCGTCCTTCAACGCGAAGAGCGTGAAGTCGCGGCCGAGGCCAACGTTGCGACCCGGGTGGATTTTCGTACCGCGCTGGCGCATGATGATGTTGCCCGCGATGACGGTCTCACCGCCAAATTTCTTGATGCCGAGACGCTTCGAGTGACTCTCGCGTCCGTTCGACGTTGTTGACTGACCTTTCTTGTGCGCCATGGCAGTGGTTCCTTACGCGTTGATGGTTTGAATCTTGATGACGGAGAGCTCCTGGCGATGGCCCTGCTTGCGCTCCATGCCCTTGCGCTTCTTCTTCTTGAAAACGATCACTTTCTTCCCGCGCTTGTTCTCCAAGATGGTGGCCGTGACGCTGGCGCCGTCCAAGATCGGGGTGCCGATTTTGAAATTATCACCTTCGCCAGCGGAGAGCACTTCATTGATCTGAACGGTCGAACCGGCTTCCGAATTGGGATAACGGTTGACGATCAGAATGTCGCCTTCTGAAACGGCGAACTGCTGGCCCTGTGTTCTGATGGTCGCTTTCATAAATAAAACCGCGAACTAAGAGTTTTCCGAAGAAACGAAGCAAGGCTTTATTTGGGAAAATGCGGGCCGCGAATTCGCCCCGGTTTTCATTCGCGTAAGCGACTCTAATTTCGCTTCTAGCGCAAACGATCGAGCGCCTGCAACTCAGGCAAAAACTCGGTCGAAAACCCAATCAGGGCTTCGGTGTTTCGTTCGGGCGACCCTGCTCTTGCGTGGGCGCCCCAACCGCCTCGGAATTCTTCAAATCGATGCCCATGTAATAGTGTTCCCGGCGCTTGTAGTCGCTGGGGTAAATCGATCGGGCAAGTATCTCGGCTTTGTGCTGAAGCTCGGCCTCCAAATCCTGCTGGCGTTTCAGCGCGGCGAGCCGTTCCGCTTCGCGATCGGCCTGGGCACGTTTTTCGCGTTCGGCAGCGGCGAGTTTGTCGAGAGCAGCGCGACGCGCGGCTTCCTGCGCTGCTGCGTCCCGCTCCCGAAGTTCGGCCAAACGCCGTGCTTCGCCCTCAGCCGCCTCTTTTTCGCGCGCCGCCTTATCGCGCGCTTCGGAGGCAAGTCTGGCCTCGTCCTCCGCAGCCTTCCGCCGAGCTTGGGCATCGGCTTCGGCCGCCCGCAGGCGTTCGAGTTCGGCGGCAGCCTCCTGCGCGTCCTGCTGTGCCTTCAAGGCTGCGAGGCGGTGGGCTTCGGCGTCCGCTATCGCGCGCCGCTTGGCTTCGTCGGCTTTGCGCTGCGCATCGGCCAGTTCC
The DNA here is from genome assembly GCA_035765635.1 of Opitutaceae bacterium. GTDB lineage: Bacteria > Verrucomicrobiota > Verrucomicrobiia > Opitutales > Opitutaceae > EW11. Next base: position 208,085 of record DASTWZ010000029.1, read on the forward strand.
TGAGCCGCGCGTCTGGCTTCCGCATCATGTTGCATGCGCACACGATAAATCCGGAATCCCGCAAAACCGATTAATACAAGCGCGACAACGATCATCGCGATGAGGGGGCCGCGTTTCATGGCTGGACTGACCGGGGGGCAGGTAGATTGTTCAATTCAAATTCGGCGACACCAGCGTCTGCTGCGTTGGCTGCAGCATACGGCAGTGCAAAGGTTAGTGCTTCCCCAAGCGGGAGTTGTCGATTCACCAAACCTTCGAGCACGCAGGCCAGGAGGACGTCGCCGGAGCCCGTGGCGGACACCTCCTCCACGGGAATGGGGTCGATTTCAGCCGCCGGCATGTCCTTGCCGCCATACCACACCGGACCGGGGCCGTCCGTCACAATCCAGTTTAGGACTGGCCAGCGGGCGATGGCGTCGTTCAGGCGTTCGTTCATCGGCCGGGCTTTTTGGCCGGGGCCGGTAAGCGCATCGAATTCGTCGCGGTTGATCTTGATCAGAAACGTGGGCTGTTCGAGAGCCCATGCGAGAGGCGGTCCGTAGGTGTCGGCGACAAATTTCCGCTCATGGGCCCAGGCTTTGACCGTTTCGCGCAGCGCTTCGGCGTCTTCGCCGAGCCAGCCTGGAAAACTGCCGCAGAGGGCGAGGACGTGACTACCCGAACGATTGCTGTCCTGGCGCAAGGCGTCGACGCATTCAGCGAGCGCTTCGGCGTCGGGCGCCCGATCCGGCCCGAGAAAAGTCGTCTCGCTTTCCGACGCGCTGCGCACAACGAGGCCGGTGCGCGTCGCGTGCTGCGTCGCGAAAATGCGGTGCGGGATTTGTTTTTCCACCAGCCAGCGTTCGCAATCAGCGCCGCTGCTTCCGCCCGCAAAACACCAAGCCGTAGTGCTCGCGCGGATACGTTGGAGCATTTTGCTAACGTTGATTCCCTTGCCGCCGACCTGAAAATATTCGCGAGTCGCGCGCTGGGTTTTTCCGGGACTCCAACGTTCGAACTCAAATGTCCGCTCCGCGAGCAAGTTGCCGGTGAGAGTGATAATCATTCGTCGGAGTTGTTTCGATCCGGCACGTTCGAGGTGCTATTCGAACTAGCGCTAGGAGCAAGCCGGCTTTACGTGCTACGTTTTAGCCTCCACGCATCGCATGACTCCCATGGGAAAGATCATTCCGCACGAGATTTTTGTCCGCCGCCACACCGTCACGACGGCCCAATTTCTCCTGGGCAAGATTCTCGCGCGGACCCGCCCCGATGGCACAGTTACGCGTCACATCATCACTGAAACCGAGGCGTACCACAGTGAAAAAGACCTCGCGTGCCACGCCAGCAAGGGCCGCACTGCGCGCACCGACGTGCTCTTTCGTCCCGGCGGTGTTTGGTATGTTTATCTCTGTTACGGCATTCACGAAATGCTCAACTTGGTCGTCGGTCCGAAGGATTTTCCCGGTGCGGTGCTTTTTCGCGGCGTGCACGATGCGATCGGACCTGGCCGGCTGACGAAGAGCCTCGAGATCGGACGCTCCTTGAACGGGAAAAACGCCGAGCTGGGCTCAGGTCTTTGGCTCGAGGATCATGGTCTCCGTGTAAGTAAAACCTGGATACGCTCCACGCCGCGCATCGGCGTCGATTACGCCGGGCATATTTGGGCCGCGAAACCGTGGCGTTTTGTGATCAGCGCGGAAGGGTCCGAGGCGCTGATCGATCGGTTCGCGAAGAAACAAGCGCGAGGTTGATTCACGTTTTCACCAGGCTTTCGGCTCCTCGGCGACGGGCACGACGACGGCGCGGAGGCACGAGTGCACGCTCAAGCCTCCCGGATTTCGGCGATGGCGAAGAAAACATCATCCACCGAGATGTCGCGCATCGCGGAGCCCTTCTTGATCACGAAGACATTTGGACCCTGGGGCGCCCAGATCGCTGGGTCTGTCGGGCCGAACAAAGCCACCGTTGTCACGCCGAGCGCGGCGGCGAGATGGGTGATGCCGGTGTCGTGACCGAGATAGCGGCGGGCTCGCAGCAGCGCGCCGGCCAGGCGCGGCAAGGGCCAGTGGTGCGCGCGCTGCACAAAAAGATCTTCTGGCCAGTTCACCATGGAGTCGGCGCGTTCCGCTTCACCTGTAATCGCGAGCACGGGCAAGTGTTGCCGCAAACTCAGTTCCGCCCAGCGTTCCGCGGGCCAGTTTTTGCTCGAAGAACCGCTTCCGGTGTGGATCGCCACGAAATCATGGAAGCTTCCGATGCGTTGCGCGGCCTCCTGTTTCACTGTCTCCGGAAGTTGAATACGCGCGATGTAGTCGGTCGTTCGGAGTCCGAGGCTGCTCAATGCGTCGCAATAATTCTTCGCCGCGGGCGTGCTGGGCCGGGAGCAATCGCATGAAACGTACGTGGTGCCGCGGTGCGTGAAATGACTGCGCATCGCGCCGTCGGGATCGGGCGAGAAGTTGATCACGAGATCGAAGCCCTCGAACCATTCGGCGAGAGGAGAGGGCAACTTTTCCTGGGAGAACAACGGCATCCAGCGAACATCGCGTTCGTTGTGCACCGCGTTCAGATAACCGCCTAAAATTCCGAGTTCTCCGGCGCGCGAATTTCCCACGAGTTCGATATGCGCCTCCGGCCAGCGTTCGCGCAAAAGACGCAGCGCGGGCAATGTGACGATGAAATCGCCCAGCGCGCCACCTTTAAGGATGAGGATTCGCATCGTTTGCCACGCCGGCACTGCCGGGCGGTCTGTATTCGGTGAGCAATGCAGTGCCCGTGCCGAATTTCATGCCGACCTCGAACTGGACCGGAAGGCGCTTCTCGTCTTGCGAGATCCAAACGCGCACGCGACCACCGCGCTTAAAAAGTCCCCGCGGATTTTTTTCCATCACCGGCCGCAGCACGAGCGTGTCGAACTCGCCCATGGGCGTCCGAATCCGTTCGGTGCCCTCCGCGACGATTGTGATGTCATAAAAATCCTTGTCGAAAATCACCGTGGCTTGGCTGCGTTCACCGGGCTTCAGGTCCCAGCGACGCGTTTCGATCAAACATGTGATCAGATCCATCGGGTTCCCCTCGGGCAACTCGAGATCCTCGCTCCGCTCCGTGCGAACGTAGTCCACGTAGCGCACGACATTTTTCTGATAATCGAAGACGGCCATCGTCTTCGTGTTCTTCTTGCTGCTCGTGCTCCACGTGCTGATGGCGAGCAATCGACCATCACGCGCGTCGAACACCGATTCGCCATCGCCATCGAACAAATAGAATCCGCGAACGAAGCCGCGTGTGTTCGTGTGCGTCGTGATGCGAATTTCCGGCAGGCCAAACTGTTCCTCGGCCCTGGCCGACACCGTGATCTCGCCCGCGTTGGCAAAAAGCCCCCAGCGCACGCGATAACGCAACATCTCGCCATCGCTCAGCGCAACGGGCGAGGACGAGGGCGCTTTTTCCGCCGCGAAAGCGAGTCCGGCAAAAAGGAGGGCGGCGAGAGCGGCAAAAAATTTCATGACGTGACCGTGCGAGCGGGTGACTGCGGGAATCTGACCGCGAAGACGCGAGAAGGTGCAACCGCCCAGATTTTTTCTCCAGGTGCGCGATTCTCGTTCCAAGCTGCTCCCGCGGCCCACGGCGAGAACGCAGGCAGAATTAATCTTTCCGGAGATTGCACAAGCGCAGGCAGTCGAACTCGCGCGCCAGCGCCATCGTAAAGTGAAACCGCGGGATGAAAATGCCCGATGACTTCAACCGCGCCAGCTGGTTTCTCCTGGAGTCCACGGTCGCCGTGGTGAAAAAAATATTTTCCCCGCTGCAGCGAGGTGGTTGCCGGAATAGACCACTTCCGATCGTGATTCCCAATCACGATGCTGACGGCAACCGGCAGCACGCTGATTTCCCGAAGAAAAATTTCCGCGATGCGACAGCCAGTCACTCGGTGCAATGAATCTCCGAGCCAGATCATCTCGGCGGGATGATAGTCCTTGATCAACTGCAGCAGTGTCTGCGCGATCTGGTCGTCGCCCCACATCGGAAGTAAATTTCCCTCGAGCCGGTGAGAGGCAGCGAAGCCCCAATGAATGTCGGCGATCACGAGAGCGCCGAGGGGCTCGATGAAGAGCGCGCGGCGCGTGTCGAGCCAAACACCTGGCTCGATCTCAATTCGTGCTGCTTTCGAGGCTGCCATACATTTCGTTGTACAACCGCTCGATGACGACGTCCGGGTCCTCGAGGGTCATGGTCTCTTTGATGCGGCTCACGTAGATGCCAAAGGAAAACGGACTCACTCGGTCGACCGGCTGCATCACCCACGGTTTTGCTTGGGCTGACTCGAGGAAGGCCAGCGCTCGCGGTGTATCCAAAAAACGGAGCGTCGCTTCGGCATAGGCTTCCTGAAGCAACGGGTGGTCGGGCTCATATTTTCGCAACACGTCGAAAATAATTTCCGCGCTCCACTGCAGCGTGCGCGAGCCCCGCTCTTCTCCGCGAACGCGACGTGGCACCATCAAGCCCGTCTGCGCAACCGCACGAAACTGCCATTTCACCAAATCCGCCTCGGACAACGCGCCCTGCAACGCTTCCTCCGCGCCGCCACGGCCAAAAAGCGTTTTCCATTCGTCCACGTCCATCGCTTGAAAGGAACGCAGCGAAAGAAGAAATCCGTAATCATCAATTGTGACCAACGCGTTCCCGCCTTTGGCTCGCTGCACGCGCCAGGCAATGATCCGGGCAAGCGCGTCGTTTGCCGAGCGGCCGATCAGCGAGTGGAAAAAGTAATGGCGCAAGTCGCGCTCTTGATAGGATTCCACCAGGACATAGTCCGCGGTTGGCACGCGCGACACTGCGGCCTGCAGGCGGAAATGTTTCACGATCGCTTCCGCATTCGCGCGCGAAATGTCGTATTCATGAATCAACCACGCCGCGGGCGGATCGCTCATTGTGTCGGCAGATGGTGTTTCACGAAGGCGTTTCGCGACCTCCGTCCGCAGGCGTACAACTTCGGCGGCGAGACCGGAGCCGAGAGGGATTTTGTTCGCGCCCCAACGCGGCACCGTCGGCAGCGCGCTTTTCGCTTCGACGACTTTAGCGGTAAGCAAACGCGTTTCGACGAGTCGCACGCTGCGGCCGTTGAGAATGAACACGTCACCCGGTCGCATTCCCTTGATGAACCATTCCTCCACCTCGCCGAGATTTCGGCGGCCAAGTTTCACCTGGATCATGGGTGGCGCGACGATCGTGCCGACGTTCTGATAAAAATCGCGAGCGGTGCGGGGAGTCGGGACAACGAGCTTGCCGTCGACGATGATTACCTTGCCGAAGACTTGACGGTAGTTCTGCTCGAGCGACGAGCCGCCGCCTTGCAGATAATTCAACACCCGGTCGAAAAGCGCGCGCGGCAAAGCGCGAAACGGATAGGTCGCGCGCATCATCGCGTAAGCTTCGTCCGGCGTGACGGAGCCGAAGACCGCGAGGCCGACGAGATGTTGTGCGAGGACGTCGAGCGGATTGTCGTGGATTTTCACCGGTTCTAATGCGCGCGCCTCCATCATCCGGGCGGTCACCGTGCATTCGACGAGGTCGTTGATGTTCGATGCGACGAGCACGCCATGGCTCACCTCGTTCATCGAGTGTCCGGAGCGTCCGACGCGTTGCAACGCGCGAGCGACACCTTTTGGCGCGGAGACCATCACGACGGTATCGATCGAGCCGATGTCGATGCCCATTTCGAGGCTCGTCGAGCAGACCACCGCCCGCAGTTCGCCGCGCTTGAGTTTGTCTTCCACTTCGAGGCGAACGGAGCGATCGAGCGACGCGTGGTGAACTTCGATTTCGTCCGCGAGGTCGGGCATGGCCAGTTTCAATCGTGCGCCGATGCTTTCAGCGCCGCTGCGGACATTGCAGAAAACCAGGGTGGTCCGGCGCGAACGGATCAGCGAGCCGAGTTCGTCGAGCACGCGCGCCGCACCCCAACCGGCGGGCGGGTACGGATTGCTGCGCAGCGGAGAGAACAGTTCCACCTTCATCGGCTTCCGCTGTGTGACCTCGGCGATGCGACAGCTCCGGTGTGGACCGACGAGAAACTCCGCCACGGTGTCGAGCGGCGAGACCGTCGCGGAAAGCCCGATGCGTACGAGCCTCCGATCCGGCGGCTCCGCGTTCTCGGCCGCTGTGGTGTTCTCGAGCCGCGCTGTCGTGGCGATTTCCTCGAGGCGTTCGGCGGCGACCATCAACAGCGAACCGCGTTTGCTCTCGGCCAGAGCGTGGAGTTCGTCGACGATCAGAAAACGCACATGGCGAAACGCCGCGACCCAACTCGGTTGGCTCAACAGAAGCGTTAGGCTTTCAGGCGTCGTGACAAGGATGTGCGGTGGTTTTCGCTTCTGCGCGGCTCTTTCCTTTTGATCGGTATCGCCGGTGCGGCTGCTCACGCGCAGAAAATCCCACCCCAGTTCGCGAATCGGATCCTGGAGATTTTTCTGCAGATCGTAAGCCAGCGCGCGCAGCGGGGAGACATAGACAGCGACGATCGATCCAGGCAGCGTATCCGAATCTCTCATACGCGCGAGGTGGTCGAACACGCCGGTGAACGCCGCCAGCGTTTTGCCCGTGCCGGTGGGTGCGCTGAGCAAACTGGAGTGGCCCTCGATCACCGAAGGAATGGCCAGACGTTGCCCGGGCGAAAAAGCGCCGAAGCGCCGCTCGAACCAGCGCGCCAATTCCGGATGAAGGCGGGTGAGAAGCTCGGCGTCGGCCAGCGGCGGCTGTACCACGCGTGGAAAACGCTCCGACGGTGAGGCAACCACTTCAGGCGGAAGCGGTGACATCGGCAAAATTGGCTCCTTCGGCCAGGCGGCGGCAGATCGACAGGGTGTCGATCTCCGCAATGGTTTTGTCGGTGCGGATGCGAACGATGCGAGGGAAACGCAAGGCGTAGCCGCTCTGGTGGCGGTCGCTTCGCTGGATCGTGTCGAAGGCGACTTCCAGTATCACGTCAGGCACTACATCGCGATAGTGCCCGTAGTCCTGCACTGTGTGCTCGATAAAATGTTGCGTCAGTTGCGCGATCTCCACGTCGGTCAATCCCGAGTAGGCCTTGCCCACGGTGAGCAAACCGCCGGTGGCGTCGTCGCGGATTGCGAACGTGTAATCGCTCAAGACTCCGCGACGTTTGCCGTGGCCGTATTCGACGCCGACCACGACAACATCGAGCGTGGCGTAGGCCTTCTTGAGTTTCACCCAGGCGAGCCCGCGCCGGCCTGGCGTATAGGCGCTGTTCGGGTCTTTCGCCATCAGGCCTTCATTGCCGCGTTGTCGCGAAGTGAGAAAGGCGGCCTCGATCTCGAGCGCGCTGTTCGCAATCGAGCGAGGCGCCAGGCTCAAGCACGACGGTGCGTGAGGGAAAAGATTTTCGAGAAGCGCGCGGCGTTCGCTCAGTGGTTTCTTCAGCAGCGGCTCGCCATTGAGCCAGAGCAGATCGTAGCAGGAGATGGAGACGGGAATTTCGGCGCCGAGGAAAAAATCATCGCCGCCTTTTCGCCCGAGGCGTTTTTGCAATTCGGCGAATGGCAGGGCGCGGCCGTTGCGCCAGGCGAGGAGTTCACCGTCGATGATGACATCGTGTTTCAATTCGCGAGCGACGAGCGCGAGATCGGGAAACTGCTCGGAAATTCGATGCAGATCGCGCGAGTAGAGCTCGACGCGGCTGCCTTGCTTGTGGAGCTGGCAACGAATGCCGTCGTACTTTTCCTCCAGCCACACAGGTGCGCCGAGGCGCTCGAGCACGGCTTCGGCAGTCGGCTCCGGACTGGCGAGCATGAACTGGAGCGGATGAAAAATCGTCAGCGTGATCGAGCTGAGGTCGCCGTCGCGAGCGACGCGTGCCACCCGGCCGAGGTCGCCGCTCAGCATGTTTGCCTCGCGAACGGCTTCGACCGGCTGGTTCGTCGCGGCGGCGATGGCTTCTTCGACGAGACCTTCTTTCAAACCGATGCGCAGATCGCCGGTGAGAATTTTGATCAGGTACTTTGCGGCGAGCGGCGTCAGACGCGAAAGGCGCTCGCGCAACGGTTCGAGCTTGAGCAACGGACCGCGTGCTTCGGCGAGCTGGACCAGCAGCGACTCGGTTTGCAGCAACGTGAATTCCTCCGGTTTGCTGCGTCCGGCAAGAAGCGCTTCGGCCGTATCTCCGCTGTCGGCGAAGCGAAGATAGGTAGCGCGAAAGTCTGCCTCGTTCAAGCCAGTGGCTTCGAGCACGGCGCGGCGAATGACGGACCAGCCGAGATTCATTTTGCGATCGTCAGATTGAGCGAACGCGCGACCGGTGAAATAGATCGCCGCCAGCGGCATGGCGATCGCATCGAGCGACGCGAAATATGCGCGGAGAAGTTCGATCTTCTCCAATTTTTTCGTGGTCGCTTTGATCTTCTCCGCAACGGTCGCGAAATGATCGAGCGTCTCGCAACTGCCGCCGCAATCCGCGGTATTCTCGCTGACCTGTAGTGGAGTTTTCACTACAGTTTCGGGCGTGGCTTTTTGAATGGCAAACTCGAGTTGGTTGTCCTGGCCGATGGCCCACGCCTCGATGCCGCGATCACGCAGCGTCCTCGCAAATTCAGCCGCGAAACCATGCAGCGTGAGGACGCGTTTCGGCTGCACGAGTTCGACGAAACGGAGCAGATCCTCGTAGTCGGCGTGATCGGAAAGCGGAAACGCCGCATCGCATTGATAGCGGAAGATCGCTCCCGCATCGAGAGCCCAGCCAGTGATCATCGCAGTGCGGCGCTTCGCGATTTTTTTGAGAAAGGCAGACTGATTGGCTTGTGGAGGACAAATCACGACATGGCCCGCGAGCTCGGCTGCGTCGAACGATTTGTAGGCGGGAAAATGAATACCGAGTTCCTCGTAAATCCGCGTCATTTTCACCGTTTGCGGATGAAGCATGATCGGCAACTGCGCCGCCGCCAAACTGCTGAGGAGTTCCTGGCTCTTGCCCAAACTGTAGCCGAAAAGAACCGGCGTCTCGCCGTCTTCGAGCGTCTCGTGGCAAAAGCCAGTGATGCGTTTCAGCACCTCTTCTGTCGGCGGAAAAACGTAGTGTGGTCGTCCATACGTGGTCTCCATGATGACGGTGTCCGCATGCGGCGTCGCGCAAGCCTCGGCGGAAAGACCGCGGCGCAATTTGAAGTCGCCGGTGTAGAGCATCGACCCGCGTTCAGGGTGATCGAGGAGTGATTGAGCGGAGCCGAAGATGTGGCCCGCGGGATGCAGGGTGATCGTCGTGCCGTCGGCGTGAATGCATTCCGTGTCGCCGAAATTGAGGATGTGCTCGAGACGTTTTCCCGGAATGCGCGCCTGCATAAGGCGCGATGTGCCGAGCGAGCAAATGACCTCGCGGTGCAGCGCGGTGTGATCGCTGTGTGCGTGCGACACGAATGACCGATGAACCGGAAAGTGTGCATCGAGCCACCAATCAATTTGGGGTAGAAAAACCCCAGCGCGAAACTGTACGTCCCAAGGCATGCATGCCCAAGCTGGCCGTTAAGGCCGAAGGGCTGAGTACAGAAGGCTGAATACAAGCCAGCCGCAAGTGGAGTGGATGTATGCGAGTCTGCAATGGCCCGCGAATACGTTCCGCGCGAAATCCGAATCTGTTTCCCGCGGAACAGGCAGCCTTCAGCCTTCCTCCTTCAGCCTTCGACTGGAATCACCGGGACTGGCGGAAAATATTTGTACTTCAGCAGCCGCCACGCGGTCACGAAGAACGCCGTCAACGGGATCGCGAGGATCATGCCAAGCACGCCATCGAGCGCCGTTCCCCAAAAGAAAATCGCGATAATGATGGCGACGGGATGCAGGCCCGTGCGGTCGCCCATGATCTTCGGCGTGAGCACCCAGCCCTCCAAGGTTTGCACCACGACTTTCACGGCGAGGACCGCGATCAGCAGGTGCATGCCGCCGTTTTCCTGAAGCATCGCGAGCGGGATCGTGATGATCAAACCGATGATCGTTCCGAGATAAGGCACGATGTTCAGCACGCCCAAAAGCAGTCCGATGAAGAGGCCGAAGCGCAGGCCCACGATCGTGAAGCCAAGCGCATAGAGCACGCCCATCAGGAGTCCGATCACCAGTTGACCGCGGAAGAAGGACACCACGACGTTGATGAATTCGCGCGCGAGAAACACCACGTCGGCGCGCACTGATTCGCCGAGAAACGGCAGATGCTCGGGCAAACGCTGCGTGCCGTCGTTTCGCGAGAGCAAAAAGAAAAACAAATAGATCGGGACGATCGCGAGGTGGGTGACGAAACCGATGACGGCCCACGCGCCGTCGCGCACGACGCGCAATGACGGAATGATCATCGCGGGCAAATGGCCCAACTGCTCGCGGATCGAGTCGGCCGCACTGGCGACGGCCGGGTATTGCATCACCCGATCCGACATCGCGATCCATTGTGGGTAGTGGGTTTTCACATACGTCGCACCGTTGGCCCAAAGCTGCGGCACGTAGGCGATGAAATCCAAAATCTGCGAGGCCAGCGGTGGTATCATTAAAACCAATACACACGCAACGGCGGCGATGAAGACGGCGTAGAGCGCGATGACGGCGAGTACACGGCGGCCGCGGAAGCGATGTTCCAACGCATTCACCGTGGGTCGCAGGATTAGTGCGATGATACCGGCGACGGCGATGGGCCAGAGCACGTCGACGAAAAAGCCGAGCAGCCGACCCATCACGACGAAAAGGAAAACGAGCAAAGCGCCCGAAGCGACGAGCGCGAAAAGACCGATGGTGAATGCCAAGAGCCGACGTTGACCTTCCGTGAAGAGGGGCGCTGGGGCCGGTTGATCCATGAGCTGGTTTGGAGGTGAGAGGGAAAACGTCAGAGTGAACAGATCCGCGGGCGCAGGTCGCGCTTTCTCGCGGCCTATTCCAAAAATGAATCCTGTTTCGCGGAGACAGAAGGCGGACGGCGCGCCGCTTCCGCTTCGGGAGTCGCGTTGAGATGTCGTGGCGGTCTGGATACACGCTGCGCGACGGCGGCTTCGCGATCCGCGACGATGCGGTCGCACATGCTTTGGATATGAAGTTTCAGCCACTGCGCCGTGCTGCTCGATTCCGTGTAATCGGCCGGACCGTAGTGATCGATGCGACCGACCTGGCGCAGGCGATCGTTCTGCGCGAACTCATCGCTGCGCGCCGGATTGTAGACGGCGTAGGCCTTGCCGCCGCCTTTCTTCACCACCGAAAAACTCGGAATGTCGCTCGGGCCGTCGGCGATGTAGATCATGTTTTGAAACGGGATCCGACGATCTTCCGGCGCGATGTTGGCGTTCACGTCGATCGCGGGATTTTTGTTCGTGCCCTTGTTGATTTCAAAAAGCGCGCGGGTCTTCGTCGTGTTGTCGATCACCATTCCGATCTGCGCGATCTCGGCATCGGCGGCGATTTCGAGCTCTTTTTGTTGAAGAAAACCGGGCTGGAGCGGGTTCTCGATGAACTCGCAGCCCCAGATCCCGTCGACGTGTTTGGCCACGTCGCTGCCGCGCACCATCTCGGCCAAACCCGTGCTCACGATGTAGTGCTCGAGCTGGATGTCGTGTTTGATGTACGACTCCTTCTCCGTGACGAACGCCTTGGCGCGTCCGAAAAAAGAGGGCAGGCCCGGATAAAAACGGATGTCGCGACCGCAGTCGCGCAGCAGGGCGTTGTTCAACTTCGGCATCGCTCCGGACAGCACGTACGTCAGCAGATGATTCAGGTACGCGATCTCGCCCGAGAGGTGATAGCCGCGCCTGCGGTAATGCTCCATCAGGCTGTTTGTCTCAGCCCAGAAGTTAGCCTCGTTCACGCCAAAGCGGCGGAACAGCGGCGACTGCATGTATTCGGGGATTAGGGTCTTGTCGAAGTCCCAAATGCACGCGATGATGTTCTGAGTGAAAAGCGTCGTGGCCATTGCTGTTGAACACCTCTAGGCGGATACCGCCTATTGTTCGGCCCAACCAAGCCGCGTGTGGCGGCTTTCGCAATTCGCAAATCACTGCTCCGCTTAGACTTTTCCTTTCGCCATTTTCATGGATCAACTGCCCGACATCGCACCGTTTCAGCGGCGCCTCGACGAACTCGACGCGCAGATGGCTGAGCCGTCGTTTTATACTCAGCCGCGCAAGGCCGCGGAGATTTCGCGCGAGCAACAAAAGCTGAAGGCACTCGTCGGCGATTATCAGGCGTTCGAAAAAACGGGTCGCGAGATTCTCGAAGCACAAACGCTGTTGAAGGATCCAGCGGCTGATCCGGATCTGAAAGAGCTGGCTGGCGCGGAACTGCCGGAGCTGCAGCGCCGCCGCGAGGAGTTGAAGGAAACTGTATTGAAAGCGATGATACCGCCGGAGCCGAGCGATTCGCGAAACACCGTGATGGAAATTCGCGCGGGCACCGGCGGAGAGGAAGCGAGTCTGTTCGCCGCGCAACTTTTCCGCATGTACACGAAATACGCCGAAGGCCGCGGCTGGAAAATTCAGCCGATGAGCTCCAGCGGTTCGGAGCGCGGCGGCTTCAAGGAAGTTATTTTCCTGATCAGCGGGCAGGACGTGTACAAACAATTGAAGTTCGAGAGCGGCGTTCATCGCGTGCAGCGCGTGCCGGTGACGGAGGCGAATGGGCGCATTCACACGTCAACTGTGACGGTGGCGGTTTTGCCGGAGGCCGAGGAGGTCGATATTCAAATCGATCCGCAGGATTTGGAAATTACGGTGAGTCGCGCGAGCGGCCCGGGCGGTCAGGGCGTCAACACGACGGATTCCGCGGTGCAGATTTTGCACAAGCCGACAGGGTTGATCGTGCAGTGCGCCGATGAACGCTCGCAGCTGAAGAACAAAGCGAAGGCGATGACGGTGCTGCGTTCGCGATTGCTCAAGCTGCGCGAAGACGAGGAGCGGGCGAAGTATGCGGAACATCGGCGCAGTCAGATCGGCACAGGAGACCGCAGTGAGCGAATTCGCACGTACAATTTTCCGCAGAATCGTCTGACCGATCACCGCATCGGACTCACGTTGTACAATCTGCCGCAGGTGATCGAAGGTTCTATCGACCCGATCATCGATGCGCTGCAGCGCGCTGATTTCGAGGAGAAGTTCGCTGAACTCACAGGGCAACCGTACTCGCCTAAACGCGCGGCGGGCGGCGGCGACGAGGATTGATTGAACACGCGATGATCACGGTTCTCGAAGTCATCAAGAAATCCACGGAGTTTTTTGCGGCGCGTGGTATTGAGAGCGCGCGATTGAATGCCGAGCTCATCGTCGGTCAGGCGCTCGGGCTGAAACGCATGCAGCTCTACGTGCAGTTCGAACGCATGCTGACCGAGGCGGAGTTGGAAAAGATTCGGCCGCTGGTGAAACGCCGTTCGCAGCGCGAGCCAATCCAGTACGTGTTGGGAGAAACCGATTGGTGCGGGCTGCACTTGAAGGTCGACCGTCGCGCGCTGATTCCGCGGCCGGAGACGGAATATCTCGTCGAGTTGGTCGAAGGAAAGTTGGCCGAGAGAGCGACGAAGCCGGCGCGTATCCTGGATTTGGGTACGGGGACGGGCGCACTGGCTCTCGTGTTTGCCACGCGCTTTCCGGAAGCCGCCGTGGTTGCGGTGGACCGCAGCGACGAAGCGCTGGCGCTGGCGCGAGAGAATGCCACGGCGCTGGGCTTGGTCGACCGCGTGCGTTTGGTGAATTCGAACTGGTTCGCTGCGCTCGAAGGAGAGGGAGCGTTCGATCTGATTGTGGCGAATCCGCCGTATTTGACGGAGCAGGAAACGCAGGAGGCATCTCCGGAAGTGCGGGATCACGAGCCACGCTCGGCGTTAGCCGCGGGGGCGGATGGCTTGACGGATTTGAAAACGATCATCGCGGACGCGCCGCGCTTCATGGCGAGTGGCTCACTTCTGGCGTTAGAGACCGGCATCCGGCAGCATGCTGCTTTGAAGTCACTCTGTGAGACGGCCGGTCTTGCCGAGATAGAATCGAAGCAAGACCTGACCGGCCGCGATCGGTATATTTTTGCGCGGAAGCCGTGAGAAACGCTTGGGGGCGAAGGCTGAAGGAAAAAGGAAGAATGCAGAATGGCCGAACCGAAGTCTCGGACCGCGTCTGACGCGTCCCAAACGATCTCGAATCGCGTCTGACGCGTCCCAAACGAATCGCCTCAGGGGGTAGGGCGAAGTCTCCAGGCGAGCCGCGTTGGGCGTGGCTCATCCTGGAGGTTAGATCACGATTACGGCTCGCCTGGAGGCTTCGCCCTACCCTCTGAGGCAGGCCAGGCTTACATTCATCATTCCATTCGCTGCTTCAGCTGCCGCCGGTGGTGGCGGCGGTGAGCGGGGCGTGATCGCTGGCCCAGAGTTCTTTTTTGGGGGCCATGTCGACGGCATCGGTCAATACGCGGAGCGTTTCGCGCAGGTGCACGTCGAGCTTCGCGGGATTGTCGTCGTCGGTGCTGAGATCGATATCGTCAGCCGGATCGCCTGTGCCGTCGGGCTTCTTGGTCGGCTTCGGCTTTGGTTCCTTTGGCGGACCGAGGAGGAATTCCTTGAACGCGTAATGGTCTTTTTCGAGACGCTCTTTCTCCGCATCCATCTGTTTACGAAACGCGGTGTCGGCCTCTTTCTCCTTCTTTCGATCTTCGAGGCTCAACGACACAGTCTTCTGTTCCTGCTTCGTCTTGAACCAATCGATCGTCTTTTTCAGGTAAGCGAATTCTTCCAATTTATCCTGGCGAGCCACGCTGGCCGCGCGCAGAGGGCCGACCACTCGGGGATCGAGCGGTTTACCGTCAAAGAAGCTGGTCGGAATTTCGTCCCACACGAGGGCGTGCGGCAGATCCTTTTCGCCGACGGGCAAATAGTCGTCGATCGACGGAAGAATGATATCAGGCACGACGCCCTTGAGCTGAGTCGAGTGCCCGTTCGGCAGATAAAACTTTTGCACCGTGAGTTTCGTCGCGCCGGTTTTCACGGGAGAGCGAACCAAACTCGAGTTGAGATTCTTCATCTCGATGATCGTTTGCACGCTGCCTTTGCCGTGGGTCGAACTGTCGCCGATCACGATGGCGCGGCCGTAATTTTGCAGCGCGCCAGCGACGATTTCAGACGCTGAAGCACTGAAGCGCGAGACGAGCACCGCGAGAGGACCGGTGTATTCAATCGAGGGGTTTTCGTCGCTGTCGACCTTCACCTCGCCGTAGTAGTTTTTCACCTGGACGACCGGACCCTGTTTCACGAAAAGCCCGGTGAGATCGATGGCTTCCGAGAGAAGTCCGCCGCCATTGTGGCGGAGATCGAGAACCAGCGCTTGAACGCCGGCGGCCTGGAGACGGTGAATGAGTTCACGGACGTCGTTCGTCGCGGAATTCTTTTCCGCACCCTCGGAGCTGCTGTCTGGACCGTAGAAAGCGGGCAACGTGATCACGCCGATCGGAGTGATTTTTCCGGCGGAGTCGGGCACATCGAAAATCGCGCCGCGCGCCCGGGCCGAGTTCAAATTGACCACGTCACGGGTGAGAACGATTTCACGCCGAACCGACGGATCTGTGGCATCTGCCGGCTGAATCATCATTTTGACCTGCGTGCCTTTTTGGCCGCGGATCATGTCGACGATCTTGCGTAGCTTCATGCCGATCACCTCGACGGACTCGCCGGAAGGCGAAACGACAGAGATGATCTTGTCGTTCGGGTGAAGTTGTTTGCTCAGGTCGGCGGGGCCGCCGGTGATGATTTCTTTGACGACACAATAATCATCTTCGAGTCCGAGCAGCGCTCCGATGCCCACGAGTTGGAGGCGCATTTGAATGCCGAAGTCCTCGTAAGTGTCGGCGGAAAAATACGTCGAATGCGGATCGTAGAGCCGGGCAATGGTCGAGAGAAACATCTCCGTGATGTCCGCGCTCTCGATGTCATCGAGATTCTTGAGCAACCGCTCGTAGCGCTTGCGCACGCTCTGCTTGGCATCCTCGAGCGTCTTCTTGTTCAGCATCTCCTGGATGATCTCGAACTTGATGCGCTTGCGCCAAAGGTCATCGGCAGCCGCGGCGTCGGCTGACCACGGCAGCTTCGAACGATCAACCGTGTAGGCCTCAGGCGCGGTGAGATCGACCTCCTTCTTCAACTCCTCGAGAACCCAGCTGACGCGCGCTTGAACGCGGTCTTCGTAGACTTCGAAAATGGAAAAAGCGGGATCCAGTTTCCCGAGAGACGCGACGTTGTTGTAGAGCCATTGGGTGGGGTAACGCCGGGCGAATTCGTCCTTGTCGCTCTGCAGGAAAAACAGCCGCTGGCCATCGAGCTCGGTCATGTAGTCCGGGATGACCTCGTCGTAGTCCTTCACCTTCACGCCCTCTCGATTATAGTGCCATTCTTCGAGAAGGCGGATGAGGGCGGCGGTCTCGAGCGACTGCGTCTGAGTCGTTTTTAGAACTCGATCGGTGCGCGCGGAGAGGCTGGACGTGCCCAGGATAGCGACGATCGCAAAGAGACGCAGGGCAGTGGCAAACGGAGCGGTAAACTTCATCTGGGTTTTTCGACGAATCGGGGGCGGAAATGTTTCAAAGTCCTACTAAGAGTGCAAAGCCAAGAGTGTTTTTGTCGGCTACTTAGTTCGTCCCATTTTCCCGAAAGAATAGTTCTTCCCGAACGACCTGGCGGGTGGCTTGCATCCGAGACACATGCTCCCGCCAAAATGCCTCTGCGGAAGCATATCCGAGCCACCGCGCCGGCAGAGTTGGATCCTCCGGCAGGACGCTGATGGAGCGGTTTTCGTCACGGCGAAGGAGCAATTCGACGCGCTTAAGAAATTCGTAATTTTTTCTTAAAACTTCGCCCGCACGCTCGGAGATGCGACCGTGCTGAGCCAGTGCGGCCAACGCCCGGCGCGTGTTGGGCTCGTGCAGACGCATGTCGCTAGCGCCGAATCGGAGCTGCAGGGCTTGCGCGAAAAACTCCTGATCGATCAGTCCGCCTGGGCCGGTTTTGAAGGCGCGCTCCGGCGGCAGGACGCGATCGCGCTCGTGTTCGATGCGTTCGCGCATCCGCCAGATTTGCGCGAGATCCTGAGCTTCGAGCCCAGGACCAAAAACGTATTCGGCTATCAACGACGCCCAGTGTCCCGCCAAACCCGCGGCGCCGGTGACGACGCGCGCTCTGGTCAAGGACTGCCGTTCCCACAACTGCGCCTCGCCGGCATGATAGCGCTGCAGCGCTTCGATGCTGGTCAACAGTGGTCCCGCCTCTCCATACGGACGCAGCCGGGCGTCGATCGCCAATGTCGGTCCGAGAGGGTCGTCGCCGCGCAAACACGCGAGAGCGCCGCGAAGCCTCGCTTCGATTACCGCCCGATCTTTTCCTGTGCCGACGAAGACCATGTCGAGGTCC
Organism: Opitutaceae bacterium; assembly: GCA_035765635.1. GTDB lineage: Bacteria > Verrucomicrobiota > Verrucomicrobiia > Opitutales > Opitutaceae > EW11. The sequence continues at coordinate 225,474 of DASTWZ010000029.1, forward strand.
GACCCCAGCGTCAGTTCCTCGCCGCCGTATTTTCCGAGTGCGACAACCAGGACGGCATCGCTCAGGCCAAAGCGGCGAAACACTTCGTCCATGACGCAATCCGCCAGTTTCGAAAGAGCGGTTTCCGTGGCCACTTGATCGGAAAAATCGAGCAACTCGGCGATCGTGTAGCGCACTTGCTCGGCGCGAACATAGAGCGTGAGCCACCGCGAAAATTCCGCCAGGTCCACCGGACCGCGGCGCAGTTCTTCCTGGGTCGCAGCGAAACTCTTTCGTTGAAGAAGATTTTCCGGGCGGAGGACTTCCTCGAAAATTTCGGGGCGGGCGCAGAGCAGCTCGTGAACGAACGTGCTGCGGTCGAAAAGCAGCGCCAGCACGCGCAGAAATTGAGGGTTGCTCGTGCAGCTGCTGAAGAAATGCGAGCGCGAGGCGTAGCGCTCCGCGAAACGACTCAGACGACGCAACGCCTCGCTCGGGCGTGCCAACTCCTTCGTCCATGTGCCAAACGACGCAGCCAGATGCTGGAAGCGCGTCACCTGTTCTTTCGTGACCATGCGCGCGGTGTCGCCGCAGGCAAAAAGCCGCAGGTCGGCCGCATCGACTTCGCCGCCAAACCATTCGTGTAGTTTTTTTTCAACTACAGGGGGCACGCTCCTCGCCTGCGTGAAAAAGGTCCACCAATCCTCGCTCTCGCTCGGGATTTCCGAGCCTTCGAAAAGGCTCTCGTAGATGTTTCGAATGCGCTGCCGAACCGGCGCGAGATCATCGGCAAACGCGCGCGCGCTGGCGAAGCCGAGAGATCGCGCAATCGCCTCGAGAGCGGGGCCGCTCGACGGCAAATCATGCGTCTGCTCCTCGTCGCGCATTTGGATGCGGTGCTCGATCGTCCGCAGTTTCCAATAGGCCGACCGCAGGAATCTCGCGTCGGCTCGATCGATCAACTCGTAGCGCGCCAGTTGCTCGAGAGCCTGCTCGGTCGAGAAGGTTTGCAGGAACGGGTACCGGCCTGCGTTGAGCAGTTGAAACACCTGAACGATGAACTCAATCTCGCGGATTCCGCCGCGTCCGAGTTTCACGTTTTGCTTCGCGGTATTGGCTCCGAGAATCTCGCGCTCTGTCCGCGCCTTCATGGCTGCGACTTCCGCGAGAAGCGATGGAGGCGGGTGCCGCGGATAGCGGAAGGATTGCAGGCTCTCGAGCAGCTCGGCGCCGAGTCCTAAGTCGCCTGCGATGGTCCGCGCCTTCAGCCACGCCAGCCGCTCCCAGGTTTGGCCGGCCAGCGCGTAGTAATTTTCCATCGACGAAAGCGAGCGCACCAGGGGCCCGGCGGCGCCTTCGGGCCGCAGGCGCGCGTCGACCCGAAAGAGAAATCCATCCTCGGTGGTGTCGGTGAGGAAACGCGTCAGACTTTCCGCGACCTTCGTGAAAAATTCCGCGCTGGAGGTCGAGGTTTCCACCCCGCCGCGTTCGCAGTATCCATCTCCTTCATACACGTAAACGAGATCGATGTCCGAGGAGAAGTTGAGCTCCTCGCCGCCCATTTTTCCGAGGGCCATCACACAGAAGCGCGCTCGCGATCCAGCGGTGTCGCCGGAGGGTTGTCCAAGACGATCGGTCCATTTGGCGAGCGCGAGAGCCAGGCAATCGCGTATGCAAAATTCGGCGAGGCGGGTCAGCTCGGCCGTCGTGACATTTTCTTCCGCGAGTCCATTCACGCTGCGATGGGCGACGCGAATCGACATCAAACGCCGCCAGCGCCGCAGTGCGGCGAGATGCGCCGCCTCGTCCTCGAGTTTGATCGCGGCGGACGAGGCGAAGCGGGACCATTCCTTGATCAATGCGCCGTAGCGAAAAGGTGCGGAAATGTTTTCTTCAGCCTCCAGCCAGAGACCCCATTCGGGGAAGCGCGCGAGTTCGCCGGAGTAGAGCGGGCTGACGGCGCAGAGCCGGCGCAAGCGGTCGAGACTTTCCTTCGGCAACGAACGCCATTGCTCCGGGAGCGGCGTATCGGGCGCGGACATCACGTCACTGGGCAATCAATGCCGGCTGAGCAGGTCTTTGGCGTCGTCCAGCAAACGCTTTTCGTCGTCGGTCAACGCGTTGAAGCCTTCGCTGTTGATCTTGTCCAGGATCCGATCGACTTCGGCCCGCAGGCTGTCGCGGTCGAGATTGACCTTGAAAGCGGGGGCCTCGACTTCGGGCGCCTGTTGCTTTTTACGAAGCCATTTCGGGAGCTCGATTTCGGCCAAACCGTCAGGCGTCCGCCACTCGCGCTTGTAGACGAATTGATAATAAAGAACGCCTGCGAGCATCCCGCCCAAGTGATGCGAGTGATAGCCGAAGGGGCCGTGCCCGTCCCGTAGCTCGTAGAAAACCAGTCCGAACAGATCGAAAGTCAGTGCTGCCCAGGCCAGGTATTTCGGCTTCAGGGTGACAGGAAAAACGAAAAAGATCAGCAGCGGGATGCGCTGATTGGCGTTGAGGCAGGCATACATCGTGAACAGCGCCGCCACGCCTGGCCAAGCGCTCATCAGGGAGTGGCCGAAACGATAATTGCAAGCGACCCAGGCCAGTCCGCCGAGAAGAATGCCCGCCGCGTACAGACCAATAAAACGCTTCGACCCGAGGAGGGACTCCAATTCGCGCCCGAGCAGATAAAGGCACAGCAAATTGAAGCAGAAAATCAGCACGTCCGACATGTCGCCCGGCTGATGGAAAAAGCCGTAAGTCAGGAGCTGCCAAACGTAACCATGCTTCAGCTGATCGATCGAAAGTCCGAAAAGATCCCCAAAGCTCCGACTGAGGAAGAGACGCTCAAAAACGTTCGTCAAAATGAACGCTGCGATCGTTGCGGAAACGATCCAAACAACTGCGGACCGGCCCGTCCGGGGGTAGCTGTCGCGCATGTAAGAGCGGTCAGAAAGCATCTCTGTGTAAAACTACGGATTCGCATCTTTAAACACAAGCCGTGACCCGGATTTTTCCGCTTCTTTACCGAGGAGAAAGCCGTCTGCTGCGAATTAGCCGGCGGCCTTCCGGCCAACCTCTTGACAGGGGGTGCGATTCGCTCTTGCTTGGAGCGAACCATGGCCAACAAAGCAGACAAATGGGAACAGAACGTTCCTGGTAAGTTTTATGTAGATCAGCAGTGCATTGACTGTGATCTCTGCCGCGAGACCGCTCCCGGCTTTTTCACGCGCCATGATGAAGGAGGCTACTCTTTCGTTTTCAAACAGCCCACGACGGAAGAAGACACCGCGCTGTGCATGGAAGCCCTCGAAGGCTGCCCCGTCGAAGCCATCGGGAACGACGGCGACGAGTAAGTTTCCTGACTTAATCAATCTTTTGAAAACCTCTCCGGCAACGGAGGGGTTTTTTTGTGATTGGAGATTGAGATTGGAGGTCGGATTTGATCAGAGCCCTGTCGAATGGACATTGTTAATTGGTCTTGTGAGTAGTGGCTAACAATAGACTTGTTTTCGATGCATTCGCCGTTCAGTTCTGCGCCGTTTATGAACGCACGTTTGCTCGTTCTCCTTCCGCTCTCAACGCTGCCGCTCCTGGCGCAGTCGAGCTCTGTCGATCTGCCGCAGATCACGGTGCTGTCGCCGCGGGTCGCGCTTCAAGAACCCGCGGGGACGTTCGCCACGCCGGTCAGCGCGCTGAGCTTCGAGCCTCTGGTCGACGTGCAAGCTCGGAACTTTGCGGAAGGGCAGGCGGACATCGCCATCCGCGGTGGCATCTTTGAAAACACCGGCTTTCGCATCGGTGCGGTTTCTTTGTTCGACCCTCAAACCGGCCACTATTTCGCCGAACTGCCGATCGCTCCGCAGATGCTCTCCGCGCCGACGATTCTGACCGGCGCGGAAAACGCCGCCCGCGGTTGGGATGCGAATGCGGGCACCGTTTCGTATCAATGGCGTGCCATCAAAACCACCGGCTTCGCCTCGGCCAGCATCGGGGAATACGCGTCCCGCCGCGGCGAACTTTACCAGGGCTACGTCGCGCCGAACGAACTCGCGGGCGGGCGCCTCGCTTTCGACGTGGCGACGGCGTATTCGCGATCGGATGGTTCGAGGCCTTGGGGCGAACATGAATTCGTGCGCACCTCCGCGCGGCTTCAGTTTCAGCGCGAGAATGCTCAGACCGATCTGAGTTATGGTTTTCAGTCCAAGGAGTTCGGTTGGCCCAATCTCTACACACCGTTTCCGAACGTCTACGAGACCGAGGATATTCAGACCAATCTCGTTGTCTTGAACCATCGCGTGGAACTCGGCCAAGGGGATTACCTGAGCGCCGGCGCCTACTATCGCCAGAATCACGATCACTACGTGTTCAATCGCGGCGAGCCTGGGGCGAACAATCCAGCGTTTGGTCCGCCCGGACCGTCCTTTCACAAGTCCTGGGTGTACGGCGCCGGCTTCGAGGGCGTGATCACGTCGAACGAACTGAAGTGGAATTTCGCCGCGACCTGGATCGACGACGAATTGAAATCTTCGTCCCTGATCTTCGGCCACTATAACACGCAAAACCAAATCAAGTTTTCGCTCCTTCCCGAAAGGATCTGGTCTCTTTCCGGCGGCCAGCAGCTCGATGTCAAAGCGGGCGCGACGTACGACGATTCGAATCGCGAAAGCTCCACCTTTTCTCCGGTCGCGGAAATCGCGCTCGACCATCTGAACCAGCCTCTCGGGCTGCGGCGCGTTTACGTTTCCTATGCGCGCAGCACGCAAACGCCGACCTACACCGCGCTGAATTCAAACGCCGCCAAAGGCCTCTTCCGCGGAAATCCCGATCTCGACCGCGAGATCGCACGCAACGTTGAACTCGGCGCGACCTTCGTGAACGACGCCTGGACCACGACGGCTGCCATCTTCTATCGCAAAGATTCCAATCTCGTCGATTGGACCTACTCCGTGAGCGCAACGAATGCGCGCTCCGCCAATCCGGTCGATATCGACAATGCCGGCTTCGAACTCGTCTCACGCTACACGCATGCATCGTGGGACGTCGTGTTCGGCTACACGGCGCTGCACAAAAGCGCCGACTACGGCGCAGCGCTGATCGATGCCAGTTTCTATGCGCTGAATTATCCCGAGCATCGCCTCACGCTCGCGGTGACCCAGCGCTTCGGCCACGGCATCGAGGTTCGGATGGACAACGAATTTCGTATCCAGAAACCGAATATGCTGCGCCATTCGACGCGCCATCCGTTGATCAGTTCGGTCGGCGTTTTCTACACGGTTTCGGCGGTTCGCGGACTGCGCCTTTCCTGCGAGGTGCAGAATCTTTGGAATTCCGATTACGAAGAAGTTCCCGCCGTGCCCGCGGCGAAACGGCAGGTCGATTTCGGCGCCATTTATTCGTGGTGATCGTCTGCTCCGATCGGTCGTCGCGGAATGACCGATTGGCCGGTTGACAACTCTACTCGGCCAATGGTCATTGGCGCGCATGCCCGCGCATCCCTTCCTCGATACCGCGTTTGAAATTCGCTGGTCACAACTGGCTCCCGAGCACATTGCGCCGGACATCGAAGTCGCGCTCGCTGATGCCCAGCGCGCGATCGACGTGATCGCGAATCTGCCGCTCACCGAGGTGACGTATGCAAACACCTTCCTCGCGTTGGAGAACGCGACGGAAGCCCTGAATCTAGCGTGGACGAAAGTCACGCATCTGCAGTCGGTGGCCGACGCTCCCGCGTTGCGCGATGCGCACAACGCCATGCTCCCGAAAGTTTCCGCGTTCTTCGCGAGCATTCCACTGAACTCCGCGCTTTGGGAACGCCTCCGAACTTTCGCGCATAGCGATGCGCGGGTTTTGCTGCGTGGCATCAACGAGCGGTTCGTTTCCGAAACGGTGGCCGATTTCATTCAGCAAGGCGCCGATCTCGCGCCCGAGAAACGCGCGCGCTTGGAGGCCCTGCAGAGCGAACTCGCGCAGCTGACGCAGAAATATTCGGAGAACGTCCTCGATTCGACGAATGCGTTTCAACTCATCGTGGCCGAGGAGAAACGCCTCGCCGGATTGCCCGCGCATGCCGTTTCCGCAGCGAAGCGCAGCGCCGAACAAAAGGGAGTTTCGACCGCGGAAAAACCAGCGTGGCGCTTCACCCTGCACATGCCGTCGCAGGAGCCGTTCATGACCTACCTGCTGGACGATTCACTCCGGCGCGAGATGTGGGAAGCGGCGGTGCGCGTCGGCGCGGACGGAAAATATGACAACAGTTCTTTAATCCCCAAAATCCTCGCGCTTCGCGCCGAGAAGGCGGCGCTCCTCGGCCGCGCACATTTCGCGGATCTGGCGTTGGAGCGCCGCATGGCGAAATCCGGCGATCGCGCCTTGGCGTTCATCGCCGATCTCGAGTCGCGCACGAAAGCGCCCTTTGCCACCGAGTGCCGTGAACTGGAGGAATTCAAAGCTCAAAAAACGGGACAGCCTCGCGCACCGCTTGCACCCTGGGAACTCGCGTTCTGGTCGGAAAAACTTCGCCGCGAGCGCTACGATTTGGACGAAGAAGAACTGCGCCCGTATTTTCCGATCGATCGCGTCATCGCGGGCCTCTTCCAGGTCGCCGAGCGTGTATTCAGATTGCGGATATCCGAAGTGAGCGATGGCTCGGTCGAGGTCTGGCATCCTGACGTCAAATACTACCGACTCTACGACGCCCGCGGCCGCCACCTCGGCTCGTTCTACACGGACTGGTATCCTCGGGAGTCCAAGCGAGGCGGGGCATGGATGAACTACCTGATCACGGGCGGGCCCGGGCCGGCGGGTCAGCGCGCTCCGCATCTCGGTTTGATCTGCGGCAACATGACGCCGCCCGACGGACAGCGGCCGGCGCTCCTGACGCACAACGAGGTCGAGACGATCTTCCACGAGTTCGGGCATCTGCTGCACCACCTCCTCGGCGAGGTGGAAATCAAATCGCTCAACGGCGTGAACGTCGCCTGGGATTTCGTCGAGCTGCCGTCTCAAATCATGGAGAACTGGTGCTGGGAAAGAGAGAGCCTCGATCTCTTCGCGCGCCATTACGAAACGGGTGAAACAATTCCCGATGCGTTGTTCAGGAAAATGGTCGCGGCGAAAAATTTCCGCTCCGCCAGTGCGATGATGCGACAGCTCGCTTTTTCGAAAATGGATTTGATCCTCCACATGCGCGCGCAGGAGTTTGCCGCGACCGGCGACATCGAAGCCGCGGCGCATGCGTTGATTGCCGATTGCCTGATCCCGACGACGCCGCCTTCGCCCACGATCGTGAAGCGCTTCAATCACATTTTCTCGGATCCGGTTGGGTACGCTGCGGGTTATTATTCCTACAAGTGGGCCGAGGTTTTGGACGCGGATGCGTTCACTCGTTTTCAGGAAAAAGGAATCTTTGACCCCGATGTGGGCTCTGCGTTCGTCGAACACATTTTGAGCAAGGGGAACTCCGTGGATCCGGCGGAACTGTACCGTGCATTCATGGGTCGTGATCCAGACCTCGGCGCACTGCTGCGGCGCAGCGGCCTTGCCACGGGCTGAGTAACGCCTGGTGACGTCCGAGCTTTCGGTTCGTCACGATGCGTCGCGTCCTAAAAATCGTCTTCCTTCTCGTCGGTGTTCTCGCCGTCGTCCTCCTGCTCTCTCCGTATTGGCTGAGCTGGGCGCTGCCGTCCATCGCGCGAAAATTCGGAGCGACTTACGACTCGTATTCACGCGTTGGGTACAGCCGATTCGCGCTGAGCGGCATCGTGGTTCATCGCCGCAACGTCACGGTGAAAGTCGCGAAGATCGAAGCCGCCACGCCGCTGCTGCTTCTGTTTCACAGTGCGACGAAACAACCGAGTCCTGCGACGGCGGGAGAGTGGAGCGTCGATGTCGTTCGCTCGGAACGCCGGCCTGATGAAGCGGCTCGGCCCGAGTTTGGTTGGACCGCGCTGCAGCGTGCGCTGCTCAAGCTCAGCCGCGGCCTCGAGCGTTATTTGGGAGAGGCAAACATCGGGGCCGGCACGGTGCACTGGCCGAATGGCGAGCTCTTGATTGGCGGCGCGCATTGGTCGGGCCATCAATTGCATGCGGAGAACGTGCGTTGGAAGCGCTTGGCGGCGGATATCGACGGTGATTTCGACCAGGCAAAAAACGAGCTTCGCGCGACAGCTTCTTTTCGTGGCGAGCCGTGGCGGCTCGAAGCCACGGGCCACACTGACCGCGTGACTGCGACTCTGCATGCCTACGAACAAAGCGCCCCGCTCGAGTTGGTTTTTGAACCGACAGGCTGGAAGCCGGTGCACGCGAGTCTTGTTCTGAAGAATTGGTCTCTGCCTGGTGAACCGCTCAGGCTGGGGCAGTACGCGAAAATCGCGGGCGACGCGTCGCTCATCTGGAATGAAGGCAAGTTTGTGCTCGAGTCCGCCTGGAACGGCGTGCCTCTGGAGTCGGCCAAAAAAATTCCGCCGCTGCAACTCGTGGTGCGTGCGCATGGGGACGGCGCGAGCTACATTATCGAGCAATTCGACGCTGCTCTGCCCGGTGCGAAGGCGCATCTCAGCGCGCCGATCGAGGCGAAATTTCACGGAGGCGCCGTGCCCGCCGCAGCGAATTTCGCGCTCGCCGTCGATCTTGCCGACTTGCCTTGGATCAAGGCGAAGGGGCATCTCGACGGAGAAATCAACGCCAATGTTCGCAGCACCGGCGCGCCGATTTTGGATTTCAATCTGCGCGGGGAAAATGTCGCTTACGACGCGGTCGCGTTCGAGAGCGCTTCGGCCATCGGCCGATTCGATTGGCCTCGGTTGACGATCGACCGAGTTGACGTGCGCGCGATCGGCACGAGCCACGCCACCGGAAATGCGAAATTGGATTTGCATGCGCGGAGCGTCGACGAGGCCCGGCTCGAGGGTCACCTATCCGCCGAAATGTTACGGCAGTGGCTGCCGCCGCGGCTCGATTTCGAAGGAGGAGATATTGTGTGGGTCGGACACGGACCGTTCGCCGCGATCCAGAACGAAGGGACGGTTGCCCTCGGCTCGGTGAAATATGGCAACGTCGCGCTCAGCGCGGCCCGCGCCTGGTGGAAGGGCGAGGGAAAATCGATCGAGCAGGCCGAGCTCGGTATCCAGGGCGGCACTACAGAAGTGGTGGCGACCGGTTCGTTGAAGGACCGGCGTCTCACGTTGCAAAAACTCGTCTGGCGGCAGCACGGCGAGGAGCGCCTCGCATTGCCGCAGCCGGCCACGATCGTTCTCGGCCAGCCGATCGAAATCACGGGTTTCAATCTGGTGGGCCCAGCGGGAGAGTTTCACGCGCGAGGCAGTTGGGGCGAAGTGGGCGAACTTCATTTCTCGGCCCGCGCCATCGCCGCGGAATGGTGGCGTGATTTCACGCCGGAAATTCCATTCGATTGGTCCGTGCGAAATCTGGCGGTGAATGCCGCGTGGACCTCCGGACCCGCCTCGGTCGACGTGGTGGCGGATTTGAATGTGGTGCCGCCCAACCGCCCCGCGGTGAACCTCACGCTTTCCGCGCGCACCGATCAGAACAGTGTAGTGGTGGAGCAACTACACGGGAAGGAGGCCGGACAGGAGTTCGCGACATTCACTGGCCAATTGCCGCTCCAAATTTTCCTTGGGCCGCATCCGCGCTTCGAGATCAATCGCAAGGCGGCGATGAAGATCGTGGGCCAGCTCAACCCATATGCTCGGGAATGGACGGAACTCGCGCAGCGCACCGGCGTCACGTTGCAGGCTCCGGACTTGTCCGTCGATCTCGACGGGACGCCGGACAATCCCCTGGGGCGGATAAAGCTGCGGGCCGAGCGCGTTCAACTCGATCCGCGAATCACGAAGGGACGGCGCTGGCCGAAGATCGAGAATCTGCAGGCGGAGGTCCGGGCCAACGGCGCGGAGATTCGTCTGCAGCAAACCAGCGCGAAGATCGAGGGCCAGACCTTGAATCTCGGCGCGGTGCTGTCGCTCAAGGAAGACACGTGGCAGCGTTTGCGGAAAAATCCGCTCGAAGTTTTGCGCGACGAAATGGAAGTCTCACTGCAGGCGACTGACGTCAGCCTGACCGATCTCGCGCCGCTGATTTCGGAACAGCTTTTGCCCAGCGGAAGACTCGACGCGGACGTGACGGTGTCGGGCCGCGGCAGTTCGAAAGGGTATATTCGTTTTCGCGAACTCGGCACACATCCGGTGGGTTCGCTGGGCACGTTGCGTGACATTCACGGCGACTTGGAGTTGGCCGGACGCGAGATTCGCGTGAACGATGTGTCGGCCAGTTTGGGCGGCCAAGTGATTCGCGCGGAGGGGCGGGTCAATGTGCCTGACGACGGCGCGCCGAAATTTGAAATCAATATTCTCGGCGAAGACTTACCTTTTGTGCGTCAGGCGGGTTTGTTGATTCGCGGAAATGTCCGGCTCAAGATCGCCACGACGGCGCGTGGTTTTCCCGCCGCGGAAGTGAGTGGAAACGTCGAGTTGCACGATGGGATTTTTGTTTCTGACATTCGGGCCTTGGTGCCGCGAGGTGGTGGGACCTCGCCGCAACGCCGGCCGCCTTATTTTTCCGTGGACGTGTTGCCCTTTCAGCGGTGGAGGCTCGACGTGAATGTCGCCGGCGATCAATTCCTGCGCGCGCGAACCACGCTCTTCAACGGTGTAGTGTCCGCGAAACTACATTTGCTCGGCACGCTCGGCGAGCCGCGCGCTCTCGGAGAAGTTCGCATCGACGAAGGGCAGGTGATGTTTCCTTTTGCGCGTTTCCAGCTCAACGATGCGACCGTGCGGTTGACGGAGGAGAATCCCTACAGTCCGCAGCTTGGAATTTTTGGAACGTCTCGAAGATATGGATACGATCTGCGCGTCGAGGTGACGGGTAATGCCGAGACTCCCAACGTGGTCTTCTCGTCGAATCCTCCGCTCAGTTCCGAGCAAGTGCTGCTGCTGGTGATGGCGGGCGAGACTCCGCAAAACGAAGTGACCTACACCACGTCGCAGCGCTTCGCGCGATTGGGCACATTCTTTGGACAGAGTTTGCTCGGCAGTTTGAGCGGCGGAGAGGGTGGGGATCGCTTGTCGGTCACGAGCGGCGAGCGCGTTTCCCGCGGCGGCCGCGAAACCTACGATGTGGAATATGAACTCGGAAATCGTTGGACCCTGATTGGCGAGTACGACGAATTCGATGAATACAACGCCGGGTTGAAGTACCGCGTTTTGCCAAAAAAGAAGGGAGAGGCGCGATGAGCTGGCGGAAGATTCTCTGCTGTCTTCTCGTGTCGCTTTGCGCGAGCGTCGTCGTTTTCGCCAAAGACGAGACGCCGAAGGCGAAAATTTCCGTGAACGGACTGGGCTTGATCGCGAACCGCACAGTGCGATTTTCGATCGCGCGGCTTTACGGCGAAAAACTGCCGCCGGAACTCGACTCCAATCAAATCGAGGATGGGGCGCTCTTCATCGCGTCCTATCTCGATCAGGATGGTTTCCATCGTCCGACCATCACCGTCGAAGCGAAATTGCGCGACGGCACGACGAAGCGGTTTGCTGTCACGGCGAATATGGAAGAACTCGCGCCGCCCGGTCTGCACGCGACGTCAGTTTCCTATTCGGTGAAGAAAGGGGTGCGCTCGTACTACCGAAAAATCGAAATCGAAGGCGTGCATGTCTTGAGCGAGACTGCGGCCCGCGCGTTTTTTTTTAACGAAGCCACACTGGTCAACGGGAAGGCCGCGCGCGCATTTTCCACCAGCCGCCTGAGACGGGCGACGGATGCGCTGGAAAGCACGCTGCGGCAGCGCGGTTATTCGGAGGCGACCGTCACGACTGAGGAGCCGGTGGAAAATCGCCAGACCGGCGAAGTCGATGTGACTGTGCATGTGAAGGAGGGTCCGCTTTGGGAATTGCAGCGCATCGATTTCGATCTGCAAGGGCCTGAATCTTCTGGCCTGAAAGTGTTGCAGAATCGAAAGGGAATTCCCTGGTCGAATTTTCGCAGCCAGGATTTGGCCGAGGAGATTCGGAGGATGTATTTTAAAAACGGATACGCGGACGTGCGTGTGCGCGTTGAAACCAAGCCTCAGCCGGAAATCGCGGGTCAGAGGCCGGTGATCGTGCTCGCGCATATTCGCCCGGGCGAACAGGTGGCGGTTGGCCAGGTTGAGTTTGCCGGCCAGAAGAAGACGCGGGAATCCGTGCTGCGCCGTCGCGTGCAGATTCCCAGCGGCGCGCCGTTGAATCCTGTTGAGTTGGAAAAAGCGCGCTATCGCCTCGGGCGGTTGGGCGTTTTTCGTTCGGTCGATCTTCGCTACGAACCGACCACGGGACCGGTGCGCGATCCAATTTTCGTCCTGGAGGAAGACAAGCCGATCGAGTTCAGCGTGATGATGGGCTACGGCAGTTACGAACAGCTGCGCGGCGGGATCGAGTTGATCCAAAAAAATGCCTTCGGGCGCGCGCATCAGAGCCGTCTCGAACTCGTGCAATCATTCAAGAGCAGCCGCGCCGACTACACCTATTCGGTGCCGGAAATTTTCGGCGAATCCGTGGATGGCTCAGCCCGGCTTTTCGGGCTCGAGCGAAAAGAGCGTGCGTTCTTGCGCGAGGAATACGGCGGCACTCTGACCCTCAAGCGGAAGGTGCCTTTGATCGATGCCGATGGAACGATCGGCTACACTTATCAACGACTGCAGAATGCGGAAAACGAACTGACGACAAGTGAGGAGGACGAGCGTCGGTTGACCGTGGCGAGTATCGATATCGGCCTGAGCCGCGATGCGCGCGACAATCCGCTGCGGCCGCGGCGTGGTTATCGTTGGTTTTTTCGCTCCGAGCTGGCGGCACACGAGCTCGGTAGCGAAGTGAACTATCAACGCGAAGAACTCGGCGTGGCGTATCACACGCCCTGGGGTCAGGGACGTTGGATTCACCTCGGCTTCACGCATGGTGTCGTCACGACGCTTGGCTCGAACGACCGGCTCCTGCCGGTGAACCGGCGCTTTTATCCCGGAGGTGAGGACAGCATCCGCGGTTACGGCGAAGGTGAAGCGGCGCCGCGCGGAGACGACGGCCGCTATATCGGCGCGAAAAGTTACACGTTACTGAATGTGGAAATCGAACAAGCGCTCACGAAGTCCTGGTCCGCGGTCGTTTTCACAGACGGCCTCGCAACGGCGACGCGATTGGCGTCGTATCCGTACGACACGACGATGGTGACGGTCGGCTTGGGTATTCGTTATCATACGCTTCTCGGCCCCGTGCGCCTGGAGTACGGCCATAATATCAAAAAGCGGGACGAAGACCCCTCGGGCACGCTGCAGTTTTCCGTCGGTTTTCCGTTCTAACTTCCGTCCGGAATTCCAATCCAGTGCGTGTTGCGGATGCCGGGCATCGCGTGTCTTTTCTGCGTTTCCGGTCTAGATTAACGCACAAAAAAATGAGCTTAGGACTACTCGCACTTTTTATCATCGTTCCACTTCTGCTTGGACTCTACGCGCAGGCGCGCGTCTCGAGCGCATACTCGAAGAATCTCGAAGTGCCATCGCGCCGCCGGATTACTGGCGCTGACGCGGCAGCCGCGGTCATTCGGAGCGCCGGGATCAGCAATGTCTCGATCGTCGAGATCCCCGGCCAACTATCCGACCACTACGATCCCACGAAGAAGCAACTCGCGCTTTCCAGTGACAACTTCCACGGCACCAGCCTTGCGGCCGTCGGCGTCGCCGCTCACGAAGCGGGCCACGCGATTCAGGACAAGGACGGCTATGCCATGATGGTATTCCGCCAAAACCTGGTGCCTGCGGTGCGGTTTGCCGCGCCGGTGGCGTATTTCGTGATGGGCTTCGGCTTTTATCTCTTCGGCAGCCAGGGCGGCATCTTGCTGCCGATCGGAGCGGCCGCTCTGGGCGTGTTGACGTTGTTTCAACTCGTGACTTTGCCGGTTGAATTCGACGCCAGCCGCCGGGCCAAGCTGCAGTTGGTCAACCTCGGCATTCTGGATCGCGATGAGATGGAGGGCGTAAATGAAACCCTCAATGCGGCTGCGCTTACCTATGTGGCGGCGTTCGTGTCGTCACTGGCTCAGCTGCTGTATCTCTTGTCCTTGCTGACGGGCGGACGACGAAACGACTGAACTGGCTCGTCTGGTTCGGAAATAGTTTCGACGTAACGAGCTGATGGGGAAAGAAAAGAGGGTCGATCGAGCCCTTGAGGGCACGACACGGCACTTCAACGAGGCTTCGTCTGTCTTAAAGATCGATCCCCTTAACCCATGAAAACGTTACTCTCCGTCTTGCTCGGCATCGGCTTGGCAATGACGGCCTGGGCGGACGACTCCAATTCGATTGGAACGCCCAAACGCACGCCGGAGGAACTGCAGAAGCTCCTCGCTCCCATCGCCATTTATCCGGACGCTTTGATCGCCATTATTCTACCGGCGGCCGCGGCGCCGTCCGATGTTGTGCTCGCCGCGCGCTACCTCGCGGCGAACGGAGATCCCAACAAGCTTGACCAGCAGGAATGGGATCCGAGCGTCGTCGCACTGGCTCACTATCCTGAACTCGTGAAGTGGATGGACGAGAATCTGGCTTGGACGCGCGAGGTGGGCGAGGCGTTTGCGCTGCAGCCAACGGACGTCATGAGCACCGTGCAAACCCTGCGGAGTGAAGCTCAGCAAAAGGGACTCTTGGCGGACACGCCACAGCAGAAAGTGATCGTGCGCGAATCGGAGATCTACATCGAGCCCGCGTCGCCGGACGTGATCTACGTCCCATTTTATGATCCTGACGTGTTCTTTATCGCGTCGCGGCCGTACGGCCCGTGGCTGACGTTCAGCACCGGATTCGTCGTCGGAAGTTGGTTGAGCTACGACTGCGACTGGCATCGTCGATGCGTGAACGTTTATCACCATCCTCCCGGCTGGGTTTATCGCCCCGGTTGGCGCTGGCATGATCATGAACACGGGCGTTATGTCCGCGGAACGCAGTGGCGGCCCGGACCTGCGTTTTATCGCCGCGATTTTCCGCGCGCCGATCATCCCCGTGTGACTCGGCATGTGGATTACCCGAGATGGAATCACACTCCGGGAGCGCATTCGGGCGCCGCTCATCCGCGCAGCCCAAACCATGGCGAAGCTGCTCGCGGACGCGACCAGCGTTGGCGCCCAGAATCTCGTTCAACGGCTACGCCTCCCGCGGCGGGGACGCAGACCTGGGGACCGTCTGTGGCAAATCGTGCGGTGGCTCCTGCGCCAGCAGCCACGACAGCAACGCCTGCGAACCCTGCCCAAACTCCGGCACGGCGTCCAAGTCTCACTCCTGAACAACGGCAAAATTGGCGTCGCGACCACCCGGTTTCGCCAGGCGGCGCATCGAATGCGTCCCCGGGCGGGTCATCGGCTCCTGTTTCTGCGCCGCCCGCGTCGCAGACGCCTGGCGTCCAAGTTCGCGGCGTGCAGCGCACACCTCCAGCTAGCGTCGCCTCGACCGCTCCTCGTCCAGAACGCATAGGATCCATCACACCGCGTGAAGGAGCCCGTCCGATCGTGCGGCAACCAGATTCAGTGGCGCGCCAGCCGATGCGCAACACGGCGCCGGTGCATTCCGCTGCTCCCGCAGCGAGGTCGTCTGCGCCTCTGCAATCGTCTCCTCCGGTGCGCGCGTCCGCACCTGCCGTGCAGCGCGGCGACAACCCGCCCTCTCATGGGGCGGGCCGGAATCGCGATCGCTGAGATCACGCTCTGTTTTTCTCCCGAGCGCGCTGACGAACTCTTTCGTTAGCGCGCTTTGTTTTGGGAGGAGAGTTGCTGGCTTCCATCGGCTGACGACGAGGGGCCAGCGGCATAATTAACGGGGAGATACAATTGCCGTGGTTGCTTAATTGCAATTTTTCTGCTGTTTGCTGCCCCGTCTCCTGTGAGTCTGTTTACTCCAGCTTCGTTCAGGCGTCCGGCACACGCGTTCACGCAGAACCCATTGGGGAAACGTGGACTGCGTTGGTTGAGAGCGGCGATGGTTCAAGCGTTGGCGCCGGTCCGAGGACTCGATCGATTGCGCCGAGTCCTCAATTTGCCCGCAAACCACACGATCGATCCGTTGCTGTGCGTGGAAAACTCGCGCGGGATGCGGATTATCCAGACGCGCGTCCATCGCAAGTTTCGCCGGGCCATGCCGGCGTTGCCGGCGGATACTTCGGTGCTGCCTCATTTTCGTGCGCACACCTTCGAGTATCCAGAAAAGGAATACGTCACGGTCCTCGAGCGCGGTTCTGCGTGGGGCTACGTGCACGGCGCCGTTTTCACCTCCGAAGGAGAGTTCGTTCCTACCTTTGCTCGTGATCCTTGGGGACCACGTTTGCATCAAGTCTGGACTCGCGCGCGCTTGCCGCAGCCAAAGCGAATCAACGGCCGCGCGCTCTATCTCGTGACGCCGGAAGCGGCGGATAATTATCATCACTGGATGATCGATTTGCTCCCGCGAATTGGGATGGTCACGCGCGCGGGTTTCCCCATCGAGGCATTCGATCATATCATCCTGAATCAGGCGAATCGCGCCTACCAATGGGAGACGCTGACGCGCTTGGGCGTCAAAAAAGAGCAAATGATTCAAGTCAGTCCATCGGTGCGTCTTCAACCCGATGAACTCGTCGTCCCTTCATTAAAGGGAACGAATGAGCAGATGCCCGCGGAGCATGTGCGTTTCCTCCGCGATACATTTCTGGGCACGCGCGGTGGAAGACGAGGCGAGGGGAGACGAAAACTTTTTTTGAGCCGCAAAGACGCGCCGTCGCGGAAACTCGCGAACGAGGACGAGGTTTTTGCGCTTCTCCAACCGATGGGGTTCGAGTCTGTATCGTTGACCGGCCGGAGTGTTTGCGAGCAGGCCCGCCTTTTTTCCGAGGCGGAGATTATCGTGGGACCGAGCGGAGCGGCTTTCGCCAATTTGGTGTTCGCTTCGCCTGGAACGCGCGTCGTCGAATTCGCGTCGCCCACGTGGCTCACGGTGTATCACTGGATGATTTCTGCACGGCGCGGCTTGCCGCACACGATAATCCTGGGCCCGGGAGGACCGCCGCCCAGGGAATTGAATATCACGGGCCGGGCTGGCGACCTCGTGGCGGATATTTCGAAGTTGAAGCGCGTGTTGGAGACTCTCGTCGTCGATCGTTCATCTCCTTCAACCACGAAGAGTTCCCGTTCAATTGAAACGGGATACACGTCCAGTGGCCGGGCCGAGGTTCTCGGCTCGAAGGCCTGCGCGTCCCTCTAATCCGCGCAACGGTTTGGGCGGGTTGAGTGTGACTCAACTCAAACGATAGAGTGTCTATTCTAACGATATAGCCGGGGTCACGTTGCGGGTGGGTTTCGGTGCACGCACACCTTCGTCGCACTCGCTCGAGGCTTTCCGAGCTATCCCTTGCTCCCACCTTAACACCACTTTCCCCGTAGTTTCGGCGATGGGCTAACGGGTTCGTCGCCGATATGCGCTGCACGGCTTTTCGTACGCTTATGCCGTTCGCGCCTCTACCTAAAGCGTTACGACACATCCGAATGCAAAGTCCTAGACCAAGAACTGTGATTAGACGTCACTCCACGCAGCTTGCTGTGGTGTCGTCGTTGTTGATGGTGACGGCACTGTCAGCGCAAACGGCGGCAGACAACAAGTCGGCGAATTCCGATGATGGCGAAATCGTTCGTCTGTCGGAGTTCAACGTTTCCACCTCGCGCGACTATGGGTATCGCGCGTCGAACTCGATCGCAGGTACCCGCACCGACACTCCGATTCGCGACATCCCGATGAACATCCAAGTGTTCACCAAGGATCTCGCCGACGATCTCCACATCACCAACACGGTCGACCTCGAGGCGTACAATGCCGCGATGACCAATGGTGGCGCGGATCGCCACTCGGACAACGTTATCCAACAATCCTACAACAACTTCATTTTCCGCGGCTTTCGTCAGAATTGGGCGCTGCGCGACGGTATTCGTGAATACGATCCGGTCGACACCCAGAACCTGGCCCGCGTTGAAATCGTCAAGGGACCGGCGGCGGCTCTCTATGGTTTGTCTTACCCGGGTGGTGTTCAGCAGAACATTACCAAGACCGCCGACTTCAACAAGAACTTCACCGAGCTCCGCGCCAGCTACGGAAGTTACGGTGAATATCGCGGCACGATCGACGCCAACCTCAACGGCAGCGTCGGGGGTCACAAAGTCGCCATTCGCGTCAACGGCGCGAACAGCGAAACGCATGACGAACGCGAGCACTCGAAGGGCTACATTCGCCTCGAGGCAGTGCAGCTTGGTTTGTTCCTGACTCCGACGACGAAGATCGACGGTTTCTTCGAACAAGGTAAGAAGCAGCTGCCAAACGGCCTCGGCTACTTCACCCGTAGCGATCCAAATGCGCCAGACAGCCGCGCCGATATCCCGCTCCAAATCACCCATCCGGAAATTCCGTGGGATTGGAACTGGTCCAACGGTCGTAACTTCCGCTCTCTCGATACCAAGCTGTATCGCGGGACCATCACGCAGACGATCGGAGACAACTTCTCCATCAACGGCTACGTCCAATATTCGAGCCGCCAGCAGATCGACGGCAACGGTTGGGATGCCAACGGTTCCGGCGGTGCTGATGCCTGGGAATCCGGTGGCGGTTGGATCACGACGAATGGCGTCGATACGATCCAAAGCGGTTACCACTATCGCGACTGGAGCAATAACATGCACACGTACGGCGCGACCGGCGTGTACAAGCTCGATGTCGCCAGCGTGAAGAACACCTTCGCGTTCGGCGCTGCAGTATGGAAGGAGAAGTTCGTTTCCCGTGCTATGGCGGATTCGAACGGCACGTTGTTGGTCTATCCTCTCCAAGCCGATATTCCGATCACGATTCCGTCATTCCCTCCCCCTGGCCTCCATCCGGTGGTCGAGGGTGACAACGCCTACAATCACGAGAACAACTCGAACGATTACTACTTCCTGAACTGGCAGACGTCTTCACTCGACAACCGCCTCAAGACGGTCATCGGCGTGAACAAGACGAACATCAAGCTGGTGCACTGGAAGGACGGCGTCGCAACTGCGCCAGACAACGTCTACTCCGCGGACAAAGTCTCGCCGCTTTACGGCGTCACCTTTGATGTCACGAAGGACATCTCGATCTTCGCTCTCCGCGCGACCTCGCTGTTCCCGGATTCCACGAAGGACAGCTTCGGCAAACAGTTCTCGCCGCAAGAAGGCTCGAGCTGGGAAGCCGGTGTGAAGGTCGATATGTTCGACGGCAAGATCAGCGGCACAATCAGTGCCTATCAGATCGAACAAAAGGGCGGTTCGCAGAACGATCCGAACGCGATCAACATCAATACGGTCAAGTGGGATGCTGATACTCCAGAGCAACGCGCGATCGACTTCCCCGGCCAGTCTGTTCGTCCCTTGGGCGACAACATCCAGGGTGGTAAACAGCGCTCTCGCGGTTTCGAAGCGGACTTGATCTTCCAGCCGACGCCGAACTGGCAGATCGTGACCTCCTTGGCTCACAACAACCACCACTTCACAGAGTCGGCGGTTGCGGCCACCATCGGCCAAACCTATCCGAACCACGTCGACACCCAGTACGCGGTCCTGTCGAAGTACACCTTCAGCTCAGGCTCCGCCAAGGGTCTCTTCGTCGGTCTCGGTGCTCACGGTGGCACCAAGATCCTGGTCGATTACGTCGACTTCGGCACGGAAAAGGGCGTCGCGCGCTTCCAAGACAATCCTTGGTATCTCGAGGCGTTTGCCGGCTATCGTTACAAGGTCTTCGGTTACAACACGCTCATTCAGCTCAACGTGAAGAACATCACGGGTGCGGATGATTACGCGGGTTGGAAAGCCACGGGCTCCAACACCGTTCTGGCGACGGAACGCTACAAGGTGGATGCCCCGACCGTTTATCGTGTGACCGTCGGTCTGGACTTCTAAAGAGATTCGCCGATTTATTTGGTTTCGAGGAGGGCGAGCAATCGCCCTCCTTTTTTGTGCCCAAACGCGTCTCGACGCTTCATCAAAGATCAGCCCATGTCATCGACTCCTAAACCGCGCTGGCGATCGATCGTTCGCGCCGCGGCCATGGCCATTGGCGCAGGTGTGATCGAGTGGAAAACCAAGGCGCTTTGGGCCGAGAGTTTGTTGGCCGTGCTCATCGTTCTGCTGGCGGTGGCAATCCTCGCGCCTCGTTTGTATCAGCCGGTGGAGGCTGGGCTCGATTGGGTGCAAGAGGCGACATTGCGGCTCGTCACCTGGACATTGCTTGCCCTCGTCTTCGCGCTGGTTTTTGTCCCCGCGAGTTTGTGGCTGCGCATCACGAAGGGGTCGCGCGTTCTCCGTAGTCGGAAAACGGATACATACTGGCGGGATTGTCGGCCGCGCGAGGCCGACAAATTCTTCGGTCGGCAATTTTGAGGGATGAAGATTCTCGGGATCAGCGCGTACTACCATGACTCGGCCGCGGCGTGGGTGGAGAATGGACGAGTCCTGGCCGCGGTGCAGGAGGAGCGCTTCACGCGGATAAAGCACGATGCCTCGTTTCCGCAGCACGCGATCGAATATTGTCTCGGCATCGGAGGCGGTGCGCCGGACGCGATCGTTTATTACGAAAAGCCGCTGCAGAAGTTCGAACGAATCTTGTCCACGGCGGCTTCGGTTGCCCCGCGTGGCTTTGGCGCGTTTGCCGCGGCTATTCCGAGTTGGTTGAAAGAAAAACTTTGGATTCCGCTGCAAATTGAAAACGCGCTCCGCCGCCTCGGTGTGGACGCCGTCGGGAAAATTCATTTTTCGTCCCACCACCTTTCCCACGCGGCGAGCGCATTCTTTCCCTCGCCGTTTCAACGCGCTGCAATTCTCACGCTCGACGGAGTGGGCGAGTGGACGACGACGGCGTACGGTGTCGGTCGGGACAATCAGATCGAATTGCGCCGTGAGCTGCAGTTTCCCGATTCCCTCGGGCTGCTGTATTCAGCTTTCACCTACTTCTGTGGTTTCCGGGTCAATTCCGGCGAGTACAAGCTCATGGGTCTGGCGCCTTACGGCTCGCCGAAATATTGCGAGGTCATCCTGCGTGAGTTGATCGATTTGCGGGACGATGGATCGTTTGCGCTCAACCAAAGTTATTTCGGCTACCTTCGAGGAGAGCGCATGACGAATGATCGCTTTGCCGCGCTTTTCGGCGGACGCGAACGCCGGCCCGAGGAGCGAATCACGACTCGGGAGTGCAATCTCGCTTCTTCGATCCAAGCGGTGACAGACGAAATCGTTCTGCGCCTGGCGCGCACCGTGCACGCCGAAACCGGGGAAAAAAATCTCTGCCTGGCCGGAGGCGTTGCGCTGAACTGCGTCGCGAATGGGCGGCTGTTGCGCGAAAGTTTGTTCGAGAACATCTGGGTTCAACCCGCCTCGGGCGATGCAGGAGGCGCGCTGGGAGCGGCGCTCGCGTTCTATTATCTCGGACAAAATAGGCCGCGCGCCGCGGATGGGAATCGAGATCAGATGAGCGGCGCGATGTTGGGACCGGAATATTCCGATGAAGTAATCGATGCGGCGCTTCGGCGGCGCGGCATTGTCGCTGAGCGTCTCGATCGTCCGGCGTGGCTGGCGCGCGTTGCGGAAGCGATCGCGTCGGAAAAGGTCGTCGGACTTTTTCAGGGCCGCGCGGAGTTTGGTCCGCGTGCGTTGGGCAATCGGTCGATTCTCGCGGACGCGCGATCCGTGGACATGCAGCGGGTGCTGAATTTGAAGATTAAGTTCCGCGAATCGTTCCGACCATTCGCCCCCGTCGTGCTGGCGGAGCATGCCGCGGAATATTTCAATCTGCAGCACGCGTCGCCGTACATGCTTTTCACCGCGCCGGTTCGTGAGTCGAGGCGGCGTCCCGTTGCCGCAAATGGCGAGATATTGGAGCGCCTGAATGAAATTCGCTCCGACGTGCCAGCGATCACACATGTCGATTTTTCGGCGCGCGTCCAAACGGTGGATCGCGAAACACATCCGGCCCTGCATGCTTTGCTTACCGAGTTTCATCGCCTCACGGGCTGTCCGGTCATGATCAATACTTCGTTTAACGTCCGAGGTGAGCCACCGGTTTGTCATCCGGACGACGCCATTGCCGGCTTTCTCGAGACTGGGATGGATGCGCTTGCGATTGGTTCATTCTTTATCGAGAAATCCGCGCTCGATCCGCAGCTGTTGACGCAGGTTGTGCCTCGGCAGTTCGCCGCGGATTAAGCGACCCCTTTTCCCAATGTCGTTTTTGCGCCATCTCCTCCGGCTTTTGAAAGATCTCTGGGCTTTTGCGCGTGAGCACAAAGTGTGGTGGATCGTGCCGCTTGTAGTGATTCTTCTGATACTGGCGCTGCTCATCGTCGGGGTTTCGACGATTTCGCCCTTTATCTACTCTCTCTTCTGATGGGGACTCCGCGAAAACAATCCTGGTGGAAGCGCCTCGTCTTCGGCTGCGTCTTCGCGGGATTCCTCGTCGCGCTCCTGCTGGGAGGCACCGAGGCCGTTCTCCGCCTGGCGAATTATGGGCATGCGCCGGGATTTTGGCGGAAAGAAAAGGATGCTGAGGGGCGCGTTTGGATCCGGGAAAATTGGTGGGTGACGGCGCCTTACTTCGCTCCGGAGCTGATGCGGCGGCCGCATGCGTTTCGCTTGCCGGAGAAAAAAGATCCCGCGGCATATCGCATTTTTGTCCTGGGCAGCTCTGCGGCAATGGGTGATCCCGAGCCCTCTTTCTCGATGGCGCGAGTGCTCGAGACATTGTTGCGCACAGCCTATCCGAAAGTGCGTTTCGAGGTCATCAATGCGGCGGTCACGGCGATTAACTCGAACGTCGTGCGCGGGATCGCGGCGGATTGCGCCGAACTGCAGCCGGATCTTTTCATCGTTTACGAAGGAAACAACGAAGTCATCGGGCCTTTTGGTCCGGCTACTGTATTCACTCCGGTACTACGCCGGCCTGGCGCGATTCGCGCAGCGATTTTTTTGCGGGGTTTGCGCGTTGGCCAACTGGTCTCGCGGCTTGCGCGCGGGGCGAATCCGGAGCAGCAGTCGTTGAACGAGTGGGGCGGGATGCAGATGTTTTTGAAACACGAAATTGCGGCGGATGATCCCCGGCTCGAGACGACAGAGGCGCTGTTCCGGGACAATCTTCGCGCCATTGTTGAGAGCGGAGAAAAGGTCGGCGCCACGGTTTTGCTGGCGAATGTGTTGACGAATCAAAAGGACCTCGCGCCGTTTCGCTCGCGGCATTCGGCGAATGTCTCGCCCGAGCAAGCTGCGGCGTGTGATCGGGCGATTGGCGACGGCCATCAGAAGATCGCGGCGCGTGATTTCGCAGCGGCAGAGACGGATTTTCGCGCGGCGACGAAGGCAGACGATGGGTTTGCCGAAGCGCATTTCCAACTCGGACGAATTCTTCTGCGCGAAGGAAAGTCCGGGGAGGCGCATGTGGAATTTCAACGCGCGATCGATCTGGACACGTTGCGATTTCGCACGGATTCGCGTTTGAATCGCGCGATTGCCGACACGGCGCAAGAGACGAAGGCGACCTTTGTCGACCTGGTCGCGGCGGCGGAGAAGGATTCGCCGGGCGGAATTTTGGGCGATGAGCTTCTCTACGAGCACGTGCACCTGACATTCCGCGGCACGTACGATGTTGCGGTGCAACTTTTCGGACAGGTATCGGAAGATTTGAAAAAGCGGGGTCGGGTGAGTGAGGCGGCAGTGCCGTTGCGCATCGACGAGGCGCGAGAGCGGCTCGCGTTCACCACGTACGAGCAGGCGATGATTGTGAAGCAAATGCTGTCGCGGTTTCAGCACGCGCCGTTCACGGAGCAATCGAACATTCGCGAACGCATCACGACCTACTCGCAGCGCGATGCGAGGGCGGCCCAGCTTCTCTCCATGCCGGAGAGTGCGCCGGCGCTCTTCGCTATTTATGATGCAGCGATCGCGGCCAATCCGAGTGACTGGGTGCTGCGTCGAAATTACGGCATGGCCTTGGTGTCACTCGGCCGACCTGATCGCGCGAAGCCGCAGCTTTTGGCGGCGCTGGCGGTCATTCCAGATGACCCGGACACCCTTTATGGATTGATTCTCGCGCATCGCGCCTTGGGCGAGACGGCTGAGGCGGCCAGGCGCACGGAGCAACTGCGCAAACTCGAGCCGCGATATCCGGGACTGGCGGAGCTGCGGTGAGCAGAGGGCGAGGTGAGGTCGGTTTCAAACCGGCCGCAAAAAGGCACAAAAGGCGCAAAGAGGGTTTTGAGTTTCTGCACTGCTGTCCTGGGGAATCGCGCGAGTCCGCGAGGATTTTTTTCGACGAATGGATGCGGCAGCTGCGTTTCCGAACGCGGATGCGCTGGTTCGTGGAGCGCAGGCGTCTCGCCTGCAAAGTAGCCGAATGCAGGCGGGACGCCTGCGCTCCAAATACCCCGACCGCGTTTGGAAACGCGGCCGCTCATTCCTATCACACTTTTGCGCGCAAAAAAGCGGCGCTATTTTGCGCCGACGGAGAGAAGGACGGCGGAGGTGAGGAGGATGTCGCCGCGTGGGGGGCCGTTGGGATCGTTGAGGGAGGCGGTTAGGGCTTTCAGGAGCGGCTCGGGGGAGTCTTCTCCGGCGGCGGAGTTGGCGAGCAGCGTCGTCATTTCGGCGGAGGAGGGATCGCCGGCGGCGGGGTCTAAGGAATGCGGGCGTATCCAGAAACCGGATGCGTCGGCGCGCGCGGCGAAAAAGTGTCCGGTTTTTGCGTCGAAGAAGGCTTCGCGCTGCGTTTTCAGCAGAGCGAGCGCTTCGGACTTTGCGGCGCCGCCGAGGTTCGCGAAGGCGAGGGCCAAACTGGCGTAATCGTCGGGCGAACCTTCGGTGTTGGACGAACCTTCGGGGTTCGACGAACCTACGCTGGCGGGCGAACCTTCGGTGTCGGACGACGCGAGGCGAGGCACGCGGTGTTCCTTGATCTGGTGTCGGAGAAAATCGGCGAGCTTGGCCGCGGCTTTTTCGTAGCGCGGCTCGTTCAACTCTTTCCCGGCGCGAAGAAGCGCGGTCAGGAAAAGGCCATTCTCGGCGATGATGACGTTTTGGTCGCGCAGCGGTTTGGCCCGGCTTTGGCGCAACGGGAGGAGCTTGGCACGCGCGGCAGCGAGCTGTTCCGCGGTGAGAGCGGGAGCATCCGCTTTGCGCAGAAGGATGTTCTTTCCTTTCCATTTGCCGCCGGCGTCGTTTTCAGCGGAAACGTTCCCCTCGGCTTTGACGCTGTACGCGGCGATAAAGGCGGCGGCCTGCTTTTCACCGAGGGCGGAGATGACTTCATCGCGTGTCCAACCGTAGCCGGTCATCGACTCCTCGGCCGTTGCATCTACCGCGTGGATGTATCCACCCGTTGGTGACGCAAGCTGGGTCAGAGCGTAATCGAGGGCTTCGCGCGCGGCCTGAGTGAAGGCTGGATTTTTCGTGAGCTGTGCGGCGTCGAGAAACGCCTCCGACAACCGCGCTTGGTCACCGAGAAGCTTTTGAAAGGAGGGAAATTCCCAGGCGGCGTCGATCGTGCGATGGAAAAAACCACCGTCGATCGGATCGTGAAGAGCGCCGCGATCGATCGCCTGCAGCGTGGCCACCGCAGCGTCGCGTGCCGGACCCGGAGTGCGAAGCAAGAAGCGCAGCAGCTCCGGTTCGGCAAAACGCGGAGCCTCTCCAAAACCGCCGCGCGTCGCATCGTAGCGCTCCAGCCACGCGGTGGCGGCTTTTTCCAGCAGCGGCTTTACGTTCGCTTCGGTGAACTCCGGACCGAGTTCGAAATATTCCGCGGCCTGCGTGTTCGAAACGGCTTCGTTTGCTTTCGATGCGACGCTTTCAGGCGCGTTCTTCCATTCCTCGGTCAGGCGTTTGACGACGTTCAAAATGCCTTCCTTGCCCCATTCTTCGGAGGGAGGGAGATAGGTCGCGCCGTCATAGGGTTTGAGCGCGGGAGTGATCCAAAGGTTCGCGGGCCAGCCGGTGAGTTGCTTGTTGGCTTGGAGAAAACTCTGCGCGAGCGCGGCGAGATCAGGGCGCGCGTCGCGGTCTACCATCACGCTGACGAAATCGTGATTGAGCGCGGCGATGATCTGCGGATTCACGAACGATTGCTTCTGCATCGCTCGGCTCAGCTCGCTCGTGGTCGCGCCGACGTAAAGGTAGATCGGCTTGTTCTCACGCTTGGCGCGAGCGAAGGCTGCGTCGCCCCAATTCGACCACGTAATCGCATCATCGTGATGCTGACGCAGGAAGAACGATCCTTCGTCGCGCAAGCCTTCGGCGGCGTGGCTTGCAGTCGTGAGGCCAAGGGCCAGGGCGGCTAAGGCGAGACGGTGATGGGGTATCATGGGCGAGCGTTGTAGGGGAAAAATGAATACGCGGACGTCGGGCTGGTGTTATTGCGTGACCTCGTGAAGTTCCAAAAAGAAAATGATCGGCGCGCCCTTCGGCACGGCTTGCGGCCATTCGCCCGAGCCAAAGGAAAGCTCGGGAGGAAGGTAAAGCAGCGCTTTGCCGCCGGGTGTCAGCATTTGCACGCCTTCGGCCATGCCGGGGAGCAGATCGCTCACGGCGGAACGCACGCGAGCGCGGGAGAGCGCGGGAACGTTTTCGCCGTTGGGCAAGCGCGCAGTGTAACTGACCAGAACGGTGGAATCCGTGGTCGGCTTTTCGCCGGAGCCTTCCTGCGTGATGCGATAATGCAGGCCGCTCGCGGTGCTCTTCACGCCTTCACGCTCGCGCAGCAGTTTGAAATAATCCGCGATCGGGTCGGTCTTCTTTGCATCGATCATGGCCTGAACTTTCGCGCTGATCTCGTCGCGGAGCTTCGTGGCTTCCTCGTCGACCGGATATCCACGGCCTTCGTAGCTTGCGCGAAGACCGCGCTGAAACGCATCGAACTGCTCCTTCGTCCACTTCAGCGCGGGGATGTGATTGTTCTCCGAGACAAAGGTGCCGAGCGCCGCGTAGGGCGTCAGATTGAACGGCAGCGGCGCGCCATCGGGATTCGCCGCCGTGGCCGGCGCGGCTTTCGGTAGTGCCGCCGTGGATACGCTGGCGGGAAGGGTTTGCTTTTGGGAAAGTCGCACGACCAGGCCAAGCAGAACAGCGTTCGCGGTCAGCGAGGCGATCAGCAGCCACGTCGTGACCGCGGAGCGTTTGGCGGTCACGGCACTGGCTGGGTGAGAACGAGCTTTCGAGTGGGAGTTGTCCATGGGTGCGTGCTGGTGCGGCCATCGGGCCAGCGCACGGTTATTGTTTTGGGAAGATTGTTGGCGGGGTATCCGAAAAACAATGCCGCGCTTGATTGGGAGCGGTAACTGGAGCCGCCAGTGACTTCGGCGGTTTCGGTGGCGCCGTCGCTGAGCGCGACGGAGATGCGGGCGCCGATCGCGTGCGGATTTCCGGGAGGACCCTTCAGTGCCACGTGGAAGGAGTTTTGGCCGGGGCGGCCTTTGTTTTTCAAAGCGAGGGTGCGGTCATTGTCGCGCGTGATGAAAAAGTCGGCCCAACCATCGCCATCGTAGTCGAGCGCGAGGAGCGCCTTCGCATCGCCTATGACCATGAAGCCGGTCTCTTTTGGGGAAACGAAGGTGAAGCCGCCTCTGCCGTCGCCGCGCAGAATGCCGCCGAGGCCGCCGTCGAAACGACTGGATTCCGGAATTGGCGCGAAGGAGTTCTGAACGAAGGCGAGATCCAGATGGCCGTCGCCATCGAAGTCGCCGGCGACCATTCCGAAAATGGGCGCGATCTGGGCGATGCGCGGCAAAGGCGCGAACCGATATTTCCCGGACGCATCGCTGAGCAGAATTCCGCTCTGAAAATTCGTCGCGGCATAACGCGCAGCCTTGGCGAGTTGCTCGGCGGGGAAAACCTCTTCGAGCGTCGCCTTGGCGTAGCTATCGAATGTCGGAAATTTCTTTAGCAGGAAAGGCATTGGCTGGGCGAGATCGAGCAATCCACGGATTGGATACAGCTTGTTCGCCTCGTATTGAGCATCGATCAATTGCGTCCGCCCCGACGAATCGAACACGCCCGAGAAAATGAGCGCCGGATGGTCGGGCGAGGCGGTGTAACGTGTATTCAGTCCAACATTACCGACAACAAAATCAGGCCGGCCGTCGCCATTGAAATCCGCGGCGGCCAGGGAGGACCACCAGCCTGTTCCGGCTGCGCTGAAACCCGCCGCGTCGGATTGGTCGGAGAAGGATTTACCGGCTTCGCTGTGGAAATATTTTATGCCGCCCCAATCGAGCGTGAGGACCAGGTCGAGCCAGCCATCGCCGTCGACATCGCTCCAGAGCGCAGACGTCACCATGCCGATTTCGCGCAGAGCCGGAGCGACCGTGTCGGTCATGTCCACGAATTTTCCGTTCAGGTTTTGCAGCAGTGCGCTGCGCGGCGTGCGTGGATATTGACCGGGGATGAGGCGCGCGCCGAGGAAGAGGTCGAGTTTTCCATCGCGATCGAAATCGGCGGTGCAAGCGGCGCCGACACTGATGGACAACGTTGGGAGAGCGCTCTCCGCCGCGGCGCTGAAATGACCGGCTCCGTCGTTCAGAAAAAGACGCGGCTGATACGCGGCGTGGCCCGCCGGTTTGGCGTCGCCGCCGCGCGTGACGAGCAAATCGTCTTTGCCGTCACCATTGGCATCGAGAAACAAGATCGGTCCGTCCGCGAGTTGAGCGGGATCCGAAAAGGTGCCACTGCCGTAGGGAAGAAAATTTCCACCGCCGAGATTGGAGAAGTAGCGACCGGGCTCGCCGTACGTGCCGCCGATCGCGAGGTCTTCTTCGCCGTCGCCATCGATGTCGGTCACGGCGGCGGCGGGGCCGGCCCGATTTTGGCGCAGCGAGAGGAGCGGTTGGGCTTTGAGTTCGTTGAAAACCTTTTCCTTCGAGACGATCGCCAGATTGGCTGCAGCTGTGATATCGGAGAACTGCCCCTGGGGCGCGGCATCGTGTTCGGGTGGAGGCGTGAGTGTGGGTTTCGCGACCTGGGGCTCCTCGATGGTGTAGCGCCGATCGGCCGCGAGATTTTCTAACGTCTGAACTACGCCACTTGGCCATTCGATGGTGACACGATCGACTTTTTCGGACTTGCCCAGGCCAAAGTGAACCATGGGTTCGCTCGACGCCATGTAGCCGCGGGCGAGAAGGAGCGGACGAATCTGGCGGCCTTCGCTTGTTTCGATTTTCACGATCGAGCCGATGCCGAACCGATTGCTGAGGTGACCGCGCAGGTCGAAGACGATGCTGTGGCCTGTATCCAGATCGTTGCGACAGACGGTGATGTTTCCCTCGTAATTTCCGAAAACGACGTCCAGGTCGCCGTCGCCATCGAGATCGCCGAAGGCACAGGCGAACTTCACGCCGAGGTGATCGAGACCCCAAGTCTGGCTGACGTTTTCGAAATGGAGATCGCCGAGATTGCGGTAGACGAGATTGCGCTCATCGAGCCGCGGGCTGGCCTTCATGATGAGCGTGCGTTCGGTGAGATTCTCGACGGGCAAGGCGGCTTTCAGGAGATCGGCGGAGTGAAGTTCGCGTACCATCCCGTTGGAAAAAAACGCGTCGAGCCGGCCGTCATTGTCGAGATCCTCGAGCCGCACGGCCCAGGTCCAGTCGGTCGCGGCGAGACCGGTGAGATAGGCCGCCTCCATCATGCGATTCGTGCCGAAATTCAAATACAGCGCGTTGTGCATGTACTGCTGCGCGGCGTTTGGCTTCGAATCACTTTCAGGCATGCCGGCGCGGAGCTTGGCCATGCCGCGCTGGTCCTTGTAGCGCGTGGTTGCGGCCATATCGGCGACGAGGAAATCGATATGACCGTTGTTATCGACGTCGCCGAGGTCCGCGCCCATCGAGGACTCGGGTGTGTGAGGCAGAACCCAGCTCAGGACATTGCTGAACGTTCCGTCCCCATTATTTCGATACAAGACGTCGGCGTCCTTGAAATCGTTCGCGATGTAGACGTCCGGCCAGCCGTCCTCGTTGTAGTCCCACCAGATCGCGGAATGGCCCTGCGTTTCGCCGGAGATCCCGGCTCGGTCGGTGACGTTGGTGAAGGTGCCATCGCCGTTGTTGTGGAAAAGATAATCGCGTTGGCCGTTGGGATGCGCCTCGCCGTCGAGCACGTTGGTTTGAACGTAGACGTCGAGAAAACCGTCGCGGTCATAATCGGCGAACGCGGCCTGACCGCTTGCGTCGACCACGTTGAGGCCGCGGGCCACGGCTTCTTCTTTGAACGTGCCGTCGCCCTGATTGACATAGAGGAGATTCGGCGCGGCGAAGCGGCAGACATAGAGATCGAGGCGGCCGTCGTTGTTGATGTCGGCAAAGGTGGCTCCGTCCTTCCATTCCCCGATGGGTCCGCCGACACCGGTCTTGGCGGTGACGTCCTCGAATTTGAAATGGCCGAGGTTGCGGAAGAGGTGGTTTTCGCCGGTTTTGTTGACGACGAAAATATCCGGCAGGCCATCGTTGTCGTAGTCGCCGATGGCAATTCCGTAGCCGATCGCGCCGAGGTTGAATTCGCGGTAGCGTGGTCCCCACATGCGCGGATCGTCGTAGGGGTTCATGGCGACGAGGCCGGTCTCTGCGGCGGGCATGGTCGTGAACAGCGTGGCGCCGCGCGGACCCGAGCGCGGGGCGAACGGTTTTCCTTCGAGTTGTTCGGCCCGAATCGAGAGCGGCAGCAGAACGCTCGCGATCAGAAGAAGAGAACCAAAGTGCATCGAAAAAGGGTAGAGCGCAGCGGCGCGCCGAGGTTGGACAACATGCAACGCGCCCTAACGTTAGAGGGAAGCATCGTTTGTTGGAAAAGTGCGTGATCGCGACCGCAAGTTGATACTAACGTTGCCGGCTATGCTTTTTCCCCGGCGCGCATGCCTCGTGTCTCTGTTGATCTTGGCCGGCTTGGTTGGAGTCAGCGGGTGTAAACGCTCGGAACAGCCGGCGCCGGAAGAGGCGAAAACGGCACCGACTTATGTGCCGCCCGCGTTGCGGCCCGAAGCGGTCGGCGCGCCGCTTGTAGGGAAACCGTGGATACCGTTTGTCGGGCCCGTCGACTTGGACAAGGACGGCCTGCTCGACATCGTGGGATGCGACGGACAGCACAACCAGGTATTCTGGATCCGGCAGGTTTCGCGCGGAAAATTCGAGGAGCAGATCATCGCGTCGGAAGTCCCTGGTCCGGTTCACGCGGAGGCCGTGGACATCGATGGCGACGGCGATCTCGATCTGTTGATCGCGAGCATGGGCGTGATTTTTCCGAACAACGAGAAGATCGGATCGGTCATCATCCTGGAAAACGACGGGCATCAGACCTTCACAAAACACGTGATCGCCGAACATATCGCGCGCGTGACGGATGTGCGCGCCGGGGATTTCAACAACGACGGAAAACTCGATCTGGCGGTGGCGCAGTTCGGCTACGACCAGGGCGAGATCCGCTGGATGGAAAATTTGGGCAACTGGCAATTCCGCAGCCACATTCTCCTGAGTTTGTCGGGTGCGATCAACGTGTGCGTGGCGGACATGAATGGGGACAAGACGCCCGACATCGTTTCGGTCGTCGCGCAGCAGTGGGAGGAAGTTTTTCTTTTTCAAAACGACGGCACGGGAAACTTCACCAGCAAGGTGATCTTTGGGTCGACCAACGAAGACTTTGGCAGCAGCGGCATCGCGCTGTGCGATCTCAATCGCGACGGCAAACCCGACGTGCTCTACACGAATGGGGACGGCTTCGATTATGCCGAGCCGGGCTCGCGGCCGTGGCATGGCGTGCAATGGCTGGAAAATCTGGGCGGCGGAAATTTTCGTCAGCACCGCATCGGCGATTTGCCCGGCGCGTACAGCCCGGTGGGTCTGGATTTCGATGGAGACGGCGCGATGGATTTGATCGCAGTGAGCGGCTTCAACGATTGGAAAAATCCGAGCTCCGTGTCGGTCATGCTATTTCACAACGACGGGCGGATGAATTTCACGCCGGTCCCGTTGGCGACGACGCCCACGCATTTGATGACGGCGGCGGCGGGTGATTTCGACGGCGACGGAAAATCGATTTTGATCACGGGCGGCTTTCATGCCTATCCGCCGTACGATCATTTGAGTCGCGTGAGTCTGTGGCGCCGCGCGGAAAAACCGTGATTCGAAACTCAGTCTCGCGACGGCAAACATGAGTCGGAAAACCATCGGCATGGCCGCGGCGATCGTGGTGCTCGGAGGCGGCGCGGCGGTCGGCGGTGTGTTGTGGCATCGATCCAATCAGGCGCATGCGGCGTGGGCTGCGGCGCAGCCGGCGCATCCGGATGTCGCCGGGTGGCCGGCGGAATTTCGTCAACGTATCGACGCCTTGAATACGGCGGTGAAGCAGTGGCCGCCGAATCCGGCGGCCTTGGGAGAATTGACGAGACTCTATTTGGCGAACGGATTTCAGGCGGAGGCGGAGCGCGGTTTGCGCGGACTTCTGGTGTATGATCCGGCGAACGCGCACTGGCCGCATTATCTCGCGTCGTTGGTGGCTGGATACGGGCGGTTGGATGAAGCGATTTCGCTCTGGCGAAAAGTCGCGGCGCTCGACCCGAAGTACGCCGCGGCGCGACTCAAGTTGGGTGAAGCGTTGCTGAAAACGAATCAGCTCGATGAGGCACAGGCCGTTTATTCGGACGCGTTGGCCATCGCGCCGCAGGATCCGTATGCGTTGCTGGGCCTCGCGCAAGTGGCGTTGCGGACGGGGCGCTGGGGCGCGGCGCGCGACAATCTCGAGACGGCGGTGGCGGCGAATTCCTCGTTTGCGGCGGGCTACAGTTTGCTCGCGACGGTTTGGGAAAGATTGGGCGACACGGAATCGGCGGAGCGAGCGCGGTCGAAGGCGAAACTGTTGGGACGCTTCAAGGATTTGTCGGACCCGTGGCAAGACGAGCTGACGCGGGATTGTTATGATGTTTATCGCCTGCAGGTTTTGGCCGCGACGCTGAGCGCGACGGGCGATGCGCCGGCGGCGATCACGTTGCTCGAGCGCGCCATCGTGGTTTCGCCGGACGATCCGAGGACCCACCGGCAGCTCGGGAAAATTTATCTCGGTCTGCATGAGCATGCGAAGGCGCAGGCCGAGCTGGAGCGAGCGATTGCGCTGCAGCCGACGGAGCAGGCGGCGTACTTGGATTTGATCAATGTTTTCCGCGCGACGAATGATCGGGCCGCGGCGATCGAGTGGATCAAGAAAGGGCTGAAGGAGATGCCGCACTCGGCGGGCATTCACTTCGAGATGGCGCTGGCGTTGTTGGCGGAAGGAAAACCGGAGGAGGCGCTGCCGTTTTTGATGAAAGCGCGCGATCTCGATCCGGATAACGTGAGCGCGGATCAGCAGCTGGCGCAGGCGTATTTTCGGATGGGCCGCGAGGCGGAGGCGGTGGAGACAATGCGCGCGGCGCTGGCGCGGACGCCGGACAATGCGCCGATCGTGGCGTTGATGGTGCGCTATCAAATCCGCAGCGGGAACGCGGCGGACGCGGAAAAATATTTAATGGAAGCGCACCAAGCCGGAGCGGATGAGCGCACGTTGGGCGAATTGGTGGCGGAGTTTCAGCGACGCTTTGGGCGGTTGCCGCGCGGGTGATTTTTTTTTTGCCCACGAATCACACGAATCACACTAACTCGAGTCCTCGAACCAATTTTCCCACGGAAGGCACGGAAGACACGGAAGAATTCCTATTGGGAAATTCTGACAAAATTCCTTCTTCCGTGATTTCCGTGCCTTCCGTGGGAAAATTGGTTTTTGGTTTTCTCTCCTTTCGTGTAGTTCGTGTGATTCGTGGGCAAATTTTCCGTGGGTCTAGGCTTTAATGAGCGGCGGTGGCCGGGGTGCTTGCGTCGTCTTTTTGGGGGAAGGGGGCGAACCAGCAGGTGATCACGGGCGGGATGGAGGCGATCAGGACGAAGATGAAGAACGTGTGATAGTTCTGGCCGAGGGCGTCGTAGATTTTGCCGCTGATGGAGCCGGTGGACCACTTGGTCAGCGCCATGACTCCCGTGGCGAACGCGTAGTGCGACATCTTGAACGGCCCGGGCGCGAGCTGCTGCATCATATAAAGCATGTGACCGATGGAGCCGAGGCCGAAGCCGAACTTCTCGATCGTGATCAACGTCGCGATGACGCCGAGATCGTGCGGCATCCAGGTGCTGAGAAGAAAATAGGTGAGATGCGGGACGTTGAGGGCGAGGGCGAGAATGACGAAGGAGCGGCGCAGCGTCATTTTTGCGGCGAGGAAACCGCCGAGCAGCGCGCCGACGATGAAGGCGATCGTGCCGACGATGCTGTTGATGGAACCCCATTCGGCATTGGTCAGGCCGAGGCCGCCGTGGACGCGTTCGTCGACGAGAAAGAGCGGTCCGAGTTTTTCGATGAAGCCCTCGCCGAAGCGGTACATGAAGACGACAAACAGCATGAGCCAGATCTGCTTTTTCTTGAAAAAGGAAATCCAGGTTTCGCTCAGCGAACGAAAGGCGTCGCCGAAAGTTCCGCCTTGGAGCGCGGAAGGTTCGCCCGGCGGAAGCATCTTCAAGTGCCAGAAACCGCAGAGGGCGA
The DNA here is from genome assembly GCA_035765635.1 of Opitutaceae bacterium. Taxonomy (GTDB): domain Bacteria; phylum Verrucomicrobiota; class Verrucomicrobiia; order Opitutales; family Opitutaceae; genus EW11. Next base: position 260,088 of record DASTWZ010000029.1, read on the forward strand.
GCGTGGCGGCGATGACGAACATCACGACCATCCACGAGTACTGCCAATCGAAGTTGAGTTTGTCGTGCATCTTTCCCGTGACGACGACGAGCAAGCCGGAAGCGAGAATCGCGCCGGCGTTCCAGCACATCCCTTGGATGCCCGCGTACTGCGCCTGAACTTTCGAACTCAGGGACGTCATGTAGACCGCGTCGGCCGCGATGTCCTGCGTGCCGGAGGCGAAGCCGACGATCCAGAAGAGTCCGATCGTGAGCGTGAAATAGTTCGGCATCTTCAGCACGAGGCCGACGATGACGATCGCGACGGCCATCAGAAATTCCATGCCGATGACCCAAAACCGTTTCGTCTTGAACGGCTCCATGAAGGGCGACCAGAGCGGTTTCAAAACCCAAGGCAGGTACATCAACCCCGTGTAGGTCGCGATCTTCTCCACCGGCACGCCGAAGTTTTTGTACATGATCGCGGCGACCTGTGAGACCGTCGCGTTGGGGATGCCCATCGCGAGGTAAAGCGTCGGCACCCAGAGGAGCGGGTGGCGAACAATGGCTGACAGAGAGGGAGATGGAGAGGCGGGGGACCGTTCGGCGACAGGCATGGGGATGCGAATGATGAATGAAGAATGAAGAATGAAGAATGGCGGAACCTACGAGCTGTGGAACGAAGCTGGGGGAAGACGAACGCGTGTTCCGCATTCTGCATTCTTCCTTCTTCATTCATCCTCTGCTTTTCCGGGGGGCGCTTGGGCCGTCGCGCCAGAAGGTGGGGACGTAGGTGGCAGAGGGGTTTTCGGGGGCGCCGCGATGGTAGGTTTTCACCAGGACGGCGAGTTGCTCCATCGCGCGCATGCCGACGAGGCGGTGGTTTTGCACGACGCCGGCGATCTGTGTGGTGTCGGGGCGGACATCGAGCGAGGCGAAGGCGATGTCCTGCGGGACGCGCAGCGCGGTCGTGGCTAGGCGGGGCATTTCATTCGTGCCGTGCTGAATGGTGATGATCTCGTGCCAATTCGACATGATGGCGTCGACCTTCTGCTCCTTGATCCAGGCGAGGATGTTCTGTGCGATGACCGGAACTTCGGCCCGTTCGAAGAGCAGCGGCGGCACGCACTCGTTCTCGGGCAGGACCGCCTGTTCCACCAGGACGCCCGAGCTGAAATTATCCTGCAGGCGGGACTCGTCGTCGCGCGCGGTGGCGAGGCCGATGCGGCGGTAGCCGAGTTCGCGCAGCTTGCGCATGCAGAGGCGCGCGGCCTGGCATTGGTCGTTCGAGACGACGTCCAGTTGGGAGAGTAAATGGTGCGATTCGATTTTTACCGCGCTATAGCGATCCCACTCGAGATCGATCGATTGCGTGGCGGGCGTGAAGGTCGAGACGAGCACGCCGCTGATGCCGCGCGAGGAGATGATCGTGTTGAGACGGCTCGCGGTCATGTCCTTGGTGCCGAGGGGAAACACCTCGACGGAAAGGTGCTGGGACTCGGCCACGGCGCGCACGCCCTCGTAAACTAACGGGTGATATGAGCCACCGAAAAAGTAGGGCGAGGAATTGGCGTCGACGACGAATGCGATCGAGGGCGTTTGTTTCGCGGCGAGTTTGCGCAGGCGATGAAAGTTGAAGGCATCGAGCAACGGATCGCGCACGTAGCCGATGCGCCGCGCTTCGACGAGAATGCGTTCGCGCGTGCTGGCGGGGATGCTCGGATGAGCGCGCAGGGCCATGGACACGGTGGTCGGGTGCACGCCAGCGGCAGCCGCGACGTCATCCATCGTGGCATACGCTTTCGCGCCGGCGGGCAGGTCGGGTTTATTCCCCGGCGGCTTTGACTTTCGGCGGGGCCGTTTCTCCGTCTTGCCAGTAGCTTCGGACATAAGTTCGAGAGGCGAATTCCGGGACGCCGCGGTCGCCCGATTTGAGCAGCGTGGTGAGCAGGGAAATCGCTTTCACGCCGACCATGCGAAGATTGGGGCAGACGCCGGCGAGGCGCTTGTCCTTGTCGAGAAGGCAGAGGCAGGCACAGGCGACGTCGTGGGGCACCTTGAAGCCGGCGCGTTCGACCAGTTCGTCGACGATGGACCAGTTGCACAGGACGGCATCGATGCGATGCTGGCGGATCCATTTGCCCAGCAAGTCGGAGACCTGGGTCGCGGAGGAATTGTAGGGAAACAACAATTCCGGCACACGATCCTCGACGGGAACGGTTGCTTGCTCGGTGAGGTAGCCGGCGGTGTAGCGGTGTTCGGTACCGTCTTCGTCGGCGCGGCCTACCGCGAGGCCGATGCGCCGGTAGCCGAGGGCGAGCATGCGTTGAAAGGCGAGACGCACGTCCTGGCGTTGATCGTTGGCGACGATCGGGGCGCGGGGCTCCATGTGGAGCGAATTGATTTTGACGACGGCGTAGTTGTCCCAGTTGACGGACAGGGTGGCGAAACCTGGCTCGAAGGCGCCGACGACGAGACCGGAAATGTTGTTGGCGCGGAGATAGCGTTCGAGGCTGCGCGAGTCGTAGTGGCCTTCGCCAACTGCGAGGAGTTCGATCTCGTAGCCCAGGACCCGGGCCTGCTGCTGGGCGCCCTCGAAAAATGCGCCCTGGTGCTTGTAGAGCATGGCCCCGCTCTCGAGGGAGTTATTGATGAGATAGGCCAGCTTGGGCGGATCGGCGCGGACGCGGCCGTTCAGGTGAAAATGGGTCAGCGCGGAGAAAACCGGATTCGGCACGTAGCCCAGGCGCGCGGCGGCGGCTTTGATGTGGTCGCGCGTGCTGACGGGGATGCTCGGGTGATTGCGAAGGGCGAGCGAGACCGTGGTGAAATGAACGCCGGCGACCTTGGCGACGTCCTTGATCGTGACGCGCGTTTTTTTCTCTTCGGAATTTTGCGCCGGAGGGATGGGCAAACGCGAGGCGTGATCGGAAGTGGACATGCAGGACCGGGACGTGGCAGGGACGATCGAAGCGTGAGACGGGAAGCGCCCGATCGCGGGGAAATTTTCCTCGTGCGTTGAAGCAGCGCGCACGGGGAGCGGCGGTCAGGCTGCTGCGGGCAAGGGGCGAAGCAAATTTGCCTCGGCTCTTACGTTAGAGCGATGCGGGTTAACCCACGAATTACAGTGATTTTTGCCCACGAATCACACGAAGGACACGAAATCAAACCACTGAATTTTTCCCACGGAATACACGGAAACCACGGAAAGTAAGTTGGTTTATGTTTCCGTGCTTTCCGTGAATTCCGTGGGAAAAGGTTCGGACATTTCGTGTCCTTCGTGTGATTCGTGGGTAAAACGACTTGATTGGCTCAGAACCGGGTCGTCAGTTGGACGGCGAAGAGATTCGAGTAGGATTCGTTGAGCGAAGCCCGGTGTTGAAGGCTGTATTGCAGCTTCAGTTGGATGTGGGTCGTGAACCGATAGGTGGGGGCGAAATCGATCCGCCAGGAGTCCAGGCCCCACTTGGCCCAGCCTTCCGTCCGCGTGAAAACCCGATTGTAATAATCCTGGTTCCACCGAAGCGCGGCAAAGAACTGCGGGGCGAACTTGTACTTCGCCTCGACGTAGTACGAGGTCACGTCGGCGTTCCCCACCCAGGGATTTTCGAAGCGGGCGCGGTAAACTTCCGCCCAGACCTGCCAGTGCCGCCAGGCGAACTCGAAGTCGGCCCCGAAAACCGTTTCGCGATAGCTGGCCAGGCCGTGATTTGGCGCGAGGTGGCGGGCGGCGGAGGGAAGCAGGTACGGACCCGAACTCGCGGAAATGCCGACATTCCACATGGGACTGGGATGATAGCTGAGCTCGGCGTTGAAGGTCGGATGTTTCCAACCGCTCGCGCTGGAGTCCCAGGAATCGGGGCGGGAAGAGAGCGAACCGCTCTTCATCTCGACGGCGTATTCGATTTTTCCGATGTCGCCGGAGACCGAAATGCCGTGGGTGTAACTCGGCCCCCAAATGATCGGCAACTGGAGTGCTTTGTCATCGTATTCGTCCGACTCGTCCGATTCCGGCGTGAGATGGCCCCATTCGAGAAGTTCGTCGGCGCTATCGGCCGGAGAGACATCCCAAACTGCGGTGAGCTGACTATAGGGCATCGGCGCGGAGATGAATGGGTCGTCCCACGAGCCGTGGCGGCGTATCCAGTTTCCCACGACAGCGCCGAATTTGCCGATCTGAATTTGCAGCGCGCCATTCGCGATCGCGGTGTAGCGGAGCGCGTATTCGTCGAGGCGCGCTTCGAGCTTTTCGTCGCTCGGATCGAAGCCGCGATCGGCTCGGGCCTGGACGAAAAGGTAGACACGATCGCCGATCTGTCCGTCGAGGAAGAGCGTGAGCCGCGGGTTGAAGAGCGGACTCTTGTCCGCGTAGATCAACTGCGGCGCTGGCTCCTGAAACCAGTATTCCTCGAGATCGAGCGTGCCGCTGAGGCGGGCGCGAACCTGGTTGTCGTATCCGCTGTAGGAAAGCGCGTCGCGAATTCCGTCGAAAACATCATCCGAACTCGCCCACGCGACACTCGAGAAAGCGGCCAAGGCGAAGAGTGGGACAAACGACTTCATGCGCCAACAGGGGAAGGTTTCGCGGGTTGAGCGACGGCCAGGAAACGAACTTCAAACTCCGTCCAATTTTCTTCGGACCTTGCCAGTCGCAGATCGCCTTTGTGCAGGCGCGCCAACTCGCGGGCAAGATTAAGGCCGAGACCGTGACCTGGAATATTTCCAGCGGCCGCGCCGCGATGAAAGCGTTCAAAAATGTGCTCCTGTGCCCCGCGCGGAATTGGGCGGCCGGTGTTGCCGACGGTGAGCAGCACCCATTCGTCCTCGACGTGGGCGGCGATGCGAATCTTGCCGCCGGCGCAATTATACTTTCGCGCGTTTTCGAGGAGATTCTGGAGGATGAGCGTGGTGTAGCGCATTTCGCCCTCGACGTGGAGGCGGGGTGGGAAATCGCTCTCGATCGTGAGTTGCAGCGGATCGGGTAACGCGCTGAGGTCATCGAGCCAGCCCTCGATCAACTGGCTCAAGTTTACCGGCGCGAGTTCGAGTTTGAGCCGGCCGGCATCCATGCGCGACAGCAGCAGAAGATCTTCGATGATGCTGTTGAGACGGTAAGTTTGGTGGACCAGACCGGCGAGTTCGTTGCATTCCTCGACCGTGAGATTGGGCCGCGCGAGCAGTTCCTCGAGACCGGCGCGCAGGACAGTCACGGGAGTCTTGAGCTGGTGCGAGGCATCCGCGGAGAAGCGGGCGGAGCGATGCAGCTCGGCGCTGGTGGATTCGAGCGCCGCTTCGGCCCGCTCGCGGCGCTCCAGATTTTTCGCCGAGTCAACGGCGAGTTTTTCGACTGGAGCGGAGAGGCGCAGTGAAAGCAGATGGCTGCTGACCAATCCGACGAACAGGAGCAGCGCGCCCGAGCCGAGGATTTGCCAACGCAGGTGTGCGCGACGCACTTCAAGTTCCGTCAATGGATAGAGGCAGACCTCATACGCCGGAGGATAGAGTGAATCGGGATTGAGCTGCGTGTAGACCAGCAGCGAGCGGACACCGTCGAGTTTGGCCGGCAGGCTGCTGCCGCTGCGGCCTTGTTTGATCGCGTCGCTCACGGCCGTGGTCAGCGCGGCTCGCGTCGCATCGGAGACGCCGGAGATAAAGAGCTGATCGTTCACCCATACGCCGCTGCGAATTCCTGTGTTCGAAGTGCCACCGAGACCGAGAGGGCGAAAACCCAGGACGATTGCGGAGATCAACTCGCTCGTTTCGCTGGAGCGGATCGGCATTGCGATGGTTTCCACCAGCGATGGCCCCTGCGGACCGGTGACCGGGATGTAGCCGATTTGCTGGCGATCGGGCAGGTGTGGAAGCGCGAGCTGCTCGGCTTCGGCGATGGGCAGCGCGCCGGCCTGCTCGGGATTTTGGGCTCGGATCAAATTTCCATCGTGATCCAGGAAACGATAGAAACGGGCGCGCAGGCCTTGCACGGAGTCGGCCGGTGACTGCTCTTCGTCATCCATCAAATCCTGCAACTCGTCCTTGGCGCTTGGATAGAGCAGATCGAGCGCGTTGTCCTCGAGCGCGGCATGGATGCGCGGCTTGCGGATCAGCGCGCGGCATCGTTCGACCAGTGCGGCATGACGAATTTCCTGCAATTGATGCAGGCCGGAAACCTGGGTCTGAAACTGGCGTTGGAGATTCTGTTCGACCTCGTTGGTCGCGCTCGCGTCGGCAAAGTACAGGCCGATCGCGCTGACCGCGATCACCACTCCCATCATGGCAAGGAGCAGTCGCGTGCGAAACGCGCGCGACGCGAATCCGGTGGGCTCTGCCGGCGCGCTCACGGCAAATCGAGGTGCGTCGTCTCGCCGTCTTTCAGGTCAACTTCGTGCGAGAGCGTCGTCTTGCTGTCGATCCAGGCCTTCAGCGTGTAATGCCCCGCGGGCAGGCCGGTCAGACGGTACTGTCCCGCGGTGTCGCTCAAAACGAAATAGGGGGTCTCGAGAACGAGGACCGCCCCGCGCATGTGCTCATGGATATCGCAGCGCAGGGTAACCAGGCCGGGTTTGTCGAAGACGACGAAAGGAACCGGTTTCTCGTCGGGGCGATAACGGCCGAGGTCGAAACGCTTCGCGGCGGAGTAGGAGAAGATGTTGTGATACGCCTCGTCGTGATTGGGAAACTCGACCTTCGTGCCGACCTGAATCGGCAGCAGCGGGGGCGAAAACGCGTAGTCTTTCTGGCTGACTTCGGCGACGGCGGGCGTGGCCGGAGCGGGAAAGTTTCCCGCCAGATAAACCACGGCGAGCGGCGGATCGGTCGCGACGACGCCGGCCTTCGTCACGATTTCGTAGCGCTTGTTCATGACCGGCGCGGTGTGGGGCTTGGGCAACTGGACATGGCCCTCCAGCGTTGCGTCAGCCCGCGCCAAAATCGCAGCGAGGAAAAAGGACAAGGCAAAGCCAAGAACGGTGTGCAGCCGCATCGTTGGGGTATTCGTTACGGAGCGGGGCATTCTTAAGAAGAATTTAAGCGTCCGCTCCGGGTTTTCAGTTTGACGCGTGGGCCGCTGCGCTCTCTGGCGGTCGCACGGTGTAGCCGACAGTTCGGACCGTGTGGATCAGCGGCGTCGAAAAGCCGGAGTCCACTTTCTTGCGCAGACGCGTGATGAAAATCTCGACGGTGCGGGTGTCGTATTCGTGATCGCGTTGCCAGACGCGCTCGCAGAGTTCGGTCCGGGAAAACACGCGACCCGGCTCCTGCATGAGAACATGCAAGACGTCGAATTCGCGTGGCGAAAGGGTGATCGATTCGGCGCCGCGAGTCACCCGGCGATGCAGGACGTCCATGCTCAGATCTGCGACGGTCAGCAGATCGGAAGAACTGGTTTTGACGCCGCGCCGGCCGAGGACGTCGACCCGCGCGACCAGTTCCTCCATCGAGAAAGGTTTTGCGAGGTAGTCGTCCGCGCCTGCCTTCAGGCCGCGGACGCGATGTTCAACTTCGCCGCGGGCGGTGAGGATGATCACACGCGTGAACGTATTCGTTTGGCGGAGACGGACCAGGACGGACAGGCCGTCCATCGTCGGCAAATTCAGATCGAGCACGATCAAGTCGGGCGGCGATTCGAGCGCGGCCTTCAAACCCTCGGCGCCGTCGTAATGAGTGATGGGCGAATGGCCGTTGCGGGTGAGTGCGCTGCTGATGTGCCGCGCGAGCTGAGCCTCATCTTCGATCACGAGAATTCGCATCGTGACCGAAGTCATAATTTGCACCGAAACAGGCGCAAGCACCGGGAGCGCGCCGGTGCTCGCAAACCAGCGATCAGCGGTCTTTTACCGCGAGCTTTTCGGTCCGTGCGAAAACCGTAACAGGTCGGTTACATTGCGCGACGATCACGCGCGACACGGCTTTGCTGTTGCCATTGGGGATGATGGCGACGGAGCGAGCTTCGCCGGGGACGACGAGGCCGCTCTGGGCGGGCAGGACGGCGCTGAATTCGCCTTTGCCATTGCCGAGCAGCAGTGTGCTCACGCCGCCATCGAACCGGCCTGTGGTCGGTTCGGGCCCGAAGTTGTTGCCGGCGCAGTAGAGATCGATCGCGCCGTCGCCATCGAAGTCACCGACCGCGATGCTGTTGATCGGCGCGATCTGCGCGGCATTCGGCAGGCGTTGGAATTCGAAGCGGCCATTCTTCTTTTGCAGGAAGATGCCGCTCGCGAGTTCGTTGGCGCTCAGCTTGCGCACCTTGGCGAGGTATTCAGGCGCGAAGATTTCATCGATCGTCGCCTGGCCGTAGGCTGCGTAGGATTTGAACTTCTTGGCCAGACCCGGGAACGAGTAGCCGAGTTTGCTGCGCCCGCGCAGCGGATAGATTTTCCCGTTTTCGGACTGCGCTTCGACGATGATGTTTTTGCCGCGCCCATCGAAATCGCCGTAGTAGACAAGCGTGGGATCGGCCTTCGTCGCGTGGTACTTTGTATTCAAACCGTTGTTACCGACGACCAGGTCCTGACGGCCGTCGCCATTCACATCGGCGATGGCGAGCGCGCTCCACCAACCCGTGACGTCGGCCAAGCCGGCCGCGGACGTGCGGTTTTCAAAACCTTTCCCGGTATTGTGGAAATAAACCACCGACCCGAACTCGAGCGTGAGAATCAGATCCGCTTTGCCGTCGCCATCGATGTCGGCGAATTGGGCGGCGGTGACCATGCCGATCTCGCGCAGGCCGGGGGCTTGCTCGTCGGTGACGTCGACCAGCTTCCCGTCCTTGCTGCGATACAGCGCGCTCTTGGGCGTTTCCGGCCAGCGTCCCGGGACGAGACGACCGCCGACGAAGAGTTCCGTCGCGCCATCGATCTCCGCGGCTGCGAGCGAGCGCGAGGCTTCGTGCGATTCCGGCAACATGCCGGCGGGAGCTTCGGTGAACTCGCCCTTGCCGTCGTTCAGATAGACGCGGGCTCCAAGCGTGGCATCGCCGCGCGGGCGAGCGACTCCGCCGCTGGCGACGACGAGATCGGGATGCTTGTCGCCATTCACATCGACGAACAATGCGGCAACATCATCGCAACCCGCGGCCTTCGCCCAGGGCTGGGCGGAGGCGGCGGCAAACGAGCCGTCTTTTTGTCCGAGATAAAGCACGCCGGCATCGCCTTGTATCCCGGAAACGAATACATCGGCTATGCCGTCGCCGTTCACATCGGCCGTGGTCACCGCGGACGCGACCAGGCCGAGCCGGCGAGGCAGCAGACGCTGCGCTTCGAATTCGTCGAAGGATTTGATCGTATTGGAAACTTTGATACCGGTCGCCGCAGTGGTGTCGTGGAAAAGCGCATCGGGCCGTGGCGCATTCTTGACGATAGCGGAAGGCGGAGCCGGCGGATTTTCCACGGCAGGCTCGTTGATCGTGATCCGCTTGTCGGCGGCCACGTTTTCAAACGTCTGCACCTGACCGCGGGGCCAGCGAACCGTGAGCTTTTTGATCTGATCGTCTGCGCCGAGGCCGAAGACGGCTTCGGCTGGCTCGCTCGAAACGATGCCGCGCTCGGTATAGATCTGGCGAACTTGCGCGCCGCTCGCGGTCTCGATCCGAATCTCCGCTCCGATGCCGGTCAAATTTGGCTTCTGACCATTCAAGGCAACGACCGCGCGATGGCCGGTCTGCGTGTCGTTGCGGATGATCGTGGGCGGCGAATCGAAGTTGATGTAGACGATGTCGAGGTCGCCGTCGTTATCCATGTCAGCCAATGCGCAACCGAAGGACACGCCTTCGTGATCTAGGCCCCAAGCCGAAGAAACGTCGGTGAAATTGAGTTGACCGTTGTTCCTGTAGGCCACCGTGCGCTCCTTGCGCATGTTGGAATTTTTCCAGACGTTCGCGCGAGCCGCGAGGGTCGGGGCGACGTTCTGCTTGTCGACCAGGTCGGCGTCGACGAAGTTGCGAATCATTCCGGTCGTGTAGAACGCGTCGAGTTTGCCATCGCAATCGAGATCGCCGAGGCGCGCGGCCCAGGTCCAGCCTGTGGCGTCCATGCCCGTGAGGTGTGCGACTTCGGCGTAGCGATCCGTTCCCGTGTTCAGGTAAACGGCGTTCCACATGTATTGCGGAATCAAATCGCTGACGCGTTCGTTTTCCCAAAGTCCGCGGCCAACTTCTTCCATGCCGGCCATGTATTGAGGCCGAGTGCGGTCGCGCATGTCGGCGACCATGAAGTCGATCAGGCCGTCGTTGTTGATGTCACCCGAATCGGCGCCCATCGAAAAGTACGTCGCATGGGGCAGGCGCTCGTCGACCACGTCGGTGAAGGTGCCGTTGCCGTTGTTCAGGTAAAAACGGTCCGGAGTTTCGAAATCGTTCGCGACGTAGATGTCGGGCCAGCCGTCCTGATTCGCGTCGAACCAGATCGCGGTGTGCCCTTGCGTGAGGCCCCAGATGCCGGCTTTTGCGCTGACATCGGTGAACGTGTTGTTTCCGTTGTTGTGAAAAAGGTAGTGCTTACGGCCCTGCGGCGATTTCGAAAAATCCAGGATGTTGGTGACGATATAACAATCCAGGTTTCCATCGCGATCGTAGTCGGCGAAGGAGGCGTGGACTGAGGCATCCTTCACATCGAGGCCGTAGGCTTTGGCGCTTTCGGTGAACGAGCCATCGCCATTGTTGATGAAGAGGAGATTCGGCGAATCGTAGAGGCAAACGTAGATGTCGGGCCAACCATCCTGGTTGATATCGACAACAGTGGCGCCGACCCGGCCGGCTTTGACATTCGCGCAGTCGACACCGGCAGCCGGTGCGACATTCACGAACTTGAAGGGCGCGGTTTGAAGGTAGAGCGCGCACGGGCCGTTGCGAGAGACGGCGAAAATATCCGGGTGGCCGTCGCGATCGAAGTCGCCGATGGCGATGCCCGTCTCCAGCGCCCCGAGGGTGAACTCGCGAAAGCGGTCGGCCCACATGCGTGGATCATTATAGACGTTAGGTATGCCGACTCCGGTTTGGTCCGCGGTGAGTTCGACAAATGATTTCCCGCCGGCGGCGCCCTTCGATGGGGCGCTGAGCGGGCGGAGATGGAGGGCGGGAGCGGTTTGCGTGGCTGCGGAGAGCGATGCGGTGGCCGCGACGAGAGCGAGGAGTGATTTGAGCACGAGTATTCCCCAGGGGTGATTTGAGATGGTGAGGGATGATTTCTGTAGTGCTCGCGGCACTACAGAGGCTTGATCGCGTTGTCGAAGGTCCAGTCGGCGATCTTGATGCCGGTTTTTTGTCCTTCTAGGTTGTCGGCCATCGTATGGATGCCGCCCATGACGCGGCTCATGCCGACTTCGCGGCGCGCGTCGGAGAGTTTCTTGAAGGTGCGCACGGCGCCAGGAAGGCCGTCGGATTTGACGGAAAATTCGATGTCATCAGTCCCGAAGAAACGTTCGAGGATGCGCGTCGCGGCGGCGGAAAACGTGCTGTGCCCGGACGTGTACGATGGGAACGAGGGCGACGGCATGTTCGGGATGAAGTCGGGTTGCGGAGTGAACTTGGGATTCACCTTGGGATCCTGTTCGCGAAGCGCGGTCTCGGGCCGCCAGGTGCGGTAGAAAAATTTCGTTTCCCAGCAGGAAATCCCGGCGTCGGCCTCGGCGAAATTCAACAGGGCGAAGAGGCGGGCGGTCTCGAGCTCATCGAGTTTTTTCTGCGTGGCGAGGTCCTGGGCGACGACGTTCCAGTGTCCAGGAGGTGTGGCCGTGCCAAGATCGTCGGACCAGAAGGGCGTGCTCAGCGTTTCGTATTCGGTGCGCTCTGCGCCGTCGCGCGCGCCGACCTTGGCGACGTAGGCGAGTTCGGCGGCAGCTTCGTCGGAATCCATTTTATACGGCGGCGGTGCGCGGAATTGGTCGTTCGACGTCATGACGAACGGTTTCACGGCGCCGAAGAAAGGCAGGGTGGGCGGGCGGAAACCGACGGGCGTCTCGCGCCATTTGCCGGGTTCGTTGCTGGTGTATTGGCCGGGAATCGGCTTGTTGTAGCCCGAATCGGCGCGGTTTTTGATCACTGCCTCCGCGACCTTTTTTCCCCAGGCGATACCGTCGGTTTTGGCTTTGCCATCGGGAATCGAGGCGAGGGCCTTTTCGTAGGCGACGTCGAGGTTGTGCGGGTTGGTCGATTGGCTCCAGTAGGCCAGGAGCACGGTGTGCGCGGCGCTGGCGACGGCGGCCTCGCAGTTCGCGCCTGCGGGAGCCGGCTCATCGACGAGCCAACCATGGTATTTCCGATTGATCCCATTTACCGTGTCGAAAATCGCCGCGTGGTAAGCGGCGAAGAAAACAGCGGCGAGGGGTGGCGGGTTGCGCGATAGACGCGTGGCGTTGAGCACCTCGTTGTTCCAGTGGACAACGCAGTTGGTTTCGGCCGCCCAAACGCGCGGCGAAACGAGAGAGACGAGCAGGGCGAGGATTAGGGCTGAACGATATTTCACGATTTTGGGGGAGGCAGTAGCACCACTCATGCGTCGTTCGTTTCGACGTGGAAAACGCGCAGGGGCGAAGTGCTGGATTGGAGGGGCAAGTTGCTGAAATAAAACAGCCCCGGACTTTCCCGATCCGGGGCTGATGACCAATAACTGATGACCTTTCCGAAAGGGTTAGAACCGTTTGCTGATGCTCGTCATCAAGAGGTAATCAGCGAACGCGGCGTCGCCGTGCTGATACACGCCGGTCGCCTGGGTTTGTTGCAGATCAGGTATGCTGCGTTGGCGTTGGCGCCACAACGCGACTGGGACGTAGACCCGCACGGTCCAGCCGTTCTTCGCGTAGGAAACGCCCGGCTCGACTGCGACGGAAAAACCGGGGCGGCGGAAACCTTTGCTGCCCCCGATCAAATCGTGAACGGGCACGCCTTCAATGCGCCCGCCGAGACTGACGCTGAGGCCATCGACGGCGGTGATCGCGTACTCGGCGCCGATGCGGGCTTGATACGTGTCGGCGATGGACATCTCGGCCTCGAACGGATTGCTGCGATAGGTCGGAACGCCGTTCTTCTCCTGGGGCGTGGCGGCGTATGAGCCATTGGCATACAGCGTCACCGTGGACGTGATCGCGCGGTACGCGTAGAACTCGAGGAGCAGAGCGTAGCCGCCCGTGCCGGGTTGAATGGATTGGTCAACGGTGCGATCGGCCGCGAGAATCGTCCCGCTCTTGGCGTCGAAAACCTGGAACGTGTCGCGCACGTCCTTTTTGCCAGTGGGCAAGGCCAGTCCGCCGCCGATGGCGATGTTGCCGCGCTGCGAGGCGGCTGGTTTCCAGAGCCAATAATCCGCCGTGCCGCGCACGTCGCCGATGCCCGAGGACTGCGTGCTGTAGCGCTTGATGATTTCGCGCTGGGCGTTGCGCAGCGTCTGCGAGCGATCGTGCACCACGTAGGGCACGGTGAACGAAGCGCTGAGCTGCGGGTTGAACGTGTAGGAGATGCCTACATCAGTGAAGTGAGAGCGGTTGATGACCTGGCTGCCTTGTTCCTGACGTTCGACGTCTTCGTGCGTGCCGGTGAAGTGGCGGTCGGATTTGAAGAACCGGTAGTTGACGGAGAGCTCCCAAGGATTGCCCGCGGCGGCGAGGTCGTTGCTGCACACGGGCATGCCGGCGCCGTGAGCGGCGACGCAGCCTTGAGCGTGGACGAGAGGCGAGAGCCCCAGGAATGCGGCGGCGCAGGAAGCGGCGAGGAGGAATGGAGTAGCAGGGGATTTTGGCAGGGTCATGTGCCGGCGAAAGGTGCCGCGACGCCGCCGCCTGCAAACGCAGAAGGGGTGTTAAGCCGCGACAGCGGGGCGAAGCGCCGGGAAAATGGGCGTTTCTTTTTTGCCCACGAATCACACGAAGCACACGAAGGGACGAATACGGTTGCCCTCGAAATGCACGGAAAACACTCCAACCAACGAAATTTGAATTCTGAATTCCGAATTCTATTCTGTGTTTTCCGTGTTTTCCGTGGGGGAAATTTTTTCTGCCTTCGTGTGCTTCGTGTGATTCGTGGGCCAAAAAAATCATCATCCCTGGCCGCCGCCGGTGAAACGTTCGATCTGGCCGCGGAGACTGCGGCTGAGCGGAAGCTTCGTGCCGTCGCGCAGGATCACGACGTAGTCGCCGTGAAACGTCGGATGCAGTTCCTGCACTTGATCGACGCGCACGAGCGCGGAGCGATTCACTCGGGAAAATTGGGATTTTTCCAAACGCTCTTCGATGGAGGACAACGTTTCCCGGACCATCAGGCGCCGGTCATTCAAATGGAGGATGACATAATTGTCCGCCGCCTCGACCCAGCGGATTTCATCGGGCCGCACAAAAATCACGCGACCATCGACCCGCATCGCGAGGCGTTCCTGTTTCTTGGCTGACTCGCCGCCGGCGCCCGCGGCCGAAGGCGCCTGCGCCCCTGCGCCTGTACCTATGCCTGCGCTTGGGCCAGCCCCGGAGGTCGAGCTGATTCGCGCTTCCGACGTCGTTGCGCCGCCGGTCGCGAGCTCGGTCGGCCCACCGGCTCGCCTTGCCTGCACGAACGCAGCCGCGCGCCGGACGGCGACGCGAAAACGTTCCTTGTCGAAAGGTTTCAAGAGATAGTCGACGGCCTGGACGTTGAATGCTTCCACCGCGAAACGATCATGGGCGGTCACGAAAAGCACCGCGGGCCGCAGGTGAACTGGGAGTGCCTGCACGACCTGCAGGCCGTTGCAGCCGGGCATCTCCACATCGATGAAAATGATGTCCGGCGAATGCTGCACGATGCCGGCGATCGCCTCGGTGCCGCTGCCGTATTCGGCGATGAGTTCGAGGGCGTCGTCGGTCTTGACCAGGCCGCGCAACCGGTCGCGCGCGAGAGGCTCGTCGTCGATGATGAGAACGCGCAATTTGCTCATGTTTGCTCCTGATAAGGAATGTCGAGAACGACGCTCAATCCGCCTTCGGCGCGATTGTTCATCTCGTAGCGATGATCGGATCCGTAAAGTTCCTGCAACCGCGCTCGTGTATTCGCCACGCCAATACCGGTGCCGCGCGGCCCGCCGGGCTGGAGGCCGTTGCCGGTGTCCCTAACCTCCAGAATGAGTCGCGTGTCGCGGCGGCGGGCCACGACGTTGATCCGACCGGGGCGGGGATAGGGTTCGATGCCGTGGCGTATGGCGTTTTCCACGATGGGTTGGAGGATCAGATTGGGGATCTGAGCATTGTCCAAACCAGCTTCGATCGAAAATTCGACCGACAGGCGATCGCGAAAGCGAATCGTCTCGATCGCGAGATAGCGTTCGAGGAAGGCGATTTCCTCGGCGAGGGACACCACGGAGCGGCCGGTCTGCGTCATGGTCAGTCGGAGCAACTCGCTCAGCCGCACGAGCATGGTGTCGGCCGCGTCAACATCCGTGTGCATGAGCGACGCGATGCCATTGAGGGTGTTGAAAAGAAAATGGGGCTTCAACTGCCGGAGCAGGGATTGCAGGCGCGCCTCGGTCAGGTGTTTTTCCAACTCGAGGGTTTGGACAGTGCGCTCGTGGTATTTTCGATAGTAGTCGATCGAGTGGCTGATCGAAACGATGACGCCGTAGACGAGGAGATTGAAGGGAAACGTCTTCAACAGCAGCGGGCGAAAAACGTCGGCGAATCCCGCTGGTTCGTCGATCAACCAGCCGTGGAGCATGCCGACTGCGGCTCGGAGGACTACGTAGACGAAGGAGCAGATCAGTCCTGCGCCGAGATGCACGAGCGCGGTTTTCACCAGTGGCACGCGTTCCGGCGGAAAGCGGCGCGCGAGCGCCAGCACGGGAACGGACAGCACGGCCCAGACGTACCAATCGGCGAGCGAGTAGCTGATTGCCTGTTGCCAGGTGACGGTGCGGCCGAGCAGTGAGCTCGAGAGGTAAAACTGACTTGCGAACGCCAGGCCGACGATCGTCCAAAACGCCCAAAGTCCCGCTGCGCGCAGGAGCAAACGTGAAAGCGTGGACGTGGACATGGGCGAGAAAGCGTTTACTTGAAGGGGCGGCGCTTCCTTGGTTTTGAAACGAGGTCGCTCCGCGCTTTCAAAGGGATTCTCGTTGCTCATGTCCAGGCCGCTCCCGAACACAAAGCCAGATTTGCCGACGCCTTTGTCGCGAGCCCCGAAGGCGGTGCGGAGAGCCGTGCCCCCGATTGTTCCGGTGCTCGCGCCCCTGGTGGTCGCGGCGATCGTGATCGCGTTTATCTTCAGTCGTTATTTGTCCGCTTTCGCTCCGGCGATTGCGGCGCCGACGGTGCATTTCACCGATGTGACGACGGAGTCGGGATTGAATTTCGTGCAGGATAATGGCACGCGCGGCGAAGACGGCCTGCCGCCGTCGACGCTGGGCAGCGGCGTGGCGATTTTGGATTACGACAAAGACGGCGCGGCGGATATTTTTTTCGTGAACGGCCGCGAGTGGTCGGAGAGCGATGACACTCCTCCGGCGGGCAGTCGTTGCGCGCTCTTCCGCAACGATGGCCACGGGCACTTCACGGACGTCAGCGCGGCGGCGAAAGCAGATATCGCCGTGCAAGGCATGGGCGTGGCGGTGGGGGATTACGACAACGACGGCTACCCTGACTTGTTCATCACGACGGTTGGCGAAAACCGGCTTCTGCATAACCGCGGAGATGGCACGTTCGAGGAGGTCGGGGAGAAAGCGGGCGTGGCGGGCGAAAAGCGCTCGTGGAGCACGGGCGCCCTCTGGCTGGATCTCGACGGCGATGGCCGGCTCGACCTGATCGTTTGCCGCTACACGCGCTGGTCGCAGGAGATTGAATTGAACGCTGCTTTCAACATCGCCGCAGTCGGACGCTCTTACGGCACGCCGGCGGGTTTCGTCAGCGCGTCGCCGCTCGTGTATCGAAATCTTGGAGACGGGCGGTTCGTCGAAGAAGCGGCGCGCTTCGGCCTCAGTAATATTTCTCCGGATACACGTTTGCCGCGGCCTGAGCCGCTGGGCGTTGCGCCGGTCGACAGCAATGGCGACGGGAAAATCGATCTCTTGTTTGTTTATCACGCCGGGGAGCCGACGCTCTTTCTCAATGAAGGCGGCGGACATTTTCGCGAGTGGCGAGCGCCGAGCGATCGGCGCGAAGGTTCGGCGAGCCTGATCGCCTTCAACGCTTTTCCCATGAGACGCAATCGCGAGACCTCGGATGCGGTTGCGGCGCTCGGCGCGACTTATGGACGCGACGCGGCGAGCAATTCAGAGGCGCTGCGGCTCGGGCCAAAACTCGGCATGGCGATGTTCGACTACGACCTCGATGGACACCTCGAAATATTTTCCCCTAACGGCCGCGCTGAGCCAGAGCTGAGCCACTTCGAAGCAGGTCGAAATTTTGCGTCCACACCGACGCTCTTGTGGGATTGGGGCAACGGCTGGGCGGAGGCCAATCTGCTGGACGGCAACTGGGCGAGTCCGTTGGTCGCGCGCGGCATCGCGACGGCCGATTTTGACGGAGACGGCGACCTCGATGTGATTGTCACCCAAAATGGCGGAGCGGCGCGGCTGCTGCGCAACGACGAGCACGTCGGCAATGCGTGGCTGCGTATCGAACTTGTGGGTACAAGCTGTGCGCGCGATGCGAGTGGCGCGCGGGTGGATGTTTACACGCCGCGCCACACCATCACGCATCTCGTCGCGCCGGCAATGGGCTATCTTTCGCAGTCGGAACACACGCTCACCTTTGGACTCGGCGAGGATTCGCGCGTGCGGCGGGTGACGGTGACCTGGCCGGACGGAAAACGTCAGGACGTCACGGCGCCCGCGATCAATCGCCGCCTGATTGTGACGGAACCGAAGTAAGGAGGCGGACTCTTGCAACTCATGAAAACGCTGCGGCGCCTCGGCGCATTTCTGGTCGTGGTTTGTTGGATACAGCTGGCCTGCGCCCAGAGCCATCCGCTGCTCGTCGTATCGTTGGATGCGTTTCGTTGGGACTATTGCGATCTGCATCCGAAGGAGACGCCGAATTTGCGCCGCCTGAAGAAGGAAGGCGCTTCGGCCAAGTCACTCATCTCGGTTTATCCGTCGAACACATTTCCCAATCATTACTCGATCGCGACCGGGCTGCGGCCGGAGCATCACGGGATGATCAACAACACGTTTTTCGATCCGCAGATCGGCGCCTATTTTCGCTACACGTCGCGCGAGTGCGTTGGTGATTCGCGTTGGTGGGGCGGCGAGCCGATTTGGATCACAGCGGTCAAGCAAGGGCGGCGCAGCGCGTGTTCATTCTGGGTTGGTTCGGAGACTGCGATCGATGGGTTGCGGCCGACGTATTGGATGCATTACGACTACTCGATACCGTTTGCGCAGCGACTCGAGCAACTCGTGGGCTGGCTGACGTTGCCGGAGGGCGAGAGGCCGGATCTGGTGATGTTTTATTTGGAGGAAACAAATTCCGTCGCGCACACGTTCGGGCCAGAATCACCGGAAACCGTAAAGGCGATCCAACTTTTGGATACGCGGATCGGCGCGATGATCGAGGCGCTCGATCGCGCCGGTGTGAACCCGAATCTGGTGGTGGTTTCCGATCACGGAATGACCGACGTGAAACCGGAGCGCTGCGTGGCTCTGGATGATATTATCGATCTCTCGACGGTTCAGGTCGACTTCACCGGTCCGCAGGCGGGGCTGCGCCCGTTGAAAGGCAGCGTCGAGGAATTGCTGGCGAAGCTGCAGCATTTGCCGGCCGGTGCGGTGGCGTATCGGCGCGAGGATTTACCGAAGGCGCTGCACGTCGGCGACAATCCGCGTTTCCCGCCGGTCTGGGTCGTGCCGCAGGAGGGCGGATCGATTTCCACGAAACAAGCGTTGGCTGCCTGGCTTGCGAAAACGAAGGGCGAGCACGGCTACGACCCGGAAATTCGCAGCATGCAAGGCACGTTGATTGTGCACGGGCCGGATTTGGCGTCGGACGGGCGAGCCATCGATTCCGTGGAGAATATAGATCTCTACAACCTGTTTTGTGCGCTGCTTCGGCTCAAACCCGCGCCGAACGATGGCGACGATCGCGCGGTGCGCGAACTCGTGAAGTGAAGCAAACCCCGCGCTAATCAGCGGATTAGGTCGGGGCGAGGGCGCGGCTCAAGGTGGACGCCAATTGCTGGTCGGTGACCGGCTTTTTCAGAATATCGCAGGCGCCGAGCTGGCGAGCCATGTCGAGGTAGTCGGGGGCCGAAATCTGGCCGCCGGCGGACATCGCGATGACCCGGACATTGCGGTCGAACTGGCGAAATTCGCTGATCAATTCGAAGCCGTCTTTCTCCGGCATAAGAAGATCGGTGAGGACGACGTTAAAGCCGTGCTCGATGTGCAGCTCTTTGGCGTGCTTAGCGTTAGGAGCATCGATCACCCAATGACCGAGCTCTTCCAGGCGCGATTTCAAGATAGCGCGCAGGAAGTAATCATCCTCGATGAGTAGGACGCGGGCCATATTTACGGGAGGTGTTAATGCAAGTTTCAGCACAACAATATCGGCATTTTGGGGGTAAACTTGAACCACCTCCGGGGGCCGACGAGGCCAGCAACCTATATACCAGGAAGAATTTTTCAACCCGGATTCTCGCCGCAACATTCTCGTAACTTCCGGGCCAATAACGGCGCGATCGCGCGCGACCTCGCGTCGCTATGGAGCACGCAGATGCGGTCGCTATTTTACGATCCGGGCGCCGCTTTTCCGCTGCCGATCTTCTGCTCGATGAAACGGTGAACGTCGCCGAGCGTGCGCAGGTCGCGCAGTTCGTCGTTGTCGATCGTGATGAGCAGAACTTCTTCGGTCAGGAGCACGATCTCCATCATGGTCAGAGAATCGATCGAAAGATCTTCAACGAGCCGGATCTCGTCTTCGCGCGTGCGAAGTTTCCACCGGTGCTCGCGTTCGACGTAGCGCTCGATGATCCCGACGACCGCGGCCGGCACGTAGCGCATTTCACCGGTGCGGCGAAAGGAAAGCGCGGCGTCGATTGCGGCGGGAGTGCAGCGTTTCAGGGCATCGCGCAGGTTCGCTTCGTCCGCCGCGCCGAAGGGCTGGTCGAAAGTGATGTGAGCAGGAGCCGACGTTGTAGGGGAAAAGTAAATACGTTCGGTCACCGAATTCATAAGGGCATCATTTGAACGGGCGAATGCGCTCGCCGCCGCAAGGAGTGACAATCTCCGCTGCGCTATCCGCCATCGTGGCGACGACATTTTTTTAGCCGCGAAGAGGCACAAAAAGCGCAAAGAGGATTTTGGGTCGGCTGCGTCATGCAGGCATTCTGAGTCCAGACCCGGGCTGATTTGTTTCGAATTTCTAACCCGGCGGACGAGATGCCCACGAATCACACGAAGGACACGAAATCTACTTCTTGATTTCCCACGGAATGCACCGGAAGACACAGAATAATACCGTTCCCTTTCAGTGCCGTCGGTGTTTTCCGTGGGAAATCAGGAAATAGATTTCGAGTTCTTCGTATGACGCGAATTCATGGGTTTTCTGCAGTCCCTCCCCAAAATCCTCTTTGCGTTTTTTTGCGCCTCTTCGCGGCTAAAAAAAATTCCTCACCGCGCCCAGCGGCCAATCTTCGCGGCTCAGAAGGTTGCGGTCAGCGAAACGGAATAGATTCTGCCGCGCCAATCGCCGAAGGACTCCACGCCGGTGTTGTAGGGATCGCGGACGTACGCCGGATAGGCGCGGTCGAATACGTTGTCCACGCGCAGCGTGCCGCGCAGGCCGACGCGCGAATGCTTCCACGGCAGAAAGCGCGTCAGGTCGGTTTGGATGTAGGCGTCGAACTGCAGAAACGACGAGAGATGATCCGTGCCTTGCGGCGCGGCTTCGACGACCGGCAGCACGCGTGAATGAAAATAGTGCCCGTCGAAGCCCAGGTCATAGTTGGAGTTCGACCAACTCATTCCGAAGTTCGCGCGATAACGCAGCACACCGCGCGCGGTCTCGTCGGGATTGCTCAACTCGTCCGTTTTCGGCGACTGCGGGTAAATCTGGCGCTCGAATTTTTGGAAGAAAACGAGGCGTGCGTAAGTCTCGAACGTGCCGCCGAGAAAACCTTTCCACGCGTAGTCAGCCAGCGCGTTCCAATTCTGCGAATGACGCCAAGCGAGATTGGTGGTGCCGGTGAAGACCGTCTTGATTTTGCCGACCGGCCGCGGGTCGTTCGGCGCCAGCGGGTCGCGCACCACGCGATCGGGAAAGAGGCTCTCCAGATTGATGATTTCCTGAGGATACAGGTAAATGAGTTCGTTCGTCTTGCGCGTATCCACGAAGTCGATCGCCGCGCGCAACCGGTGTTTTTTTCCGCCTTGCCAGAGCAAGCCCGCCGTCTGCGAAACCGCCGCCTCGGGACGCAGGTGCGGATTCAACGCATCACGCGCTTCGATGTCGTACTCCTGATTGCCGCGCTGCGGATCGTAAACGTGATAGGCGTTGACCCCGCCGCCGACCGTACTCGACGGGATGAGCTCCTCGCGGCTCATCTGCGGCGTGGGAAAACGATTCGACGTCGTGAGGCTGCCGCGCAGCGCGAGGCCGCCGGCAAAATCGATTTTGAAACCAAATGTTGGCGCGAAGTTCGTTTCGTTCGAGGAAGCGGATGCGATGTAACGCACCGCGAAATCGGCTTCGGTCTTCTTGATGAAACTGGGCAGCCAGCGATTCGGCACGAAGGGCGCCTGAAATTCTCCGAAGAAACTGTAGGTCTCGAGAGAGCGGCCCGACCAACGAATTGGTTCCCCCGCGATGGAGCCATCGGCGAAGACAGGCGTCTCGCGGTAGGGTTGAAGTTGATTGAAACGATAATCGACGCCGACGTTGACCACGCCTTTTCCGGTCGGCAGCGAGAGCTCTTCGTTGGCGGCGCGGGCCGATGCGTCGAGCGTTTCGTAGTCACCGAGCGTCACGAATTTTCCGCGGCCGTCTCGATAGACCAGCACCTGATCGTAGAAAGCATCGGGCGGACCGAACGCCTGCGTGTCGCGGAAAGGATTGTACGTGCCTTGCTGAACCAAGTCCGCCCAGCGATTCGGATCGGCGCCGGCCAGGGCGCGATATTTCGTCGTGCTGTGCGCGTATTGGGCGTCCAGTGCCACGCGCCAATGGCCGAGCTGCTTCAGTAGTGCTCCAGCCACTACAGAATAATATTGGATGCGCGCCTCGCTGTAATTTTCGCCGAGCTTGGGCGCGATTTCATTCAGCGAAACGATCACGTCCTGTCCGAAAGGATTGGACGGCGCGTCCGCCTTCACCGGCAGGTCTGCGGTGAGCACGTCGTAGCCGCGCGTCGCGACGATGTTCGAAAACGTCCCGTCGACGCCGATTTCGACCCAGGGAAAGGGATCGTACGTGACCGATCCGAAATAAACTTCGCGGCGCTGCTTTCGCCCATAGCCGTAGTCGAGCGCGTTCATCGACGCGGCCAGACTCCCGGGAGTGTCGAAGAAATCGAAATTGCGGAGGCCGTCGCGCCCCTGAAATGCCGTGAGTCCTCCCGTACCGTCGGCGCCGGCCGCGACCGAGGTCACGCTGGAACTTCCCGCTCCGAAGAGCGGCTCGCCATTCGCGCTGCGGATATTGGGCGTGGCGCGAAAGACAGGTTCATCGAGGCCGGGCGAAGTCGCCGCGCGCCGCTGGTGGAATCCCAATTCCGATTCCGTCGAGGGAAACGCGCGCGTCAGTGTAGCGTTAAAACGGATACGTAATTTTCCTCCGAGCAATGTCTGGGCGTTGAGCACGGAAAACGAGCTTTGCGGCGCATCGTAGCCGTTGAGTCCATTGGTGTACGTCGCGCTGATTTCGGTGGCGTTCGCGTCGACGTCGGGCCGAAGCACAATGTTGATCACGCCACCGACAGGATTGCCGCTGTACAACGCGGAGGCGGAGAGCGGCAGCACTTCGATTTCCTGCACCAGGCTGAGCGGAATCAGATTCACGTCCGGCGGGATGGCTCCCGTTTTTCCGCTGGTCAAAACCTCGGGCAGGCGACGGCCGTTGACGAGGATGACAGTCTGGTCGGAACCGTAACCGCGCAGATTCAGATTCGTGCTGCTCGAAACGTAGGCGGGCTGGCTGCCGTCCTGATCGGGCGAACGAGTCGAAGCGTCGCTATCGAGCAATTCCCGCTGAAGAAATTCGTTGAGATTGATGACGCCGCTGCGCGTGAGCTGCTCGCGGTCATAAATCGTGAAAGGCAGAGGATCGTTTTCGGAGCGACGCAGATCGACATTGCCCGTGGCGGTGCGCGGCGGCAGGGCATTGCGGCCGTGGGCGAAGGGGCGGGCTCGCTCGAGTTTGTCCTGGATCAGGAAGGGCTCGAGCTGGGTGGGGTCGGAGGTTTTGCTCAGGCGGAGGGCATCGATCGAGAGGACGTGGTTGGCCTCGACGGAGAGATCGGGTATTTCCAACGGCTGATAGCCCTCTCCGTTGGCTATCAGCCGGTAATGGCCTGGTGGCAGCGACGGAAAGTTGAACACGCCACGATCGTCGGTCATGGCGCTTTGTCGTCGCTCCGGTTCAGTGACGCGCACGCCCTTGGCCGGATTGCCGTCGGGAGTGAGCAGTTTTCCTTTGATGCTGCCGGCGGGCGGGGCCGCCGCGGTGACCACGAATTTGCCGTTGCCATTTCGCCGCGCGACAAACCCCGAATTCTTCAACAAAAGGTTGAGCGCATCCTCTGGCTCATAACGGCCGTTAACCCCCGCCGCGGTGATCGCGCGCAATTCGTCGAAGGAGAAGAGCACCTCCGTTTTCGATTGTTTGGAAAACGCCAGGAGCGCCAGGTCGCCGCGCTGGGCGGGCAGCGAAAACTCCACCGGTTCGGCGAAGAGGAGCGCGGGCCAGAGGCACGCGACGACAAGAAAGGCGTGGCGCAGTCGACGAGTTAGAAAAAACACGATTACGATTTGTCTTCTCTCAAGCTGACCGTCGATGCGCCACTCAGGTCATGCGTGACCTTGACCGGCAAAACCGTTTCGAGGGCCGAGAAAAATCCATCGATATCGTCGAGACTAAAACGCCCGCCGACTTTCAACTCCGCCGCACCCGGCGCGGCCGTAATGCCGCGACCGTGATAATGCGCGAAGCGAGCCAAGGCCTCGCGCAGCGGCACGCCGTCGAACACGACCTGGCCCTGGCGCCAGGCGAGCTGATCTTCCACCGCGCTGGCGGGGAGATTCGTCACCTCCACGCCGTGAGCCGAAGCGGAGAGTTGATCGCCCGCGGTCAACGAGACCGGAGAGCTGGCGCGCCCGGTCGAAAATTCGCCGGGACGAACCTGCACGGAGCCCTCGACCACGGTGACGCTCAGCGCCGCGTTGCCCTCGGAGCGCACGTCGAAAACCGTGCCGGTCACGCGGACCGAACCATTCGGGGTTTCGACGAAGAAGGGCCGCGATTTGTCCTTGCTGACCGTGAGAAAAATTTCGCCGTCGGCCAGGCGCACGCGGCGTTCGGCGCGCGTGTTTTCGACGAGCAAACTCGTTTGCGCGTTCAACTCGATGCGCGTGCCGTCGTCGAGCGTCAGGCTCTGACGCTGGGCGACCGAGGTCGCGACCGTCTTGTGCTGGTTGTGCGGTTGAGCGAACCAAAGCGCGAACGCGAGGGAGGCGGCCGCGGCGCCCAGCGCGAGTCCCGCGCCGATTTTCCAAGGAGACTTCCACCAGCGGCGCGAATGGCCTGCAGCCGCGAGCGCTGGCATCTCGATCGAGCCGGCTGCGACCAGCGCGGGCAGGGTTTCCTCGAGGTCGGCGGAAAATTGGCAGTACTCCGAAAGCAGGGCGCGATGTTCGGGGGCTTCCGCCAGCCAGGCTTCGAGCGCTCGGCGATCCGCCGCGGAAAAGTCTTCGCCCTCGAGGCGCGCGGCCCAGAGCGACGCCTGTTCCTCGGCCGCAATGGTGCGGGAATTTTCGGAGCTCATGAGTTTGCCTCCTTTGCGCCGTCGCCGCCGGCAGACGTGTTTCCAGTCCGCGATGTTCTTTCCGAATCCTGCAGCGGCTGCATCGCCGCGCGCAGAAGCCGCAAGGCCCGCGCGTGCTGTTTCTCCACCGTGCTGATCGCGATGCCGAGGCGGTCGGCGATTTCGCGATGCGAGAGCAACTCGACTTTGCGCAACAGCAGGACGGACCGGCAGCCCGGCGGCAAATCGGCGATGGCTTGTTCCAACAACGCGAGTTCCTGCTGGGCCATGACTTGTTGAGCGACGCCGGGAGTCGGAGAGGGCGCAGCTTCGGGTACAAAATTTTCGCGCGAGATCGGGGAGATGCTGCGGCGCTTCAGTCGATTGATCGCCAGCCGGCGCGCCGTGACATAAAGCAGAGCCTCCGGCTTTTCCGGCTTCACCTGCTGCGCGCTCGAATAGACCCGCAAATAGGCGTCGTGCGCGATGTCCTCGGCCTCGGTGTTGTTGCCGAGCAATCGCGCCAGATAGCGGCGAAGTGGAGCCACGGTATTTTCATACAGCGCGCTGAAGTCGCGATCGCTTGACGGTTCTTCAGACATGGGCGCGCGCCGTGGACTGTTCTCCCAGATGGAGACAGCAGGATTGTTTTCGAGTGGAACGGACGCGCGAGATTTCAAGGTCACCCCGCACGACAAGCGACTGCTGAGAACCCGCTATCACCAGATCGCGGGTTGGGCATTTCGTGTTGGTTCACAGCCGAATGCCGCGCGGAATTCCGGAAAATTCTGCACGGGGCCGAGCACTCGCCAGCGGGCGGGGCTGTGCACGTCGCTTGTCGCCTGAAGACGGATGCGCTCCGGTCGATCGTTCGTGCGCCAGCTTTGGGCGAAGGCGATGAAGAAGCGCTGCTCCGGGGTGAAGCCGTCGATCGACTCGAGTTTTTGTCCGGCGGTGGCGAGGTGAAACGCCTCGTACGAGACGCGCAGACCGCCGTTGTCGGCGATGTTTTCGCCGAGCGTCTGATGGCCGTTCAGATGAACATTGGGCAACACTTCGTAGGCTTCGTATTGTTGGGCGATGACTTCGGCGCGCTTGGTGAACGCCGCGACGTCGTCCGGCGTCCACCACGGTTTCAGATTGCCGCGAGCATCGTATTGGCGGCCCTCGTCGTCGAAGCCGTGGGTCAGCTCGTGGCCGATGGTGGAGGCGAGGGCGCCGTAGTTGGCGGCATCGTCGGCTTTTTCATCGAAAAACGGCGGCTGCAGGATACCCGCGGGGAAGCACATTTCGTTCAGCGTCGGATCGTAATAGGCGTTGTTGGTCTGCGGCGTCATTTGCCATTCGCTGCGGTCGACCGGCTTGCCGAGTTTGTCGAGCTGACGGCGCACCTCGAAGGTGTTTGCCGCGATCACGTTCAAGACGTACGGCCGGCGTGCGATCTGGAGTTTCGAGTAGTCTCGCCAGTGATCGGGATAGCCGACCTTGGTGTTCATCGCGTCGATCTTCTTGAACGCCTCGGCCTTGGTTTGAGGCGACATCCAATCCGCGGCGCGAAGGCGATTGCGCATCGCTTCCAGGTGAAACTTCACCATCTGCAACGCACGCGCCTTGGCAGTGGCGCTGAAGCGTGTCTGCACGTAGAGCTGGCCGAGGTCTTCGCCGATGGCGGCGTCGGCCGCGCGCATCACGCGTTTCCAACGTGGGCGCAGTTCGGTCGCGCCGGAGAGCTTGGTGCCGTAGAAGGCGAACGACTCGTCGACGAACGCTTTTCCGAGGAACGGCGAGGTCTCGCGGAGCAAGTGCCAGCGGAGATACGCGCGCCAGACCTCGATCTTTTCCGAGTCGAGGAGTGCGCCGAGCGCGGTGAAAAATTCGGGTTGGCCGACGAGTATCGCGCGCTCCGTTTTGGGGAAACCGACTTCCGTGAAAAATGTTTCCCAGCCGATGTTCGGTGAGACCTTCGTCAGTTTCCGGCGATCGTATTTGTTGTAATTCTTTTCCGGGTCGCGGCATTCGACGATCGTGCGCGAGGCTTTCGCGAGCTTCGTCTCGAGTTGCATGATTTCTTCGGCGTCGCTTTTCGCGCTGTCTTCCTTGGCGCCGGCGATTTCGAAGGTGTGGGCGATGTGAGCGACGTAAGCGGTGCGAATCGATTTCGCCGCATCATCGTCGCGGAAATAATAATCGCGGTCCGGCAGGCCGATGCCGCCCTGGGCGAAACCGGCGATCATTGCGGTGCTGTCCTTGTCGTCGACTTTTACGCCGAAGCCGAAGGCCGGATTGAAACCGGCATTTTGCATTTCGCCGATGAGCTTCACCAGATCGTCGCTGGATTTGAGGGCGGCGATTTTGTCGAACCACGGCTCGAGCGGAGTGAGCCCGGCGCGTTCGATCTGCGCCTCGTCCATGCCGGCGGCGAAGAAATCGCCCACGCGCTGGGCGACGCTGCCGGCGGGGCCGCCGTTCTTCGCGGCGGTTTCCAGAATCTCTTTCAACGTCGCGTAGTTTCGCTCGTCGACCTCCTGATTGACTCCATAGGAGGCGTATTCGCCCGGGATCGGAACCTTGTCGAACGCGCCGTTTGCGTAGGTGTAGAAATCTTCGCAGGGCGATACGTTGGTGTTCATGTACGAGCGATCGACGGCGGAGATCGGCGGCTGCGACGCGGCAGGTTTGGTGTCTGCGGCGTGTGCAGCGTGTGCGGCGAGAGTCAGCGCCAGAGTCGCGAGAACAAGGCGGAGAGGTCTTGAAGGCATGAGGGGAAGTATGGGCCGGGATGCGCCCGCAAGTCACGCGACGAAGTGAGGGGGCGCGAGGGGGGCGTGGCAGCGGAATGGCTTGCAACGGAGCGCCGGCCCTCCCGGCCGGCAAACCGAAAAATCCGTCCCGCTGCGCGGGACGCTGGATAGGGTAGCCGGCCGGGAGGCCGGCGCTCCGTTGCAAGCCGTCGAACGCGCGTCCTCAAAAGCCGTCGAACGCGCTTCCTCGAAAGGCGTCGCTGGCGCTCCGCTCATTGCGGTGGAAAGAGCGCCCCGTTAAACGTCGATCGCGTCCGTTGCAGTTTCGATTGAGCAACAGGCGCGGCGGGGGTTTGCTCGAGAGCGTGACGCGATCGTTCAAGAAATTTTTCCGCAACTCGGGCTGGAATGAATTTGTCGTGCTGTTGTCGGCGCTGGTGGTGTGCGCGTGCTTGTTGCTTTTCGCGGACTTGGCGGACGACGTGCCAGAAGGTGGGTTCGAAAAATTCGATACGCGCCTGCTGCGGGCGATGCGCCACGCCGACGATCTTTCGAAACCAATCGGCCCGCTGGGCAGCGTGGAAGTCGCGCGGGACATCACGGCGCTCGGAGGCGCCACCGTGCTGACGTTGGTCAATCTGCTCGTGATCGGCTATCTCTTGCTGCGACGCAGTCATCGCAAAGCCGTGCTGATTCTCTGTGCGACGCTTGGCGGCTACGCGTTGAGCAACGGGCTGAAAGTGTTTTTCGGGCGGCCGCGGCCGGACGTGGTGCCTCACCTCGCCGAGGTGGTGTCGGCGAGTTTTCCGAGCGGACATTCAATGTTGTCGTCGGTGGTCTATTTGACGCTTGGCGCGCTGCTCGCGCGCATCGCCGTCGCCCGGCGCGAGAAAGTTTATGTGATCTGCGCGTCGTTCTTGCTCACTGGATTGATTGGGGTGAGTCGAGTCTACCTCGGCGTGCACTATCCGACGGATGTGCTCGCGGGTTGGGCGGCGGGAACCGCCTGGGCGCTGCTCTGTTGGCTCGCGGCGCTGGCGTTGCAGCGCTCCGGAACGTTTCGGTCGGAAAACAACGGCGCAGGTGGTGGTGGAGAACGCGAGGCTGACGGAGATAATTAAATCGGCGACGGCGCGGCCACAGAACCCACCGAAATTTGCGCGATGTCACCGCACCACAGAACACGCTGGTCTCCGCCGCGAGCATAAGGTCGCCGACGGCCGTGTCGTGGATTCTACAAATAGAATCGTGCGTTCGTTGCTGGACGCGCCTCGGCCGCGAAACGTTTTGGCAGGCTGCCGTGCGGTCGTCGCCGCGCGGTGAAGTCTCTTCTCTCCGTCACTTGTCGTACCGTTTCGTTTGGTGGGCGACGTTAGAGAATGTTTCTGGGGAAAAATGCGGAGGCGATTTTTCGCCTCCGCATTCACCCGGGAAAATGGATCGGGGTGCCCGACCCGGATCATCGAAAACCCTTCGTCTCTTCGATCATGTTTCAACGCTGTCTCCTTCCTGTATTCGTTCTGGCACTACTTTCCGCGCCTGCCCGGGCCGCCGAGGCGAAACCTTTCCTCTCCCCGATTTTTGGCGACCACATGGTGTTGCAGCGCGATCAGCCCAATCGATTCTGGGGCTGGACTGCGCCGGGCGAGAACGTGACGGTGCAGATTGAAAACGCATCGGAACGCGCGACGGCCGGCGCGGATGGGCGTTGGGAAATTTCGCTGCGGCCACCGAAGGCCGGCGGGCCTTACCTTGTATCGATCAGCGCAAGTCCGGTGGTCAACGGCAACGATGGATCGACTGATGCGGCGAGCGGACGTGGACGAAAAGTGGAGTTGCACGACGTGCTGGTCGGTGACGTCTGGCTTTGTGGCGGGCAGTCGAACATGGAGTTCGGCATCAAATCGGCCAATGGCGGGCCGGAGGCAGCGGCCGCGGCACACAACAAAAAACTGCGGCTCTTCTCCGTGAAATCCCAGGTCGGCTACTCGCCCAAGAGCACCGTCGCGGGCGAATGGAAAGTGGCGACGCCCGAGGCGCTGACCGAAGGCTACGCTGGGTTTTCCGCCGTGGCGTATTTTTTCGCGCAGCGAGTGATGCAGGACGTCGATGTGCCCATCGGACTGATCCAGGACGCAGTCGGCGGGACGCCGGCGGAGACCTGGACGAGCTCGAAGGGTCTCGAGGGGATTAAGGATTTCGCGCCGCAACTCGCGGAAATTGCGCGCCTGCGCGAAAAGGGCGCGCCCGAATACGGCAACTACATCATGCATTGGTACGACGAATATGACGTCGGCATTCGCGGGAAGAACTGGTCGGAGCCATCGATCGACGACAGCGATTGGAAAACCGTTTCGCTGATGAAGGCTTTTGACGCGTTGAAACTCGCCGATGTGCCCGCGGTGGTCTGGTTGCGCCGCGAAATCGTAGTGCCAAATCCACTACCGGCGGGCCGCGCCGTGCTGCATCTCGGTGTGGTCGAAAAAATGGATACGTCCTTCGTGAACGGCCGCTGGGTCGGCGCGAGTTCGTGGGTGGAAAATCCGCGAGCGTACACGCTGCCGCCGGACGTGCTGGTACCCGGAAGAAACCAGATCGAATTGCGCGTTCTGAAATTGAAGAGCCGCGATGCCTTCCTCTCCAAACCGGAAGATATTTACCTCCAGCTTGGCGATGGGACGAAAATTCCGCTCGCGGGTGAGTGGAAGGCGAAGGTCAGCGTCGACGCGCGAGCGCCGCATCCGCTGCCGCTCGGATACGAAAACTATCCAACGATGCCGACGGTTTTGAACAACGGCATGCTTCAACCGCTCGCACCGATGGCACTCGCCGGTGTGCTCTGGTATCAGGGTGAGGCGAATGCCGAACGCGCTTATCAATATCGCACGGTGTTGCCCGCGATGATCGAGGACTGGCGCCGGAGTTTTCGAAATGAAGCGCTGCCGTTTTATATTGTGAGTCTGCCGGCGTTCCAGACCCGGAAAAAGCAGCCTGGCTCGGACGGCTGGGCGGAGCTGCGGGAAGCGCAGGCGCTGACGGCGAAGAAGCTCGAGCAGGTGGATGTAGCGGTGACGATCGATACCGGCGAGGCCGACAACATTCATCCGAAGGAGAAGAAAATCGTAGGCGAGCGTCTCGCGCTGTTGGCCCTGGCGGATTATTACAAGAAAGATGTCATGGCGCACGGCCCGCGCTTCGTTAAAGCCGAGCAGACGAGAAATGGAACCGCGCTGCGGGTGCATTTCGCGAATGCGGAGGGCGGCTTGGTCAATCGCGGCGAAGAGGTCGGGGAATTTTCGGTGGCCGGCGACGACCTCCAATGGCACTGGGCGAAGGCCGTGATCGACGGAGAGACCGTCATTGTATCCGCGCCAGACGTGCCGCACCCGCGACACGTGCGCTATGCCTGGCAAGCGAACCCCCTGGCGTCGCTCTATAATAAATCCGGTTTACCTGCCGAGCCCTTCCGCAGCGACGAATGGCCTTACGCTTCGCTAAGGAAGAAGTAAGAATTAAGAATGCAGAATGTCAGAACGTAGATCGCACCGCCGGACGGATTCCGCGGGTAGGGCGAGCCGTCCCTGGCGAGCCGCAACCGTGTTGCCTAACCTCCAGGTTGATCCACGTCGAGCGCGGCTCGCCAGGGAC
>DASTWZ010000030.1:0-66063 GCA_035765635.1 Opitutaceae bacterium
TCTAGTACGAGAGGACCGAGAATGACGAACCTCTGGTGTTCCGGTTGTCACGTCAGTGGCAGCGCCGGGTAGCTATGTTCGGAAGGGATAAGCGCTGAAAGCATCTAAGCGCCAAGCCCATCCCAAGATAAGATCACAATCTGTAGCAATACAGTAGAAGGTCCGGGTAGACCACCCGGTTGATAGGCCAGAAATGTAATTACGGTAACGTATTGAGTTTACTGGTACTAATGACCTTCTCGGGTTATGCATTCCTTAATATTCCAAGGCGTTTATTTTACCTCCTTCGTTCTTTAAGAACACTTACACACTTTAAGAATTACCCGGACCTTCCGGGTTTCCCTTCCTGGTGACCACATGCCGGGGGTTCCACCCGTTCCCATCCCGAACACGGTCGTTAAGCCCCGAGCAGCCAATGGTAGTAGGACGTTAGGTCCCGCGAGAGTAGGTTGTTGCCAGGTTTATGGCCCGAGTGTTGCGAAAGCAGCGCTCGGGCCTTCTTGTTTTTGGGCCATCGCAAGATAGCTTTACCCGGGCTGGGTCAGATGGCTCGCGGTGTACTGCTCTTCAATCAATGGATCCGGCGGAAGTGGCACAGCGTTGGAGTTCACCGCGTTTTACGGAGCCTCGACGTCAGCTCGATGCTCTGAGCGCTTCGAGATCCGAATCGGTTTTGGCCAACTCCTCGAACTTTGGGTCCAATTCAATCGCTTGGTGGACGCGCTTCGAAGCGAGGCTCAGATCGCCGCGTTGGCAGGCGTAGCATCCGAGATTGAATAGAATGGTCGCGTCATCTGGATGAAGCCGTTCGGCGGCGAGGAGAATGGCTTCTGCCGCGTTCAAAGAACCGGCGCGACGAGTCGAGTACGCGAACATGATCCACCAGCCCGCATTTCCGGGCTGGCGCCGACACAGCTCTGCTGTCACGTCGCGGGCAGACGCCCAGTCCTTCTGCTCTTGGTGAAGTTCGGCTTTAACCTCCAACACCGCGGTGCGATCGGAATCCTGCGCTCCGATTTTTGTCAGCTCGGCCGCGGCTTCATCAAGGAGACCAAGCTCCATGTAACCGCGGGCGTACGACAAATGCCACTTGAGCTGCACGGGCTGAGAAATCGGACTGGGGATCCTCAGGTCAACCCAGCTTTCACTCGGTCAAACGGTCGGCGGAGGACCGAAATGAACGCGATGTGTGGTGTAGGCCGCGGTGTCTTCAAGCATGGCTTCGATTGCCGCAGACAGCGCCTTCGATTTGGCGAGTCCAGAAAAGACCGCTTTGTCTCCGATCTCGTCCTCGAGGATGAATGCGGGTCGTTGATCGATTTGATGAGCAAAGAAAACTGCGGTCGACGCTTCTACGCGCTTTTGGACCGCGTCTGATTTCGCACCAGCGATGAGTTTGTCCACCGCGAGGCCACTGGCAGCAGCGGCGATTTCCGCGGAAAGCGAGAGATCTCCGATCTTCTTCCCTTCCCGCATCGCCGCGTGCATTAGCGCCAGACGGACCCGATCGTCTCGCACGCCAAGTTCGCGGGCGGCTTCAGCCACGAAATTGGGGGCACGATAGTCGCCTTTTCGAGAGACCTCGAACCAGCCTGCATCAAGCTTGAATGGCGACCTCATCACCGTGCCACTCCGCTGGTAGAACCATTCGCACTGGCTCGTGGAGACAGGGAAGGCATCGGGCTTCATCAACGCAATTTTCCAGTCGAACTCCACCCGACTGCCGAATTTCTCCTTCAATTCCGCCCAAGCCGGCTCCGCCCAGTAACACCACGACGACAAGATCTCCAAGTAGTAGGTGACTTTCATGGGCTTACGCTCAGCCCGGCGTACGCGCATGGTCAATCAAGCAGTCGTCCAGCGGCCGGCGCAAAAGCCCGAGATATGTCGTGACCGCTGTTCTGTATCCAGTGAGCAACTACAGCCTCGAGGTTTTCTATTCTGCGAGACGCTAAGCCGCAGGGCGCGTGCTGATCGCCCGGCGTGCGTCGAGCCTCGAAGAGCAGGATGAAACCGTTTCCGTCGCACGGCCGAGGTTTGCTCTTGTGCCTCACGAAATGCGCCGATGTTTAGATGGAAAAAAGATCCCATGGCCAACGCTTACACTGAAGCTAGCATCAAGACGCTCTCATCCACTGAGCACATCCGCCTTCGCCCTGGCATGTACATTGGCCGCCTCGGAAATGGCGCGCATGCCGAGGACGGAATCTATGTCCTACTCAAAGAGTCGATCGATAATTCCATCGACGAATTCACGATGGGTTTCGGCAAGCGGATCGATGTGGAGCTGAGTGAGCACAGTGTTCGCGTCCGAGATTACGGGCGTGGCATACCTCTGGGAAAACTCCTCGAATGCGTTTCTGTCATCAATACCGGTGCGAAATATGACAGCGAGACGTTCAAGAAAGCTGTGGGCCTGAACGGTGTCGGCCAGAAGGCTGTGAACGCGCTCTCGCTGGAGTATCGTGCTCAAGCCATCCGGGATGGTCAGACAAAGATTGTAGAGTTCGCGCAGGGTAAACTGAAAAAGGAGTCGAAAGTCATTGCGGCTCCCAAAGAGGAGAAGAACGGAACCATCATCGAGTTCACGCCGGACGAGGCGCTCTTTGGGAAGGACTTCAAATTCCGCACGGAATTCATCGAGGAAATGTTGTGGAATTACGCGTTTCTCAATCGCGGGCTTACGCTCACGCTTAATGGGAAGCCGTTCCGCTCGGAGAACGGCCTCGAGGATTTGCTGAAGCGCAAGCTGACTGGCGAAACGCTGTATCCGATTATCCACATCGAAGACGAGGATATCGAAGTCGCGATGGCGCACGGCAGTCACTACGGCGAAGAGTATTATTCTTTCGTCAACGGCCAGCACACCACGATGGGAGGCACGCATCTCGCCGCGTTTCGAGAAGGTGTGGTGGCGACGATCCGAAATTTTTTCAAAAAGGACTATGACGCGGCTGATGTTCGCCAGTCCATTGTCGCGGCGGTGTCGGTGCGCGTGATCGAGCCGGTTTTCGAATCACAGACAAAAACCAAACTCGGCTCGAACGACATCGGGCCGAATGGTCCCTCGATCCGGCAGTTTATCGGAAGTTTTCTCCAGCAGCACCTCGACAACTGGCTGCATCGAAATCCTGAAGCAGCGGAAGCGCTCAAGCGGAAAATTGAAGAGAGCGAACGCGAGCGCAAGGAACTCGCCGGCATTCGTAGCCTGGCTCGCGAGCGGGCCAAGAAAGCTTCGTTGCACAATCGCAAGCTGCGCGATTGTAGGGTTCATCTGGATACAAAAGACAAACGCGCGGAGGAGAGCACGCTGTTCATCGTGGAGGGCGATTCGGCGGCGGGTTCGCTGACATCGTGCCGTGACGTGCAAACCCAGGCGGTCTTCGCGCTGAAGGGGAAGCCGTTGAACACCTTCGGCCTGACGAAAAAGGTGATCTACGAAAACGAGGAGTTTCATCTCCTTCAGAGCGCGCTCAACATCGAGGAAGGGCTCGAAGGCCTGCGCTACAATCGCGTGGTGATTGCCACGGATGCGGACGTCGACGGCATGCATATCCGCCTTCTGCTGATTTCCTTTTTCCTGCAGTTTTTCCCGGAGCTCATCACGAACGGCCATCTCTATATTCTCGAGACGCCGCTCTTTCGCGTGCGGAACAAGCGCGAGACAATCTACTGCTACAGCGAAGCAGAAAAACAGGCGGCGATGCACAAGATCGGGCAGGCGGCGGAGGTCACGCGTTTCAAAGGTCTCGGCGAAATTTCTTCGAATGAGTTCAAGGATTTCATCGGCGAGGAAATTCGCTTGGACAAAGTTTCCCTTGATCATCTGCACAACAGCTCGGAGCTGCTTACGTTCTTCATGGGAAAGAACACGCCCAACCGACAGGAATTCATCATTGAAAACCTGCGCATCGAGAAGGATCTCATCGAAGTCTGAACGCGACGGAGATCCCTCGCCGCCTTGCGAAATCGTCAGAAGCACGCGCGTCGCCGAAGCAACAGGGCGCGCATTTGATCACAAAAAAGGCCGACGCGATCGTCGGCCTTTTTTCGTAGTGAAGTTTCAACTACATCACTCCACCACCAGCTCGCCTTTCATACCGACTTGGTAATGGCCGGGGAAGCTGCAGATGAAGGGATAGTGTCCGGCCTGGTCGGGGGCTTTGAATGTGACCGTGTCCGATTCGCCTGGGCCGAGAAGTTTGGTCGACGCGATGAGATTTCCTTTTTGCGATGCGGGAATGTAATCCGTCGCGCCGGCTTGGGCGGATTCGTTGATGAAGGGCTGCACCGCGTCAGCGGATTTGAAGAGGACGAAGTTGTGGCCCATCGCGGTTTTCGGGAGAGTGCCGACGTTCTTCAGCGTCACTGAGATGCTTTCGCCGGGTTTCGCCTTAATTTCCGTGAGCGAAAACTTCATCGTGTCGTTCGCGGTGATTTCCACCTTGTTCTCTTGGCCGTCGGCGGCCATCGGGGTGGCCGCGGGCACGCCGGTCGCAGCGGTCGTGGCAGCGGGTGTCGCTGCCGTCGAATTGGAGGCGGTGCTGTTTGTTGCGGATTCTGTCGACGATGATGACGTCGACGATGCTGGTGTGTTGTCGGTCGCTGAGTTGCCCGCCGTGGTTTTTTTGCTGCAGCCGGCGAGGGCGAGAACTGCAACGATTGATGCGATGCACAGAATGCGGGGTGAAGAGTTCATGCAGCGACTGTACACGCGTTTCTTGTTCTCGCTACGTGAGCTTCGTTTTTTGGAAAATTTCGCAGCCGGCGGGCCGGACGTCGCCCCATGCCTCACCGGGAGAGAGGCAGACGCTTGTTTCCGAAGCGCCGCGTTTTCACTCGCACGCGAGGCAACATGCGCTTGCGCTGCCGTCGCGCTCTCTCTGAATTCCTCAACTTTGGCGCGCGAATCCAGCGCCGATCGAATACGCGATGGCAAAAAGAAAGACTCCGAAGACCTCCGACCAGCCCGAGCTGCCCCTGCCAGCTGATGCGACGCCGCCCGCGCCGACCTTAGCGGTCCCGCCGGAGCCCTCGCCGCCCGAAGCGGCCTTGTCTGCCAAGCCGTCGGAGGGATCCGGCCGGCCACCGAGTGATGATCCTGCGCCTCTTGCGCGTCACTATCGGTCGTGGTTCCTCGATTATGCGAGCTACGTGATTCTCGATCGGGCCGTGCCGCATTTAGATGACGGTCTGAAGCCGGTGCAGCGGCGCATTCTCCACACGCTTTATGAGATGGACGACGGTCGCTTCAACAAAGTGGCCAACGTCGTCGGGGCATGCATGCGTTTTCATCCGCACGGCGATGCCTCGATTGAGGCGGCTCTCGTCGGCATGGCGCAGCGCGGGCTGCTCATCGAACCACAGGGAAACTTTGGCAACATCTTCACCGGCGATGGCGCGGCCGCCTCGCGCTACATCGAGGCGCGTCTAACGCCGTTTGCGCGCGACGTCGTATTCAACGAAAAGACCACCACGTGGCAGTTGAGCTACGATGGCCGCGCCAAGGAGCCGGTCACGCTCCCGGTGAAATTTCCGCTCGGTTTGGCGGAGGGCGCGGAGGGCATCGCGGTCGGTCTCTCGACGAAAATCCTGCCGCATAATTTCAACGATCTTTGCCGCGCTTCGATCAATCATTTGCAGGGAAAACGTTTTCGCATCGTCCCGGATTTTCCGACTGGCGGCATTGCGGATTTCTCGGAGTACAATGACGGCGAGCGCGGCGGGAAAGTGAAGGTTCGCGCGAAGATCGAGACGCGCAGCAAGTATCTGCTCGCCATTACCGAGCTTCCCTACGGCACGAACACGACCTCGCTGATCGACTCCATTTTGTCGGCCAATGCGAAAGGCAAAATCAAAGTCCGGCATGTCGACGACAACACCGCGGAGAAAGTCGAAATCCTCGTTCATCTGCCGCAGGGCGCGGACGCCGATCAGGTGACTCGACAACTCTATGTTTTCACGGATTGCGAGGTCACGATTTCGCCGGCGGCGTGCGTTATCGAAAACGACAAACCTATTTTTCTCGGTGTATCCGAAATCCTGAGACGCAGCACCGACAAGACGGTGGCGCTGCTCAAGAGGGAACTCGAAATCCGGCTGGAAGAGCTCGAGCAGCAATGGCACTGGGATTCACTCGAGCGCATCTTCATCGAGGAGCGGATTTATCGCCGGATCGAAAAATCCGAGACGTGGGAAAATGTTCTTTCCGAAATTCGGGAAGGCCTGAAGCCGTTCGTGAAACAACTGCGCCGCGAGGTGAACGACGACGACATCGTGCGCCTGACCGAGATCAAAATTAAGCGGATCTCGAAGTACAATCGCTTCCAGGCCGACGAGCAGATCAAGAAGATCGAGGCCAACATCAAAGAGGTGAAGCACGACCTGAAGCATTTGACCGACTACGCGATCAAGTGGTTCGAGATGCTGCAGGAGAAGTACGGCAAAGCGCACAAACGGCGCACGACGTACGACGACATCGAGCAGATCAGCGCCGCGCAGGTCGTGTCGGCCAATCAGCGACTCTACGTGAATCGCGAGGAAGGCTTCATCGGTCTGAATTGGCGCCAGCATGAGTTCATCACCGAGTGCACGATTCTCGACGATGTCATCTGCTTCATGGCGGACGGGACGATGAAAGTCGCGCGCGTCGCGGACAAAGTTTTCATGGGGCGCGACATCATTCACGTCGCGGTCTTCCCCAAAGAAGGGGACAAGTCGTTCTACTCGATGATCTATCAGGACAAGGAGAGCGGGAAGGCTTTCGCCAAGCGCTTCCAAGTCGGCGGCGTTACGCGCGACAAACTCTATCCGCTGGCCGGATCCGAAGGCTCGCAGGTCAACTTTCTCGACGTCGCGAAGTCGGAGGCGGCGATGCCGAAGAAGGTCGAAGTGATTTTGAGCGGACGCAGTTCGGCGCGGGTGAAAGAGTTCGAGTTCGACTTCACGTCGCTCGCCGTCGGCAGCCGTAGTGCCAAGGGCATTACGGTGACCAAATATCCGATCAAGGCGGTGCGACGGGCGAACTGATCAGCCGGCCTTCTGTTGCACGTTGTCTGGCGCCGGGGTTTTTTCCGGCGCCGGCATTTCCTTTTTGAACGGCCAGTGCCGGGTTTTGTAAGCATACGTGCCGTAAGCCGCGACGGCGAAGATGATCATGAGAATGATCCACATCCGGCGCCGCGCGGCGGCTTTGTCTGCGAATGGGTCGCGCAAGGTATGGATCGAGCCGTGAGGCAGTCTGGCGCGCTGTGTGAGCGACGTGCCGAACGGGATATTGATCTTTACGCGTGCGTTCACCGCCCAGCCTGTTGCATCGAGAATTGGGCCGAGCGTGCGGTGGCGAAGTTTAATCCAGGCCATAGCGACGGAGGGCAGTGATATCGCGAGCATGATGCCGACGATGAGAAGCGGGAATTGCCACCACGCCAGGCCCTTGAAAAGGCCCAGGAAATAACCGAAAGCCGTGCCGATCGCGCCGACGGCCACACCTAACGCCGCAACTGTACCAACATCGATTTTCTTCGGCTCGGCCGGTTTTGTCTTGTCGGCGTTTGCCACGGCACCAGCGGCGAGGCCGAGAGTGGCATCGGCTTTTGTCTCGGCGGCGGCGGCGCGCTTCGTCACCTGCTCTTCGATCATGCGGGTGAATTTCTTGTACGGCGACCAAAACGCCTGCCGCAGACTGATTGGAAAATCGACAATCTTGGTGATCGTCGCGTCCCAGTCCTTGCCCTTTCGGTCGTAGAAGAGGCCATTGCGTCCGGCCATCAAGTAATCGCTGTCGCCTTGACTGAAGCAGGCCACGATTTTTTGCGTTTCGCTGCCGCGCTTGAGATCGCAATACGCGAGGTAGCATTTGCTGAGCGACGCGAGGATCGAGTGAGCGGCGGGATCGTCGATGTGCACGCACAGATCGCAACTGCGGCTGTCGAAATACAGTTTGCCGGCCTGGAACGTCGCCCACGTGTCGGGATTGTAGAAGTCCGAGAAGTTGACGAAATTCCGGAGCAACGTGCCCAGGTCACGATAGTAGCGGGCGAGACGCTCGACGTCGCCGACGGCGCTGGATTCGGCGGCGACGGCCGCGTCCTGCTGGATCCATTTCAAAATCTGTTCGCGCTGCGCGCCTGTAGCGATTTCGCGGATACGCGCGAGTGGCAGGCTGGCGACGGGTGTGACGGGCCGGCTGTTTGTCCATTGCTCGAAGGGTGCGATTTTTTGGCAGAGGGCTGACCACTCCTCGCTCGACAGCGTGATCTTGTCCGCGCCGAAGAAAGGGACGATCGCATCGCGGCGGAGCTGGGCCATCGACGCGGCCCAGGCGGGATTCAATCCCTCCGTGAGCGACAGTGGGCGGCCCGCCTCGACGCGTGATAGCGGGAAGCCGGACATTTCGCTTGCGCCGAGTGTCAGGTCTTTCGACGCGACCACCAGATATTCGGACTCCTGACGATTCAGGGCGCTCAATGCGCGCTGGTCGAAGGACGCGAGACTGCAGCGTGCGAAATAGTCGTCGACCTTCGCGCGAATCGAGCGGATCGCCTCGAGGGCAGGAGCCGTTTTCTCGCCAACCGCGTTGACCGCGGCCGAGGTGCCGGCATCGACCCAAGCCACATGCGCGGCGGCGTCTTTGAAGTACTGCTCCGTCTTGGCGGCGTTGATGCCGGGTTTTCCGCTGCGGTCGGTTTCGCCGCCGTAGAGGGCGATGATTTCCAGAATGGTGTTCTTCGTCGCGTCGTCAGAAGCGACATCTGCCGTGATGATCCCGTCGCCATTGAAGACAGTTGTGGAAAAAATCTTTTGAGGATCGACCGTGTCCTCGACGGAAATCGAGGTGGCGGATGCTTTGCCGAGGCCTTGAAGGATGTGTTTGCTCGAGCCGAGGAGCAGTTTGCCCTCGGGAGTTTCTTCGTTGAGCAGCGCGAGGGGGAGGGCCGACTGAGGCTTGGTCAGGTCGTCGAGATTTTTCAGACGCGCCGCGCACCATTCGATGGCGGCCAACACTTCGGGCACGCGAATCCGTCCATTCTTGTCGGTATCGATCAGGGCGAGCGTTTTTTCGTCCAGCTCGAGACCCTTCACGGGGCAGCTGAGTGCGACCCAAAGTTTCTGATCGAGAAACTTCAGGTTCAGCAGATCGCTGCCATTGCGCAGTTCAACCTGGTCAAGGCCGCTGATGCGGTTGAACTTCCATTGATGCATGCTCCGTGTGGTGTGTTGTGGCATATGCGTGGATGTCGTGGGTGTGATGCGTTTCGACGAGCTTCAGCCAACCGTTTTTCGGGCGTTTAGCGACCGGGATTTCTTGCTGTGGCCAGCCCGTGCAGGAGCGCGACCCGAGACTCGCGGCGGAGGCGGCCGAAAAAATTAGAATTTCATGCTAAACCCGCGTATCGGAAATTCACCCGTCCAGCCAACGGGCGCTCACCCGGTGCCCCATCGGGGCGATCAATGTTATCGTGGGATGATGCCGCCCCTTGCCCGTCTTACCCCGCTCCGGATGAAGTCTACGGTAGCTGCGATGCTTGTGATATCGGGGGTGACATCCTTCGCGCCCGCTGCGGAAGTTCCCGTGTCGGAGCTGCGCGAGTTCAGCTTGGAGCAATTGATGGGCCTGGAAGTGACATCGGTGTCGCGCAAGCCGGAGCCGTTTGTGTCGACCGCAGGCGCCGTGGCGGTGTTAACGGGAGAAGACATTTCGCAAACGGGTGCGCGGACATTTGCGGATGCATTGCGTTATGCGCCGGGAATGCAGGTGGCGCGGGTGGACGGCAGGACTTGGGCGGTAACCGCGCGCGGTTTCAACGCGTCGGAGTCGAACAAACTCTTGGTGCTGATGGATGGTCGCACAGTGTATACACCGCTATTTTCCGGGGTTTTTTGGGATTTGCAGAACACCTTTTTTCCGGACCTCGATCACATCGAAGTGATTCGCGGGCCGGGCGCGACGATGTGGGGCGCGAATGCGGTGAACGGCGTGGTGTCGATCACGACAAAGGATGCGCGCTACACGCAGGGCGGCTTGGTCACGATCGGCGGTGGTGATGAAGAGCGCGCGTTTGGCGGTGTGCGTTATGGCGGCGAAATTCCAGGAAAACTCTTCTACCGAGTCTACGCGCAGAGTTTTTATCGCGATGATTTGGTGAACGGCGACGAGACCGGCACTGGCTCAGATTGGCGAGTGACGCAGGGCGGTTTCCGCATCGACAGCGTCGGTGTCGAAGACGGATCGGGTTTCACTATTCAGGGAGACTACTATCACGGCTCGATCGGCGATAACATCGTGCAGAAATCGCCGATCACGGGTGGAAACATTCTCGCGCGACTGAACCGGGAGCTCAGCGATCGCATGGAGTTCACGACGCAGGCTTACTTCGATTATGTCTCTAGGACCGTGTACAAACTCTACGGCGAGGATCGGCGGACCTACGACCTCGATACGCAGCTGCGGCTCACGCCTTTCGAGCATCACGAGATCGTGACTGGCATGGCGTTTCGCACCTCGGATGATCACACGGTCACCGGCGGATCGACCTCGTTTTCGCCACAGTCGCGGCGCATGACGACGGGCAGCGCGTTCGTGCAGGACGAGATGCGCTGGCACGACGGACGATACGGCCTGATCGTCGGCTCCAAAGTCGAATACAACGAAGGCAGTGGGCTCGATTTTCAGCCGAGTATTCGCGGAGCTTTGCGGAATCGCGACAGCACGTTGTGGGCCGCGGTTTCTCGCGCGGTGCGCACGCCCAGCCGCTTCGATGAGGATGTGCGCGCGGGCAATCCCGTCCGGCCCTCGCGAATCGGAAATCCAGATGTCGATGCCGAAACCGTGCTGGCCTACGAGCTCGGCTATCGGGCTCAGCCGGCGAGCTCGTTCACCTGGGATCTTTCTCTTTACTACAATGATTACGATCGCCTGCGCAGTATCGAGCGGAGTCTGACGGCGCCATCGCAGCGCATCGAGGGCAACGAACTCCTCGCGGAAACGTACGGAGCCGAATTTTCCGCAAAATGGCAGCCGGTTCGTCGGTGGCGTTTGCAGGCGAGCTACACCTACCTCGGCGAGAAATTCCACCTGGCGGCCGGCAGCACTGATCCCACGGGAGGACAATCGGAGTTCAATGACCCGAAGCACGTGGCGACGCTGCGTTCGTCGGTGCAGATCACGCATGGTCTCGAGTGGGACTTCAGTGTGCGCTATGTGTCCTCGCTCCCACATCCGGCGCAATCGGCCTACGTCGAAGGCGACACGAAAATCACCTACCGAGTCGGAGGTGGTTGGGAGTTTTCGCTGGTTGGCCAAAACCTGTTCGACAAAGCGCACGCCGAGTTCGGCGACTCTTCGATTTCCGTCGTGCAAGTTCAGCGCAGTTTCTACGGGAGCGTCACATGGCAATTCTGATGAAATTTGCCATCAGGACACTATGGATTTGGGCGCTGCTGCTGCCGCTGGAAATTTTCAGTCAAGGGAGGACCGGTCTCTCGGAGCAGGAGCTGAAGGCGGCCGCGTTGAACCAGATGGTTCATTTTGCCCGCTGGCCGTCGGATGCGTTCGCCGATCCGACGAGTCCGCTCATCATCGGAATCTACGGAGAAGATCCGTTCGGATCGTTGATGGACGATTTGGTCGAGGGCGAAGCGGCCTCCGGGCATCCGATCAAAGTCGTGCGCTGCTTCACTCCGGAAGCCGCGGCGGCTTGCCATGCGGTTTATGTGCGCGGGTCGGATCGGCGGGCGGCGGATCGGCTCGTGCACGTGCTCAGCGGCAAGAGTGTGTTGACCGTGTGTGACGACGAGAGCATTACGGCGGCCGGAGCGATCGTCGGGCTGACGGTGCGCAACAATCGCATTCACATCCTGGTCAATTTGGATGCAGCCCGGCGCGCTAAAGTTACCCTCAGTTCGAAGCTCTTACGGCTCGCAGAAATCGTGAAGGAATAGCCATGCGGTTAGCCGACGTCCCGATTCGCAGAAAACTGCTGGCGATGGCACTCGTCATCACCGCGATTGTTCTGATGGCGTCTTGCGCGGTGCTCGTCTGCTTCGATTTGATCTCGCTGCGGAAGGAGCTGATGCGGGAGTTCGGCACGCTCGACGATGTCGTGGCGGCGAACAGCACGGCGGCCCTGGCATTCGGCGCGAGTGATGACGCCGAGGAGATTCTGCGGACGCTCGTGGCTGAGCGCAGCGTGCTTCTGGCGGAATTGTACGATCAGTCGGGAAACCTGTTCGCATCCTATGCGACCCGCGGTTCGCCTGCGCCGAAATTCGACGAGAGTCTCAAGATCGGATCGACCTTCCGGGATGGCGAACTCGTCACGGTGCGGCCCGTCCTGGAAAACGGGCGGCGGCTGGGCATGCTCGTGTTGCACACGGATCTGCACGGTTGGTACCAGCGGCTGTGGATCTATGTCGGCGTCGGACTCAGCGTGGTGGGCCTGGCGTTTCTGGCGGCGACGGTCTTCTCGAAGTTTTTGCGCACGAGCATCACCGAGCCAATCGACGAACTGGCGCGGATCGCGCGGATCGTTTCGGAGCAGGGAAATTTTTCCGTGCGTGCGCGGCGTTTCGGCAACGACGAACTCGGGGCGTTGACCGAGACGATCAATCACATGCTCTCGCAGATCCAGCAGCGGGAAAGCGCGTTGATCGAAAGCGAAATCCAGCGGCGCCTCGCGCTGGAGGCGGCGGGGCTCGGCACCTGGCGCTACGATCCGGCTACGCAACTCACCACGCGCGACGCGAGCCTGAATGCGGTGCTCGGACTGAGTGCCGCACTGTCTTCCGTCACGCTCGAAGACTTGATGGATCGCGTAGCGCCGGAAGACCGTGAGAAGGTCCGTTCGGCCATTGCCCATGCGCTGGATCACCGAACCGATCTGGAAATCGAGTATCGCGTGGTCCGACCGGATGGATCGGTCCGCTGGGTGCGCGACCGCGGCCGCGTGTTGATGCAGGCCGGCGCGCCGGGATTCGTGCTGTCGGGCGCGGTGATGGACATCACAGAGCGCAAGGCGTCCGAAGAGGAAATTTTGCGGCTCAATTCGAGTTTGGAAAAACGCGTGGAGCAACGCACCGCCGAACTCGAGGAGAGCAACAAGAACCTCGAGGCCTTCGCGTATTCGGTTTCCCACGATTTGCGTGCGCCGCTGCGGATCATTGCCGGCTACACAGATGTGTTGCTCGAGGATCGGGGCCACACCTTACCCGACGACCATAAGCTTTGTCTCAACCGCATCGTCGACGGCACGCG
Source organism: Opitutaceae bacterium (assembly GCA_035765635.1). Lineage (GTDB taxonomy): Bacteria > Verrucomicrobiota > Verrucomicrobiia > Opitutales > Opitutaceae > EW11. The sequence goes on from DASTWZ010000030.1 coordinate 13,256, forward strand.
GAAGATGAACCGCTTGATCGACGATTTGCTGCAGTTCTCGCGGCTTGGCCAGCAGCCGCTGAAACTACAACCGACCTGGCTCGACCGAGTGATCGACGATGTGCTCGCTGAACTCGAGCGGGAGAGCCGCGGGCGCCGCATCGAGTGGTCGCGTCCGCCCTTGCCGCAGGTGCGCTGCGATCCATCTCTGATCCGCCAGGTGTTCTCGAATCTGCTTTCGAATGCGATGAAGTACTCGCGTCCTCGCGATCCGGCGCTGATCGAACTCGGTCACAACGCCGTCGACGGGCAGGATGTGATTTACGTGCGAGACAACGGCGTTGGTTTCGATTCCGCCGCGAGCACGCGTTTATTCGGCGTTTTTCAGCGGCTGCACAGCGCGCAGGAGTTCGAGGGAAATGGCGTCGGCCTCGCGACCGCCGCGCGAATCGTCAGACGGCACGGCGGAAAAATTTGGGCGGAGAGCAAACCCGGACATGGCGCGACGTTTTTCTTTTCGCTGCCGAAGTTCCCCGAGGAGCCGCTCTCCTGAGCGAAAAGGCGGCGCGTCTTGCCCGTGGCGGCCGCGCTTTAGAAACGCGTGAATTTCTCGAGCTCGCGGTAGCGCGCATCGATCGTCTTGCGGCCGCCGGCGGAGAGTCGGTTCACGCTGAAACTCTCGACGGTCAAGCTGGCGCAAGCCGTGGCGTAAGCGACGGCTTTTTTCAGCGCGGCGAGGTCGGTGCGATTGACCGACGCGAGATAGCCGATGAGCGCGCCTGCATAGCTGTCGCCGGCGCCGGTCGGGTCGACGAATTTGGTTACGGGGTAGGCGGGGATGGCGAAGAAACCCTCGGGATGGAAGAGCAGTGAACCGTGCTCGCCTTTCTTCAACACGACGATGCGCGGCCCCATTTTGCGAAGCTTCCGGCCGGCGACGATCAGGCTGGTTTCGCCGGTGAGCAGTTTCGATTCGTCTTCGTTGATCACGAGAAGATCGATCCGTTTCAGGAGGCGATCGAAGTCGTCGCGCGTCGTCTTGATCCAGAGATCGAATGTGTCGGCGAGGACAAAAGCGTTCTTCGATTTCAGCTGATCGAGGACATGATGTTGGAGCGACGGCTGAATTGCGCCGAGCATCACGTATGGACTTTCTCGATACGTTTCCGGGAGGGTGGGGGAAAACTTCTCGAAAACGTTGAGCTGGATTTCGAGCGTGCTGCGGCCGGAGAAATTTTCGTGGTATTGGCCAGACCAGAAGAAGGTTTTGCCGTCCTTCTCGATCTGCAGGCCGGTCGTGTCGATGCCGTGCTTCTTGAAGCGATTCAAAAACGTTTTCGGAAAATCACCGCCGACGGCGCCGACCAGACGCGTCGGCGTGAAATAGCTCGCCGCGATGGAGGCGTAGCTCGCGGCTCCTCCGAGAATGTTATCGCTCTGTGCGGTGGGGGTGGCGACGCGGTCGATGGCGACCGAGCCGACGACGAGGCAAGGGCGGGACGATTTCGGGCGAGATTGGGCGGGCATGAAGCGGTGTGAGGTAATCGGTTTAAGTTGAAACGGTGATGCTCGTCGCGAGAAGCGGCTCTTCGTCGACCTCGATGACGACGGAGTGATCGCCGGGCTGGGCGAAGCTGAGATTGCGAATCTCGTTGATGAGATTGATGCGCTGCAGCGGGCTTTGAGACTCGAAGGTCCGGTCGATCAGCGTGGTGAGTTGCGTGGGGTCCAGTCCGATGGAAATTTTGATTTTGTGCGTGCCCTGGGGGACATCGCTCAAGGTGAGGAACCAAATCATGAACGGATGCGTCACGGGAAACTGGCGCGCACGGATATTCGAGAAAACACCAAGGATCGTGTGTTTGCCGGTGCCGGGATCGAAGTGAACACCATCACACGTGATCCAGACGAGAACCTGAGGTTTCGAGTTCATGAAAGCGCCATGCTGCGCTGGCGTCTGCTTCGCGCGCAAGGGGAATTGCAAGCGGAGGACGCGCGCACTTAGCTGCCTCGCAACACGCATGGACGCGCTTCTTCAACTCTGGCAAAACCAGTGGGACGCTTACCCGCACTGGTTGGTCGTGAGTTCGTTGGCGGTCAGCGTCGCGCTTGTGTTGTGGCTGGCCACGAAATTTTTGGCCTGGGTGTTCAAGATCCTGCTGATCGGTACTTTGATCTGCGTGGCCGTCGGACTGATCCTGCACTTCTTCGTCTGAGTTAAGAGGAAGGCTGAAGTAAGAAGGCTGAAGGCTGAAAAACCGAACGCCAAAGGCGAAGTGCGGCGTTTCTGCGTGGAATTGTACCGCTACGCCTCCAGGCCCTCCGAACATTCAGCTTTCAGCCCTTCGACCTTCAGCCTTCGTCTTCTCACTGGCTTTTTCTTGTCACGTTTTTGCCACGCCTGATATCCGTGTCAGATGAAGTACATTTTCGTGACAGGCGGAGTCGTTTCTTCGCTGGGCAAAGGCCTCACGGCAGCAGCGCTCGGTGCGCTGCTGGAAATGCGCGGGCTGACCGTGCGCATTCAAAAATTTGATCCGTATCTCAACGTCGATCCGGGCACGATGAGCCCGTTTCAACACGGGGAGGTTTATGTGTTGGAAGACGGCGCGGAGACGGACCTCGACTTGGGCCATTACGAGCGGTTCACCAGCGGAAAACTTTCGCGGCTGAACAACCTCACTTCCGGCCAGGTTTACGAGAGCGTGATCCAAAAGGAGCGCCGTGGCGCTTTCCTGGGGAAAACGGTGCAGGTCATTCCGCACGTCACGAACGAGATCAAGGAGCGCATTTACCAGGCCGCGAAAGACGTCGATGTCCTGATCACGGAAATCGGCGGAACGACCGGCGACATCGAAGGCCTGCCGTTCCTCGAGGCTATGCGCCAATTCGCGCTCGAGGTCGGACCGCGCGACGTAATTTTCATCCATGTCACCCTCGTGCCGTTTCTCGCGGCAGCCGGTGAATTGAAAACCAAGCCAACGCAGCAGTCGGTCGCGAAGCTGCGCGAGATCGGTATTCAGCCGCACATCCTGGTTTGTCGTTGCGATCATCCGCTCGATCACAGTTTGCGCGACAAGCTTTCGATGTTCTGCAACGTGCCGGTGAAGGCCGTCATCGAATGCCGCGACGTGGCCTCGATTTACGAGCTGCCTTTGGCCCTGCAGCACGAAGGCATGGACGATCTGGTCGTCGAGCTATTCGGCCTGAAAAACCCTGGGCCGCAGAAAAATATTTGGGAGGAAATCGTCCGCCGCATCAAAAATCCGGCGCACGAAGTGACGATCGGCGTGGTGGGAAAATATATCGAGCTGCAGGACGCCTATAAATCCGTCTACGAATCCATCACGCACGCGGGCATCGCGCAGAACTGCAAGGTGAATATTGTCCGCATCGACGCGGAGGATCTGGAAAAGAAAAACGGTCTGGCCGTGCTGCGCACGCTCGACGGCATTCTCGTTCCTGGCGGCTTTGGCGACCGAGGCACCGAGGGGAAAATCGCTGCGGCGCGTTATGCGCGTGAGAAAGGCATCCCGTATTACGGCCTCTGTCTCGGGCTGCAGATCGCCGTGATCGAATATGCGAGAAACGTTTTGAAGCTGAGCGGAGCGAACAGTACGGAGTTCGACATCAATGCGTTGCATCCGGTGATCAACATGATGGAGGAGCAAAAGAAGATCATCGACAAAGGCGCCACGATGCGCCTCGGCAGTTACGAGTGCGCGCTCACGCCTGGGACCCACGCGGCGAAAGCGTATGGCGCGGAAAGTATCCGCGAGCGCCATCGGCACCGCTACGAAGTGAATAACGCCTATGTCGGCCAGCTTCAGCGCGCCGGCATGGTCATCAGTGGCATCAATCCGCGGCGAAATCTCGTCGAAATCATCGAGCTGAAAAATCACCCGTGGTTTCTCGCGGTGCAGTTTCACCCGGAATTCCAATCGAAGCCGAATCAGCCGCACCCGCTTTTCGCCGCGTTCATCGGCGCGACGATCAAGCATGGCCGGTCGAGTCGCGTGAAAAAGGCAAAGAAACCCGCGAAGCTCCGCGCGGCGGCGAAGTGATCTTCAGGCGATCGGCGGCTCTGGTCCGCGCCGTGTAGTTTTATTTTCGATACATGATTTTCGATCCTGCCAAACTGCTCCTCATCGCCGGCCCTTGCTCGCTCGAGAACGAGCGCGTTTGTCGTGCGGTGGCGGAAACATTGACGCGCATCCAGAAAAACCGCCCGGAGCTGCGGATCGTTTTCAAAGGATCCTTCGACAAAGCCAACCGCACGTCGGCCGGCGGCGCGCGCGGCACGGGATTGGAGGAAGGGCTGAAACTGCTCGGCCTGATCCGCCGCGAGTACGGTTTCCCGGTGCTGACGGACATTCATGAAACAAGCCAGGTGAAGCCCGTGGCTGAAGTTTGCGACGTGCTGCAGATTCCGGCGTTCCTGTGTCGGCAGACGGATTTGCTCCTGGCGGCGGCGGCCTCGGGCAAAACGGTCAATGTGAAGAAAGGCCAGTTTCTCTCTCCTCAGGAAATGGTGTTCGTCACCGGAAAATTGCGTGAGGGCGCGGCCAAGGAAATTTGGCAGACGGAGCGCGGCACGACCTTTGGCTACCAGAATCTCGTCGTGGATATGCGGTCGTTCTCGATCATGAAAGCCAACGGTTATCCGACGGTTTTCGACGCCACGCACAGCGTGCAGTTGCCGGGAGCGGCGGGCGGGAAGAGCGGCGGGCAGCGCGAGTTCGTGCCGCCGCTTGCGTTGGCCGCGTTGGGCGCCGGGGCGGAGGGATTGTTTTTGGAAACGCATCCCAATCCCGCGGAAGCGATCAGCGATGGGCCGAACATGATTCCGCTCGGAGAACTGGAGCGCTTGTTGGAGCGCTGCGTAAAAGTTTGGGCTGTGGCGCGCGGTTGACCGAGCGCACCGGGTTCTCAAGGCTGCAGACGCTTACGGTCCGTAAAGAAACCTGCGACGGACCAAATCCGTCCAACACTCCACGCCAATGGATACTTTTTTGATTGATGTTCCGGTGCCTTCGATGGGGGCCACTGTGCATGAGCTGACCGTGATCGATCTGGACGTGAAGCCCGGAGCGACGGTGAAAAAAGGCCAGAAGGTCGCCGAACTCGAGAGCGACAAATCGGTTTTCGAATTCGAGGCGCCTTGTGATGGCACGGTGCGCGAAGTCATTGGTCGGGCGGGCGACATCGTCGCTTCCGGTTCACCCTTCCTGCGCATCGAGACGTCGGACGTTTCTCTCAAACATTTGGAATCGAAAGCGCCGTCGCCCGCAGGGCAGCGTGCGTCGACGGGCGCTGCGGCGCCGCATGCCGCGTCGGCTGCGCGGGCGCCGCTCACCTCGAGCAACGGCAGCGGCCCTCATGCTGCGGGCGCAAATGGCGGCACCGCCGCCGCCCCCCGCTCGAACCTAACGCCTCCAATTGCGCCACGGCCGGCGACTCCGCCGGCACCTGCGGCCGGCGTCCCTGGCGGTCCACAATGGACTCCGCGCGCCGCCAAGCTTGCGCTCGATGCCGGATTGGATCCGGCGACGGTGACGGATATCGAAGCGACGGGCCCGGGAGGCCGTGTTTCGGGCGATGATGTGATGCGTTACCTGGAAAGGCCGCGTAGTGCTCCGCCCACTACAGCGCACGCCGGCCTCACGCAGGCGGCGCATCGCACGGAAGGTTTTCAACCTCATGCGGCGGAGACGGTCTGTATCGCCGGCGTCGGCTATGCGATTCCGTCGGGCACGCGCACGAACAGCGAAATCTTGAAGGCGTTTCCGACGATGACGGAGGCTGAAGTCGTGAAGCTCACCGGCATTCGGGAGCGTCGCTATGCGGAAAAAGGCGAGACTGCCACGAGTCTCGCTGTCACTGCGGTGCAGCACGCTTTGTCGCAGGCGAAAGTGAACGTGAAGGAAATCGATGGCGTGATCATGGCGACGTTGATTCCCGACCAGCCGGTGCCGGCAATGGCGAGCGCGTTGGCGAAACAACTTGGGATTCCTCAGGCGTTAGCCTTCGACCTCAACGCGGCCTGCGCGGGCTGGCTTTATGCGTTGGAAGTGGGGCGGGCGTTTATCCGCGGGGGCACGGCGAAGAAGCTCATCGTTGTCACGGCCGAACTTCTGTCGCGCATCACGAACCCGAAGGATCACGCGACGGCATTTTTGTTCGGCGACGGCGCGGGCGCGGCGGTCTTGACCGACGACGCCGGAGGACATCGCCTGGGACGTCTCGCGCTGTCCGGCGATGCGGATCAATTTGAAGCGATTCAGCGTCCGGGTGGCGGCGCGACGCGGCCATTCCCTGACCCGACCGGGCACGACCGGGACGACTTCTTCCTCCAGATGAATGGCGCGGCTGTTTTCAAACATGCCGTGATCGCTTTCGCGAATCAGATCGAGGCCACGCTCGCGCGTCATCAACTGAAGCCGGAGGACGTTGCGTGGATCGTGCCGCATCAGGCCAACGAGCGAATTCTTCGCGCGGTCAGCAAACGCGTCGGTATTCCTTACGAGCGCTTCGTGGTGACGATTGGGAAATACGGCAACACGAGCGCGGCGAGCGTTTCGATGGCGCTGGGTTGGGCAGCGGAAGAGGGCATCTTCAACTCCGGCGACAAAATCATCTTCTGCAGCGTGGGCGCCGGCCTGACGTTTGCCGGGGGGCTGCTGGTCTGGTGACCGGCGGCTCGGCACGGGCATTGGGGGCCAGCGCTTACTCCCGAGTTCTCACTCTGCGCCGAGTTCGTAGCTGAGCACACTCAGCGCGTAGACGGCAGCCGTTTCACAACGCAGGACGAGCGGCCCGAGGGTGATCGGTTCGAAGCCGGTGCTTCGCGAGAGACTCATTTCGGCCGGAGTGAAATCGCCTTCCGGGCCGATGAGCCAGAGCACCTTTTGAGGCGCCCGGCTGTGAGCGGAGCGGAAGGTTTGGAGCACGGTGCGCAGCGATTTCGCGCCGGGCTGCAGGCTGGCGATCAGCTTCAAGTCGAAGCCCTTGGCCGCCTCCATGTAGGAGGACGCGTTTTCGAGTGGAACGATTTCGGGCAGCCAGGCGTTGCCGCATTGCTTCGCGGCCTCGAGCGCGGCGGTCTGCCATTTGTCGATTTTCTTATCCTGTCGCTCGCCCTCGAGGTGTACCTGGGTGCGTTCGCTTGCGAGCGGTACGATGCGCCGCGCGCCGAGTTCGGTCGCCTTGCGGACGATCGCATCCATCGACGGGCCTTTCGGCAGCGCCTGGCCGAGTGTGATTTCGTAGGGCAGGGGTTTGATGCGCTGGCCAAAGCGCACCTCGAGCACGGCGCCGTTGCGTGCGTCCGAAGCCAGTTCGCAGATCCATTCGGACCCGGCTCCGTCGAAGGCCACGACGGTGTCGCCGCGCGACGCGCGATTTACACTGATCAGGTGGTGGCTCTCCTCCGGGCTCAGCCGAATTTGTTTCGGCTCACGTTCCGTCACGACGCAATAGGCACGAAAATCAGGCATGGTTTTCTTGCATGGCATTTCCCTTTGCCGAAATGACCAAGCCAAATTTTGCGCACCCTAAGTTTTGAGAGCAAGGGCTGCGTCCGGCAACGAGTGCGGCTAGTCTCATACCAAAGATTAAACGACCAAATCACAGCGCTCCCCAAGACTTTGGTGTGGATCCTCTTTAGTGCGCGAAGCGTCCTGTTTGGCTTGCCCAGTCGAAGCCGTCGGCATGCTAACCGTCCGTCTACGTGCTACGCACTTCGACGAGACAGTCTTCGTCCGCGCTTCGCTGGCGAAGACTGGTGCCCGGAGTGGGGGTCGAACCCACACTTCTTTAAAGGAAACAGGATTTTGAGTCCAGCGCGTCTGCCAATTCCGCCATCCGGGCGTGAGAACGGAAAACCGTAGAAACTCGAATCCGCTTGTCGATGGAAAATTTGGCAACTGCCGGGCCGCCGGCGGAATCTTTTTGCCGAAGTTCGCGTGAATTTTTGAACGCCAACGCGGGCCGCTGAGTCTTCCTCCACGTTAGTTACCTGTTCTTTTTTGTAGTTCATAGTTTGTAGTTCAAAGTCGGTAAGGGCGCTGGATTTATTTCCGGCGCCCTTTCTGTTTTCGGGAGAATGAAATAGATGCGCTGCCCCTGCGCTCGGGAGAGCCTTGTGGCGGCGCTTGGGTGGGACTCAGCGGATTTGGGATGTCCTGCCGCCTGTAAAATCAAGTGCGTCCGAGCAGATTTACATTTTAGTTATGGGTAAATCGGTCGAGTCTTGGACGAATCGCTTGCCGTTAGCTTTTCTCTGTCAGAAACGATTAGCCGTTCACCTTGCGTTACTGGACCTGCTGGAGACTACCCTTCGTTTGCTTCTGCCTCGCTTTCGCTTTTTTGCGTCCGGCGCTAGCGCTCGATCCTACCCGTGCGGTCAGCCAATACGGGCACGATGCCTGGAATCACCAGAACGGCCTTCCGGCGGGCGCGGTTTACACGGTGGCTCAGTCACCCGACGGCTATTTGTGGATGCGGCAGGCGAGTGGGGTGGTGCGCTTCGATGGCGTGCGCTTCGTGCAGGTCACCCCGGTGGTGAACAACGAAGTGGTCCGCGAAAATATTCGCGCGATCGTCAAAACGGCCGATGGCAGTCTGCTGCTTCGCGGACCGACGCGTACGTTGCGTGGCACAAATGGCAAATTCGCCGACGCCGTGCCGCCGGCGAAGCTCCTGGACGGCATGGAGCGCGTCATCTACCAGGCGAAAGATGGCACGATCTGGGTGGGCTCGGACAGCAATCTCTTTCGTTTCAAGAACTCGCAGCTTCAGGCCATCGTGATGGGGACTGGCTGGGTTTCGGCGATCACCGAGGATAAAGATGGCGCGGTGTGGTTTGGGGCGTCGTGCGGCATCTTTCGTTTCAAGGAGGAGAAACTCACTTATTACCCGACCGGCTTCAACGAAGCCGTCCTGCGCACTTTTCTGCCCACGACGACGTCGCCCTACGGTTTGCCGCAGCGCACCGCTGTCACGGCGTTGTTCGAGGATAAGGCCGGCGTGCTTTGGGTGGGCACGCGCACCGGTCTTTACAAACGCGTCGGCGAAAAATTCATCCAGGACCGCGAAACGCGTGGCGTGCCCGGCGTTTTCATCACGGCCTTTTTGCAGGATGCCGAGGGCAGTCTCTGGGTTGGCACCGACGGATTGGGCCTCTATCGGATGGCGAATAACACCTGGACGAAGATGTCGATCCAGGACGGCCTGAGCGACAACGGCATCTGCAGTCTGCTCGAAGACCAGGAAGGCAGCATCTGGATCGGCACGCGGTCGGGGCTCGACCGTTTGCGCGACACGCCGCTCATGACGATGACGGCGCGCGAAGGCATGAGCCACGATAACGCCGCTGCGGTGGCCGAGGCCAAGGATGGCAGTATTTATGTGTTCACCGCCGGTGGCGGCATCACGCATCTGAAAGGCGGCGAAGTTCCCACCGCCATCACGACGGATGATGGCATCGGCAGCGACGAGGCAGGCACGCTCTACGCGGCTCGGGATGGCACGCTGTGGATCGGCACCGATCGCGGTCTGAGCAGCTACAAGGACGGCACGGTCACAAATTATCCCGATCAGGCGCCGTTGAACAACGCGTACATTTCGTCGATCTGCGAGGACGACGAATCGCTGATCCTGGCATCGTCGCAGCTGTTGCTGTACCGCTTCAAGAACGGCGTGCTCTCGCCCTACGACCTCGCGGTGCCACCGGGCGATGGGCCGAAAAACGCGCGCTACGTCTTCGCGATGAATTGCGACGAGGAGGGCACGATGTGGATCGCCATGACAGCGGGACTTTATCGCGTGCCAAAGGGCGTGCCGCCGGAGAAAGGCGAGTGTTCGACGTATTCCGATCCCGTGCACAGCTTCACGGACGACGGCCGCGGTTATATCTGGTTGGCCGGACCGGCGACGCGCGGCATCGTTCGCCTGCGAAAATCAGATGGGCAACTCTTCGCGTTTGGCCCTGCTCTCGGACTCGACATTGGCGAAATCGCCACGGTTCGCGTCGATCGAGTGGGCAATCTCTGGCTGGGGACGCACGCCGGCATCGTGCGTGTGTTTCGGCAAGAGCTCGATGATGTAGCCGCGGGCAAAGCGGACCATCTCACGCCGTTCACCTATGGCGTGATCGACGGGATGAAGGCCGAAGAGGTGAGCGATCAACAACCTTCCTCGTGTCTCGCGTCGGATGGCCGGCTTTATTTCGGCACGCGCAAAGGGCTCGTCATCCTCGATCCAGAACACCTAAAGCGAAATACGCGCGTGCCCGAGGTCGTCATCGAAGAATTCCTGGCGGACCGCCAGGAGCGGCCGATGGATCGCGTCACGTTGTCCGCAGGCACGGAGAATTTCGAGCTGCACTACACCGCGCTCAGCCTGCTCGCGCCGAGCCGGATCCGCTTCAAGTATCAGCTTCTCGGATACGACGCGAACTGGGTCGACGCGGACAACCGCCGCACGGCTTACTACACGCATTTGCCGCCCGGCGACTACACGTTCCGAGTGGTGGCGTCGAATGGCGACGGCGCGTGGAATCAGCAGGGAGCGACCCTGCGCTTCACGTTGCGGCCGCATTTTTATCAGACGATCTGGTTCTACGTTTGCTGCATTGGCCTGGTGATCGTGATTGGCAACGGCGCGCATCGTTTGCGCACGCGCCGCCTTCGCGCGCGAAAGGAAGAACTGGTCAAGATCGTCGATGAGCGGACGCAGGCCTTGCGTGAGGAAGTCGCGGAAAAAAATCGCGCGCAAAAAGAGCTCCAAAACTATCGCGATTATCTCGAGCACGTGGTGACGGAGAGAACGGCCGAGCTGCAGCGCAGCAACGAGCAGCTCCAATGCGAGATCGTGGAGCGTCGCGCGAGCGAGGACGCGCTTCGGCTCAGCGAAGATCGCTATCGCCGTTTCTTCGAAGAGGACTTGGCGGGAGCGTTCATCGCGTCGCCGAGCGGAGCGCTGATCACATGCAATCCTTCCTTCCTTCGCATCTTTGGCTTCAACAGTCCGGCCGATGTCGCGGGCGTTAATGTTTCTTCGTTCTTCGATCGTCCGGCGGATGCTTCCGACGCGCTCGCCCGGGTGAAAAAGATGGGGCAGTTGCAGGACTGCGAACTCGCGATGCGCAGCAACGACGGGCGCAGCGTGAATGTGCTGGCCAACCTCATCGGCCGTTTCGATAGCGAAGGTCAGCTCACCGAAATCAAGGGCTACGTCATCGACATGACGGAACGCAAACGCCTCGAGAACCAGCTTCGCCAATCGCAGAAGATGGAAGCGGTGGGACAACTCGCCGGCGGCGTGGCGCACGATTTCAATAATTTGCTCACCGCGATCATCGGCAGCAGCGATTGCATTCTCGATGTGGCGGCGGCGGACTCGGAAACGATGTTGCTCGCGAAGGAAATTCGCGAAGCTGGCAAACGCGCCGCGGGCCTCACGCGCCAGCTGCTCGCCTTCAGCCGCAAACAGGTGCTCCAGCCGCGCGTGATTTTGGTCAATGACGTCGTCACGGAGATGGAGACGATGTTGCAGCGTCTGATCGGCGAGGACGTGCGCCTCGAATTGAGTCTGGCCTCCGATCTCAAATTCGTGCGGGCCGATCCCAGCCAGCTGCAGCAGATCGTCTTGAATCTTTCGGTGAACGCGCGCGACGCGATGCCTTCCGGCGGGCGGCTGCGGATCGAAACGCAGAACGTCCGGTTGCACGAACCGCTGAGTCAAGGCACGCAGTCGGTGCCGCCAGGCCGCTACGTTTGCCTTCGCGTAACGGATTCCGGCATCGGCATGAGCCCGGAAGTCCAGGCGCATATTTTCGAACCGTTCTTCACGACCAAAGGCGTGGGCAAGGGAACCGGCCTGGGGCTGTCCACGGTTTACGGGATCGTTCAGCAGAGCAACGGCTACGTGACCTTCGCGAGCGCGCCGAATCGCGGCACTTCGTTCAGCATTTTCCTCACGCAAGTCGAAGCTCCGCACACGCCGGCGAGCACCCCCGCGCATGCCTCGGCAAAAGTCGTGGGCAAGGAAACCGTGCTGCTGGTGGAGGACAACGAACTCGTCCTCAAAGTCGCGCAACGCACGCTCGAGAGCGTCGGTTTCCAAGTGCTCGAGGCCGCCAATGCGGCGGAAGCGATCCGACGTTTCGAGAATGAAGGGAATTCGGTCGATCTGCTGCTCACGGATGTGGTCATGCCGGACATGAATGGCCCCGAACTCGCGAAGAAAATTCTCGCGATGGATTCGCGCATCGAGGTCCTCTTCATGTCGGGCTACACCGAGGACGCGCTGGTCCGGGTTGGCGGCGTGCAGAAAGTGGCGTTGATCGAAAAACCCTTCACGCCCGACGCGCTGGTCCGCCGCGTGCGCGAAGCGTTGGATGCGCGCACCGTCCGTCGTTGAAATCCGTAGGATTTATTTTCCCACGGAAAACTCGGAAACGATCAGAAGATTTTCCGTTTTAAAAAGACGATTTTGGCAATGTCTTAGTCGTGGGAATGGCGACAAGTTATTCTGTGTTTTCCGTGTATTCCGTGGGAAAACTTCTTCCGCACCAACGCAGCGCTACAAAAAGATCAGCTGCAGATTTGCGCTCGGTGTGACGCGGGCTGCGGTGAGTTCGCGAATGTAGGCGAGTGACTCGTCGTATTCACGGCGACGTTTTTCCGTGCTGCGTTTTTCCGGCGGCAAGAGCGCCGGGCGAAGATTGGTGACGAGCAGCGTGGATTCGCGAAAACGCGCGAGCTGTTTCAAGCCCGCCATGATTTCGCTGCGCGCGAAGAGCGGCGTCGCCGACGTCAGGGTGTTGAGCGCGTTCCAGTGATAAAAGCCGCGGTCGGGTCTGACCAAAAGCTTCTCGAGGAGAGAGGCCGCGAGCGCGTTGAAGCGTTCGTCATATTTTTCCGCGAGGAGGGGCTGCGCGGCGGTCTGCGCCTCGAGTTCCGCCAGACTGAAGGCGATCGCTTCGCGGATCTGGCTGGCCAGGTACAAATCGCTGCCAGTGACCTGCGCGAACAGCGTATTGATAAAGTGGAGACGCCGCAGCTCCTCGCGTGACGCGGTCAAGATCAGTGGTCGCCTTCGGTCGCAGAATCGGACTTCGGCTTTTCCAGATTGCTGATCTCGTGCATGAATTCCGAGACGTCGCGAAATTCCTTGTAGACGCTGGCGAAGCGCACGTAAGCCACTTGATCGATCCGGCGCAGGCGCTGCATCACGGCATCGCCGATCGCACGAGAAGGAAATTCGCCGTCGTATTGGGCCTCCATCACATCGATCACGTCCTCGACCAGCATGCTGAGTTGTTCGACGTCGACGGGGCGTTTGTGGCAGGCGGCGCGCACGGCGCGATCGAGCTTGTCGTGATCGAAAGGTTCACGGCGCCCATCGCGTTTGATCACGATCAGACCCTCGCGCACGAGAGTCTCGGTGGTGGTGAAACGGTGTCCGCATTCGAGGCATTCGCGACGACGCCGGATGGTGTTTCCTTCCCGGCTGATGCGAGAATCGATCACCTTGTCCTCGATCGAGGTACATTTGGGACAGCGCATGAAAGCAATGGCCCTAGTTCAGGCTGAGAAAGTTTTTCAAAATCTGCATGCCGTTCTCGGTGGCGATGCTTTCCGGATGAAACTGCACGCCCCAGATCGGCAGCGATTTGTGGCGCAGGCCCATGATCTCACCCTCGGCCGTTTCGGCGGTGACTTCGAGTGATTCCGGAAGAGTGGGGCGATCGACGATGAGCGAGTGATAACGCGTCGCCGCGAAGCCCTGCGGCATGCCGGAAAAGACGTCGCTGTTCTTGTGCAGGATGGGCGATGTCTTGCCGTGCATGAGCCGGTTCGCGCGAATCACTTTCCCCCCGAAATAATGACCGATCGATTGATGGCCGAGACACACACCGAGGATCGGCTTCTTGCCCTTGAACGCCTCGATCATGTCGAGCGTCACGCCGGCCTCTTTCGGCGAGCATGGGCCAGGCGAAAGGAGCACACGCTCGGGGTTCATGGCCAGTGCCTCCGCCGGAGTGATTTCGTTGTTTCGGAAAACGCGCTGTTCGACGCCCAGTTGCCCGAAATATTGGACCAGGTTGTAGGTGAACGAATCGTAGTTATCGATGACGAGCAGCACGGCTCAATCAATCGCCGGATTGACACGACGGTCAAGCGCTTGGCTAGTCACGGCCGCACACCTCTGACGCCGCGATGCCTAAACACTTCCAGCTTTTAAAAACGGACACGACAACGGCGGCTCGCCGCGGGCGTTTGACGACGCTGCACGGGGTGATCGAGACGCCGATTTTCATGCCAGTGGGGACGCAAGGCACGGTGAAAGCGGTGACGCCGCTGCAGCTGAACGAGATCGGAGCGCAGATCATTCTGGGAAATACCTACCACCTGAATCTTCGCCCGGGCAGCGAGCTGATCCGCGATTTGGGGGGGCTGCATAAGTTCATGGGCTGGGATGGGCCGATCCTCACGGATAGCGGCGGCTTTCAGGTTTTCAGTTTGGCGAAGTTGCGCGACGTGACGGACAAGGGCGTGGCGTTTCAATCCCATGTGGATGGCGCGAAACTCTTTCTCGGGCCGCGCGAAGTGATGACCATCCAGCAGAATCTCGGGAGCGACATCGCGATGGTGCTCGACGAGTGCCCGCCGTGGCCTTGCGAGCGCGAGGCTTGCGCGCGCGCGGTGGAGCGGAGTTTTCGTTGGGCGCAGCAGTGCAAGGAAATCGCGAGCGGAAATGGTTTCAGCGACACGGGGCATCTTGTTTTCGCGATTATCCAGGGCTCGACCTTCGATGACTTGCGGCGCAGCGCCGCGGAGTCGCTCGGGCAATTGGATTTTCCTGGCTACGCAGTTGGCGGGGTGAGCGTTGGCGAGCCGGAGCCGGAAATGTTGAAACAAGTCGGCGCGACGACGCCGTTCATGCCGGTGGAGAAGCCGCGCTACACGATGGGGCTCGGGACACCGCCGCAGTTGTTGAAGATGATCGCGCTCGGTGTGGACATGTTCGATTGCGTGATGCCAACGCGTGTCGCGCGCAATGGTTTGGTCTTCACGCCGGATGGTCCGATCAATTTGCGGAATGAACGTTTTCGCACCGATCCGCGTCCGATCGTCGAGGGGCTGGCGAACTACACGTCGCGGTTTTCGCGAGCTTATCTGCGCCATCTCACGGTCGCGAACGAGATGCTGGGCGGCACGCTGCTCTCGATTCACAACGTGCATTTTTATCTCGATCTGATGAGCCAGGCGCGCGAGCACATCGAGGCCGGCGATTTTGGCTCATGGCATCGCGCGTGGATCGAGCGATACGAGGCGGGATCGCGTTGAGATTTTTTTTTGGGCCCACGAATCACACGAAGGGCACGAATCAGAAATCGGGAAAATTTTCCCACGGAAAACACGGACGGCACGGAATAGAACTCAGAATCGGATATTCAGTTGTTCGAGCCCTTCCGTGCTTTCGGTGCTTTCCGTGGGAAAATTGGCATTTTGATTTCGTGCCCTTCGTGTGATTCGTGGGCAAAAAAAAGCCCGCGAGCCAATGGCCCACGGGCTGCGATTGATCGAGTGGCTAAGCTCGATTAGTACTTGAACGTCGCGCCGACGGCGTAGCCGAAGTCGCCTTGTTCGAACCAGCCGAGGCTGGCGAACGCTGCGATCTGCTTCGTGAACCAGTAGTGGCCGCTGACTTCGCCGCTGAACGAGCCGTTGTCGCCGTTCTTGAAGTCGTCGTTGTACGAAGCGGAGCCGGTCAAGACGACGCGCGAAGCGACCTGATACTCGACGCCTACAGTTGCGGCCCAGGTGAGGCGGTCGTTGTTGCGAATCCACTGATAGCCGAGGTCCAGCGCTGCAAACGGCTTCACCACGCCGGCATCGAAATAATAAATGCCGCTCATGTAGACGTCGTTTGCGTGATAGGAACCGTGGCCCTTGAGCCAGGAGTACGAGTAGCCGTAGGCCACGTCGATGTTGCGCGTCGCGGGAAGATTCACGGACACGCCGGTGCTCCACTGGTCGACGGCGGTGTCGTTGATGTTGATGTAACCAACGCCGGCTTCGACGTACTTGTAGCCGAGCAGACCAGCCGAGCTGACGCGCGCCGGATTTTCCGGAGCGTTTTGCGCAGACAGGCTGGAGGCTGCGGCGACAACCGCGAAGGCCGACAGGAGTTTTTTGATCGTAGTCATTTTCTTGTTCGTAGTTTTGTAGTGCCCCGGTGGATATACCGCCGGGGGAGGACGGAGGTATGAATCGAGCCCGTCCCATCAACGAAAAAAGTTTACAGTCACCACGGAACAATTGCGCCGGATAAGGGTGGCCCCGAGGCAGCGACAGGAGAATCCGTCGAGAAGTTTTTCTGGTCACCCTGCGCGAACTTTAGCACGGTGGGCCTACTATGCGCATTCTTGTCACCGGCGGAGCTGGCTTCCTCGGCTCTCACCTCTGCGAACGACTGCTCAACTCGGGCAATGAAGTTATCTGTCTCGATAACTTCTTCACCGGACGGAAGGTGAACATCGCGCATTTGCTCTCGAACAATCGCTTCGAACTCGTCCGCCACGACGTGATCGATTCGTTCAAATACGAGGTCGATCAGATCTACAATCTGGCCTGTCCCGCGTCGCCGCCGCACTACCAATTCAATCCGATCAAGACGACGAAGACCTCCGTTATGGGCGCGATCAACTGCCTCGGTCTGGCCAAGCGCGTGAAGGCCCGGGTGTTTCAGGCGAGCACGTCGGAAGTTTACGGAGATCCTCACGTCCATCCGCAGAGCGAAGAATATTGGGGCAACGTGAATCCGATCGGGAAACGCTCCTGCTACGATGAGGGCAAGCGTTGCGCCGAGACGCTCTTCTTCGATTACCACCGCGAAAACAAAGTCGATATTCGAGTGATCCGCATCTTCAACACCTACGGCCCGCGCATGCTCGCGAACGACGGCCGCGTTGTATCCAATTTCATCGTACAAGCGCTGAAGGGCGAAAACCTCACCGTTTACGGCGACGGCTCGCAGACGCGTTCGTTCTGTTACGTCGACGACTTGGTCGAGGGTTTTGTCCGCTTCATGAACCAGACCGAAACCGTCGGTCCGATGAACCTCGGCAATCCCGGCGAGTTCACCATGCTGCAATTGGCCGAGCTCGTGCTGAAGATCGTCGGCGGAAAATCGAAGATCGTGCACAAGGAGCTGCCGTCCGACGACCCCAAGCAGCGCCGGCCCGATATCACGCTCGCGCGCCGCGTGCTCAAATGGGAGCCGACCGTGCCGCTCGAAGAAGGCCTGAAGCGGACCATCGCGTACTTCCGCACGCAGATCTGAGTTCAGAGCGGGTTATGGACCGTGGCGCTGCTGACGCACGGTTGCCAAATGAGCCGCGTTTCGACGCGGCTTTTTTTACGCATTTGCCCCGAAGAGCTACCGATTTGTCATTTGCCATACGCCGGTCCTCGGCTAAACGTTCAACCCTTTCATGATCTCATTTCTGCTGAAGCGTTTTTCCGGGCGACAATACAAGAAATTCCTCGAGAAAGCGCAGCCCATCGTCGCTCGCATCAACCAACTCGAACAGTCGTATCAATCGCTGACTGATGAGGAGTTGCGCGCCAAGACGGACGAGTTCCGCGGGCGTTTGAAGGCGGGCGAGACGCTGGATCAGATCATGCCGGAAGCCTTTGCCGCCGTGAAAAATGCGGCGCGCCGCCTGGTCGGCAAACAGGTCGTCGTTTGTGAACACGAACTCGAGTGGAACATGGTCCATTTCGACGTGCAGCTGATCGGTGGCATGGCCCTGCACTATGGAAAAATTTCCGAAATGGCCACGGGCGAAGGTAAAACGCTCGTCGCCACGCTGCCGCTTTATCTGAACGCCCTCACCGGACGGAATACGCAGCTCGTCACGGTCAACGATTACCTGGCCCGCCGCGACTCCGAGTGGATGGCGTATCTCTACAATTTCCTCGGTCTGACCGTGGGCTGCATCCAGCAACAGATGCCGTCCGAGCTGCGTCGCGAGATGTACAACCGCGACATCACGTACGGCACGGCCAGTGAATTTGGTTTCGACTATCTGCGCGACAACGGCATGGCCACGCGCAAGGAAGATCAGGTCCAACGCGATTACTGGTACTGCATCGTCGATGAAATCGACTCCATCCTCGTCGACGAAGCGCGCACGCCGCTGATCATTTCCGGGCCCGCGCCGATCGAGCGCGAACAACCCTTCACCCGCCTCAAGCCAGGCGTCGACGCGCTGGTCAGCGAGCAGATCCGCCTGTGCAACCGCTTCGTCACCGAGGCGAAGGAGGTGCTTGAGAAGCCGAACGTCACTGCGGAAGAAAAGCGGTCCGCGTCGCACCGCTTGCTCCAGGTGAAAATGGGTCATCCCAAGAACAAGCAATTGCTCCGACTGATGGAGACGCCCGAGTGGCGAAAGCTGCTCGACAAGACCGAGACGGAGATGAACGGCGACTTCAACAAGGAGCAAATGTACAAGCTCAAGGAGGAGTTGTACTACGTCATCGACGAACGCCAGCACCAGGCCGACTTGACCGAGCCGGGCCGCACGAAACTCCGCCCCGATAATCCCGACGCCTTCGTCCTGCCTGATCTCGCGACGGAATTCAGCGAGCTCGAAAAGGACGCATCGCTCACGCCGGAACGCCGCGAAGAAATCAAACTGGAATCGCAGCAGCGCTACGCCGCGGTCTCGGAGGAGATTCACGCGATCAGCCAGCTGCTCCGCGCCTATTCACTCTACGAGCGCGATGTCGAATACGTTGTCCAAGACGGCAAGGTCATGATCGTCGACGAAAACACGGGCCGCGTCATGCCGGGCCGCCGCTGGTCCGACGGTCTCCATCAAGCCGTGGAGGCCAAGGAAAACGTGACGATCGAACGCGAGACTCGCACGTACGCGACGATCACGATCCAGAATTATTTCCGCATGTACGAAAAGCTGGCCGGCATGACCGGCACGGCTGAAACCGAGGCGACGGAGTTCAACGACATCTACCGCCTCGCGGTTCAAGTCATCCCGACGAACCGTCCGTGCATCCGCATCGACAAGAACGACTCGATTTTCAAAACCCGCCGCGACAAGTACAACGCCGTCGTCAAAGAAATCCAGCAGGCGAATGAGCGCGGTCAACCGGTGCTCGTCGGCACAGTGAGCGTGGATTCCTCCGAAGTTCTTTCGCGCATGCTCAAGCGCGCCGGCATCATTCACACGGTGCTGAACGCGAAATACCACGAGCAGGAAGCAGACATCGTTTCCCGCGCGGGTCGCCGCAGCGCCGTGACGATCGCCACGAACATGGCAGGTCGCGGTACCGACATTAAGCTCGGCGAGGGCGTTCGCGAACTCGGCGGACTCTACGTTATCGGCACGGAGCGTCACGAATCCCGGCGCATCGATCGCCAGTTGCGCGGTCGTTGCTCTCGTCAAGGTGATCCAGGTCTCACGAAATTCTTCCTCTCGCTCGAAGACGATCTGATGCGCCTCTTCCTCCAGGGAAATCTCGCCTCGCGCCTGATGGAGGGCTCGATGAAGGAAGGCGAAGAGCTCGAGCATCCGTGGCTCAATCGCTCGATCGAGAGCGCGCAGAAAAAGGTCGAGCAGCAGAACTACTCGATCCGCAAGCGCCTGCTTCAGTACGACGACGTGCTGAACAAGCAGCGCGAAGTCATCTACGGAATTCGCAACGCCGCGATTCACGCCGATCGCCCGAAAGACATCATCTTCGAACAAGTCGAGGAAGAGCTGAACAATCGCGTCGTCGCAGCCGGCTTCGGCGAAAAAGGCGGCGCGTCTCAGGCCTCGATCGAAAGTCTGATCGGCTGGGTTAACACGCATTTCCCGATTTCGCTGAAAGCCGATGACCTGAAAGGGTCGAACCCGGAAGCGATCGCGGAAGTCATCATCAACCGGATCAAGGAAGCTTACGCCGTTAAGGAGTCCGTCGAAATTCCCGAAGCGCTGGGGTCGCTCGAGCGCTACGTGATCATCAACGCGATCGATCATCACTGGCAGGAGCATCTCACCGAGATGGAAGAGCTCCGCCGCTCCATTGGCCTGCGCAGCTACGGCCAGAAAGATCCTCTCGTCGAATACAAGGCCGAGGCCTACACCTATTTCGAAGAGCTGATGAACAATGTCCGCCTGCAGATTTGCACCGGCTTGTTCCGCAGCGCGACGAATCTCCAGTCGTTCGAAAACATGCTGTCGCTTCTCAGCCGCAGCGTTCGCACGCAAGGTCCGGAAACGCCGGTCGCGCCGCCGGCGCGAGGCGCCGCTGCGCCAGCGCCGGAAGTTCGCACGACGATCACGACCAGTGGCGGCGCTTCCACCGCGGTGGAGGACGCTCCGGACGGTTCCAATATCTCGCTGCCGAACGTCACGGTCCGCCGGGCGATGCCCAAGGTCGGCCGCAACGATCCGTGCCCTTGCGGCAGCGGCAAGAAGTTCAAGAACTGCCACGGAAGCTGAGGTCTTACTCCGCGCTGCCTGCGGGAAACCCCTTGGGCAGCCGCGGGGCGATCCGGGCCGGATGAGTCTTGTCCGGCCCTTCGCTTGAGGGCAGTTTATGGGGCGTGAGCCCGTCCAGCCCCCGCCCCCTCTGGCGACAGCTCGGTCTTTTTGCAGCTGTTGTCCTTTGCTTTCTTTCGAGTGCCAGCATTGGCACCGCCAATGACGATGAGCGTATCAGCGGTCTGCAGGAGCAGATTCGCACGCTCGAAAATGTAATCAACAGCTCGAACAACACCAACGAGCGCTCGCGACTGGATATCCGTCTTCAGCGGCTTCGCCAGGAGCTCGGCATTCTGCAGGAGCGCCAGGCCATCGAGGCCAAGGCGAAAAACCTAACCGAAGACTTGCGCCGCAACACCGCGGACATGCTTCGCGAGAAATTGCGCGGGATCGATCATTCGGTGGAAGAGGCCGAGGCCCGTGTACATGATCTGGCGGCGCGCCGCCACCAAGTCGCGAGCGAGCGGGACGCGCTCGTCTCGGCGCTCAACTCTGCACGAGCACGCAACAGCCAGCCCGCCGACAAACTCGCGGAGCAGGAGGAGCGCGTTTACACGAAAAACGAAGAGCTGCGCGCGGTGGTCCTGCAAAGCGAAGCCGCCGAGTTCGACGTCGAACTCGCGCACGATGCGGAACGGCTGAGGGAGGAGTTGAAACAATTCGATCCGCACCAGCGCTCCAGCTTGCGCGCGATGTTCGAAAGCTACTCTCGCTGGAGAAAATCGAAGAAGCTGGAGGACCAGGTGAACGGCGTTGGCGACGATCTGGGGCGGAATCTGAAAGTCAGCCAGGGCGGACTCGAACTTTCTCGGTTGGAGCTCGCGAAGTTCGACGAGGAACTCGCCCTGCTCGAGAAGCAGGTCAGTTTTTTCAACAGCGATCCCAAAGTGGAGCGCCTCATCGCCAATCAACGCAGCCAGAAGAAGGCGCTGAGTGAGCGCATTCCATTCATCAGCGCGCAAGTCGACGCGTTGCAGCATTCGCAGCAGGTGCTGAATTTGCGCGGCGATCTGCTGCAGCTCGGCACGAAACTTCAGAAGGAGCAATTCGTCGCGTTACAGGATTCATATTATCAGCGCCTGCGCTGGCCCGCCGTGGCGCTCGGCGCGCTGCTCGCCTTGTATTTGCTTTCTTCATACGCGCTCCTGCCGCTGGTGATGAAAAACGAGGATCTGATCCTCGCGCGCCGGCTGGCGCGTTACGCGGGCGTGCTGTTGTCCGTCGGCGTGGTGGCGGGATTTTTGTTCGACGATTTGTCGGTCGTCGCGGCCACGCTCGGGGTGGTGAGCGCAGCGCTGGTGATTTCGCTGCAGGACGTGTGCACGTCGATGTTCGGATGGTTCGTCATCATGCTCGGAGGGAAATTCGGCATCGGAGACCGCCTCGAGGTCGACACTGCGAAAGGCGACGTGATCGACATCCAGCTCCTCCGCACGACTCTGCTGGAAATCAACGGCTGGCTTGGCACGGATCAACCGACAGGCCGCGTGGTGATTCTGCCGAACAACTTCATTTTCAAAACCAAGATCTTCAACTACACGCACGGACACCCCTTCATCTGGGGCAAAATCGAAGTCACGGTCACGTACGCGACGCCGGTCGCCACGGCGATGACGATGCTGATGCGTGTTCTTTCAGAGGAAACGACGAGCGAGTTCGCCGCGGCGCGCGAGGCCGCAGGCGTGATGCGCAAGCGCTATGGCGTGGATGACGCGCACTACGAACCGAAGATCCACACCCAGCTCGCCGACAGCGGCGTGAAGTTTATTTTGTATTATGTTTCCCACTACAAACATTCCTCGTCGTTGAGGAACCGCATCAACCGCCGTCTCATTGCCGAACTGGAAACGCATCCGCAGATCCAACTCGCCTATCAAACAATGAGCGTGTTGCACGCGCCGGCGGCGGAGGGCGCGCCGTCCGCTGTACTTGGGATGGATGCGACCACGCCGCCGTTTCCCGTGACGGCGACGACGGCGGAGCCGCCGGTGAAGAGCGCGATTCCGGACGTCACGTTGGGCGACGGCCAGACCTTGCCGGAGCGGAGTTGAGCGCACATCCGGCTTGAGGAAACGGCTGGGTTGACCGACGCTGCCCGGCTTCATGGCCTCTGACGCGCAAACCGAATTCGATCCGTACACGCCGAAGCCGAACTTCTACACGAAGCACCCGGACATCGTTTGGTCGGTCTCGGTTTTTCTGCTCACAGTCGTCTTGACTGTCGGATCATTTCCGCCGTTTCCGGCGGCCGAGTTTGGTTATGCGTTCGCGGCTCCGGCGATTTTTTGGGCGTATCTTCAACCCCGCTTTCGATTGTACGCGGGCACCGTGTTGCTCGCTCAAGCGGTATCGTGGACCATTGTGCTCGGGTGGTTGCACCATGTTACGTGGGTCGGACTTTTCTTGCTCGGGCCGTTCATCGGCGTGTGGGTGGGGCTTTGGTATTTGGCGGTGTGGTGGGCGATCCCGCGCATGCGCGGAAAGCAAACCGGCCTGCGCATCTTTGCGATGTTCGGTCTCGCAGCCGCGTGGGTGCTTCTCGAATGGACGCGTACGTGGTTTCTCACGGGATTTCCCTGGCTGCCGCTCGCGGCGAGCCAGTGGCAACGGTCCGTCGTGCTGCAGATCGCGGCCTACACGGGTGCGAGCGGAGTTTCGTTTATTCTGATCGCCTTCAACATCGGCTTCGCCGCGTACGCGCATCGACTATTTCGCGAGAAACAAAAAGGTCTGCGGAAACGCAGCCCGGAATTCATGGCCGCGCTGCTCGCGCTCATGTTTCCCAGCTTTCTGCTGATTGGAGACATGTTTCACCAGGAACGGCAGCCGCTCACGCGCGTCGCAGTGGTGCAGCCGGATATTCCGCAGACGGTGAAATGGGATCCGTCGAAATCCGATTTTATTTTCGATACTCTCGGCGGGCTCACCGCGCGCGCGGCGAAATCGAGTCCGGATTTCATCCTCTGGCCGGAAGCCTCGACACCTTTTGCGGTGAAAGGTCAGCCGCAGGTGCAGGCGTGGACGGAATCGCTGGTACGCGCCGTGAAGACACCGCTCGTGCTCGGCTCGGTGTCATTCGAGAATCTCGATACGCCCAACGAAAGATGGTACAACGGCGTGTTTGTGGTCGATCCGGCTTCGGGCCTGCAATCGGCCAGTTACGCGAAACAGCATCTCGTGCCGTTCGGCGAATACGTGCCGCTGCGGCCCTTGCTCGGTTGGATCAAAAAGTTCGTCGAGGTCGGCGGAGACGCGACGCCGGGTGACAGCACCGCGCCGTTGGTGGTGGCGACGCGCTCGGGGGCGGTCGCGATCGGAGCGCTGGTTTGTTACGAGGATATTTTCTCGAAGATCTCACGCGAGGAAGCGGCGAGTGGCGCGGACTTGTTGGCGGTGGTGACGAATGATGCCTGGTACGGCCATGGCGCGGCGGCCTATCAGCACGCAGCGCATTCGGTGTTGCGCGCGGTGGAAACGCGGCGGCCGGTCGTGCGTTGCGGCAACAATGGCTGGAGCGGCTGGATCGACGAATTCGGCGGTATCCGAAAAGTCATGACACAGAAAATTTCCGACGAGCGAGACACCGTGTATTTTCGCGGGACGACGACGTTCAATATTACGCGGGATGCCCGCTGGGTCGGACGGCAGAGCTATTACACCGAGCACGGTGATTGGTTCATCGCCGCATGTGCGTTGCTCGCGATCGCCGCCGGAGTCGTTCTCTTCGTGGGCAAGCCCGCCGAGCCCATTGCCACGGACCCTAACGCCTCGGATGAGTCAGCCATCCCGCCGCCGTTTTGAGGATCAGGTCAAGCAACGGAGCGCCGGCCTCCCGGCCGGCAATCCTATCTAGCGTCCCGCAAAGCGGGACAGATTTATTCGAAAAGCCGGCCGGAGGCCGGCGCTCCGTTGCGAGCCGGTTGGCAGCCACACCTCTAGTCTAGCAGAAGCCAAGGAAGGTGGCATTTCTCGGAGCGCAGGGCCATCACTTCAACTCGTGCTGGGCGGCGAGGATGAGGAAGAGGTAATCGGCGGTGCCTTCGCCGAGGACGTATTCACCTTGCTGCCAGAAGAAGGGCCACTCCATCAGCTCCGGAAAATCCGGGCGAATCAACGCCGTGCCGGAGCCGATGCCGCCGGGGATATACGACCAATCGGCGCGGTTGAAGCCGTATCCTGGAATCAATGACTTGGCGCCCACGCCCGAAACAAACGACGCGGTGTTCGATCCGGGATGACAGCCGAGAATGAAGTTCATCGCGTCGAGCATGTACGTCGTCGGGAAAATATCCGGCAGCGCATCGTGCAGGAAATATTGCTGCACGCCGAAGCGCTGAATCTGCCAGCCGGCGCCCCAGATCGCGGGCTCATAAGGAACGCCGTAGGGGGTCTTCGCCCCGAGTTCGTCGATCTTCGCGCGATATTTCTTCGCGGCTGCCTCGATCGTGGAGTGATAGGCCGCGTCCTCGATCAGCGGCAGAGTGCGGCCCACGACCCAACCGATGCGATCGAAGTGATCGGAAATCAGCGCGACGTTCTTCACGAGGAAGTCGGCGTACTTTTTTTCTTTTGTTGCGAGCAGTAGCTCGACGGCGACTGGCACGCGGGCACCGGGCCTTTTTTCTTTTGTTACGGTCCAGAGTTCTTCCGCGATGTGCAGACAGTCGTCAGCCAGCGGAGCATTCAGCGCCCGCAGGGAACGCGACGTCGCGGCCAGTCCCGCGGCCACCTCGAGTTCGCGCTCGGGATTTTCCTCGGTGAAAACCCAATCGTCGTCCTTGCTGCCGGGCAGTCCGACGGCGGGTGACTTCCCATCGGCGTATTTGGTTTTATCATACACGACATTGTCCGTCATGTTGATCGGGTCGCCGAGCAGGACGTACTGGCGCAAGGTTGCGGTCTGGATGCCGCGGTAGAGCCGGCCGAGAGACTTGTAGCCGCCGACGATCGTGAGGGCGCCGTGTTCGAGCTGCTGCAGCACGTCGGGCTTGCCGTCGGGCTGCTGGATTTCGACGACGCGATTTTGCTGATCGATCGTCGTGTTGTCGTAATCGGGGTGAAAAGCCTCGTAGGCGAGGGCCAGGCCGTAAATCGTCTCGGATTGAGATTCGATGCGCAGATCGAAATCTCCGGCGTCGTGCCAGCCGCCGCGATCGAGACCGGGCACGTGTTCGCCGGGTTGGTATTTGGTCAGGGTGGAGGGGCCCTGAATGTAGCCGTCGAAGTGATTGTAGTTCGTCGGCGCCATCAAGGCGTCGTCGAGATGACACCAGCCGTGCCAGACGCGGTAACGGTCGTTCACGCGCATGTGGCACATCTGGATCGGCAGAAAATATTCCAGCGTGGGCTGCCAGACGTTGCGGTCGAAAACGTGTTCGCTGATCTGAAAAGGGGCGCTTTCGTGGTCGCCGTATTTCACCACGTACATGCCCGGTTTGCGGATGTCGCTGAAGTCGAGCTGGAGAATTCGGTAGCGGAGGAATTTTCCCCATTCGTGCCCTTTTTGTTCGAGCACGGTGTCGCGTAGTCCTTTCTCGGATACACGCTGCACTTGGATCGGGTGCTCGGAATGGTCGCGCGAATCGAGTTCGACGACCGCGACCTTCTGCTGCTTCGGATGGTAGCCGACTTGGGAAACCTGGACCACGGGCTGGTGGATGAAGCCGGGCAATGCATGCGGTTTCACCAACCATTCGATCGCGCCCTGAGTTGCGCCAGGGGCGGCGACGGAGCGCACGACGAACCAGCCATTGTTGTGCTGGGCTCGGCCATCGAGGAGTTCGAGCTTTCCGCCGCGCACGGATTCGATTTCCAGGCGCTGCCGATCTGACTCAGGAACAAGCGTTAGGTGTTTGCCCGTCGCGAGCGGCGCGAGCTGGTAGCCGTTGGCAAAAGGATCCTCGCGATCGATGAATTTTTCGTCGACCGCGCCCGGGCCGTTCGGCTGGCGCGGGAAGATGCCGAATTGGTCATCGAGGTAATAGGATTTGCCGAAGAGGACGCCGGGGAAGAGCTCGAGATTGAAACCAACTTTGCCTTCCCACGCCGCGGGCAGCGGAGCATCGAGATCGACGATGATGCGAAACGCGGCGCCTTCGGGACGAACGCGGATCGTGTAGCCGAATGCGAGATCGCGCGGGTAGATGACGGGGTTGAAGCCCTTTCGGTCCTTCTTCTCGTCGGGGTACGACATGTGCACGCTGATCTCGCTTTTCGCGCGGTCGATCTGGCGTTTGCCGACGGCGGGGACGGCCTCCCATTGACCGGGCGTTGGCTCGAGGCGGAGGTCGCCATTGGTCGCGACGCGCTGATCGTTCTGAATGATGCCCACGCCACCCTGATGGCCCTCAGGGTAGAAGTCATGGGCGAGCATGACGTTGAGGCCTGGCATCTCGAGATACTCGAGATCGTTGAGTGTGAGCTCGGCGGAGCTGTTGCCCGCAACTTTCTCCGCGGCCAATACGGTCAGGGGCAGAGTGACGAGGAAAGGCAGAACGAAACGGGAAATCAGGCGGAGCATAGGCGGCGACATGTGACGAAGAAGCCGCCTCGAACTGGTCGAAGCAAATACCCCTGGTGATTCGCTCGTTAGAATGTCGGCGCTTCCGAGCCGCAGCGGTCGGCGAAAAAGTTCGAATCGTCTGGACGCGCGGTGAACGGCGTTTCGCCGGACGGCGTGCGCAGGGCGCAATATTGGCGGCGAATCTGAATCAGCAGGTCGACCAGCTCCGCGAAAGCAGACGGCTTCTGGTAAAGGGCCTTGCAACCGCATTCGAGAGCCAGCGTGCGATCGGCTTCGTCGCCGGAATTGCTCATGACGATCACGGGGATGTTGCGCAGTTCCGGATGCTCCTGGAGCGCAGCCGCGAAGTCCGCGCCGTGCATCCGTGGCATTTTCCAATCGATCATGATCAAGCTGGGGCGGTGCTCGGGATCGTCTGCCACCTCGAGAAGGTGGTGGTAGGCCAACTGTGAGTCGATCGCGGTGCGCACATCGGCGAATTCGCCGGATCGCTGCGCGGCGAGGCCCACGAGCATCGCTTGGTCAGGCTCGTCATCGAGCACGTAAAGGTAGGGTCTGGGGTCGGATTTCTTCATCTGGTGGCGGGGACGCGAGGCCTCCGTGTCCGGGGAAGACTTGGGGGTAATCTTCCGTGGGGAGTTCGTAGATAGAGCGAAAACTTTCGCTCCGCTAGTGCGAAGCGCGGCACTCATGCATTCTTGGGAAAATTTCCCGATCCATGATCTGTGGGCGCGGATTTTAGGAGGCAAAGTCATGGCCGGAGTGCGGCCCGTCGAGCACATCCTGACCGGTTACGATCACATGCTTTATCTCGCCGGGCTGATTCTGGCCTACCGGCAGTTTCGCAGCATCGTCTCTATTGGTTCGTCGAGCGCGTTTGGTTCTGAAGCCGGCGCTGGCTGTCGTGATGTATTCACAAAGATGCTACAATGCACCCGCTTGCGCCGCGCGGTCCGGCTCGCCAGCTTCGCGGGCGTATGAACAAGTATCTCGCTGAGTTTATCGGGACGTTTTTCCTCGTGCTGACGATCGGTTGCACGGGGATTCCCGCCGCGCCGGGGGTCATACCTCCGCTGGCAATTGGCGCTGTGCTCATGGTCATGATCTTCGCCGGCGGACATATCTCCGGCGCGCACTACAACCCCGCGGTCACAATTGCCGTGGTGTTGCGGGGGCGGTGCAGCCCGCGCGAGGGCGTTGTCTATATCATCACGCAGTTGATTGCGGCGGTCGCGGCATCGGGCGTGGTGAACTATCTCGTCGGCTACGGGAAGCCGTTGTCGGTGAGCGCGGTTGGGCCGGCGTTTGTGGCGGAGCTGCTTTTCACGTTCGCGCTGGTTTATGTAATTTTGAATTCAGCGACGGCGAAAGCGAATGCGGGCAACTCGTTTTACGGTCTCGCGATCGGCATGACCGTCATGGCTGGCGCGTTTGCGGTTGGACCAATCTCAGGCGGCGCCTTCAACCCCGCGGTCGCGGTGGCGATCGCGATCATGAAACTGGTCGCTGTATCCGATATCTGGATTCACATCTCCGCCGAGATTGTCGGCGGCGTCCTGGCGGCCTTGGCGTTCCGGGTGATGAACCCCACCGACAAATAGGGAGGCCAATTTTTTTGCCCACGAATCACACGAAGTTCACGAAACTCAAACCTCGATCCATTTCCCACGGAAGACACCGAAAACACAGGAGGTCTCAAACCACTGAATTCGGATTCTGAATTCTATTCCGTGCTTTCCGTGTCTTCCGTGGGAAATTTGTATTTTGAATTTCGTGCATTTCGTGGATTCGTGGGCAAAAAAGGAAATTTTGAAATCGGGCTTGCATTTGACCATTTAGTAAACAATTCTTTCGGCCATGGGAAGAGTAAGCGATGGCCGCGAGCGTCTGATGAATGCCGCCCTGGATTTGATCTGGGAGGAGAGCTACGGCGCGGTCACGATCGACGACATCTGCAATCGGTCGAAGGTGAAGAAGGGTAGTTTCTATTATTTCTTCGAATCGAAGGCGGACTTGGCCGTGGCTGCGCTCGAGCATCTTTGGTCGACGCACACGAAGCCGCTGATGGACGAGATTTTTTCCCCGCTGCTCAGTCCGCTCGAGCGGTTGGACAAGGCCTTCAAACGCGCTTACGACCGCCAGGTTGAGCTGAAACAAGAGACCGGCAAGGTGCTGGGCTGCCCGTACTTCTGCATTGGCTGCGAGATGACCGACCAGGAGCCTCGCCTGGGTGAAAAGATGCGCGAAATCGTCGGCCGGAAACGCCGTTACTACGAGTCCGCGATACGTGATGCGGTGGCCGCGGGCGAGATCGCTCCGTGCGACCCCGCGGAGAAGGCGCTCTGCCTCATGGCGATGGTGGAGGGGCTTCTCTCTCAAGCGCGTATTCTCAACGACACCGCAGTGCTGAAAAACCTGCCGGCTATGGCCATGGGTCTCATCGGCGCGAAGAGCATCGCAACCCCCACCGTCTAACCCGCGTTCCACTTTCAGGCGCCGCTTCACCGCGAGCGCCTTTTTCAGAGCAAAATACTAGATAGATAGTCAACTACTGACACCTGATAGTCACAAAGGAGAAAGAAAACATGAGCACCACCACCGAACACACTTTCGTTTCCGCCACCGCCCAATCCTTCGCCCAAGACGTCATCGAGGCCTCGCGTTCGCGCCTGGTCCTGGTCGATTTCTGGGCTGCTTGGTGCGGGCCCTGCAAAGCCCTCGCCCGCGTCCTCGACCAAGTCGCCGAGGAAAGCGGCGAAGAGGTCGCGATCGTGAAAGTCGACGTCGACGCCGAAGACGCGTTGGCCGCCGCTTTCAACATCCGCTCGTTGCCGACGCTCGTCCTCTTCAGCGACGGCAAGGAAATCGACCGCATCGTCGGCCTGGTCGGACCGCAGTACATCACCAGCCACCTGGACAAGGCCCTGCCGCCGGCGGCTGCGTAGTTTATTTCTGAATACACTCAATTTTTTTCAACACGCACCATGTCTCTCGAAAATGTTCAGTATCCTAAAAAGCACTACACCCGCACCCGCCGGCTTGCTCTGGCGCTGGTCACTCTCCTGGCGTTGGAGGGCGCCGGCACTTACGTCGTCAGTCGCGCTCAAGCCGCGGGCACTCCAGCTAGCCCCGGCATCAAGGTTGCGCCTCCGGCTCCGCGGGTGACCGTCGCTCCCGTCGAGGAGCGCGTCGTCACGGAGTCCGAGGAAATCACCGGGCGCGTGGATGCGCTCGAAACGGTCGAGCTCCGCGCCCGAGTCTCCGGCCAGATCGAAGCCGTTCACTTCCAGTCCGGCCAGTTGGTCAAAGCCGGCGACGTCCTCTTCACGATCGATCCGCGCACGTTCAAGGCGCAATTCGACATGGCGCAGGCCGAAGTCGAGCGCGCCCGCGTTCATGTCGACATCGCTCAGCGCGAGGCGAACCGGGCCGAGGAACTCTTCCGCCAAAAAGCCATTTCGCTTGAAGAAGCCGACACCCGTCGCTCCCGCCTGGCTGAAGCAAAGGCCGCCCAGCTCGCCGCCGAAGCCGCACTGGCCACGGCAAAACTCGACCTCGACTTCACCGAGGTTCGCGCGCCGATCGCCGGCCGCATCTCGCGCGCCTACGTCACGCCGGGAAATCTCGTTTCCGGCGCAACGGGCAGCGCGACCATGCTGGCCCGCATCGTCACGACCGACGCCGCTTACGTTTATGCCGATGTCGACGAGGGAACGGTCCTGCGCTTCAACCGGCTTCTCGCCTCTGGCCAGCTTCCACTCGAAAATGGCCACGTCCCGGTCGTGCTGCAATTGGGCGACGAGTCCACGTATTCGCGCCACGGATACTTGGAATCGACCGACAACCGCGTTGATCCCGCCACAGGCAGCCTGAAGTTCCGCATGGTGTTCCCGAACAAATCCGGCGAACTCGTGCCTGGACTCTTCGCCCGGGTGCGCATCCCGGTGAGCGCGCCGGAAAAAGCGCTGCTCATTTCGGAGCGTTCCATCGGCACGGATCAAAGCCAGAAGTTCGTCTTTGCCGTCACGCCCGACCACAAGGTCGCGTATCGAACGGTGAAAATCGGATCGTCGCAGGAGGGACTCCGCGTCGTCCGCCAGGGGCTCAAGCCGGGTGAACAGATTATCGTAAACGGTCTTCAACGCGTTCGTCCGGGAATGGTTGTTGAGCCTGAACTCGCGGTTGCCGCGAACGACAAGAAAAACGCCGCGCCAACTCCGGACGGCGCAAACGTCGCAGCGAACTAACTCCGCCGCACACCGAACCGTTTCCACGCAATTCGACCAGAGCCGCCCTTCACTGGGCGGCTTCTGGCCACTGCCTTAGCCACACGCCATGAATTTCTCAGATTTCTTCATCAAGCGCCCGATCTTCGCCGGCGTCTTGTCCATCATCATCTTTCTCGTCGGCGCGATTTCGATGAAACTCCTGCCGATCAGCGAGTATCCTGAAGTCGTGCCGCCCACCGTCGTCGTCCGCGCGTCCTATCCAGGCGCGAATCCGAAGACGATCGCCGAAACTGTCGCCACGCCGCTCGAGCAATCGATCAACGGCGTCGAGAACTCGCTCTACATGTACTCGCAGGCGACGAGCGACGGCGTGCTCACGCTGACCATCACGTTCAAACTCGGCACCAACCTCGACACCGCGCAGGTGCAGGTGCAAAATCGCGTCGCCCAAGCCGAGCCAAAGCTTCCCGAGGAGGTGCGGCGCCTCGGCATCACGACGAAGAAGGCCTCGCCCGATCTCCTGATGGTCGTGCACCTCTTCTCGCCCGATGGCCGTTATGACGACGTTTACGTTCGCAATTACGCCACGTTGCAGGTTCGCGACGAACTCGCGCGTCTGCCGGGCGTGGGCGACGTGAGAATTTTCGGCTCGGGCGACTACTCGATGCGCGTTTGGCTCGACCCGAACAAAGTCGCGGCCAAAGGCCTCACCCCCGCTGAGGTCGTGCAGGCGATCCGCGAGCAGAATGTCCAGGTCGCGGCCGGCTCGGTCGGCCAGCAACCTGTATCTTCTCCCGTGGATACGCAGCTGCTGATCAACACGCAGGGGCGGCTCCTCGACGAAGAACAATTCGGCGAGATCGTGATCAAGACCGGCGAGCATGGGGAAAATGTTCTTCTCCGCGATGTCGCCCGATTGGAGCTCGGCGCGTCGGAGTACGCCCTGCGCTCATTGTTGAACAACAAGGCCGCCGTCGCGCTGCCGATTGCGCAGCTTCCGGGCTCCAACGCGATCGCCACCTCCGACGCAGTGCGCGCCGCGATGAAAGAGATGAAGGCCAATTTCCCGGAGGGCCTCGACTACTCGATCGCCTACGATCCGACGATTTTCGTGCGCAGCTCGATCGAGGCCGTCGTTCACACGCTGCTCGAAGCGATCGTGCTGGTCGTGCTCGTGGTGGTGTTGTTCCTCCAAACCTGGCGCGCGTCGATCATTCCGCTCGCCGCCGTGCCGGTCTCGCTCGTCGGCACGTTTGCGGTGATGCACGCGCTCGGATTTTCCATCAATGCCCTTTCGCTCTTCGGCCTCGTGCTCGCCATTGGCATCGTGGTGGATGACGCGATCGTCGTTGTCGAAAACGTCGAACGAAATATCGCCCTCGGGCTCTCGCCGTTCGACGCGACCCGGCAGGCGATGCGCGAAGTGACGGGACCGATCGTGGCCACCGCGCTCGTGCTCTCGGCAGTGTTCATTCCTACTGCGTTCATCAGCGGATTGTCCGGTCAATTCTACAAGCAGTTCGCCATCACGATCGCGATTTCGACGATCATTTCGGCGTTCAATTCGCTCACGCTCTCACCCGCGCTCAGCGCGCTGCTGCTCCGCGATCACCACGCGCCGAAGGATCGGCTGACGCGTTTTCTCGACGCGAGCCTCGGTTGGCTCTTCCGCCCGTTCAACCGGTTCTTCGAGTGGGCCTCGGCGAAATATTCGGCCGGTGTCGCGCGCATCATTCGCCTGAGTGCGATTGCGCTGATCGTCTACGTGGGCCTGCTCGCGTTGACCGGCTTCGGTTTGTTCAAGACGCCGTCGGGCTTCGTGCCGACGCAGGATAAACAATATCTCGTCGCCTTCGCCCAATTGCCCGACGGCGCCTCGCTCGATCGAACCGACAGCGTCATCCGGCGCATGGCGGACATCGCGCTGAAGCATCCTGGCGTCAGTCACACGATTCAGTTTCCCGGCCTCTCGATCAACGGATTCACCAACAGCACGAACAGCGGCATCGTTTTCGTGATGCTGAAGGATTTCGACGAGAGAAAGTCGGCCGATCTGAGCGGGCCCGCGATCGCGAAGCAGCTCCAGGCCGAGTTCGCGCAAATCCAGGATGGGCGCATCGCGATTTTCCCGCCTCCGGCCGTTCAGGGCCTCGGGCAAATTGGCGGCTTCAAGTTGTACGTCGAAGACCGCGGCAATCTCGGCTACGACGCGTTGTATCAGGCAACGCAGGACTTGATCGCGAAGTCTCACGAATCGCCCGAACTCGCCGGCGTCTTCTCAAGCTTCACGGTGAACACGCCGCAGCTTCAGGTTGACGTCGATCGCGCGAAGGCGAAGTCGCAGGGCATCCCTTTGGCGAACGTTTTCGAGACGATGCAGATCTATCTCGGTTCGCTTTATGTGAACGATTTCAACCGCTTCGGGCGAACCTACCAGGTGATTGCGCAGGCGGACGCGCCTTTCCGCGAGCGCGCCGAGTCGATCACGGCATTGAAAACTCGCAACAACGCCGGGCAAATGGTCCCGCTCGGCACGCTGCTCGACGTGCATGAAAACTACGGTCCCGACCGCGTGATGCGCTACAACGGCTATCCCGCAGCGGAAATCAACGGCGCCGCCGCCCCCGGTTTCAGCTCGGGCCAGGCCGAGGCAAAGATCGCTGAGCTCGCGGCGGCGAACCTGCCTCGCGGCATGGCGATCGATTGGACCGAACTCGTCTACCAACGTATCATCGCGGGCAATACAGGCATGCTCGTCTTCCCGATCAGCGTGCTGCTCGTGTTCCTCGTCCTCGCGGCTCAATACGAGAGTTTTCGTCTGCCGTTCGCCGTCATTCTGATCGTGCCGATGGCGCTGCTCGCCGCGCTGGTTGGCGTGTGGCTCAGTCATGGCGATAACAATATCTTCACGCAGATCGGACTCATCGTGCTGATCGGCCTCGCGGCGAAGAACGCGATTTTGATCGTCGAGTTCGCGTTGAAGCGGCGCGACGAAGGTTTGGGCATCGTCGAGGCAGCGTTGGACGCGGCTCGCCTGCGTCTGCGGCCGATCCTGATGACGTCGATCGCGTTCATCGCGGGTGTCTTCCCGCTGGTTGTCTCGACGGGCGCCGGCGCGGAAATGCGCCGCGCGATGGGTGTGGCGGTGTTCTCCGGCATGATCGGTGTGACGCTCTTCGGCCTCTTCCTCACGCCGGTGTTTTACGTCGTGCTGGAAAAGCTCTCGAGAAAGAAGGCGGAGGCGAAGCCCTTCCCGCTGCCGGCGAACGAGGACGTCGTCGTAGTGCACAAGTGAATACAACGGAGGAAATATCATCCATGAAGACATTCAGAATCATCACGTCTCTGGCCCTCGCTGGCACTGCTGCGACTTCGTTGTTCGCCGCGAAAGAAACGCGTCCCAATGTCGCGATTCCCGCGGCCTACCGCGATGCCGATCTCGGACGCTGGAAAGTCGCTGGGGAAGCGCCCGCTACCTCCGAAGGTTGGTGGAAACTCTACGACGACCCCGCGCTGACCGCGCTGATCGAGCGCGCCCTCGCGCAAAATCAGGATCTCGTGGCCGCGGCGGCTCGCGTCGATCAGGCGCGGGCTGCGGCAGGGCTGGCCCGCTCGGCCTTTTTCCCGTCGGTGCAAGTCGACGCGGCGGCGAGCCGCGGCCGCAGCCTGGACACGCTGTATCAAACAACCAACTACATCAACGTACCGCTGACCGCGTCGTACGAATTGGATTTGTGGGGCAGGGTGCGAAATTCCAACAAGGCCGCGCGCCGCGAACTCTCCGCACAAAGTGAGTTGTTCGCCGCGGCGCGGCTCGCGCTCACCGCCGAAGTCGCGGAGACGTTCATCAGTCTTCGCGCCACGAGCCGCGAACTCGAAATCGTCCGCGATACCGTTGCGACACGACGCGAAGCGCGCGACGTGATTGCCGCGCGGCTGCATAGCGGCACGGCCACTGATCTCGATCTGGCTCGCGCCGAAACGGAGTTTGCGACCGTCGAGGCGGAAGCCTCGGGCATCGAGCAGCGCTACGCGCAACTCGAGACGGCGCTCGCTGTTTTGGTCGGTCAACCGGCTCCGAGTTTCCGCGCCGCGATCGAGAAGAAAATCGATTTCGCCGTGCATCGTCCGCCGGCGATACCGATCGGCCTTCCCGGCTCGTTGCTCGAGCGCCGGCCGGACATCGCGGCGGCGCAGGACAGCTTCCTCGCGGCGAATGCGCGGATCAAAGTCGCGAAGGCGGCTTTCTTTCCCGACATCTCGATCACGGGCGCGGCCGGTTACGAATCGGCGGATTTCGATAATGTTTTCCGCTGGGATCAACGGGTCTGGAGTTTTGGTCCGCGGCTTTATTTGCCCATATTTCAAGGCGGTCGAAATCGCGCGAATCTCGGGCGGGCTGAAGCGGCTTTCGATGAAGCCGTCGCGCAATATCGCCAGAGCGTGTTGATCGCATTTCGCGAAGTGCAGGATGCGCTCACGGCCAGTCGGCTGCTCGACGAGCAAGTCGCGGCGCAGGAGCGCGCCGCGGCGAATGCGAGGAAAGCCGCCGGCCTGTCACGCACGCGCTACGACGCTGGCTACGTCGGTTATCTCGAGGTGGTCGACAGCGAGCGCAGTGCATTGGGCGCAGAGCGAGCGCTTGTGCAACTGCGCGCTCAGCGCCTGGTCACGAGCGTCGCCTTGATCAAAGCGCTCGGCGGAGGCTGGGCCGAAACTGTGCCGGGTCGAAGTTAATTCGCGTGAGCGGTGTATCGTGGCGGAATCCGCTTCGTTCGAACTGCTGAATCCACTAATTGAATACGTCTTATGGCTACGCCCAAATCTTCTGAGCGACTGATCCTGCTGCTCCTCGCGGCGGTTCAGTTCACCCACATCATGGACTTCATGATCATGATGCCGCTTGGGCCGCAGTTCATGCGTGAGCTGAGCATCGGTCCCGGACAATTCAGCGCGCTTGTCGCTGCTTACACGATTGCTTCGGGTGTCGTCGGTTTGCTCGTCGCGCCGTGGATCGACCGTTACGATCGGCGCACGCTGCTGCTCACCGCCTATGGTGGCTTCGGGCTCGGCACCCTGGCCTGCACTTTCGCTGCGACGGCGCATCAACTGATGCTGGCGCGCGTCATAAGCGGAGCATTCGGCGGCGTGTCCGGATCGCTTCTCCTGACGATCGTCAGCGACGTGGTGCCGCCGCAGCGTCGCGCGGCCGGTATTGGCATTGTGATGACGGCCTTCGCGCTCGCCGCGGCGCTGGGCGTGCCGGTCGGTTTGCAGTTGGCCCAGATGGCGGGCTGGCGCGCGCCCTTCATGCTGCTCGTCGGCATCGCCGCAATCATGTGGACGCTCGGCTATTTCAAGTTGCCGTCGGTGCGCTCGCATTTGCGCGAAGGCGAGCAACGCAGCCGCGCGTTTCGCGAACTGTTGAAGGATGTGAATGCCGGTCGCGCGCTGTTGTTCATGGGCGCGACGGTGTTCGGGCATTTCACGGTGATCCCGCTGCTGTCGCCGTATCTCGTGTCAAATGTCGGACTGCCGGAAAAATATCTTTTTCTGGTCTATTTCGTGGGCGGCGTCCTGAGCGTCTTGACGGCGCCGCGCGTTGGAAAATTGGCCGACAAGCACGGGCGCATGCGCGTGTTCACGTACCTCGTGTGCGTGGCGGTGGTCGTCGTGACCGTGATCGCGAACTCCGGGCCCTTGCCGGTGTGGGCCGTGCTGACGCTGAGCGGCTTGTTCTTTATCTTCGCCAGCGGACGTTTCGTGCCGGCTCAGGCGATCGTGACTTTGGCCGTGCCGTCGAGCCGGCGAGGGGCGTTCATGAGCTTGAGCAGTTGCGCGCGCGATTTGGCTTCGGGCATCAGCACGAGCATCGGTGGCTGGATCGTGTCCAGCGCGCCGGACGGGCATTTGGTGCACTATAACTGGCTCGGCTGGATCGCGGTCGGAGCGAGTTTGTTGAGCATCTTCATTGGCCGGACCGTTCTGATGAACGATGGCCCTGGAGCCGATAGCGGGGCGACTGCGCCGTCACAAAAACCCACGCTTCCCGAGCAAGAGCTTGCGTCGGCGTAAATTGGCGTAGGCGTAAATTGGCGTAGGCGCAAATTGGCGTAGGCGGTGTACCGTGAACAGCAATCGCAACCGCGTCTCCAGACGCGGTTGCGAGGTATTCGGATCGTAAGTATCCAAGCCAACGTAAGTGTCCAAGCTGAGCGTAGATATTCAAGCTGAGCGCAGGCATCGGTCCCTTAAACGTAACGGCTCGCAACGGAGCGCCGGCCTCCCGGCCGGCAATCGAATCTAGCGCCCCGCGAAGCGGGGCACTTTTAGGGTTGGCCGCCCGGGAGGCCGGCGCTCCGTTGAGTCCTGGGGTAAGTTGGTCTAGTTGGGTTGACAAAGTTAAGCAACGACGCCAACATTTCCCTCATGGCAACCACAGTGGCAGAGCGAGTTGTGCCTGAGCTTATCCAAGACGCAGCGGAGCGCGGCGTCTCGTTGGAGAACATTCTTCAACTCCTCGTGCGTTCCGTCACGACGGCCTATGCGGCGCCGGAAGGGCGTTTCAAGCTGGCCGGCCTCGGCGGGCGTTTGACGCTGCTGGCCCGCGAAGGCGGATGCGTCGACGCGAAGAAAGCGGCGGCGGCATATCTCGGACATAATCCGAAGAAGGAGCTGAATGCCGAAACCGTGCGCCGCGCCGCGCGCGAGAAGCGCTTGATTTCGATCCGCGACGGACACGGCGATCTGTTGTTTCCGGTCTGGCAATTTGCCGAAGACGGCAGCGGACCGCTACCGGGGTTGAGCCAGGTTTTGAAAACGCTCGCGAACCGTCCGGGTTACTCGGACATCACGCCGTTTGTTTTTTTCCTGCAGCCGCATCCGTTGACGGAAGGGTTGCCGCTCGCGGCGTTACGCGCGGGCAAAGTCGATCGCGTGGTGGCCGCGGCTGAAAGCGAAGCGGAGTAACCGGTGAGCACGAGCGATCCCACGCGGCATTTGCGACAGCCGGTGGAGCAGGCGGTTTTCGACCAGAAGACGCTGATCACGACAACTGCGCGCGCGAAGATGTGGACGAATCTGCGGTGGTCGAAGTACGCGAAGGCCAGCACGCTTTTCTTTTCTTCGCCCTCCGCGCGCCTCACGCCTTCCAGCGGCAGTGTGGAGTGCCTGTATCTTTCACCATCGGAGCGGACATCGTTTCTTGAATTGTACGGCGATAAACTTCATCTCGCGCGCGAGGCCGGGCTGGTGCCGATCATCGAGGCGAACGATTTTGCAGAACGGGTTTTCATCGATGTCGAGATGCCGGACCTGCATCTCGTCGACCTGACGACGGGAGAAGGAATCGAGCGCATCGATCTGGACTTGGGCACGCTGTACGCGCCGGATCCGAACTACCCGCGCGAATTCGCGGAGCGCGTTGCGCGGCATCCGACGAAGGTCGACGGATTTCTCTACGAGAGCCGGCACACCAAGGAAATTTGCGCGGCTGTGTGGAATCTGCATCGGCCGTCTCTTTCCACGTCCAGCTGGGGAAATCAGCGGACGCTGGGCAGCCGGGTCGCCCACATGCTCGGCGACATGGTCGATGTATTTGGACAGCGGATACGCGTGGCGAGTTAGCTCCTAAGGCGCAGGCACTTTTTTTGAGAGCCCACGAATCACACGAAGCACGCGAAAATCAAAATACAAATTTCCCCACGGAAGACACCGAAAGCACGGAATAGAATTCAGAATTCGAATTCAGTGGTTCGCGTCCTTCTGTGTTTTCGGTGCATTCCGTGGGAAATGGATCGAGGTTTGAGTTCGTGCACTTCGTGTGATTCGTGAGCAACTCGTCTGGTTATTTCGAAAGCACGAGGACGCGTTTTCCTTTTGAGTGCTCGTGCTCGAGGTCGTCCTGCGCCTGGCCAGCTTGTTCGAGCGGGTAGGTCTTTTGGAGCACGACGTGAACTTTGCCGGCGTCGATCAGTTGCGCGATCTCCGTGAGAATCTGCCGCGTCGGTTTTGCCATGAAGGCTTTGGCCCGCGCTTGGTGTTGCGAGGCCTCTTCTTCGGAAGGCTGGGAAAGTGTCGAGACGAGCGTGCCGCCGCGCTTCAGCACTTTCCAGGAGCGCTGCTGGGTCTCGCCAGCGATCAAATCGACGACGAGATCGATTTCGCTGACCTCATCCTCGAAGGCCTCTTCCTTGTAATTGATGACCTTGTCGGCGCCGAGATTGTGGAGGAAATCCAAATCCTGCGGACCGCCGGTCGCGAACACCGTCGCGTTTCGCGCCTTGGCAAATTGGACGGCGAAGTGGCCCACGCCGCCGGCAGCGCCGTGGATCAGCACGCGTTGGCCGGGGTTGAGATTTCCATAATCGAAGAGCGCCTGCCACGCGGTCACGCCTGCGAGCGGAACGGCCGCCGCGGTCGTGTGATCGAGTGTGCGCGGCTTGAGCGCGACCTCGTTTTCTTGGGCGATCGCGAAGTCAGCGTAGCCGCCGCTGTGCGACGCGAGGAAGGCATAAACCTCGTCGCCGACATGCAGGCCGCTCACGTCGGGCCCGAGCGCCTCGACCTGGCCGGAGACGTCGCGGCCGGGGACGGAGGGCAATTCGGATTTGGCGCGCGTGTAGTTTCCGGAACGTATTTTATAGTCGATCGGATTGATTCCGGCAGCGCGGACGCGGATGAGAATCTCGCCGACTTTTGGATGTGGTTTGGGCAGCTCCGTGGGTTTGAGCACGTCCGGGCCGCCGAATGATTTCATGACTACGGCTTTCATGCGGCGAATGATATTCCGCCGGCATTTCCGGGCTATCGGGCGTTAACCGAGCGAGACCTCCGGAATGTTTTCACGTCCTGGTGGGGAACGCCAGTAAGCGGCCGCTCAGGCTGGCGACTGGCCTGGTTCCATATATGCATAACCGCATAACTGCGCCACGGCTTCCAGGCTTGAGAAAGTTCTTCGGCGCGCTTCGGCGAGACGTTGCCGAGATTTTTGCGCACTGCGATATCCTCTTTGGGAAACGCGTCCGGCCAGCGCAGCCCGCGCATCGCAATATAGTGAGCGGTCCATTGTCCGACACCGGGAAAGTTGACCAGTTTTTCGATGGCCTCTTCGGGCAGTGCATTGGCGTCGAGACGCAGCGAGCCCGAATCAAACGCCTGGGCGAGAGCGATGATGGTTTTGGCGCGCGCGCTGACGATGCCGAGCTTTGCAACATCATCGATACTGGCGCGGGCAACACGCTCCGCGAGCGGCGTGAGTCGGGTGAGTTCGGGAAAGGGTGTGGCGATTTTTTTTCCGAGAGCCTCGGCAAAACGTCCCGCGATCGTCGTCGCGGCTTTGACAGTGATCTGCTGACCGAGGATGGCGCGCACGGCCATCTCGAAGCCGTCGAATGCGCCTGGCACGCGGATGCCTGGGTTTTTGGCGATGCCGTCTTTCAGGACAGGATCTTTTGCCAAGTGGTCGGCGATGAGATCGGGTCGGGCGGCGAGATCGAAAAGATTGCGGAGGCGGCCGAGAAGCGCGGGCAGCGCAGGAGTGAGGGAATTCGAGAGCTCGACGTTCAGCGCGCGTCTCGTCGGTGCGTGCGTGACCTTGATCCAGCCGCTGTGTTTGCCGAGGCGCACCGTGCGCAGATAGGCGTCGTTGACGATGAACTCGACATCGCGGATGCGGCGGCCCTCGAGAAACGCGAGCAAATGAGCCCAGTCGAAGGGCGGACGGTAAGCCAGTTGAAGCGTGGTGGTGGCGCCGAGTGATTCGGCGGAGGTGAGGTCGCCGTTGGCCTGTTTGCGCAGGCGGGTTGGCGGCATGCGATATTGAGCGCGGAAGGCGTCGTTGAAACGTCGCAGGCTCGAAAAGCCGCTGGCGAAAGCGATTTCGATGACGGGAAGTTTTGTTTCCGTGAGAAGCTGTTTCGCGAGCAGGAGGCGCCGCGTTTGCAGGAGCTCGATAGGGGAGACGCCGAGTTCTTGTTGGATGATGCGGCGGAGCTGGCGTGAGCTGAGATGGAATTCCGCGGCGATTTCTTCGAGGCCGGCGCCGTCCTCGACGAGGCCCTCTTCGATGCGATGAGCCATGAGCGCAGCGATGCGATGGGCGTGGTCGACGGGAGCGTTGCCGGGGGCGAGTTCGGGACGGCAGCGAAGGCATGGGCGGAAGCCGGATTTTTCCGCGGCCTCGGCGCTGTTGAAGAAGCGGCAGTTTTTTTGCTGCGGTGTCTTCACCGGGCAAATGGGCCGACAGTAGATGCCGGTGGACGTCACGCCCACGAAGAAGACGCCGTCGAAACGGGGGTCGCGCGAGGCGAGGGCGCGGTACGCGGCCGTGGCTTCGACGGCGGACTGAACGTCACGGCTAGGTCGATCAAGGCGGCCACGGACGACCGCAGTTGGGCCACTTTGAGCGTGGTTATTCGCTGAATCGGAACTGCGCATGGACGCACGATAGCTGTTTTGCCGCGGAATTCTCGCCATTTTCGGACATGGAAATTATTTCGTTTCGATGTCCGAAAATGGCCAGCACGTGGTTGGAAAAAAGCGCATAGTGCGTGCGAACAAAAGTGTGGACGACCAGGATTGGTCAGGTCCGTGATCCTCAACTCAGGAAGAAAATGAAATACGCCTATAAACAATTTCCATCGCCCGTGGGAGAGCTGCGGCTTGTGGCGAGTGACGATAGTCTGGTTGCGATTCTGTGGGAAAACGACGAGCCGGCGCGCGTGCCGTGGTTCGTGCGCAAGGAAGCGTTTGAAAGCCGCGAGCATCCCGTGCTGTGGGAGGCGGAGCGGCAGCTTGCGGAATATTTCGCGGGCGAGCGGACGACATTCGCGCTGAAGCTCGCCTTCATCGGCACGGAATTTCAGCAGCAGGTCTGGCGTGCGTTGACCGAGATACCGTTCGGCCAAACACTAAGCTATGCGCAGCTCGCGGCGCAGCTCGGCCGCCCGGCCGCGGTGCGTGCAGTGGGCGCGGCCAACGGCCGGAATCCCATCTCGATCATCGCCCCCTGCCACCGGGTGATTGGTTCAAACGGCTCGCTGACCGGTTTCGCAGGCGGCCTGGAAGCCAAGTCCTTCCTGCTGAACCTCGAGGCAAAATCCAGGCTCGAGAGAAAGTCCGAGTTCGAGGGGGAGTTCCAGCTCGAGGGAAAGATTCAGCTCGAGGGAAAGGGCAGGCTCGAGGAAGAACCCAAACTCGCAGGAAAACCCAAGCTCGAACGGAAGCTCCAGCTCGAGGCCAACCCGAAGCCGGAGCGCCAACGAACTTTTTCAGAAATGCCCATTGACAGTCATTGCGTGTCAGGCACGTTCACCCCTCCTCACTTGTTGCAGGGTGGAGCAGCCTGGTAGCTCGTCAGGCTCATAACCTGAAGGTCGTTGGTTCAAATCCAACCCCTGCACCCAATTTGAAACCCCCGGAAACTGCTCCCGGGGGTTTCTGCTTAATGACTTGCGCGATTTTCGAAAGAGCGACTGCCCGCGTGCAACCACAGGTGACACAAGGCAACTTTAAGACCCCAAAACCAAACATTGCGCCAAACATTTTTTCGAGCGGAAAAACGCGTTTTCCCCTCTGGCCTTCAGGCACCGCACCTGAATTTTCCCCTCTGA
Source organism: Opitutaceae bacterium (assembly GCA_035765635.1). Taxonomy (GTDB): domain Bacteria; phylum Verrucomicrobiota; class Verrucomicrobiia; order Opitutales; family Opitutaceae; genus EW11. The sequence goes on from DASTWZ010000030.1 coordinate 56,162, forward strand.
AGATCAACAAGAAGGCCACCCTTTTCAGGGTGGCCCGGTGCCGAAAGCAGGAGCAATTTTAGGCGGCCGTAGCGACTTTGGCGCCGAGACCCTCCCGAGGAGGGCTGGCGGCAGCAGCCGCTCCGCGTTGCGCAAGTCGCGTAATCTCGTTGAACGGATAGCGCCACATTCCCGGCAGAATTTCGACCGGGTGTAGCAGGCAATCCCGCGTCATCCGCCAAATGGTCACCCGGTTGACACTCAGTAGCTCGGCGGCTCGTTTCTGAGTCACGAGCAGGCGTTCATCGGCCGGCGAAGCCGCCGACGCCAAGGCCGTCGTCTCGCCCGAAATCAGCCGCTGGACAAAGTCGCGCTCGCCGGGCGTGAGCGAGCCGTCCGTGGCGATCACGGTTTGGAGGATGGCGCGACTCGTCGGATTCATGGCGTCAGGCGCTGAGGCGGAGGCTGTGGTGAATCTCTTGGCGCATCGCCTCGCGCTCCGCGATGTGGCGGGCCAGCACGCCGAGGAGCCGGTCGTGATACAGGTTCGTGCGATGATACACGACGAAGCCGAACGCGGTCTGCTCCGGCCGCCACTCCACCGAAGCGCTCACGTGCTGGGCGGCGTGATCCCAGAGACGAATCGCGCCGCCGTCGAAAGCGGGAGCCATCAGGGCAAACATCTCGACCGCTTCCACGGGAGAATCGGTTTTGAATTCAGGCATGAAGTTGCCGGCCCGGGCCTGGCGATAGATCTGGTAGCGTGGTTCGCGAGCCGGTTGAGGTTCGACACGCGAGGCACCGGGCTGCGGTGCGAGAGTATTCGTTTTCATGCGTCTCCTTTTCGTGAATGCCCGGAGCGGGATTGCTTCGTGACGCTTCTACTTTTTTCCACGACGCCGGTTCCTCAACCGTCGGCCCCTGCCGAGTTCGCGGGAGGCCCGCTACACCGATTTCGGTAGGGCGGACGCCTGCCGCTCAGTGCGCTAACGCTGCATCGTGCAGCCGTGAACCGTCACGCGATCTCGATCAGGTCCCAGATGTGGCTGCCGTTGTCCGACGCCGGGCGCGAGCGGACTTGCTGCGGGATCGTTTCGCTGTCGCTGATCGCGATGAACGTGAGTCTCGGCCCGAGAGCGAGCCGTCACGCCGAAGCGCGTCGTGAAATCCGGCGTCGTCCGGCCGGGCTCGGGGGCGAATTTCCAGCGGCTTCGTTTTCCCGAACCAACCCCAGTCACGACGGAGACGCCATCTTCCCCGCCAACCGGTCCGGCGTCCCTTCCTTGCGGGCGCTTCGCGTTCTTCCGGGCAATTCCGCTTGGGCGGAACGTTCTTTTTTCCCGGAGCGCTGTTGCTCTCTCTGGCGGTCCCTCCATCTGGGCCGCCGCTGCGCGGACAGGGAGCGTTCGGGTCCTCCTTGAAAGGAATCCCCCCAACCGTCCCTTCGTCCCCGACGGCACCCCCGCCTTGGGGCGAGAGAGCAATCCCGCTCCTCAAAATCAAAAAAGGAACTATATGCCCTCCAAGACCGCTCAATCCGCTCCGCAATCCAAGAACGCCTCGACCGGCAAACTGCCGGTGAAGACCCTCCGCCTCGGCCGTATCAAGGCCGCGGTCTGGGAAAACGAAGCCGACCAGAAGAAATTCTACAACGTCACCTTCGCCCGGACCTACTTGGACGACGCCCGGAATTTTCACGACACCGACAGCTTCGGCCGTGATGACCTCCCGCTCGTCGCCAAGCTCGCCGACCAGGCGCATACGTTCATTTTCGAACGCCTCGCGGAATCCAAAAGCGAACACAGCGAGTGAAGTTCGCTCGCCCCCGGCGGCCGGTTTCGACCGGCCGCTTTTTCATGCCCGCTGATAGCTTTCGAGCCGACGCTCGCTTCGCTCGGAAACTTTTAGCGACTGCCAGCCGCTGGTTTCGCCATTCTACACCCGGTCAAGGTAGTCCGCTGCGCGGCTCCACCCCGCGCAAACGTTCCGCTTCCCTCTCGTTGGTCCCGTGGTGCGGGACACAGCCTCGGCGCTCCACCCAGCGCTTTGACTTTCGGGTGTGGGGCGAAAATCGCCAATCGGCAGTAGGCGATAAGGTCACGAGACGTGACGCACGCCCCACGGGCCGAACGGCACGAACCATGTCCTGTGAAAATCCGTTCGGGGAAACGATCTACTCCTATTCCCGTGCCCAGGCCATCGAGGACGGCGTCCTCGTGGACCTCAGCCAAGCCGACTCCATCTGCCAGCACTGGAAATATCCCTTCGCCTGCACGTCGGCGGTGTGGGCCATCATCGAGGAGGCGCTGCAACAGCCCGGCCAGGATGTCTCCGGCATCTGCCACGACATCTCCACCATGGCCAAGCTCGCCATCCGCAGCACCACGGACCCGGAGTTGGTCCGGTTCAGCGTCATCATCGCGGGGCGGACGCACGCTCTAAAACTCCACATCGGTCCGGGCGACACCGCGGCCCCGGTCCTCACCCTCATGCTGCCCTACGAGGACTGAACGAAGGGGCTTCGGCCCCTTTTTGCGCCTTCGTGAACTCACGCGCTGGCGCGCTCCTTCGGAGCCGGCTTCACGCCTCCTTGGAGGCGCCGCTGGAATCCCGGATAGTAGACGTTCGCGCCCGTTACCCAGATGTAGCCGTGCTGAACGGCATACAACATGAGCTGCCCTTTGTGGTGCAGCTTGAGCTTCGCCATGATCGCCTTCCGGTGCGTGTTCACCGTGTGCGGCGAAATGCCCAGCCGCTCCGCCGCCAGTTGATCGTCCGAACCATCGCCGATGACCGAGAGCACCATGCCCTCCTTTTCCGTGAGCGCATCGAGCGTGATGTTCTTCGGCCGCTTCAGGTGCTCGACCATCGTGGGGCTGACGTAGAGGCGACGCTGAATCACCTGCTGCAACGCGGCGGGCAGATTTTCCAAACCCTCCGCGTGCCCGTCGTAGATGCCGTCGTAACGGATGCCGCGCAGCATTTCGAAAGTGCGGGCCTCCTTCCGGGAGGTGAGCACCAGAATCGGCAGCGTCGTATCGATGAACGGCTCGAAATGTTCGAGGCCGTCCATGTCGTCGATCTTCACGCCCGCCACGAACAAATCGGGCGGCTCCGCTTGGATCGAATCCAAGGCGTCGAAACCGTGTTGGAAAACGAGCACCGTGGCATTGCGCCACAGCTCTTTGATCTGCCGGCAAATCAGATCCCCATACAAGCGGTCCGCCTTGAGGACCACGATCCGCGGAGATGCCTGTTTCGACAACATGACTTCACGACGCTCTCAGTTTTAACCTCAATCCATCTGCGTCGGGATGCAGATGGCCGTTACCGGTCCCGCCGGCGAGCAGGTCGGCGGCAATGGCGTTGCGCACGAGGAGTTCGGTCGCATCGCGCATCGGGCGCGCGCCCAATCGATCATTGAAGCCACGTTGAATTACCACTTCGGACACCGTGTCGTTGCACTTCACGTCACAGCCCCGCGCGCCCTGCGCCACGCATTCCGCCTGGATCATGTCGCTCGCGATCACGCGCTGCGTGTCGAAATCCAGCTTGTTGAAGACCACCACCGCGTTGATGCGCGCGAAAATCTCCGGCCGCAGTTCCCGCTGCGCCTCTTGCCGCACGAGGCGCTCCATCGTTTCGAACTTCGACTTGCGGAGCGCCATGATCCGCTGCGCGCCGATGTTGCTCGTGAGAACCACATACCAATCCGAAAAATCCAGTTCCCGATTGCGGCCCGTCGTCACGCGGGCCGCATCGAGCAATTGCAGCAGCACGTCGAGGACGCGCGGGTGCGCTTTCTCGATTTCATCGAAGAGCAAGGTGCCGCGTCCCGCGCAGCGGTCGTAACCCTCGGCGATTCGCCCGGGGATCGTGGCGTCGCCGAGCAGGAGCGCGAGGCGTTCGGCCGTCTGATACTCCGACATATCGAGTCGGACGACGCGTCCCGCTCCCGCGACTTCGGCCGTGAACTGCAGCGTCAACTCGGTTTTGCCGACGCCGGTCGGGCCGAGGAAAAGGAAGCTGGCGCGCGGACGCCCGGCATGCGCCAGCCCGAGTTCGCCGTGTTGCACCCGCTCGCAGACGCGATCGATGGCGGCATCCTGCCCGCGTAGCCGGCCTTTCAGCCGTGCTGGCAGCGCAGCGAGCTTCGCCCTGATCTCGTCGCTGAGTTCCATGGCGCACCTCACCACTTCGCTTGCGTCGCCCGCGGATCGGCCGTCGCCGCGACGCCGTCCGGCGCCGTCGCCGCGCTGGCACGCGTTTGGTTGCGCTCCGCTTCCATTCGGTCGCGCAGCCGCAAGGCTTCGCCGGTCTGTTTCACGAGCTGGGCATACTGCGCCTGCATTTTCGTCTGCGTTGCCGCCATCGCGGTGCGCATGTCCTGCATTTCCGCGGTGATGGCCTTTTGCTTCGCCAGCTCTGCCGACAATTCCTCGCTCGCCGGCAATGGCGCGTAGCTCGCCGGAGCGAAAGCCGTGCGCGGTGCCGTATCGGTCGCGTCGGCGTTGGCCGGCACCAGGGTGCGGCGAAACACGACGTGCGCCTCGTGTCGAATCTCTGGACTACCGGAATCCCGGTAGCCGCGGACCGCGTAGGCGGTCTCGACCGCCTTGCGCTCGCTTGCCGCCGGCAGCGCCGGAGGCGGAACCGGCGCCTGCACCACCCGGGCATTCGGCGAGGCACAGCCCGCCAAGACCACCGCGACCAAAATCCAGCATGAGTGACGCATAACTATCCTTTGTTGGGAGTTTGGGCCGAAGGAGTGTTTGTCCGCGGCGTATCTTCGCCCGCCGCGGTTTTCACCCCCGCGAGGCTGGCGCGCTGCGGATTGATCGCTTCGAGCACGTAGACGTAGAATTCCTTCCCGGCGGCGACCCGGACGAAGTAGCCGTTTTCCTCGATGTCTTTCAGGGTGCGTTGGGCGTAGAGTTCGAAGACGTCGCCCGCGCCTTCGCGGACGCCATTTGAGAGCGAGCCGGTGATCGTCGTTCCCAAGGCGGTCTGCGTTCGGTCCTGCGTGCCGCGCGCGAATCCGCTCAGCGCGGCGGACGCGAGCATCTTCAGTTCCTGGAGATTGTCGCTCGCGATGACGCGCCCCTTGAGCCCGGCCGAACCATCGGTGATCCCGTAGCCATCGATGTCCTGATCGTATTCGCGATCCAGCGCGACGCCGTTGAACGCGAGTTCGCGGCCATCCTGCCACACAAAGCGCCACGTGCCGGACGCCGTCACGCGGTCGCGCATACGGCCCGCCCGTGCGGTGCCGTGCACGAGCGTGTTGGCGGGAATGATTTTCTTCCCGTTCTGCCACACGTCTTCGAGCAGCACGGCGATGACGGGCGTTTCGAGATTCGCGCTATCAATCGTGTTCACGAGTTTGCACTTCAGCAGCGTGCCGAACGGCATGAAGCGTTCGGGTGGCTCTGCGCTCACCCGCTTCGCGTCGGCGGATGGCGCTTGGTAGCTCGCGAGCAGCGAGGCGTAGCGAATCTTCCGCGGCGGCGGAGCCTTCGCGGTGGCCGTCGCCTTGTTCCCTTTCGCGTCGGTAAGGACGGGATGAAACGGCACGAGCCCGTCGCCTTTAGCGTCCTTGCCTTCGTTCGCTGCGGCCGTGCTGCGCGCCTCTTGAGGCATCCCGTCCTCGAGCCCTTGGTTCAGTGGAACCTGCACCTGCCCGAGCTCCACTTTCTTGGCATTCGCCGCGGCCAGCCGGGCGGCGGCGCGCTCATTGCTCTGATGCTTGCCGTAGATCGCGAGCCCCGAGAACAGAACCGCGACGAACACGACGAAGAGGCCGAACTTACTCTTCAGAAAATTGCCGAGGTTGCGCGGGTTCATGGCTGGCTGCCTTCCGGCGACGGTGTTGGTGTCACGTTGGCCGCGAGCGCTTCGCGCCGCGTCGTGTTGACGAGAATCGTGAAAGCGTTGTCCGCGCTCAGGTCGTTGCGATTGCCGTCTGGCAAGCCAACGATGGCGAACTCCGCATCGGCGCTCGCACCCGGTTCTAGACTCCGGGGGCCGTTGGCAATCGACTGTTCGAATCGTTCCTGCGCCACGCGCGCGGCGAAGGTGCTCGGGGCCAGCTCAAGTGTGCGATCCGTCGTGTTGTGCAGCCGCAGCAGGAAGACGACAGCATCCTCTTTCGAGAACCGGTAGACTTCCTGCACCGTGATCTCCAGGTCCGGCAGAACGACTTTCCGATTCTGCGCGCGGAGCGTCACGCCCTCGACGGCTTTCGGCAGCGACTTGGCGAGCACGGGATACGCGCGCGCCCGGTCGAGCAGGCTCAGCCCGATGCGCGGCGAAAACTTTACCGGCTCCGGCGGCGCCTCGACGCGCTTCGCCGTCGCGACTTCCGCTTTCCCGAAGATGATGCTGGCGACGGAATCGGCCGCGACGGTCCGGAGTTGGATGACGTAAGCAGCGCCGTCGAAAATGGCCGTGAGCCGGCCGGCGGCGTCGGGTTGCAGGCTCTGGACGAGGATGAAGTTCGAGCCGGGCGCGTGCGTGATGTGGAAGCGGAGCGGCGTGCCTTCCTCCACTTCCGACGCGTCGTGGCCGTTGTCGATGAGCATATCCGCGCCCGCCACTGCCGTCAGCGGCCCGGGAAACATCACCGTAGTGATCTCGCGGGAGACCGGGAGCTCCACGACCTGCTGCGCATCGAGCGCGAGGTTGCGAATCGTTTGCGCGGAGAGCGCTGAAACGACCGCCAAGAAGATGCCGACACGTCCCCACATGGCTGAGTCCTCATGTTTTGATCGGCTCGACTTGGAACGCGGCGACAGCGGTGGGGAAACGTCCGTTGCGCGTCAGGTCGGGATTGACCAGGAATTTGAACTTAACGCGGTAGCGCAGCGCCTCGGTGATAGGCGCGCCTTGATACGAACCGACGCGGATCAACTGCACGTCCGCGGAAGTATAGAACGCATTGTCGCGCGTGCTTAGAATTTCCGGCACGCCGACTTCGACTTTTTGATGCAGCGACTTCGCCTCGAATTCCGCCTTCGTGCTGTTGATGGCGGTCTGCGCTTGTTTCGCGGCGTCGCGCAGGAAGAGCTGTTTCAGCAATTCGGGATTATCAAGGCCGGCCGGGTTGCGCTCAAAGAGCGCCTTGCACGCCAGCTTCGTCTGCATCGCGTGCAGGTCCTTCGCCTGCTGGATGTCGACGACGGGAGAAACGTAGTAGGTGCCGAGGCTGTCGATCAGCAGCACGTCGCGGCGATGCGTGAATTGCTCGACGAGGTGATGATGGTCCCACGCCGCCCACACCCACGCGGCCACGGCCACGGCAAACCAGACGAGCGACTGACGGCGCTGGCGGTCGAAGATCGCCAAGAGTGAGGTTCTTGGACGACCAAAAGGTGGCGCGACGCGAGATGCAGGCGCCGCAGGGGTTTCAACGTTTGCGACCATGGCCGTCAGTCTCCGTTTTCGTTGGACGCAGCGGCGTCACGTTTTTTATCGGTCGCCCACTCGCGCCCGGCTCCGTGTCGATCAGTTCAATCAAGGTGCGCATAATGCGCCCTTCGGCGGCAGCGATACGCTGCGTGGCGCGGGCACTCTCGTCCGACGCTTTGGTGAGTCTGCGGCTAAGATTTGACATGGGAATCGATGTCTATCGCTGCCTGATTTGGATCTTCTGTGTGCGGTTGCGCACCGCGTTCGGTCTTGCTCCCGCGGCGACGCCGAAGGTGTTCCGAAAATTCGGATGCAAACGCTTCCGAGGCTTCGGCTCGTTGACGTTGAGCCGCCGCCGACTGCTCAGCAGCCGCTGCATGGCGTCGCATGAAAGACCCGGTATATAGGCCGCCAACCGCGCCGATGACCGTCCCTGTGGTGCGAGCCGGTCCACCTCCGCGCGCTGACGACTCCGCTCCACTTGCCATCGCGCCGGCAGCAGCGGCGCCGACCACTCCAAGCCCGCCGACGCCACCAGTGGCGGCGGCGACTGCTGCGCCTACACCACCCGTGAATGCAGATTGAACGACGTTTCCGACGCTTTGTCCGAGCGCAGCCGCGGGGTTTGCTCCGAGAAGAAACACCTTAGTCGTGATCCACGGCGCCAAGATCGAGCTAATGATCATCCATGCACCGATCAGAAGCACGGTGAGCGCAGGTGCCGCAATCGGCGCCCCAACGACGAACACCGGCAGGAGGTTCGCGGTCGCAGCGGCTTCGAGCATGGCGTTTGTGACGACTGCGGCCATAACCCAACCGAACGGCCAGAACACGAGCGCAACCAAACCGAGAACGTATTTCTGGGCGACGCCGGCCATTGGTCGAATCATGAAGAACGAAAGAAAAATCGGGCTGATCGCCCACCCGCCCGTGAGCAAAACTCCACCGATCATCTTCACGACGTATTGGACGCCCCACGACAGCCAACCGAATAGCCACAAGAACGCGTAGCAAATTGCGGTGCCAATCGATTTGGTGCCCCAGATTATATCCCAAACGCTGGTGTTGGGTTCAGCGCCGTTCTTCCCGCTGATGAACTGAACGAATCGTTCATCAACCGCGGTCGGATCAATGCCGAGCATCGCGGAGAATGCGAAAACGACGTCATTGAGCCGCATCAGCCACTCACGGATAGAGAGCGTGGCGACGCCGATAAAAAATACCTTCGTGAGAATCCAGATGAACGATGTGGCATCGGGACGGCTGCGCACCGTCTGAACCACCAGTCCGGCTGCGACGACTGCGCTGGCAACATAAGCGCAGCCACCCCACAACGACGACAAGCCGTCGAAGTAAGAAGGTGGGAGGATGCTGCCATCGGGTGCCGCCATGATAGTCTGGTTCTAGGGGTTGGTCTTTTTCGCAGGTTCTGAAGGTGGGGCCGCGGGTTTCTTTTCCGGCTCGTTAAGCTTGAAGAACTGAGGCGATTTGAAGGCCTTCGGGAGAGTGTCCATTTCCCGCTTGGCGGCATCCGCACGGGCTTTGGCCTCGGCTTCCTCGCGCGCCTTTCGGGCAGCCGCCTCTCGATCCGAACACCCCATGACAGCCGCGGAAACGGCCATCAGAACCCCTGCGAAAAGCACCGCTTTCATAGGTAAATTCAGACCTATAAGATGTGAATAGGTTGCGCATTAGGGATTAAACCGGGACTCGGTCACGTATTGGAGCAGGCACTCGTATTTGGGCTTAAACGTGCCCGTGACTTTCGAAGCCTCTTGCTGTGCGAGTCTTCGACGCGCTTCCGCTTCCGCGTCGCTTTGGGCGTTGGTCATTGCCGTGGATTCTGCGGCGCGGACCTGCACCTGGGCGGCGCTCAATGCGACTTCGGAATCTACGGCTGCGAGTTCGCCGTATTGGGCATCGAGGACGGTCGCCAACTTCTGCTGTTCCGCTGCCGTTTCCGCCGCCTGCATGGCTTCGCTCGTGGCAGCGATGGCACGCTTCAGATTCTCCCGGCGCGTATAGACGTCGGTCTGCACCGATTTGAATTCATCGACGGTCTCCGTCACGGCCTGCGCCGTCTTGTAGGCCTGCGGATCGCGCTCAATCGCACCGCCGTTGAAATCGGTGAAGTCTGGCGTGATCGGGGCGTAGATTCCGCCGCGCGTGTCGCCAAAGATGCCACGCCCATCCACCCGGGCGACGCCGTCCGCCCATACTTTGATTTTCGTGGGCAGGTTCAGGTCGAGTCGGAACTCCGGAAAGCCGACGAGCGCTTTCACGTCGGCCATGTTCCCGAGTCGCTTGAGCTGCGTTTCGAACTGCTGAATTTGCTGAATCTGATTCGTGATCTGCGAAGCCTGATTGGAGAGTTGCTGCACGAGGGCAGCGTAGTTCATCGCGCTCTGCTGGATGCTCGCCACGTCGATGACCGCCCATTGCGCGCGGCAAGGTGCGAACGCCACGACGGAGAGAAAGATGAGAAGCACCGTTTTCATGATCCCGCATCCTCCCGA
>DASTWZ010000031.1:0-245577 GCA_035765635.1 Opitutaceae bacterium
AAGCGCTTCTTCGCAAGGCGCAGGCGCGCACCCATTCCGACCTCCTCCACGCCATCTCCCAATCCTTGCGCGCTGTCTCTGCTCAAGACGCTCTCGGTTGGTTTACCTTTTGTGGCTATAACTTTATTTGAAACGCTCTAATGCCTCTATTTACGCCTGCGCAGAGCCTTATCGCGGCGTTTCTCGCAATCGCCGATAGAGTTCGACGTAGCGCGGCACGATCGCTTCCGCGGAAAACAAGCTTCGCGCCCGCACGCGGGCCTGACGCCCCAGTTCGGCGCGGCGTTCGGGATCGTCGATCAACAAACGAGCCGCTCCCGCGAGCTGCTCGACGTCGCCAAACGGCACGAGCAATCCGCTCACGCCATTTTCGATGACCTCGGGAATCCCGCCCACGCTGGTCGAAACCCCAGGCAGGCCGAATGCCATGCCCTCGAGAATGCTCAGGCAGAAGCTCTCCGACTCCGACGTGTGGAGTGTGAGGTCCGCGGCTTGAACGTAATCTTCGATCTCGAAGACATTGCTCAGCACGATTACCCGATCGCGCAGGCCGAGGCGCAGGACCTGATCCATGTACGGCGAAAAGTCTCCACCAGCGAGGATCAGGAGTTTGAACGTAGTCTTCGAACGGATACGCGCGACCGTCTCCAGCAGGAGGTCGATGCGCTTCACCGGCCGCAGATTTGAGAGGTGCACCAGCAATACCTCATCGCGCAACCCGAGTTCCTGTCGAACCGCGTCGCGCGAGCGCGTGGGCACATTGGACTCGAAGAAATTGTGAATCACTTCGATCGGCCGCGCCACCTGCAGCAACCGAACCGTCTCGCGTCTCAGAAATTCGGATACAGCCGTGACTGCGTCGGCCGCCTCGAGCGCATGGCGAATTGCAGGACCATAACCGGGATCCTTGCCCAACAGCGTCGTGTCCGTGCCGTGCAAAGTCGCCACGATCTTCGGCTGCCGCTCGACGGGCAGCATTGCCTTGGCCAGCAAGGCGGCCGTCGCGTGCGGCACCGCGTAATGCACGTGCAAAATGTCCAGCCCATACTCCTGACTCACCTCCGCCATTTTCACAGAAAGCGGCAGCGTGTAATCCGGATACTTGAACAGTTCGTAGTCGTTGACATCGACCGCGTGAAAAAAAATCCGCGGGCTCTCCACATTGATGCGAAACGGTTTTTCGTAGGCGATGAAATGCACCTCGTGCCCGCGCGCCGCCAACTGCTGCCCGAGCGCCGACGCCAGAATTCCACTGCCACCCACCGAGGGGTAACAGGTGATTCCGATCTTCAGCGCGCTGTTTTCGATTGCTGCCATGATTTCAAAACCGCCGCGCTGACCGGCCGAGATGAGCCAACGACGAGACAACGATCGGATCGTTCGGAAACAGCGCGATCGCATTGCCCACCCCGCTGCGCAGGCCATTCAGGCGCGCCCGGGTCAGTTGGAGTTCGACGTAATTCCGAGTGCGCATTTGCGAGGCATGCGCCTCCATGCTCGCGCGCCAGCTCGCCATGACGGACTCGGCCGAGACATCGTAGAACAACGGCGTCTGCCCGGCGGGCTCGCCTTCCATGCTCACCGCGTACCCGAGCAGTTGCTCAATCGCGTGCGGTTCGTTTCCGCGCAGCTCCGCCACGCCTCCGTACCGCGCCAGCCGCGCCGCGTCCCGTATCAGCCGCGCCAATACAACGTGGTCCGGATGCTGGTTTTCCGCCGATGTAGGGGAAAAAACAATACGCGGACGGTGACGCCGGATCACAGCCGCGAGCGCGATGACGTGCTCAGCGCGATGTTCGAAATGCGCGTCGCCACCCAGATCGATAAATTCCAACTCGGCCCCGAGCGCGCCGGCACCCTGTTCCGCCTCCGAGCTCCGTCCATTCGGCGTGCCGTTCGTCGCCGACTCGCCGCGCGAGCAAACCACCAGCCGCGCCCGCATTCCATGCTGGACCTCACTCGCGATCACGCCGCCACAACCGAACTCGACGTCGTCAGGATGCGCGCCAAACGCGAGAATATCGACCGGTGTTTCAGGCATGGATTTCGGGGACGAAAGCTTCATCGGAGCGATCGATCGGATCGCGATTCACAAAGACAATTTCCGGCGCCTCCTCTTTCCGCAAGTAAGCCTGCTCCCCCAACCCTGCGATATAATGAGTGCAGTGGATCACCGACTGCATCCAGCGCAGACGACTGTCCCGCGTCGGACTGATCTGCGCCTTGCCGAAGTCGGCCGGCGGAAGCACGCGATAGGATTCGCCGCCCTCATGCAGTTTCAAAACCCCACTTTCATGGCGCGCCCGGACCACTTCTCCTTCGAACGAAACATCCACGAAAAAATCTCCGATATCGCAGGCCGCTGTTCGGACCTCCGGCGCGCTCGAACGCACAAGCTCCACGCCCTCGAGCAGGCCCATCGCCTGATACATTTCCAAACAGAAGTCTGCGACATTCCTGGCGTCATTCTTTTTGAAAATCTCGGCCAGGCGCGGATCGACATAAGCGGGCAACTGGCGGGCGGTGTTGTCGCGCCAGCCGCTCGGCACGCGCTTCAGGAACAGCGGTGAAAATTTACGCTGCAGCTTGTTCTCGAATGCGAAATTCAGCGTCTGCACTTCCCCGGTCCGGCGATGCGTCAGCGTGGTTTGCGTCTCGCGCGGGTCGTGATCGCTATCGTGAAAAAAGAAAACGATCCGTCCGCCCAGCTCGGCTTGCAGTCGGCGCGCGGTGACGAATTTCGAATAAAGAAACCTGCGCGGAAAAAAGCCGCAGGGCTGTTGACCGAAACAGATCACGGGCTCCGCGCTCATGCCGCAGCCTCCTCGCGAGCCGAACCCAGTAGTGACTGCAGCACTACGCTGAAGCACACGCACGCCGCGCAGCCGATCAGGTTGTACCAGAGATACGAAATATCGAGAGTCGAGTACAACACGATGACCAGAACCTGAGCCGCGATCGCCGCGAAAAACACCGCGGTGCCTTTCACGCGCTGAATAAAAAATGCGACGAGAAACACGCCGAGAACCACGCCGTAAAAAATCGAGCCGAGAATATTGATCGCCTCGATCAGGTTTTCCGCAAAGCCCGCGAACAGCGCGAATGCGATCGCAACCATTCCCCAAAAAAACGTGAACCATTTCGCGACGCGCACGTTTCGAGCCTCGTCCGCCGCGGCCAAGGGTCGGAATTGCCGCCAGAGATCGATGGTCGTTGTCGTGGCCAACGCGTTCAATTCGCCAGCTTTCGAGGACAGGGCTGCCGCAATCATCACAGCGACAAGCAGACCAATCGCACCGTGCGGGAGTTCAGAAAGAATAAAGGTGATGAAAACATAATCTGAATCCTTGGTCTTCGCCTCGGGATCAGCGGCCAGCAGAGCGCCTTTCGCGTCCGCGCGCACAGCATCGAGCGATTTCTGCGCATCCAACATCGCGACTCGAGCGGCAGACTCCGCGGCCGGATTGCTTTCTTTGCGAACGTCATTCCAAGCCGTGACCGCGCGTTCCCGCGCTTCATGGGCGGCGGCGTAGCGCGACTCGATCGCACGAAAGGCTTCGCCGTGCGCGCCCTGCGAATGACGTCTCCACTCGGTCTGATTGAAATACACCGGCGCCGGCTGAAATTGATAAAAAACGAAAACCAGCGCGCCGAGCAGCAGGATCATGAACTGCATCGGAATTTTCAGGAGCCCGTTGAACATCAAACCAAGACGCCCCTCTCGAAGCGCGGCGCCGCCAATGTAGCGCTGAACCTGCGATTGATCGGTGCCGAAATAGGAAAGCGACAAACACAAGCCGCCAAAAATCCCGGTCCAAAACGTATAGCGACGATCCGGATTCAGGGAAAAGTCCACGGCCTGAAGTTTTCCCATCGCGCCCGCCACGTGCGCGGCGTCGCCAAACCCGAAGCCGTTCGGCAGCTTGTGCAACAACACGAAAAAGGCAGTCACCATGCCACCGAAGATCACTGCCATCTGCCATTTCTGGGTGAGGTTCACCGCCTCGCTGCCGCCAGTGACCGTGTAGACGATCACGAGCAAACCCGTGCTGACAATCGTGAGATCGAGATCCCAACCCAGCACACTCGAGAGAATGATGGCCGGCGCATAGATCGTCACGCCCGCGGCCAAACCGCGTTGCAGCAGAAACAACGCAGCGCCGAGCAATCGCGTTTTCGCGTCGAATCGGCGACCGAGATATTCGTAAGCCGTGTAGACGCCGAGCTTGCGATAAATCGGCAGGAACACCGCGCTGACGATGATGAGGGCGATCGGCAGCCCGAAATAATTTTGCACGAAACCGATGCCGCTTTCGTAGCCCTGTCCCGGAATCGAAAGAAACGTGATCGCGCTGGCCTGCGTCGCCATCACGGACAAGCCGATGGTCCCCCACTTCGCTTTGTCGCTGCCCTTCAAGTAGGTCTTCAGGCTGCTAACGTGTCGAGTGTGCCACGCGCCGTACGCGGAGATGCCGACCATCGTCGCGAGCAAAACAATCCAGTCGAAGCCGTTCATGCGAAGGCGCTCGAAAACAGAGCGAGAGCAGCGACCGTGAGGAGAAAGACGATGCCGACGAAGAGATACAGGCCCCGCCAAGTCTTGAACCCGGGAACCTGGGGTGGAGCGTCGGCCGGAGAATCCTTTTCGGGCGGCGTCATTCTTTGCCCAGGGAAACGATATTCGCGAAAAGGCGGTAAGCGCCCGGCACGCCTGCAGGCAGCTGGCGGAAGAAGGCCAGGCCCGTGTAAGCGAAGTAGCCTTTGCCACAGCGCGCGACGAGCAATCCGCCTTCGCGCGGTGGCTCACCCGTGTCGTTAGAGGCAAAGATCGGCGTGAACTCCTTGCCCCACTGGTTCGGGAAATAGAGTCCGCGCTCCTGCACCCAACCCTCGAAATCCGCAGCCGAGATTTTGTTCGGCGCGTTCAGCACTGGATTCTGCGGAGCGAGGATCGTCATTTTGGCGTTCTCGTCCGTCACGCGCTCCGAAGAAATTTTAAGATCAAAAGGGGCGATCTTATCGATCTTCAGATTATTTGGATTGTTGTACTGCACGACGACGGTGCCGCCCTGCTCCGCATAACCGAAAAGATTCTTCCAGTTTTCAGACAGATCCGACCTCGTATTCAGCGCGCGAACACCGACGACGATTGCGTCGAATCCACGCAAACGCTCCGGCGTCAGCTCGGCGCCATCCAGAAGCGTCACATCATATCCAATTTGTCGCAGGCAATCGAGCACGTCGTCGCCTGCGCCCATGATATAACCGATTCGCTGGCCGCGCTTTTGGAGGTTCAGACTTACGGCCTTCAGGCGGGCCGGTGACTGCAGTAGTTGCGTGGGGATATGGGCGTAGTGGACTTCAAAACGATCGGTGTCGTATTTCTTACCCGAGATCGAAGCGACCGCTCCGATTTGCCCCACGCCAGCGTCAGCAGGCGCCGTAATGGCGAAGCGGATACGAGTTTTCTCGCCCGCAGTGAGGCGAAATTTGCTTTCGCCCGGCGCGACCTTCCAGCTGGCCGGAACTTCGAGTCGGAGGATGCCGTCCGCGACAGGCCGCGCCGCGAGAATTTCGACCTCGGCGTCCTTGGTTTCACCCGGAGCGAAAAGCTTCACCGACGAGGCAAACTGCAGCGACACCGGCGCGATGATCGCCAATTTGCTTCTCAATTCCGGTTGGTCCGCCTTCGCATCCGATTGTCGTGGCTCATCTGCCAACGTTAGAAACTGGCCGTTGACCTCGAAAATATATTCGACGGGAAACGCCGGCGGATTTTCCGGCACCCCGATGAGCGACTGGTCTGCGACGCGGAACATTCCGACCGCCGCGTCCTGACGCAGCCAATAAGGTTGGGTCAACGGGATGTTCCCGGGCAGGACCTGGGCAGTTTCGCGCACCAATTCAGCTCCCTGCGCGAGCATCGCGCCCACGCGCAGGCCGTGTTTGATCAGTGGATACGAGACGGCTTTCCATTTGATCGGCAAGGCGCCCGTCAGCCGCACGGTGTGCGTCAGTGTGATTTTCTCCCCCGGTGTCGCCTCCCCGGGCGTGACCGCGGTTTCGACCGTGAGACCGAGGCAATGTTGAATCAACTGGTCGAGCTGCTTGCGTTTGTCTTCAACGACCGGATCGGTCGGAACTCCGGCGAGTCGGGAGCGAAGGCTCAGCAGATCGGGAATGATGCCTTCCGCCGCCGATGGATTGAATTTGGCGACAATTGCATCGATCCGTTTGCCGATCTCCGCGCCACCCGCGACACGGCTCCACGTGAGATCGACACCATCCATTAAATCATTCTGCGCCGGCTCGCCCGCGAGCAGCTTGAAACTCTCCCAGCGCGGTCCGCTGGACTGACCGCTATAGGCGCCGAAGCCCTGCGTCTTGTGCTGCGAACGGCTTTGGCTTGCGAGATCGAGAAAGCTCACGCCAAGCACCGGATCTTTGCCGCTCACATCGATTTTGAAATCGCCTGGCGGCGCGTTGTTGCCGAGTCCGCCCCAGGCATTCCAGAGAATGCGCTTTGGCTGCCACGGCTTCAGTTCGCGCAATTGCTCGGGATACGCCTTCGGATCACCGGCCAATTTGAATGCTTCCAGCGCGAGCACGGCCGAAGCGGTATGATGACCATGCGTGCCGCCGGGCGTTGTCGAAAAACGCGTCACGATCACGTCCGGCCGGAAGGTCCGGATCACGCGCACGACATCGCTGAGCACCTGATCCCTGTCCCAGACTTTCAGCGTCTCCTGATAATCTTTCGAAAAACCAAAATCGATCGCCCGCGTGAAAAACTGCCGGCCTCCGTCGAGCCGCCGCGCTGCGAGCAGTTCCTGCGTCCGCGCCACGCCGAGTTTCGCGCCGAATTCAGGGCCGAGCACATTTTGTCCGCCGTCGCCGCGCGTGATCGACAAATACGCCGTGCGGTAGCCGCGGCCTCGGGCGAGATACGTGATGAGCTGCGTGTTCTCATCGTCGGGATGCGCGGCGATGTAGAGCACGCTGCCCATCTGACGAAAATGTTGCAGCTCGAGCGCGATTGGACTGCCGGCTTCTGTATCAGCCGCCTGAATACGAAGAGCAGCGAGCAGAGTGGCCACGACGAAAAGGATACGCTTCATGGTTTGACGCGAAAGGGCCTGACGATGAGCGCCCGAACAAGTTGCGAACTTGTTCGAGCGCTCGGGAAAACGACCGCAGCTTATTTCAAGCTGCCGATGAGATCGTTGTTCAGTTTGACGTAACCGAGGTCCTTGCCAGCCGTGGCCAGCTCGATCGACTTCTTCGCGGCGGCGACGGCTTCATCCTTGCGGCCAAGTTTGGCCAGGATGCGCGCTTTCAAATAAACCATGTAGTGCGCTTTTGGATTCATCCCGACGGCTTGATCGATCCAGGTGAGCGCCTTGTTCAGATCCTGTCCGTGATCGTAGTAAAACTGAGCTGCGCCGAAGAGCAGTCCGGCGGACTTCTTGCCGTCGGAGCTCATAATCGCCTGGATTTGCGGGAGGACTTTGCTGGCAACGTCGACCTCGAGCTTCACGCTGACGCGCGTCTTCTCCCATCGCAGCACGAGTTCGGCGGATTCATCGCGAATGTCGGCAATATCGATCGTGAAGGTTTCGACGTTCTCCGGAAGCGACGCCACCTGCGCAGGCACGCGCACCACGTCCTTGGCCTGGTCGTATTGATACGCGCCCCATTGGGCTTCGTCGCGATTGAGAATGACGGTCCATGCGTTCTTGTCCGGAATCGTGAACAAGCCGTAAGTCCCGGCGGCCACTTCCGAGCCATTCAATTTGATCGGCGTGCTGAATGTGATCTTCGTCGCCGAGTTTGCGCCGGTGCGCCAGACCTGTCCGTAAGCGACAAGGCCGCCGAATATTTCGCGGCCTTTCACTCCCGGCCGGGAGTATTCGATTTGGATATCGGTAAGTCCGACGCGCTGTTTCAAAACAGAAGCGGGACTGGGCGCGGGCAACTCGAGCTTGGGCTCTTGAGCGGGTTGCGCCGAGATATACGAGGCTGCGCCGAGCAGCAAAGCTGCGAGGACGGAAGTCCGGATCAGGGTAGTAACCATAAGATGAGAAGAGGATGGCTCACGAATCACACGAATCGCGCGAAACCAACCCTCAAATGAAGCTGCAATTAAAACGAAAGCACGCCCTGCCGCGGCAATGGAGGGCACGACTCACTCGTTTAGAGCGTCGATTTTGAAAATCTCTGCGCGGCAAAAAAAATCGCGGCCGGAAACTGGCCGCGATTTTGGAATCGATGATTTTACTGCACCGCCGTCACGTTGGTTTTTTCGTGTGCCTCAACCCAGGCGTTATATTCCTTGCGCGGCATGAAGCGCAGCGAGGCAGAGTTGATACAATAACGCTTGTGCGTCGGCTTCGGTCCATCGTCGAACACATGGCCAAGGTGCGCGCCATCCACGGAGCAACTGACTTCATCGCGGACCATGCCGTACGAGTAGTCGCTGTCAACGGTCACGAATTTGTCTTCAATCGGCTTCGTAAAGCTCGGCCACCCGGTGCCGCTCTCGAATTTGTCGCGGCTGTCAAACAGCGGCGTGTCGCTGCACACGGAGAAATAGACGCCGTCCTCGTGGTTGTTCCAGTAGGCGTTGTGAAACGGACGCTCCGTCCCCTGCTTGCGCGCGACGCGATAAGACTCGGGGCTGAGGATCTTTTTCCACTCCGCATCGGACTTCTTCACGGTTGCTTTCGACATATCGATGACGACGTGCGACGGCAGACCGCAAGCGGACTTGCCATCGACGGCACATGCGGCGCCCTGCTGCGCGCCGTCCGCAGTTTCAGCTTTGTTTTTCATAGAGTTGTCGGCCCACACTGCAGTCACTGCGGCCAGGAACAGTGTCGGGATAAGATAACGAAAGTTCATTTGAACATAAGAGTGTCCAGGAATCGGAATATTCCCAGCCAACACATCTTCTCAAGTGAGGCTCATCGGGTCCACGTCCATGACCTGAACCATGTCGTCCGGCCACGCAAACGCCTCTCGCATTTGGCTTAAGGCAGCGACGGTTTTGCGGACCTGAAACGTGAAATACCACAGCTGGTAACGATACTCGTCTTTGATCTTTTCGATCGGCGACGGAACAGGTCCGCGCAGTTCGACGAGTTCGCCCAGTTCCGTTTCCACGCGCTTGGCCCATTGCTCCGCGAAAAACTGCAGCTTCTCCGGATTCGGTCCGCGAAAGAGATGATGAATCAAATGTCGAAATGGCGGGTACTTGAAATCCCGCCGCATGCGTAACTCGGTTTCCGCGAAACCAAGAAAATCCGCATGCCGGGAAAACTGAATGGCCTCCGCCTGAGGCGTGAAGGTTTGCACAACCACCTCGCCCGCCCGGTCACCGCGGCCGGCACGGCCGGCCACCTGGACGAGCAGCTGAAAGGTGCGCTCGTTCGCCCGAAAATCCGGCACGTGCATGGAAATGTCCGCGTCGATCAAACCGACCAGCGTGACGTTTGGAAAATCGAGCCCTTTCCCGATCATCTGTGTGCCAACGAGAATATCGATCTTGCCCGCGCGAAACTCGCTGAGCACTTGGCGAAACCGATTCTTCTTCGACATCGTATCCGTATCCATGCGCTCGATACGCGCCTTCGGCAGGACACGCCGGACCGCCTCCTCCACGCGCTGCGTGCCCAGGCCGCGCCAACGTATTTTCGGGGAACGACACTTCGGGCAAAGCATCGGCGCCGCGCGCTCCGCGCCGCAAAGATGACAACGCAGCCGCTCATCCGTGCGATGGTAAGTCATCGAGATGCTGCAGTGTTCGCATTCTTCGACATGCCCGCATTCGGTGCACTGCATGCTCGAGGAATAACCGCGACGATTGATGAAGAGAATCGTCTGCTCGCGTTTCTCGAACCGTGCATGCATCGCGTCGACCAGCCGCCGCGACAACGTCGTCAGACCGCGCGAGCGCGCTACCTCGATGCGCATGTCGACCACGTCGATATGCGGGAGTTGCCGCGAGTCCACGCGCTGCGTCAGCTGCGCCAGCCGATAGCGTCCGCCCAGCGCATTGTTGTATGATTCCAACGAGGGCGTGGCCGAACCGAGCACGCAACAGGCATTGGCCAACTTCGCGCGCATGACGGCGACATCGCGGCCGTGGTAGCGCGGCGTTTCGTCCTGTTTGTAGGCGGGCTCGTGCTCTTCATCGACGACGATGAGCCGAAGGCCTTGCACCGGGGCAAAAATCGCGGAGCGCGCGCCAACGACCACGCGAGCTTCGCCGGTGGCCAGCGCGAGAAACCCATCGAAACGCTCGCCTTCGCTTAGATGGCTGTGCCACACGACGGTTTTGTGTCCGGGCGCAATGGCGTCCAAGCGACCGCGCAACCGTGCCACTGTCTGCGGAGTGAGCGCAACTTCCGGCACGAGGAAGATTACGCTGCCGCCGGACTTAAGCGCTTCCTGAATCGCGTGGAGGTAAACCTCCGTTTTGCCCGAGCCGGTGACGCCGTGCAGCAGCGTGACGTTGAACGCATTTTCCTGGAGCGCGGACGAAATCGCTGCGGCGGCATTGCGCTGCTCGGTATTGAGTTGCGGCGGTAAGGACGCGACGGTTTCGCCGGCCGACCAATCGTCCGCATACGCCACACGCTCGACGCGGAGCGTGTCTTCGCGGACCACGCCGCGTTTCACGAGCGCGGTCGAGACTGCAGCGGTCAGGCCGAGACGCGAGAGCACGAGCGATTTCTTCTGGGCTTTGAACTGCTGCGCCAGAAAAGCGTAGAGCTTCGCCTGCTGCGGAGCCCGCTTCTTCATTTTCTCCAACTCTTCCGGAAGAATTTTTTCCGCGACGCTGAGCCACTTCTCGTACTTCACGCCCGCGCCATTGCGCACGGCTGCAGGCAGCATGGTCTCGATCACCAAATCCAGGCCGCACGCGTAGTAAGCCGACATCCACCGCGCGAGTTCCAGGAGATCGGGCGGCAGCGCCGGAAAAGGATAAACGACCTGCGAGAGGTTTTTCAGTTTATCGACCGGAAAATCCAGCGGCTCGCCGATTTCGCCGACGATGCCGAGGTGGTGCCGGTGCATGATCGGGATGCGCACGAGCGAGCCGACATGCACGTCTCCAGCCCAAGCCTCCGGCACGCGATAATGGAGCCGCTTGTCGAAGCCCGCGAGAGGATGAACACCGACGATCATTGCGCGGAGATGAGCAGCCGGAATTGGAAGTTGGAAGATGGAATTTGCCGCCGGAAGGCCGCCTTGACAGGCCAACCGCACAAAAGATTCTATCCGGCCGTGAGCAACGACGCCGCCCGCGAGAAATTCAAATCCTACCTCGGTACGAAAGGACTGCGCGTCACGAACCAGCGCCTGGCAATTTTCGAAGCGGCGTTTGCCCAAAAGGATCACTTCACCGCCGAGGAATTGCTCGATCATGCGCGGGCCATCGACGATTCCGTTTCCCGCGCAACGGTTTACCGCACGCTGCCGATCATGACCGAAAGTGCGCTGCTGCGCGAAGTCGATATCGGCAAGAACCTGAAATACTACCACCCGAACAAGGACAACAATGTCCAGGTGGCCCAGGTGATCTGCTTGGATTGCGACAAGATTTTTGAAATCGGCGCCCCGTTCATGGAATGGTACGGCAGCACGGTCTCCTCTAAGCTCGGCCTCACGCCAGTCACTCAGCGACTGCAAGTCAGCGCGCGCTGCAATAAGTTGCGCGCGACTGGCAGCTGCCCGAATCGAAACTGAGCGAATGAGCCGAAAAGAAGACCCTGCGTTCGAGATCGGATTTTTCGAATCAGTCCTGCGCCGCGATCCGACCTACACAGATGTCATCGAAATTTTAGGCGGACTCTACACGAAGACGGGCCGCATCGCCGACGGCCTGCGCATGGATCGCAAACTCGTGCGCCTTCTCCCGACCAACGCGACGGCGCACTACAATCTCGCGTGCAGCCTCGCGCTCAGCAAGCGCCCCAGCGATGCGATGCGCTCGTTGAGCGAAGCCGTGAAACTCGGCTACGAGGATATCGATTGGATGCTGCAGGATCCGGACCTGGAAGGGTTGAAGGACCATCCAGAGTTCAAGCGGCTGGTCGCGAAGTTGAGTTGAGCGCGCAAATCGCGTAGGTTCGAGGCCTCTCTTTTGTCATGCCTGCGACTCTAAACTATGAACCGGTGGTCCTTTCTCCGCGCCGCGAGGCGCCACGCCTTTCGGCGATTCAGGAGGAGGTTCTCGCCCTGAAAAAACAGCGCAATGCCGTCATTCTCGCGCACAATTATCAAGTCGCGGAGATCCAGCAGGTCGCGGATTACGTCGGAGATTCGCTCGGTCTCTCCTATCAAGCGCAGCAGGCGAAAGCAGATGTTATCCTGTTTTGCGGCGTCCATTTCATGGCCGAGACGGCGCGCATCGTGAATCCGGAGCGCACGGTTTTGCTGCCTGACCTAAACGCTGGTTGCTCGCTGTCGGACTCCTGCCCCGCGGAGCGGCTCCAAGCTTACAAGAAGGCGAATCCCGACGTGTACGTCGTCGCGTATATCAACTGCTCGGCCGGCGTGAAGGCGCTGAGTGATGTGATCGTGACGAGCGGCAACGCGGTGAAAATCGTCAGCCGCGTGCCGGCGGACCGCGAAATTCTTTTCGTGCCTGACCAGAATCTCGGCCAATGGGTCTCCCAGAAAACCGGACGCAAGATGCGCCTCTGGCCCGGCAGTTGTTATGCCCACGTGCAATTCACGGTGCGCGCGCTGGAGAAAGTGCGCGCGAAGTTTCCGGACGCGCCGATCGTCGCCCACCCCGAATGCGTCCAGGCGGTGCGCGATCTCGCGGACGAAGTTTGCAGCACGGAATTGATGGTGAAATTCGCAAAGGAAACTCCGTCCGAGCACATCATCGTCCTGACCGAGAGCGGCATGCTGCACCGGTTGCGAAAAGAGGTGCCGAACAAAACGTTCATCGCGGGCCCGACGGATACCTGCGCGTGCAACGATTGCCGTTTCATGAAAATGAACACGATCGAGAAAGCGCGCGACGCGTTGAAAAACATGTCGCCCATCGTCGACGTGCCCGAGCCGATCCGTTCCGCCGCGCTGGTCCCGATTCAGCGCATGCTGGATTGGAGCAAGAGCTGAGGTTACCCACGAATCACACGAAGGACACGAAATCGATCCACTGAATATTTCCCACCGAAAACACGGAGGACACGGAAGGTATTTTTGTTTCCGTGCCGTCCGTGTTTTCCGTGGGAAATAATTTTCTGAATTCGTGTTCTTCGTGTGATTCGTGGGCAACTGACCGAGCCCAGAGCTACAGCTCTTTTCGCACACCGAAGAGCAGCTGTAGCGTGCTCTCGAGATCGCGGCCGATTTCGTAGCGTCCCCGTTTTTTGAATACGAGGGACTTGCAGCGAGGAAGCCTCGCGTTCGGATCGACCTGCGTCGCCTGAAATTCGTTTGGCCTCAGCCCGATGACTTCCATCGGCCCCAGCGGCGTCCATGCAAAAGGCAGGCCCATGTCGTTGAACGTGATTTCCCATCCCGCGAATGCATTCCCTTCGGGCAACGCTTTCGTCAGCAGCGCTGGATAGCGTGCGACAAAATCCGGAGTAAACTTCGTCGCGACGCGGACGCGCACCGCCGGCTTCAGCCGCGTAATGTATTGAGTGAAATCGTCGACCGACCGCGTGCGAAACGCGTTGAAGAAATCGAGCGGATCGATGCCCACGAGATTCATTCCATTCCAAATCCCGTGCTCGTTTCGGCTGCCGAATTTTTTCCAGTCGTACCAGCTTTGAAAGTTGTGCGTGAGGAGCAGGTTGATCTCGAAATGCAGATGCGCGCGGTCACGCGGAATCGCGCTCCCGTTCGAGCTGCGGCCCATCGTGGCGATCACCTGCCCGCCCTGAACTTTGTCTCCGGCTTTCAAGCCTGGCGCGATCGCACTGAGATGGGCGTAGAGCGTATTGACGGGCAAACCCGTGTCCGGGTGTTCGATTAATATGTAGCGCCCGTAATTGCTGTTGCCGGGGACGCGATTGATGTAGCGCACGGTTCCCGGAAGCGTCGCGAAAATCTGATCGATCGGCTCGCCGTTGCGATCGCGGCGCACGGGTTTCAAATCGACGCCTTCGTGAAATTGCGCGCCGTTGGTGCGATGGCAGCCGAAGAGACCGGATTCAGGTTCGCCCGAGGCAGTGGGCTGGATGAAATCGGCGATTCCCTTCCCGTCGAAATACGCGGTGTTTGGCGTCGGCCAAACCATCTCGAGCCGCTCCGCGCGGACCGACTCGACCAGCACAAACAAACACAAAGGCACTGCGGCGGCGAAGCCGGCAGCACGGAGGAATTTTCGGAATCTCATTCGGAAGATGGCAGTCAGCTGCTCGAGGGCGCCGCAGTCAGGTCAATTCGCCGCCACGGCATCCGTCGCCGAAGAGAATGCGCTCATCAACTCGCTGCCGATCGCATCGGCAATCAATCGACCGCGCAACGTGAGCGCCAGTCGCGAGCCGTCCCGCACGGCAAGTTCCTCCGCGACGAGTCGCGCGAGAAATTGGTCGATCTGCGCCCACGGCGCGGCCGGGCTGCGGTCGCGAAGTGCGGCAAGGTTCACGCCTTCGTTCATGCGCAGGCCGAAGATCAACGCATCCTCGACCAGCAACTCCGGCGTCAAAGGTGTGCGATCCTCCGAAGACCGCTCGCCGCGCTCCAGTTGCGCGAGCCATTTCGCGAGATCGGCGACATTACTTCCGCGCCAGCCGGCATGCTGCGAGGCCGCCGAGGGTCCGAGTCCGACCCACTCGTGCATGCGCCATGTATTCAGATTGTGCTTACACGCATGGCCAGGCTTCGCGAAATTCGAAATCTCGTACTGCGCGTAGCCGGCTGACTCGAGCGCCGCCCAGGTTTTTTCATAAAGACGCGCCTCGCGCTCAGGATCGAGTTTCACTTTACCCTGCGAAAGTTTCACCCAGAGCGCCGTGTCTTCCTCAAAGGTCAGACAGTACGTGGAAAGATGATCGGGCTGCAAAGCCACCGCCTCGCGCACGTCGTCCATCCAGAGTGACTCATCCTGGCCGGGAATCGCGAAGATCAGATCGAGATTAACGCTGGCGAATCCGGCGCGCCGGATGCGGTCGTAAGCCTGAAAGATTTTCTCGCGCGTGTGCTGCCGACCAAGCGCGTCGAGCAGATCCGGCTGAAAACTCTGCGCGCCCATCGACACCCGCGTCACGCCAAGCTCCTTCAAGACCGCGAGCCGATCGTCGGTCACCGAACTCGGTGCGAGTTCGACCGTCCATTCCTGCATCTCGGCCGCGAATCTTTCGCGTACGATTTCGCCGAGCCGACGGAGATCGCGCGGCGCGAGCAGGCCCGGCGTCCCTCCACCCCAAAAACTCGTCGTGATCGGGCGATCCCATTTCACCAAATTCTTTTCGCGAACGATGCCCGCGATGTACTCGTCTATGGAATTTGCCGTCGGCTTGACCTGATAGAACGCACAAAAATCACAAGTGCTGGCACAAAATGGAACGTGCACGTACATACCGAGCGGCCCGCCTTGGGCAGCGCGCTGAAGTGAGGTGATTTCGCTCATTGCCAATGCCCTAGGTTTGTGCTGCGTTGCCGACGATTTTTAATCGAAAAAACCCTATGCAAAAGAACCGCTCCTTTCACGCGAGACGAATTTTCCTGTGCCTCGGCGCCTCGATCGTTCTCGGCTTGGCGGGTTGCCAAGGGCCGTCGATCACCAACTTGACGCCTGACGCCCTCGCGGAAAACCCCTCGCAGATCTACACGATCTCCGCGCGCATTTTGCCGAAGGACTCGCGCTACGTCGCCGGCACCGTAAATCCGAAAATCGTGATCAACGGTCAGGGCTACAAAATGAACAAGAGCCCGCTTGGAGAAAACATCTACGAATTCGACTACCAGGTCCCCGCCGGCGCGACCGAGGTCAAGTACTACTTCCTCGTGAACTACATGGCCGAGGAAAACAACATGATGGTCGCACGCGAAGACTACAGCCAGCTCTTCACCGCGAAGATCGCCGGCCGCTACGTGCTCTCGCTCGAAGTCAATCGCGGTCCGGTGGGCGCGCGCATCAGCATTCTCGGCCGCGGCTTCAACGCCAACGACACGGTCTACTTCGACGGCACCCCTGTGCGCACGATTTTCGAATCGCCGAACGCGATCAGCTTCTACGTCCCCTCCGTCGAACCGAGTCGTAACTACAAAGTCTCGCTCGGCAGCGAAAGCAGCCAGACGCCCGTCGGCACCTTCCGCGTCGACGCCTTGGGCAACGCCGAAGCGCCAATCACCGCTGGCTCCGCGCCCGTGGTCCCGACGGGGCCGACGAACAACTCGTTTGTTTCCAGCCCGGTCTCCGGCGCGTTGAGCGTCTCGCCCACCGGTCTCGTTCTCTCACAGGGCGAAAAACGCCAGCTCACCTTCACCAGCCCGGTGACCGCCGGCGCCGGCGGCATCCTGATCGATGTCACGACTGACGTTCCGGAAAGCGTGATCATGCCCGAGGTCGTCGTCCCGCAGGGCTCGAACAGCGTGACCGTCACGGTCGAGGGCGGACGCCCCGGCATCGGCAGTCTCTTTGCCAAAGGCCCGGGCGTGCGCGAGCTGACCATTCCGATTTCGGTGAAATAAAAAAACGTCTCGCTTTGAATTCAAAGCCGGCTCCCGCGAGCCGGCTTTTTTTGTGTCAGTCGCCGACGTCGAATTCCACGACCAGCGGCCGATGATCGCTCGCGAGGAGCGTCTGCGGCGTATCCAAAATCCTAGCACGCCCGTCGACCACAGCGTTTTTCAACGCGGGCGACACGAGCACGTAGTCGATTCGTGAATACGATTCCTCTTTCTTGAAAAAATGCGTCCAAGTCTCGCCGCGCGAATCCGCTGCGGCGAGCGGCTCGGCCAGTATGGTTTTTCCGCGCCGCGAAAGTGCCAGCAGCGGCTTGCTCCGCGGCGCATCGTTGAAATCACCGAGCACCGCATACCGGCTCGTCGCGGGATCTCCCATGAGCTGCAGAATGCGATTGCGTGAAGCCCGCGCTTCGGCGGTTCGACGCTTCAGCGACTCCGGATCGTCGGGTCGATCGGTGAACCGACTTTTCAAGTGAAGCACGAAAAGCGTCAGCTCGGCTTTTCCGATTTTCGCGCGGAGTTCCAACATCCCGCGTTTCATCAATTGCGCGGTGCCAAAATACTCGAAGCTCAGGTCCGTGTGCTTGGTGACCACGAGCGATCTGCGACTCAAAACCGCGAGGTGCCGCACGTCGTCTGAACCCTCGAGCACGTCGGCGAATGCATAATCGTCGCCCTCCTGCCTCAAGTCTCGCTGCAATTCCCTGAGGTACGGAGGCGGCCCCATTTCCTGGAGCACGACGATGTCGGCGTGAAGCTGCCGAATGATTTCGCGAAGCGCCGCCTTCTCGGACTCCGGCTTCGGATACGACGTGTGATACACGCCCTCGACCATGCGATCGCTCACGACGTAGTTCTCCACGTTATACGTTGCGACCCGCACGCGCTCGGCCGATGCCGACGCGCACCAAACCACGATGCAAATGACCCAAGCCCCTCTCCCCGCCCAATTTCTCGCCATGCCTTCAGCTATGCCGTCCTCACGTGAAATTGCGGCAAAAAACGTTGCCCAATTCTGCAATTTTCCGCGCTCACTTTCCCAACAGCAACCATCGCCCTCTTAACCCGCCTTCTCAGCTTTCGGCCTTCTTCCTTCAGCCTTCGCCTTCCAGCGCTCTCTCGCGTTCGACGATCGTCGGATGAGAATAATAAAAGCCGCTGAACCAGCGGTGCGGCGTGAGATTGCTCAGATTCTTTTCCGCCAGTTTTCGCAGCGCCGCCACCAGAGGCGCTGCGCTGTTCATCGCCCGGCGTGCAAAGGCGTCGGCCTCGTATTCATGTTTTCGCGACACGAGATTGCCCAGTGGCGTGAGCCAGAACATGACAGGGCCGCTCAAAAGCGAAAACAGCAGCAGCGTCGGCGCGAGTTCGCCCGCCGGCAGCCCGAAGGCAGGATTGAACCACGACGCCTTCATCAAAGCCGCAATCGCCGCAAACATCGCGAACTGCAGCACGGCCGACACCGCGAGCATCTTCGGAATGTGCCCGCATTTGTAATGTCCGACTTCATGCGCCAGCACCGCCTCCAGCTCTTCGGCGGTGAGCTGGTTGACCAATGTATCATAAAGTACAATACGCCGAAAACGTCCGAAGCCGGTGAAGAATGCGTTCGAGTGCCCGGAGCGCTTGCTTCCATCCATCACCTGAATGGTCGACGCCTTGAAACCGGTCCGTTCCGACAAGGCCAACAGCCGCGTGCGGAGTTCGCCGTCGGGCAACGGCGTGAGTTTGTTGAACCAAGGCCGAATGATCCGCGGCTCCAGAACGACCATCAGAAGCTGATAGCAGAAAACCAGCGCGAAGCCCCAAATCCACCAGCGTTCCCCCACCCGTCCCACGAGGCTGAGGAGCGCCCACAAAATCGGAAATCCCAGGACAAACATCAGCACGAGCGCCTTCAATTTGTCGGCAATCCACAAACCGAGCGTGCTCTTGTTGAAACCGAAACTTTGCTCGAGGCGAAACTGACTCCACCACTCGATCGGCAGCGCCGGAATTCCCATCAATACCGCGACGACGAGGAGAAAAAGCGCATCGTCCCAACTCGAGGTCGGCGCGAGCACGGCGAACTTCGCATAGATCCAGGGCAGCACGCCGCTCAGCAAGATCGCCACGAGCACGATTCCATCCCACACCAGCTCCACCTGCCCGAGACGATTTTTCGCCAGCGTGTATTCGACGGATTTCGCGTACGTCGCCGCATCCATCACCGCCGCGACCGCCGGCGGCGCGACCGTCCGGTTGCGCTCGACTTCCGCTCGATTCAGCCGGCTGAGGAGCAATTCGGCGAAAAGCCGGAGGGCGATGAACACGACCGCGAGAGTGACAACCATGGGAAGACAAGAACGGATTTGCGAACCGAAGAGGCGGAAAACTAGACACGCCGCGAGCCGAGAAAGGCAGTCAAAAATTTCGCTGCCCGCCAGCTTGGAAATGGGATTGAAACGCGTTTTTCGACCGCCATCGTGAAAACGTGGAAAATAATCCGGCCGAAGCAGCCGTCTCTTTCGAAGACGCACTGGACCAGCTCGAAACCATCGTGGAAGCGATGGAGGCAGGGGACGTACCGCTCGCCGATCTCATTTCTAAATTTGAACAGGGCAACAAGCTGCTCAAGGTCTGCGAATCCCGTTTGAAAGATGCCGAGATGAAAATCGAGCTGCTCAAAAAGCAAAAAGACGGGATTGCTTTCGTGCCATTCAATCAAGAGCGCGATCGCTGATCGCCCCTACACCCCGACGTTTTTCGTTGATGAATCCTCCCGAAGTTTCTGCCGCAACCTCGTCTGCGCCCGCGCGCCTCTTGGACTCGATTCGAGGCCCAGCCGATGTGAAAGCGTTGTCCGCCGACCAACTGCCGCGCCTGGCTCAAGAAATTCGCGACGAAATTATCGCCGTCACCGCCAAGAACGGCGGACATGTCGGCCCCAATCTCGGCGTCGTCGAGCTGACCATCGCGCTGCACCGCGTCTTCACCACGCCCGAAGACCAATTTGTTTTCGACGTCGCCCACCAGGGTTACGTTCACAAGCTGCTCACCGGCCGCGGCGGCGAATTTTTCAAAAAACTTCGCCAGTCGACGGGTGCCAGCGGCTTTCTTTATCGCGCCGAAAGCCAGCACGATAGTTTCGGCGCCGGTCACGCCGGCACTGCCCTCAGCGCCGCTCTCGGCATGGCGACCGCGCGCGATATTCGCGGAACGGACGAACATGTCGTGGCCCTTTGCGGCGACGCTGCCTTCACCTGCGGCATCACTCTCGAGGCATTGAACAACGTGGTCAGTTCGACCAAGCGTTTGATCGTCGTCCTCAACGACAACGAGTGGTCGATCGCCAAGAACGTCGGAGCCATTTCAAAATACCTCACGCGTCTGAGCACGAATCCGACGTACAACAAGATCCATCACGACCTGGAGAAATTCTTCACCGGCCTGCCCCACGGGCCCGACCTCCACCGCCTCTACACCAAGTGGAAACGGGAAACGAAAGACTTCTTCGTCGAGTCGAGCCTCTTCGAAAAATTCGGCCTACGCTACATTGGTCCGATCGACGGACACAATCAGGAGGAACTGATCAAGAATCTCGAGTTCGCGAAGCAATCCGACGTCCCCGTCATCCTTCACGTCCTCACGAAGAAGGGCAAAGGACTGGACGCCGCGATCAAGTCCCCGGAAAAATTTCACGGCGCCAGCCCTTACGACCCCGTCACGGGCGAAAGCAAGAAAACTCCGGCTGGCACGCCGCCCGCCTATCAGGAAGTTTTCGGTCACGCGCTTGTGCGCGAAGCCAAGGCGAACCCGAACATCGTGGGCATCACCGGGGCCATGCCGAGCGGCACGAGTCTCAACCTCCTCGGAGCCGAGTGCCCGAAACAGTTTTTCGACGTCGGTATCGCCGAAGAGCACGCCGTGCTCTTCGCCGCCGGCTTGGCCACGAAGGGCATTCACCCCGTCGTCGCCATCTACTCCACGTTTCTCCAACGCGGCTACGATCCGATCATCCACGACGTTTGCCTGCAAAACCTGCCGGTGACGTTCTGCATGGACCGCGCCGGTCTCTCGGCCAACGACGGCCCGACGCACCACGGCCTGTTCGACATTTCGTACCTGCGCTGCGTGCCGAATGTGACGCTGATGCAGCCGAAGGATGAGGACGAACTCGCGGACATGCTGCACACTTGCGTGCGCACGCCGTCGCCGACGTTCATCCGCTATCCCCGCGGTCCAGGCCTCGGCGTGAAGATCAAGGAGAAGCCTGCGATGGTAACCTTCGGCCAGGCCGAGATTCTGCGCCAGGGCTCGAACATCATCATCTGGGCGCTCGGCCCCATGATTCAGGACGCTCTGAAACTCGCCACGCGTCTCGAGACGGAGCACCAAATCTCCGTCGGCGTGGTCAACGCCCGCTACATCAAGCCGCTCGATCGCGAGCTCCTGCTCAGCCAAGCCGCAGTCGTGCCGCTCATCGTCACGATGGAAGACCACGTCCTGGCGGGCGGTTTCGGCAGCGCGGTGCTCGAGGCCTTGCAGGAAGGCGAATGTACGACACCGGTCGAACGCATCGGCTGGCCCGACAAATTCGTCGAACACGGCTCGAGCGTCGACGTGCTGCGCGGCTCGTATTCACTTTCCCACGACGCGATGTACAAGCGGATCGTGAATCGCTGGATGAACCGCCACGACGCCGCTGTCGAAGCCAGCGTTTGAGCGCGTAAAAGCCAAATGTAAGAGCCAAACTGGTTGCCGCTGCGGCAGGCGTCCACATCGCAGCGGCTTTGAAGGCATCCACTCGCCGACTCGGGCGCGCTCAAGGCCGCGTGAGCCTGGAATCAAAGTGGAATGAGTGCGGACCCGAGATTACCCACTTCAGATCGAAGTCCGGATGTCTGGGATTCAACAGGCAATTCTCCTCCTGCGGAATCACCGCGCTCGGAACGCGCATTGCAACAGATGAATTTGTTCTGAGCCAAACATCCCCGATGGGCTGCGTTATAGCGTAGTCCGTGTCCCATCCGGCCGGCAACGATGGAGGCGCTGCGACGAACTTATCAGGAATTTCGATCTCCCACCTGTTGTGGGGCGCGATGCTCGTGGAGCGTTGCAAGTGGACAAGCGATTCAGCCATCGCGAGAGACAAATGCGCAGCGAGATACACGATCGGTCTCCCCTTCGTGTGCCAGCGACCGAGACCATAAAGACCACCCTCGCCATTAAAGGCATCAGCCGCCGTTGCCGAATGGATCGCCAGGGATATCCGATGCAGTCGCATCTCACATCACGTTTCCGTACGCGATGCCCTGAAGCACGTTCTCAACTTCGCGCGCCCCAATGTCGGTATCCAACAATTCGAGGGGGACGCGTCCTCCAAGCGCTGGGGCGGGCGAAACAAGCCATTGCGAAACCGCTGCGTCCGACGTGAAGACCTTACGCGCCTCCTCATGAACTCTGGCGGCACGAAATAGCTTCTCTGAATTTTCAGGCGACAACGTCTTTTTCGAACGCTGATAGCGCAGGGTCCGAACCGAAATTCCTAGTTTTTCCGCAAGAACGTCGCTGCGGATCTGGAGTGCCTTCGCTACTGTATCGAAGTCTTTGGGAGCAAGTCCCGTACGAAGCACTTTGATCGCTCGGCCAAACGGTAAACGGGTGAGCTGAAAGACATCTGTCGACATGGCTCAAAGATCGGCAATATTGCCGGAAACGCAAGCAATCTTGCCGAACAGTTACCGCCCAGTGATGAGCGGAAAGTGAGCATTTTTGGCGACGCATAGTGCCGTGCGACTGCCAGTAAGCGCCGGCGTCGGCAGCGGTGTTGCGCTTACTGGATCGGGATGCGGCTCTTGTTCGCGGCGAGCCAGGTGGCGAAATTCTGCAGATGCGGATTGAGCGAGCGCGAGAAAGCCAGGTCGCGCGAGCCGCAGAACTCGGATTCGAAGTCGTGGTAGTATTGAAACATGTTTCCGAGGTCATCGGCGCCGGGGAAGCCGAGCTTCCGATAATCGCCGAATGGCATCGGGAAATAGGTCACAGGCTGTCCGAGCGCGTTCGTGAGTGCGGCGGCCATTTGCGTTCCCGTCAGATGATCGCCCGCGATACCGACGGTGCGGCCGATAAGATCGCTGCGCTTGAAGATGCCGTAGGCGCAGCGACCGATGTCTTCGGCGGCGATGCCGGCGAGTTTCTTGTTCCCCATCGGGAGTGCGAAGACGAGTTTGCCGTCGGCGCCCTTGCGCGGCCCCATGCCGAAGTGGATGAGGTTGTCCCAAAAGAACGAGGTGAGCAGGAACGTGACGGGCAGGCCGAGCTTGGTGAACTCGGCGTTGGCCTCGCCCTTGCCGTCGAAATGCGGGACTTTGTATTTCCCGTGGAGCGTCGGCATGCGATTGTCGGAAAGCGGCACGCGGAGACGCGTGTCCTCGAGCGTGGACCAGATGACGTGCTTCACGCCGGCGGCTTTCGCGGCACGGGCCATCGTGGCAGCCTCGGCGACCTCCTTCTCCGGCGAGAAATGCGCCCAGAAGAATGTGACGCAATAGGCGCCGTGCGCTCCGGTGAATGCGCGCTGGAGGCTCGCTTCATCGTCGACATCCCCAGCCACGACCTCGGCGCCAAGTTTGGCGAGAGCCTGGGCCTTTTCGGATTTCGGGTCGCGGGTGACGGCGCGGACGGCAAAGCCGCCACTGGGATCATTGAGAATGGCGCGGACGAGTCCGCCGCCCTGGGCGCCGGTAGCGCCGACGACTGCGATGAGTTTTTTGTCGGGCATAGGATGTGTGGGATTCGTGACACAACTGATATCGCGTCTCGCGACTCACTGCAACGGCTGCCTCGAAACGAGATTACTGAATTTTTTAGCCACGAAGAGGCATAGCGCGGCGAAGCCGCAACCAAAGATTACGCGCGGGGCGCGCTAAGGAAGAAGTAAGAATGCAGAATGAAGAATGAAGGCATGACCAGCCTCAGTGGGTAGGGCGTACCGAGCCGAAGGCGACATCGGACACGGTCTCTCGCGAGCCGCAACCGTATGGCCTAACCTCTGGGCTGAGCCACACGTCAAAGCGGCTCGCGAGGGACCGCTCGCCCTACCTCGGAGCCCGCATCCATTTGCAAAAAAGTCTTCGAGGAATTGAGCGATTCTGCGGGACAGCAGTACAGGATCTTGTGCGTTTTTGTGGCTAAAAAACAAACCGTCGCTCCTATCACTCCGCCGCCTGGCTGAAGATTAGCTTTGCGGCAGGCTGTGCGATGTCGCTCGTGGTCGTGGCGCCGGAGGGCCAGCGGATTTTAGCGCGCTTCGGCACAACGCCGTCTTTGTATCCAAAAAAACATACGGCGCTCGACTGCGAATAATATCCAGCGCCGGCATGGATTTCCTCGGTCCTTGCGGCCCCGTCGGAAAACTCCAGCGTGACGCGCGCGCCGATCGCGGCGGCATTCGATTTTTCGCCGCGCAACACCACGGCGATCGAATGCCGGCCGGCGACGTCCTTGTTTCGAAACGCCAGCGCCGCGTTGTTGTTTCGCGTCACGAGAAAATCCGGCCAGCCATCGTCATCGAGATCCAGCATGCTCAGCGCCTTGGCGTCACCGGTGACGACGAGATTGCTTTCCGCCGGAGGGACCGCGGCAAAATCCCCGTGCCCATCGCCGCGCAACAACTGACTCACGCCGCCATCGAAGCGCCCGATCTGCGGTATCGGCGCGAACGAATTCTGCACCACATAGATGTCCGCGTTTCCATCGCCATCGAAATCACCCGCGGCGATTCCAAACACCGGCGCGATTTGCGCCATGCGCGGCAGCGACGCGAAACGATAAGTCCCATCCGCCTGACTGAGAAAAACGCCGCTGCGAAATTCCGTGGCCACGAAACGCTCCGCGGCCGCGAGCTTCTTTTCGCCGACAATTTCCGGCAGCGAAGCGCGGGCAAAATCATCGGTCTTGGGATAGCGTTTCGCGACCGATTTCACGGCAATGCTGACCTGCTTGCGATTTCGCCAAGGCACAATGCGGTCTCCATCGTGTTTCGCCTCGAGGATCTGCGGACCCGACGAGCCATCGCCGAAGTCACCATAATAAATCAGCGCCGGCTGTGTCGCCGACGCGCGATACGGTGTATTCAAACCGACATTACCGACGACGAAATCTGGCTTCCCATCGCCGTTGAAATCGGCGGTCGCAATGCCGCTCCACCAACCCGTTCCCGCCGCCGCGAATCCGCTCTGCTCGCTCGAGTCGACCAAACGTTTCCCTTGGTCATTGTGGAAATATTTCACACCGCCCCACTCGAGCGTAAGCACCAGATCCTGCCAGCCATCGCCATCGACATCGCTCCAAACGACGCCGGTCACCATGCCAATTTCGCGCAACGCAGGCGCGATCAAATCGGTCACATCTTCGAGGTGATTTCCCCGACCGGCCAACAACACGCTTCGCGCCGGCAGCGGATAATCACCCGTGACCAGCCGCCCTCCCAGGAACACGTCCAAGTGGCCATCACGATCGAAGTCTGCCGCGGCCGCGGCGCCGACATTCAGCGAAATTTGCGGCAGTACGCCGGCATCGGCCGGAGCCAGGCCGTTGCCGCGATTCAATAAAAGCACGGGCTGATAGTCCGGCGTTCCATCCGGCAAACTCGCGCCACCACGTGTAACCAAAATATCACTACGTCCATCTCCGTCCGCATCGAACACGAGCACCGGACCATCGTTCACCGTCGCTGTCGCCGAGAACAAAGGCAGCGGCGCGGTGAATTTATTTGCACCGGTTTTGATCAAGAGCCGCGCGACATCGAGCGTCGTTCCGCCAAAAATCACATCGTCCTCTCCGTCACCCGTGACGTCGCCCACCGCCAGCGCGGGTCCGCGACGATTGTGACGGAAAGGCAGCAGTCGCTGCTGCGCCGTTTCATCCACCGCTTCTTCGCGCGCCGTGATTCCGAGCGATGCTTGCGCCGATATCTCGGTAAACTGTCCTGCCGCCGAACGCGCGCCCGCCGGTCTGGCCGCCGCAACCGGGGCAATTTCTCCCTCGGGCTCGGTGAGCGTCAGGCGACGATCTACATCCAGGTTGTCCAGCTCCTGCTTTTTGCCGCTCGGCCACTCGACCGTGAGGCGGCGCACTTTCGTTTGTTGGCCGAGCCCAAAATGCACCGCCGGCTCGGAACTCGACAGATATCCGCGCGCCAGCACCAGCGGCCGCACTTGAACGCCTGCATCGGTTTCGATTTTGACCACCGCACCGACGCCAAACTTGTTCGATGTCGTGCCTCGCAGATCGACGATCAGGCTGTGGCCGTCGCGTCCGTCATTTCGCAGCACCGTCACCCCACTCTCATAGCTGGCGTAAACCAAATCGAGATCGCCGTCGCCATCGAGGTCCCCAAACGCCGCGCCGAAACCAACTCCAGTTTGATCGAGCCCCCACGCGCTGCCGACCTCCTTGAACTGCAGGTCTCCAAGATTCTGATACGCGAGATGCCGCTCGGCGAGCAGCGGACTATTGCGCAAGAGCCGCACGCGCTCCGTCGCGCTTTCCGCCGTCATCATTTTCGCCAGCAAATCCGCATTCGTCTCTTCTCGAACCATGCCGTTCGTCACGTATAGATCGAGACGCCCGTCATTGTCCAAATCCTCGAACCGCGCCGCCCACGTCCAATCGGTCGCCGCAAGTCCGGCCATCTTTGCCGCCTCCTGCATCACGCCCGTGTCGGTGTTGAGGAAAAGCGCATTCCAGAGCTGCTGCGGCGCGATCCGATCGTCGGATGTCGTGGTGCGCTCGCGCTCATTCGCCATCGTGCGCTGATCTTTTTCATGCGTCGTGGCGGCCATGTCCGTCACGAAGAAATCGACGAGTCCGTCATTGTTCACGTCTCCGAGATCTGCGCCCATCGACGAGTGCGGCGTGTGCGGCACGACGCGGTCGAGGGTGTTCGTAAACGTGCCGTCTCCATTATTGTGATACAGCGTATCCGGCGCGGCGAAGTCGTTTGCCACGTAGAGATCCGGCCACCCGTCATTGTCATAATCCCACCAGGTCGCCGAATGGCCCTGCGTTTCGCCGGAAATCCCGGCCCGATCCGTGACGTTGGTGAACGTCCCATTCCGGTTGTTGTGAAATAAATAATCTCGTTCCCCGTTGGGACGCCCGGTGGCGTCGCGCAAATTCGTCTGGATGTAAACGTCCAGAAAACCATCGCGGTCGTAATCGCAGAATGCCGCCATTCCGCACGCATCCACCACATCGAGACCGAAAGCGTGCGCGCTTTCCGCGAACGTGCCATTGCCCTGATTTATATAGAGAAGATTCGGCGCCTCGAAACGACAGACGTACAGGTCGAGCAGTCCATCATTGTTGATGTCGGCGAAGGTCACGCCCTGTTTCCACGCGCCGCTCGGCCCGGCGACGCCGGCCTTGTCCGTGACGTTTTCGAATTTCCAGTTTCCCAAATTGCGAAACAAGGCGTTCGGCCCCGTCTTATTGACGACGAAAATGTCCGGCTTCCCGTCGTTGTCGTAGTCGCCAATGGCTACGCCGCTGCCAATCGCGCCGACGGTGAACTCGAGATATTTTTCGTTCCACATCCGCGGATCATCGAAGCGGTTTTCCGTCACGACGCCGGTCTGGGCCGACGGCAGACGTGTGAACATCGTGGCTCCCGCCGGGCCGCTTCGCGGCGCGAAATCATGCGCGGCGATTGGAGTGTTGTCCGCTCGCGCCCCGAGCGACGTGCCGGCGAAAACCATGGCCACGGCACAACAGAATTCGGCAAACGCACAAAACAGACGACGCTGGGGAAAACGCACGACGTGGAGCATCGGATCGACGATGTGGGCCTCTGGCCAAATTGCGACAAACAGTTGTTCCATTCCGCGGCGGATTCTTCTCTCATTCCAGCGTGTCTCCGCCCCTTCCGAATTCAGCTTCGGCGCCCAGCTTCGACGTGCATCGACGGTCCTCACGGCTTGCCTGGCTTGTGTTCGCCTGTGTCGCGATTACCGCGCTTGTTTTCGTTGTAAGGGGAAACCGGATACGCGCCGGCCGCGTGCAGTATGTATCGAATCTGAATGAATGGTCGGTGCAAACACCCGAGGCCGCCCCTGCTTCGCCCACGGGTTATCGCGATGGTTTGCGGCGCGCGATCGTGCCGTCGCACAACAACGAAAGCTATCAGTGGATGCAGCAAACGCAGCAGATGTTCGCCCAGAGCGACTGGCGCGTGCGCCGCGTCGACTATGAAAACGCGCCGAATGGCCGTGAGGTGCACGAATCGTCGCCGTATCGCTGGTGGCTCGGGCTCGTTGCGAAAATCGATCAGTCACTCTCGGGCCGATCCATAGGACGTGCCGTCGAGCGCGCCGCGCTTTTCGCCGATCCCGCTCTCCATCTCCTGCTACTTTTGAGCGCGGCCGCGTTTGTCGCGTGGCGTTTTGGGCCGATCGCCGCGACACTGATGGCAGTTGGAATCACAGCGCTTTTTCCTTTCGCCGGCGGCTTTATTCCAGGCGCGCCGACCCAAGCAACGCTCGTTCAATTCGCGACGCTTTGGAGTCTGCTGCTTTTGCTGGCCGGCATGATTTCTCGACGCAGCGGCAGCCGTCGCACACTCTGGTTTGCCGCGTCGGGCGGCGCCGCCGGTTTTTGTCTATGGTTGAGCGTGCCCCACGCGCTGCCACTGATCGCAGGCACAGCGCTGGCCGCACCCGTCGCGGCCTTTCTCGGGCGGCGCGCAAAAGAAAACTCCAGCGCCTCGCCCATCGCTTCCGCTGAAGATGAGGCGCGCGAGCAGTCTGCCTGGCGGGCTTGGTCATACGCCGGCGCCGCTGTAAGTCTTTTTGGATACGCTCTGGAATATTTGCCGGGACCGATCGTCCTGCGATTGGAAGTCAATCACCCGCTTTATGCGCTGGCCTGGCTCGGCCTCGGCGAATTGATCCAGCGCCTCAGCGACTGGCTTGGCGGGCGCAAAAGCACATGGTCAGTGAAAGCGATCCCCGCCGTCGCCCTCGCGTTGGCCGTGATCGCGGCGCTGCCGATTTTCTTCGTTCGATCCGACGCTCATCTTTTCGCCTCGGCTGGAATTTCGGAAACGCGCCTCAACCTTCTCAGCGGAATTGCAGCCGCAAATCTCCCGGCGTGGATCGGCCGGGACGGACTCAAGGGCGCCGCTGCATTCACGCTCCTTCCGCTCGTCGCTGCTGTCGTCGCAATCTTCGTGCTCGTGTGGACGCGCAATCGCGACCTGCGCGCCAGCTTGGCGGTCAACCTTGGCATTGTAGTGCTTTGCTCAATACAAGCGTGGTTTCATCTCTGGTCTTGGAATCTGGTCGATGCCGCCCTGCTCGCTCTGCTCGTTCCGCTGAGTCTCGCGCTGGTCGATTCGATCAAGCCGGTCATCGCGCGCAGCGCGGCGCTGCTGGCGCTCGGCGTGATAATCTCGCTCGGCGTCTCTCTCCTTTGGGCCAAGGCTCCGTCTTCCGATGCGGCTTCGCTCAGCGATTTCGAAGGCGATTCGTATATCGAACGCGACCTCGCTCATTGGCTCGCGGAGCATTTCTCTCCCGCCGAAACGATCGTCCTGAGCCCGCCAAATCTCACGACGACGCTCGCATTTCACGGCGGCTTGCGCGGCCTCGGCACCTTCAACTGGGAAAACGATCAGGGAAACACCGCCGCGATCCGCGTCGTGAGCGCATCGTCGACCGAGGAGGCTGCTGCGCTGATCGGCAGCCGGGGCATCACTCATATTGTGATCCCGTCATGGGACACCGCGCTCGATGATTACGCTTCACTCGGGTTGCGCACACCCGTTGGCTCGAACCGCTTCGCCAGTTCCTTCATTGGCCAACTACATCGCTGGGAACTGCCAGCGTGGCTCCGCCCGATTCCATATCCGCTGCCGCCTAACGCCGGAGTTGAGCGAAAGGTTGTCATTCTTCAAGTGGTCGAAGAACAGGCGCCTGCCGTCGCTATGAGTCGTCAGGCCGAATACTTCGTTGAAATGCAGCAGCTCGACCAAGCCGCGGCCATGATTCCGGGACTGCGGCATTATCCCGGAGATCTGTCCGCGTTGAGTGCGATCGCCTACATCGAAGCCGCCCAAGGAGACACCGCTGCATCCAGCGCGACCGTAACGAAAATGCTGCCCTTC
Source organism: Opitutaceae bacterium (assembly GCA_035765635.1). Lineage (GTDB taxonomy): Bacteria > Verrucomicrobiota > Verrucomicrobiia > Opitutales > Opitutaceae > EW11. The sequence goes on from DASTWZ010000031.1 coordinate 29,810, forward strand.
GTCGGTCGGCAGTCCCGCCGTCCGATGCCCTTCGATCGCCGACTGAGTCTAGCCGTTCTCCTGGCTCAACAAAAACAGGACGCTCTTGCCGAAGAGCAGACCAAACGCCTCCTCGCCGAAGCCGACGAAGCGAAACTGCGCTCGGTCACCACTCTCTCGCTCTACCGTTTTCACATCCTCTGCAAACGCTACAACCTGCACCTCACGGACCCCAAGCTGAGCGAGCTCGCTCGCCGCCTTCTGCGTCCGGACCTGCAGGCTAGGCTGTAGAAATTTTCGCGAGAGGACGAGCCAGCCTCTGTGGGTAGGGCGAGACCTCCGGGCGAGCCGTCACGTTGGATCCGCGTCTGGTTTTAAGCATAAAAGGACGGCCTCCTAGGTAGGGCGAAGCCTCCAGGCGAGCCGCAAACGCTTGGTCTAACCTCTAGGATGAGCCACGGCAAACGCGGCTCGCCTGGAGGCTTCGCCCTACCCCCTGAGGCAATTCGTTTGGCCCACGTCAGACGCAGTCCGAGAGCCGACAGCAGCTTGGCCTTCCGCGTCAGGGCGCGGCGCCGAAGCGCTGCTGAAACAATGCCGAAATCTCGCGCACATCTTCCGGTCGCGTGCGGGTTTGCTGGCGCAGCCGATCGATCCATTGCCTCGCCTCGCGTTCATTTCCTGCATCGATCGTGAACCGCGCCAGAGTCAGCAAAGCCATGGGATGGTCCGGTTGCACGCGCAGCACGTCCTGCATCGCAGCGATTCCGTGGGCAGTGTCTCCAAGATATAGATACGCGATTCCGATCTGGACCAAGGCATCGGGCTCATTCGGCCGCAGTCGTTTCGCTTCGTTGAATTCCGCCAGGGCAGCTTTCGCGTCTCCATCGGCCAAGAGTTGCCGGCCATGTTCGAGCCGCAGCGTCGGCGAGTTCGGGCAATGCGACAAGCCAGCCAGCACGACGCGTTTCATCTCCGCCGAATCGTGCGCGGCCGAGGCGAGCTTGAAGAGGCCGATCCAGTTTTCCGAATCATCCGGCGCGAGCGCGGTCGCCTTGTCCAATTGCTCGCGCGCGCCGCCGATATTGCCCTGGTCCAAAAGAAGCCGACCTAATTCGCGATGGGCCGCGGGATCGTTCGGCGCGAGAGTGAGCGCGCGTTGCAACGCGCGCTGTGCCCCGGCGACATTGCTTCCGCTCTCCATCGTCGCTGCGGCAACGCGCAGCTTGTACGGATCGTAGCAATCTTCGAGCAAGGCGTCGGCCCACGCATCGGGAATGTCCTGGTAGCGCTGGCCCTTGGCCGCTTCCCTCTGCGCGCTCGCCGCCGCGGCTGTGTCGCCGCGCTTCTCCGCCAAACTCGCGAGCAACTGCCACGCCGCGCTAAAATTCGGATCGGCCTGCACGGCCTTCGTTAGATTTTCTTCGGCCTGCGACCAAAGCTGCTTCTCCATTTCGCAGCGGGCCAAGCCGAGCCGCGCATAAGTGCTGCGCGGGTCGTGACTCAGAACGTCCCGATAAGTTTGCTGCGCCTCGTCGACCCGATTCAGCTTGAGCAACGCATCCGCCAAACGGATACGAGCTGGCAAATAGTCCGGCGCTCTCCGCAAAACGGAAACCCAGAGCGGCACCGCCTCCTCCAGCTGACCAAACCCGGCGAGCACGGTGGCTCGCAAATGCGGCCAGCGCGGTTCCTCCGGTTCCAGTTGGCTCAATCGTTCGTAGCATTTGGCCGCGGCCTCGGCGTACCCATTGGCGTCATACAAACGGCTCAACGTCTGCAATGCGCCGAGTGGATCCGCACCGTGGCGGGCCTCCTCCTCAGCCTGCGCCACCCTCGCCTTCAATTCCGGTCGCGCGCGGTCGAGCGGTGGACGGCGGGGCAATCCCGAAACGATGAGGGATCGCTGTTCCGCACTTCGCCAGGCGCGATAGCCAAGGAATCCAGCCGCGGCGACCAGGGCCAAAACGATGAGGACGATCCACAACTTTGAACGAGAGCCGCGACCCATTTTCCACCGATGTTTCAGAGGACACTCCGCACCCGCGAACAAATTTTGAAAAATAGCGTTCAATTGGCAGGTTTGAACGCTTCAATCGCCCTCAACCATCGCTCGCGTGATCCCCTCACAACGACGCTCCCGGCGCACCTTCTTCAGTCCGTCTCTTTCGCTGGCGCTTGTCGCCGGCTTCATGACAGCCACGGCCGCCTCGCACGCCGCCGACCAGGACATTCAATCCGCTCCGCTCGCCGCGCGTTCAGGGCCGCGCGGCACAACAATGTTTACCACTTTGCCGCCGGATCGCACTGGCATCATTTCGGAGAACCGCTACGCCGATCCGAAAATGTGGGGAGACCTGTATTCAGAATTTGCTTACGGCTCTCTCGGCTCTGGCGTGGCGATCGGTGATTTCGACGGCGATGGGCGGCCGGACATTTTGATCGTCAACAAATCGGACGCCTGCCGCCTCTACAGAAATCTGGGCGATTTTCATTTCGAGGACGTCACGGAAAAATCCGGACTGAAGGATCCGAACGACGCTTGGAAGCAAGGCGGGACCTTCGTCGATGTGAACAACGACGGACGGCTCGACATCTATATTTGCCGTTTCAATGCGCCCAATCTGCTCTTTCTCAATCAAGGCAACGGCACCTTCGTCGAACACGCCCGGGAAGCAGGACTCGCGGTTTCGGACGCCTGCGTGATGGCGTCCTTCTGCGACTACGATCGCGACGGCGCGCTCGACGTCTATATCACGACCAACCTGCTCGACCAACAAACGCGCCCTCAAGGTCAGAAGGATCATCTCTTCCATAATCACGGCGACGGCACCTTCGCCGAAGTGACGACCGAAGCCGGCATCTACGGAGAGAAGCAGAGCCACTCGGCCACCTGGTGGGATTTCAACAACGACGGCTGGCCCGACCTCTACGTGGCGAATGATTTCAACGCGCCCGATCAGATGTATCGAAATAATGGAGACGGCACCTTCAGCGACATGCTGAGCAAGACCGCGCCGCACGTGCCGTACTTCTCGATGGGCTCGGATTTCGGCGACGTGAACAACGACGGACTGATCGATTTCTTCGTCGCCGACATGCTGCCAACAGATCGGGAAAGAAACATGCGCAGCATGCTGAACACGCGCGCCTTCATCGCCCGTGACCTGGCCAGTCCCGACGCCGCACCCCAGTACATGCAGAACGCGCTGCTACTGAACACCGGCACCTCGCGCTTGGAGGAAGCCGCCTACCTCGCGGGACTCGCTGCGACCGATTGGACTTGGTCGGTTCGATTCGAAGACCTAGACGAGGACGGGCGACTCGATCTGCATGTGACGAATGGCACCGTGCGCGACTTCTTCGACTCCGACTTGAACGTCAAGAAGGCGCTTGTCCCACCAGATGAGGCTGACCGCATGGTCAAAGCGGCCGGGCCCCTGCGCGAAAAGCATCTCGCCTTTCGCAATCTCGGGGACCTCCGGTTTCAAGACGTCAGTTCCGATTGGGGATTGAATCAAGAGGGCATAAGTTTCGGAGCCGCGTTTGGCGACCTCGACGGCGACGGGGATCTTGATCTGGTTTATATTAACTACCAGGGCGAGCCGACGGTTTGTCGCAACGATACGACTGGCTCTCATCACGTTATCGTGGAACTCCACGGCACTCGCTCGAATCGTTTTGGGATCGGTGCAGAGATCCATATTGAGACAAAAAGTGGTCCACAAGTGCGCGTGCTCGCCAGCGCTCGTGGCTATCTTTCAAGCAGTGAGCCGATCGCCCACTTCGGTTTGGGTGACGCAGAATCTATCGAAAAGCTTCGCGTGATTTGGCCTAGTGGACACGAGCAGGTTTTCGACAATCTCGCCGCGGACCGGCGCTACACGATTACGGAACCATCCTTGGCGCCGCCCGCCCAGAAACCGGCGCAACGCGAAGCGCCGCCCCTCCGCGACGCGCAATTTGAGGAGGTGTCGCAGACATCAGGCCTGCGTTTCGCTTCGAAGGAGACCCTTTTCGATGAAATGTCGTCGCAACGGCTTTTGCCCTTTCGACATCAAGCTTTCGGCCCGGGCATCGCGATTGGCGATGTCGACGGCGATGGCTCGGATGATGTCCTCGTAGGCGCGGCGGCCGGCGATTCTGCGCAGCTTTTCTTGAATCAAGGAGGGGGTCAATTCGCCGCCAGTGCAAACGGGACGGTGAACAAAATACAAACGGTCGCCGATGCGGCGCCCCTGATTGCGGACTTTGATCGGGATGGAAATCCGGACATCCTCTTGGTCAAAGGCGGAGTAAATCTCCCAGCGGAAAACGTCGGCTACCAGCCCAGACTGCTCCTCGGGCGTGGCGTCGGCGCGTTTGAAGAAGCCGCCCCCGAAGCCCTGCCGAAACTTCCGATCAGCGCCGGTCCCGCAATCGCGGCAGACTTCGATCGAGACGGTCAACTCGATCTGTTTATCGGCGGGCGCATCGTACCAGGCGCCTATCCCACCGCGGCGCGCAGTGCCTTGCTCGCAAATCGAGATGGAAAGTTCGTCGACGTGACCTCGGAACTGGCTCCCGCTTTGGCCAATATCGGGATGGTGACATCTGCGCTATGGTCGGATGTGGACCAAGACGGCTGGCTTGACCTGATTGTCGCTCTGGAATGGGGCGGCGTGCGCGTCTGGCGAAACATCGAGGGCAAGCACTTTGAAGAGGCGAGCGACAGACTCGGCTTCACGAGCGCTGGCACAGGTTGGTGGATGTCTCTTGCCGCCGGCGATTTCAACGGCGATGGGCGGATCGACTACGCAATCGGTAATGCCGGTTTGAATACACGCTATCGCGCGACGCCCGAAAAACCGGCGTTGATCCTATACGGTGATATGGATGGATCCGGGAGGGACACCATCGTCGAAGCGGAATCCATTGGGGACCACTTGATGCCGCTCCGTGGGCGCAACCAGCTCGGCGCGGCTTTTCCGGCTTTGGTCAGAAAAAATCCGTCGTTCACGACCTATTCGACCACGACGCTCGAAGAGATTTTCCCGAAAGAACGAATTGACGCCGCGACCCGATTCTCGGCGACAGAATTGCGCAGCGGCGTTTTGCTCAGTCAAGCCGACGGCACGTATCGTTTCTCACCGCTTACGCGCATCGCCCAAATCGCTCCGATATTCGGCATGGCTGTTGGGGACTTTGATGGCGACGGTCACCTGGACTTGTATGCCGTGCAAAATTCTTACGCGCCCATACCTGAGACGGGCCGCTTCGATGGAGGTTTGAGCCAGTTATTCTCTGGCGACGGCTGCGGCGGTTTCAGGCCGATTGCTCCAGCCGCCAGCGGCTTGGTTGTCGCAGCTGATGCAAAGGGCCTAGCGGTCGCGGACATCGACGGCGATGGCTGGGCGGATTTTATCGTGACGCGAAACAACAATACGGGGCTCGTTTTCCGCAACCGCGGCGTGCCCGAAAAGCACTCCGTGCGCGTGCTGCTTCATGGCAGAGGGGACTCCGACCCTGCGGGCGCCCGGGCGAAGCTAGTCTTTTCCGACGACTCATTCGAGACGTTAGAGCTGTATTTGGGTGGCGGATACATCAGCCAATCAGGTCCGGGCCTCTTTTTCGGTTACGACGAACATCGGACCCCCAAGGAACTGCGCGTGGAGTGGCCGGACGGGACAAGTTCGGCGCATCCTTGGCCGGCGGCGACGGCAACATGGACAATCACAGAACCGTGAAGCCTCTCGCCTGGCTTTTGGCCACGTGCCTGGTCGTGATGATCGGCACCGTGCTTTTCGTGCATCGTGAAGCTTCCACGGTGGGCAATGGTCTGAAGAAGTCGGAAGGCACGAAGGACAATGCGCCGCGAGTCGTGTTTACGCCGCGAAGTATTGGGGATCCGATCAGAGGTCATCCAATGATCCCCCACCTGCTGATCACGGACTTGGATCATGATGGCTTGCCTGACCTGATCGCCTGCGACGGTGAGACAAATTCCGTCCGCTGGCTGCGGCAATCGTCGCGTGGCGTTTTTACTGAATCGCAGATTGGTGAGCGAATCGCTGGACCAGTCCACGCATCGATTGGCGATGTGAATGGAGACGGCAGGCCCGATTTGGTCATCGCCAGCATGGGCATAATCACCCCGAACAATGACAAGATCGGCAGCGTCGTCGTCTTGGAGAATCTCGGCGGCGGAAAATTCAAGAATCGGACGCTGCTGGAGAATGTTGCCCGCGTGACTGACGTGCGCGCCGTCGATCTGAATGGCGATGGACGACTCGATCTCGTGGTGGGCCAATTCGGCTACGTCGAAGGCGAGGTTCGCTGGATGGAAAATCTAGGCGATTGGCATTTCCGAAGTCAGGTGCTGTTGAACGAACCTGGAACAATCAACACTCCGGTCGCCGATTTCGATGGCGACGGAAGCGCCGATTTTGCGGCGCTGGTATCGCAAGACTCCGAGGCCGTTCACCTGTTTTCTGGAAACGGTCGCGGTGAATTCCGCGACCTCCTGATCTGGAAATCCGACAATCAGAATTGGGGCAGCAGCGGTCTCGAACTCTGCGATCTCAATCGCGATGGTCGGCCCGATTTGATTTACACGAATGGCGATGGCTTTGATGGCCAAGTCAGCCTCCCACCCTGGCACGGGCTGCAGTGGCTGGAGAACCGCCCCGATCACGGTTTTATCTATCACCGCATCGGCGACTATCCCGGCTGCTACAGCCCGGTATGTGTGGATCTCGATGGCGATGGCAACATGGACATCGTCGCGGTCTCAGCCTTCAATAACTGGCGTGACGCGAGCGCCGTTTCCCTGATGGCCTGGATGAATGACGGCGCGCAGCATTTTACTCCCCTGCCTCTCGCGCGTACGCCGACCCATCTCCTCGCCATGGCGATCGGCGATCTGGATGGAGACGGCAAGCCAGAGATTGTCACCGGCGGCTTTCATATTTACCCGCCCTGGACTGAAATGAGTAGGATCTCGTTGTGGAAGCGCCAGTGATCGTGATCCGCCGCCGGCAAATTTCAGTTCTCGCAGCACTCGCGTGTGCCCTGGCCGCAGTCGCAGGAATTTTGTATTGGCAGATTGAATACCGGAGCCAGGCCCAAGCAGTGACCGCAGCTCTGCCACCGACGCCTGACCTGAGTCGGTGGCCGCACGATTTTGCTCGCGAGCTCGCCGAACTTCGTAAGCAAGCCGTGCGAGACAAATCGCAACGCGGACGTCTGGCGGGAGAAATCGCTTCATTGTATTGGGCGAACAACTACAAAAACGAAGCCAAGCAGGCCGTTGATCTTGCCCGACGCCTCGCGCCCGAGGAGCCAAAGTGGGATTACCTCGCCGCGACGATCGCTCTCGACGAAGGCAACAAGGCGACCGCAACGTCGCTTCTCACGCTGACCCTCGAAAAGGCGGGGAACTATGCCCCAGCTCTTCTCCATTTGGCCCGATTGCTGGCCGACCAAGGTCATTTCGTGCAAGCGGAAGAGCTCCTGAATAAACGCCTGAAGTTGCTCCCAAACGATCCGCACGCACTCTTTGCGTTGGCAGAGCTCGATCACGGAAGAGGCAATGATGCCGCAGCGATTCAAAAACTAAAAGCGATCGTCGAGCGCGATTCGAAGTTTCAAGAGGCGCATTTGATGCTCGCCGATTTGTTGGAGAAAACCGGAGACGCAAACGGCGCCAAACTGGAACGTTCGACTTTGCGCGGCGCGCGCCCAACAGCGCCGGCCACCGACCCGTGGTTGGACCAAATCAGCCTCCAATCTTACGACGCGTATCGCATGCAGGCATTCGGCGCTTTGCGAATCGACGGAGGAAAACCCGCCGAAGCTATGCCTTTTTTGCAGCGAGCTCTCGCGCTTGATCCAGGCGATATCGACGCAGTCGAACTTGTGGCGAAAAACGCGCTCGCTCTCGGTCGCCCTGAAGAGGCGGAAGCGACTTTGCGCCGGGGGCTTCAAATATCTCCAGATAATGAACGACTCACCGCTAGTCTCATCGACGTATTGGCCGCCGAAAAGAACACCGCGCTCGCTGCAGGCGCGATCGACTCTCTCGCCAAGGTCGTTAGAGAAAAACCACTCGTTCAAATCGCCGTCGGCAAAGCATACTTAAGCCTCGGTCGGCCACGAGATGCACTTGAGGCTTTTCAGTCGGCTTTGCGGGCCGATCCAGTCTCGTTCGAAGCCCAGGCGAATGTGGGGCGTGCATTACTTAAAATAAATCGGCAAACGGAGGCACGTGACGCCTTGCGACACGCGCATAAAATGCGCCCGGAAGACTATGGCGTACTCGGTTTGCTTGCCGCCTTGGAGCTGGAATTAAGAGATCTGGATGCTGCTTGGGAACACGCGAAAGAACTGCTCGCGATGGATCCGAACCAGCCCGAAGCCCGCAAGCTGGTGAGCGACATCGGCCTTCAATACGGAAATGCGTTAAGCCAAGCAGGAAAGCTCACCGAGGCAGAGACCGCATATCGGGAAGCCTTGATGTTGAATGATAACTCGCCGGCGCTGCACGGCGCGCTTGGCATGATCTATGGGAAACGACGCCGCTTCACGGAGGCGGAAAGGGAGTTCGCGCGCTACGTGCAATTGGCCCCCAACGAGGCGCTCGGCTACGTTTTTTTGGGAAGCGTCTACTCGTCGACCGGCCGGCGCGACGAGGCGATTTCCATTTGGAAAAAAGGATTGGCCGTTGCGCGTCAAAACGCAGATATGCCCCGCGCCAATCAGCTCGACGCACTGCTCAAATCGGTGGAATAGACGCGCGGCTCCGCGCCGAATGAGGAGCTAAGCTATTGCGGATAGAATCCGAAGCGGGAGCGGAACAGATTGGCAAACGCGTCGAGGTCTTCGTTTGACGCGTGAAGATTTTTTGCGCGTCGAAAATACTCTCGCGCTTCCAAGGCGTCCCCGCTTTCCACGGCATAGCGACCGCGTAAAACCACAAGCGGCGGATCTCTCGGCATCAATCGAAGTCCCTCTTCGGCGATTTCCAGCGCACGTCGATTTTGACCCAGTCGAGAATACGCGATCGAAAGTTTTTGGAAGATGTCGGGATTATCTTTCGTGAGGCCAAGCGCGACTTCCAAATAACCAATCGACGCTTTGATGTCCCCTTGAGCGATCAGCACGAGCGCGTATTCATAATTCAACGACGCATCATCTCCGCAAAATTTCAAAGCCTGCTGCAGCAGCTCCCGTGCTGCTTTGATATCTTGCGTCTCGCGAAAAACGTTTTCGAGAAGCAGGTACGATTTGGGCACTTTCGGATCGAGTGAGATCGAACTTCGAAGCGCTTTCTCCGCACTTTTTAAATCGTGCAAAGCCAAATAAACTTCCCCGAGCAACCGCAGAGTATCGGGGTCGTTTGGGGAGAGTTGATCGGCGCGTTCCGCCAAGCGGAGCGCATCTTTCGTTTGGCCTGTAAGTCCGGCCGTCGAGGCCAACACGCGCAAACGAGGAGGATCGAAGCAAAGGTCGACCAATTCGTCCTGCCAAGGATCCGGCGGCTCGCGGTAGCGTCCCAATTCTTTTTCCCGGGCCTTCGCCCGATCACGTAATTCGGATTCGCCGAAGTGATCGGCAATGGTGACGAGCAAATTGAAAGCCGCCCAGAACGTGTTATCCGCGTTGATTGCCTTGATCGTACGCTCTCGCGTAGAAGACCAATCACCGCTATCCACATCCATGACCGCGAGGCCCACCAACGCCGCCGCATTGTTCGGCTCCCGTTGCAAAAGCTTCAGATAAATCTGAATCGCTGCGTCCCGCTGGTTGGTCTTTTTGAGCGCATCGGCGAGTTTCAGCTGGGCGGGCGTGTATTCAGGATTCAACGACACCACCTCCGTCCAATAACGGATCGCCTCCTCCGTCCTGCCTTGGTTCGCCAGCAAACCAGCAAGGTAATGCGACCAGCGCGGATTACTCGTTTCACGTTGCAGCAATAACCTAAGCGCCGATTCCGCCTGCTTCGTGAATCCGTTCGCAAGGTCCAGCTTTGCCAAGTCCGCCAGCGCCTGCTCAGCCGTGGGCCGGGAATCCAATTTTTGCCTAACGGTGTGTAAACGCTGACCGAACTCTTTGGGAAATGCCGACACCGCCGCAGAAGGCGGAAACAACTCCGCGAAATCATACCGACCCGACGGACGGACAAAGTAGAACCATATCAACAAAATCGCCGACACGAGGATCGCAGCGGCTACGATTGTCCATCGAACAACTGTTCGGGTCTTTGCCATCACTCCGGAAAACTAGGCAGCCGCTGGATGACGACTACAATCGATAATTTCACCTCCGAATTTTCGGGACGGAAACGATCGGACAGAAGACGGTTCGTCCCAAATAAACGCGCCGTCTCGGCTCGGCTCCGAATCATCTGGCTTGGACTATTTTCGCCAAGGAAGTTCCAAAGCCTCGAAGGTCGTAGAGTACTTCGCGTACTCGATTCGATCTTCGATCTTGAAATTGCCCGCGAGTTTCCGAGCCATTTTCGACTCAGCGCAAATGAGTTCCTCCTTGATCAATCTGGCGCGGATCTCGGACTCCACCTCAGCGAATGTGGCGATGACTGTTTCCACATTCGCATCTTTCACGAAGTAGACTTCCCGGCCTCCACTCTTGAGGGGGCCGATGGGCGTTCCAATGCGACTGTTCAAGAGAACGGGCGTGATTCTCGCCTGCCCATCCAAAGGTTCAACCTCCGAAACAAGGATCGTTTCTCCCTCGACCGTATTGGATCCGGCAAAATGCGTCGCCTCAATTATCCGGCCCTTTACCTTAATATTTCGAACGTACTGATCTAAATGAGCATTATAGAATGCGTGAATCGCGTTCTCGCCTACGACACACATGGGCTCGAGCTCGATCCGCTCATAAAGTTCGAGAATTTGTGCGTCTGCAAAGCCCCGCTTGTCTTCCAAGAAATGAGCTTCGTTCGCGATGCCCAAGCGAACTGCGTCGATAAAGTCTATATCATCCATCGCTAACTTTTCCGCCACGCTTCGGACAGCATTAACATTATTGGGCGTTGTTCGAATAAACTCAGACGCGGCCTGTGAAATAAACTCGCGAGCGGAAATTTCAAGCCGCCGCCCGTCCCGAAAATAGCTAAAAAGCACAGCACCCAAATCGGGGACATCATCACCTTTTGATCGCTCGAAATAGTCATCGCCGAATCGCCAAAAGCCCTCTGCAACTTTCTCAGCAGCCTTTGAATTAAATACAAATCGAGCCTTCTTAAGGCCTTTCATGCGGTGCTCATTATAAAAATCCCAAAGATCCGCTTGTCCGTTTGGCTGCGCGCTATATGCCGATATAAAGAGCTTATTATAGTACGGTCCAGTCGGCTTCGTCAGCATATACCGCTCCATTCGTCGGACCAAAGAATCAATTTCAGGGCGGAGACCGATCTTTTGCCGTTTCGCTTCAGCGATCAAAACCTGATTCGTCAGGAATTGCTTCAGCCACGTGACGTTGGCTTGTGGCGAAGGCGGGCCGCCATCCCTCTGCTCGGAGAGAAAACGATGATAGTACTTATCCAGCAGATATGCGGAAAGCTTGTGATCTCCAACGATCAGAATCGGCTCCAGATTTTTTTCCGCAACCTGATCCGCCGCAAAGGCACCTCGCGGAAGAAGGCCCCCAACGAGACAGAGGCAAAAAGCACAATAAAGTGTAAAGAGCCGCACCCCAATATTCCCTTTGTCGAAATCAGCCGCCGCAGCCCGGCGGCTGATGTGCTGTCTATAAACTTGCCCAGGACATTGATCTTACCACGAAAAGTCCGTGGTCAGATGAACGTCGCCGGAGCCAATGTGATAGACCGTGTACAACCCTGCCTGAGAGGCCGTGGGAGGCTGTTGCGCTGTTCTGGAACCTCCACCAGCGGGCGCGCTCGCCGAGATTTGGTAAAGTAGTCCCGGCGAGAATTGGCGAACAACCATAATTGACCCATACGCGCTCTGGTATCCCCCGATGGCGACTATATCTGAGCTCACATAACAGGCCGCGGGTATGGAAACATTACTGTAAGTGTTATTTCCCGTATCATAAAAGTGCGCCGATCCCGCCGCACCGATCGATCCCATCAACAACGCTCCGAACGTGACTATAACCGACTTTTTTAGGGTATTCATATAGTTTATGGCGTATTGTTTGGCCTGACCAACCCCGCCATTTGGTTGGGCAAGGAAATATTCCTTTTACTCCGCGCATTTTCCGTCCGCCTTCCCCACTCCTTTGTTGCTTTGGCCCTGGCGCCCCAAATCACACAATGGCCACCCGCCGATCTATATTCCTCTCACGAAAAAGGTGCCGGTTTGTACAATCCGGCACCTTTGTATAAAAACACGGCAACTTGACCCAATTCCGGATCAGGTTGCACAGGTCACGTTAGAACTTGAGCGTGTTCGTCCAAGTAATGACGCGCGGCTCGGGAATCCGAGACGTCGCGGGGCTGCCGTCAGGCTGGACCGTGATTGGAATCAGGTCCTTGTCGGCAAACACATTTCGAACGTTCAGCTGAGTGCGCCACGTGTAGCGACGCGTGAGCTTGCGCTCATAGCCGACCCACAAGTCGATCGATGTCTCGGCCGGGCCTTTCCACGGATTTTCCAAATCGAAAAAGCCGTTCTTAACGGGATAGCCAACGATGATGCCGTCCTGCCAGCGCCACGCGCCGCCGATGTTGACGCCCTTGAGCACGCCGTCACGAAAATCGTAGTTCGTGATCGCATTGATGCGCCAAGGACGAAGCTCGGGGACGTCAGCGTTTTCTTGGAGGCGATAGAGCAGATACGATGCGTAGAACTCGGTGTTCCAAACCTGCCGCACCGTTTGCGTGCCACCCAGAGAACCGTTCCACATGCGAACGTCACCGGCCGGGCCCTGATAGAACGTATTCCGAGCATCGACCCACTCGGCGAGCGACGAGGCGATGTTCAAGCGGCTTGCCGTCGTCTTCGCCGCATTGATGGTGATGTTCCAACCTGGCGTCGGTTGAGCGGTGAGTTCGTACTCCGTACCTTTGGATTCCGTGTCGCCCGTGATGGCTAGAGAACTCGGCTGGCTCCAATTCAAGAGACCACCCGCCCAACCCTTCGTGTAATCGATCGTTGCGCGGTTATTGAAACCCCACGCGCTGTCGAACGCGGCAGGAGGCAGGTTCTTTGGATCCGTAAACGCGGCGATTGCAGCGTTCTGCGCCGCCAGGGCGTCGGCAATGCTTTGGCCGGGTTGCGGCTGATAGCGCAACACCGCGATGTTTGGATCGATGCGCGCAGAGGCCGGATCATCCGGGTTCTCGAGAGCGTAGTTGCTCTTGAAGGTTTCAATGCCTCCTTCAGCCCACTTCGCGAACGAGTAACCCCAGGATTCATTTGCGCCCAGGCGATACACCGAGACGAGATTGCCGGTGCCGCCGCCGTCCAAACTGGCGTTTTTAACTTCCGTCTTGTACCAATTAATCTTGAACGCGATACGGTCGTTCAAGGTGCTGATCGTGATACCCATGTCACGCGTCTTGCCCGTTGGCGAAGCGAGCGAAGCGCCGAAGATGTCCGTACGGCCACCCGCGGGTTGGAAGTTATCGGAACGATTGTAGAAGACACTGATGTCCGTTCCGTAGGGAAGCTTTTCTTTGATGAACTTTGGCGTGTGGACGACGACGCTCCAGCTGCGGGAGATGCCGGACTCGTCATTGTAAGTTACGCCATTGCTGCCGACACCTTCATCGTCAGCGGAATTAGGGAGTTTCCAATTTGGATTCTTATAATCATCCACCTGGGAACCATCCTGGAACTGCGGCGAGTGGCCGGCGTTACGCGAAAGGGATTTATCCTTACGATAGCCGAATGTTGGAACAATCGTTTCGTCCCAAAAATAGCCCTGCCAGATAGCAGCGTAGGACTTCACCTTGTCCTGGAACTTAACCGCGCTATTCGTTGCGATCAGGTCGTCGCGATTGGTGCCGTTGTAGCCGTCCAAGACCCGGAAGGGCTTGTCGACCCAGCCCACGAGATCGTAGAGATTCGGTGGGTCAGAGACTGGACGATTGGTCGCGACGGCGCCGCTGAAATCGCGGATCGTGCCGCTATACAGCGATTGACGAGCTTCGAGACCGGGCAAGTTCGCGCCGCTCGCACTGCTCATGCCGCGGAGATCTCCGCCAAGATAATTGACGGATTCAAGACGGCGACTGTTCACCGTCTGTGCATCCGGCCGCCAGAGCTGATCCGTCGCGTAGGAATACCAGGACTTTTGCTCCTGATTGTGCTCCTGTGTTTGATATAGACCGGTGAATACGTGCCGACCAAGGATCGAGGTGAGGAGTGAATTTCCCAGGAAATCCTTGAAATTCAGTTCGCCGAATCCAGTCAGACGCAGCGAACGGCGATCGCTAAATTTATCCGCATTGTTGCCAGCGGAGCCGACCACCAGCGCGCGACCCACATTTGGGTTAGGCCGTCCATCTGGAAGAACACTCTGGACTTCTACTGTAAGGTACGGATTGCCGATGAGAGCATCGTCTTCCTGCTTGTAGGACTGACGATCGAACGCCGCTTCAAAGCCGAGCTTGTTATTAAAGAAGGTTTGATTGAGCGCTATATTATAGCTGTGGAAGTTTTGCAGTTCCTGTTTATTCGGTCCGTCGATCAGCTTATTATAGAAGTCGAAGATGCTCGGATCTGATAACGTCTGGTCTTTATAGACACCCAGCTCGTAGTTTTGGAGTTTCGCTTGGCCGGCGTAGTCGTGGTACGCAACAATACCTTTCGATACAGACCACGGAATAATCACGCTCGCCGGGGGGGCCGGATTCTTCGTGTTCTGGGAACCGGTAAACCAATAATCGAGATTGCTCGACTTCGGGTCGCCGAATACCGCGACGGGTTCATCGAAGATCGCGCCGCCATAAGCACCGAGCCACGGCTGGAAGTTCGGATTGGGACCGCCTTTGCTGTCGGTGCTGAACACCGCGCCATTATCCGGACTGTAGTTTGCGCCACCTGGGTTAACTTGATCCGGCGCGTTTTTTCCGAGATTACGAGCGTCGTACACCTGTTTGTTCATCGCCGTGAACCAAGGCGTGATCGCGTCGACCGGAGGCGTGATACGCGGACGATTGGCCACGACATTACCTGTCTCGAAGTTGGCACGAATTTGCGTGTTCATGCCGTTAATCTTCAGGAATCCTGGTTCGTAACGAAGCGCGCCGTAGGCCCGCTTGTCGTGCGCGAAAGCGGGATCCTGCTGGAACTTCGTTTCGTCGTTCAACGCGCTAATGCGGACCGCGAGTTCATTCTTCAGAATGACTTTATTGAAATCAGCGGATTCACGCGTGCTGCCGAAGCTTCCAATGCGGAACTCGATCTTGTTTTCGTCTTTGAAGCTAGCCGTGTTAAGGCTGCTGTTCACGATACCGGCGGGACTGCCAATACCGAAAAGAATCGAATTGGGTCCGCGCTGAAGGTCGACACGACCAACATTGTAACTGTCCCACGGAATATCCGTAAGGAAAAAGTCGCGAGTGTTATCTGCCTCAGCGAGACCGCGCACACGTGTGTTCGTTTGCGGGCTGCTGCGTTGGTTGCGCGTGTTGATCGACTGGCCGTTGCCGGCGCCGACGAAGTTACCGCTTTGGCCGCCGACTTCTGTGCTCGTGGTATAAACGAGCAGGTCCTGCGAGCTAGTGGATCCGGTGTCTTGAAGGAATTTTGCGGTCACGACCTGAATGGCCGAGCCGACGTCCTTCAGGTCCGTACGGATACGGGTTCCGGCCAACGTCGCCTTGGCGGCGTAGCTGTCCGGGTCTTCTGCAGCCTGGATGACGAACGGAGACAGCTCGATGGTTTCATCTTCACTGTTTCCGGCTGGGGGGGCACTGGGTGCTGCCTGCGCAGCGAGGCGGGGTGCCGCTACTGCTAGCAATGCGGCGAGGATCGATCCCGCCGATGCATGTTTGTAGGTCATTTTATTGGTATTAGTACGTTTGCGCTATCGTTCTCTAACGGGGAAAAAGAGCGAAATGGCTGCGTCAGCTGAATGCAGATTCACACGCGAGCCGCAGCGTCCACGGCAAAACGAGACGAATCGACGCGAAGCGATGTCGCGCGTGGCATTCGCAGGTTAGCGTTCAAAAAAAAGGGGCTATTTTGGGGGAACAAACGAGAGTCGTTGCTTCTGACTCAACTAGCGAAGCTTCAGCCAAGCCTGTCAATGTGATTTAGCGCAAAATTAGGCAAATGCTATAGTTTGCGTGGCGGAGTTCTGGACATGGCGAGCCACTTTCACTGGCGCCAGTTCGATGGGTATGTCTGGTAGTTCGGCGTTTTTCCTCAGTGCTTTAACGCCAAACACGGATGCTGCGCCTGCAGCACAAGCCTTCCGTAAAAACCGAACAGAATGCGCCACGTCGGAATCGAACCGACGACCCATGCTTGGGAAGCACGTGTTTTACCACTAAACTAGTAGCGCGTATCCGGCCGTGCCGGCCGCGAATGTGCCGTATGAGTTATACTCGGCAGACGGCGGGACAAGATTATTTCCAGCCGCGCAGGCCCTGCTCCAGCATGCCCCCCGCTTGACCGGCTGAGGCCCGACCTGTTGATTGACCTTTCCATGGTTTCGCCAGCCGACTCCGCGCCTTCCCTCACTGTCATCCTCGCGTTCGACACGAGCAATCGCCTCGCGGTGCGTCGCGCCGGAACGAAAACAGGATTGGCCTTCGTCGGCGCCGACTTGGCCATGGCCACGGATCGGCTCGAGGCTCATTTCAAGACGCACACGCCGCTCCGCTCGCGTTTCGAAATCACCCATCAAGCATCGACCTATCGCGTGCACCTGACCCAGGTCCAGGGGCAGCCCGCAGACAACGAAGTGCATTTCGTCGCGATCGATGATTTGCGTCGCGACCAAACCGCCCTGGCCGGCTCGCTCACCGCGGTCCTCGACGCGCTCACTCCGTTTCTCATCGAGGTCCCCTACCTTCACCTCAACGACAACGACTTCATCTACAAATTCCGCCCCGATAAAGAGCGAAACCGCAGTATCTACGGACTGGATACGGCTGCCTCGGCGCTCTACCAGTCGAAATTGTGCAGCGCGATCAAGGAACTGGCCCGCACGCATGAGCGCACCGCCTCTTCACCCGTCGCGCTGGATTTCGGCGCGGTGCAATATCTGATTCCGAGTCACTTCGGCTTCTGCCTGGGCGTGAAGAACGCCATCGAACGCGCCTACGAATCGCTCGCGGAAAATCCCGGCAAGCGCGTCTTCATGCTCAGTGAGTTGATCCACAATCCCTACGTGAACGAGGACCTTCTCCGCCGCGGGCTGCGCTATCTACAGAGCGACAAAGGCGTGCCGTACACCACCAATGGCCAAAAGGCCACCGGCGCGCCCGGCGAAACGCTGCTGTGGGACTCGCTCAACTCCGAAGACATCGTCATCATTCCGGCCTTCGGCGCGACCGATGACGACAAGCGCCGCCTCGTCAGCAAGGGCGTGCCGATCTACCGCTACGATGCCACCTGCATGCTTGTGGAAAAGGTCTGGAAGGCCGCCCGCAACCTCGGCCGTGAGGGCTACACCGTCGTCATTCACGGGAAACATGAGCATGAGGAGACGAAGGCCACGTTCTCGAACGCCAAGCGCTACGCGCCCGCCGTCATCGTGCGCAACATGGACGAAGCCCGTAAACTGGGACTGATCATCTCCTCGAGCGATCCGGCCGTGCGGGCGACATTCTATCAAATTTTCGCCAACAAACACACGCCTGGGTTCGACGTCGATCGCGACCTGCAGCGCATCGCCGTCGTGAATCAAACCACGCTTCTCATGAACGAGACGCTCGAAATCGTCGACTACCTGCGGCAGGTTTATCGCGACCGCTACGGCGAAACCGACGGCGCCGTGCGCGTCGGCGGTAGTGCCAAAGGGGATACGCTTTGCTACGCGACGCAGGTCAACCAGGACGCGCTGGGCAAGGCGCTCGACGAGCACCTCGATGCCGCATTCGTGATCGGCGGAAAAAATTCCTCGAACACCTATCAACTCTATCGCCTCTGCGAACAGCGCCTGGGCAAACGGGCATTCTTTATCCAGAGCGAGGCCAACATTCGTTCGCGCGACGAAATCGAGCACCACGTTTTTCCCGCGCACGGTTCAGCGGGCGGACGGCACCACGACGTGGTCGAGACCCATCCGCTGCCTGCCGGCGGAAAGCCTTATCGCGTCCTGCTCACCGGCGGAGCGTCATGTCCGGACGGAATCATTCAGCAAGTGATCACGCGCATCAACAGTCTCTTCCCCGCCGAACAATTGCGCCCGATCGATGACGTGCTCGGCGACTTGGTCGCGATTCAGGAGAAAAACTGAGCGCCAAAAAAAGCCGCGGCTCGAAAACCGCGGCTCATCTTGGACGTTAGTAAATAAGCGCGCTCAGAAACGCGTAATCATACCGAGGCGGAACGATGTTCCTTTTCCAATTTCAACGTGGGCGTTTTGATTAGCCCACTGTTGGTCGAACTTGCCTAGACGCTCGTAAACCGCGCCAGCAAAAATACCTGTGCGGAACGTGAACCAGAACTCCGCATTGATCTCCGCATAAGCGCCAATCTTGAAGAACCGTTCGCGATTCTCGGTTTGGAGCGCGTTATATTTCAATGTAGGCGAGGTAATCAGCATGTCCGTTCGGAACGTGGAGCCTGCGATGGCCGCGGCCGGTCCAGCGGTTAGAGAAACGGAAAAACGGTTGGAGAACTGGTAGCGAAATTGGGGCCCGAGACGGACAATATAATATGCAGACTTGAGCTGCCATGTACCGTTGATTTGCGCGCCATTCGCGACGGTGGTGGTCGTGCTCGACGTCGGGTTTTGTGAAATCGCTACAGTGTCTTCAGTAACCGAAACTACTTTGTCGCCATCATAATTAGTGACAACGTGCGGAGCGGTGTAAACTGCCAGTGATGCATCTGGGGAAGCCGGCGCAGTTTGCCCAAACAAATCATAACGGTCTGTGGTGGTGACGAGATCCGCCGTGATGGTTTTTGAAACCTGTCCATTGATTTCACCAAGACCAACCGATGCGACCAACCCCCAACTCCCGCGCTTGCCGATGCGCCCGATCTCGCGGCCAAACTGAAGGTCGAATCCGGCGCTCGCCCCTCCGTCAGCCTCCGCACTTCCGCCGGTAGAAACCGTTTCAGAACGGTGCATGAAAATTGCCCCGTCAGACGCCTGTGTCTCTGAACTGTCATACGTCCAGTAGCGGGTCTTCCCGTCCTGATAAGCAAGATAATCCGCAGGCACGTTGAGGTTCGCATCAGTACTTTGGTAACGACCATTGACTGGTGTTTTCCCGGCCTCGTCCGCCCGCAGAGTCTTACTGTCCAGGCCGACTACGCCGTCATCGTAGGTTCGCGTACCCGAGACTGGGTCCAAAATCGGAGACGAAATCGTCCCCAGGCCAGTAAATGAAACCTTCGATGAACTCGGCCGGATGTTGAGTGAGGCGGAAAACGTATTTTTCGGCCGCCGTGTGAAAATGAACGAAAGGTCTGTCTGGGCGAATGCCGTGCCGGTAGTACCGATCAGGCTCAACAAGAGTACGCGCGGAAGGAGTGATTTCATGGAAACGAACCTACAAGGACGCCAACATCTTTAGAAAGTTGCGAGCAATCTTTCAGCCCGCTTTCCAGAGGCCTGCCCCCTCGCCGACTTCGCTTCCCTACTCCGTAAATTCGTTGAACTTCTTCGCGGCGGCTTTCTCCGCCTGCAAGCTCGCTGCCAAAGCCGGGTCGAAGGTCGCTTCCCGCTCGCGAACCTTCCGCTCGCGTCGCGCCAGATCTTCCGCGAGCTGCTCGAGTTCCGTTTCCTTCTCCTGGTGCTCCTGCACCTTCTGAAACAGCTTCGTCTCGCTCTCGTCCAAAAACGCCTCGCGCTCACGCATCGCCTGGCGCTGCCCCTGCAAAGACTCCTGCTGGCGCTCGATCTCCGCCTTCAATTTGGTCAACGCCGCTTCCTCCGCTTGCGACAGCGGGCGCGAATCGCCCGGAGAATTTTGCTTGGCCTTGCTCGCCTCCAAAAGCGATTCCCGGGCGCGCAGCAAGTTTTCGGTTTCCGCCATGTCGCGCTCTCGCTCCAAAAGCCGCGCTTCGAATTCCTGCAAGGTCCGCTCACGCTCCTCGAGCTTGGTTGAAAGTTGTTTCAACGATCTCTCCAGTTCCGCGATCTTCTCTGCGCCGATATCCACCGGGTCGCCCCATGGATTGCGCGTCGCAGTGCGAATGGCCGTGATCGTTTTCTGCGTCTCGGCGGCAGTTTCCGACATTTCGAACGGCGAACGCAGCCGACGCTTCGGCAAAACCAAAGGTTTTTCCGTTTCCCGTTTCGGTGGGAACTTGATCGGGACTGGCGTCTGCTCAGGCATGGTGGCGGTACTCCTCAGAGTATCGTCACTGCAAATTACTTCTTAAACAACCGCGCGATCGCCGCGAAAAAGCCGCCTCGTCGCGGCGGCGTTTCGAACGCGGGCGGCGTGCTCGTGCGTGTTGGAGTTTTGGATACAGGCAAATTCAGATAGGCTCGCAGCAAACTGGTGATGATGGTCTCCACGATCGCATCATTCAGCACCGCCGCCAGGCGCCCAAGAGCCACGCCGTCGTTGATCTGCTGCTGCATCGAAGCGAGATCGTCTTGGAAAAATTCCACGTACGAGGCCGTTTGTTGCTCGATGATTCCACGCGCGTTGCGCACGTCTTCGAGCCGCGCGGTCTTTGCCCTCGCGGCGTCTTCCGGTCCAAGTCGCGCGCCGAACTCGTGCGCAATATGCGCCTGAATTTCCGGCGGAAATGCGCGCACGGTCAGCGCGAGCCCTTCGATCAAATGCAGTCCACGCTGCCCCGGGCGATAGGGCAGATACATCGCCAAGGTCCGCTCATCGATGTGCGAAAGCGCGTTGAGCAGCGCGCGAAAATCTCCGCCGACGACCACGTTCTGCGCCATGTTCTGCGCGAACAGCGCAAACTCTTTCAACGTGCCGAGACTTTCGCTCGTGCAATACGCGCGCGTCTCCGCCGTCAACGCAACGAGCGGCATCGGAAAATCTTCCGGAATCTCCAGCTTCGCGAAATTTTTCAGAATCGGATTGTCCTTCTCCGCCGTGACGTCGCTGAGCATTTCGCCGAATGGTTCGTCGAACGCCAAAGTCTCCCGCAGAATCGAGATGAGTTGATCGACGCGTTTCGGTTGGCCGGCGAACTGCGGCAGCGCCGACAAGTCGCCAAAGCTCAGGCCAACATACTTCGACGGCACTTCGTCCGCGCCCTCGATCGGCCAATCCGCCATGTCGAGATTTTGCGCAAGACTGCTGAGCGAGGTGTCCATCATGATCGAACTCGCGAATGAGAGGCGCACCTTGTTCCAGTCGGCTTCTCCGTATTTTCCCACCGTGCTCGTGATTTGAGTTTCCATGGCGTGGCGTGATTAATTTTTCGGAGCGTGGTTGATCAATTCGGCCGCGGTCTGCCGGTAGTCGTGCACGACGTTGTCCTGCTCCTGACTTTCCTGGCCGACCAAAATGACGGGCAGTCCCAGCGTCACCGCGCGGCGGACAACCATCGCATCGCGCACTTGCGTGCGGAAGATCTCGGCGTCGGGCGCGACGCGCTTCGCCGTGCGAAATTGATTCATCCGAAGCTGCATGCGCATCTTCGGAACCTCGATGTCCACGTTGGTTTTGATCGCGTTGAAAATGATCCCGCGCACCTGGGCTGGCGGCCCCATCTCCGCATGGCGAAAGCTCGCGGACAATTGTTGAAACTTTCCCAATTTCTCCACGAGCAACGTGAAGCCGATCAGGCTCAACGCATCGGGATTCGCCGGGACATAAATTTCGCTCGAAGCGAAAAGGCCGCACTGCGACGCGCGCAAAATATTCGGCGGGCAATCGAACAAAATGAAATCGTATTCCGACTCGATCTCGGCGAGTTGCTCTTCGAACAAAACGTAGGGCGGACGCTTCGGATCGAATTCGTATTCGTTCTCCAAATCGACGAGGTTGAAGGTCGTCGGCACGAGATCGAGGCCCGGCAGGACTTTGTTTCCATCGCGGTCCTCGACAACGTCGCGAATGATCAAGTCGCGCAAACGCGCGGTGCCCGGCTCGAAGATGGAAAAAATCGCGCCCTCGCCCGAGGAATTGATTTTATTCCAGCGCTCGAGTTTCAGCAGCCAGATGCTCGCGTTCGACTGCGTATCGAAATCGAAAAGCAGCACGCGATGGCCGGCCTTCGCGAGGCAGGCTGCGAGGTTCACAATCAGCGACGTCTTTCCGACACCGCCTTTGTAATTAATAAAGCTGATCTTGCGCGCCATGGAACGTGCCCCCGTTGGAGCGAGGGAAACTATCGCCCACCAATCGGCCGAGCCTCCAGAGATAAAACCCCCAGAGGCCGTTTTCACGGATTTTTATGGAACCGGCGCCGGCTGTCGCGGCCGACTGGCTTTAACGCCGTTGTAACCGTTATGGCACTACAACGACACCCGCAGACGGTTTGATGCTCGCGTGCGATCCACCATCTTGAGCGTCGACGACGAACGGGACGTAACCGAGCTCGTAAATTTTCATTTAACACGGGCGGGCTACGACGTGGTCACTGCGGCCAGCGGGCGCGAAGCGCTCGATAAAGTGCAGCAACATCATCCCGATCTGATCCTGCTCGATTTGATGTTGCCCGATATCGATGGCTTCGGCGTGTGTGAAATCCTGCGCCGTCAACGCACCACTGCGACGATCCCAATCGTGATTCTCACCGCATGGGCCACAACGGACGCGCAGCATCTCGGACTCGAGCTCGGCGCGTTGGATTATATGACCAAGCCGTTTAGCCCGAAAGAATTGGTCGACCGCGTGCGGCGCTTGCTGAATTTGCGGCCGCAAGCGAGCTGAACAGCAAACGGGAAACAGGCTGGCCTGCGAGGCCGCGCGTGTTTTGGTGGCGGCATGGACAAAGCGCGCCTTCTTCAGGCGATTATCGAAAACATCCAACGTGAACTCGACACGCAGACCCGCGCGGCACTCGTCTCGCGCGACGAAGCGACGCACGAGGAAAGTAAACCCGAAAACAAGTACGACATGCACGCGCAGGAAGCCGCGTACCTGGCCGAAGGTCAGGCCCGCCTGGCCGCGGAGTTGCATGAAAATCTAAACGCCTATCGCGCGCTGCCGATCGACAAAGTCACGCAAGGGGACGCCGCCGGTATTGGAAATTTGGTTACACTCGAAGCGAAGGGCCGGCTCAGCCATTTCTTCATCGGTCCGCGCAGTGGCGGCCTCGAAATCGAATTGGACGGCAACACGATCACCGTGGTGACGCCCGCCTCGCCTCTCGGCCGCCAACTGGTCGGAGCCCGACCCGGTCAGCAACTGAAGATTCAAGGCCGAACCGGGCCGGTGGTTCATCAAGTTGCCGCCGTGCAGTAGCGCGCTGTGCGCCGGAGTTTTCCTAGCCACGAAGAGGCTCAAAATACGCAAAGAGGATTTTTTCTTAAACTGACGCGGCCCGGACATTCGTGACCTGAAAGTGGTCTGGTATTTTGGTTTGGAGTTACAAACCAGCACCAAGCCGCCTTTATGAGCAGCAGTTGCGAGCGACGTCGCCGACCTAAAATCCTCTTTGCTTTTTTTGCGCCTCTTTGCGGCTAGAAAAAAAGGGCATCGAACTACTCTACTCACCGATCGTGAAGTTCAGCGGCATCGCCATGCGGAAACGCACGGGATGGCCGTGGAGGCGGCCGGGCTCGAAACGCCATTTCACGAGAGCTTTCAACGCGACGGCTTCAAATTCGGAGTGCGAAGACCGAATCACGCGGACATCGCCCACGCGACCGGCTTCGTCCACGACAAACTCGACGAAGACCTCGCCGGAAACACCTAACGCCCGTAGTTGAGCCGGATACGCCGGCGGCACGCGCACGATCGCGCGAGGGACTTGATCAAGCATCCCAACGGAAATGATTCCACCGGGCCCGTTGCGTCTGGGGCCGCCCGTCGTCCAATGCACCGGAATGATATTCGTCGCCGGCCCCTCATGCGATGTATCCACGAATTTGGGATCCATTCTAAAAAGCGGACGCGTTGATGTATCGACGACAACATCCGGTAGCGCCGGCAAACTCGGTTTGGGATGCGGCGCGTCCGCAGGTGCCACTTCCGGCGGCTCAGGCGGCTCGAGCTCCACAATTATCGGCGGCTCCGTCCGCGGCGGCGGTGCTTTCGCCCCTGTCGTGATAACCGTTTTCGGATGGGAAAAACCCAAGAGCAGAAAGGCATGAGCTGCGACAGCGATGCCGATGGGTAAGGCAAACCGACGTTTTTCAGCAGTCGTTTTCATCGGGGTAAGAACAATTATATAACGCTGCAGCCGTTTCTTTATTACGCGCGGCTTGCACCCATTCGGAACGCTTGAGAAATTTCTTTTTCCATAACGTATGCCGAATCTGTTTCGCCTCTGCCTTCTTGTTCTGTTCGCGTCGCGCGCGCTCGCCGGTGTCGAACTTCAGCCCGACTTTGCGAAGGCCCTAAAACATTTCCGCGCGGAAGGCGCGAAACATTGGGGTTTCACCCAATCGACCAACGCGCGCAAAGGCAGCCTCATCGAACGCTTCGATCCTTCCCGGCCGGACGGCAAACGTTGGACGCTCGTGCAAAAAGACGGTCATGTGCCGACGGAAAAAGAGGCCACCGAATACGCACAAAAACAAACGCGCCGCTCGAGCAACGACACCGCGCCGGACGTCACGAAACAGCTCAACCTCAGCAGCGCGGAACTCGTAAGCGACGATGCCGAGCACATCACGTATCGCTTTCATCTGAACCCCGGCGACAAGGACGATACGACCGCGCCATTTCTCGTCGCGACGTTTCAATTTCATAAGCCGACGAAAACCATCGATCGCATCGAGCTCGGAAACACCGAGCCCTTTTCTCCGATGATGGTCGTGAAAATTCAGGAAGCACGCACCACGATCAAATACACGCTGCCCACGGCCGAACGCCCTTCCCTGCTCGAAGAGATCACCATGCGCGTGCGCGGCCGCGCCATGCTTTTCAAATCGCTCGATGAAGACATGACGATCGCGTATTCGAACTACCAATACGAAGGCCCCGCCGCCTCCGCGCTCGTCGGCACGACCTCGGAACAGCCACGGGCAACAGCGCCCGCCGCTCATTGAGTGGTCCATTTGCAAACTGTCTCCGGCTCAGTTTGTTCCCGGTGCTATCGCTAACAAATCTCCATCGGTACCACTGCCCGGCCTGACGGCGCATTTGGACAAACTTGTCTACCATCACGGCGGAAAAAGTTTGCCGGAAGACAAGCCGCACGCGTTCGTCTACTTCATAACGATCGCGAACCGGTCGGATCGCTCGGTGACCCTGCTTGGGCGCAAGTGGGTTTTGCAGCACGCGGACGGCAGCCACATGGTGATCGAGGGCGACAAAATTGTCGGAGAAACTCCACGACTCGCCCCGGGCGAGGAGTTTTCCTACAACAGCTATCATGTGACCGGAGTCGAGGCGCGCGCCTTCGGCAGCTTTCACGGAGTCGATGAGTTCGGAAACAAAGTTCACGTCTCGCTCGCACCTTTCGACATGCATGTTCCCGCGCCGTAAGCGGCCAAAACTTGCGCTTGCCGATGCCGCTTTCAGCTCTCTTGCTGCGCGCTTTCCATGAAACTTATCGATCTGAATCGCGACGGAGGAATCGGCGCCAATTCGCTGTTTGTGCAGCTCGGCGACCTGAAGATTTTGATCGATAGCGGTCTTCATCCGAAGAAAGCGGGCCGCTCCGCCACGCCGGATTTGTCGCCGATCCGCGGACAGGAACTGGACCTGATCATCATCACGCACTGTCACCTGGATCACATCGGGAGTTTGCCGATCGTCATGCGCGAAAACCCGAAGACTCCCGTCGTGATGACCCAGTCGTCGCGCATGTTGATCGAGCGGATGCTGCACAATTCAGCGAGCGTGATGATGCGCCAGAAAGAGGACGCCAACATTCCCGAGTATCCACTTTTCTCACACGAGGAAATCGACCGACTCGCGCCGCGGCTCACCGGCCTGCCCTTCGGTCACGCCAAACGCTTTCGCGGCCTGCGCGATGAGATCGAATTTATTTTTCATCCCGCCGGCCACGTCGCCGGCGCGGCCGGACTGGAGATTCATTTTCGCGATCGACAGATTTTTTTCACCGGCGACGTGCTCTTCGAAAATCAACGCACGTTGGGCGGCGCGATTTTCCCCGCAGGACATTTCGACACGCTCGTGATGGAGACGACGCGCGGCCTGACGGATCGCCCGCCGGATAAAGCGCGCCATCTCGAGGTCACGCGATTGATCACCAGTATCAACGACACGATCACGCGCGGTGGTTCCTTCTTGATACCTGTCTTCGCGCTTGGCCGCCAGCAGGAGATCCTCGCGATCATTCACGATGCTCGAAAATTCGGAAAACTCGTCGATTGCCCAATCTTCGCCTCGGGCCTCGGAATGGATCTCGCGGACTATTTGGACGAGATTTCTCGCAAGACAAAGCACGCGAATTTTTCGCGGAGCATCATCAAGGATCTGAAAATCAAACCGGCGCCCCGGAAGCTGAATGCCGGCGAAGATCCGAAACAAAATGCGCTTTATGTCATCAGCTCCGGCATGTTGGTGGAGCGCACCCCATCGTACACGCTGGCCTCGGGACTGACAGGCCACGAACGCAACACCATCGGCTTCGTCGGCTACTGCGATCCGGAAACTCCCGGCGGCAAATTGCTCACGGCCAAGAAAGGCGATTCGTTTTTGTTCGAAGCGGCCAACGTTCGAACGAAGGTCAACGCGCGGATCGAAAAGTTCGAGCTGAGCGGACACGCCGACCGCGACGAACTTCTCCAGTTTGCAGTTCAGGCGACTCCGAAAAACATCGTGCTAACTCATGGCGAGCCGCCCGCGCGCGCCTGGTTCAAGGAGGAGTTGGCGAAGGCCGTACCCGGATCAAAGGTGATCGATCCCGTGCCGCTGCAGACCTACGAAATCTGAGGCGTGCCGGCTACGGCGACCGGCCCTCTCACGCCGGTCCAGCCGCGTACAACTCGAGAGGCAGGCCATCCGGGTCGGCGAAGAAGGTGAAGCGTCGACCGGTCAGCTCATCGAGCCGTATTGGCTCCGCCACTACACCACGGCCATGCAGGTCGCGCACGGTCGCATCGATGTCGTTCACCTCGAAGGCGAGATGCCGAAGTCCGCACGCTTCGGGATAGGACGCCCGTTTCGGCGAACCAGGAAAAGAGAACAATTCGATCTGCGTTTTGTCCGGCAGCTCGAGGTCGAGTTTATACGAGTCGCGCCCCTGGCGATAGGTTTCGGCCAGTATTCGAAAACCCAATACTTCCGTGTAGAAACGTTTCGATTTCGCGTAGTCGGAACAAATGACAGCGACGTGGTGGACGCGTTTGATCAACATGACTGTTCTCTACGATTTGTCAGTTCACGAACCACCTCGGCGGATGAAGAGGCTTATGGTTTAGATGAGGCGGACCGAGCCTCGAGTTCGCGTTTGATCGCCACATTCAAGGCGATCACAGGATCCTTGATCTGCCGGTTTTTCGTCCGCTGCTGCAGCATCATCTTGCGATATTTCTTCCAGTCATCCGGCTTGATCAGCCATTCGCAGTAAAAGATCGGTTTTTCACCTTCGGTCACGATGATGGGATGCGTGAGTCCGACCCGGTCGCCGAAAAGAGACGCCAACTTCACCGCTTCGGAATAGTGCAGTTCCTCCCCATTTCGCGAAACGGAGAGATAGTACATCGTCGCGAGTTCGTTTTTTATCATGCTGAATTGCAGCACCACTCCGGAATCCGTCTGCATCTGAAGCGGCTTCGGCTCTCCTTCGGCGGGATCGGCCTGGTCGATCAACGCATCGGCAACTTTGATGAATTCGGCGAGGGCCTGCGGATTGAAGATCTTCGCCATCGCTTGCTCGTACGGCGAAGGCGCCGGGTTGTGCGCTTGCTGCGCAGTCGGCTCCGCCGCACCGCGCGGTTGCGGGGCTGGCGTGCTCGATATGCCAGTCGTTGCTACTGGTTGATCGGCGCGCGCCGAGGCGCCGATAGCGATTGCGCACAGGATGAAGGCCAACGCTCGGTTTCGAAATTTCATAGTCGGATCATCGACGCGTTCAGGAGCGCGTTAACCTAACGTTCGTAATGAGCCACTCAGCCGAGCGTCAAATCGTTGCGTTTTCGACGAAAACCGCCGTCCCGTAGCAAAGCACTTCAGTCACGCCTTGAGCCACTTCCGTGGCGTCGTACCGCACGCCGATGATCGCATTGGCGCCCAGTTCGGAAGCGTGGCGGCACATGCGTTCGTACGCGTCCTGTCGCGCCTTCTCGCAGAGCTCCGTGTAGAGCGTGATGTCTCCGCCGAAGATCGTCTGGATGCTCGCGCCGAAACTGCCGATGACGGAGCGCGAGCGCACGACGACGCCGCGGACGGTGCCCATTTCACGAACGATTTTGTACCCAGTAAGGGAGAAGGCGGTGGTGTTGAGCATAGGGGTCAGGGGTTGGGAGATTTTTCAGGTGGGACCTTGTTCGCATGGGCCGCCGCAATCAACGCTCGCTTGCGGGCTCGGGACCGCAAGAGGACGAGAGCCATCAACCAGACGACCAGAAGATTTGCCACGAACGCAGCCGCGCGCACCCACGTGAGCTTCACCATCAGTCCATAAATTTCCACGGGCAGGTAAATTCCCCCACTTATCAAGGCCAGCCATTCGGCCCACTTCCGCTCTCGCCAGAGACCGTACGCTTCCAGGAAACGGAAAGCCGAGTAGAGCGTGGCGAATCCCGCGAAGGACCACAGGCGGCGCGGGGTGAGATTGGACGCGGCTTCAATGAAGATGTCCGGATATTTCCTCGTCGGATCGAGGTGCAGTCGGCCCACGATCTCCAGGGCGAGGGCACGCAGGTCCCGATGAATCAGGGTGAGCAGGCCAAATGCAGCGCAAAGGACCACGAGCCCCTTGATCGCCTCGAATGCGGCCACCGCCCGGACGGCTTTGTGTGATGCCGACTGAGAAATCATGAGTTGGAAATTCGACGAAAGGACATCCGGGAAAATTGAGAATCGCGACCGACTCAAAGGATGCAGTTCGGCCGGGGCAAGGCTCGCGGCAACATCGCATCCAGATCGCGCGCCGCTTGCCGCTGGATTTTCTCGGGAGCACCAATGCGGTAAACTCCTCTCAACCCAAGCAGTGGAGCGCGCTCGTTTTTCGCTTTAACTCTTCCGACAAGCCGCGCCTCTTGGAGTGGCGTGCAGCCTCCCTCTCCGCCCTCGTTTTCGCAGTCGCGCGCAAGCCGCGACCGAGATGTGCCCGCCGGCAAACAAGCGCCAGCTTCGTGGGCGGTACAGTTATGGACGCGAACTCAGACCTACAGCCGGCTAAAAATAACCGCGTCGATGGCGATCGTGGTCGTTTTCTTCGCGGTTTATTTTCTGCTGCTCCGTTTTCCTTTGTTTCAGCCGACCGTGATGCCGGAGACTATCGTCGACCGCTGGATTGGATTCCAACCGGCGGCATTTTGGCTGTACGTTTCATTGTGGGCGTACGTTCAAATTCCCGCCGCACTGCTCCTGCGTCGGCCGGAAGTCGCGCTTTATGGGAAAGCCATCGCCCTGCTCAGCCTCGCCGGCTTTGTCATCTTCATCGCGTGGCCGACGCGGCTCGATTCAGCGTCGTTCGACCTGGCGCATCACTCGGCGTTTCGCGGCCTGAAGACGATCGATGCCAGCGGAAATGCCTGCCCGTCCCTGCACGTCGCATTCGCGATTTTCTCCGCGGCATCGATCAACCAATCGTTGCGGGAAGTCTTTGCGCCGACTTGGACGCGCTGTCTGAACAATCTTTGGTGCATAGGCATCGTCTACTCCACGTTGGCGACGAGGCAGCACGTTTTCCTGGACGTCGTCGCTGGCACGGCTCTCGGCGCAATCGCGGCGCTTCTGTATCTGAAGCGTCGCGCACGGATCGCACCCGAAGCGAGCGCCCTATAAAGCATGAAAGCCGCCTCGAAAGGCGGCCTGCATGACTAACACCGTGCAAAACCTAAACTACAAACCAATCGTTCCCCCCAAGGAACGAACTGACTACATAGGAATAGACGCCGCCTCCGCGAAAACGCTCAAAAATCGCTGAAGTTTTTTTCAAAAAAAAACGCCTCGGCGAATTTCTCCCAGTGGAAAGGCACCGAGGCCGCTTTCAAACAAGCACTTATCGGCCGCGAAAAATTTCCGAACGAGCCGTGGCGAGGCCTCTCAGAATCGAAAATGAATAAATTCGATTCGAGGCAGGCCGGGTTTCTGGGAAAACTTCGCATCCTCCGACAGCAGATCGCTCCAAGGCTGCGGACCAACCTCAACCTGTACGCCACCGAGATTTTTCCGCAAAAGAAGGGCGCCGTTCTCCAAGCTCGGCGGTGGCGGTTTGATTCGCAGCAAATTCCCCAAAGCTTCCAATCGTCGCCCCTCGAGCCGGGAATCGTGCACTCGAACGGCTTCCATTTGAGTCGGCACAATATTGAGTCCATCAGCGCCACGGCGGTCGTTTTGCGCGATCGTCGCCACTGGAGCGGGTGCGTCATTCATTTCCGACAGGGCCGCTGCTGCATTTTTCGAGGTCGGAGTGAATACGGCTGGGATCGTTTCGTTCGCGATGCCCCAGGCCGCTACTGAGATGGCTGCCACTGATACAAACGTCACGCGGCGTGCGCTGCTCATAGTTATACCCTCGGTTTGTTGGTCGCTCCGCCACGAAAGTGACGAATGCGCGGGTTGGTGCCCGCACTCTACGGCAGGCATCTAGTTTCTCAACCGAGCTGGTCGGTTTTTCCCGACTGCAGGACGTAACAACGCCTGCGGCTTTTGGTGAAATGCCAACCCTTAAAATGAACGGGCGCCATTTGCCGCTTGGGCAACAAACTCACTGCGGTGGTTGATCGGGAACGAATAATGTCGGCCTGACATCGACCCCGATCAGCTCGCCATACGCGAATTTGGCTGGACCCGGCGTTCCGCCCGCGGATTCAGGGCTCAGGCGATTGCACGGCAGAAACACGATTCGCGAGACGCTGTTGGACTCAACGGCGATTCGCACACCCTGGGGATAATCTGGCGTGAGTTCCGGCGGGATCGAAACCTCGGCAACAATCGCCCCGGCGACAATTTCACCTTTGAAAAAGCGATCACGCATCGAGCGCTGGATAAATTGATAAACGTCCGGGGTGCGAACGTCGTGCTTTCCCGTATCCACTGCCACGCTCACTCGTTTGCCACCAATATCTATGACCGCACCAAACGGAAAAAAAGCTCCATTCGCTTCCAGGAGCTGCTTTGCCGTCTCGAGGCAATGTTTCATCAATTCTTCGAGTCGGTGAAGTCCGACGGGTAATGTGGCCATGATATTTGGGGCGGAAAAATGAAATGCCTGCCGATTCAAGGGCGGACACAACGACGAGCAAGGCCTTACTCGGGCTTAAGCCGCGATCGCCTCTAATTCTTGGCCGTCTTTGGCCATCGTCTTATCGATCTCGGCATGTGATCGGCTCAGACGATTGACGACGTTCATCAAATTCCGCCATGCGCGGAGACGTGGCGATAGCTGTAGAACATCAGCACCGCCGCACCGAGACCCAAAATAAGTCCGAGAACATGAGCTGCGCGGCCACGCGTGCCGCCGGCCAGGCCAATCACGCCGAAAATCAAAGCGACGATCGTGTTGACCGACGCCGCCGCGCAGGAGAACAGCCAGCCGACGGAGTGCGCGCGAAGCGAGATGAGCGCGAACGCAAGCGCGACGGTGCCGCCGAATAGCGTAACGCGGGCTCCTGCTTGCACGATCAAGATTCGCGCTTTGCGCGACGGAGGCGGCGGCGAGCCATGTCCAAGCGCCAATCCAAGGCAGCCTTGACCGCGGTCGCCATATCGCCCGATACCCGAAACGCCTTACGCACGGACTTGCCGGTTTCGATCGCAGCGCTCGCGCTGACATATTGCGTCACGCTGCCGTCGCGATTCTTGCGCGTGCGGATGGAATAACCATTGGCGCTTTCACGCAGCGGGAGGGCCGTTTGTGTGTCGGGAATTTTTTCCAGAAGCGTGTTGCGGAACTTCCGCGCGGCCTTGAGCGCCTTTTCTTTTCCTCCGTGCTTGCTGTCGCTAAAAAACTTCGTCCAGAGCCGCTTGTCGCGGGAAAAATGAACCTGAAAGCCGCGCGTGGAGCCGGACGCCCTGTTTGAAATATCAATACGACGAATGTGTTTTTCAGACTGTTTATTCCTTCTCATTCCTCCTGACCTAACTCGTCATGTGAGCCACGTCGATGAAAATTTTCGCGGCGGCCCCTGGGGCGTATAATGCATAACGCCCAAAAATGAGCCACTTTCCGCCATCTATTTTCACCCTAGTCCGCCCTTGCGGACCTCAGGTCTCGGCGCACATCTCCGACTCGGCCAGCTCGGCTAATGATGTCAGCACGTCGGGAAAATCCATGGAAATCGTCCGCCCCAGTTGCGCGCATCCGGGGCCGAACGCTTGCAGTGAATAGGTAATTTTCGTGCGACCGTTTTCTTGAGCCTCAAGCGAATGATCCACGAAGACACGCGCTTCGCCCACACACGTTTCGTCGACGAATCCACCGTTTTCCCGCACTTCCACCAGCCGGCTCGTCAATGTCTCCCGCCCGGGCAGCGTCATGAGAAACCGTGTGCCAACTGCAAACGGTCCGAGAATTTCAGCCCTCGCGACACCGGCATTCCAACGAGACCACCCCGAGACGTCCGCAAACAAATTCCAAATCACCGGCACCGATGCATCGGTTTCGATCGAGTACTCGTACTCCCACATTTCGACTTCTTCGTGACTCATGCCCCCAATCTACCACGCGCTACTGACAAGGTTATGTCAGCAGGCATGAGACTAATCACAAATTAGAGCCGTCGACCGCATGTTGAGCGCACGACCAGACCGACCTGTTTGCCAAAACGCAGGCCTTTCGCCTGCTCCGGCAAGTATCGTAATATAACGCCTCAGATGAGTCACGCCGTCTGCGAATGCAGCGCGAGGCGATTGCCTTCGGTGTCGAGGATGATGGCGCGGAAGCCGAAGGGGCCGATTTGATGTTTGGGCTCCAGAATTTTTCCGCCATTAGCGGCTACGGCGAGCAAGGCCCCTTCGAGGCGGCCATTGACGCTCAAATAAATCAATGGGCCGTCCTGCGAGGGTTTTTGCGGCCCTTCGCAAAGGCAGCCGGACACACCGCTGTCAAAGCCCGGGAGCAAACCGAAGGATTTTCCATGCAAGGAGGGCTGCTTCTCGATCTTCGCATCGAGCACGCCCGCATAAAATGCAATCGCACGGTCCAGATCGAGAACCGGAATATCTGTCCAACAGAGTGTATTGCTCATGGGACTTCGAAGTTAAGGCGATCGACACCGCGATCAATTGCAGTCCGCGTTTTCATCAAGGCCGCATTGGCGATGACGAGCGATGTGATAGCCCGCGCTCGCCCCATAAACCAGCGCCGTAAGCGCAGCCCAAATCGCGGCTTCTCGCATGGCGCTGGCCGCATCATGGCGGCGGACATAATAAACCGCGGAAAGAATGATAAAAGCTCCGACCAGAACCGAGAAGGTTCGCTTCAGCCAAAATTTAAATCTCATGGAAGAAGCTTAACCGCTCTCCCATGGAAAACAGGTAAAACTTGATGAGCGGTCAAAAGACCGGGACAGCGGCAGCCGCCCCGCCCTCGCCGCTTATTTGCGCTTCTTGAGCCAATAGGTCAGACCATCCTCGAAACAGGTCGCCGGCAGTTCTTCGACGCGCGCCCGAAAATAATTCTCCGCGTCCTTCACGCCCTGGTTGTAAGCGAAAGGCGCAATCTCCTTGAGAAAATACGTGAGAAGAAAATTCGCGCGCATGTCGCTCAGCTCGACCTCCAGCTCCTCTCGACAAAATTTCTGGATCGAAGGCAGCACTTGGGCGACGTCCTCTTTCGATAATTCTATTGCCATGGGAAATTTAATTGCTGGGCGCGGTTGCTGGCGTCGAGCCCCGGCGATCCAAAGTTAATATATATTCTTTTGATCCACTCTGGGACGACGCGCCGTCGGCAGAAAAAATAAATACCAAATACGCCCGGCCAAGTTCCTGGCCGCGAACCAGGAATGTCGTCTTCATCTTGGTCGTGCGAACGCGGCGTTCCACCAGCGTTTCATCCGGCTTCGCTTCGAATGCGGCAATCTGCTCCTTCGGCAACGCCTCCGTCAAAACGACGCATTCCGCAGCCTCGAATTTACCGAGTCCCCTCGCACCCTCGAAGGCCAGATCGATCGCCTGGCTGGCCATTGGCGTATCATTGCGCGTCTTGTGAATCACCACACCGTGGGCCTTCAGGAACTCACGCGTCACGACTTCGGTTTCCTTCGTTTCCGCGCGCAATATTCCCTGCAATCCGATCGAGCAGATCGATAGAAGAAGCAGCCAAAGTCTGTTCGTCATTCGAATGTTTCTGCGCCAGTTCAGGGCGCGGTCAGCGCTGAAAGCGCAATCCCGATCACCAGCGATCCGATCGGCTTGTCGCCATCGAGCACCGGCACGGAAAACTGCAATTGCTGCATGCCGCTCGACTGATCGATTTCCAGTCGTCCCTGCCAAGTCTTTCCCGACATCGGAACTTCATGCTTGGGCTTTCCTTGATGGGACCAAGACGTCGTCTTGGACAGAAACGCGACTTTATAACCTTTGGCATCCGAGACGAACGCCTCTGACACAGCATCGGTTTTCTTCTGCTTCAGAAATTTCGCAGCCGGATTCACGGTGAGCGCATGCACGAAAGGGTGCATGGCCGGCAAAGCCTTCCATTTTTCTTCGGTCATGGAAGCGAACTCCTCGGGCGTTTGTTTATTTTGCGCCAAAACCGCATCGCGTATTTCCGGCGCGGCGGCCCAGTCCCGCGCCTGCTGCATCAATGCCTCCACTTTTTTCTGAACGTCTGGATTCAAACCATCAGCCCGAAGGCTCGACGTGAATACCGTCAGCAGGACCAAGAAAAACCCGATCAATTGTTTTTTCATGGGGATTGAGAAAAATTAAGCCCGCGCAAGCAGCCGAATGCAACTCATGTATGGATAATATGGCCTAACGTATAAGATGAGCCACACAAACACGGGCAAGGTGCAGCGCAAAGTCGCTGTGAATTAGCGGCCGCATTTCAAAATGCGGTCGCGCGGTATTTCCGATCACCTTCGAGTCAGTCGTCCTCAGCTACTTGCACAACCTCGCTCAACTCGCCATTGCATTGAGCCGAAAGAGTGTTCATCTGAACACTATGCTTACGGAACGCCAACAGAAGATCCTCGATTTCGTTCTGCGTACCCAAAGCGAAAATGGCGCCTTTCCGACGTTGCGCGAGATCCAAGCTCACTTCGGTTTCGCCAGCCCGTTTGCCGTCACCCGCCACCTCCAGGCGTTGGAAAAAAAAGGCATGTTGAAACGTCAGCCGGGCAAATCCCGCAGCTTCATTTCCCCGGCGGGTTTCAGCACGCCCGCCACGCGCATTCCACTCTACGGCACCATTCCCGCGGGCCTGCCCACGGCCGCGGAGCAACAGCCCGACTCGTATGTGGGTGTGGATCTGGCGACGCTCGGCATTCGCCAAGGCACGACTGTGTATGCCTTGCAGGTGCGCGGCGACTCGATGGTCGGCGCCAATATCATCGAGGGCGATTTGGTTTTTCTCACGCCGAAGGAGCCGCGGCCGCGCGACATCGTCGCTGCATTGATCGATGGCGAATCGACCTTGAAACGTTTTCTCCTGCAGCGCGGGCAACCGTTTCTTCGAGCAGAAAACCCACGCTACCCTGACCTCATTCCGGCGAACGAATTGTTTATCCAAGGTGTGATGGTCGGCCTGCTTCGGCGGCAAACGTGAAAGCCTCGCCACGTCTTCCTGAATGGCTTCCGCGCCTGACAAAATCGTCGCGCTTCGCGAACTGCTCGCCCGTCGTTTTCCGCGGGCGACGCCGACGCGCACGCGTTGCCTTTCCACCAGCGTTCCGGCGATCGATGAGGCCACGGGCGGGCTGCCCATCGGCGCTATAACCGAGGTCGTCTGCTCCGCGCCGAGTTGCGGTGGCATGCTGCTCCTGGCTCGGATTCTCGAGGTGGCACGCGCCCAGCGGCTCCGGGTCGCGCTGGTCGACGGCACCGATAGCTTCGATCCGCAATCGTTTACGCCCGATGCCCTCGCCCACCTCGTCTGGGTGCGTTGTCACGAAATGCGTCAGGTGATGCAGGTGGCCGATCTTCTGGCGCGCGATGCCAACTTTGGCTTGGTCCTGATCGACCTGCGCCGCCAAGCCGAACGTGAGCTCCGCCAGGAACCGTCCACGGCCTGGTACCGCCTGCAACGCGCCGCCAAGCAAAACGACCTGCCCTTGCTCGTCGAAACGCCGCGGCCCCTCATTCCCAGCGCGTTGCTGCGCTTTTCACTCACCACGTCGTTCTCCCTCGCCGATCTCGAAACGCCGCGCGCTCTTCTCGCCGACAGCATCGCCGTCGAGCTGAGCCGCCAACGCCGTCAACTCGAACAGGAGGCCGTCTGATGTTCGCCGTGCTTCACGTCTCCAATTTTTCACTACAAGCGTTGATCCGCACGGATCCGACACTGAGGCCGGTCGCGGTTCCAGCCACCCGTGAGTCCGGCGGCGCCTTCGCTCCTCGGAAAGAAAACCAACTCGGGCTGAGTTTACTTTCCGAAGACGTTTTCGCGGACGAAAATGCGCCCTTACCTAACGTCCGTGATGAGTCACCGCAACTGGCCGTGGCCGAGGGGTCTGCCAGCGAGTCATCCGAGGACGCAGCTTCGGTTTCGCGTGTGAATCTGCGCGAACTGGCCGTCGGGCTCGTCTCGAGCGACACGAAGAAAGCGCTCATTCTGCAGGTCAATGCCGTGGCGCGCCTGGCGGGCGTGGAGATCGGCATGACTGCGCCGCAAGCGCAGGCACGCTGCGCCGATATCATTCTTCGACAAATTTCGCCGGCAGCCGACGCCGAGGCGCAACGCGCGTTGCTCGCCTGCGCGCTGAATGTTTCGCCCATGGTCGAAGACACGGCGCCGGGCGTTTGCAC
The DNA here is from genome assembly GCA_035765635.1 of Opitutaceae bacterium. GTDB lineage: Bacteria > Verrucomicrobiota > Verrucomicrobiia > Opitutales > Opitutaceae > EW11. The sequence continues at coordinate 67,038 of DASTWZ010000031.1, forward strand.
GATCGATGTGCGCGGACTTGCGCCGGAAAATCGGTCGCGCGTCCTGGCCAACGCCGTTTGCCAGCTCAGCGAACTTGGCCTGCAGACCACCGGCGGCATCGCGCCCACGCCTCTCCTTGCGCTCTACGCGGCGCGTGAAACCACAGCGATTCGCACCGTCGATAAACCCGAGGGTTTTCTTCATCCGCTGCCCCTCGCCATTGCCGAACCGCCGCCCGCGCTCGCGGCGATTCTGCACAGTTGGGGTATTACGCGGATCGGCCAATTCGCCGCGCTGTCCAAACAGGAAGTGGTCCGCCGCCTCGGCGCCGAGGGCCATGCATTTTGGGACCGTGCGCGGGGCGGCGACTCTCGGCCGTTGAAGCCGTATGCTTTGCCCGCGCAGTTTGCCGCGTCATTGGATCTTGAATACGAACTCGAGACCACGGAGGGCGTTCTCTTTATCGTGCGCCGCTTCGTGGATCGGCTTGCGCTGGAGTTGCGCACCGCCGGCCGGGTTGCCGCGGAACTGACCCTCGACCTGAAACTCGCCGACGAGACGCATCACACGCGCAGTTTTCGACTGCCTGAACCGACGGCGCGCGAAGATATTCTTTTCCGCACGATCGACACTTATCTGGAATCGGTGCGCACGGAGGCCGGCGTGGTGGGTGTCGCATTGAGCATCGAGCCGGTTCGTCCCCTCGTGCGCCAACCAGGTTTGTTCGAAACTGGACTGCGCGATCCGCACGGCTTCGCCGAAACCTTGGCGCGCGTCACCGCGGTGGTCGGCAGCGGACAACTCGGCACGCCCGAACTCGAAGACACACATCGGCCTGATGCGGTGAAATTGATCACTCCGCCTCACATCGTTCCCGCCGCGGAGCAGACGCCAGTCTGGCCGATGACCGGTTTGCCCTTGCGGCGGTATCGTCCCGCTGTCCTGGCCCACGTCGAACTCGCCGGCAGCGGCAAACCCGCCTTCGTCACTGGTCCGCAAATTCACAGTCCGGTGCTCGCCGTCCGCGGCCCGTTTCGCAGCTCCGGCGAATGGTGGAAAACCGAAAGCTGGTCCCGCGAAGAATGGGACGTCGAACTCGCCCTCGGCGGCATCTACCGCGTCGCCCGCATCAAGGAGGAATGGTATTTGGATGGTGAATACGAGTAGCGCTCGGCGCGTCGCGCCGAGCGCAATGAAGAATGTAGAAGGAAGAATGCAGAATGACCGAAGCCGGCATCTCGGACTGCGTCTGACGTGTCCGAATGAATCGCCCAATTTTCCATCAACGAACATTCTCACCATAGATCCCCAATCAGCGGAACCATTCTGCATTCATCCTTCTACATTCTTCATTTGCCTTGAACTACGTCGAACTCCACGCGCGCAGCGCTTTCAGCTTCTTGCGGGGGTCTTCCAATCCGGAAGACTTGGCGAGGCGCGTGGTCGAATTGGAGCTGCCGGGCTTGGCGCTGCTCGATCGCGATGGGGTTTATGGCGCGCCGCGGATCTACAGTTCGGCCAAGGAAAACAGCTTTCGTCCCCTCGTCGGCGCGGAAATCACCATGGCCGATGGCACGGTCGTGCCGCTGCTCGTGGCCCAACGCAGCGGTTATCAAAATCTCTGCCGCCTCATCACCCGCGCCAAATTGAACGAGCGCGAGATTGGCCCCGCCGTCGAAGCCCTCGATCCAGGTGTCGATCCCCAAGAGCGCAAACGCCCCTGCTTTGCCACCTGGAATGAGCTGGCGGAATTTTCCGACGGCCTCATCGCGCTCACCGGCGACGAGGAAGGCCCCGTGCGCCACGCCTGGCGCAATCGCGGCGCCGTCGCCGCCAATGAAGGCCTGAAAAATTTGCTGCGCATCTTTGGCCGCGGACGCCTCTACGTCGAACTGCAGCGTCATCGCATTCGCGGCGAGGAATCCGAAATCAAATTCCTCACCGATCTCGCCGAAACACATCGCCTGCCCCTCGTCGCAACCGGTGGCGTGACCTACTCCGAGCGCGAGCTGCGACAAGCCGCCGACGTCTTCACATGTCTGCGCCTGCACACCACGCTCGACGCGGCAGGGCGAAAACTTTCGGTCAACGACGATCGCCATCTCAAGTCCGCCGGCGAAATGAAAGCGCTCTTCCGCGATTTGCCGAAAGCCTATGAAAACTCCGCGCGCCTCGCGGATCGATTGGAATTCACGCTGCAAAATCTCGGATACGCCTTTCCCTCATTTCCAGTGCCGGAAGGCTGCACGATGGAAAGCCAGTTGCGCGAAGACACGTTCCGTGGCGCGAAAGAGCGCCTTGGAAAACTAACGTCTGAACTGCGCCACCAACTCGAGACGGAGTTGGCTCTTATTATCAAACTCGGCTTCACCGGTTATTTTCTCATCGTGGCCGACATTTGCCGCTGGGCGCGCGAACACGGCATCTTGATCCAGGGCCGGGGCAGCGCGGCCAATAGCGCGGCCTGTTTCTGCCTCGGCATCACGGCCGTCAATCCGCTCGAGCAGCATTTGCTTTTCGAACGTTTTCTCAGTGAGGGCCGGGTCGGCTCGGATGGACGTCCCTCGTGGCCCGATATCGATCTCGATCTGCCCAGCGGCGATTTGCGCGAAAGCGTCATCCAGGAAGTTTATCGTCGTTACGCGCCGCGCGGCGCGGCGATGACCGCCAATGTCATCACGTATCGCGGCCGCAGCACGGTTCGCGAAATCGGCAAGGTTCTCGGTTTCGCTGACGATGCGATGGATCGTTTCTCGAGTTTGTACGCGAACGGGGATTTTCCGCACACCCTCGATTTGAAGAAACAGCTCGCGATGTCGGGCATTCCAGAAGCGCACCCGCGCACCGAGGCGTTGCTCACGCTTTATCAGCAGATTTATGGCCTGCCCCGCCACCTCGGCCAGCACTCCGGAGGCATGGTCATTTGCCAGGGCGACCTTGACTCAGTTGTGCCGTTAGAACCCGCATCCATGCCAGGCCGCGTCGTCTGCCAGTGGGACAAGGACGATTGCGAGGACCTCGGCATCATCAAAGTGGATCTGCTCGGCCTCGGCATGATGGCCGCAATGCAGGACACGTTGGAATTGTGCCGGCAAAGCGGACGCGGCCCCGCGAAATTGCACGAGATTCCCGTGGACGATGCCGCGACGTACGAGTCGATGTGCCGCGCGGAAACCGTGGGCGTTTTTCAAATCGAGAGCCGCGCGCAGATGGCGACGTTGCCGCGGTTGAAACCCAAGGTGTTTTATGACGTGGCCATGCAAGTCGCGATCGTGCGACCCGGACCGATCGTGGGAAATCTGGCGCATCCCTTGATTCGACGGCGCAATGGTCTCGAGAAAATCGAATATATCGATCCGAGCGTGGATCACCTCGTGATTCCGATCCTCGAGCGCACCATGGGTGTGGTGTTGTTTCAGGAACAGATGCTCGAACTCGGCATGGTCCTGGCGAATTTCACCGGAGCCGAGGCGGAGGAATTGCGGCGCGCGATGGGCTTCACGCGAGACGATTCAAAACTCCAGCGCGTTCTGGCAAAGTTTGTCGCCGCGCTGCGCCGCGCAGGGCGCAACGAAACCGTGGTGAAAAAACTGACCAACGCCGCGCTTTCGTTTGCGTCCTATGGCTTCCCGGAATCGCACGCCATCAGCTTCGGTTTGCTGGCGTACGCAAGCACGTGGCTGAAAGTGCATCGCCCCGCGGAATTTTTGGTGGGCTTGCTGAACAATCAGCCGATGGGCTTTTATTCTCCTTCGACGCTGCTGCAGGACGCGCGGCGCCGAGGCAATGTGCGCGCCAAACCGGTGTGCGTCTGCCAATCCGACTGGCGCTGCACCGTGATCGATGATCGCACGATTCGCATAGGACTTTGCTATGTGCGAGGCGTGCGCGAATCGGCGGTGCGCGTGATGCTCGCCGCGCGCGCGGAAAAGCCGTTCGCGTCGTTGACGGATTTTCTGCAACGCACGGATTTCAGCGCGCCGGAACGCCGTGCGCTGGCTTCAGTCGGTGCGCTGAATGCCCTGGCCGAGCACCGGCGCGCCGCGCTCTGGCAAGTCGAAGCGGCCTGGTCGAGCGACGAGAGTTTGTTTCAACGTTTTGCCAGTGAAGAAGAGACGCTCATGCCTCTGGCGCCGATGTCGCGAAGCGAACGTTTCAACGCCGATTTCGCAGCCATGTCGCTGACCACGGGAGTGCATCCGATGTCGATGTTGCGCTCGCGTCTGCCGCATATCTGGTGCGCTGGAGACCTGCCGCTGGTGCGCAACGGGGAGCGCGTGAAGATCGCCGGTTCCGTGATTTGCCGGCAACGTCCGGGCACGGCGAAAGGATTTGTTTTTGTCAGCCTCGAAGACGAAACCGGCATCGCCAACGCCGTAGTGCCACCGATGTTTTTCGAAAAGAAACGCCTCACGATCACGCAAGAGCCCGCGCTTATCATCACCGGGAAACTCCAGAATGTTTCCGGAGTGATCCATGTTCGCGCCGAAAATATCGAGCCGCTGCGCGAGACCGATCTGCCGGAGCAAACGTCGCACGATTTCCGGTGATTTTTTATTTCCCACGAATCACACGAAGGGCACGAAATTAGGAAATTATTATATAATTTTCGTGCCCTTCGTGTGATTCGTGGGCCTATCCAACGTCTTCGAACCGCTTAAAAGAAAAACCCCGGACGACTGAGTCATCCGGGGTGTGATTTTCTTATTATTTAGCGTAGTCGCGAAACGCGATCGTCAGGAGACCGACGACAACGTAAATCGCGAGTGCAGTAGCGGTGAACATGAATGTTTCCTCCACTGTTAGACACCCGTCCCGCAAGCAGACCGGTGTATTAAGGCTTCCGGCGTGATACCGGAAGAGATGATCGAAAGAACAAGCTAACTGTCGGACATATCTAAATACGCTGGAGCGGCCGTAAAGTTACAGGCGACCTTCGACAAATTTCTTACAAGTAGATGCGACCCGCTTGCAGCTTGCGGCTCGCGGCTTGCGGCTTGCAACGGAGCGCCGGCCTCCCGGCCGGCCAACCCCCAAATCCGTCCCGCTTCGCGGGACACTAGAAGGTTTGCCAGCCGGAGGCCGGCGCTCCGTTTCGATCTCAGCCCGGCAGCTGCCTCTCAAAACTTCACCGCCACTCATGGCGTGGATAACGGCGCGACAACTCGGCTTTGATTTTCGGATACATATCGCGCCAGAAGGCCGTGAGATCGTCGGTGACTTGAATCGGGCGCTGGTTGGGCGCGAGGACTTCGATTTTCACGGGCACGCGGCCATGGCCGAGCGTGAATTTTCCTTCGACCCCGAAAAGCTCCTGTATCCGCGCACTCAATACAGGCGGCCCTTCCTTGCTGTAGGTCACGCGCGAGCGCCGGCCATTGCCCATCGTGATTCGCTCGGGCAAATATTCGTCGAGCACGGCGAGCTGCTCCGCCGTCAACCAATCGCGCAGGATCGGCATCACCGGTTTCTCGCGAATGGCTTTGTAGCTGCTTTCGCCGTAGCAAATCTGCTCGATCAACGTCGCGCGATCGGCATGGGTCAGGACGTTGACTTCCAACTCGGGAAACCACTCGGCGAGGCGATTCACTCGGATGATCCACTGCTCGACCGTTTCATCCCACGCCTCGAGTTTCAATTTTCCCGAAACGACTTGCTGGGTCAAAAGCGCCGCGGCCTCGCTCAAGGGCACATCTTCGCTGCTCGATTTTGCTTCCAAGACGAGATCGCGAAAGCGCCGTTCGCGACGAGCGATGACGCGCTTCGCCGACTCATCGTACACGACGCCCATGCGCTCGACGTAATCCCGCGGGAAAAGCTCCTTCAGCCAGGCTTCATCGATCGCTGTCGCCAGACTCAGAAGCACGTTCACTTCCCCGCCCCGCCCTTCGATCTCACTCACTTCGGCCGCGACCAGCAGCGCCGCTTTCTGAATCGCGCTCTCACGCGCCAACACGCCGCGACGTCCATGCACGAGTTCGCAACGCAGCGTTCCAGTATCGAGGCGTTTCGCCAGATGATCGGAGAAACCAGCGAGCACACATTTCCGAACTTCCGCGCCATCGATGCGGCGCTCGGAAACGTCGAGTTTTTCTTTCTCCGCAATTTCCAAAAACTGTTCGAAGAGCGGGCCGACTTGGCGTGCGCCCTGTGCGTGGATGCCAAGGCGCCGGCACGCATCGAGCGAATAGTTGTTTTTGTCGGCGAAGCGCCAGGCCCGCATCAGCAGAAAAAAATCCGATTCCGTTTCCTCGCCCAACGCATCTTCGCGGGCATCGTCCACTTCTCGCGAACCGCCGCGCAAAAGAAAATTCCGTCCCTGCGTGAGCGCCGCCATCAATGCGACGGAACGCACGCATCCGCGCTGATCGGCTTCCAGCAGCATGCGCGCATAGCGGGGATGGACGGGAAAGCGCAGCATCTTGCGCCCCGTTTCGGTGATGCTCGAGGGGACCGTCGCGCTCGTCGCAGCGACCGCGCCCAAATCGGCGAGCAACATTTCGGCGCGCTCCAATCCGCGTTGATCCGGCCTCTCGAGCCAAGGGAAACTGGCCACATCATCGATGCCGCTGGCCTTGAGGGTCAGGACGACCTCGGCGAGATCGAGCCGTTTCACTTCCGGCAACTCCTGGCGCGGCCGGTGCGCGTGCTCGCGTTCCGTCCACAACCGCACGCACACACCCGGCGCAGTGCGACCCGCGCGGCCCGCGCGTTGATCGGCAGACGCCATCGAAATTTTCTCGATCAGCAGCGTGTTGATTCCTCGATGCGGATCATAGCGCGCGACACGCGCAAGCCCCGCGTCGACGACCACGGTCACGCCCTCGATCGTGAGCGATGTTTCCGCGACGTTCGTGGAGACGATGATTTTGCGTGCATCGTATCGCGCGACAGCGCGGTCTTGTTGGTCAGGTGGCAACTCACCGTGAAGTGGAAAAACAATGCTGCCGCGAAGCGCCGGTGACGCCTGCACAGCCTGAACGGTGCGATTGATCTCATACGCGCCAGGCATGAAAATCAAAATATCGCCCTGAACGCGCTCGGAGACCCGCGCGCATTCGCGCGCCGCGACGTCCCAAACAGGTTCGCGTTCAAAATCGACGGACTTCGCGAGATATTCGATCGCGACGGGAAACGTGCGCCCTTGGGAGACCAGCACATCGCAGGGCGCGAGATATTGGTTGAGCGTCCCCGTATCGAGGGTGGCCGACATCACGATGATCTTCAGATCCGGCCGCAGCGTCTGTTGAATCTGCAGCGCGCGCGCCAGACTGATATCACCGTAGAGATGGCGCTCGTGAAATTCGTCGAACACGAGGGCGGAAATTCCGCGCAGCGATGCGTCAAACGACATCTGCCGAAGCAGGATTCCCTCTGTCACGAAACGAACGCGCGTTCGTGCGCTGACCCGCGATTCGAGGCGTATTTGATATCCCACTACATCGCCGAGAGGTGCGCCGACCTCTTCGGCCACACGTTTCGCGAGGAGGCGCGCGGCCAGGCGGCGCGGTTGCAGCACGACGACTTCACCGCCATCGAGGAAGCCATGCCGCAAGAGGATCTGCGGAATCTGCGTGGATTTTCCGGATCCGGTGGGCGCCTGGATGATCAGCCGGCCCTGTGCTCGAAGACTGGATACGACAGCGTTTTCGAGCTCATAAATGGGCAGTTCACGAGGCGTCATTCATCCGACGCCACTCAATTGACGTTCGCCGAATTGACGGCAAAGGGGTGCCCATTCACGGGCATTTCGCCGGCAAACTCGAAGGGCGCTGTGCCATCTTCGCCTGCGCCGTACTTCACGCCGAAGCGGTCCGTGATGCTGCCGATGCGGAAGCTCATGATCTTTTTGCCGTTGTAGTCGGCGACCGTGAGAATGTTTCCGCGGGTGGCGACGCTGGCCGCGACCGGATCACCCATGCGCGCGTCCTTGATGGTCCGGTAGATTGCACCTTTGCCATTGTAAGTCACCACGCCGTCGATGCGACGGTCTCCGCGCGACGTGACCCAGATCAGATTGTTCAACGGGTCCGGGCTGCTTTTTGCCGGGAGCAGGTCCGGCAGCGAACCGGACGAGAACCGCGTAAAGATCATGTTGGTTGGATTTCGACCGACCTGCATCGTGCCCATTTCCGTGAGCGAGCCTTTTTTCTGCCAGGACCAACGCGCCATGAGCGACGAGGCATTAAAGATGTGCAGTGTGCCGTCTTCGCTCGCAGCGTAGGCCTTGAAGACATCCGGCGACCAGCGGTCGATTTTCAATCCGGCGAGCACCGCAGTCGGCGCTTGTACTTTCATTTCGGATACAACCGTGGGCGTGATCTCAGGTTTTTCCGCGAAGGTCAGCGGCCATTTCCCGGGGCCCGAGCCGCGCGTCGCGACCGTGTTCTGGAAGGATTCCTCTGAAGAAAGATAAGAGTCGCGGACGTATTGGAAAAGTGGAGACAAGTCGACGAACGCGATCTTGTTTTCCGACTTCGACGCCACGATGGCGTAACCGTTGAGCGCGATGATGCCGCCCCAATTCACTTCCGTTCCGGCGAGACTCTTACGCACGCCAGCGTCCTTGAGATCGATCTGGCTCAACACCTTGTTGTTGGTCTGTGACGGACCGCCCCACCAGCCATTGCTCGCGGCAGCGACAGAAGTCGGCGCCGACATGGGCAGATCGACGTAACCGAGCAGCTTCAAATCCGAGAAACTGCCCTGATTCGGCAAACTCATGTAGGGCCAGGTGTGAAAAGGAATGTACTTCGCCTCGATCGCGATCACGGCGAGCTGGCCCTTTAACGTGTCTGTGTCCCACACCGTGACGACGGCGAATTCATTTTCCGCCGTGACGGCAATCGCCGTCGGAACTTTGTTCGCCGGGAGCATGATGCCCGGATACGGGCGCTCGTTGCCCGCGCGACTCGTCTGCGTGCCGGCCACGCCGATCAATCCTTCGCGGTACACGACCAGCGCTTCATTTTGCAGCATGCCGTAGTTGCGTACCATCGCCACGGGATGCTGCGGGTAGTGGCCGAGCATCGACTTGTAATATTTCTCGCGCGTTTGTGGATCAGGATGCGGTTTGCCGCTGGCGTAGTCGAGGCGCGGGCTGAGAGCGTAAACGTGATTGTAGTAGGCGAAGACCTGGATGCGATCGAGGCCGGGGTCGTTCGCCGGATCGTCCGGCGCATAGGCCACCTGACCGCTGTCGCTCCAATAATCCGTGTCCGTGACGCAGCCGTCTTTGCCCAACTCGTACGGGTTCGTGCGATTGGCGAAGGACAGTTTGCACTCTTTCGACTCGGGTTTGAAATTCGTCGGGCGATCGTCAGACGCGTCCGGATTAAGCGCGGCAAACGTCGGCCCCAAGCGCAAATCGAGCGTCACGGCGCCCCAGGCTTTCGCGACACTGGCATACGCCGCGCGGTCCACGGAGCCATTGTCGGAGAGAACATTGATCGAACGAACTTCCGCAGCGACAGGCTGCGGCGGAATCACTTCTCCCGAGGAGGGAGGCTTCGTGGTCGTACCTGTTATCAATGTCACGGCCACTGGCAGCGTTAGCATCAGCATGGTCTTGTACATAGGTGCGAAGCAGCGAAAACCGAGATAAATTCCAAGCGCCCGGTAACGCTCTCGATTCCACAGGGAGCGGGCCAAAGGAACAAAGGTTCCGCCATTCCGCCACGCCGAGAGAAAAATCGGCGACAATCGCCGCCGCGCTTCTCAACTTTTCTGCAAAACGTGCATGTTCGCCATCGAAATGCCGCTCAACATCGAGCCCGTGATGCCAAGGTAGCCTTGGTCTGTGCCGCAGAGATAAAGATTCGAAAGTCCGGTGGAGCCATCGCGGATCTTGCGAGGCGATCCGTACACCGAACCCTCGAGATGGCCGGTGAATCGTTCGATCGTAAGTGGAGTGAACACATCCGTCGCGATCGTGTGCTCGCGCAGCACGTCGGCGCTGGGCAAAGGCGGCAGGAAACGTTGCGCCGAACCGACAATTGCGGCGAACGCGCGCTCCTTTTCCGCCGCGTAAGCAGCTTCATCGAGCGCTTTCCATTGTGTGTAGTTGGCCAAACATGTGCAGCGCACCACGCCTTCAGGCAGACCGTGCCCTGGCGAAAAATCAAAATTGTTGGGCAAACAAATCACACCGCTGCGCAAATCGACCAGCCCCGCGGGTCGTTCGTAGTGGAATGTCGAATACTCGTTGAAGAATACGATCGTGTCTTCACCCCAGCCCAGATCCGCCGGCGGGCAGTCGAGAACATTGATCGCCTCCACAAAGGAAAGTCGCCCGATCGAAGCCAGATCGACGGCCTGCGGCTCACGATAGAGCTTTTCAGTCTCGACGTAACCGATCGAAGACAGGACGTGGTCCGCCGTGATTTCCTCGCCGGTGTCGAGGACCAGTGCCGCGGCGCGCTTATCACGCGTGATGATGCGTTGCACCCCGCACTTCATCCGACGCTCTCCACCGGCCGCACGATATTTTTCCAGAAGCACGCGCAACACCACGCGGACGCCCTCGAGGGGGCGCGCAAATCCCTCCAGAAAGATCGACTGAAACAGCACCGCGAAATCGCGGAAAGCCATGTCCCGCTCTTGAGGACTGCCGTAATACATCATCGGGCAGAACAGCATTTCCTCGAGCAGACGATCGGTGATGAATTGCCGCACCGTCTCGCGCGCCGACACGATCGGCGCATCGATCGCAACGTTCTCCGCGCGCCGCACGGTTTCGATGAGTTTGCGGAATCCGTCGATTTGCGCCGGGAAAACGCGTGCGACTTCAGCCTGCAGGACGCTCGCGTCGTTGGTGAACGTGAGCGAGGTCTCTCCGCGCTGACCGAACGCGATGCGACTGCGTTTTTGCGGGAAGAGGCCGAACTCGTCGCGCTCGATCCGCAGCTGCCGGAGCAACTTGCCGAGCGGCGTGCCTTTCGTGCCGGGCGGCACGTAGTTCGTCATCGCGTGCAGGCCGACGTCGAACTTGCGGCCTGCGATGCTATAAAAACTGTTCAGTCCACCGATCGCATTGTGGCGTTCGAAGATGCAGACCTTCTTGCCGAAATGTGCGAGGCGGATCCCGGCAGCCAGGCCCGACATGCCGGCGCCGATGATCGCGACATCGTAGTGAGAATTTGAATTCACCGCAGAAGGGCGCGTCGTGTGTTCAATTTCTGGATACAAAGAAGGCCGGGAAGAATCCCGGCCCCGATTGAGAAAAAATCAAAATGCTCCGCTTATTTGCCGAGCGCGGTGAATTTCGGTGTGAGGTATTCGGCGCAGCTGTCGAGCGAGGCGAGCTGCATGTAATCGGCCTCCGGCACCTCGATGCCATGCCGTTTGCGCAACTCCATCACGATGTCCAGGAAGTCCATGGAATCGAGTTGGAGCTGATCGCGGAGACGCACATCGGGCTTGAGGTTGCTCAGATCCTCATCGGGCGCGATGTCGGAGATGATGTCGATCACCACCTGTTTACATTGGTCTTTGGTCATGCGGGAACGGTTCGTAGTTCAGGCCGGAAAACGCTTAACGATCAGCGTCGAATTGATGCCTAACATACCGAAAGAATTGTTCAAAATAGCGTCAACTCGTTTTGCCACCACCGGCTTGTTCAATACCAGGCCAGGCAACGCGCACTGCGGATCAAGATCGTCGACGTTGATCGTCGGATGAACGGCCAGGTCATCGAACGAAGGTAAATTGCCCGCGAGCTCCAGGGCTCCTGCCGCGCCCATGGAGTGGCCGATGTAACTTTTCGTGTTGTTGATATAGGTGTCTGGGCAATCCTGAAAAACGCTGCCGAGCGCTTGGCATTCCTGAATGTCACCGAGCGGCGTGGCGGTGGCGTGTGTATTGACAATATGGATATCGCGCGGCGTCAGATCGGCATTGGCGATCGCCTTGCGCACGCATTCCGCCTGGCGCTCGGGATTCGGCAAAACGTAATCGCTCGCGTCCGAGTTCACGCAGTAGCCCGAAATTTCGCCGTATATTTTCGCGCCGCGCGCCTGCGCGTCCTCGAGCCGCTCGAGAGTGTAGAGACATCCGCCCTCGGAAATGACGATTCCGTTGCGCGCCTTGTCGAAGGGTCGGCTGGCTTTCTTAGGATCCTCGTGCGTCGCGAGAGCGTTCTGGCTCTTGAATCCCGCAAAGATGCCGAAGGTGTGAATGCTTTCGCTCACACCTCCGCAGATCGCGAAATCGACTTCACCAAGTCGCAGCATCTGGGCGGCGTGAATCAGGCCCATGTTTCCCGCTGCGCAGGCCGCTCCGATCGTGTAGGCCGGACCTGTGACGCCGAGATTCAACGAAGTCTCGCCCGCTGGGTTGTTCGCGACGGTGCGTGGATTGTGATAGTGCGACCAGAACTTCGTGTCGTAGTTAAATTTGGATACAGCGTAGATTTCGTTCTCGGTCTCGACGTTCCCGTGCTCGGTTATGCCGAGGTAAATGCCGATGCGGTCCTTCGGAAGTTTTGCGAAATCGACTTTGCTGTCAGCCAGGGCTTCCCGGGCGCAATAAATCGAAATGGATCCCGCCCGCGTTCCGACGCGCACTTCCTTTTTCTTCTGGTATTTCAGCGGATCGTAATGACAGACCCCAGCGAGCGACTGACCCATGTAGCGCACGTCGATTCGTTCGATCCCCGCGACGCCGTTGAGCAGGTTGTTACGGAATTCCTGCAAAGAATTCCCGTTTGGGGCAGTCAGGCCAATACCTGTTATGACGACACGGGACAGCTTCATGAATTTCTGGAACGAAAAGGACTAGCCAACCACCTCATAAACACAATACAAGCCTCGCCCGCATGAATGTTCTCGTCGTCGGTGGAGCTGGTTATATCGGAAGCCATTGCGTACGTCAGCTGCTCGCTGCTGGGCATCGGCCGGTCGTGTTGGACAACTTGATTTTCGGGCACCGCCAGGCGGTCGCGTCCACAATTCCGTTTTATGACGTGAATCTCGGCGACGAGGCCGCCGTCGGAAAAATCCTCACCGATGAGAAGATCGACGTCGTGATGCACTTCGCCGCCTTCGCCTATGTCGGCGAATCAGTCACGGATCCGCTGAAATATTATTTCAACAACTCCGTCGCGACGCTGCAGCTCCTGCGCGTGATGCTGGCGAAGGGCGTGAAGAAGTTCGTCTTTTCCTCCACCTGCGCGACGTACGGCATTCCGGAAAAAATGCCGATCGTCGAAACGATGCCGCAGGCGCCGATCAATCCCTACGGCCAAACCAAGCTCGACATCGAGAACGCACTCAAAGCACTCGCCCACGCGACGGGACTGAGCTTCGCCGCCTTCCGCTACTTCAACGCCGCCGGCGCCGCCGAAGACGGCACGATTGGCGAAGATCACAATCCGGAGACCCACTTGATCCCGCTGGCCATCGATGCCGCCACGGGAAAGCGTCCGCCCCTCAAAGTCTTCGGCACCGATTATCCGACGCCCGACGGCACTTGCCTCCGCGACTACGTGCATGTCGACGACCTCAGCCGCGCCCACATCGCTGTATTCGAAAAACTGAATACACCCGGCACCGGTCTTTTCTACAATCTCGGCACCGGCACTCCAACTTCGGTCCTCGAAGTGATCCGCGCGGTGGAAAAAGTCACGGGCAAGAAAGTGCCCTATGTCGAATCTCCGCGTCGCGCTGGCGATCCTCCGGCGCTGTACGCCGATTCCTCGAAAGCCACGAAGGAGCTCGGTTGGAAAATCAAGTTTCCGTCGATCGACTCGATCGTGACCACTGCCTGGAAGTGGCATTCCGCCCATCCGAACGGTTTCGGTAAATAGTGTTTGCGGATGTGCCGGCAGCTTTGTCGGCACAGCGCACCGATCGGCTCGCCTTAAATCAGTGCCCGCAGGGCAGCCCGATTCACTTTGCCTTGCGCGTTGCGCGGCCAATCCGCCACGGCGACGAGTTTCTTGGGAAGCTTGAAGGCAGCGAGACGCTCGCCGAGAGCCGACCGAATGTCGTCGAGCGCGATGGGTGATTGCTGCGCCGGGTGAAACGCCACGACGATCTCGCCCCATTTTTCATCCGGCACGCCAACGACCGCGACGTCGTCGAACAGGTCCAATTCGCGCAACGCTTCCTCGACTTCGGTTGGCGCAATTTTTTCTCCGCCGGAAATAATGACGGCATCCCGTCGGCCCAAGACACGCAACGCGCCCGATGTCTCGATCGTGCCGAGATCTTCCGTGAGCCACTGCCGATCCGAGCGCAGTTCGGGAAAGTAGCCCCAGCAAACGCTCTCGCCATGAACGCGAATCCGCCCGATCGAATTCCCCGGCGCCGGGCGTGGCTCATTCTGGCGGTTAGGAATCACATCGATCAAAGACGTGCCTTCGTCCCCGACCAATTCGATCGTCGCATGCGGCATCGGCCGCCCCGCTCCGCGTTCACCCGCGGCAAACTCCTCGGGAAGCTGGGCGCAAACCATCGCGGCGGTTTCCGTCATGCCGTAGCTCAGTGAGACTTTGATGCCGGGCTGCGCCGCACGTTCAGTCAGTTGCAACCAGCTCGGACCACCACCGATAAAGACGCAGCCGAAACCGCGCATAAATTCGACGCCCTTCTCCGTCGCCATCAGTCGCTCGAGTTGCGTCGGCACCAGTGAAAGAAACCAGTCGCCGTCCTCGTCTGCAGTGTCGGGAAATTCGCCCGCGAGCATTCGTTTCCACTCCCAGGCGACGTATGTGCCGCCGCTGAATGCGCACCGCAGCATTGCCATCAGCCCGCTCACGTGGTGATGCGGCAGGACGCCGACCGCCTTCACGCGGGTAACATTAAAGTGTAATCGGAAACCGGATACAGCGGCCGCGATCGTCCGCTCGTCATGCCGCGCAAACCGAATCTGTCCGCTGCTGCCTCCGGTCGGCACGCAGAGCCATCCGCGCGAGGCATCGACCGACGGCGCCAAACGGGCGATGACTTCGAACTGTGCGCGTTCCGTCGCGCCCCAGCTTGGATCGACCAGAAAAACAAAATCACCGCGCCGCTGAGCCTGCGGCAAACGCTCGATGCATTCCCTCAACTCAGCGCGTTCCATACTTCGTCCGGTTTCAGTGTATCCAAATCTTCACGACGAATGAATGGCGCCAGCCTCGGTCCGTCCAATCGTGAATCCTCGAACAGCGGCCAGACCCCAAAACCCAGCGCGCGCTCGCTCGCGCCGAACTCGAAAGCAAGTCTCAGCGCCGCTCTCGCGCCGATAGCGGTTTCCAGCGCAGAGGAAAAAACCACAGCGTCTTTTTTCTTTCGCAATTTTTCGAGCGTCGCTTCAGCGCGGCCGAGAAGCTGCGGCTTCACGACAAAGATTCCCGGCCAACCCAAGTCGAGCCACGCGTCAACTTCACGACCCGTGGCAATCGATTCATCCAGCGCAAGCTTCGTGGGATAGTCATTGGCAAGCCCGAGAGTCAGGTCCTGCACATTTGGTTCGTCGCGCGCGATGGGTTGCTCTACGAATTCGATCGGCCTCTCAGCGCAACGCTCGAGCCAGCGCTCTGCTTTGCGCCGGTCCCAGGCGCCATTCGCGTCGAGCCGAAGCTTTGCACCCGTCGGCATGCGAGAGATCAAATCATCCAAGATTCCGATTTCGTCTGGGACATCGAGCACGCCGACCTTCCACTTGAACGTCCGAAAGCCGGCGTCCGCCAGCGCGTCGATTTTTTCGAGACACGCTTTTCCCGCGGGTAATAACGCCGCGACCTGAAGGTAGGCGGGCATGTCGCTCGACGATTTGCCCTGCGACTCGAGCTGGTCTGCACGCGTCCGTGCCGATCGCGCCAATCGCGCCAGTTCCTTTCTGGCTGCGTCAAACGCTCCGGCCAACGCGGCGAAATTCCCGGGCACGTTTTCCAAAGCTTCATCATCGACCAACGCCCCAAGCCGCCGGCAAAAACTTTCCGCCTCGTCCGGCGTTTCCGTTCCAAACCACGGAATCGGCGTGGCATCGCCATAACCGATGACACCATCTTGTGCGGTCAATCGCACCAGGATGCCCTCGCGATGCGTCCACAAACCGTGCGCTGTGCGAATGGGCGTCTTGAACGAAGCGGAATAACGAAGAAAGGCGAACTCGTACGGCACGGCGTGCAGCTACGTCTCAAAAACTTTTTTCGGCGATTCGAAAAAAGCCATTGAGATTTTGCTCCACGGCTTTATTTCGATAACGGCAACCATGACTCAGGTTGCCAACTCCGCCAGCCACGCGATCGACGAAGAGTTTTATCAACCCGCCGACGCGTTCTTCCGAGCTAGTTTGCCCACAGCGCTGACGTTCGACGACGTCTCGCTCGCGACCCTTTACTCGGAAATTCTGCCGAAAGACGCAGATACGTCGACGACGCTTTCCGAGACGCTGAGGCTCCAGATTCCGATCATCTCGTCCGACATGGATACCGTCACCGAATCGCGCATGGCGATCGCGATGGCGCTCAATGGTGGCCTCGGCCTGATCCACTACAACATGCCGGCGAAGGAGCAGGTGAAAGAAGTCGCCCGCGTCAAACGCCACATTCACGGACTTATCCAAGACCCGATCACGGTCGGCGTCGACGCACTGATCGGAGACGTGCTCGGCATAATCGAGCAGAAGAAATTCGCGTTCTCCACCTTCCCCATCGTCGACGGCGCAGGAAAACTCGTGGGCTTGCTGTCTGGCAATGTCGTCAAGGAACGCTACCGCGCGAAGAAGGTGCTGGAGGTCATGACGCCGCGCGCGTCGCTTATCACCGAGCACGAACGCCACATCGCAAAAGATCCGATCAAAGCCGCCGACGCCTTTTTCAACGAACACGTGGGCATCAACAAAATGCTCGTGGTCGACGACAATGATCGTCTGCGCGGATTAGTGACGATTTCCGATGTCGAACGCATCACCTCCGAAGCGAAATCGCGGCGGAAGCCGGCGCGCGACGCGAACTTTCGTCTCATCGTTGGCGCGGCCATCGCGCCGGTGCGCAAGCCTTCCGGCGAACTCGATCGCGATCGCATCATCGGGCACGTCGGCTCGTTGATGGACGAAGCCGTCGACGCAATCGCGGTCTCGACTGCGCATGGCCACACCGCGGGGGTCGGTGATATCGTGAAGCTTATTCGCAGCGCATTTCCCTCGCTCACGATCATCGCCGGCAATGTGACCAGCGGCGCTGGCGTCGGCTATCTCACGGACTGCGGCGCCGACGCGATCAAGGTCGGACAAGGCCCCGGCTCGATCTGCACGACCCGGATGGTTGCCGGCGTCGGCATTCCGCAACTCACCGCACTTTATGTCGCGAGCCGCGCCGCCGCAGCGCGAGGCGTGAAGATCATCGGCGACGGCGGCATAACAAAATCGGGCGATATCGTGAAGGCGCTCACCCTGGCCGACGCAGTGATCCTTGGCGGTCTCCTTGCCGGATGCCGTGAAGCGCCGGGCGAGATTATGGAGATCAACGGCAAACTCTATAAACAGTATCGTGGGATGGGCAGCTTGTCGGCGATGAAAGCCGGATCAGCGGCGCGCTACGGGCACGACAAGAACGATCAGAATCGCAAGCTCACCGCCGAAGGCATCGAGGCGTTGAAGGAAGTTTCCGGTTCTGCGGATGAAGTCCTCGGCACGCTCATCGGTGGCGTGCAGAGCGGCATGGGTTATCTCGGCGCGAAAAATCTGGAGGCTCTCCGCAAGAACGCGCGCTACATGCAGGTCAGTTCAGCCGGTATGAAAGAAGCCGCGCCGCACGACGTGATCGAAGTCTCCACGCGCAAACAGTAACGAGTTTTTGTTTCGCGAAAAAAAAGCCCGCCGGCCGAGGCCCGCGGGCTTTTTACCATCCTCGAGTTCGGATCAGACGCGTGGACGACGTCCAACGATCAGTGAGATCACGAACAGAACGAGAAACAGTAAGAACAGAATCTTGGCGATGCCTGCGGCAGTGCCGGCGATGCCGGTGAAACCGAGAACGGCTGCAATGATTGCCACGATCAGGAACGTGATAGACCAGCTTAGCATACTTCCTCCTATGGGTTTTGTGGGTTGTGTGGGAGATTGGTAGCCGGCGTCCTTTTGTAGTTCCTATTTGGATACGGAAGGAAGCCGGCCGGCAGGAGTGATCGTGAGGCGCTTAGCGTTCTTGCACCGTCATGTTGTTGTTCACCGAGCGAACGCCTTCGATGTTCTCGGCGATCTTCGTCACGAGATCCTTCTGGGCGCCGTTCTTCGCGTCACCGGTGATCGTCACGACTCCATCCCGCGTCGTGACGCTTGTGCGCAGGGCACTGGTGGATTTGCGCACGGCCAGCGCGGATTTGAGCTGCGCGGTGATCGATGCGTCATCGATCTTGTCGCCCGTCGTGCGCGCATCGAGCGAGTTGCGATCCAGGGTAGACCGGTCGGCGTTCGCTTCAGCCCGCGCTGCGGCGCGATCGGAGGCTTCGACGACGCGGAGCTGATTGTCCACGCGCTGAACACCCTTGATGTCCTTGGCGTACTCTTCGGATAGGGCTTTTTCGGCGTCGGACTTTGCGGTGCCTGTCAGCGTGACCACGCCATTATGCACCATGACTTTCGTGTCCGCGGCGCTCACGTTGCGATGGAAGAGCAGCGCGCCGCGCACCTTCAGCGCGATCCAATCGTCGGACGCCTCCTTGGGTTCGTTCGCGACGGTGATTTGATTATCAACTCGGGTGACGCCCGGCAGACCGTTGGCGGTGTCCTCGGCCAAGCGACGTTGGTCGGCATTGTCGGCGTTTCCCTTCAAGACGACCACGCCGTCGTCGGCATCGATCCGGATGTTGGTATTGGCGAGTTGGGTCTTGTAGACGTGCGAATTCTTGAACGCATCCTCGATGCGATCGTCGGTGTCGGAGGCGAACAGCGACGAGCTACCGATCAACAGACCGGCCATAACGAAGTACATGGAACGGGATTTTTTCATAGGTATTGTCGGGGTTGTGTGGTCAGCGCAGAGCTGACGATAGCAGCACCACGTTAGCCTGCTCAGTGCCAAACCTGGCCGATGCGCCCGCAAGTCTCTCTCACGCAGCTCGTTTCCTATGCTAATGTCAGTTTGGCGAATACAGCCGCACGGCCGTAAGATTTGCAGTTTGCAACGCAGCTGGCCGTTTCCCGTGCGTTCCTCCTAGGGTGCGAACCGCCCTCGCCTGCTATTCGGGGCGCGCAGGTTTTTGGGATTGCGATGCGTGTTCCCGATCTCTTTTTGCTCTGCCGCAACAGGGGTCTGGTCTCCGGTTGCGCTCATTACGCACTATGCCACTCCTCCCGTTTAGCAGCCAGCTGATCGCCGATGTCGGAATTTCTTTCGGCGACGAAGGCAAAGGCCGTCTAATTCCCGAACTCGTCGAAGAGCTGAAGCACTCGGCGGCGCCGGTTTCAGTGATTCTGAAAGTAAACGGAGGAGCCAATTCGGGCCATACGGCCTGCGGGCAAAAATTCAATCTGCTGCCCTGCGGTGTGGTGACGGGGGATGTGCCTCATCTCGGCGTCGGCGCCGGCGTGGTGGCCGATCCGCGCAAGTTCCTTTGGGAAGGCGTGGAGAAGGAGCATAAGGGTTTTCCGGTTTTCAAACGTCTCTTGATCGACGAGCGCACGATGGTTTCCGACTTCACGCACCGGCTGCTCGATTTGGCCTGGGAGGACTATCGCGTGAATGTCCTCAAGTCCGAGCCGCGCGGAGCCACCGGTCGAGGCATCACGCCGGCGTATCTCGAAGAAGTTGGCCAAAACCAAGTGTACTTCGCGGACTACTTTGGTCCTTTCGAGTCCTTCGCCGCGAAACTTCGCCAGCGCGCCGAACGCGCCGTGCGGGTGATTCAGCATGTGTGCCAGGTCACTCCGGAAACGTGGTCGAGCTTCTTCGACAAGCTCGGCGCGGCCGAGGCGCGGGCGAATGCCGAAAGTCTTCAGCTTGGTTTGTTCAAACCGGACGAATTCGATTTCACGCAGTTTCGCGGTGCGGCTCCTTTCACGCTCAATGTCGATCGCCTGATCCAAGTGTATTGGGAAGCGGGTCGAAAACTCGCAGCGAATATCGGCGAACTGCGCGAACTCATCCTGCGCGAAATCCACGCAGGCAAGACCATCATCGGCGAGTTTGGCCAGGCGTTCTGGCTCGATAAACGGCACGGCTTTTCACCGAACGTCACGGCTTCGCACACCTACGCTCCGGAATTTTTCGAAAGCGCGGGAATTCCGCTGCAGCCGATCCACACATTCGGCGTGGCCAAGGCCTACGATACGAAAGTCGGCACGCATACGTTCATCACGCAAATGGACGACGCGCACCCGCTCTGCATGAAATTGAAGAAACTGGAATTCGGCTCCACGACCGGGCGCCAACGCATGGTGGGTTGGTTCGACGCCGTCGAAAAAGGCGACGCGCTTCGCTACGGCGGATTCCACGATTTGATGATCAACAAAGCCGACGCGTTGACGCACGAGGGCGACTGGAACGGCGAACTGCTCATCTGCGTCGCGTACGAGGGACCGGACGGAAAGCGCTACGCGCATGTGCCGCGCAACGAAGCGCTGCGCAAAACCCTTCGGCCGGTTTATACCAAGCACGCCGGCTGGAGCGAAGACATCTCGCACGTGCGCTCCTTCGCTCAGCTTCCGAAAAACGCTCAACGCTACGTCGGCGCGATGATGCGCACGATCGTCGAGTGCGCCTACCACGGTGAAACGTTGCCGGCGAAACTTCCGAACTTGCGTTATCTCGGCGTCGGACCCGAGGCGTCGCAAATCATCAAGGACGTGCCGCCGACATCCGAGCTGGTTAAGCTCGGATGAGCCGGCTGGGAACCTAACGTTCTTAGATGAGTCGCGAGAAGCTGGTCACCAGATGCGAATGCGCGCTTCTGGCGCCTTGTACATCTTGTCCCCAGGCTTGACCTGAAATGCCTCGGCGAAGGCGTCCGAATTGATCGGCGCACCGTTCGCGCGAAACTGCGAGGGCGAGTGCGGATCAATCACAAGTCGGCGCACCATTTCCGCCTCGCGATACTTGCGCTGCCAAATGCGAGCCCAGCCATAAAAAAATCTCTGGTCGCCCGTGAGCCCTGCAATCACCGGTGCAGTTTTGCCGCCGAGTGAATGTTTGTAGGCTTTGTACGCGATCGAGAGGCCGGAGAGGTCCGCGATGTTTTCGCCGAGCGTGAGTTCGCCGTTCACGTGTTTTCCCGGCAACGGCTCGTACGCGGCGTATTGGTCGACGAGTTTCTTGGTCAGATCCTCGAACGCTTTGCGGTCGGCCTCCGTCCACCAGTTGTTCAAATTTCCATCGCCATCGTACTGGCTGCCTTTGTCGTCGAAGCCGTGGCTGATCTCATGGCCGATCACCGCGCCGATCGCGCCGTAGTTCACGGCGTCGTCTTCATTCAGATCGAAAAACGGCGGCTGCAGAATCGCGGCGGGAAACACGACCTCGTTGCCCGTCGGATTGTAGTAGGCGTTCACCGTCTGCGGCGTCATGTGCCATTCGCCCTTGTCGACCGGTTTGCCAAGCTTCTGGACGACGTAGTTGTATTCATGTTTCTGAGACGCGACGATATTGGCGAAGAGATCGTCCGGCGTGATCGTGAGATCGGAGTAGTCGCGCCACTTCTTCGTGTAGCCGATCTTGTTGGTGTATTTGTGGAGCTTGGAACGCGCCTTTTCCTTTGTTTCCTGAGTCATCCAGGTCAGGTCGGTGAGGCTCTGATCATAGGCCACCAGTAGATTGGCGACGAGGCTGTCCATCCGCGTTTTCGCTTCGGGCGGAAAATATTTTTGCACGTACGCGCGCCCCACCACGTCGCCGAGCACGCCGAAATCGCCTGCCCCCGCGCCGGAGATGAGATCGACCGCCTTTCGCCAGCGGGTCTTGTCCTGCGGAATTCCCGCCAGGACTTTTCCGTAAAGCTCGAAATGCGCCTGGACCAAATCCTTGTTCAGAAATTCCGCGTAGCCATCGAGCACTTTCACTTTGAGGTACTCTTTCCACGTATTCAGAGGTTCACTACGCAAGAGCCCGCCCACGGCTTTGGTGAAACTCGGTTCTTCCACATTAACGTAGTTCAAATCCGCCAAGCCGAGACCCTGCCAAAATTCGGGCCAGATGAAATCTTCGGACACCTTGCGCAAATCCTTCGTCGCGGTCTTCGAATAGGTCTTCAAGGGATCGCGCCGTTCTGTTCGCGTCCACTGCGCCGCCGCCAGTTTCGTCTCTAGCGCGAGGATACGTTGCGCGATGGCTTTGCCCTCCGCGGCCGGCACATCGATCGCGGCCAGAATTTTTTCGATGTACGCCAGGTAGGCTTCGCGCCCCTCCTTGTATTTCGGATCATCGAGCAAATAGTAATCACGATCGGGCAACGCGGTGCCTGATTGTGAAATCGCCGCGAGATACTGAACCGAATTCTTCCGATCCACATCGACGTCGAAGGCAAAAGGCACCTGCAAACCCGAGCGGGCCATTTCGCCAAACTTGCGTGCGACGTCCTCCGGTTTCGCGATCCGATCAATTTCCGCCAACAGCGGCAGAACTGGTTTTACGCCCCGGGCCTCGATCTTCTCCTCGTCCATGAAGGAGCGGTACATGTCGCCGATTTTCTGAAGGTCGGAGCCCGGCTCCTGCTTCGAGGCTGACGCCGATTCGAGCAATTCGCGGACGTGAGCCACCGCATCGTCGTCCAGCTTGGTGAAGGCTCCGTAGTTCGACTTATCCGGCGGGATCTCCGTTGTAGCCAGCCACTTTCCATTCACTGCCAGGTAAAGATCATCCTGCGGCCGAACAGAGGGATCGACGAATGCGGTGAGGGTCGATTCCGCACCCGCAACGACACCGCCCAGGACCACCACGCAACAAACGACAAATGCTCCACGAACGAGAGAATTCATGCGCGAGACTACACGCGAGAGCTGATGGCTCAAGCGAGACAGGAATTTTCCCGGCTCAGAAGTCTTGCAGTCGACTTTCGTTGGCGCCGCGCTGCGGTTGGATTCGCGCGAGCACTTCGCCGAGGAGATAGATCGAGCCCGTCACGACGACAACGTCATCCGGCCCGCCCGCGGTACAACTCGAAGCGTTAGGGAAAAGGCCCTCAAGGGTCGCTCGCGCGATTCTTCCCTGAAACGAAGCTGGCACCAGTTTGATCAACTCTTCGTGCGAACACGCGCGCGCCTGATTGGGGACGACGAAATGAATCTCCCGGGCGTACCGGCAAATTGTTTCGATCAAGGGTGCAGCTCGCGCGGCGCCCAGCACGCCGGTAATCACGACAGGCCGCCGGCCAAATTCCGCGACCAATTTTTGTAGTGCGATATCCAATACAGCAGCGCCTTCGGGATTATGTGAGGCGTCCAGGATCAAGGGTCTTCCGCCAAGTTGAACGCTTTCCCAGCGCCCCGGCCAGTTGACCGCGTGCAATGCTTTCGCCACGACGTCTGCCGGAATCGGCCAGCGGGCCCGCAGCACCTTCACCGCGAGTGCCGCGGTGGCGGCATTCCATCGCTGATAATCGCCCTCCAGCCGGGTTTCTGGATAATTGGAAATGTCGGTCCCGAACTCTTCGGCGATGCTGTGAACCGGCGCGTTCAACTCGGCAGCGATCTCGCGAATGACTTTTTCGGCTTCGGGCGGCAGATGTCCCAAAACGACCGGCCTGCCGCGCTTGATGATGCCCGCCTTCTCCCTCGCGATTTCCTCAATCGTGTTCCCCAGCATCTCACAGTGGTCGAGACTGATCGAAGTGATGACCGCGACTTCAGGCATGACCACGTTGGTGGCGTCGAGACGGCCCCCAAGCCCGACCTCGATCACGCTGATATCACACTTCTTTCGGGCGAACTGGAGAAACGCCATCGCCGTCATGAACTCGAAGAAACTCGGATGATCGTCGGGATTCAGCGCCGAGACTTTTTCAGCGACAGGCCGTAGCTCATTTGTGAAGTTAACAATTTCCGCCTCGGTCAGGTGCTGGCGGTTGACCTGCACGCGTTCCCCCAGGCGGACGAGGTGAGGCGAAGTGTAGAGTCCGACGCGACAACCGTACGTCTGATAAATCGTCGCGAGCATGGCCGCGGTCGAGCCCTTGCCGTTTGTACCCGCAATGTGAATACACGGTGTGCGCAGCTCGGGATGACCCAGTGCATCGATCCAGGATCGCATACGATCGACGCCGAACTTCACGCCATTGGCCTTGAGCGAAAAGAGATAGTCCTGGACCGCCGCGTAATCGTTGAGCGGTGCAACGTGCATGAGTTATCCCGAAGGAATCCCGCGGCGTTGAGGTCAGACCTTGGCCGCGACCGGCGCTTTCTTCGATTGATAGAGCGCGCTCAGAATATCACGCAGACGATCGCGCATTTCGAGGCGATGCACGATCTGGTCGATCAATCCGTGCTGCAGCAAAAATTCGGAACTCTGAAACCCCGGGGGCAGCGTTTGCTTTGTCGTTTCCTTGATCACGCGGGCGCCGGCGAAACCGATCTGTGCGCCTGGCTCGGCAAGGATGACATCGCCCAGCGTGGCAAAGCTCGCTGTTACTCCGCCCATCGTTGGGTCGGTCAGAATCGAAATGAACGGCAACTTGGCCTCCGCCAACCGGCCGAGAGCCGCGCTCGTTTTCGCCATCTGCATCAACGAAAAAATCCCTTCCTGCATGCGAGCGCCGCCGGACGCGCAAAAGACGAGGCACGGAATCCTTTTCTCGATCGCGGCCTCGATGGCGCGAGTGATTTTCTCGCCGACAGCGGAGCCCATGGCGCCGCCACAAAAACGAAAATCCATGACCGCGACTGAAACGGGAATCTCGTAAATCTTTCCCGTGCCGCAGACGACCGCTTCCGAAAGCCCGCTCTCGCGCTCGTACTTCTTGATGCGCTCAGCGTAGGGCTGGGAGTCGACGAATTTCAGCGGATCGGCGGAGCGAAGTTTCGCGTCCATTTCGACGAAACTCTCCGGATCGAGGAGACGCTCGAGGCGAGCCCGAGCCCCGATGCGGAAGTGATAGCCGGATTTCGGCACCACCATTTGGTTATCCTCGAGCTCCTTGTTGAAGACGATCTCACCGGAGATCGGACATTTCGTCCACAGCCCTTTCGGGATGTCCTTTTTCTTAACAACAATAGTCGAGTACTTCGGCTTACTGAAAAGCGACATGGCGGGAGTTAACCGTGACCGAATGTGACGACGTCGAGATTCAAACAGCCCGCGCGCCGCAGCACGCGTGCACAGCTATTGAGCGTTGAACCAGTGGTGAAGACATCGTCGACAAGTACGTAGTGGTAATCGGGGTTTATGGCCCCGCCGGAACGAAGTGCAAAGGCATTTTTGAGGTTAGCCAGACGCGTCCGGCGATCAAATGCCGTCTGCGAAGGCGTGTCGACCGACCGCTCCAGCAGGTGCGCAATCTCGGCGGAATTGCCGGCTGCTCGGGTGAGCGCTTCTGCAATGAGTTCGCTCTGATTATAGCCGCGCTCCCGGTACTTGCGCGGATGCAGCGGCACCGGCACGAGGGTCGCACCGCGAACGGCTTCGATCAGCTCAGTGCAGCGCGCGAAAATCGCCTCGATGTCGTTCATCACGTACACGCCGCGGCGATACTTGAGTTCGTGAATGAGCGCTCGGGCTACTCCTCGGCAGAGCACGGCCGTGCAACCGCGATTGAACGCCGGGACCAGTCCCTCGCAATGCGGACACATCCTCTCGCCGATGACCTCGCCGTAAAATGGATGCCCACACGTCGAGCACCGCGGACCGGTGATGAAATCGATTTGGCCGACGCAGCGCGCGCACAGATGCCGAAACGTATTTTCCTCCGGCAACCCTCCGCAGCTCACGCACGAGCGCGGAAAAACCAAGTCGTTCACCGCACTGATCGAGGCGCTTAGTCTCCGGATCATGGATACAAAACCTTCGCGAGAAATAATCCCTGCGGCGGTGCGGTTTGAATCTTTGGCGTGCGCTTCCCGGTCGCGAGGTGTTGGCGGATTTCTTCGAGCGAGATTTTGCTATCTCCCGCCGCGACGATCGTGCCGACGAGACTGCGCACCATCTTGTACATGAAGCCGTCTGCCTCGGCGACAATCCGCACCCGCCTGCCGCGCTTGATCAACTCGAGGCGCCTCAAGTCGCGCCGCGTGTTTTCCTTGGGCGGACCGTTGAGCGCGGAAAACGCGCGGAAATCGTGCTTTCCCCGAAGCGCGTCCACCGCCGCCAACATCGCCGTCCAATCCAGTTTTCGTTCGATCGCCCAGACATACGGGCGCGTGAACGGATCGGCGTCTCCGAGGTGGAGATGATAAACGTAGATCTTTCCCGTCGCGGAAAAGCGCGCGTGAAAATCAGCCGGCGCTTCGGTCAAGATCTTCAGTTGAATTCCCGCAGGCAGGCCCGAGCGCAACGCCGCGAGCAGTTTCGCTGCGCCATGGCGCCAGGCCGCGTCGAAATGGAAAACCTGACCCAGCGCGTGCACGCCCGCGTCGGTGCGTCCACTGGCGTGAACGCGTAGTGGTTTTCCAACTACGGTGGCCAGCCGCGCCTCGATCACGTCCTGAAGTGCGTTTCCGCCGGCCTGGCTCTGCCAACCATCAAACTCTCTCCCGTCGTACGCGCAGACGCATTTCCAGCGAGTCGAAGCGGAAGCCAGCTCTCCGCCTGTATCTTGTAGTTTGTTTTCCACTACGCGAGGTCCGGCGCGTCCGGAGCATCCGGCAGGGCCGGCGGCGGCAGACGCGTGTTCAGAAAATCCTGCAGGATCAGCGCAGCCGCGCGCGAATCGACAATCCCGCTCGAGCGAATATCGCGGCGCTTGCTCTTGGCGATCGAGCTCTCCGCTTCGTAGGAGGTCAGTCTTTCGTCGACAAAATGGACCGGCAGGTTCGTCGCCGCGCGGAGCTTTTCCGCGAACGCTTCGACCTCCTTAGCCTTGAAGCCAATGCTGTCGTCCATGTTCAAAGGAAGGCCGATGACGATGTCGGTGATCCGCCGTTGCTTCACGACATCGCAGAGCCCGGCAAAGCGTTTCGCGGGATCGCTGTCGACCAAGGCGGGAAGCGGCGTGGCGACACCGATGTCGTTCCCATAGGCGAGTCCCACGCGTTTCGCGCCGTAATCGATGCCGAGGCAGCGCATGCTAGAGGCTGTCCGAAAAGTGGAAATAAAACGCACGGAGCGAGATTTTGTCGCGAGCAAGGCGGCCGAAAGGGTGCTGGGCGCGGTGCGCCCTGCCCCTTTCGGACAACGCTGCTCCCGGCAAAATCTCGCCCGCCCACAGGGAAGACAAAGATTTTGATTTCTGCTGCGTTGTGCCGCCGGGCATGGGCGCACCGCGCCCCCCCCCCGGCGGCCCGCCTTGCAGAAAATCAAAATCTTTGTCTTTGCGTTTCATTTCGACTTTTCGGACAGCCTCTAGAGCCAGCGCGCGCCTTTCTTCAGGCCTTCGACGCGCTTGAGCAGTTGCTTGATCTCCTGGGCTTTCGATTTCGGCGCGACCAATGTCGCATCCGCGGTATGCACGACGATGAGATCACTCGCTCCGAGCACCGCCGTGAGATGACCGCCTTCGGAAAAAACGATGTTGTTCGAACCGTTTTCCACGATCGCAAGCCCACGGCTGACGTTGCCCGAGTCATCGCATTGGTAATGGCGCGCGACCGCCGGCCAGGCGCCGACGTCGTCCCAGTCGAAACTCGAAGGCAGCACGACCACGTTGCTCGATTTTTCGAGCAATGCGTAGTCGACGGAGATCTTCACGAGCTTCGGGTAAACCCGTTTCAGGACAGGTCCAAGCGGCTTCTTCTTCGCGAGCGCCGCACGCACCGGCTCGAGCCCGGCGTTCAACTCCGGGGCATGTTCCCGTAGTGCGTTTTCCACTACAGAAACGCTCCAGACAAACATGCCGGCGTTCCAAACGTAATCGCCCGACGCGAGATATTGTTTGGCCACTTCTTCAGACGGTTTCTCGACGAAGCGTTTGACGCGATAGACCGGCCGATTGGAGAAATCTTTCCACTTTTCTCCTCGTTGAATGTAGCCGAAGCCCGTCGCCGGCTCGGTCGGCGCGATGCCGATCGTCGCCATCACCGCATCGTCTTCGGCGGCGGCGAACGCGGCCTTCAAATCCTTTTCGTAAGCCTTGCCGTCGCGAATCACGTGGTCCGCAGGCAGCACGGCAAAAATTCCGTTCGGATCGCGCGCGCCGACAATCGCCGCGGCGAGTCCCACCGCGGCAGCCGTGTCGCGCCCCATCGGTTCGACGATGATGTTTTGTTTTGGCAGGCCACGACAAACTTCCGCGACAGCCTTGGCCTGCGCTGCGCCGGTGATGATATACGTGTTTTTCGGCTTCGCGATGCCCTTCACGCGATTCAGCGTCTGCGTCAGCATCGGCTTCTCCCCGACGATAGGAAGCAGATGCTTGGGCCGATGAGAGCGGCTCTGCGGCCAGAAGCGCTCCCCTTTTCCTCCTGCGATGATGACGATGAATTTTTGCGCCATGAGTAGAAACGCTCGTCTTTGGCCGGAGGCGCGGAGCGGCGCAATTTCATTTGCGCCGACAAAAAGTTGCGGCTGATTGCAGCCGTGGACCATCAACAACCTCCGCTGGAAATTTCCGTGACCGAAGCACACGCGTGGCTCAACCGCAAAGAGCGCCCGGCTCTTCTGATCGATGTCCGCGAGCCTGATGAAATCGCGATCTGCTCCATCAACGGCTCGAAAAAAATTCCGATGGGCCAAATTCCCGACGCGCTCCCCAGCCTCCCGCGCGATCGGTCGCTTCTGATTCTGTGTCATCACGGCGCCCGCAGCCTGCGCGTCACTCAATTTCTCCGGGCCAAAGGCTTCTCCGAAGTCACCAATGTGGCCGGCGGAATCGAAGCGTGGGCTCTCGAAGTCGAACCGGGGATGAAACGCTACTGACTCTTCCGCTCTACACCGTTGAGCGGGCGAAAAAAAAACGACGCCCTTGCGAGCATCGTTTTGTAATAAAAGAGAGCGGCAGATTAGTATCTGTAGTGCTCCGGCTTATACGGACCTTCGACCGGAACGCCGAGGTACGATGCCTGTTTCGGCGAGAGCTTCGTCAGCTTCGCCCCGATCTTCTCGAGGTGAAGGCGCGCCACTTCCTCGTCGAGGTGCTTCGGCAAGCGATAGACGTTCACCTTGTAGGTTTCGCGATTCTTCCAGAGATCGATCTGAGCGAGCACCTGGTTGGTGAAGCTGTTCGACATGACGAACGACGGATGGCCCGTCGCGCAGCCAAGATTCACCAAACGTCCCTCGGCCAACAGATAGATGCTGTTGCCCTTGGGGAACGTGAACATGTCGTATTGCGGTTTGATCGTCGTGCGTTTCACGCCCGGCGCTTTGTAGAGACGGTCGACTTGGATCTCGTTGTCGAAGTGGCCGATGTTACAAACGATCGCCTGGTCCTTCATCTTCTCCATGTGATCGAGCGTGATGATGTCGCAGTTGCCCGTCGTGGTGACGTAGATGTCGCCCGTGCCGAGCGTGCTCTCGATCGTATTGACCTCGAAACCTTCCATCGCGGCCTGAAGGGCGTTGATCGGATCGATCTCGGTAACGATGACGCGAGCGCCAAAGCCGCGCAGAGAATGCGCCGAGCCCTTGCCCACATCGCCGTAGCCGCAAACGACCGCCACTTTGCCTGCGATCATGACGTCCGTCGCGCGCTTCAAACCGTCCGCGAGTGATTCGCGGCAGCCGTAGAGATTATCGAATTTCGATTTCGTGACGGAGTCGTTCACGTTGATCGCCGGGACGCGCAGCTTGCCCTTTTCGAGCATCTGATAGAGGCGATGCACGCCTGTCGTCGTCTCCTCAGAAACGCCGCGCCAGTCCTTCGCGATCGTCGTCCAACGCAGCGGATCTTCCTTATGTACGCGCTTGAGAAGATCCTTGATGACCTGCTCTTCATGCGAGCCGGACTCTGTATTCACCCAGTCACTACCTTCTTCGAGTTCGCAACCCTTGTGGATGAGCAGAGTGACGTCGCCGCCGTCGTCGACGACCATCTGCGGACCCTTGCCGCCGGGGAACGAAATCGCCTTCAGCGTGAGGTCCCAATATTCTTCGAGCGTCTCGCCTTTCCAGGCGAAGACTGGCGTGCCGGATTTCGCGATCGCAGCGGCCGCGTGGTCCTGCGTCGAGAAGATGTTGCACGAAGCCCAGCGCACATCGGCGCCGAGTTCCTTCAACGTCTCGATCAGCACCGCGGTCTGGATCGTCATGTGCAGCGAACCGGTGATGCGAACGCCTGCGAGCGGCTTGGCTGCGCCGAATTTTTTGCGCACGGCCATCAGGCCCGGCATCTCGTGTTCAGCGACGGAGATTTCTTTGCGGCCCCAGTCGGCGAGGCTGATGTCTTTGACTTGGTAGTCGTGAGAGGAAGGTTTGGTCGCGGTCGACATAATGTGCTTCGTTGACGGTTGCGGTTATTTGACGGCGGCGCGGAGTTCGTCGACGCGGTTGATTTGCTCCCAAGGCAGCTCGGCTTTGCCGAAATGACCGTAGTTGGTCGTGCTCCGATAGATTGGGCGCAGGAGATCGAGCTGTTGCACGATCGCGGCGGGTTTGAAGCTGAAAACCTTGCGAACGGCCTCCGAGATTTTCTGCTCCGGAACTTTGGCCGTGCCCATCGCATCGACCCAGACGCTGACCGGCTCGGGATGACCGATGGCATATGCCACCTGGAGTTCGCAAATGTCGGCGAGACCCGCGGCGACGATGTTCTTCGCAACCCAACGGCAGAAGTAAGCTGCGGAGCGGTCGACCTTCGATGGATCCTTGCCTGAGAAAGCGCCACCACCGTGGCGGCCCCATCCACCGTAGGTATCCACAATGATCTTACGGCCGGTGAGACCGGAATCGCCTTCCGGACCGCCGATGACAAAACGGCCCGTCGGGTTGATGAAAAACTTCGTTTTGCTATCCAACATGTTCGCCGGAATCACGCGCTTGATCACGTGCTCGATCAGGAACTCGCGGATGTCGGCGTGCTTCGCATGCGCCGCGTGCTGCGTGGAGATGACGACATTTTCGACCACGACCGGCTTGTCGTCTTCGTAGCGGATCGAAACCTGGGACTTGGCGTCCGGGCGGAGCCATTCGACAACGCCGGCCTTGCGAACCTTCGTCAGCTCACGGCCGAGACGATGGGCAAACATGATCGCCGTCGGCATCATTTCCGGCGTTTCATTGCAGGCATAGCCGAACATCAGGCCCTGGTCGCCCGCGCCCTGCTCGGCGGTCTCTTTGCCGTCCGCCGCCTTCGCGTCGACGCCCTGAGCGATGTCCTGCGACTGCTTCGTGAGCAGGTTGTGGATGAAAACCTTATCCGAATGAAAAACATCGTCGTCGTTGATGTAACCGATGTCGCGGATGGCGTTGCGGACGACCTGCTCGTAATTGATCTTCGCCGAGGTCGTGATTTCGCCGGCGATGACCACCTGGTTTGATTTTACCAAGGTTTCGCAGGCCACGCGGCTCGCTTTGTCCTGCTCGAGGCAGGCGTCCAAAACGCTGTCTGAAATCAGATCAGCTACTTTGTCCGGATGACCTTCACCGACGGATTCCGAGGAGAAAACGAACGAGTTTGACATAGGATAATTGGCGTCGAGCAAACCTCCAGGCCGTCTCGATTCAAGTTTAATATCAACATATCCGTATTTATTGATACGTTAGTTTGCTTAAGGTTTTTACGTGGTGTGTCGAGGTAACGAGTTGAGCCACTCCGCACCGGCAAGATGCAACTTTTGCAGAACACACGAATCCCTTTTCCCTCCTTTGAACCGCGAGAAACGCCGCCTCAGTTCCCGAGCCGCGGTCCCGGCACTTCGGCGGAGCCTAACCTACTCGGCCGTAAGCTGTTGGTCGTTGATGACGATCGTCTGAATATTCGGATCCTCGCCGGCCTGCTTCAAACGGAAGGTTATGTCATAGCCGAGGCAAACTCGGGCGAGCAGGCGCTGGAAGTTTACGAGGGTTTTCGCCCGGACTTGGTGCTATTGGACGTCGTGATGCCCGGAATCGACGGCTTCGAAACCTGTCGCGAACTGCGCAATCGTTACGGCGTCAACGCGGCTCCGGTCATCTTCATCACGGCGAAGAACGATTCCGAAGACGTGGTCGAAGGACTGGCTTCGGGTGGCGTGGATTATTTGCCGAAACCATTTCGGCGAAAGGAAGCGCTCGCGCGCATTCGCACGCATTTGCAGAACCGGATTTTGATCGAGCAACAGAAGCTGCTCGTCGAGCAACTGAAACAGGCTAACGACGCGAAGAACAAACTCGTCGGCATGGCTGCGCACGATCTGCGCAATCCTCTCGCCTCGATTCGCGGCCTGGCGGAATTCCTCACCGATGGAACGGTCGGACCGATGTCACCGGATCAGTTGGATCTGGTGAAGATGATTCACAGCGAGAGCCAGTCGATGCTCAACCTCGTCAATGAACTGCTGGACGTTTCGACGATCGCGGCTGGCGAGTTGAAGATCAATCGTGAGAGCTGCGATCTCGCCGAGTTGCTCGAAAAATCGGTTTATCTGAGCAATATCAATGCAGCGCGGAAGAGCACGAGAATCTCTCTGCAGACCCCTCAAGCCCCAGTGACTGCGATGATCGACGCCTCGAAGATTCGGCAGGTGGTGGACAATTTGCTCAGCAATGCGATCAAATACTCTCCGCCGGCGTCGGAAGTTCGCGTCCGTCTCCAGAAATCGGATACAGGATTGGAAATCGCGGTGCAGGACCAGGGACCGGGAATTCCCGAGGGCGAACGCCATCGCCTTTTCAAGGATTTCGGAACGCTCTCCGTGAAACCGACGGGCGGTGAAAAAGCCACCGGTCTCGGCCTGGCGATCTGTCACAAGATCGTCGAGGCCCATCAAGGTTCTATCGCGGCAACCAATCTGCCCAACGGCGGCTGCGAGTTCTCCATTCAGTTGCCCGCCTGATATCATGAGTTTCGAAGGCAAAATTCTTCTCGTCGACGACGAGGCCCACGTTCGGAAATTTATCAGTCTCGTCGTGCGCCAGCTCGGCTCGCCGCAAATCATCGAAGCGTCCAACGGCGCCGAAGCGGTCGAGATCTACAAACAGGAATCTCCTGAACTCGTGCTGCTCGACGTCAACATGCCCGTGCAGGACGGACTCGAGACGCTCAAGCAAATCGTCCAGCATGACCCGAATGCCGTGGTCGTCATGCTGACTTCGCTCGCGAACCGCCAAACAGTTCAAGAGGCGGTGCAAAATGGAGCGGTGAATTATCTTCGGAAAGACACGCCGAAGGACGAAATCCTGCAGGCGCTGCGGCGCACGATCGCGGATTGTTTTCCCAGCAACACCTGAGCCGCCGCGTCATGAGTTTTTCCTCAAACCATTCAAGTCACCGCGCGGGAAATAAAACCACGCCCACCGCGGTCAGGTACTCGCTGCAAGAACTGCTCGCCGAGATCGACCAGGAGAAAGTCTCGGGTGCCTTCGGCATGGAGAAGCTGCAGCAATCCGAAATCGAGAAGGTCTTCAAAGCTCAATCCCCTCGCCGCCGTGTCGCATCAGGCCAGTAATCTTTTTCTCGAAAAGCTCTCGGCCCTCCCGCACTTCGACGCGGTTCAGGAAGTGCAGAGCCTGATCGATCAGCACGGTGTATCCGTCACGCTGGTACAAGCGATCGTCGATCGCGGCTACGCCTCGAAGGAGGATGTGTGCCGCCTGTGGGCCGACTCGCTCGGCGTCGCCTACGTCGATCCATTTGCCTCAGTCGTAACCGACGAGGCGCTTCAACGCATTCCGGTCGAAATCGCCAAGCGCGCGTCCGCCATCGGTCTTTATGTGATCGACGGCGTGTTGACCGCGGCCATTTCGACTCCCGACGACGCCGATCTGCTGAAACGTCTCGCGCAGATCACGCAGATGCCGATCAGTCCGGTCTTCGCTCTTCCGCGCGAAATCGAGGACGCCATCGTCATCCACTACTCGTCCGACAAGAATCTCGAAGAGAGTTTGGCCGAGCTGGAAAAATCGAAGCTTTTCAGTGACGCGAATCTCACCACGGAAAAAGTCGCGCAACTCGCCGACTCCGAATCGATGGTGCAGTTGATCGATGAGATCATTTATTTTGCGCTGCGCGAGCGCGCCACGGACATCCACGTCGAGCCGCAGGAAAACCTCGCGCGCATTCGCTTCCGCGTCGATGGCCGGCTCCGCGAAGTCATCACGTACTCGAAGAAGCTGCACCGCGCGATGATCTCGCGCTTGAAAATTCTCGCCGCGCTCAACATCGCCGAAGCTCGCTTTCCACAGGACGGACGTTTCTCGCTCCCGATCGGCAGCATCAACGCGAACTTTCGCCTCTCCACCATCCCTTCGTCCCACGGAGAAAAAGCCGTCGTGCGCATCCTCGCGATGGGCGGCCGGCGCACGATGCTGACGTTGGACAAGATGATGATCTCCCAGACGATCTTGGAGCCGTTCAAGCAGCTCATCCAAAATCCCAGCGGCATCATCTTCGTCACCGGCCCGACTGGTTCGGGAAAAACCACCACGCTTTACGCGGCGCTTCATGAGATCAACAAGCCCGACGTGAACGTCGCGACCATCGAGGATCCCGTCGAGATCCATATGGAAGGCGTCACTCAGACGCAGGTGAACAGCCACATCGATCTAAAGTTCTCGACCGTTCTACGCTCTCTCCTGCGCCAGGATCCCGACATCATCATGGTCGGCGAGATTCGCGATTTGGAAACGGCCAAGATCGCGACGGAAGCCGCGCTCACCGGGCACATTGTTTTTGCCACGCTCCATACGAACACCGCGGCGCAAGCCGTCGTGCGCCTTCTCGAACTTGGCGTCGAACCCTACATGGTGGCGCCTTCGGTCATCGGCGTGCTCGCACAACGTCTCGCCGCGCGCATTTGCGAAAACTGCAAGGAAGGCTACCAGCCCTCCCGCGAACTTCTCTCCCGCTATTTCCATGACGAAGCAGCATGCGACGTGACGTTCTACCGCGGTCGGGGTTGCCCCGAATGCCGCGGCACCGGCTACAAAGGCCGAATCGCCTTTCACGAGCTCGTCCCGATCACCGAAGAAATCCGCACGCTCATCACCGAGGGACGCAGCGCCCAGGAAATTACCCGCGCCGCCACCAAGGTCGGCTACAAGACCCTGCGCTACGACGGTCTGAAGAAAGTGCTCCTCGGCCTGACGACCATCGACGAGATCGAGCAAAATACCTCCTTCGAATGGGCCACCTGACCCGATCCCACATCCGCGTTTCCATCCTATGACTAACGCCAACCTCATCGACCCCGAAGCCATCGAAAACCTTCGCGCGCTGAATCCCGACGACGCCGAGGGATTCCTCCGCGACATCATCGGCATATTTTTAGAGGACACGCCGCAGCGTCTCGACGAATTGAAAATCTCGCTCGAACAAGGCGACCAGGTGCGTTTCACGCGTGCCGCGCACAGCATCAAAGGGAGCTCGAGCAATCTCGGCGCCATGCCGCTTCGCGCCGTCGCGGAGAAACTCGAGCACGAGTCCCGAGCGAATGGTCTCGGCAACGTCCAAGACTACCTGGCTCAATTGAGCGAAACGTTCTCCGCGACCAAAATGGAGCTGGAGAAAATCATTTCCGTCGCCTGAGCGGCGCGTATCGAGGGAAAATCAGAGGGAGCTGATTTTCAAGGCACGCCAGTTGCGCGTGCCATTCTCACGACGGGGAGGAACTGCGCGTTTGGCAACGCGAGTTCGAAGCGCTCGTGGACCGTGTATCCGAAACGTGTATACAGCGGTTCCCCCGCGAGCGTCGCCACGATTTCCAAGCGGCGAAAGGCCATCTGCTCCGCCGCGGACTCACAGGCGCACATGATGCTGCGGCCGATGCCGCGGCGCGCCCGCTGCGGATGAACGAAGAAGGCCCGAATCCGCGCCGGATCGCGCCGCGGATCGAGGAGCGCATTTTCGCGCCGGGAAAGTTTGTCGCCGCCGTAAAGGCTCTTCCTTCTGCTCCAGCCTCCGCAGCCGACCACGCGCCCCTCTTCCTCGCAGACGAAGTACGTTTCATCTCTGATCAATTGGGTATCGACGCCAAACACCGTGCCGATTGCCCCCTCGATCTGGTCCTCCGTGTAGTAGGGTCTCTGCAGTTCGCGCGCCGAAAGCGGTATCAACTCTTCCAATACAGGGACGTCGTCCAAGGTCGCCAATCGCAGAGTGAAACTCATGGCACCCTCGCGCATTGCTTCAAACGAGTTTGAACCTTTCTGGAATCGCCTCCGCACACGTGAAGCGCCGCGCGCTTCGATGAGGTCTGCCGCGAACTCCCCGTTACAGCCAGCAAACGCGAGGTTTTCACCGCGGCACTCATGGCGCGAAACTGCTCCGAACTTTTCGCGCAGCAAGCGCGGATTCGGAGTTTGTGGCGACGTGCGGAAAACTATTTTGAAAGCAATTCGCGGAGCCGTCGGCACATGGCCGCGTTGCCGGCGATGTAGCGGATGCGAGCCATTTTCAAATCGAAGATTCGCATGGGGAACTGATCGCCGTTGAGAAAATGCACTTCTCCCCCACCAGCCAGGCAGAGAGGCACACCAGCGGCGATATCCCAGATTTTCACATTGTGATCGACCGTGCCGTCCAGAATCCCCACGGCCACGTAGGCGAGATGAAGCGTGCTGCTGCCCAAGCCGCGTATCTTGAAATTCTCCACGATGGTCGTCGCGTCCTTCGCCATCGTGCGATCGTAGGGCGAGTGGAAGCCGAGAAGGCTTTGGGGATTCGGGAGATCGGTTTTCACCGTGGCCACACGGTCGCCATCCCACGCCCCGAAACCCGGGCCGCCATGCATGAGGACGCGTCGGCTGAGGTCGTAGATGATGCCATAAACCGCCACGCCGTTCTCGAGCAGCGCGAGCGAAATGGCACAATGCGCGATGCCGGTCGCGTAATTGTTCGTGCCATCGATCGGATCGAGCACCCAGGCAAAACGGCTCTTCAGCTCGATTGGCGCATCGGTGTCTGCGAGCTCCTCGCTGAAAAATTGATCATCGGGAAAACGCTGGCGCAAAGACCTCACGATATTTTCGGAGATCGCGATATCCACCGGCGTGACGCGCGTGCCATCGGCTTTCCAGTTGCTCGCGGCCTTGCCGAACTCGCGATGCAGCAATTCCGTTTGCGAGAGCACCGCGGTTTTTCCGACCTCGATGCGTGAAAGCAGATCAGCAGATGACATGAAGCGACGAGTGCAACGGATCGCGGGTCGGAAGAAAACCCCGAAGTGCGCTCACTCGTAATCGTAGAGTTTGGGATCGCGGCGCGGCTGGCCGCGCGAGCGACGAAAGCGATGTTTCTTCTCCTTCTGCGGCGCCTCCGCGTCCGGCGAGCCTGGCCCCGCCCCGAACGAGTCGTCTCCACCATCCTCGGCCCCGCCCCCAAGTTGCTCCTCGAGCGAATCAGGATCTGCGCCTTCCTCGAGCTTTCGCACCACCTCCTCCATTTCGCCGTCGATCTTTTCGCCCGTGATGTCCGCCATGCGCCGCATCATTCGCGCCATGGCCCGCGGATCGTTCTCATCCACGTTTGAAAA
The DNA here is from genome assembly GCA_035765635.1 of Opitutaceae bacterium. Classification (GTDB taxonomy): domain Bacteria; phylum Verrucomicrobiota; class Verrucomicrobiia; order Opitutales; family Opitutaceae; genus EW11. Next base: position 104,629 of record DASTWZ010000031.1, read on the forward strand.
CTCCTTCTCGATCTCGCCCATCGCAGCCTCGATGCGAGCGTCGTCGGCCGAGTCGGCCGGCGTATCCGTTTCTCCACTACCAGAGCTTTCGTCTTCGATTTTCCCGCTGCCTCGGTTGATGGCGAAGCTCGACTGAATGCGCTTCAGCGTGAAAGCCGGATTATCCGGGCATTTCGGCGTGAGCTGCCCCTGCGCGAGGGTCTTGGCGAAGAACTGATAAATCGTGTTATTCTCTTCGCAGTAGTACTCGTAAATCGGCATGGCGTATTCCGATTTACGAGCCGGCCCGCGGACTTCAAGCCGCGGCCAATTTCGGCTGCCAGCCCTGGCGCAAAGATCGCGCACGGCGGCCCAGAAAATTCGTGCTCGTCCCGCGAATGCAGCCGGGTTGATCTGAGCCGCCAGCTTTCCCTTCGCATCTGTGATTTCCTCGTTTCTTCCGCCACATTACGACGCCAGCAAACCGGTCGCCCTCATCGCCGGCCAGGGCCTTTATCCACAGCTCGTGGCGGCCGCGATTCGCAGCGCTGGAATCCCGCTCCGCCTCATCGCCTTCGAAGAGGAAACGCGCCCCGAGCTGGTGAATACGTTTCCCGAATCGGAACGTCGCATCATTCTCGTCGGCCAGCTCGGCAAGATGTTGAAAGCTCTCGAGCAATTCGGCGCAGGCTACGCGCTGATGGCGGGTCAAATCACGCCCAGGCGTTTGTTCAAAGGCCTGCACCCCGATCTCAAGGCCACGCGCATTCTGTTTTCTCTCAAACGCCGAAACGCCGAAACCATCTTCGGCGCGATCGCGAAAGAAATCGAAGGGCTCGGCATCCATCTCCTGGATGCGCGAAGCTTCCTTGACCAGCAACTGGCCAGCGCTGGCTGCATGACAGGAGGGCGATTTCCCATCGATCAGGAATACCTCGATCACGGCGTGCAGATCGCCCGGGAATGCGCCCGTCTCGACATCGGCCAGGGCGTCGTCGTGCGCAAAGGCACGGTTCTCGCCGTAGAAGCCTTCGAAGGCACCGATGAAATGCTGCGCCGCGCCGGCGGCTTCAAAACCGATGGAGCGCTCTTTGTGAAAACCGTCAAAGCGCACCAGGACTATCGCTTCGACGTTCCGGTGTTCGGCCAGCGAACCCTCGAGACGATGCGCGAAGCCGGAATAGCCGCCGCCGCCCTGGAGAAAGATCGCGTCATCATCCTGGACAAGCCGGCCGTCGTCGCGCAGGCGAAATCCTGGGGCATTTCCCTGTTCGGCTTCACCTGAATCCAGACTCGCCCGCTTGCGGCCTCGCTTGCGAATCCCCGCGGCTCCACTCACTTTCAGGAATGCAGAACGATGTCGTAGAAGTTTTCGTCAAGGGCGTGATGCCGACCGCCAACGGCTGCGCTGTTTTCTTGGGAAATGACGACAAGACGTTCGTGATCTACGTCGATCATTCCGTGGGCAACGCCATTCAGATGACGTTGAACGGCGTGAAAAAAGACCGGCCTCTCACCCACGATCTCATCGGCCATATTCTGCTCGGGCTGGGCGCAAAGCTCGATTACGTGGTGGTGAACGACGTCAACGAAGGGACTTTCTTCGCGCGCATTCTGCTCCGCATGGAAAACGAGCTGGGCAAGAAAATCATGGAAATCGATGCGCGGCCGAGCGATTCGACCGTGCTCGCCCTCCAGCACAAGCGCCCGATCTACGTCGCGAACAAGGTCTTCGATTCCGTCGACGACATGACGGAAATTCTCGAGCGCGTCTTGAAGCAGCAGACAGAAGACGAGGCCGGCGCCGAGGAAGAAGACGAGGAAGAGGAAGAGTGAGCGGTCAGTCAGCATCTCGAATCCTGCCCGCGGGAATCATCCCCGGACAGCCGTTGACCGCATTGGCGCCCATGCAGGACGTCACGGACCTGGCCTTCATGGCCGTGATCGCGCACTACGGCGCGCCCGATTATTTCGTCACGGAATTTCTTCGCGTGCACGCCCAGTCGCGGCCGGAGAAACACATCCTGTGTTCGATCGACGAGAACAAGACCGGGCGCCCGGTCTTCGCCCAGTTGATCGGAGAAGACATCAGTCACCTCGCCCGCACCGTCGAGGAGTTGCTCCGGCATCCGGTCGCCGGAATCGACCTGAACCTCGGATGTCCCGCTCCGAAGGTTTACAAGAAGAACGTCGGCGGTGGTCTCCTGCGGGAACCGGAAAGAGTTGGCGAAATCTTGCGCGCTCTCCGCGCCGCGGTGCCCGGTCTCTTCACGGTGAAAATGCGTATCGGCTTTGAGGATACGCGGCACTTCGAACGGCTCATCGATCTCGTTAATGAGAACGACGTCGACCTCCTGACGGTTCACGGGCGCACCGTGAAAGAAATGTACCGCAGCGAGGTGCACTACGAATCCATCGCGTTGGCTGTCACGCGCGCGCGCTGCCCGGTTCTGGCCAACGGCAACGTCACGTCCGCGGTAAAAGCCGGCGAGGTCCTCAAACAAACCCGCGCCGCCGGCCTGATGATCGGCCGTCACGCGATTCGCAATCCCTGGATTTTCCGGCAATGCCGCGAATTCTTCGCCGGCCAGCCCGTCACGGCCATCACGCTCGGCGATGTCCGTGAGTACGTCGAGCGGCTCTACCGCGCCACGCAAACGCCCGGCGTGGGCGAAATCTTCCACGTGAACAAAATGAAGAAGTACCTCAACTTCGTGGGGCAGAGCGTGGACGGAACCGGCGCCTTCTTGCACGACATGCGACGCACCCGGAGCGAGAGCGAATTATTCGCCGTGTGCGACAGACATCTCGCGGCTCACGCGAACAGCCCATTCGCGGCCGAACCCTATCCCGGCGTGATCGCGCGGCCCAATTGCGAGACTCCGGATGCGAGCACCGATGGATGCTCGCTCGAGACGATAACGAGTTAACCGTTACTCGATTCCCAGGATCTTTCGACCTTCCGCCGAAATCATCTGCGGCGTCCAAACCGGGTCCCAAACCACGTAAACCTTGGCAGACGCCACGGTCGGCAGCGCGGCGATCTTCATCCGCGCATCCTCCGCGATCACCGGTCCCATGCCGCAGCCCGGCGCGGTCAACGTCATCTTCACTTCGACGCTGTGCTCACCTGTATCGGATTTCTCAATACTGAGGTCGTAGACCAGCCCGAGGTCGACGATGTTGACCGGAATTTCCGGGTCGAAACAGGTCTTGAGCGCGTCCCAAACGAGTTGCTCTGAAAACGGCTCTTCCGACTTCGCCACCGCGGGCTGCTCCGCTGTCGGCACATAACCCGAGATCGCATCGGCGTCCCGCGCGTCGATGCGGAAGAGGCCGTTGTCCGTTCGCACGGTGATGTTGCCGCCCAGCGTCTGGACGATGTCGACCGGCGTGCCTGCGCCGAGGTTGAATTTGTCGCCCGCCGGAATCAGCGTCGCTGGAACTCCGCGGGAAAGCGTGTGTGAACTCATTGTAGGGATTTTTTCAATACAACCGAGGCTCAGCGGAAAGTCATTTCGATCGGCAAACGCGCGTACACGCCCTGACGATCGTTGAACTGCTCGAGGTAACGCGCCTGCTGTTTCACGTCGGTGGTGAGCTTGTCCACCAATCCGCCGCGCGCGCTGGCCGGATGCTGCGGGCCCTGCATCGCCTCGTTGATGATGTCGGCGAGTTCAAGTTTCCGCGGGTATTCAACAATCCGATACCGGTCGCTGAGCCCGCCCTCTTTCGCAGCATAGCGAATGGCCGCGTCGAGCCCGCCTAGTTCGTCGACCAAGCCGAGCTTCACCGCTTCGGCTCCCGACCAAACCCGACCTTGGGCGATGTCCTCCACTTTCGCGCGATCGAGCTTCCGACCATCGGCCACGCGACCGATGAACTGGTTGTAGGCCCAGTCGACCATCGACTGATAAACCGCCAGTTCCTCCGGAGTTTTCGGACGCGAAATCGTCATCAGATCGGCGTACTTTCCAGTCTTCACGCGATCGAAGCTCAGGCCGAAGTCGCTCGTGAGCTTTTGCACGTCGAACAGAATTCCAAAGACTCCGATCGAGCCCGTGATGGTGGTTGGCTCCGCGAAAATATGGTCGGCGTGGGTCGAAATCCAGTAGCCGCCCGAAGCGGCATAAGAGCCCATGGAAACAATCACCGGCTTCACCGATTTCGTGAGCCGGATTTCGCGCTGAATTTGCTCGGAAGCCGTGACGGAACCGCCCGGGCTGTTCACGCGCAGCACGATCGCTTTGACATCTTCATCGAGGCGAAAGCGGCGGATTTCCCGCGAGAAGCGCTCGCCGCCAACTTCATCGATTTGCCCTCGCCCATCGACGATCGCGCCCTCGGCATACACCACCGCGATCTTGCCGCCGCTACTCGAATGTCCGCCGGTTTTTCGCGCGGTTCTCGGTTCGGGACGATCGTCGTGCACGATGTTGACGTAGTCGGCCAGCGCGACCTGTTTGAACGACTCCTTGGAGCCTTTGCGACCGGTCCGCGCTTTGAGCTCTTCGATGATCTCGTCGCGATACGCCACGCGGCTGACGAACTTCTGCTTCGCCGCTGCGTCCGCCCGGACAATGCCCTGGCTGTCGACGATGTTCTGCAACGCCACCGGCGTCAGTCCACGGCTTTTGGCGACGTCTTGAACGAGTGAACCCCAGACGTCATCGAGAAGCTTTTGGGTCTGCTCGCGATTTTCCGGACTCATGTCGCGGCGGGTGAACGGTTCGACATACGATTTATATTTGCCGTGTCGCGTGACCTGAATGCCGACGCCGTACTTCTCGAACGTGCCTGCAAAAAACATCGGCTCGACCGCCAGACCCGGCATCGCAATGAGGCCGAACGGATCGAGGACCAATTCGCTCGCGACGGAATCGAGATACATGTCCTTCGTCGTCGCGAAATCGATGTAGGCGACCACCGGCTTCCCCGCCGCTTTGATGGCTTCGAGCGCCTCTCGCACCTCTTTCAACGCGGCGTAACCGGTGCCATAACCGGAAGGCGCGAGATTGCCCGTGAGATAAACACCCGCAATGCGCGAGTCCGTTGCAGCGGCCCGCAGCGCGTGCGTGACCTGACGGAGTTGCAGCGTCTGCACCTCGTTGTCGCCGGTGAAGGCGCGCATGAAGGCGGCCGGATTGAACGGCGGGGGCGTGTCGGTGATGTTGACCGCTGTATTGAAAACCAAATACGAGCCGCGCTCGAAAGTCGCAGGTTTTTCACTGCTGGCTGCGGCCAAAATCATCGCGAACACGAAGAGCAGAAACGTGCCGCCGATAAAAAAAAGAATCAGAGCCGACAGCGCGCCTAACAGCGACGTGATGAAGTTCTTCATTGCCTCGCACCGTATTGGGAAATGCGCCGTCAGCCAGTGAAAACGCGACTGGGCGGAGCGAGGCGATTTGTGTTTTCCAGGAAACACCGAAGAACTCGCCTTTTCTGCGGCGGCTAAACGTGTTAACGTCTCGGCGCCAAACGATCGGACCATCATGAGCGAAAAAAAAGCAGAACTCCTCACCACCAACCGCAAAGCTCTCACCATCAACTTGGATGACCCCAAGTATGGGACGTTCGCCGAGATCGGCGCCGGTCAGGAAGTCGCCCGCGTTTTTTTCCAGGCAGGAGGCGCCGCGGGCACGATCGCGAAGAGCATTTCGGCGTATGACATGACGTTCAGTGACGCGATCTACGGCAAGACGCCGCGCTATGTTTCCCGCGAACGCCTAACGCTCATGTTGGACCACGAGTACGCGCTGCTCAACGAGCGCCTGGCCAGTCAGCGCGGCGAGCGCACAACCTTCTTCGTTTTCGCCGACACCGTCGCGGCGCGGAGCTACAAAGGTAACAACGAGTGCCACGGCTGGATGGGTATCCGTTTTCAAACTACACCGAACGGCCCCCCGAGCGAAATCATGGCCCACGTGCGCATGTGGGACAAAGAAAACATCCTTCAACAACAGGCGCTCGGCATCGTCGGCGTGAATCTGGTCTACGGCGCATTCTACTACCGCGACAATCCGGAGAAATTGATTCAGTCGCTCTTGGACAATGTCGGCAACGATCGCATCGAGGTCGACATGCTGCGTTTCCACGGACCGGAATTCGCGAAAATCGACAACCGCCTGACGTCGCTCTTCCTCGTGAAACATGGCCTGACCAACGCGGTGATGTTCGGCCCGCAAGGCGAGGTCGTGCAGCCCTCTGAAGTGCTCTATAAGAAGGCGGTGCTGGTCGAGCGCGGCAGTTTCCGGCCCGTCACCCACGTGAATGTCGACATGCTCAACTGCGCCTGCGCGCAGTTCGTCCAGGAGCCGCTGGTGAAGGGCAAGGACATCGTCGTGCTCATGGAAATCACGATGAACAACCTGCTCGCCGCGGGAGACCTCAACGCCGAGGACTTTCTTTCGCGCGTCGAGCTGCTCGGCGACATCGGCTTCACGGTTCTTATTTCCAACTACTCGGAATATTATCGTCTCACCTCGTATTTCCGCCGCTACACGAAGGAGATGATCGGCGTGGCGATGGGCATCAACAACCTCCTCGAGGTGTTCAACGAGAAATATTACGAGAGCCTCGAAGGTGGCATTCTCGAGGCATTCGGACGCCTCTTCCGCAATGCGGTGAAGCTCTATATTTATCCGATGCAGCAGGGCGCATACGATCGCTACATCGCCGGCGCGTCTCCCGTCGCTCCCGCCGGCTCGAATCACGCGTTCGCTTCCGGCGTGCTGATCAACGCGAAAAATCTCCAGGTCTCCGACCATTTGCGCAATTTGTACGCGCACCTGCTCGAGAACCATTATATCGACTGCATCGTCGGTTTCGATCCCACGATCCTGCACATCTTCTCGCGCGACGTGCTGGAGCGCCTGAAGGCAGGCGATGACAGCTGGGAACGCATGGTTCCGGACCGCGTCGTCGAAGCGATCAAGAAACGCCAGCTTTTCGGCTACCACAGCGACGTGGCTGGCACTGCGCCGGCGCCCGCCGTCGCGGGAAAAAACTAACGCCCGCAACTACGCCACCGGCATTATCGATTCGCTGGACACGTCCGTGAATCTTCGAACACTCGCGGACGCGTGAAAAAACAAGCGATCGTAACTCTCGACATGGAAGGCGTTCTCACGCCTGAAATCTGGATCGCCGTAGCCGATAAAACGGGAATTCCCGAACTGCGCCGCACCACGCGCGACGAGCCGAATTACGACGTGCTGATGCGCGCCCGCCTGAAGATCTTGGACCAGCACGGTCTGAAGCTTTCCGACATTCAAAACGTGGTCGCCACGCTGGATCCGCTGCCCGGCGCGAAAGCATTCCTCGACGAGCTGCGCACGCTCACGCAGGTGCTCATTTTGTCCGACACGTTCGAGCAGTTCGCCGCGCCGCTGATGAAGCAGCTGAACTGGCCCACGCTGCTTTGCCACAGACTGGTCGTGGAAAACGATCGCGTCACGAATTACGAAATTCGGGCGACCGAGCAGAAGCAGAAGACCGTAGCCGCGTTGAAGGCGCTGAACTACCGCGTGATCGCGGCAGGCGATTCCTTCAACGACACGACCATGCTGGGCGAGGCCGATGTCGGCTTCCTTTTTCACGCGCCGCAAAATGTGAAGGACCGCTTCCCTCAGTTCCGCGCGGTCGAATCGTACGGAGAGCTGCTGACGTTGTTCAAAGCCGAGCTTTCTTGACGCCTCGCGCGCGCGATGCGCGTACGTCTCGCCGTGATCCACATCGTCCTGTTTCAGCCCGAAATTCCGCAGAACACGGGCAACATCGGCCGGATGTGCGCGCTGACCAAATCACGTCTGCATCTTATCCATCCGCTCGGCTTCGAAGTCACCGATCGCAATCTGAAACGCGCCGGGATGGATTACTGGTTTTCCCTCGACGTGCATCACCACGACGACTGGAAGGCGTTCCGCGCAAGCCCGGTGGCGCCGAAGCGACTCTGGCTGCTCACGACGAAAACAAAGCAGTCGTATTGGGATGTTCAATACACCGACGACGATGGCCTGCTCTTTGGCAACGAAGGTTCGGGCGCGCCGCCCTGGTTGCATGATGAAATCGGCGATACATTTCGCATCACGATCCCGCACGCGAATTCTGAACTCCGTTCGCTGAATCTGAGCACGGCCGCGGGTATTGCCGCGTACGAAGCGCTGCGCCAGCTCGGCACGTTGAAACCGTAACTCAACCGCGCGCTTTGACCGAAGCGTCGTAAGCTCTCGCGGCGTCCTGCACGATCTTGAGCAGGTCCGACATCAGCACGGGCTTCAAAAGATAACGATAGAGCGCCGCTTCGTTCACACTGCGCAGCAGCATTTCCGGTTTCATGTAACCGGTAATGAGCACGCGCTGCGTATGCGGATATTCTTCCCGGCAACGCACCAAAAAGCTCATGCCATTGCCGCCCGGCATCAGATGATCAGCGACGATGACTTTGTAGGTGTTCTTGCGCAGCAAGGCCTCCGCCTCGCGCGTCGAAGTGGCCGTCGAGACTTCGTAGTGCGTTGAAAGCGCTTCCTTGAACGTCTCCAGGACGGAATGTTCGTCGTCAACGAGGAGCACCGCTTCCGCCTTTTTCGGCGCGGTGCCAGACTGGGACGCGGGGTCGCTTTTCATTGCGGCGCATCGTGTTTTCCTGCGGCTGCTTGGCAAACCCATTCCCGCGTGCAGCGACGAGTGGAATGGAGACGAAAGATTGCCTCACTCCGTGCGACCGGCCCCGAAGACTTTGTTCGATAAAGCCGGCCCGATCTCCGGCCTCGAAAAAGGAGATTAGCCGGCACGGCGCGCGTTTTCGCCTTCCCCTGCGAAGCTCCGTCCGGTTCACTCGACGGCTGCTATTTCGCAAATTTTATCCTCCCTATGAATACCACGATCACTGCGATTACCGCTCGTGAAATTATCGACTCCCGCGGCAACCCGACGGTCGAAGTCGATGTGAAACTCGCTTCCGGCCATCTCGGTCGCGCCGCTGTTCCCTCCGGCGCTTCGACGGGTGAGCACGAAGCTCTCGAACTTCGCGACGGCGCAGTGGCCGCTAAATTGTTGCCCAAAGGCATCGACGGCAAAAAACGCTATCTCGGCAAAGGCGTGCTGACCGCGGTCAACAACGTCAAATCGATCATCTCCCCCGCTCTCGTCGGTCAGGACGCCACGAATCAGATCGGCATCGACAAACTCATGCTCGCCCTCGACGGCACGAGCACGAAGTCGAAGCTGGGCGCGAATGCGATTCTCGGCGTCTCGCTCGCGACCGCCCACGCTGCCGCGGCGGCTCTCGGTCAACCGCTCTACAAATACCTGGGCGGCCCGAACGCCAAGGTCCTCCCCGTTCCGATGATGAACATCATGAACGGCGGCGCGCACTCCGATGCTCCGATCGATTTCCAGGAATTCATGATCATGCCGATCGGAGCCAAGAGCTTCTCCGAAGGTCTGCGCATGGGTTGCGAAGTTTTCCATTCGCTGAAGAAGGTTTTAAAATCAAAGGGCCTCGCCACCGCAGTCGGTGACGAAGGTGGTTTCGCGCCGAAGCTCGATAGCGCCATCGCTGCGCTCGACGTGATCGCTCAGGCGGTGAAGGACGCCGGCTACAAGCTTGGCCCGAACGCCGACATCGCTCTGGCGCTCGACGTCGCCTCGTCTGAATTCTACGACGCGAAGTCGAAGAAATACACGTTCAAGAAATCCGATGGTCGCGTCCTCACCGGCGACGAGATGGTTGCATTCTACAAGGAGCTCACCTCGAAGTACCCGATCATTTCCATCGAAGACGGTTGTGCGGAAGGCGATTGGGAAACGTGGAAGAAGTTGACCGACGCCATCGGCGATCGCGTGCAGCTCGTGGGCGACGATCTTTTCGTCACCAACACCGAGTTCCTCCGCAAGGGTATCGAAACCGGCACGGCCAATTCGATTCTCGTCAAGGTGAACCAGATCGGCTCGCTCACGGAAACGTTCGACGCCGTCGAAATGGCGAAGGAAGCGAACTACACCGCGGTCATTTCGCACCGCTCCGGCGAAACCGAAGACGTCACGATCGCCGACATCGCTGTCGCGACGAACGCCGGCCAGATCAAGACCGGTTCGCTCTGCCGCACGGACCGCGTCGCCAAGTACAATCAGCTGCTGCGCATCGAGGAAGAACTCGGCGACAGCGCGATCTACGGCGGCAAACTCTGAGCGTAGTCTTCACGCGTAGTTAATTTTCAAATACAAAGGCCGAGCTGCAAAGCTCGGCCTTTTTTGTGCGCCATCGATCAGGTGCCCACGAATCGAGTTCGTGTGGTTCGTGTGATTCGTGGGTAAATCCACCCCGTGCCGCTCAGTCTTCCATCTTGATATCTTTATTCCGGTGCCGCGGGCAACCGGCGCGCAACCACGCGTAGATGAAACGATCGAGATCGCCATCGAGGACGCCTTGCGTGTCGCTGGTGTCCACGCCGGTGCGGAGATCTTTCACCATTTGGTACGGTTGCAAAACGTAACTGCGAATCTGGCTGCCCCAGCCGATTTCGCCTTTTTCGCCGTAGAACTTTTCCATCTCGCTGCGCTGCTCGTCCAATTTTTTTTCGTACAAGCGCGCTTTCAAAACGTTCATCGCACTCGCGCGATTCTTGATCTGTGAACGTTCGTTTTGGCAGACCACCACGATTCCGCTCGGGATGTGGGTGATGCGCACCGCTGAGTCCGTCGTATTCACGCCCTGTCCGCCCTTGCCGGACGAGCGATACACATCGACGCGAATTTCGCTGTCGGGAATCTCGATCTCGATGTCATCGGTGACCTCGGCAATGACGTCCACCGCGCAAAACGAAGTGTGCCGGCGCTTGTTCGCGTCGAACGGACTGATGCGCACGAGCCGGTGCACACCGCGTTCGGCCTTCACATAGCCGTAAGCGTTTTCGCCTTTGATCAGCAGCGTGGCCTTGGAAATGCCGGCTTGATCGCCGACCTGCACGTCTTGGATTTCGACTTCGAATCCCTTTCGCTCGGCCCAGCGGTTGTACATGCGGAAGAGCATGTCGGCCCAGTCGTTCGACTCGGTGCCGCCCGCGCCAGCCTGGATGGAGAGAATGGCGTTGTTCTTGTCGAACTGACCACTGAGGAACGAATAAATTTCCAGCTTATCGAGTTCTTCCACCATGGCCGCGACGGTGCCGTCGAGTTCCTTGGCGTACATCTCCTTCTCGTCGCCCGACGCCGACTCGACGAGTTCGAGCATCACATCGACGTCGGCGAGCTTCTTGTTGAAATCCACCAAGCCGGCGATGGCCCGCTTCAGTGTATTCAGTTTTCCAATATGCTTCTGAGCCGCCATCTGGTTATCCCAGAACGTCGGCGCCCCCATTTGCGCTTCGAGGGCCTCTATCTCGCGCTGCTTTTGTTCGACGTCAAAGATACCTCCATAGGTATCCAGCTCGCTTCTTGATGTTCTCGATGTGGGAAAATGTTTCGGGCGCGATCATGAGAACGGTTTAGTCAAAGGCCGTTCACCTCGAAGTAAAGAGCGGAACCGGAACGCGACCTAACGCGAGTTATTCACCCGCGCTTTCAATTCAAACCGCTCGCGATCGGCCGCTCCGAAGCGAATCGCTCAGGCGCGAAGTTTTCCCGCGGACTTTTCCGCGAGGAAGGACGCGTAAGTTTTCGCGACGCCCTCCCGTAATTGGATTTTGGCTTTCCAGCCGAGAGCCGACAGCCGCGAGACATCCATGAGCTTGCGTGGCGTGCCATCCGGCTTCGAGGTGTCCCAGTTGATTTTTCCTGTGAATCCGGTGACCTCGGCGACGGTTTCCGTGAGCTCCTTGATCGTCACGTCCGTTCCCGTGCCGATGTTGATCCAATCCGGCGGCTCGGGAAGTGTCAGCAGAAAGGCGCAGGCGTCCGCCAAGTCATCGACGTGGAGAAATTCGCGCATCGGTTTGCCCGTGCCCCACGCCACGACTTCGCCGCGACCCGCTTCCTTCGCTTCGTGAAACTTGCGTATCAGCGCGGGCAATACATGCGAATTCTGCAGGTGGTAATTGTCTCCGGGACCATACAAATTCGTCGGCATCGCCGAGTGAAATAGCACGCCGTATTGTTTGCGGTAATACTGGCAGAGTTTCAGTCCGGTGATCTTCGCGATCGCGTACGCTTCGTTGGTCGACTCGAGGGGGCCGGTCAGAAGGCTGTCCTCCGGCATCGGTTGCGGAGCGTGCTTCGGATAAATGCACGAGCTGCCGAGAAACAACAGGCGCTTCACGCCGTGACGATACGCGGAATGAATCGTGTTCGCCGCGATCGCCAGATTGTCGAAAAGGAACTCCGCTGGATATGTATTGTTTGCCTGGATACCGCCGACCTTCGCCGCGGCGATGATCGCGACATCCGGCCGTTCCACGGCGAAGAAGCGATCGACGTCGGACTGCGACGTGAGATCGAGTTCCTTGCGCGTGCGCAGGAGCAGCGTCGTGTCCGGCTGCTTTTCGAAGCGACGCACCAGCGCCGCTCCAACCATGCCTTGATGACCAGCAATAAAAAGTTTCATCACCTTTGATTTGGGAGACGGAATGCGCTCCCCTCGTCGGCGCAAGCGACCTGGAAAATCGAAATCAGTTCGCTCGCTGGAGCCTGGCTCGAAAAAGGAAGCGAAGTCCCCGGCTCAGTGGCGGATGTTTGGCTTGTCCAATTTGCTGACCGCGAGTTCGTGTTTCGCGAGTTCGAGGTCGTGATCGATCATGATCTTGACCAGCTCCTGGAAACGGACCTTCGGCTTCCAACCCAATTGTTTTTCCGCCTTGGCGGGATTTCCAATCAGGAGCTCCACTTCCGCCGGACGCTCGTAGCGCTGGTCGTATTTGACGTACTTTTCCCAGTCGAGGCCGAGGTGTTGAAAGGCCACCTTGCAAAAGTCGCGCACACTGTGCGTCTCGTTCGTCGCGACGACGTAATCATCCGGCTTATCCTGCTGAAGCATGAGCCACATCATTTCGACGTACTCCTTCGCGTAGCCCCAGTCGCGTTGTGCATCGAGATTTCCGAGATAGAGCGAGTCCTGCAGGCCGACTTTGATGCGCGTCGCGGCGCGCGTGATTTTGCGCGTCACGAAAGTCTCACCGCGGCGCGGCGATTCGTGATTGAAGAGAATACCGTTGCTCGCGTGAAGGTTGTAGCTCTCGCGATAATTTACCGTGAGCCAATAAGCGTAGACTTTCGCGCAACCATAAGGAGAACGGGGCCAAAACGGCGTGGTCTCGACCTGCGGAACTTGTTGAACCTTGCCGAACATTTCCGAGGAGGACGCTTGGTAATAGCGGACCTTTTTCACCAAACCGGCTTCACGGATCGCCTCGAGAATGCGCTGCGCGCCGAGGCCGTCGACATCGCCCGTGTACTCCGGAATATCGAAAGAAACGCGAACATGCGACTGAGCGCCCAAGTTGTAGATTTCGTCGGGCTGGAGGTCGTACAGCAGCTTCACCATCTGAACGGAGTCGGCCAAATCGCCGTAGTGCAGGAAGAGGCGAACGCCGTTAACGTGCGGATCACGATAGAGATGATCGATGCGTGAGGTGTTAAAGGTAGACGCGCGGCGGATGATGCCGTGAACCTCGTAGCCTTTTTCGAGCAACAGCTCAGCCAGGTAACTGCCGTCTTGCCCCGTGATTCCAGTGATCAGCGCTTTTTTCATGAATCTGGCAAACTACGGAAAGAGGCTCGCGCAAGGCAAGCGTCACCGTGGGCCGCTCGGCCAGAATGGAGCTTTCCCTTAACGTTGGTCCGGCGCATTTACCGGACGCTTGTGCAGACGCTCGCGCAGCGCAAAATGCGGCGATGCATGTCACGCTGATCGCCGCTCAATCGTTGGACGGATACATCACATTTCACGGCCAGCCGGGAAGCGAGTTTACGTCGGAAGCCGATAAAAAATATTTTCGCGAAACGCTGCGGAATTACGACTGCCGCGTGATGGGCGCCGAGAGCTATCGCACCACCCGCGACATGACGCGCCGTGCCGCGGCTGGCGGCGCCGACATCGTGATCACGACGCGACATCCGGAAAGATTTTCGGCCGATGTGATTCCCGAAAAGCTCGAGTTCACCTCGGGCACTCCGCGCGAAATTCTGCAACAATTCAGCGCAAAAGGTCGGGCGAACTGTGCTTTGCTGGGCGGCGGGCAAACCTACTCGCGCTTTCTCGCCGAAGGCTGCGTCGACGAACTTTGGCTCACGATAGAACCCCGACTTTTCGGCGGCGGAACCCGCCTCCTTGCCAAGGAGACCGACACGAAACTGTCGTTGCAGTCGAATGAAACGCTCAGCGCGAACACGCTGCTTTTGAAATATCGGGTGATTCGAAAATGAAAGCTTCGGTAATGAAGTTGAAAAGTGGATACGCGGCGCGCCGCTCCGAGCCGGAACTTGACTCAGGGACAGTTCAGGTCGTATGCGTTTCGTCGATACATGCGAAACATCGCGCAAGCGCTACGACTTACCTAGACGCACGATCCGAAAAGGACCGCGCAGCGGTTGGTCGTGCGTCAGACAGCGCTTGTGGTTAGCTTCGTGAGGCCGGTGGCCCGCGAAGTTGTTTAACGTAATTTAAACTCTGTTTCGTCCATGCAATCTTCTCCCATTACCAAATATCGCCCGTTTCCACGGGTCGATTTGCCCAACCGACAGTGGCCCAACCGAACTCTGACGAAGGCACCCGCGTGGTGCAGCGTCGATTTGCGCGATGGCAATCAAGCGCTCGCGCAGCCGATGAGCGTCGAAGAAAAATTGGAGTACTTTGACATGCTGGTGAAAATCGGCTTCAAGGAAATCGAAGTCGGCTTTCCTTCCGCGTCGCAGATCGAGTTCGATTTCATCCGCCGTTTGATCGACGAAAATCGCATTCCGGCCGACGTCGATATTCAGATCCTCTGTCAATGTCGTGAAGAACTGATCACGCGTTCCTGCGAAGCTTTGCGCGGCGCAAAACGGATCATTTTTCATTTGTACAATTCCATTTCGCCGGCGCAGCGCCGCCACGTGTTCAATGCCGACCGCGAGGCCACGAAGCGCATCGCCACGCGCGGCACGGAATGGGTGAAACAATACACGAAGCCGCTCGCAGAGGCCGGAACGTATGTACGTTTTGAATACTCGCCGGAAAGCTTCACCAGCACGGAATTGGACTTCGCGCTCGAAGTCTGCGAAGCCGTCACAGACATCTGGCAGCCGACAAAGGAAAACAAAATCATCCTGAATCTGCCGGCGACGGTGGAGTACGGCACGCCGAACATTCACGCAGATCAGATCGAGTGGATGTGCACGCACCTGACGCGGCGCGATTCGACAATCGTCTCGCTGCATACGCACAACGACCGAGGCACCGGCGTGGCCGCGACCGAGCTCGCCATGCTGGCCGGCGCCGAACGCGTCGAAGGCACCTTGTTCGGCAACGGCGAGCGCACGGGTAATTTGGACATCGTGACGGTCGCGTTGAACATGTACACGCATGGCATCGACCCGAAGCTGGATCTCAGCGACATCAACGGGATTCGGGAAACGTATGAACGCATGACCAGGTTGGACGTTCATCCGCGACACCCGTACGCCGGCGAGTTGGTGTTCACCGCGTTTTCCGGCTCACACCAGGACGCGATCAAGAAGTCCTGGGCCAATCAGAAGCCGAACGAGCCCTGGGATGTTTTATATATCCCGATCGACCCGGCCGACATTGGACGCAGCTACAAGGCGATCATCCGGATCAACTCCCAGTCCGGCAAAGGCGGCGTCGCGTATATTCTCGAACAGGAATTTGGCTTTCAGCTGCCGAAGAACATGCACAAGGAAATCGGCAAGATCATCAACGATCTGGCCGACGCGAAAGGCACCGAGCTGACCGCCGAAGAAATTCATGGAGCGTTCCAGCGCGAATACATCCAGCGCTCCACGCCGATCAAACTCGAGCACTTCAAAACCACGGAGCGCGACAGCGAAGTGAGTTGCGAAGCGACTATCGTTTACGAAGGAAAGCAGCATCGTTTATCGGCCACCGGCAACGGTCCGATCGATGCGTTCGTGCGCGCCGTCAGCAGCATCGGTCTGCCGAAGTTCGAATTCCTGAACTACTCGGAGCACTCGCTCGGCAAGGGCGCCGAAGCGCGCGCGGTTTCTTACATCCAAATCAAGACGGAGCGCGGCAACACCTACTACGGCGCAGGCATCGACACCAATATCGAACTCGCCTCGATCAAGGGCGTCGTCAGCGCGCTGAACCGCGCGATGGCGAAACAGCACTGAGCATGTATTGAAAAAAGCACTACCCGGCCTTGCTGCCGGGTGGTGCGGCTCAGTTGTGTGACCGGCTCGCCGCTCAATTCGCGTCCGAGCCGTTCTTCAGATTTTCCTGCTGTACCCGTTTTACGGATACAAAGCGCGCGCGAAAAAGTTCGTCCAGCGTTTCGCGCGCTTCAGCCGGAATTCGATCGATCAGCGATTGGAGAGGCGGAAGGGGAATCTCTGGCTCTGCGCTGCCGTTGTCGGTCGCGGCCGAGTTTTTCGCCACCGGAACAGAAACCTCGACCACGCGTGGCGGTTGATCCGCGAGAAAAGAAGCTTCCGACGCTTCGTCCGGCCAACGGGGCCCATCCTCGTCCGATGCGCCTCCACCATCGATCGATGCCGCGTCTTCCAAATCGCGCGCCGCAATTTGGTCCGAATCGGCAGCCGCCAGCGCCACCGCGGGCTCGGGCTGCGTTTTCACGACCCGGGGCTCGGACCGAAATACCGAGGGAGGCGGGAGCACAGCCATGGCTCGAGCAACGCGCTCCTCCAGCTCAACGATCAGGTCTTTTTTTTTTCGCCCGAAGACGATTCGCCCTCGGCCACCGCGGCTTCGTCGGTCAGCGCGGCCAATTCCTTGATCAAACTATCAATCGCGCGCGCACGGCTCGCTTCGATCGCCTTCAGGAGCGTGACTTCGAAATTGATCTTTTCAGAAAGCCCGAGTTTCACGCTGCCCTCTCCTTCGCGCAGCGCATCGAGCATGCGGGTCAATTGCTCCGTGCTCATCGTCACTCCGCCGAGCATGTCGGTCGTGCCGCCTTTCGTGATCGAGTTGAGCAGAGCCTGCCGCACGAGGGCCTGGAGATCAGCCAGAAGACGAACCAGATCGCGGCCGGCTTGATCGCATTCGTCGACGATTTCGACGAGCTTCGTGTGATCGCCACTGGCCAGCGCTGTCGCCAGTGCGGAAATTTTTTCGGCCGAAACCAGCCCGTAAACATCGAGCACATCCGCCTCACCGATCTCGGTTCCGCAAAACGAAATCATCTGATCAAAAATCGATTGAGCGTCGCGCATACCTCCGTCGGCCATGCGCGCGATGCACGCGAGCGCCTCGTCAGTCGCTTTGATTTTCTCGTCCGCCCCGATTTTTTTCAGGCGTTGAATGATCAGGTCTGCCGGAATCGGCTTCAGATCGAAGCGTTGGCAACGCGAAATAATCGTCGGCAGGACCTTCTGCACGTCCGTGGTCGCAAAAACGAATTTCACGTGCGGCGGTGGCTCTTCGAGGGTCTTCAACAGCGCGTTGAAGGCCTGGTTCGAAAGCATGTGCACTTCGTCGATGATGTAGATTTTGAACTTCCCCTGAGACGGCGCGTAGCGCACGTCGTCGCGAAGATCGCGTATCTGATCGACGGAATTGTTCGAGGCGCCGTCAATTTCGATCACGTCCATCGACGTCCCATCCGCGATCGCTTTGACCGCTGGATCATTTGGGTCGAAGTCCACTTTCGGGCCACCCGTGCAGTTCAATGCCTTCGCGAAAATGCGCGCGGTGCTCGTCTTGCCCGTGCCTCGCGGTCCGACGAAAAGATAAGCGTGCGCGATGCGATTTCGCGCAATCGCGTTCTTCAGCGTGCGAACCACATGATCTTGCCCAACGACATCGTCGAAAGTCTGCGGACGCCATTTGCGAGCGATGACTTGGTAACCAGTAGACACTCGACTAACTCGAAGCAGCGCGGCGGCACGCGCAACAAAAAATCTCGCGCCCGCTCACTGCATTTTTCCCGCGCGAAATTTTCCGCGAAAAATAAAAGTGGCCAGGCACTCCACGGCACTAGGAGAACGTCGTTACCGTTGCTACCTTCCGGTCCTGGCGGGGTTCACGCGCCTGCCCATGCATGGCGCCTGGCCAACGCGGACAGTGGGTGCATCGACTCTTCGCGCAAACAAAAACGTCCGCTCATTTCGCGGAGAGAATTTCCTCGATCTTGGCGACAATTCCATCCACCGGCCAAAGCCGGCCGAGGCCTTCGTAGCCACAGGCCTGCATGCCCTCTTCGGGCCCGATGAACTGCACGCCACGGCTTGTTAGCGTTTCCACATTTTTCTGCGTCGCCGGGTGCGCCCACATTTTGCCGTTCATAGCGGGCGCAATCAAAACCGGCGCCCGGCAGACCAGATAAAGCGAACTCAGGAAATCCGAGGCCAAGCCGTTCGCGAATTCTGCGATCACGTTAGCCGTCGCCGGAGCGACCGCCAATAAATCAGCCTTGTCGGCCAGTTCGACGTGCCCCGGCTGCCAGCCGCTGCCCTCCGCCCATAAATCCGACGCGATCGGCTGGCGGGCAAGCGTTTGGATGGTCAACGGTGTGATGAATTCCCGCGCACCCGCGGACATCACAGGGAACACTTCCGCGCCGCGCTTCCGGAGCTGGCTGGTCAGGTCCGCGGCTTTGTAAGCTGCGATGGAGCCGCTGATTCCCAAAACGATTCGCTTGCCGGACAGAGTTGACGACATTGGCCCAATCAACCGCAGCCATGCCCTCCGCGCAAGTCCCTGGTCAGTCGTTGACCCGCCCGAAATTGCGGGGAAACCCGGCAGGGAAAAGCCTTGTTCGTCTCGTGGCGTTCTCTTTTCTGGACCGTTAACATGATCTACTTGCTCGGAGGTTCTGGTTACGTTGGACAGGCCTATCAGGCGTTGCTCGCCCGGAAGGGCGTCGCTTTTCGCAACTTGCGACGCTCAGAGGTGAATTACGCCGATCGCGACACGCTGATCAAAGCGTTGAAGGCCGATAAGCCCGAGTTTCTGATCAACGCCGCCGGCTACACCGGCAAGCCGAACGTCGACGCCTGCGAGTTGCACAAGCACGAATGCCTGTTCGGGAACGCCGTCCTTCCGGGCATCATCGCCGATGCCTGTGCCGAAGCCAACGTCCCCTGGGGTCACGTGTCGTCCGGCTGTATCTTTACCGGCGCGCGGCCGGATGGCTCGCCGTTCACCGAAGCAGACGCGCCGAACTTCACCTTCCGCACGAACAACTGCAGCTTCTACAGCGGGACCAAGGCCCTCGGCGAAGAAGTCCTGGCCGGTAAACCGAATCTCTTCATCTGGCGCCTGCGCATCCCCTTCGACAACGTCGACAACCCGCGCAACTACCTGACGAAGCTGATGCGCTACGCGAAACTGCTCGATGCGGAAAACTCCATTTCGCAACTCGACGAATTCGTTGCTGCCACGTTCGCGTGTTGGGAAAAGCACATCCCCTTCGGCACCTACAACGTCACCAACCCCGGCCACGTCTCCACCCGCGATGTCGTCCGCCTGATCGAGCGCAGCGGCGTACATCCAAAGAAGTACGAGTTCTTCCAAAGCGAAGCCGAATTCATGAAGTTGGCCGCGAAAACGCCGCGCTCGAATTGCATCATGTCGTCCGAAAAATTGGCCAAGGCCGGCATCCAAATGACGGAGGTTCACGAGGCCATCGAAACCGCCCTGCGCACCTGGAAAAAAGAACAAGCCGCCTGAGCCGCATCATGAATATCCTCGTCACCGGCGGCTGCGGTTTCATCGGCTCTAATTTCGTTCGTCAGCGTCTCACCGAGTCCAACTCTCCACTGCGCAAGCTGGTCAATCTCGACAAGCTAACCTACGCGGGCAATCCCGCCAATCTGGCCGATCTGAAAAACGATCCGCGCTATGTCTTCGTCCAAGGCGACATTGGCGATGCCGAGCTAATCCCAAAGCTGCTCAGCGAACATCAGATCGACGCGATTGTTAACTTCGCCGCTGAGTCACACGTCGACCGCTCGATCGATTCGCCGGAGCCTTTCGTCCAAACCAACGTGGTCGGCACGCTCCGGCTCTTGAACGCCACGCGTCTCTATTGGGCGAAATTGCCCGACGCGAAGAAGGAGGCATTCCGTTTTCTCCACGTCTCGACTGACGAGGTTTACGGCACGCTTGGCCCGAAGGATCCCGCCTTCACCGAAGAAACGCCCTTCGCGCCCAACAGCCCGTACGCTGCGTCGAAGGCCGCGAGCGATCATCTGGTGCGCTCGTATCAGCACACGTTCAAACTGCCGACGCTGACCACGAACTGCTCCAACAATTACGGACCGTTCCATTTTCCCGAGAAGCTCATCCCACTGATGATTCTCAACGCGCTCGAGGGAAAATCCCTCCCCGTCTACGGCGACGGAATGCAGATCCGCGACTGGCTCTACGTCGAAGACCACGCCGCCGCGATCTGGCTCGTGCTGCAGAAGGGCCGCGTCGGCGAGACTTACAATATCGGCGGACTGAACGAGAAGCCGAACATCGAGATCGTGAACACCATCTGCGCGCTGCTCGACAAGAAGTCACCGCGCGCCGACGGAAAATCTTACACGCAACAAATCACCTACGTCGCCGACCGACCGGGTCACGATCGCCGTTACGCGATCGACTGCCGTAAACTCCAGAGCGAGCTCGGCTGGAAACCCAAGGAGAGTTTCGCCACCGGCATCGAAAAAACCGTGGACTGGTATCTCCAGCATCGCGAGTGGGCCGCGGATATCACCAACAAGAAATATGCCCGCGAACGCCTCGGCGTCGCCTGATACTCTCCGCATGAAACGCAAAGGCATCATCCTCGCCGGCGGCTCCGGCACGCGCCTCTATCCGTTGACGATCGCCGTGAGCAAGCAGCTCATGCCGGTCTACGACAAGCCGATGATTTATTATCCGCTGTCGGTCCTCATGCTTTCAGGCATCCGCGAGATCCTGGTCATTTCGACGCCGCAGGATCTGCCGCTGTTCAAGCGATTGCTCGGCGACGGATCGCAGTTCGGCATCGAGTTGAGCTACGCGGAACAGCCTCGCCCCGATGGTCTGGCTCAGGCGTTTTTGATCGGCGCGGAATTTTTGGGCGATCGCCCCTCCGCGCTGATTCTCGGCGACAATCTTTTCTATGGCCACGACTTCGTCTCGTGCCTGGAAAACGCCACCGCGCGCACCGACAGCGCCACAATCTTCGGTTATCATGTTTCCGATCCCACGGCTTACGGCGTCGTGGAATTTTCCCGCGAAGGCCGCGTGCTCTCGATCGAGGAAAAGCCCGCGGCCCCAAAGTCCAATTACGCGGTGCCAGGATTGTATTATTATCCGAACGACGTCGTTGCCCGGGCGCGTTCGCTCAAACCTTCAAAGCGCGGTGAACTCGAGATCACCGATCTGAACCGGCTTTACCTCGAGTCCGGCTCCCTGCGGGTCGAACTCCTCGGACGTGGCACGGCCTGGCTCGATACGGGGACGCACGACTCGCTCATCGATGCCGCGCAATTCGTCAACGTGATCGAGAGTCGCCAGGGATTGAAGATCGCGTGCTTGGAGGAAATTGCTTTCACCAGCGGTTGGATCAACCGCGCGCAGCTCGAAAAGCAGATCGGCCAACTCGGAAAATCGAGTTACGGCGCGTATCTGAAGCGGCTGCTCTGAGCCGGTTTTGCACGTCTCGTTTATCATTCCGCTCTACAATTGCCTGCCGCTCACGCAGGCAATGCTCGCTAGTCTTCGCGAGACGATTCCGGCGGATGTGTCGCACGAAATCATTTTCGTCGACGACGGCAGCAGCGACGGCACGCGCGAATGGCTTTCCTCACTGCGCGGTGCGCCGTTCACCGTCCTCCTGAACGAGAAAAATCTCGGCTATGCCGGAGCCAACAATCGTGCAGCCGCCGTCGCCCGCGGCGAAATTCTCGTGCTGCTGAACAACGACCTCGTGCTCACTCCGCAGTGGCTCGAGCCTATGCTCAGCGTGCTCGCTTCAAACGCGCGACCCGGCATTGTCGGCAATGTCCAGCGCGCCATCGCCACCGGCGAGATCGATCATCGCGGCATCTTCATCAACGCGAAAGCCAAGCCCGAGCACGATCGCCGTGCCCTGCCCTGGCTTCAGCGCTCCTGTAGTGCCGCCGCCACTACAGGAGCATGCCTCATGATTTCGCGAAAGCTCTGGCAAAGCCTCGGCGGATTCGACGAGGGATTCCGCAATGGCGGAGAGGATATCGATCTCTGCCTCCGCGCCCGCGCTCAGGGCCAATCGACGCTCATCGCGCTGCGCAGCGTCATCGACCACCACGTGAGCTCATCTCCGGGACGAAAGCGTAATGACGAAGCGAATACACGCCGCCTTTTCAAAGCATGGCGCAACGAGCTCACGCAACTCGGCGCACGAGCCTGGTGCCGCGAATTCATCGCCCGCGAAATGAGCGCGGCCACCGCGTTTGCCCAACCCGTTTCCGTCGCGCGCATCTTCGCGCATGCCCAGGGTTGGACAAGGCGAGCGCCCGACGTCGCGATCGCGGGACTTCAGCTGGCGATTGACCGCGAGATGGCGCGCTGGGCCACTCTCCTCGGCGACTGAATTTTTCTACTCCGCGTCCGAGCGCACGATATCACGCACGATCGACTGCGGACGTTGATTGATCGTGATGAACATGCGGCCGAGGTACTCGCCGATCACGCCGAGCAGCACGAGTTGCACGCCCGAGAAGAAAAGCAACGCCGCCATCAATGAACCCCAGCCGAAGGCCGGGCCTTGGCCGGTGATACGCCAGTAAACCACGAAACCGATGCCGAGCAGACCGCAAAATCCCAGGACCAACCCGAGCACCGTCGCGACACGCAACGGGAGCACGGAAAAATTAATGAACGTGCTGATCCACAAACGCACCAAGCGCCGCACAGTGTAGCCGCTCTCTCCGGCCTCCCGACTTTTGTGCTGCACCCCGAGCGAGCCCACGCGCTGCGTCACTTGCAGCAGCAAACCATCGATGTACGGAAATGGTCCTGCGTTGTTCACCACCTGCTTCGCCGCGAACGCGCTCACGCAACGAAAGCTCGAGAGGTACAATCCGCGGGGTTTTTCCAGGACGCGATCGGCCAGTCGGTTCGTGAACTTGCTCCCGGCGTTACGCCACCAGGCATGGCGTTTCGTGACGTAGTGTCCGTAAGCCACGTCGAGAGACTTCTCCCGGGCCAGTTGCCAGAGGCGCAATCCTTCCGCGGGCGGATTCTGTCCATCGTCGTCGAGGTTCACGATGTATGCGCCGCGCGCGTGTCTCCATCCCGTCAATACAGCATTGTGCTCGCCGAAATTCCTCGAGTGGTTGAGCAACACGATCGGCACGCGAGCCTCCTCGACGAGCTGGCGGCAAACTGATTCCGTGGCATCACGGCTGCCGTCGTTGACGAGAATGATTTCGTGACCACCGGGCACCTCGAGCGACTCGATCTCTTTCACCAGGGGGTGAATCGTTTCTGCGCTGAAATAAAGCGGGATCACAAAACTCAGCGCTGGGGCGGCGTCACTCATCAGGGAAATATCGGTGTATTCGGAAAAAACTACAATTTCGCGGTCGCTCCGGCGGAAGATGAACTGCCGTTCGCAAATTCAATTTCGATGTCGTACACGGCGAAGCCCAGTTTTCTTTCATCGCCCGGGCCCGGAGAGACCGGCGGCTGGCTCGAGCGCAATTCGAGCATCGTCTGTCCCGGCGCGATCATGATTTTTGGGAGCTTCACCGTTCGCAAATCCGCATCGACAGCGAACGTTTCGACTTTGGAACCGTTGTACCAAATCTGCAGGTCTCGTGGCAGCAGCGCGCGAACGGAAAGTTTCAATAGCAGAGGCTGCGCCGCCTCGCGCGGATTCTCGAAACGGATTTTCGCATCGCCCCGCGTCCAACGCCAGCGCCGGCCGGAACGCGTCAGAACTTCCGGATCATACCATCCGGCATCTTCGTGGATCCGCAGGTAATTTTTCGCTCGTGTATCCAAAAGTGAATACGGACGGGCCACGGGAAAATCCGTCACGACTTCGTTGTTGCGATAGTGAATGATTCCGCCGCACAGGTCCCATTGTCCTTTCAAAGCCGTGTTGCGCCGGCCCTCGTAAGTGAAGCTCGGGAAATATTGCGCCTTGTGGAGCAGCATCGCATTCGCCCACAGCCGCGACCAGAAATCGTCGATCAGGAGATTCAGCGACGTGACTTCCGGTTCGCGTTCCAGTTGCCGCAAATCCGCCAGCGCCCGTCCGACCAATAGCGGAGGGATTTCCATCCGACGCACGAACAGCCGGGCCGAATAGGCATTAAACGCCAGAATCATTATGGCGAAAATGGCCGCGATCGCCCGCACCGCCGGCGCGCGCAAGCGAAACAACGTCAGCCAGTACATCGATGCCGCCAAAATCCCCGGCAGAAAAACGCAGAGCAATTTATACGCGTCATAGCTCGCGTTCGTTCCGCGCAACTCGCCGCGAACATAAAGAAACAGATAGCCCGCACAAATCGGCAGCGAAGCGCAGGCGAGAAGAAGTTTCTTTTCCTTCTCTCCGCGAAATGCCGCGAAATACGCGATGATCGAAAGCAGCACGATCAAACCGAGCACGGGCCAGCGCAGAATGTCCGGCAGCGCGTGAAGCGACGCGCTTCCCACGAATCCAAGCCAGGCTTCGGGCGTGAGCGCCGGGATTTTCCAGCCGAAATCGTATTCCTGAAAAAGCACAAAACGTTCGATCAGCCCCAGCGTGCGCTGCGTGAAAATCAGGCCCACCGCCACGAGCGGAAGCAGCACGCTCGCAAGCCACACGCCTAGGTACCGCATTTCGCGCATTCGCGTTTGCAAGACTTCCAACGCCACGAACGCAAACGCCGGCACGAGGCATACCACGACAATGAAATTGTACGCGCCCATGATCAGCCAATACGCCACGGCGAACAGCCCCGACCATTTCAACAACTGCCAGCCTCTCGCGCGTTCTCTCCAGGCCACGATCGCCAGCCCGTTGAGCAACGCGACCGCGAGAGCCGCGAGCAATTGACTCATCGCTGCGTTGTACACCGCGTACCAAAGCAACGGGCTAAAACCATAGAGGGCCGCGATCATCCCGCTCGCCGCGGACCCGAAGCGAAAGGTCGAACGCGCAAACCAAAACACCGTCGGCAACGACAACGCCACGAACACCGCTGTCGCAACGCTGACGAGTTCGTACGGCCTGTAATCGAAAATCGCGCTGTGAAACGCCAGCAGCGCCGACGGCGTGAAATGATTCAGTCGCACCCAGTGGTCGAAAAAGTTGTCCACGGAATGCAGCCGCACGACTTCTGTCAGCCCCATGAAACCGCTGCGATCCAACCGTGAAAATTCGAGGAATACACGCGCGCCCGCCGCATAATCCGCGGCATCGCAGCTCCCGAGCGACGACGAGGTGAGTATCTTCGACGATACGGCGAACGGTATGAGCAGAACGTTGAGCGCGACGACCATCAGAAGCCCGACGCCCTGCCAGGCCTTCAATTCCCTGAACAATCGCCGCGGCGGATTTTCGCGGCGCAGATAGAGGGCCAGCCCAAGCAGCGCAACGGGGATCACTTCGCACCACACTGCGTACACCTCCGCGCCTTCGACATTCGTGCGCGCGCCAAACCAGACCACCGCTGATTGCAGAGCAAGGCCCGCGGGCGCGCACAATGCAGGCCAGCCGAGTCTCCAGCGCCGAGGGGTAATCAGGAGCGAGAGACCGACACCCCAGAATAAAACATGCAAAAGCAGGCCGAAACCTGCCAAAAAGAAAGCCATAGCGAAGCGGAGTCCCAAAACTGCGGGTTTCCCGCCACAACTCAAAGCCATTTTCCAAGCAATGTGTGCGTCGTGCGTGCTTGCCGAAACTCTCCGCATTTTTAACTCTGCCGGAGATGGAACTCTCCGGACTCTATATATTTCCGGTCAAAGGCTGTCGCGGCTACTCCGTCCCGAGCGCCGAGATCGATGAGCTCGGTTTCGTCGGCGATCGGCGCTTCATGATCATCGACGAGGCGGGGAATTTCATCAGCCAACGAAATGTTCCGGCGCTCGCCACCCTCGCGCCCCAGTATGTCGATCATGCCCTGGAGTTGAGTTGCGGAACTTCCAAGAGTCCGCGCGCTGCTCTGCGCGCCGATCATCCCGTCGAACACGTCGTCTCCGTCTGGAGCAGCCACGGTCTCATCGCGGAGGATTGCGGCGACGAAATTGCTCAGTGGCTCAGCGACACACTGCATCGCACGCTCCGCTTGGTTCGCATCGGCGCCGCGTTCAATCGGCCCGTGCTCAAAACCGCTGCGTCCCCCACGGATCGCGTGAACTTCGCCGACGCGTGCCCGTTTCTCGTTATTTCCGAAGCATCGCTCGACGAATTGAATCAACGAATCATCGCGCGCGGCGAGCAGCCGGTGCCGATGGATCGGTTTCGCCCAAACGTCGTGGTGCGCGGTGTCGAGGCGTTTGCGGAGGACCGTTGGAAACGTTTCTTCATCGGGCAGGTTCCGTTTCGTTCCGCCGGTCCCTGCGCGCGGTGCATCGTGACGACCACGGACCAGCAAACAGGCGAACGCTCCAAAGAACCCTTGCGCACGCTCGCGACCTATCGACGCGCTGCAAATTCACCAGGCGATGTGAACTTCGGGCAAAATGTGATCCACGAAAAACTGGCCGGCACTTTGCGCGTCGGCGATCGCGTCTCTCTTCTCTCGTCGTCCTAGTCGCAGGCTCAGCGGGCCACGCGAGTCGCGCCGCTTGGCGTGAAACGCACAATCGCAGGTATGCGATCGAGAGGCGTGAGCAATTCTTCGACCGTCTGCGAGGTGCGCGTCGCATCCTGCGCGATGAAGCGAACCTTCAGCGAAACATCGTCGCGGAAAAATCCATGCGAGCTGCCGGGCAGCACAATGCGCTGCGGCGCGCGACCCACCGGGATACCGTTGACCACGACCGTTCCACCTGCCGGCAGCGACTCCACCAGGATCGCGAATTCACCAGGAGGCAGCCCACCCAATTTCACCTCCGCGCTCGCGGCGGAAATCGGCGCGGGTGCATTTTGGGGCTCATCTGTTTTAGCCTTTTCCGGCACGACGACAGCCGTGTCGGCTTTCGGAGAAACAGGTTTAAGTTTTGCGGGAGTTGTCGTGCAACCGGCCAAGCCCAGGAACACGAGGGCGAAGGCGAGTTGGAAGAAGGCGATCTTCATTGTTTTTGTAGGACCGAAGGAGCTGGAGTTGTTCCGACGTTTCCCTTGGTACAACGAAGCGATCGGCACACTTCAATCCTCGATCACACGTCCGCGTCGGTTTTTCACGGAACTGCGATGGCGCTTGCCCGCGACCATCCGCGCTTTTTGCGCACGAGATTTGGTGCGATTTCGGCGGCGATTTTTTTCGCGAGCATGAATGCGCTCCGCCTGCTCGGCGCGCGCCGCCATGGAAATTTTTTCGCAGAGCTCGAGCCAGGCGATCTCGCGATTGGCCGATTGGGAACGCTCACGCTGCACGCGCACCTCCACCCCGGTCGGCCGATGGCGCAGCACGACAGTCGACGAGGTCTTGTTTATTTTTTGCCCGCCCGGACCGGAGCCGCGCACGAAGCGTTCCTCGACGTCGCTCGCGAGAATTCCAACGGCATCGAGCTTAGTTTGGATTTGAGTTGGTAAATCCATGTTGCTCGCCTTTTTCTCAGCGAAACTCTTCGCCGCGGCACAAGTCAAACCTCGGTCCCGCACTCTTCTAGATTCAATACGTCGTTCATGATCACCGGTCCAAGTTGGTCCCAAAAACTCCGAGATGAAATTGGCAAAGCCGTGATTGGCCAGGATGCCGTCGTCGAGCGCCTGCTCGTCGCTCTGCTGGCCAATGGCCATGTGCTTCTCGAGGGCATGCCAGGATTGGCGAAGACGCTTCTCGTCCGCTCTCTCGGCGTCGCGCTCGGCGTGCAGTTCGAGCGGGTCCAATTCACACCCGACCTCCTCCCGAGCGACGTCGTCGGCACGATGATTTTTCAGCCGAAGTCCGGCGAATTCAGCCCGCACCTCGGTCCGATTTTCGCCAACTTGGTCCTGGCCGACGAAATCAATCGTGCGCCAGCCAAGGTGCAGAGCGCATTGCTCGAAGCGATGCAGGAGCGGCAGGTCACGATCGGCGGGAAAACGCATCCGTTGCCCAAGCCGTTTTTCGTCATGGCGACCCAAAATCCCGTCGAACAAGAAGGCACCTACCCGCTTCCCGAAGCGCAGACGGATCGTTTCCTTTTCAAGCTGCTCGTCGACTATCCAAACATCGACGAAGAGACGCAGATGATGCAGCGCTGGGGGCAGGTCACGCAGCAGCCGTCGCTCGTCGCTGTTTCCTCGGGCGAGGAATTGCTTTCGCTCCGAGTCGAGGTCGACAAGGTGCACGTCGCGCCTTCGTTGCAGGCGTACATGCTCGCCCTCGTTCGCGCCACGCGCGCGATGGCGACCGATCCAAAGAACCAGCTCGAGCCGGGCACGCGTTATCTGACGTTCGGCGCGTCGCCGCGCGCGTCGCTGGCTTTGTTTCAAGCGAGCCGCGCGCTGGCCTGGTTGCGCGGTCAGGATTTCGTGACGCCCTCGATCATTCAGGAAATCGCGCCAGACGTCTTGCGCCATCGCATCGGCCTCACCTACGAGGCGGAGGCGGAAGAGATCAAGGCGGACGACCTGGTTTCCCGCGTGCTCGCGAAAACACCCGTGCCCGCGATCTGAGTTTCGCGTCAGGATTCTGTATGGCTTCCACGGATACAACGGCCAAGCCGAGCGCTTCCGCTCTGCCCTTGCTTCGGCAGCTCGAATGGCGCGTGCGCCACGCCGTCGAGAACGTGCTGAGCGGCGAATATCGCTCCGCCTTCCGCGGACGCGGCATGGAATTCGATCAGGTCGTGAAATACGAATTCGGCGACGATGTGCGGGACATCGACTGGAACGTCACCGCGCGCCTGGGCGAAGCCTACCGGAAAAAATTCGTCGAGGAACGCGAGGTCACCCTCCTGCTCGTCTTCGAAGACTCGCCCAGTCTGCAGTTTGGCTCCGGCGCTCAGTCAAAACGCGAAGCGCTGCTCGAACTCGCCGGGCTCGTCATGATGCTCGGCGCCGTCAATCGCGACCGCGTCGGTTACGTGCACGCGACGCCGACTGGCTACACCTTTCGCCAACCGGTGCGCGGTCGAGGCTCCATCCTTCATCTCGCGGGAAGTTTGCTGACCTCGCCGGCGCCCGACCTGCAATCGCTCGGTGCGGAGCAGGCGCAAAACGCGCTGGCCTCGATTCCGTGGCGTTTGCTGTCGCGCGCCGCGCCGAAACACAGCGTCGTGCTTTGGCTGAGCGATTTTCCGCCCCGGCCGAAGCCGGAAGGTTGGGCGGTTTTGCAGCGTCGTTATCAGACGATGGGATTTCGGGTCGAAGATCCTTGGGAGCGCGAGATGCCGGACGAAGAAAGTTTTTCGGCCTACGATCCATTGAGCGGCCGCCTCGTCACATTGGACAATTCCGCTGCGCAACGCGCCGCGCATGCGACATGGAAAAGCGAGCGCGATGCCGGCTGGCGTGAATTGATTCCCGATCCGTTGAGCCGGCTGGCCGTCGGCACGGATCAAAATCGCCTCGATGCCCTCGTGCGATTTTTCCACGCGCGCATGCGGGCTGGAGGTTCGCGTTGAACGCTGTGTTCGCGATGCACCTTTTATCGACGCAGGCAGTTGGCGCGCTCGTGCTCTGGGATGACTTGCGGTTGTTTCATCCTGAATGGCTCGCGGCGCTTCTCGCGTTGCCGCTGATTTTTTGGCTTCGCGGCCGACGGCCCGTGCCGGTGCTGCTCGTGCCGTTCGCCGCCGCCTGGCACCGACCATCGCTCGCGCAAACCTCGCGCTGGCCGCAGTGGTTGGCCACGCTCGGAATCGTCTTGTTGATCGTCGCGCTCGCCCGTCCTCAACGCGTGGAAGACAAACGCGAAGTGCGCTCGCAAGGTTACGATCTGATTCTGGCGATCGATCTTTCCGGTTCGATGATGGCGGAAGACTACGAGAAAAACGGCCGGCCCATGAACCGGCTCCAGGCGATCAAGCCGGTCATTCAAGCCTTCATCAACGACCGGCCCAACGATCGCATTGGCTTGGTGGTTTTCTCCGGCCGCGCGTACACGCTCGCGCCGCTCACCTTCGATCACGATTGGCTGGGCCGCCAAACCGAGCGTCTCAAGATCGGCATGATCGAGGACGGCACCGCGATCGGAGATGGCCTGGGCGTTTCGCTGACCCGCCTCGAACAGGCCAAACACGAGGAGGACAACCAACGAAAAGGAGCCTTCGTGATTCTGTTGACCGACGGCGCGAACAATCGCGGCACGCTCTCGCCCAAGCAGGCCGCAGCCATCGCGAAATCGCGCAGCATTCCGGTCTACACGATCGGCGCGGGCCGGGATGGCTGGGTGCCATTTCCAGTTTTTGACGATCGCACCGGCGAACGCGTCGGCACCACGCGACAGCTGTCGGACCTCGACGAGAGCGCTTTGCGCGACATCGCGAATCAAACGGGAGGTCGATACTTCCGCGCCGACGATTTGCAGACGATCCAACAGGCGTTCAAGTCGATCGACCGCGCGCAGAAAATAGAATTTCAGGCGAAATCGTATCTGCTCACGAGTGAGCTTTTCCATTGGCCCGCGGGCGCCGGCATCCTGCTTCTGCTCTGTGGGGCAGGCCTGGCTCGCTCGCCTCGACGTCGCCGCAAGTTCGCTGCACCCAAAGGCCGATTGCCCGCGGTTGATGCCAAAACTGCTGCCGGCGAGCCGCCGCCGCTCCCTCTCGTGACTCCGTCCGGCGCAGACATCCGCCCCGCAGTCAGACCAGCCGGAAATCGACCGACGCCAACACGCTGATGACGTTTCATTTTCCACACGTACTTTGGGCGCTTTTCGTTCCGGCGATTTTCTGGATTCTGGAATTTCGTCGCGGGCGCAGCGCCGCCGCTCAGGAGTTGTCGCATCCCAAAATCATGCGCGCGCAGGCCGGCACGCGAAATCTGGAATTGGTCGGCGCACCCGCACGAAGTGGAAAACTGGATACAAAGCATGGCCGCAAGATTCGCTGGCGTTTCTGGCTCGCGCTGGCCTGCGCTGTGGTCGCCTTCGCGCGCCCGCAATGGGGACGCGTTGACGAACCTGTTTTCGATCAAGCCCGTGAGATCATCATCGCCCTGGACCTCTCGCGAAGCATGCTCACGCCGGACATCAAACCCTCCCGCCTCGATCGCGGGAAGCTCCTGGTCACGAGCCTGCTCGAACGTCTCCAAGGCGAGCGCGTCGGCCTCATCGTTTTCGCCGGCACGGCCTTTCTGCAGAGTCCGTTGAGCAGCGACTACGAGATCCTGAATGAATTTCTGCCCGCGCTCTCCCCTGATTTTCTGCCCGAGGGCGGGACAAATTACAAAGCGCTGATCGATACGGCGCTTTCCGCTTTCGGCACGAACAGCAGCGCGGACCGTTTTCTCATCATTCTGTCGGATGGCGAGGCCACGGAAAATAACTGGAAGGATGCGGCGGCCGAGTTGAAGGAGCGAGGCGTCCGCGTCCTCAGCCTTGGCGTCGGCACGGCTGAAGGCGCCATCGTGCCGGACGGCGCCGGCGGTTACGTCAAAGACGAGCGCGGCGCGGTGGTGCTCTCGAAACTCGAACCCGCCACACTGCAGCAACTCGCAGAGATCACGCATGGCACTTATCGCGACGCGAGCGCGTGGGTGGACCTCGCGCAATTGATCCAGTCGACCGTCGATACCGGCAAGAAAGGTTCTTTCCGCGAAGAGCGCCAAGTGCGACTCGTCGAGCGTTTCCAATGGGCCCTGGCTCCGGCGTTCCTGCTTTTTCTATGGAGTTTCTGGCGCGAATTTCCCGTTCATCCGAAGGCGCGCGATGTCAAACTCGCGCCTCTTGCACGACCGGCTGCGAAGGCCGCCACCACGGCGACGGTTGCCATGCTGGCGGTTTTTCTAACGGTCGGACTGAGCCGCGTCGATGCCATCACGGCAACTCCGCCGATTCCGGGTTCGACGACAAGTTCCAGCTCCGCGCCGGGCGCAAACTCTAGCGCCAGCTCGCCCGCCGCGCCCGGCTCGAGTTCCGCCGCGGAACCGTTGAGCGCGCTAGTCGGACAACTCGCGGCGCGGCCTTCACTCAATGCGCGCGATTACGCGGAACTGGCGAAAAGCACGTTGACCTACGCTGAAAGAATCAAGGCGGCCAAGGAACCCGTCGCCGAGGGCTCCATCCTCGATGCCCTCCAGGCGGTGGACGCCGGTGAAGCCCTCGACTCCAAGGCGGCCGATTGGCCGACATTGCGCGAAAAGCTGAAGGACGAACTGAAAAAACCAGAGCCGCCCCCGCAGCAGCAGAATCAAAAGCAGAACGATAAGGACAAAAAAAATCAGGATAAAGATAAGGACCAGCAAAAGGACTCGAACTCCGACGAGCAGAAATCCGATCAACAGAAGTCCGACGAGAATCAGCAGGACCCATCGAAATCCAAATCGCAGGATCAAAAACAAAACAAATCCTCGGATCAGCAGCAGCAGGGGCAGAACCAACAACCTCAGAATCAGGATCAGTCCAACAAATCGAATAACCAGGATTCGGATCAGCAGAAACAGAACCGCGACGCATCGAAAGCGCAGTCAGCTTTCGGGGATATGCAGAAGAAACCCGATCAGCAGAAACCTCAGCCTCAGCCGGCTTCTGGAAATCCCGAGACTCAAAAAGTCGGCGGCGCTCCCGACAAACCCGTGCCACAAACTCCCGCCAATCCAGAGCTCGTCGTGCCCCTGCAAAAGCTCGAACAAGTCCGCAATCAAGACTCTCCCGTTCGCCTTCAACAAATCATGCGCGGCGACAAACAGACGCCGGCCAAGGCGGGAAAAAATTGGTAGAACTCATGCGTCATCTTTCTCTCGCATTCGTCTTTCTCGCCGCCGTCGTTTTCGTTCGCGCGCAATCGATTCATTGGGAGCCGGCGTCCGGCACGCTGTCGTACAATCAAGCCAGCGAGCTTCAACTCGTCTTCGAAAACTGTGAGCCGAAAGATGACCCGGCCGTTCCGGCTGTAGCGGGTCTGCAACTACAGTCCGTCGGCCAGTCCAGAAACATGTCGATCGTCAACGGCCGCATGTCGCAGAGCGTCGTGATCACGTATCGCGCCCGCGCCACGCAGCAAGCGCCCGTCACCATCCCGACGTTTGGCGTACAAACCAACAAAGGCAGGATCGAAGTCGCTGCCGCGACTTACGACGTGGGCGAGGCAACCGTGGGGCAATCCAACGTCTCGCTCGATGCCGTGGCGAATTCGAAGATCGACGTGCCGAACGAGGTTTGGGCCGGCCAGGTATTCAAACTTGGATACACGCTGAATATTGCTCGCCGCTACTTCCACTCACTCGGAAACCAACCCGAATGGAATCCGGCGCCGCTCACCGTGGAGGAGTGGGCGAAACCGGAGATGCAGGAAACCGTCGTGTCGGGCGAACATCGCGCCGAAATTTATTATCGCACGCGGGCCCTCCTCAAACAGCCCGGCGACGTCACACTGAATGCGGTTGCTCAACTGGTGAATCTCACCACCGGCGCGCCCAGCATGGGCTTTTTCGCCCGGCCAAATCTCGAGCAATATTCCATCACGAGTTCGCGCCCGACGATTCACGTCAAACCCCTTCCCTCGTCTGCGCCGGCGACCTTCAACGGCGCCGTCGGCCAATTCGCTCTGGAATCGAAAGTCGTGCCGCACACCGCACACACGGGAGAGCCCATCACCTGGACCCTGACCATGTCGGGAATCGGAAACTGGCCCGACATTTCCGCGCTGCCAGCCCGGGATGTTTCCCGTGACTTCCGCGTGGTGCAGCCGCAAGCGCACCGGACCCTCAAGGATGGAGCGGTCTTTGAGGGAACATTGACCGAAGACGTCGTGCTGATCCCCACCCAGCCCGGCACCTACACGCTCGGCCCGATCTCCTGGACCTATTTCGATCCCAACAAGGGCGAATACCAAACCGTCTCCACGGAAAAAGTCACCGTCACTGTATCCGCTGCGCCGGTACAAACACCCGCCGCCACGCCGGCTCCGAACAATACCAGGGCGACTTCCGCCGCGGCGCCAGCCGAGCAACAACAGCAGCTTGCCGCGCCCCCGTCCGCCCCGGCAGGAATTCCTCGCGACGCCTTGCCGGATTCGCCGTCGGCCCGCGCGCCCTGGGGCGACCGTACGCTGCTCGCCCTTGGCTCACTTCCGTGGTTAGGTGTACTCGTGCTCTGGCTTGGTCTCGCATGGCGGCGCGCTCGCGCGACCGATCCATTGAAGCCGCGGCGCGAAGCGCGAGCGCGGTTAAAAGCGACAATCGCGGAAATCGGCCGAACGAAGGACCAGCCGCGCCTGAGTTCCTTGCTGCAGGCTTGGCAGCGAGATTCGGCAATCGTTTGGGGAATCCCCAGCGCCGTGCCGACGCCGAGAGATTTGAAACGCGATCCCGCCGTCACTCCCGAACTCGCCAACCAATGGGCCGCGCTATGGAGTGAGGCCGAGAACGCGCAGTACCGCTCGGGCGGCACTCTGCCGGATACCTGGGCCAGCCGCGCCGAAGCCGCACTCGCGGCCAAGCCAACGCCAGGGTTCTCCCCGTTTCAGCTTTTCCTCCGCCGCAATCTGCTGCCTTTCGCCGCGATGCTCGCGCTCACCCTTGTATTCGTGGCGCAAGTACACGCCGCTGACGCGGAAACGTCGGCGGCCAAAGCCTACGCGGCTGGCGATTTCACGGGGGCGGAGTCGATCTGGCGAAAAGAGGTGGCGGCCGATCCGCTGCGCTGGAGTTCGCGGCATAATCTCGCGCTCTCCCTCGCCCAACAGAATCGCTGGGGCGAAGCCGCTGCCCAGGCGGCCGCGGCCTTCGTGCAGCACCCACGAAACCCGACGGTGCGCTGGGAGCTAACGCTTCTGCTGAGCCACGCGGGATACACGCCAAACCTGCTGACGGGCTTCGTAAGCGACGCTCCTGCGCAAAGTGTCGCGCGTCTCCTGTCCCCCGCCGAATGGCAGTGCTGCTTCTTGGCGTTGATGCTCGTCGGCGGCGCCGGAGCCGCGCTCCTTCTGCTTCGCGCTTATCGAAGCGTCGGACGCTGGGGTCGCATCGTGGGCCTTACCTTCGTTGCGCTCGGAATCCTCGGCAGCGCGACAGCGTTACTCGCGAAAAACCTCTATCAAGAAGCTCAGGACACGCGAGCCGTGCTCGTTTGGAAGCCGTCGATACTGCGCTCCATTCCGACGGAAGCCGATACGACGCAGAAGACCACGCCTCTCGCCGCAGGAACCGTCGCAATCGTCGACAAGACGTTTCTCGGCTGGTCCCGGCTCGCGTTCACCAACGGCCAAACCGGCTGGGTTCGCCAGGAAGACGTCGTTTCTTTTTGGAAATAGCCTGGGATGCGGAAGCGCGGGATTAGCGCCACCGGCCTAAGGGGTCAGGCCTCCACTTATTGATCAACTCCGTCGATCAATAAGTGGAGGCCTGCCCCCTTAGCGCGCCTCGATCGCGTCAATCAGCGACTGCGCGCTTTGATCGACGTGAAACCGGTTGCGGAAAGAAGCCACCGCGCGCGCGGCCATGGTTTCACGATCAGCAACGGAAAGTTTCAACCAGCGCGACAGGAGTTTCGTCGTTCCGGGCAGGTCATCGTTCTCCACCAGACCCGCGCCATCCGCATCGATTTCCCGCCAAATATTCACCTTGTTGGAAATCAGCACCGGCACCCCGCAGGCCATCGCCTCGGCCACAGCGATGCCGAAATTCTCCTGGTGAGAAGGCAAAACGAAGGCCGCCGATTGATAGAAGGCGCCCCACTTCAGATCGCCCGTGATCATCCCGGTCCACGTCACGCGCTCCGCGATCCCGAGCGCCGCCGCCAACGCCTTCATTTCAGCGCCATAGTCATGTTCATGCGGCCCGGCCACGATGAGATGCACCGGTCTCCCCGAGAGGCCCGTGGCGCCATTTTTCAGAATTTCCGCGAACGCCTTGAACAGTAAGTCAGCGCCTTTTTTCACATGCACGCGGCCCAGAAAAAGAAAGCATTCCTTACCGTTCGTCTCGGGAAATTTTTCCGCAAAGAGCTTCTTCTGTTCCGTCGGATTTCCCGTCGGCGCACCCGTGCCAAAACTGACGACCCTCTCGTTTGCCTTGTATAACCAGAACGACTCGCGCGCGAGCCGCCGCTCTTCCTCGCAGGTGAACAAAACGGCGCGAGCGTGCTTCAAGACGCGGTAATCTCCCCAGGGCCAATAGAGCCACTTTTTGAGGTGCTTCAGTGGATACGTGCGCTTGAACCACGGATCCAGCATGCCATGAGTGAAAACAAAATAGGGAGTGCTGGTGCCGCGCAGCGCGCGGAAAACGCCGAGCCCATTGTACTGCCATAGCCCATCGACGATCACCGCGTCGTAATCCGAGCGGTGCGCCCTGAGCCAAGGCACCAGCTTGCCCGAGTAGCCGTAACTCCCTTTGACCGGCCCCATCGCGTGACACGGGAGAGGAAAAGCCTTCACCCATGGATCGTCGGCCGCATCCAAGGAAACCACCTCGATCGAGTGCCCTCGCCCGCGATTGATTGCGGCCATCTGCTTAACACCCTCGACTGGTCCGCCTCCGTGTGGGTTGACGGAACGTATCGAGTGGAGGATGCGAAGCGGCATTGGTCGTGCTGGTAAAGGGGAAGATGCCTGAAAATGTCGGGAACATTGTCCAGCCAAACCGGTTTCCCAGCGCTCGCTCCCGCCGCTATATCAATTCAATGGCCCTCGACCTAGGTTCACGCCCCCTTACGTCCCATGGGAATTATTCCCGTAAAACGAGTTAAACAACTCATGGTTTCCCCTAGCAGACCGGCAGGGCGGTCCTGATTCATTCCAGACCCCCGTTTCGATAGTATCTGGACCAGCAGCGCAAATCGTTATCAAAAGAAGACCATGCTTAAGAACCGCCAAGAAGGACTACTTTCGCTCCACGGGTTTTGCGTCACCGCGATCCTCGGCGCGCTGTATCTCCTTTGGGTCTCTTTCATGCAGGCCACGTCCTTCATTCGATTCGCGACGGACACCAACCTGCAGCTCTATTTCCTCGGCGTCATCGGTGGCACTCTGATCAGCACGCGCTCCTACCGCACGATGGGCGGGCGTCTGGGCTTCCTGAACTGGATGGAATTGCTCCAGATCACGCAGCGCCAACTCGTCCGCATCGCCTTGGTGCTCTTCGCCGTCGCATTCGCGACAAAGGACGCCTACATCAGCCGTCTCTTCCTAGGAAGCTTCCTCGCTGCATCGGCCGTCGTTCTGTACGTCGTCAACTGCTTCCTGCCAGGAATTCTCTCCCACGTTTTCTTCAAAGACAGCTCGGTTCGCACGCTCTTCGTCGGCTCCGCTGAAGACGTTCGCCGCCTGAAGGGCTGGATCACTCAAAAAGCCCACCTCGGCGTCGAGCCCGTTGGCTATCTTTCCAACGACGACAAAGGCGCGGTTATCGAAGGCCTGCCGCTCTTCGGCCGAGTCGAAGACATCGATCACGTGCTCGCCGAGCAACACGTGGGTCAGGTCGTCCTTCTTCAATTCTATCTCGATCGCGAACATTCGAATCGCGTCATCCAATCCGCCCAGCGCATGGGCTGCCGCGTCCGGTTGTACAACAACCTGAATAGCTTCTACGAGCACCCGATCACCGTAGATCACGAAGGCGAATACACCTTCTTCACGCTGGACGACGAACCGTTGGAGAATCCCGTCAATCGCATCCAGAAGCGCGCTCTCGACATCGCGGTCTCGCTTCCGGTTGTGCTCTTCCTTCTCCCGCCGATCACCATTCTGGTTTGGATGATCCAACGCGTCCAATCGCCGGGCCCGATTTTCTATCCGCAGCTCCGTTCAGGCATCAACAAGCGTCGCTTCAATATCTGGAAGTTCCGCACGATGCATGTGGCCTCGCAGACCAAGGAGCAAATGCGCATCCAAGCGAAAAATGGCGACAGCCGCGTCTATGCCTTCGGTCGCATCATGCGCCGGACGAGCATCGACGAGCTTCCTCAGTTCATCAACGTGCTCCTCGGCGACATGAGCGTCGCCGGCCCTCGCCCGCACATGATCGAGCACGACGAGGAATTCGCGAAGCTGCTGCGGAATTACTACTCTCGCCACCACGTCAAACCCGGCATCACTGGCTTGGCGCAAAGCAAGGGCTTTCGCGGCGAGATTTCCGAAGTGTCTCTCCTCGAGAAACGCGTCGGCTACGACCTCCTGTACATCAACAAGTGGTCGTTGTTCTTGGACATCAAAATTCTGTTCGCAACGGCTCGGCAGGTCTTCTTCCCGCCAAAAACCGCGTACTAAGCGACTGACACAGCACAGCATCACTAAAAGCGACGGCCTCGTGCCGTCGCTTTTTGTTTTATACCCTTCGAGCGCGGCGGAAAAAAACTTCCCATCGCCCAACCTCCCCGGCACAACGACTCCTCGTGCCCGACACTCGCCGAATCGACGAACGCGACATCAATTCCGCCATCGAGCGGGTCGCTCAAAACATCTTGGAGCGCCATGCCAGGACCGATCGATTGTTCATCCTGGGCATTGCCAATGGCGGCATCGAATTTGCCAGGCGATTGACGGCCCGCATTCCTCAAGCCTCGTTGGGCACGCTCGATATTTCGTTTCATCGCGACGATATTGGCCAGAACCCCATCCCGAAGGAGTTCATGCCGACTCAGATCGACGGTGATATCGACGGCGCCACGGTTGTGCTGGCCGACGACGTGCTTTTTTCTGGCCGCACCGTCAAAGCCGCCCTCGACGAACTCTTCGACCACGGCCGTCCTTCCAAAGTAGAACTCGCCGTGCTGGTGGACCGCGGTGGCCGCAAACTCCCCTTCGTTCCCGATTACTGCGGCCTTAGTATTCAAACCGCTGATACGGAAAAAGTGATCGTGAAACTGGACGCCAAATCCGCCGCGCAAGACGAAATCATCGTCCGAAGCGCCTCCTAATTTCCATGCCCTGGACGCGCAAACATCTCCTCACCCTCGAAGAGCTTTCGCTGGCTGAAATCGATCACATCCACCAGACCGCCGCTGCCTTCAAAAAGATATTGGGACGCAGCGTGAAGAAAGTCCCGGCCCTCCGGGGCAAGACGATCGTCAACCTCTTCCTCGAGCCAAGCACGCGCACGCGCATGGCCTTCGACATGGCGGCGAAACGGCTCAGCGCAGACGTTATTTCTGTCGACGCCGCAAGCAGCAGCACGACGAAGGGCGAAACCCTCCGTGACACCGCGCAAAACATCGAAGCGCTCAACGCCGACATGATCGTGATCCGCCACGCTGCCTCCGGATCTCCGCTCTACCTGAGCAAGATCCTCGACATCCCCGTGATCAACGCCGGCGACGGCGCGCACGAACATCCGACGCAGGGCTTGCTCGACACGTTTACCATGAAGGAGCACCTCGGTTCGCTTCAGGGCCGCAAGGTTGCGATCCTCGGAGATGTTTTGTTCAGCCGCGTTGCGCGTTCGAACATTCACGCGCTCACGAAAATGGGCGCGGACGTCACGCTGGTCGGTCCGTCTACCCTGGTTCCTCATTGGTTCACCGATTTCGGCGTGCGTGTCTCCCACGATCTCCGCAGCGCATTGGCCGATGCCGAAGTTGTAATGCTTCTCCGGATACAGCACGAACGGCAGACGAGCAGTCACTTTCCTTCGCTGGGCGAATACACGAGCATGTTTGGTTT
Source organism: Opitutaceae bacterium (assembly GCA_035765635.1). Classification (GTDB taxonomy): domain Bacteria; phylum Verrucomicrobiota; class Verrucomicrobiia; order Opitutales; family Opitutaceae; genus EW11. The sequence continues at coordinate 144,551 of DASTWZ010000031.1, forward strand.
GAACAAAACCCGCGCCTCATGGCTGAACCCCAAAGCGGTGATCATGCACCCCGGCCCCATCAATCGCGGTGTCGAAATCGACAGCGAGCTGGCCGACGGAGAACGCAGCGTGATCCTCGAACAAGTCACCAACGGCATCGCGGTGCGCATGGCGGTGCTTTATCTATGCTCGGGCGGCCAAACCGACTACGTCACAGCCACCCAGCCGACCGATTGATCTTCCCACATGGCCCATCTTTGGATCTCCAACGCTCGAGTCATTGACCCCGCTTCCGGCCGCGATGGCCAAGGCGATCTTTTCGTGACCGACGGTCGCGTCGTCGAAAGTTTTTCCGACGCGCAAAAACAGCAGGCGCAAAAGATCGATGCCCATGGCCTGGTGGCCTGCCCGGGCCTCGTGGATGTTCACGTACACCTCCGCGAACCCGGCCAGACGCATAAGGAAACGATTCAAAGCGGCTCGCACGCCGCCGCCGCAGGTGGCTTCACGACGATCGTCAGCATGCCGAACACGTCGCCGGTCGCCGACAACGCCGGCACGATCCAGTTGATGAAGGACACGGCGCGCCGCGACGCCGTCGTGCACATTTATCCTACGGGCTGCATCACGGTTGGCCAAAAGGGACAAGCTCTCGCGCCAATCGGGTCGCTCAAACGCGCCGGCGTGGTCGCCATCACGGACGACGGAGATTGCGTGCAGAACAACGAGCTGATGCGCCGCGCCGTCGAGTACGCGAAGATGTTCGATCTGCCGGTCATGGACCACTGCCAGGACACTTCGCTGACCCAAGGTGCGGTGATGAACGAAGGCGTGATGTCCACGCGCCTGGGGCTCCGCGGCTGGCCGAATTGCGCCGAAGACATCATTGTCTCGCGCAACATCATTCTCTCGACCTACACCGGCGCGCACATTCACCTGCAGCACATTTCCTCGCGAAATTCAGTCGAGATCATCCGCCGCGCGAAGGCTCGCGGGATCAAGATCACAGCGGAAGCGACGCCGCACCACATGGCTCTGACCGAGGACGCGCTGTCGACCTACGACACTCATCTCAAAATGAATCCGCCGCTCCGAACCGAAGCGGACCGGAAGGAAATCATCGCTGGCCTACGCGACGGCACGCTGGACATCATCGCGACAGATCACGCGCCACACACCGATTACGAGAAGGACAAGGAGTTCGATTTCGCGCCGAACGGCATCATTGGCCTCGAGACAGCGCTTTCGATTTCTCTCGACGTTTTGGTCAATCAAAACGGCTTCAGCCTCCCTTTTGTGATCGACCTGCTCACGCGGAAGCCAGCGGAGCTGCTCAAACTACCCGCGGGCACGCTCGCCCCGGGCGCTCCTGCTGACATCTGTCTCTTCGACCCAGAAGAAAGCTGGACCTACGACGCGAAAAACGGCTTCAGCAAATCCCGAAATTCGCCCTGGCATGGCCAGACGCTAAAAGGCCGCGTGCGGACAACAATCGTCGCCGGTCGAGTCGTTTTCTCGAACGGCAAGATCATCACGAGCCCGGCCTGAGTGGCTCAGTTGCCAAGATAGATTGCCGGCTTTCCGCCGAGCATGAACCAACTCCGCGCCAAGGGCAGATACGCGACGCGATAAACGCGACGGTCGGCGATCTTATTTCCTTTTCCGTCGAAAAGCATCAGCCCGACATCCTCATCCGTCGGCACGCGCACGGCAATGAGTGCGCCAATTGTCTCCGGGATGTACGGAGCCACTTCGCTCGCGCCTTCCTCCAATGCAGCGTCGAGCTGCTCGGGCGAAGCATCCACCGGCTCCAGGCTTTTCATCATGGGCAAGTCCAAGGGCTCGCGGAAACCCCAGCTCATTTGAGTGACAGCTTGTGTTTTCTTTCCGTTTTTCGCGTTCGATGGCTTTTCCGCAGCCTCGCCCACGTTTTTGCCGTCGAGAGTCTCGCTCGTTAAAGCAGCAGTCGAATGCGCGGCGGGCGCAACGGTGGTTGAAGATCCGGCATGACCAAGCTCTGTAGTGGCAGAAGCACTACGCGGCTGGGCCGGCGGCGTCAGCCAGGCACTCTTCAGTTTTGGCCATTGCGGCGGATTTTTGATGATCGGTGGCGTGAACGTCGCGACGCAGGCCAAAGCAACCAGGGTGGATGCGATCGCAACCACGCGGGAAATCGCGAACGACTCCGGGGGGCGAACCGTTCCTGACGCGGACTGCGTTTCTCCGAGTTCCTTGATCGCTTGGGCTACCCGTTGCAGCTCCTGACGAAGATTACCCGAGGCGGTATTTTTCGATTTCGACACACAGGCCTGAACTTCACCGTCGCACATCTGCGCGGTCGGGTATTTGGAAACTTTAGCCTGAGTCCGCCGCACCAGGGCGTGAAAACAGATTTTTCGCGTGACGACGCGTACGAGAAACATCGCCGCCACGAGGGCCAATGCGATGATCAGCGTCGCGCGGCCAGGTCGGGCCAGAGCGACAGAGCCAGCCACAATCAACCAGAACGCCACGTGAAGAATGACCGGTCCAATGAGCAACGCGCCAAATCGGTGAACCGACGCAAAGTTTTTCCAAGTGAGCGCGCGCGCCAGAACTTCCGCCTCCGCTTCGAGTTTCCCCCGACGCTCCGCGAGCCAAGCCTCATGGGTCAGATACTCGAACTTCTCGGGCTGCGCCAAGGTGAACAACAGCAGAGCCAGCTCGGCCACCCTCAAATCGTTTCGCTGGAACAGCGTATTCAGGTTGTCGATACGCGAGATCGCATACTTCTCGCGCGCTTTTTCCAAATCGTGCTTCAGGTCCTTTTCTTCGCGCAACAACAGAGCGCAAACTTGCGCAACCGCCGCGCGATCTGATCGCGAAAGCCAATGGTTCGACGCGCCTTGTGCGAGCGCGGCCGCCATATCGCGATAGAGATCGAGCAGCAGGCGCGACGCCGAAGAATCGAGCTGGCTCAGATATTGACCAAGCGTCGGGTCGCAGAGCGTTTCGATAAACAAGAGCGCGGATCCGTCGGTGCTCTCCTTCAGCAGTTTCAAAAGAAGCGTCGCACTGACTGGCTCGCCGCGAACACGCAGGCCGAAGTCTTGGCCGCCGACAAAACCGAGTGCCACGGCGCTTAGGACTTCTCGCACCGTTGCGGGCGGAAGGTTCGCAAACGCACTGTTTGCCGCTAGCTCCGTGAGATCGCGCAGCCGGTCCGCGAGAAACCGCTGTGAGCTGTCGGCCTGAATAAAACTGAACAGACTATCTGCGCGTTCAGCGCCGAATATCTGATCGATCGCAATCTGACGATTTTCCGCGCGAGAACAATGTTCGGCAATCTCCGGAAGCGAGTACCCGTAGTCGTTCCATTGAAAAAGCCGCGTCGCCCGCGGGAGATCGTAGCGTTCCCGCGGAGTTTCACCGCGCAGCCACGCTTGAATATCACGAGTGGTCCAGCGCGCGTCGCGGCAACTTGCCAGCAATCCGCGCAGCAGCACTCGCCGCTCCTCATCGAGGCCGGTCATCAATTCGACGCCGCCTGGACGAGAACGCTGAATATCTTTTTCGCGCAGAAATTGATCGGCGCGAATAAGCAGCTCCGGGGTGCGCCGCGAAACATCTCGATCGATCAGAAGCCCCAAGACGTGAGTTCCCAAAATCAACTCCTGCAAGATGCGTCCAACCGACCACCAATCCCAAGCGCGCAGCGCCGGACTCGCATGATGCTGGAGCAAACCGATGCCTTCCGGCGGCGCATAAAATGGATCCACACTGATCGACGTGAGTTCGGAGCGGGTGATGTCGACCAGCGTCTCCAATCCACCAATACAAAGCTTCGGCGCACCGCCCTCCTCTCGCACATAGATCGTGCTCGGTTTCAAATTGAGATGAGCCACGCCCCTTTCATGAAGAGCACCAATTGCAGAAACGAGTTGCTCCAAAACCCAGCGCACATCCTTGGTCCTGGCTTTTGTGCCGGAAAAATGATCGAGCAGGGTCTTTCCCGCCGGCGCAGCAGTGATCTCGATTCGACGTCCTTCCGCCGAGTTGCCGAAAATCCGATCCTGAATCGCGGTGTTTTCGTATCCAAAAACTCGTGACCACGCACGAGCCCGGCTGTCGTCCGAGACGCGAAAGGAACGGATGATAACTCGGTCTCCTGTCGCAACGTCCTCCGCACGAAGCAATTTGCCGTAGGTGATGTCGGGCAAGACTTCTTCGATCAGGTACTTTCCCTCCTGCCAATGCGAACCAGGGACCAGGTTCTGCAACTCGAGAGCGGCGACATCAGGGCTCGCAGCAGTCGCGTCGGGGGCGGGAACGTTGATTGAGGACGAAGCGGATTCCATCGACATGAGCTGAATAGCTATAAATCGGCTCCGATCCTCGTTTTGTGAGGGCAAATTGCGGCTCCAACGCGCTCTTGTTTCGCTGCACACGGCAGAGGACTTCAGAGCTGCAGAACCTCTTATCCCACCTTGAAATGTAGTGGGACGGCTGCGAAATTGCCGGGAATGTCCGTGGCCTTCAACGCATCGACCCTCTTCACAGCTCTCGAAATTGCGCTAATGGTGGTCGGTCTTGTCCTCGCGTCGCGCTACCAGTTCGCGAAGTCGGCCGCGGAGCAGCGAAAATGTCGGCTGGGACGCTGGAATATCTCGGGCTTTGGGCTGCTGGTCATCGCCTTCCAAGCAATTGTCGGCGGCATCATTGGTCTTTCCTTGGGAGGACTCGTCAACAGTTGGCTGCCCAGCGGAATTTCCACAGATACTGCAGTCACTCTGATGGTTGCGAACAGTGGCCTTCACCTTGGCATTTTGGCGGGCATAGCGTTCGGCTGGCGGGCGCCTGAGACTTTGAATGCCTGGCGACCCGGCCGCGTGCCGGCTAGCGCAACGGCGCAGACGGCCGGCGCGGAATTCTCTCAAACGCCGACGCGAGTTTTCTCATCAAGCGCTGCTTCCTCATCCCTCGCGACGCCGCTGCCGTTGGTCTCGGCGATTAAATTTGGAGTGATCACGTATTTGGCCGCCCTGCCTTTGGTCACCATCGCGAGCCTCCTCTGGCAGGGAGGACTGGATTTGTTCGGGATTCCCCGACCCAAACAGGAGTTGATCGATCTATTCGGACATGCGCACGGTTTTTGGAAGATTTTCTTATTGGCGCTGATGGCCGTGGTGGTCGCTCCCATCACCGAGGAGTTGGTGTTTCGCGCCGGCATTTTTCGGTTCGTGCGAACGAGACTGCCTCGTGTATTCGCATTTGCACTACCATCAGCGCTGTTCGCATGCGCTCACATCAACATGAGCGCCTCTGTTCCTCTCTTTGTGTTAGCTCTGATTTTGTCGCTGGCCTATGAACGCAGTGGCCGCGTCGTCACAACCATCGTCGCACACGGACTTTTCAATCTCACGTCTGTCGTTCTCCTGCTGGCCGGCGTGGATCGCTGAGTTTCCACTCGTGAATCCTTTCACACGAATTCGCGCGAAATCCCTTCGAAGCTTGGGAGAAAACCAATTGATCGATGAAATCCGCGGTTGGCTGGGCGACGTGAATCCGCCCGCGCCCTTCGGCATTGGCGACGATTGCGCTGTCTTCGCCCCAGCAAAGAAGCAGCAAGTCATCACGGTTGATCCGGTGATTTTTGGCCGCCATTTCGATCGGCGAATCAGTCCCGAGCAGGTCGGAGCGAAACTCTTGAAACGCAACTTGAGCGACCTCGCCGCGATGGGTGCGAAGCCGACGGTCGCGGTGATTTCGCTGGCATTGGATGCGCAGGTCAGCACGGCGTGGCTGAAAGCGTTTTATATCGGATTGGCGAAGACGGCGCGCACCTACTCCGTGAAAATCGTCGGCGGCGACATCGCGCAGGCCGATCAAGTGCTGGTGGCGACATTGACCCTGGTCGGCGTTGTATCCGGAAAACGACTACTCTTTCGCGATGGCGCGAAGATTGGCGATTCGATCTACGTGACAGGCCAGCTCGGCGGGAGTTTGGAAAGTCACCATGTAGACTTCACCCCACTTCTGGAGGAAGGCGCCTGGCTGGCCGCGGAGAAGGACGTCCGCTCCATGATGGATGTGAGCGATGGCTTGGCGAAGGATCTGCGCAGTCTGACGCCTCGTGGTGCCAAGCCCTGCGTGCGGCTGGAGCACCTGCCGGTTTCACCCGCAGCGCGCCGCGCTGCACGGCGCTCTGGAAAAGCCCCAGCGCATCACGCTCTTTCCGATGGCGAAGACTATCAATTGCTCTTCTCGCTCGCGGCGTCAGCGAACCGCGCAGCCTTCGAACGGCGCTGGGCCCGGAAATTCAAGACGCGTCTGACGCAGATCGGATTGTTCGTCGATGCTGACGCGAAGATCGATGGCGCGATAGATTTTGCGGCTCTTTCCGGCTATGAGCATCTTCGCTGAACTCGAGCGAGGCGTAATCACGCGCTCAGCCGGCGAAACCCAACAGCTCGCCTCACGGCTTGCCGCTGAACTTCCCGCCAATTCGATCCTCGCACTGCACGGCGATCTCGGCGTGGGCAAAACGACGTTCGTCAAGGGGCTCGCCGCCGGACTCGGTATCCAAGAAGTGGTGACAAGCCCCACGTTCAACATTTTCACGCTCCACCGCGGGCGCGGCAAAACGCTGGTCCATCTCGATGCGTATCGTTTGGAAAACGCTCATCAAATCGAGGAGTTGATGCTCGATGACTTTCTCGTGTCGCCGTTCTGTCTGGCCGTCGAATGGCCGGAAAAGATCGCGGAATGGTTGCCGATCTCGGCCTTGCACCTGGACCTGTCGATAGCCGCTCCCGGAGTTCACCGCGTGCAATTCGTCACGACCCAAAAACGCTGAAACAAAAAAAGGCGCCGAAAAAAATCGGCGCCTTCAAGAGCAGAGCGTTTCGATTGCGCAGCCTATTCCGAGGCCGCGGTCGCGGAAGGAGACGGCGTTTCGGTGCGATTCTCGGAACTGTCCTCAGCGGTCGGCGCAGCGGGCGTTGCGGGACTCGTTTCAGTAGCCGCGGTCGTTTCGCCAGAAGGCGCGGCAGGCGTCGTTTCCGATGCGGAGGACGCCGGAACCTCCGGAAAGTTTTCCGGATCGTGATCATCCTTTTCGACCTCCTGCTTGCGCGCTTCGGTCATCGCTGGAGGAGCAAAGAGGCGTCCATCGATAAATTCGGTGACATAGCCCTCGGTGACGAGCCAGCGCAGATCATTGTTCAAGCGCGTGAGCTTGGCTTGATCCTCGGGCGTGAGCGCGGTGGCTGCTGCCGGAGTCATCGGAGGCATCGAGCCGGATGTTGCGATCGGAGCGGCTGGTTCCGCTGTCGCGGCGGCGGGAGCCGGGGCCGGTGTAGTGGGCGGGTGGATACCGAGAAACTTCACCGGCAGTTCGCTCGCGCGCACCATCGGGTTCGCTTCGATAAAATTGATCAGCGCGCCGATCGAATCGGAGAACGTTTGGCCCGGGACACGGAATTTGCGCTTCACCGCGCAAACGTAGGAAACACCCTTAGATCCCTTTTTGAAGATGGTGAATCCTTCGCGGCGCAGGCGCCCGCGCAGCGCGTTGGCGGTGTCGAGAGGAAACCGGCGTTGGCGCTCGAGCGTTCCCTCGATGGCGCGATGAATTTCTCCGGGAGGAAGCAGCTCCGCGTTCTTGCCGTGGAAGCGAGCCGACTCGACGAGTTTCACGACCTTGTCGCGAGCCCGCGAAAGCAGGTAGTTGCGGGCATCCTCGAGATTATCGAAAACCGCGGGAGGCTCACCTTCCGGAGTGTGTTTCCACGTGTAGCGCGTGGTTTTCTTCATCTTCTCCAGCCACTGATTCACGACCTCAGGATCGCGCACGGTCTCGATGCGCGAACGATAAACCTCGAACGGCATCCGCGAAATGCGTGAATTGAAGTGCTGCTGAACGATCTGATTGTACCGGTGGTAATTCGGAGGTCCGAGCAGTTCGCCGGTCACGCCGCACTTATTGATGACCTGGAAGTTTCCTTTTGGCGGATCGATTTCCACTTCGGCGGAATCGAAGAATTGGCCGAGGTGCGTGCTCGTCACGTGAGCGATTGCAGCTTCTTCCGTTTCAAATGGAAGATTGTCGGGAACGGAAATGGCGATCGGCGGAAGTTTGATCCCCGACTGAACCGGAGGGTTGGAACCGCCCGCCTGTGCGGGACTTTCCGGTGACTTGCGTTGAATCACCGCGACGAAGCGATCGTTTTTTCCGATGATCACTCGCGCGATTTCAAAAAGTTCGTACGTGCGGCACGAGGAACGAATCGCTTTCGCGAGGGCGGTAAAGCCTGCGTCCTCTGGATAAAAAGTGATATTGAAATGGGGGCTGATGTACGGTCCGCGTTCAACCGGAGCTTCGCGGGAGCCATAGCGCGGACCACGATTGAAGCGGTCGCCACCTTGCGGTCCTTGACCCTCGCGGCGCGGGCCGCCGCCACGGAAATCACGACGCGGGCCACGAGTATCGCGAGTGTCGCCCCCAGTGTTCGGGCGGCCAGAATCGGCCGCGGGTGCAGCATCGCCACTCGGTGCCGACGGATTGCCGGCGGGTTTCTTGAAGCCCCGGCGATCGCGACGAGGTTCGTTTTCACGCCCGCCTTCCCGGTGATCGCCATCGCGCGGAGGGCGATCGTCGCGCCGCTGATCGCGGCTGCCGCCCTTGTCTTGAGTCCACTGGGTGCCGAAGCTGAACCCTTGGAGCTGCGTCAGATCAATCTTGTTGAAATCCTTCGCAGGATTCTCGTTAGAAGCAGAATCTTCCATGACTTACGGATGGCAAGTGGACGTATGTGTCCACGGATGGGGGATAGTGGGCAAGTGTGGCGCCGAAGACAACAGGAGCAGCAGAGTCTTAGCGCGGAGTACCCCGTGGCAAGCGTGATTTCGGAAACTGCGAGGGGGTAACGGAGCGCCAGCCTCCCGGCTGGCCGACCCTTCCCCTGCGCGAAGCGCGCTGTTGGCTTGCCCAGTTCCGTCTTCGCACTACGTGCTACGACGAGACAAGCGAAGGCTTCAGATCAATAACCTGGCCTGGCACCTGTAGCCCCTCATAACTCCTTCCCTGCGCGAAGCGCGCTGTCGGCTTGCCCAGTCGAAGCCTTCGGCATGCAACGAGTCCGCCTACGCTCTTCGAGCTTCGGCGAGACAGTCTTCGTCCGCGCTTCGCTCGGCGAAGACTGGTGCTCAGGGCGGGACTCGAACCCGCACGCCTCACGGCACACGCCCCTCAAACGTGTGTGTCTACCAATTCCACCACCTGAGCGTTCAGAAAGGGGAAGGCGGATGAAGAGCAACCGGCTAAGGGTTGTAAAGCCCGGAAATAGCGAATTCTTCAAATCGGTTTTGACCGTGCAAACACCGCCGCTTCATTGCTCGCTCCAACCGCTATGACGCTCGACGAAATCAAACGCGCCCTGCTCGACTCCTACGAAAGCGACGGGGGCATCAATCACATCGACGGCGTCAATCTGCCTTCACAGGAGTCCGTGAATCAGCTGGCGCGCGACTTCATGCATCTGCTCTTCCCAGGCTATTTCGAGGCGAGCGCGCTCACCAAGAAAGACATCCCCGTGATGCTCGACCGTCAGCTTCGCCAAATCGAGAATGACCTGCGGGAAAACGTGGAAAAGAGCCTGCGTTTCGCCGGCGACAAGGATTGCGGGGAAAAAGCGGCCAACCTCACGCGAAAGATTCTTGCCGAATTGCCCGCGATCCGGCGCGTGCTTCAAACCGACGTGACGGCCGCCTACCAAGGCGACCCGGCAGCGCGGAGCGTCGAGGAGATCATCGTCGCCTACCCCTGCGTATTGGTGATTTCACTACAGCGGCTCGCGCACGTCATGTACAAGCTACAGGTGCCGCTGCTCCCGCGGATGTTGACCGAATACGCGCACGAACGCACAGGTGCCGATATTCATCCCGGCGCCCAGATCGGCACCCATTTCTTCATTGATCATGGCACGGGCGTCGTTGTCGGCGAAACCGCGCAGATCGGAAATCACGTGAAAATCTACCAAGGCGTCACCCTGGGTGCGAAATCCTTCGTGATCGACGATCATGGCCACCCGGTGAAAGGCGTGAAACGTCACCCCCAATTGGGCAATGGCGTCATCGTCTATCCCGGCGCGACGATCCTCGGCGGTGACACGGTGATCGGCGACAACTCCGTCGTCGGCTCGAACGTTTGGCTGATGCAATCGATGCCCCCCAACAGCATCGCTTACTATCAAGGTGAATCGGCGTCGCTCATCCGGCCGCGCAAAAAGAAAGAAGCGCTGCTCGAGGAATTCAGCGATTGGGTGATTTGAAGCGAAGTCCGGCGAACGCCGGACCATGCCCTGCCCCGAAACGCTGGCTGCGCCCTGCGACGAGCGCGTCGTGCAAAAAATCGCCCGCGAACCTAACTGCGGCGGCGAGTTCATCCCCCAGCGCCAAACGCGTTGCGATGGCCGAGGCCAGGACGCATCCGGTGCCGTGTGTATTCGCCGTGCGAATACGCGGTCGACGCAACCGCAACGCGGCGCCACCGCGTTCGACCAAGATGTCTTCGCTGAGCCCCCCCGCCCCATGCCCACCTTTGACCAAAACAGCCGCGCATCCGCATCGCGCCAGGATGCTGCGCGCCGCCAATTCAGCGTCGGCCACTGAAGCGACTTCCCGTTCGCTGAGCGCAGCCGCCTCCGGCCAATTGGGCGTCAACAACTCGGCTCGCGGCGCCAGAAATTTCATCAACGCCGCCACACCCTTCTCATCCAAAAATCGCGCTCCGCTGGTCGAGCCGATGAGGGGATCCACCACGAGCCGCAGGTTCGCGAAGGAATCCAGCGCTTTCACAATCGTCCGAATACACTCTGCGCTCGGGAGCAGTCCCGTCTTGATCACCGCAACCGGAAGATCGTCGATCACAGACTTTATTTGAGCGGCCACGAGTTTCGGTGCGATCGGCTGCCAGCTTTGAACGCCGATAGTATTCTGCGCCGTAATCGCAGTGATGGCAGTAGCCGCGAATCCGCCCAACGCGTGAATCGTTCGACTGTCCGCCTGAATCCCCGCGCCGCCTCCGCTATCGGATCCCGCAATGGTCAACACGCAGGGAATCCCGGGGCGCCGGGTATTCGGTTTCCGAATACGCGCCATGCCTATTCGGCGCGTACCGCGGCCGCTTCGTCCGCCACCCAGGCTTTGTAGCCGCCCTTCATGCTCGTCGCCGACGGGAACCCGTACCGGTCGCGCAGCATGGCGGCACCGCGCAGACTGCGCCGACCTGATGCGCAGTAAACGACGGTCTCGATCGCCGCGTCCAGACGGTGAAGCGCCGACTGCGCCTCGCCGTTTTCCAATTCCCCGAGAGGAATATGGACCGAGGGCTGAATGGCGCCGAGATCGCGCTCCCAACTTTCTCGAACGTCGATCAGCTGGATCTTCGATCGCGCGTTCGGGGCGTCGAGCAAGTCGCGGACATGCGCCGCACTCGTTTCAGGCTCGAACGGAGGAACGGAACACGTGGCCCCATAGCCTTCGGGTGGCAGCTCGCTGATCAGCCGACTCTTCGGGTCAAGCGTGAGTCTCAGCGTCTGGCTCGTGTTGGTAAGCGTATTATACAGCCAAAGCTTCCCCGCCAGCGGCTCTCCAACTCCAGTGATAACTTTGATCGCTTCGGTGGCTTGCATCGTGCCGATCAGTCCAGGCAACACACCGATCACGCCGCCCTCCGCACAATTTGGCACCGAGCCAGGATCAGGCGGCTCCGGGAAAAGGCAGCGGTACGTTACGCCGCGGCGAAAGTTGAAGACACTGACCTGCCCCTCAAACGCGTGAATCGCGCCATAGACCAGCGGCTTGTCCGCCAACACGCAGGCATCGTTCACTAGATAACGCGTCGCAAAATTGTCCGAGCCATCGACGACCAGATCGACGTCGCGCATCAGCGCCAAGGCATTCGCGCGCGTGATATTTTCCGCATGCGTCACGATTTCCACGAAAGGATTCAAGGCCCGCAAACGCCGCGCCGCGGCGTCGACCTTCAACATGCCTGCATCCGCTTCCGTGTAGAGAATCTGTCGTTGAAGATTGGATACATCGACTTTGTCGGCGTCGACGAGGACAAGGTGTCCAACCCCCGCGGCTGCGAGATACAATAGCGCGGGACAGCCGAGACCTCCCGCGCCGATCACCAGCACGCGCGCCGCTTTCAACTTCAGCTGCGCCTCCGTCCCGAACCCGGCAAGCGAGAGGTGGCGTTGATAGCGGGCGATCTCCCCGGGCGTTAAATTCATGACGCAACAGATGCGAGATCGCGGATTTTTCCAGCCTGCGCCGGCAACGAATTCGTCAAGTTCCCCGATTGTCCGAAACCATCGTAGGTCTGATCCCAGTCCTTCCAGACCGGCTCGTAGCCATTTTGCCGAAGAAACCCGGCGACTTCGGCCGGACTGCGGTCGTCATCGATTTCGAACTGCTCGAGAGATTCCGGCGCGCTGCTGTACCCCCCAGGATTCGTCCGCGAACCCGCGCTCATCGACGTGAAGCCAAGGCGAAAAGCGTGATTGCGGAACATCTCGCTCTCGCGAGTCGAAAGCGAGAGTTCGACCTCTTGATTGAAAATGCGAAACGCGCACACCGCCTGGACCAGATCGCGCTCATAAAACGGCGTGACCGTGATGTCCTTCCCCTCGTGCGGCCGCAGTCGGGGAAAGGAGATGCTGTATTTGGTTTTCCAATACTTCTTTTCCAGATAACGCAGATGCAATCCGACGAACCACGCGTCGGCGCGCCATTCGCTCAAACCGGAAAGCGCGCCCAAACCGATTTTCTTCACTCCGGCGCGACCCAGGCGATCGGGCGTCTCGAGACGATATTTGATATCTGATTTCGGGCCGGACAGATGATGTTTGGGATACGTTAGCGCGTCATATGTTTCCTGATACACCAGGACCGTGCTAAGCCCCGCCTCGATCAGCGCCTCGTAATCCGGCTGATCGAGTGGTTGCACCTCGATTGAAAGATTGGAGAACTGCGGGCGCAGCACGCGCAGGGCATTCTTGAGATATGCCACGCCCACGCGGCTAGTCTCGCCCGTCACGAGAAGAATATGCTCGAAGCCCATGCCGCGCAGAACCCCGGCATCCGCCAGAATTTCCTGATCGTTCAGCACTTTTCGGGGAATGCGATTCTGCGCACTGAAGCCGCAGTAAGTGCAAACGTTCGCGCACACATTCGAGAGATAAAGCGGCGCGTAAAGTTGCATGACGCGGCCGAAGCGCTCGACGGTCAACTCATGGCTGAGGCGCGCCATCTCCTCCAGAAATGCCGCTGCCGCGGGCGAAAGAAGCGCCTGCAAATCGTCGAGTGAAAGCCCGCTGCGCGCGCGACTCAGGGCCTGGCGCACATCCTCGGCAGTCTTGTTCAAAATCGACTTCTCGACTGAAAGAAAATCGTGCTGCTGCCAAACGTCGACGAAGCTCATGGGTTGTCTCCTGTATCCGAGTTTCTCATACACCGACCGCGCTCAGGAATGAGGTGAGCGGCGAGGTCGGCTGCGCGATGGGTTTTGCCGAGCGGCTCGCCAGCCCTGATTCAAAAGCCAGACGCCCGGCTTGGACGGCCAAACGGAAAGCATGCCCCATCGCGACGGGATCCGCCGCTGCGGCAATGGCCGTGTTCACCAGCACGGCATCGGCTCCCATTTCCATCGCCGCGGCGGCGTGGGATGGTGCTCCAAGGCCAGCATCGACCACGACGGGAACATTCGATTGCGCGATGATGATTTCGAGGAAGGCCCGCGTTTCCAGACCGCGATTGCTGCCAATCGGCGCGCCGAGCGGCATGACTGCGGCAGCGCCGGCTTCTTCGAGTTGCTTACAGAGCACCGGGTCGGCGTGGATGTACGGCAGCACCACGAAACCGCGTTTCGCCAAGGCTTCCGTCGCGAGAAGCGTCTCTCGCGCGTCAGGCATCAGGTATTTCGGGTCCGGATGGATTTCGAGTTTCAGCCAATTAGTTTCCAGTGCGTCGCGAGCCAATTCCGCGGCGAGAATCGCTTCCTTCGCATCGCGCACGCCCGAGGTGTTGGGCAAAAGACGATAGCGGCCACGATCGAGGTGCCCGAGAATTTCGTCGGCGCGACCGTCCGTGTGAACGCGTCGCAACGCCACGGTGACAAGTTCACTCCCCGTTGCGGACAGGCTCTCCGCCATGACGGATCCGGAGCTGTATTTCCCGGTGCCGAGGAACAGGCGCGAATCAAAGTTCACGCCCGCAATGGTCAGCGGTGATGTATTCATAAAGTGGATGCAGAGCTCAGTCGCGGGGCCCGCAAATTGTTTCTGACCGGCATCGCGGCACTCCACTTCGCGTGAAGGGCGGCGACATTTTTCTCGATTTCCCCGTCGCGAAAAATGGCCGACGAAACAGCCGCGCCGGCGCATCCGATCGCTTTCACATCAGCCAAATCGGAGGACTCGATAGCACCGATGGCCCAGGCGGGAATGCCGTTCAATATCGGCAGCAGCGACGCGATTCCTGATGCGCCCAAAATGGGAGCGAGATTGATCTTATTTTTGGTGAACCGCCACGGTCCGATACCGACATAGTCCAGGACATTCGAGGCGGTAGCGCGTTCGGCATCGGCAAGATCGTTGACCGTGCCGCCCAAAATTTTCCCCGGTCCGAGCAAGCGGCGCGCTTCAATCCAGCCCAAGTCATTTTTGCCGAGATGGACTCCATCGGCATCAGCAGCGAGCGCGACTTCGACGCTATCGTTGATCACGCAGAGAACGTCATACTCGCGGCAAATCTTCGCGATTTCCCGCGCTGTATGGATCCATTCGGGCGTAGCCAGATTTTTGATACGCACTTGAATCCAGCGCGCGCCTCCGGAGCACAAGCGGCGTGCTTGCTCGGTGTGTGACCAGGGCAAGCCATCCTGAGTCAGGCACATGATCGGTGCGGCAGAAAGACGAGCGGCGCGATTCATGGTGTTCAACGCGAAGCCAGACGATCGTGCTGCATCGTCGTCGCATGTGCGCCGGCCGAAGCGGCTCGCACGGCAGCTTGAATTTCGAGGAACGCATTCGTCGGCCGGGGGGATTGCCACACGGCGCCGAGAACAGCGACGCCATCGAAACCAAGTTTTGCGCACTCGCTTGTATTCGAAACATCGATACCGCCGAGGGCGAACACGTCTGCGCGGCGTCCGAGTCGGTCTGTCTCGGCGAGCTTGCTGCGGAGAAGTGCCCGATCGAAAAGCGGGCGCGCACCGTGGCCGGGTTTCGAAATCGACGGAAAAACCGGGCTCAACAAAACGCTGTCATAGTGTTGCACGGCGCGATCCAGAGTCGTCAGATCGTGACAGGCGCGAGACGTGATACCGATGTCGCTGGGTGGACGATCCGGCGCATCGGCGTTGTCCGCCCAATGCGCCCCCGCGAGTTCGAACTCCGCGACCAGAGCGTGATGGTGATGCAGCACAATCTTGCTCCGCGCGCTTCGCGGGAACGCGGAAAGCACGGAGCGAACCTGTCCGACCGACCATCCTGGTTTGCGCAGATGGTAACGTTCGAGCCCGCGCAAAAAGAGTTCACGCACCACTGAAACTTCGTCAGCGCGTTCATCTTCCGGGGAGATCAAGATCAGCTTCATCGGTCGGCTGTCGGCACTCACCCACCCTGCGTCGCCTGAATGATCAGCAGCCGCTGGCCGTCGGAAAGCGTGCGGGTTTCCCATTGGCTGCGAGTCACGACGGCGTCATCCAGAGCCACGGCGATTCCGCGGCGCTCGGCCAAACCGAGTTCGCGCAATGCGCCGAGCACCGTGACGTCACTGTCGAACGTCCGGGGCTGGTCGTTGATGCGAACCGTGATGTTCCGAGACCCGCTCATGGCTTTGAGGGATGATAAATCTCGCCTCCTGAGCGGCGAAATTCCTCGGCCTTCTCGCGCATGCCAGCTTCCAGCGCCTTTTCCGACTCGATGCCTTGCTCTTCGGCAAAGCGGCGCACGTCCTCCGTGATTTTCATCGAGCAGAATTGCGGTCCGCACATCGAGCAGAAGTGAGCGGTTTTCGCACTCTCCTGCGGCAAGGTCGCGTCGTGAAATTCGCGGGCGCGTTCCGGATCGAGCGCGAGATTGAATTGGTCCTCCCAGCGGAATTCGAAGCGCGCCTTCGAAAGCGCGTTGTCGCGATATTGCGCGGCTGGATGCCCTTTCGCGAGATCGGCGGCGTGGGCCGCGATCTTGTACGCGATGACTCCCGCGCGGACGTCGTCCTTGTCGGGCAAGCCGAGGTGCTCTTTCGGCGTCACGTAGCAAAGCATGGCCGTGCCGTGCCAGCCGATCATCGCCGCGCCGATCGCGCTCGTGATGTGGTCGTAGCCGGGCGCGATGTCGGTGGTGAGCGGCCCGAGCGTGTAGAACGGAGCCTCGTGGCACCACGCCAGCTGTTTCTCCATGTTTTCCGGGATCATGTGCATCGGCACATGACCTGGACCTTCGCACATCGTCTGAACGCCGTGCTTCCAGGCGCGCTGAGTCAGTTCGCCCTGGGTGTAGAGTTCGCCGAATTGAGCATCGTCATTCGCGTCCGCGAGCGAACCGGGGCGCAAACCATCGCCGATGGAGAACGAGACGTCGTACGCCGCCATGATTTCGCAGATCTCGTCCCACTTCGTATAAAGAAAATTCTCCTGGTGATGCGAGAGGCACCATTTGGCCATGATCGATCCACCGCGGCTGACGATGCCGGTCATGCGGCGCGCGGTGGACGGGATGTAGCGCAGGAGCACGCCGGCGTGGATTGTGAAGTAGTCAACGCCCTGCTCGGCCTGCTCGATGAGCGTGTCGCGAAAAATTTCCCAAGTGAGGTCTTCCGGACGGCCGCCGGCTTTTTCCAAAGCTTGATAAATCGGCACGGTGCCAACCGGCACAGGGCAATTGCGGAGAATCCACTCGCGCGTCTGATGGATGTTCTTCCCGGTCGAGAGATCCATGAGCGTGTCGCCGCCCCACTTCACGGACCAGCGCATCTTTTCGACTTCTTCGTCGATCGAGGATGCGACCGCGGAATTGCCGATGTTGGTGTTGATCTTCACCAGGAAGTTTCGGCCGATGATCATCGGTTCGAGTTCCGGGTGATTGATGTTCGCCGGGATAATGGCCCGGCCGCGAGCGACCTCGGAGCGAACGAATTCCGGAGTGATTTCGCGCGGAATGGACGCGCCCAGGCTATTCCCCGCATGCTGGCGCCAGAGGGAGTTGCGCGGGCCTTCGGCGGTCATCTCGAGAAGCTCACGAGCGCTCTGCAGCTTCGTGTTCTCGCGGATGGCAATATACTCCATCTCCGGCGTGATGATGCCTTTTTGGGCGTAGTGCAGCTGCGTCACGCACTTGCCTGGCTTGGCGCGAAGGACAGGACGGCCGGTGCGGTCGAAATACTTGATCGGATTGCGGCGTCCCTCGGCCTCGGCCTGCGCGCGATGTTTTTCCGACAGATAACCGTCGTCGAGCGGCTTCGTTGCCCGACCCTCAGTCGCTTCGACGTCGCCCCGCTCTAAAATCCATTGCGCGCGAATTTGCGGCAGACCGGTCGAGGCATCGCCCGGAAAAGCAGGGTCGCCCCAAGGGCCAGACGTGTCGTAAACGCGGACGGGCTCGTTCGGGATTTCCGTGCCGTTGGGCAGACGCGTCGGCGAGAGTGCGATCTCGCGCATGGGCACGCGCAGGTCCGGTCGTGAACCGTTGATGTAGACGCGGCGTGACGCCGTAAAAAGTCGATGGCCGTTGGTTGCGCTGGCGCTTTCTTGTGATGGCATGTGAGGAGCTTTGATTGTCGCGTAGCCAACGCCGACGGGTCGCAAGCTCCTTCCGCCAAAGAAGGCGGCTGGTCCTGTTTTCCCTACGGCGCTTTGAGACGCATCAGGTTCGACGGATTTAGGGACGGATCGTGTCCCACTCTCAGTCCGGCGCTCCGGACTCTCCTAAACGAGGTTGCGCTGAACCAGACACGGTTACGGCCGTGTTTCAACTGCAATCTCAGGCCGTGACGGGTGCGACCGGCGCCGGTTCGCGAGCGACGATTTCGCACGGGAGCAGCGCGGCGTCCTGCATGCCATGGATGATTTTCTTGTCCGGCGGACAAAACGTCGCGAGCGCTCCGCTCAGGGAAACTTTCCCGTTCTGCACGAAATAATAGGGGCACAAACGCAAGCGGCCATCGACGTCGCGCACCTGCTTGTCCTGGTCGAAAACCGGGTGTTTCACTCGGATCGGTTTCTTGTAAACCTGGAGGATGTGGAGATTTGTCGGCGCATCCGCGACTGCGATGTCGACTCCCGCCTGCCACTCTTCGCGCGAACAATCGCTGCCCAGGACAACACTGCGCGCGCCCCAGGCGGTCTCGTGAAACCCGCTGATCTTGATGATGAGGTCGCGTTCTTTTTGTGAAGCGCCCGCGAGTTGTTTCCAGTCGCTCAATGCGCGTCCGCCAACTCGCGGTCCATCGAGCAGCGCCCCCGGTGGAAGCGGGGCCGGATCGATAATCCAGGAAGGTGGAATCAATTGACGGAGGAGCTTCAGCGATTTTCCGCTCAGCGTTTCCGCCCAGAAATCCGTAAGGAGATGATGGTGAAACAACGCCAGCGCCAATTTCTCCTCTTGAAAGTGGCGCATCGGCGGTGCGATCGCCACCTCGCCGGATTGCCAGGACTCGAAAATGAAATTCGCCGTGCGGAGATTCTGCAGGTCGAAGAGCTCGTAGAAGCGATAGATGATATCGATCTTCTCGGGATTGCCTTCGACATCGAAGCAGAGCGCGCTTCCAAGAGGGAAAATCTCCTCTGGATCGAGACAGAAAACGCGTTTGCCCTGACGCTGCAGTTGCTCGGCCAGCCAGTGCATCTCGGGGCGATACGTGGCGGCCTCATCGCTCACGACCAGTGCAATCAACGGCGTGCGCAAATCCGAGCGAAGCGCGGCGATCGACTCGTAGAAATTGCGCACCATCGCGTCACCCGCGCCCAAGATTTTCGGGCCGTCCGTCGAAGAGGCATCGCCGGCGTAGAGACGGTTGAAGAAGCCGGTGAGGCCGATGCCGCCCGGGACGGAATCGAGCTCCGTCATGACAAAACCCTCCTCCGTCAACAACAGGTCGGGCCGGAGAACTGTGGGAAACGCACCGCGATTTTTTGGATCGCGGGCATGGGCCACGAGTTGAGCCGGCTTTCCGCGGTCGAGATATTCGGCAACCCAGGGCGCGAGAAGCGGCTTGTTGCGCAGCAGATTTTTTCCCGCGACCGAACGTAGATAGAGCGTTTCGAGCGCCTGATGAAACTCCAGGCAAGCCGCGCCGATGGCCTCAAGTTGCGTGACCTGCTCCGGCGTCAGCGGCCATGCCTTAGGCGACAACTGCCACGTCTTGTCTTCGAAGAGCGGCTGAGCCGAAAGCGACGCGCGCAATTTATCGTAAGAGAGGTCTGCCATGACGGTTTCCCTAAGTGTTCAACAACCAGCGGAGCGCAACTTCATGGAGACAATCAGTCGACGCGCAAAATATAACCGCGCAGATATTCGCTCTCGGGCATCGTCACCAGGACCGGATGATCCGGCGGCTGGTGAGCAAACTCCAGCACGCGCACCTGGCGTTTCGCATCCGCGGCGGCCTGCGTGAGCACATCGCGGAGTTCCGCGTCATGCATGTGGTGCGAGCATGTGTACGTCGCCAGAATGCCGCCGCGCGTAAGCCGCTGCATCGCCCGCAAGTTGATGTCCTTGTAACCGCGCAGCGCTCCTTCCAGTGCGCTCTTCGATTTCGCGAACGGCGGCGGGTCCAAGACAATCAGGTCCCACGTTTCGTCGTTTCGCTCGTTCAAATAGTCGAAAACGTTCGCGACGGCGAACTCCGCGGCCACGCCATTTTTCTCCGCGTTCCGACGAGCCTGGGCAATCGCGTCCTCGGCGCTGTCGAGTCCCCGCACCGCTTTCGCGCCGGCTCTCGCGGCATGAAGCGCAAACGGACCTTGATTACAAAACGCGTCCAGCACCCGGCGTCCCGCCGCATGGCGCGCAACCTGCGCGTGCTGCTGGCGCTGATCGAGATAAAACCCGGTCTTCTGCGCCCCCTGCAGGTCGGTCCAGTATTCAAAGCCATCAATCGCCAGCCAACGTGGTTCCCAGGGTTGCCCGGATTCAGTCGAGACGTTCAGGGGCAGACCTTCGAGGCGACGAATCGGCGCATCATGGCGGAAAACAATTTCCCGCGGTTTCACCAAATCCTTCAGTTCCGCCACGATGAACGAGATCCGTTTCTCCATCGCGAGAGTCTGGATCTGAACAACCAACGTGTCCTCGAACTGATCGACGACCACGCCTGGCAAATTGTCCGACTCCGACCAAATCAGCCGTCGAATCGATCCGTTCCAAGGCGCAGGCAAACTCGATCGCCGGTCAATCGCTGCCTGAATCGCGGCGCGCAACCAGTTCTGATCGAGCGTCACGCGCTCGCGCGAAATGCGCCGCCAGCAAATCTGCGACTTGCTATTATAAATTCCGCTGCCGAGAAGCCGGCCTGTTCGGTCCCGGCACTCGATCACTTCGCCGTCCCATTCAGGACCGACGAGCGACTCGACTTCATTTGCAAAAACCCACGGGTGGCCCGAGAGAACGCGCGCCTTGGCGTTGGACTTGAGCTTAAGCGAAACCGACATTCCGCGCATCATCGCGCGGAGTCAGTAAGATAGAAGCCAAATTTTTTGGCTTAGCGAACGCGAGGCAGGTGCTGCATCTCACCGTTCTCATCCTCGAACCACTCAGGCTCTTGCGAAAGCGAGCTCACGAGAAGATAGACGCCGGTGAAGTAGAAAGCAGACAGTACAGCGATCGCGATGACCATGATGGGGTGGGTAACTGCGAAATCGTGTAGCATAAATGTTCCCGAAAATCTACGGTTTCTTTCGGGAAAACTTGAATATTTGAGCCACCGATTTGCATCATATATCGCAATTTAGCGGCGGTTTTACAGTCCGGGCCGATCGTCAAATACGGTCGGCTGCGCGTTCGCAAAGAATGTTGTGGAGCCCGGCGCGACGACCCGTACGTTGATCCGTTTCCCATGACGCCAGCTGCCGAGATTGCCCGCCGCCGTACCTTCGCGATCATCTCCCACCCCGACGCAGGAAAGACGACGTTGACGGAAAAATTCCTGCTCTACGGCAACGCCATTCATCTCGCCGGCGCGGTCACGGCGCGAAAAAACCAGCGGGCAACAGCGTCCGATTGGATGGAATTGGAGAAGCAACGCGGCATTTCCATCAGCTCGACAGTCCTGCAGTTCGATTACGCCGGTTTTGCGGTCAATCTCCTCGATACTCCCGGTCACAAAGACTTTTCTGAAGATACCTATCGCGTGCTTACGGCCGTAGACGCGGCCTTAATGGTGATCGACTCGGCGAAGGGCGTCGAAGCGCAAACACGGAAGTTATTCGAGGTCTGTCGGCGCCGCGGAGTCCCGATTTTCACGTTCATGAACAAGTGCGATCGGCCGACGCTCAACCCGCTGTCGTTGCTCGATGAACTTGAAAATGTCCTGGGCTTGGCGGCGTCGCCGGTTGTCTGGCCGTTGGGAAATGGTCCGTCTTTCCGCGGAGTTTTCGATCGGCGCACGCGAGCCGTGCACCTTTTCGAGCGCGTTCCGGGCGGCGCCTATCATGCGCCGGTGAAGGTGGCCTCGCTCGACGATCCCATCGTTCGCGAGAAGCTCGACGATACAACTTACGCGGAAGTGAAGGAGCAGCTCGAGATGCTGGACGGCGCAGGTCACCCTTTCGATCTCGAGGCCGTCCGTGCGGCGAAGCAAACGCCGGTTTATTTCGGAAGCGCGGTCAACAATTTCGGCATCCAGTTGCTGCTCGACGGCTTTCTCCACGATTCGGTTTCGCCGGCGCCGCGGGCCACCGTCGTCTCGATGGCGCAGAATGGAAACTCAGGCGCCACCACGCCTGCCGAAAAAGGCGAGGCTGCGGGAGAGAAACGCGTGGTGCCGATCAGTTCACCGAAGTTCTCCGGCTTCGTTTTCAAAATTCAGGCGAACATGGATCCGAAGCACCGCGACCGCATCGCTTTCCTGCGGGTTTGCTCGGGAAAGTTTTCGCGCGACATGAGCGTGATCCATCAGCGCACCGGAAAGACGATGCGGCTGTCGTCGTCGCACAAACTTTTCGGCCAGGAACGGGAGACGGTGGACGAGGCTTGGCCGGGCGATGTGATCGGCTTGGTCGGTCACAGCGAATTTGGCATCGGCGACACGCTGACCGAGGACAAGACGATCGTGTACGACGAAATTCCGCGCTTCCCCCCGGAAGTATTCACCTACATCTCAAATCCGAATCCTGCCGACTCGAAGAAATTTCGCGCGGGCCTGGAACAGCTTCTTCAGGAAGGCGTGGTTCAGTCGTTTAACGCCCGAAATGCGCCACCAGGTTCCACCCTGCTCGCGGCGGTCGGCGCACTGCAATTCGAGGTCGTGCAATATCGCCTGCAGAGCGAATACAACGCCGAGTCGCGGCTGGAGCCGACGCCGTGGACGCTGCTCAAGTGGCTGGAGCCCCACCCTGCGCTGAAAAATCCTTCTTCGCTCATCGTGGCGAGCGGCGTTTCGTTCGGCACCGACAAGTTCGACCAGCCAATCGCGCTGTTCCCGAACGACTGGACGATGCGCTATTTCCTGGAAAAAAATCCAGAGATGAAGCTGCACGATCTGCCGCTCGAACAATCCGTCGCGAAGTGAAGCGGGCTACGCGTCGCCGCTGCGGCCGTTTTTTCAACGGACGCTCGCGTCAAACGCCTTGATCCGCCGCGGATTTCATCCCTTTTTTCTGCGCCATGCTTTTCCGGCTTTGCTCTTTCCTCGTCGCCTCGTGCTTGTTCGCCGCAGCTCCTCTTCACGCAGCGAAAAAGAAACTGAACGCTCCCGCCTTCAAGGGCGCGATCGTCGTGGACGCCGCCACGGGCGAATCTGTCATCGAGCAAAATCCTGACGAAGTGAATCCGCCGGCCAGCGTGACGAAGCTCATGACTTTTCTTGTAGTGGAGGACCGGATACGCAGCGGAAATATCACCCTGCAAACGCCGGTCACCGTCACCGCGGAAGATTCGCGTATCGGCGGGACTCAGGTGTGGTTGAAAGAAGGCGAAGTTTTTCCCGTCGAGGAACTGCTTTACGCGCTGCTCATCCAGTCAGCGAATGACGCGGCCAGCGCGCTTGCCCGCACCGCCGCCGGATCGCGTGAAGCGTTTGTCCAAATGATGAATGCGCGCGCCAAGGAACTTGGCATGACACACACGACGTTTCGGTCGCCGCATGGCCTTCCGCCGTCGACGCGCAAGTTGAGCGAAAGCGATCTCACGACTCCGCGCGACCTCGCGATCTTGAGCCGCGAATTGCTCATGAAAACCGACATCTTGCGCTACACCTCGGTGAAGACGCGCGCGTTTCGGGCAGACTCTCCGCAGAAGGTCATAATGAACAATCACAATCACCTTCTCGGCAAAGTGAACGGCGTCGACGGTCTCAAAACCGGCTTCACGAACGGCGCGGGCTTCTGCCTCGCCGCGACCGCCCAGCGCAACGGACGCCGCATCATCGCGGTCGTCGTCGGCAGCCCGGATCGCAAGACGCGCGACCTGCAGGTCGGGGAATTGATCGAGCGCGGTTTCGCCGCCTTGTCGCCGCTGCCTCCGGGCGCAGTAACGCCTGGAATAGGCCCCGTGCCGAGCACTTCTCCGATCGGACCAAGCGGTCCAATCTCCGCCGCGCCCTCGTCGGCAAATTCCTCGTCACCAATTGCAGCGCCGGCGCCCGCCCCCACGCCGAATGATGAACCCGTGTCGGTGACTTTCCCGGGCACAAAGAAAAAGTAAGGTCTCCTCTGCGCCGCGGCAGGCGCGTGGGAAATTTTCGCCGTCACTCGCGCATGACAGCGTGAGAAGCTCGACACGTTTGTTATAGTCCGCAGCGATGCGCCTGCTTTGTCTTCTGTTGTCTGTTGTCGCTTTTCTACCCAGTGCCTTCGCGCGGCCTCGCGTGGTCACGACGCATACGGTGTTGGAGGATTTCGTCCGCGTCATCGGCGGCGACAGCCTAGACGTCGATTGCATCCTGCCGAACAATGTAGACCCGCATACGTTTGAACCAAAGCCGACCGATGTGCGTCGTCTGGCGAAAGCCGATTTGGTCGTGGTCAACGGATTTGGTCTCGAACCGTGGGCCGACAAACTCATTCAAAATTCAGGCTTTCGCGGAGAAGTGCTGGTCGCCGCCGACTCTGTTCCGGAAAGTCAGCGAATCGAAGTCGTCGAACACGGCAACGACGACGCGTTGCGCTGGGATCCGCATGCCTGGCAAAACCCGGCGAATGCCGCCCGGTACGTCGGAGTGATCGCAGAGGCGCTCGTGCGTATCGACCCGGCGAATACAACAAAATACCGCCTCGCCGCTGAAACCTATCAACGACAACTCGCCGAGCTGGACACGTACGCATCCAAGAAATTCTCGGCGATCCCGCCGGCCCGCCGCCAAATCGTGACGACTCACGATTCCCTCAGGTATTTGGCAAAGCACTACAATTTCCAGCTCATCTCGGTCCTTGGTCCACAACCTGACCATGAACCAAGCGCACGTGAACTCGCTCAGATCGTGACCAACATTCGGAAATCGGGCGCAACCGTGGTCTTTCTCGAATCGACGACCAGCGCGAAAATCGCGCGCGTGATCGCGGAGGAAACGCACACAAGAGTCGTCTCGGAACTCTACACCGACAGCCTTGGCGCGAAGGGAACTCCGGCGGAAACCTATTTGGGGATGTTCAAGTTGAACGTTGATACCCTGGCGCAGGCGCTGGAATAGTCATTCGCTCTTCTCTCTCCCCGCCCGTGACCGACGCCACACACAGCATCCTCCGCTTTCGCGAAGTCACCGTCAGCTACGGTCGGCATCCAGCCTTGAGCCATGTCTCCGCCAGCATCGTCTGCGGAAGCAGCACGGCCATTCTCGGACCGAATGGCGCGGGCAAAAGCACGTTTCTGCGCGCGATCCTCGGGTGGCATCCTTTGCAGACCGGCGAGATTCGTATTGGAGATTCACATACACATCATCTCCTGCCGCGCCTCGCCTACCTGCCGCAGCGCCAGGCAATCGATTGGGATTTTCCGATCACGGTTCGCGAGGTCGTCGAACAGGGTCGCTATCCGTCGCTGCGTTGGTTCGAGCGCTTCAAGCAGCACGATCACGAATGCGTCGATCGCGCGCTGGCTGAACTCGACATCGAGGCGCTGGCCTCGCGGCAAATCCGGATGCTCTCGGGCGGGCAACAGCAGCGCGTCTTCCTCGCGCGAGCGCTGGCCCAGGGCGCCGACATATTTCTGCTCGATGAACCATTCGCCGGGCTGGACCTGCACGCCACCGAGGAACTCATCCACATCCTGCGCGCCTGGGAAGCACAAGGGCGCACGGTACTCGCGGCCATGCACGAGCTACCGTTGGCGCGGGCACATTTTCGCCACGCTCTTCTTTTGAACACGAGCGTGATCGCATGCGGCCAGGTGGACGCCGTGCTGACGGATGCCAATATCGATCTCGCGTACCGCGGCGGGCACTGCGCGCATGAAGATCCGCTTCGCTCGGCGCGCACCGCACATTTTCCGCAATGACCGCGCAGCAACTTTTCATCGAGCCGTTCAGTTTTGGTTTCATGCAGCGCGGCGCACTGAGCGTGGTCTTGCTCAGCATCACGGGAGGCTTGTTGGGACCGATTTTGATTTTGCGTCGCCTCGCGCTGATGGGCGATGCCCTCTCCCACTCGCTTCTGCCCGGGATCGCGTTCGCCTATCTTCTCTTTGGCGCAAACTTGCTCGCGCTCTTCCTCGGCGGATTGTTCGCGGGCCTGATCACCGCGGCAGCCAGCGCGCTGCTGAGTCGCATGACGCGAGTGAAGGAGGATGCCGCGTTTGGATCGCTCTTTGTGATCTTCTTCGCGGTTGGCATCGCCTTGATCAGCGCGATGAAAACGCGGGTGGACTTCATGCAGTTTCTCTTCGGCAACGTGCTTGCCGTCGGCTCGCGTGATCTGGCGCTGGCTGGATTTGCCTGCGTTTTGACTGCGGCGGTGTTCGGCATTTTTCACCGTAGTGTTTTTTTGGAGACATTTGACCCGATCTTCTTTCGCGCAACCGGCGGCCGCGGGGGACTGACGCACGTCGGTCTTCTCTGCCTCGTCGCACTCAATCTTGTCGCTGCGCTGCAGGCCATGGGCGTGGTGCTTGCCCTCGGACTTTTCCTGCTGCCGGCGGTGACGGCGTATCTTTGGTGCGATCGACTCCGCCACCTGTTGGCCGTGTCTGTCGCCGTCGCATTGATTGGTTCATTGCTGGGCATTCTCTTGAGTTACCATGCCAATGTGCCCAGCGGCGCGGGCATCGTTTTGACCTTGGGCGCGGGCTTCATTCTTTCTGCGATTGGCAGCCCGCGCCATGGTGTCCTGGTGCGATTGCGCGCCAATCGCGGGGAAGTGCGCCGCATCCTTCACACGCCCGAGTAGCCATGTCCTCGATCGATATCACCGCCATCAAAACCTATCTCCTCGAACTGCAGCAGACGATCTGCGACGCGCTCGAGAAGGAAGATGGTAGTGGAAAATTCGATACAGATGTCTGGCGTCGCGCCGAGGGCGGAGGCGGGCGTTCGCGGGTGCTGGCAAACGGCTCTGTTTTCGAAAAGGCCGGCGTCGGCTTTTCTCATGTCAGTGGAATAAAATTGCCTCCCTCGGCCACAGCGCACCGACCGGAACTCGCGGGCAAGACCTGGCAGGCGCTCGGCGTTTCGCTCGTCATTCATCCGCTCAATCCCTACGTGCCGACCAGTCACGCCAACGTTCGGTTTTTCGTCGCCGGCCCTGAAACCGCGACGCCGATCTGGTGGTTTGGCGGAGGCTTCGATCTCACGCCGTATTATGGATTCGAAGAGGATGCGGTGCACTGGCATCGCACCGCGCGCCGCGCAGTGGAGCCCTTCGGCGCCAACGTTTATCCGCGTTTCAAGAAGTGGTGCGATGAATATTTTTATCTCAAGCACCGCAACGAGCCACGCGGCGTTGGAGGCCTATTCTTCGACGATTTCAATCAGCTCGATTTCGCGCAGAGTTTCGCGCTGCTGCGCAGTGTCGGCGATCACTTCGTGCCGGCCTATTTGCCCATTGTGGCAAAGCGCAAATCACATCCCTACGGTGATCGTCAGCGCCAGTTTCAGTTGTATCGACGCGGTCGATACGTGGAGTTCAATCTGGTTTGGGACCGCGGCACCCATTTCGGCCTGCAGAGCGGCGGCCGCACCGAATCGATTCTGATGAGCCTCCCGCCGCTGGTTCGGTGGGACTACAATTATCATCCGCAGCCAGGATCCGAAGAGGCGCGATTGTACGAGGTGTTTCTGAAGCCCCGCGATTGGGTCGGCGCCGAGTGAGCCGCCCGTTCGCCGAACGGCCAAACCTGAGTATTGTGCCGAAGCCTTCGCTCGGTTGTTTACTCCACCTCCCATGACTTCACGTGAACGTTTTCTGGCAGCCTGCGCGTGTCAGCCACTGGATCGGCCTCCGATCTGGATCATGCGTCAGGCCGGCCGCTATTTGCCGGAATATCGCGAACTGAAGGCGAAGTCGTCCTTTCTCCACATGGTGAAGACCCCCGAACTGGCTGCGGAGGTCACGCTGCAACCGCTGCGGCGTTTCGCGCTGGATGCCGCGATTTTGTTTTCCGACATCCTGGTCATTCCCGAGGCGTTAGGCCAGCCGTACACCTTTCGCGACCAGGGCGGCATCGCCATGGAATACGCGCTGGATTCACGCGAACGGGTAAAAGCACTGGCGGGGCCGAGCGCGGTCGAAGAGCGGCTCAGCTATGTCGCTCGAGCGCTGAAACTGCTGCGCAAGGAACTCGGCGATCAAAAAGCGCTGCTCGGATTTGGTGGCTCACCTTGGACGTTAGCGTGCTACATGGTCGAAGGAGGCAGCTCGGATGACTTCAACGGCATCAAACAGCTTTTCTATACCGATCGCGGATTATTCGACGCCTTGATGGAGAAACTGACGGAGGCGCTGATCGTTTATTTCAAGATGCAGATCGCGGCAGGCGTGGATGCGATTCAGATCTTCGATTCCTGGGGCGGCATCGTCGCGGGACCGGACTATGTGTGCGCCTCACTGCACTGGATTCGAAAGATCGTGGCGGCGCTGCCGCCGGAATTTCCGATCATACTTTTTGCCCGCGGAACGTGCTCGCATCTGACCGATCAGGCCTTCGCCGGCATAAAAGTTCTCAGTCTCGATTGGACCGTCGATCTTGGAATCGCGCGACACGCGGTGCCGGGCAACGTCGCGCTGCAGGGAAATCTCGACCCGGTGCTGATGCAGACGACGCCCCATATCGTGGTGAATGAAGCGACGCGTCTGCTCGAGATGATGCGCGACAGTCGCGGACATATTTTCAACTTGGGTCACGGCATCGCGCCCACGGCGAAAATCGAGTGCGTTGCGGCCCTCGTCGACCGCGTGACGACGTGGAAAAATTGATCCGATGTCCGCCGTGCCTGTCTCTCGCTCGGAATTGCCGATAGCGGTCATCGGCGGCGGCATCACCGGATTGGCCGCGGCGTACACGATCGTGAAGTCAGGCCGGACCGTCCAGCTTTTTGACTCAAGTGATCGGTTAGGTGGCGTGATTCGCTCCGAAAGGGACAATGGCTGGTTGAGCGAAGCAGGCCCAAACTCCTTTCAGGAAAACAGCAAGGAAGTCGTCGCGCTGGTGAAGGAACTCGGGCTCGAGCACGAACGCGTGGCGGCGAATCCGGCGGCAAAAAATCGCTACATCGTGCGCGAGGGAAAACTCTGCGCCCTGCCCTCCTCGCCCGGCAGCTTTTTTGCCACGCCGCTTTTTTCATTGCGGAGCAAAGCGCGAATCTTGCTGGAACCGTTCATGCGACCCCGCCGCCGACCGAGCGATGTCGGACTGGCGGACTTCGTCGCGGATCATTTCGGGACGGAGATCGTCGATTATGCGCTGAATCCCTTCGTCTCCGGAATCTATGCAGGGGATGCCACCAAGCTGTCGACGCGGCATGCGTTTCCGAAGCTCTGGCAGAGCGAGCAAACGAAGGGTTCGTTGATCCGCGGGATGATGGCGCAAGCGAAGCAAAACCGCGCCGAAGGCCATCCGCGAAGCTCGATCATTTCCTTTCGCGGAGGATTGCAGACACTGACAGATGCGTTGGCGGGGAAAATTCCGGCGGGATCCGTCGAATTGGGCAGCCGGATCGAGAGCTTGATCTCGGGAAATGCGTGGCAGGTGGTTTGGAGCCGAGGAGGAGAAACACGGACCGAAACCGTGGGCGGAGTCGTGCTCGCACTGCCAGCAGCAGCGGTGGCGCGGCTCACGTTCGGTGCGCTCGCGGAGGCGCCTTTGTCGACATTGGACACTGTTCAATATGCGCCCGTGGCCTCGCTCTTCGTCGGGTTTCGCCGCGAGCAAGTCGCACATCCGTTGAACGGTTTCGGCGTGCTGATTCCGTCTCGCGAAAAACGTCAGATCCTCGGAGCCATTTTTTCGTCGAGCCTTTTTCCAGATCGCGCGCCGCCGGGTCACGTCGCCCTCACCGTGTTGAGCGGAGGCATGTTGAACCGCAGCGCGGCGAACGGCAGCGACGAGGAAATCGTTGCGAGGTCACTCGCCGAGATTCGCGAACTCCTCGGCACATCGGCTCAACCGGTTTTCCAAAAACTCACCCGCTGGCCAAGGGCTATTCCCCAATATGAGCTCGGATACGAGCGGGTCTTGGATGCGATCAGGGACACCGAGCGCGCACATCCTGGACTGGTTGTAGCCGGCCAGGTGAGAGACGGTATTTCGCTGCCGAACTGCCTGATGGCGGGCGTTCGGGCAGGCGAAAAAATTCTTCAATTTCCCTCGGAAAAATCGGACGGCAGTAAGTAGCCGAAACGGGGCGTCTTCCCTTGACTCAGGGGTCTCGCGGCATAGCCTTCCGCGCTTTTCTTTGGCATGGCGCAAGACCTGAAAGACACGTTGCAGCTTCCGAAAACGGATTTTCCAATGCGCGCCAGCTTGGTTGGACGCGAGCCGGGTCGTTTAGCCCATTGGGAGTCGATCGGATTGTACGATGCGATTCAGGAGAAACACGCGAAGAGCCCAGTGTTCGTGTTGCATGATGGACCGCCGTTCACCAATGGCGATGTGCACATCGGCACGGCGCTAAACAAGACGCTCAAGGACATCACGCTTCGTTACAAAAGCATGCGGGGTTTCCGCACGCCCTACGTTCCGGGCTGGGATTGCCACGGTTTGCCGATCGAGCAGAAAGTGACGCGCGAGCTGCAGGCGCAGAAGAAGACCGTTTCGACGGCTGAGTTACGGCAGTTGTGCGACCAATTTTCCGAAACCTGGATCGCCAAACAGACGAAGCAGTTTCAACGCCTCGGCGTGCTCGCCGATTGGAAAAACGAATACAAGACGAAGGCGCCTGCGTACGAGGCCGACATCATTCGCACGTTCGCCGCCTTCATCGAGAAGGACCTCGTTTATCGCAGCAAGAAACCGGTTTACTGGTCGATCCCCTTTGAGACCGCGCTGGCGGAGGCGGAGATCGAGTACAAAGACCACACCAGCCCATCGATCTGGGTGAAATTCGCCGTGACGGCCGACCAGGCATCGAAGTTCGACCTGCCCGCGGACAAGCCGCTCAGCATCGTCATCTGGACAACGACGCCTTGGACGATTCCCGCCAACATGGCGATCGCGCTGCATCCAAGAATTGAATACGTCGTGGCCGACTTGGGCGCGGAGCGGATCATCGTCGCGCAACAGCTTCTCGGCTCCGTGCTCGCCGCGGCGAAGATCGAGCAGAATCCGACGATCGTGAAAACCTTCGAAGGCGCCGCGCTCGAGCGTCTCGAAGCGCGCCATCCTTTTATCGACCGCGCGAGCCCGATCGTGCTGGCGGATTATGTCACGACGGATTCAGGCACCGGCGCGGTGCACACCGCTCCGGGACATGGCGCGGAAGATTATCTCACCGGCCTGAAATACGGCTTGGAAATCTATTGCCCGGTGGGCGACGACGGAAAGTACATCGACGACGGTCGCGTGCCGGCGGACCTGGTGGGGCTGACCACGCTCGAGACCGTCGAGGATTTGGAGAAGAAGCGCACGTCGGCGGCCAATGTCGCAGTCCTGAAGAAACTCGCCGGCGTCGGTGCGCTGTTCGCGAAAGAAAAATACGTTCACTCCTATCCGCATTGCTGGCGCTCGAAGACGCCGATCATTTTTCGGGCCGTTGATCAGTGGTTCGTCGCGCTCGACAAAAATGGCACGCGGCAGACCGCACTCGATTCGATCGGCAAAGTCGCCTGGGTTCCGACCTGGGGCGAGGCGCGCATTCGCGGAGCGGTTGAAGCGCGTCCGGACTGGTGCATCAGCCGCCAGCGCACGTGGGGTGTGCCGATTCCGGCGTTCTACGGCGAAGATAAAAAAGCCTATCTCGATGCAGGTGTTGCTCGCGCTGTGGCATCGAAGATCGAGCAACAGGGAAGCAATCTCTGGTACAGTGCATCCGCCGCGGAAATTCTCGAAGGTGTGAGCCTGCCGGCAGGCTGGCCTGCGCCTTCGCAGTTGCTCTGCGGGCGCGACACGTTGGACGTGTGGATCGACTCTGGGTCCAGTCACATGGCCGTGTTGAAACGGCAGAGCCAGCTCGCTTGGCCCGCAGATCTTTATCTCGAGGGCAGCGATCAGCATCGCGGTTGGTTTCAATCGTCGCTCTGGACGAGCGTGATCGCGACGGGCTCGGCGCCCTACAAGCGCGTGCTGACGCATGGGTTCATCGTCGGCGAAGACGGCAAGAAAATCTCCAAGAGCGGTCAGTACGAAAAGCCGCCGACCTCCGACAACTACATCGCGCAATACGGCGCCGATGTGATTCGTCTCTGGATCGCGTCCCAGAATTTCACGGAGGACATCACGATCTCCGAAAAAATTCTGAACAACGCCAGTGAGGCCTATCGTCTCCTGCGAAACACGTTTCGCTATCAACTCTCGAATCTATTCGATTTCGATTTCACTCGGGATGCGTTGGCGATCGAGCAGATGGATACGCTGGATCGTTGGGCGCTGCATCAGACCGCAGTGCTGATTCGGGACTGCACGGCAGCGTACGAGGCTTACGAGTTTCATAAGGTCTATCAGCTCTGCAGCCACTTCGCGTCGGTCACGCTGTCAGCGGTGTACCACGACATCCTGAAGGATCGTCTGTACACGCTCGGCACGAACAATCCGCTGCGCCGCTCTTCGCAGACTGCAATTCATCACATCTTCCGTTCGCTGGTGCGCGTGCTCGCTCCGGTTCTCACATTCACGAGCGACGAAGCTTGGTCTTTCGCGTATTCAGGAAGTGAATATGCGAACGATTCGGTGCACCTGCAGGATTGGCCAGAAGCGGCCGCTGCCTGGTTGAATCCGGAAATCGAAGAGGAAATCGCGAAGCTGCTCAAAATCCGGACACAGGTTAACGAAGCGATCGAACCGCATCGTGCGGCGGGTCGTCTCGGGAAATCTCTGGATGCCTCGGTCACCCTCGTGCCTGAGCCCTCAGCGCAGAAGGTGCTAGAGAAACATCGTGATTTTCTACCGGAGCTTTTCATCGTTTCGCATGTCGCTTTAGCTCCCGCTTCGAATGCGTCGCCTTCAGTGACCATTCGTCACTGTCAGGAGCTTGGGCACACTCGTTGTCCGCGTTGCTGGCGCTGGGTCCCCGCGCTCGAAGCGACAGGTCAGGGTGAAATTTGCCCGCGTTGTGCGGAAGCGCTTCGTTCCAGCTAGCTCTTTCTCAACTTACCTCATGGCAAAGCATAAAAAATCCCCTCCCGCTGCCAAAAAATCGGCCTCTAAGGCGCCGAAGGCAGCGAAACCGGCCCCAAAAAAAGCAGTGCCAGTCGTCAAAGCGGCGCCGGTAGCCGCAAAAAAGCCAGTCACCGCGGCAGCTACGCCACGACCCGCCCCGGTCGCAGCGCGCGCTCCCGCTGAACCAAAGAAAAAGTCTCCCGTGTCCAACAGCGAAAAACAAAACGACAAAGCAAGCAGCGCCCGCGACCTCCTTCGCAGCCGCATCCTCGGAAAGAAATCGGCCAAACCGATCGCTTTCTCTCTGGATGAAGTGCGCGAGATCGCGAAAACGTCTGCCGCTGCCAAACCTTCCACCGCGGCCGATGAACCGAAGGTTGCAAAAACTCCGGCGAAAAATTCGAAGACGGTCGACGTCACGAAAGTCGCCAAACCCGCGCAGCCTCATCACATCAAGGCGGCGTCGCTCGCCGACATTCTCGGTTTCAATCCGAAAAAAGCGCAGCAGACACCGGCCGATGATTCAGAAAACATTCCGGAAAAATTCCGCCGTTATTACAAAGCGCTTCGGGATCTCCGCCTCCATCTCACGGAGGGTTTGAACCTGCACACCGAAGAGACGTTGAAGCGTTCCAGTAAAGACGACTCCGGCGATCTCTCTAGCTACGGTCAGCATATGGCCGACGCCGGCACCGACACGTTTGACCGCGACTTCGCGCTCAGTCTGGTTTCGAGCGAACAAGAAGCGCTCACCGAAATCGACGCTGCGATCAAACGCATTCACGAAGGCACGTACGGCACTTGCGAAGTGACGGGTAAACCGATCGCGAAAGAGCGTCTACTCGCGGTTCCGTTCACGCGCTACTCCGCCGAAGCGCAGAAGGACATTGAGAAAAATCGCATGCGCACACGCACGTCCGCCGGCCTCTTCGGCGAACTCGGCGAAGACGGCGCGAAGATCGCGGAAGACGACGGCGGCGAAGATTGATTTTGCCCTTGCTCAGTCGCGCTCGGATTTCGAGCGCGACGGGCGGGACCGCCGATCCGCACCACCGTTTTGTTCATGTCTCTCCAGCTCAGCTCCGTCTCTCCGTCGAACCCGGTGGTCAACGTTTCATTCGGCAAACGTCTCAAAGGCTATCGATGGCTTATTGGCCTCGCATGCTCCGTCTTGATTCTAGATCAGCTGACGAAGTACGCGATCATCCGCCACCTGCCGCTTGGGGCCTACGAGCCGCCCTACAATATCCCGGTCATTCCGGGATTTTTTAATTTGGTGCACGTTGGCAACCCTGGGGCGGCCTGGAGCTTGTTCAGCGGACGCAACACAATGCTGGCCGTCCTCGCCGTGGCCGCGCTTTTTTCGATTTTTTTCTGGCGGCGTTCGCTCGGTCTAAGACAGCCGATTGTCCAGGTAAGCTTCGGGCTGCTTTGCGGCGGAATCGTGGGCAACCTAATCGATCGCCTCGTCCATCACCACGTCGTCGACTTCCTCGACTTTCATTTCGGGAGCTACGTTTACCCGACCTTCAACGTTGCCGACTGCGGCATCTGCATCGGCGTGTTCTTATATCTATTCTACACGCTGCGTAATCCGACATGAAAACGAAGGAAGAAGGCAGAAGTGAGAATGCAGAATGGCGGATGTCGTTCGTGGTGCGGCGCCTGAAGGCAAACGGGCCTCTGGGGTAGGGCGAGGCGTCCCTGCCGAGCCGCCATCGCAGGGGCCTAACCTCAAGAATGAGCCACGCCAAGCGCGGCTCGCCAGCGACGGCTCGCCTATCTCAGAGGGCATCTTGAACCTTCCGCATTCTGCATTCTTACTTCTGCCTTCTTCCTTCGCCTTCCCCTACTCCACGTTCGCGACTTGTTCGCGGATTCTTTCGAGTTCGTTTTTTAGTTCGATCACGGAGCGGGAAATCGTGAGGTCGTTCGCCTTGCTTCCGATCGTGTGCACCTCGCGGCCCATTTCCTGGAGGATGAACTCTGCCTTGCGGCCAATTTCGGTGTTTCCGTTCAGCAGCGCGGTGAACTGCTCGAAGTGACTGCGGAGTCGTGTGATTTCTTCGCTGATGTCGCAGCGGTCCGCGAAGAGCGCCACTTCCTTCAGCACGCGCTCGTCGTCGAGGTTCAGCTCCAGTCCGGCCTGGCGCAAACGCAGCATCAATTGTTCGCGATAGTTTTTCGGCACGATGGCCGAACGCTCCGCAATGATCGCGACATGGCCCGTCAAAATCTGAAGTCGCGCCAGCAGATCGCTGAGCAACGCAGCGCCTTCCTTCGCGCGCATCGCGGCGAATTTCTCCAAAGCTTCCTCGAGACTTTTCACGATGACCGGCTCGGCAATCTCCATTGAAACCGAGTCACCTTCCGTGCGCTGCGAATTCGCGATCTGCCACAACAATTCCGGAGTGGCATTGAACGAGTGACCAAGCCGATTCGTCAGCGCGCTGAGCTTGCTCACGACTTGAGCAATCGCCGCTTCGTCCCAGGTAGGCACGTTCGCGGAGGAATTTCCGGTGACTTCGATATCGACGTGAATTTTGCCGCGCGCGGCGTGCTTGCGCACGAGTTCGCCCACTTTGGGTTCGAGCGACTCCCACTCTTCGGGAATGGACACCGTCAGATCCAGCGTCTTCCGGTTAACCGAACTCACCTGCACCGTCAGCGTGGAGTTACCCAATGCTGCCGATGCCCGTCCATACCCAGTCATGCTCCGCATGCTCGCCTCCCTTTTAATATTATGCGGCGAGTCAGGCCTTCTGGCCGAGTAAACGCGCCACTTGTTGAACGTCTTTGTCGCCGCGTCCGCTTACGTTGACCAACAAAATCTCAGTCGACTTCATTTGGGCGGCGCGTTTGACCGCATGACAGAGCGCATGCGTCGATTCCAGTGCGGGAATGATGCCTTCCGTCCGCGAGATTAACTGGAAGGTTTCCAGCACTTCGTCGTCATTCGCGTAGGCGAAAGAGATCCGGTCACGGTCGCGATAGAAAGCGTGCTCCGGACCGATCGCGGCGTAATCAAGACCCGCACTGACAGAGTGCGTTAGCTCGATCTGACCATCGGCATCTTGAAGGATAAACGTCTTCGCGCCCTGCAACACGCCGAGTTTTCCACCTTCGAAACGCGCCGCGTGATCGCCGCGACGTATCCCGCGACCGCCGGCTTCAACGCCGACCAGACGCACATTCGGCTCTTCCAGAAACTCGAAGAAAAATCCAATGGCGTTGCTGCCGCCACCGACGCAAGCGATCATCTCGTCCGGCAGGCGACCTTCACGAGCGAGGATCTGCTCCTTCGCCTCGAGACCAATCACGCGATGAAAATCGCGCACCATCATCGGATAGGGATGAGCGCCAAGCGCCGAGCCGAGAATATAGTGGGAGTTGCGAACATTCGTCACCCAATCGCGCATCGCCTCGTTGATCGCTTCTTTCAACGTGCGCTGGCCGGCCTCGACGCCGCGAACTTCGGCGCCCATGAGCCGCATGCGAAACACATTCAACGCCTGCCGCTCCATGTCGACCGCGCCCATGTACACGACGCATTCCAAGCCGAACTTCGCGCAGACCGCGGCGGTGGCCACGCCATGTTGTCCCGCGCCGGTTTCGGCGATTACGCGCTTCTTGCCCATGCGCTTGGCGAGAATTGCCTGGCCGAGGGCGTTGTTGATCTTGTGCGCGCCGGTGTGAAGGAGGTCCTCGCGTTTGAAATAAATTTTGGCTCCGCCGATGTGCTTCGTCAGCCGCTCTGCGAAATAGAGTTCAGTCGGCCGGCCGGCGAATTCCTTCAGATGTCGGCGCAACTCCTCGTGAAAGGTCGGATCCTTTTTCGCCTGTTCGTAAGCGACGCCGAGTTCCTCCAGTGCGGTCATCAACGTCTCCGGCACGAACACGCCACCGTACGGTCCGTAGTGGCCGGAGACATCGGGCAAGGAAAAGCGATCGAGTCGAGTCGAGGCAGTGGCAGAAGACATAGCGATCAGTGTGAAAGGCGTTCGCGGGAACTGGCAAGAGACCGGTTCGATTTAGGATGGATTCCTAAACTCTCCTGACCGTGACCAGCGTGAGGTCATCCCGTTGAGAGGAGGTGCCGGCGAATCGTTGTACCTCATCCAAAAGACCTTCGCTGATATCCTTGGCGGATCGGTCGTGCAAACGCCGCACCACGTCGCTCAGCCGCGAACCGGAGAACTCCTTCCCCTCTTCGTTCGGCGCCTCAGTGATCCCATCGGTGTACAAGAGAAACACGTCTCCCGGCGAAAGCGGCTCGCGACGATCGTTAATCACCGCGGCGAACATCTCCTCGTCGACCATCCCGAGCGGCATTCCATCCGCTCCGATAAACTCGCTATTCACCTGCCCGGTCACGCGGTCCGCGCGGAGGAAGAGCGGCAACTCATGGCCAGCGCGCGCGAAAATGACTTCGTTGTATTCCGTATCGATGACGGCGTAGACGATCGTGATGTAGAGTTCCTGCTGGATGTCTCCGCTCAAGACGCGATTGAGTTCGAGCAACACCCGCGCCGGCGAATCGAAACGCGGCGCGATCTGGCGTAGATTCGTGCGGCAAATCGCCATCAGGAGCGACGCCGGTATTCCTTTTCCGGATACGTCGGCCACCGCCACGCCGAGTTTGCTCTCGGACAACGCGAACAAGTCGTAGAAATCGCCGCCGATTTTCTGCGCCGGAATATAGCGAGCATCGACATCGAAGCCCGACACTTTCGGCGCGGATTTGGGCAACAACATCTGCTGGATGCCGCTGGCCAGCGAGAGATCGAGATCGAGCTGCTTCTTTTCGATCTGGAAGTTCAGGAAGTCTGCGTTGTGCAGGGCGAGCGCGGCTTGCTCGGCGAGCGATTGCACGAGCGAAAAATCCGTTTCGCTGAACGGCAGTCCATCCGCCGGATTCGTCACCGCAAGCACGCCAAAAAACCGATCCCGAAACGTCAGCGGAACGGCGATAACAGACTTCACTTCTAAGGCCGGATCATCGTGTTTCACGATCCGCGGGTCTTTTGTCGCGTCCGCGATCAGAACGCCATGTCCGCTGGCGGCGACGCCGCCGACAATCCCCTCGCCCACCGGAAAACTTTCGGACTTGAGCACCTGCTCGATGAACTTGGCCCGCGTCGTCAGTTTCCCTTTGATCGATTCGGCCAGCGGGCGATGCGGCGGAAACAAACCTTCGATCGCTGCGCCGCGCATCAATCCCTCGTTCGTGCGCTCGAAAATACAGGCGCTTAGCGCTCCGGTACACAAAATCGAGGCGTGTACGATGCGCTGATAAAGCTCTTCGCGGCGCGGGTTCTCCCCGAGCGCTTCGGCCATGTGATGCATGAAATCGACGACGATTTGGGTCTCCTGCGTGACCACCTGTTTTTCTTCGTCGATCCGCTCCAATTCCCGTCGGGCGCGGTGATAATACAGGAATAGCGCAAGGGCGCCTATTCCGATGCCGAGCAGGAAGGGAAGCATAGGAGGAACCGCAATCTGTGGCAGCCGAATTGCCATCCGGCAATGGCGGAATCACCACATTTTACATGGCGAAAACGCGCCGCTTTCGAGCGAACGACAGGCAAATTGGTTCTTGCGAAATCGCATCGCGCGCGGATTTGCTGCGGTCTCTATGAGCAACCCTGCGACCACGAAAGAAATTGCGGTTTTGAAGACGTCCTACGGCGAAATGCGCATTGCGTTCTGGCCGGATGTCGCGCCGAAGACCGTCGAAAATTTTAAGAAGCTCGCTCGCGAAGGCTTCTACAACGGCACGGCCTTTCACCGCATCATCAAGGGCTTCATGATCCAGGGCGGTTGCCCGAACACAAAAGAGGGCGAGAAAGGCATGCCCGGCACCGGCGGCCCCGGCTACCAGATCAAGGCCGAATTCAACACCAAGCCTCACGTGCGTGGCGTGATCTCGATGGCGCGTTCGTCGCACCCCGACTCCGCCGGCAGCCAATTCTTCATCGTTCACGGCGACGCGCGTTTTCTCGACCGCCAATACACCGCTTTCGGTGAACTCGTTTCCGGAGACGACGTCCTCGAGCGCATCGCCGGTGTGCCCACCCAAGGTCCGGAGCGCAGCACGCCGATCGATCGGGTCACCCTCGAAAACGTCGAGATCGTCAGCGCGTAATCGATCGATCGACAAACTTTCTCACTCAACTCGAGCCGGAGCCTTTTCGCTCCGGCCTTTTTGTGCACGCACTCGATGTTGGCGCTGCACCGCGAAGCCAATTAGACGACGCAACATATCATGGCCGATCGCTCTTCGCTTTACGCTTTCTTAGCCGCTTCGTTTCGGATGAGTCCTCAAGGCGGAAATATCCCGTGACGATCTCCCCGCTCGAAAGACACCCCTGCATGCCCGCAAATACAATTTCTCGACTAGCTGTTCTCGGGCTTGCAACGGTGATGGCCCATGCCGCTTGGGCAGCCGTCCCCATCGCCGATAAGTCGACCTATACGATTTTCAACCGTACGCCCGAAGCCCAACTCCGGGAGCTGAGCACAGACCGTCCCGATATCACCGAGAGCCCTTACACGGTCGACGCGGGTTGGTTTCAGATCGAGTCCGACTTCCTCGCGTATTCACGAAGCCATGACACGGCCAATGGAGCCGATGTTAAAGCCAGCGCACTTTCAGTGGCTGCGCTGAATTTCAAGTTTGGACTCACCTCCAACATGGACCTGCAAACGGTGGTCGAGCCGTATGTGCGGCTCAAAGCCGACGATAAGAAATCCGGTCAGCACGCGCGAATCGCGGGCTTCGGCGACATAACCTCGCGTCTGAAAATCAATTTCTGGGGAAACGACGGTGGCGACAGCGCGCTCGGATTGATGCCCTTCGTCACCTGGCCGACCAGCCATCGAGGTCTCGGCACCGATTCCGTGGAAGGCGGCCTCATCATCCCGTACGCGCACAAGCTTCCGGCGGGCTGGGACGTCGGCTTGATGACCGAAGTCGATCTCGTTCGGAGCGATGACGACGACGGCTACACCCAGGAATGGACGAACTCGATCACGTTCGGCCACGATATCGCGTATGGGTTTGGTGGATACATGGAACTCGCCTCGACGGTCGGGCCGGGAGCCGGGCAATTGAGTTTCGACTTCGGCGCGACCTACGGCGTCGGCGAACACGGCCAGCTCGACGTCGGATGCAATGTCGGTCTGACGCGCGCGACAGACGACCTCACGATCTTCGCTGGCTGGAGCGTGCGATTCTAAAATTTCCCCCTCGTGAAATTAAGCATCTCCCAAAAAGTCTTCAGCATCACGTTGGCCAGCGCGCTCGTCTTGGGCATCGTCGTGGTCGGCGTTCTTCGCGAGTTCGGCAGCGTTCGCAGCAGCAATGCCCGCATGCTGCTTCTCGGAAACGCGCTGCAGGACCAGCAATACGCGGACATGATGCATGACGCGCTCCGTGGCGACGTGACATCGGCCCTGCTCGCCGCGCAGAAAAAGGACAACGCGCAGCTGACGGAAATTCAGAAAGACGTGGAAGATCACGCTGCGACGCTTCGCGCTCGCATGCAGGCCAACCGCGAGCGTGCGCTCGGCGCCGAGGCAGATGCACGTCTTCGCGCCATCGCCGCGCCGCTCGAAGGCTACGTCAACATCACGACGCAACTCGTCGGAGCCGCGCAAAAAGATCTCGCGACAGCTGAAGCACTCTTCCCTCCTTTCCAGGAATCCTTTCGCCAAATGGAAGACGCCATGGCCGCGCTCAGCGATTCGATCGGCGAAGAGGCCAAGCGGGCCAACCTCGAGTCGTCTGAAAGTTTTAGAAAGTTCGGACTCCGTGTGACCGTTGGCTCACTTCTGGGGTTAGGTGTTTTGATCGGGATTTCCTGGATCGTGGCGCGAAGCATTCCCAAACCCTTTTCCGTCCTGATCACGCGCCTCCTTGAAACCGCGGGATCGAGCACCGAATCCGCGAGCCAAGTTGCGGAAAACAGCTCGGCTCTCGCGCGCGGCGTGAGCACCCAGGCTGCGTCGCTCGAGGAAACCAGCGCCTCGTTGGAGGAGATTTCCAGCATGGCCAAACGCAATGCCGACGGAGCCCAGCGCGCGAAAGTGCTGGCGCAAGAGGCGCGGCAAACTGCCGACTCTGGCGCGAACGACATCAACTTAATGGTGACGGCGATGGAGGACATCAAGGTGGCCAGCGATGGCGTGGCCAAGATCGTGAAGACGATCGACGAGATCGCGTTTCAAACCAATTTGCTCGCGCTCAACGCAGCCGTGGAAGCGGCGCGGGCGGGTGAAGCCGGTGCGGGCTTTGCCGTGGTCGCGGACGAAGTTCGCTCCCTCGCCCATCGCTCCGCGCAAGCAGCAAAAGAAACCGCCGCGAAGATCGCCGACTCGGTCAACAAGAGCCGGCAAGGCGCCGAGGTCTGCAATGCCGTTGCCGCCAACCTGACGTCCATCGTCGGCCAGATTCACGAGGTCGACGAACTCGTCGCCGAGATCGCGAAGGCCTCCATCGAACAAACGCAGGGCATCCAGCAGGTGAATCTCGCCGTGAATCAGATGGACAAGATCGTTCAGGAAAGCGCCGCTCAGGCGGAGCAAGGCGCGAATGTCGCCCAAGAACTCACCACGCAGTCCCAAGCGCTGCAGGATTCCGCGACAGAACTCAGCGACTTAGTTGGATCGCAGCGCACGGCAGTCGTTCGTATGCGCGAAACGGATACGTCGGACGAGTTCAGCCCGGAAATTCCAAACCCAACGCCGTCGCCACTGCCCGGTTCGTGATCTTGCCCTCGCGGCAATTCACGCCTTTGGCCAGACCTCGGTGCTCTTCGAGCGCGCGCTTCACCCCTTTGCTCGCGAACGTGAGCACGAAGGACTCCGTCGCCTGAGTCAGCGCAATCGTCGAGGTCCGCCCCACCAGCGCGGGCATGTTGGGAACGGCATAGTGGACGACGTCGTTGACCCGATAAACGGGTTCGTGGTGCGACGTCGCATGAATCGTTTCTACGCAGCCGCCCTGGTCGACCGCGATATCCACGATGACACTTCCCGGTCGCATGCGGGCGACATCATTTTTGTGAACCACGACGGGAGCGCGCGCCGCCGGAATCAACACCGCGCCGATCAACAAATCGGCATCCGCCACGGAAGCTTCGATGTTGGCGGGGTTGGACATCAACGTGACGACGCGGCCGCCGTATTCCTCCTCGACCATCTCGAGCTTGCGCGTGTCGAGATCCAGAATCGTCACCCGTGCTCCCATGCCCACGGCCATGCGACAGGCGTGCGCCCCGGAATTTCCCGCGCCGATGATGACGACATGACCCGGCGCGGTTCCGGGCACTCCACCTAACAGCACACCTGAGCCACCATTTTGGCTCTGCAAAAAATAGGCGCCGATCTGCGTCGAGAGCCGCCCCGCGATCTGCGACATGGGCTTCAGCAGCGGCAGTGTGCCGTCCTGCGATTCGACCGTTTCGTAAGCCACGCCGGTGATCTTTTTCGCGAGGAGAGCT
Organism: Opitutaceae bacterium; assembly: GCA_035765635.1. Taxonomy (GTDB): domain Bacteria; phylum Verrucomicrobiota; class Verrucomicrobiia; order Opitutales; family Opitutaceae; genus EW11. The sequence continues at coordinate 186,979 of DASTWZ010000031.1, forward strand.
CGAGCCAGCTCACCACCCGCCGCGAGGTGCAGGTACGTGAAAATCGTCTGCCCCTCCTGCATGCGGTCGAGTTCAGGCCGCAACGGCTCTTTCACTTTGAGAATCATATCGGCCTCGCGCCAAACCTCCTCCGCCGATGCGGCAACCTTTGCGCCGCTTGCCGCATACTCGTCGTCCTTGAAGCCGGCAGACACTCCGGCGTTCCGCTCAACGAGCACTGTAGCGCCTGACTGGATACAACGCCGAGCCAGGCTCGGAGTCATCGACACTCGCGTTTCGCCATCTTTGATTTCCTTCGGAACGCCGATAATCATGCCGCAACGTGCTCCGCGGCGGCGCAAGCGCAAGGCAGCCGCCGGTATCGGTCAAGCCTCGCCGAAATGTCGCCCACGCCGCGCCCGTTGACAGCGTGCGATCGGGCTCAATACCTTCTTCTGGAATGGAAAAACCCGTCTACACGTTGGAGTTCGAGAAGCCACTCCGTGAGCTGAGCGCGCAGCTGGATCAATTGCGCCAGCGCTCGCTCGAGCACAATCTCGACTTGGCGGACGAAGTGACTGCCATCGAGCGAAAGATCGAAGCGACTCAACGCGAAATCTATTCGAGCCTTACGCCTTGGCAAAAGGTGTTGATCGCCCGCCATCCCAAGCGGCCATATGCGCTGGATTATATCGATGTTCTTTTCGAAAACTTCCAGGAGCTCCACGGCGATCGGCAGTTTAATGACGATCGCGCCTTGATCGGCGGAACGGCGTTTTTCGAAGGAAAGCCGGTGATGATCGTCGCGCAACAAAAGGGCCGCGACGCGAAGGAAAATATCATGCGCAATTTCGGCTATCCGCAGCCCGAAGGTTATCGCAAAGCCCTTCGTCTGATGAAAATGGCCGCGAAATTTTCGATGCCGGTCATTTCGTTTATCGACACGCCGGGAGCGTTTCCCGGCATCGGTTCGGAGGAGCGGCATGTGTCGGAAGCCATCGCCCTCAACCTGCGCGAAATGGCGATGCTCCCGGTTCCAAGCATCGGCGTCATCATCGGCGAAGGAGGCTCCGGTGGAGCGCTTGGCATCGGCGTGACCGATCGCGTGCTCATCTTCGAGAACAGTTACTACTCCGTGATTTCACCGGAAGGCTGCGCCGCGATTCTCTGGAAAGATCGCGCCGCGGCTCCACGCGCCGCGGAAGCACTGAAGCTCAACGCGAGCGAACTTGGCACCCTCGGAGTCGTGGACGAAGTGTTGGCCGAGCCCTTTGGCGGAGCGCACAACAACCCAGCCGCGGCCGCGGCGACCTTGAAAAAATCGCTGACCAAACATCTCGGGGACCTGACTCCGCTCGCGCCGGATAAGCTGCTCGAAACGCGCTACGATCGCTATCGCCACCTCGGCGTCTACGACGAAGGCGGCGTGGCTCACAACTGAGGTTAGGCCAGGGCCCGCCCGCGTGATTTGGATGCCCACGAATCACACGAAGCACACGAATTCAGAAAAGAATTTCCCACGAAAAACACGGAAGTCAGGGAAGAAGAAAAGGCATTCGGCTCGAAGAACTCGATCCATCTTCAACGTTCAGACGAATCGAATTCTTTCCGTGTCTTCCGTGGGAAAATTCAGGTCACTTTCGTGTCCTTCGTGTGATTCGTGGGCATCCAATATTTAGCGGTTTCGTTTCCAAACGATCAGCTCGCATTTCGAGGCTTTGCGCGTGGCGGGATCGAACTCCACCAGCGCCGCGGAAATGCGCACGTCGTTTTCCGCGACATCGAATTTGCGCGGCATGCCATCGCGAAAACGCGCGACGACCGGCTTGATGCTGCGCCCTAGAATCGACTCGTAGGGCCCGGTCATGCCGACATCGCACATGAAGGCCGTGCCCTCAGGAAAAACGCAGGCATCCGCGGTCGCGACATGGGTGTGCGTGCCGAGAACGGCGATCGCGCGTCCATCGAGATAGCGGCCCATGCCCTGTTTTTCCGAAGTCGCCTCGGCGTGAATTTCGACGAAGGCGCCATCGGCGATTCCGGCGAGTTGCTGCAGCATTCTGTCCGCCGCGAGAAAAGGGTCTTCCGATTTCAGGTTCAGGTACTGGCGTCCCAACAAAGTGAATACAGCGAGCTTGAAACCCTTTTGTTCGAGCAGGACGTATTCGCGACCGGGACAGACGGCGGGGAGATTTGCCGGCCGGCAGACCTTCTCGAAATCGCCGATATCTTCTTCCCAGCCTTTTTGATCCCACACGTGATCGCCGAGCGTGATCGCATCGACGCCGGCGCCGAGCAGTTCCTTGGCGATGCCGCTGTTGATACCCGAACCGCCGGCCGCGTTTTCTCCATTGGCGATCACGAAATCGGCTTTAAACTCCGAACGCATCCGCTGCACCCGCTCGACCACGATTTCGCGCCCCGGCCGGCCCACGATGTCTCCGATAAACAACAGGTTCAACATTGGGTCACAGTCGCTCCGCAATTCTTGCTGGCAACTGCTTTCCTGTGAGCCGCTCGCGCTGGTTTACGCGCTTGCCTCCCCTGCCCTCGATCGCATTTCCTGAATTCCTTTTTCGAAAAAGTTTCCAACCATGAAAACGTCCACCTCACCCTCGTCCTTCCCGCAGGCAGAAATCGGCAAAGAGATGAAAGGTTCCGACTGTGTCGTCGAGTGCCTCATCCGCGAGGGCGTAGACGTCATTTTCGCGTATCCCGGTGGCGCATCCCAGGAGCTGCACCAGTCCCTCGCGCGCACGGACAAGATTCGCACGATTCTTCCGCGCCACGAGCAAGGCGGCTCTTTCGCCGCCGAAGGTTATGCACGAGCCACCGGAAAAGTCGGCGTGTGCATGGCCACGAGCGGCCCGGGCGCGACCAATCTCGTTTCGGCGATCGCCGACGCATACATGGACTCGACGCCGATGGTGGCGATTACCGGCCAGGTTTACTCGAAGTACATCGGCAAGAGCGCGTTTCAGGAAACGGACTTCTTCGGCATGACGCTGCCGGTCGTGAAGCACTCGTACTTAGTGATGAACGTGGCCGATCTGCCGCGCATCTTCAAAGAGGCATTCCATCTCGCCCGCACGGGCCGGCCCGGCCCGGTCGTGATCGATATTCCGAAGGACGTGCAGCAGGCGCGCTTCACGCCGGTTTTCCCTGGCACCGTGGAATTCCGCAATCCGATGATCGGACATCAACCGCGTGCAACGGACGATGAACTGAAGAAAATTCTCGACCTCATTGCCGAAGCAAAACGTCCGGTGTTGTACGTTGGCGGCGGCATCATCTCGGCGGAGGCCGAGGCCGATCTGAAGACGTTCGCGGAAAAGACCAACATTCCTGTGGCCACGACGCTGATGGGCGTCGGCGGCTTCCCCGAGACGCATCCGCTCTCGATGAAATGGTTCGGTATGCACGGCTCGGCTTACGGAAACTGGGCCGTGGACCAGAGTGATTTGCTGCTCTGTTTCGGCGCTCGTTTCGACGACCGCATCACCGGCGATGTGAACCGCTTCGCGCAGGGCGCGAAGATTGTCCACATCGACATCGACGCCTCAGAGCACAACAAGAACAAGCGCGTCCAATATCCGATTTTCTCCGACATCAAATACGCGCTGGTTCGCCTCAACGAACTCATCGCGGCGGTGAAATTCACCGCGCCGGACACGAAGGCGTGGCACGCTCAGATCGCCACTTGGAAAAAGGAACAGCCGTTCCGCTACGAAGAGAGCAAACACATCATTCCTCAGGAAGCGGTGCGCGCCCTTTTCGAACTCACCAAGGGTGACGCGATCATCGCCACGGGCGTCGGCCAGCATCAGATGTGGGCCGCGCAATTCTACGATTTCGCCCAGCCGCGCCGCTACATCAGTTCGCTCGGCCTCGGCGCGATGGGCTACGGCTACCCGGCTGCGCTCGGCGCGAAGGTGGCCTGCCCGGACAAGCAGGTGATCGACATCGACGGCGACGGTTCGTTTGTCATGAACATTCAGGAGCTCGCCACGGCGAAGATCGAAAACATCGCGGCGAAAGCGATGATCCTGAACAACCAGCACCTCGGCATGGTTGTGCAGTGGGAAGATCGCTTCTACGGCAGTGTGCGCGGCAACACCATTCTCGGCGACGAGAACAATGTCGGCGGTCCGGACAATCCCTCCGCGCTTTATCCTGATTTCGTCAAGATCGCCGAAGGCTTCGGCGTCAAAGGCCGCCGCGTGATCAAGAAGTCCGAACTCCGTGAAGCCATCCAAGAAATGCTCGATCACGATGGACCGTACGTTCTCGACGTGGTCGTGCCCTACACCGAGCACGTGCTGCCGATGATTCCGGCCGGACGGACGGTGAAGGACATGATCCTGAAATGAGCGTGGCTCAGTTCAGACGTTAATTTCTCAACTTAAATTCAAAAGCCGCGCTCTTCTGGGCGCGGCTTTTTTGTGAGCGTGTCGTGAGGGCAGACGCGCTCGATCACTTCGTCTGCATGACCCAGACGCCATTCCAGTCGTCAGGCGGCGGCGTCTGTTTCATCAGTTCGCAGCGGCGAAGATAGACGCTCGAAGGATTCACTCCATCGAGCGCGTCAGCCGCGGCGGCCCCGAGCGCGTTCGCCTTTGCGAAGGCAGCGATGGCCCGATCCCAATCGCGGCGCAAGTACGCCTCCATGCCGGAAGAGAATTCCTCAACTCCGTCCAAGACCGAAGGCGCAAGCGCGGTGCGAAGGCCGACGAGTTCGTAGATCGACACCGGCTTCGTTCGCCCCTTGACGACAATGCGATCGATGAAACGGAAAACACATTCCTGACCGAATCGTTCACATGACGCTTTGGTCGATTCAGTGACCAGTGTAGAGACGCCGTAGGTTTTCGCCCCGCTTTCGAGACGCGACGCGAGATTCACGGAGTCTCCCATCATCGTATAGTTGAATCGCGTCAGTGAGCCCATGTTGCCGACGACGGCGGCGCCGCTGTTCAAACCGATGCGCGTTTTCATGCGACTCACGGCATTCGGCCAACGGCTGCCGGTTTGGCTCCATTTTTGTCTGAGCTCGAAGAGGCGCTGCTGCACTTTTTGGCTGGCGATGCAGGCGCGGTACGCGTGGTCTTCCATCGCCAAGGGTGCGCCGAACATCGCGACCACGGCGTCCCCGATGTATTTGTCGAGCGTGCCGCCTTCGGCGGTGATGATATCGGTGCAGGCCGTCAGATATTCGTTCATCAGCTCGACCAGCTGGGTCGGCGACAGCATCTCCGCAAAACCAGAAAAATCCTGAATATCGCTGAAGTACGCGGTGATGTCCGCCTCCGCTCCACCTAGCTGAGGATCCTCACCTGAGTTGACCATTTGCTCGACGAGTTCTGGCGACACATAGGTGCCGAACATGGATTTGATCCGCCCCTTCTGTTTCTCCTCGCGCGCGAGTTGCCAGGTCACGCCGGCAAAGCTCGTCGTCAGCGCCGCGCCGAGCGGAGCGGCCATCGGCCAAATCCAGTGCCACTGCGCAAAAACCAAGAACGCACCAGCGGCGTAGACCAGGAAAACCGCCCCGGCCGCGCTGCGCCAGAGGACGGTTCTTCTGCCCGTGCCGATCGCCAGTCCAGCGACCACAACGCTGAGCAGAAAAACGATCGCGACCTGGCCGACGAATGGAACGCGATGTAAGTAAATTCCGGATACAATCGTTTTCAGCAGATTTCCGTGTATCCCAACTTTGGGTACGGGCCGGGCGTCGAGAGGCGTTGCAGCGATATCCTGGAGCAAGGGATCGACCGGTCCGATCAACACCACCGCGCCCGCGAAAGGCGCGAAGAAACGTTTCGCCGCATCGCGTTCGTTGTTTTCGGACGAGCCGAGATCGCGCGCGTGCTGCAGAACTTCGGCGAAGCTGGCGCGTGGATTATGCTCCGGCGAACTCCAGGGCGAAAACCAGTTTACCTCGACATCTTGCCGATGAATCAGCGGCACGGAGGCCAACGCCTTTCCAGCGTCGTCACGAAACAGCAAACGATCGCCCTCCGCCTGCACGCTGCCTTTCGGCAAACCCCAGTAAAGACGCGCGAGTTCGACCGCCATGTGGAAGTACGTGACCTCGCCGACGTTCACCAGCAGCGGCACAAAGCGCGTGCCGCCATTGATCGTATCGATCAACCCGACGTTGGGCGGATTCCAGATGGTCGGTCCGACCCGGAACTCCGGGAGCTCCGGCGGCTGCGGATTGGCCGGGGGATTTTCGACGCGGGGAAGCACGCGCACGATGGGATTGCCGTTGATGTCGCGATCCTCGGAAGCGGCATAGCCGGCGGCGACGACCACCGGCGGCGCATCATAGAGAAACTTCGCCAACTGACGATTGCCCTCGGAAAATCGAGCGGTGTCGACGAGCTCCGGTTGTCCCTTTTCCGAAAAAACAAAGTCGATCCCGATCGCCTTGACCTTGCCTGCCGTGAGCAATGCCCGGCAGACCTCGGCGTAATACCCGCGATTCCATGGCTGATTTCCCAGGTCGGTGATCGATTCCGAATCGACATCGACATAGACCACTTTAATCGGAGCAGAAAGTTCACCCCGCGCTCGGAAGCGCCAGTCCAGCAGCTTATTTTCGAGAAACTCCGTAAGCCCAAAATAACTCGCGGCGCACCAAAGCGCCGGGATGAGCAACAGAATTAACCAGCGGAAGAGCGTGCGGTCCTTGGGCTTGGCCACGACGGCGGAATTTACGGTCGAAGCTTCGGCACGCCAGCTTGTAGTTGCGAGGACTAGGCCTCTCGCAAGCGAGTCCAATCACTCACTCGCCGTCGCCAGGCGTGGTGCGTTGCGCAGGAGGAACCGGCGGCGGAGAGGCCAGCGGTCCCGACGTGTCACCCGTGTCCGAACCTGGCTCGGCCGTATTCGGCGAAGACGAGTCGGTCGTCGTAGCCGTCGAGTTGCTCGAAGGCGTCTGGCCTGTCGTAGCGGATGGTACAAATTGAACATTCAGCGCGGCGCCCACCGTGTCGGTGACTTCCTGCTGCAATTCAGCCATACCCGCGGGCGAAACTTCGATAGCGGGAGATGTTTCTCCGACCGACATGACGGCCGACGTCGTCAGATTAATCTGCGCAGCGAGACTGATTTCACGTCCAGCGGGCACTTCGACGGAACGCCCGCGCAACGGCGTGAAACGAATCAGGCCTTCCGCCATGGAAAGCGCGTAGCGCGCGACGCCATTCGAACCGATGAGATACGAAATACGAAACGCCGTACCGCGAATACCGGCAGCGCCGACCGCGGTTTCGACCGTGAAAGAAGAACCAGCATCGCGGTTCAACTTCTTCACTTGGGAAATGATTTCGCCCTTGCGGAGATAAAGCTTGGTCGTCGAAACGCTCGGCTCGTGCGTCGCCTCTCGGACCCGAAAACTGTCTGCGAAGGGATTCTGCAAAAACTCCGATATCTCGAGCTGCGAGTCCGCTTTGACGTTCACCACCGCGCCATTCGAAAACACGAGAACGACGCTGGCATTGTGACCAGTTTCGACGACTTGGTTGTCGGCGACCAAACTGTTTTGGCTCACGCGCGAGCGCAGACCTGAACTCTTATCCACGGCGAAAACTTCGCCCGTGACACGCGCTACCTTGATCGAACCATGCGCCTGCGGACTCGAAGCGGCCGCGGCGGGCGCCGCTGGTGCGGCCGACTGCGCACGTGCGACGAAGGCTACACCGCACAAGAGCGTGAACCAGCAGAAGCACATGAACGGCGAACGCAGTTTCATAGTAAGAGGTATCGGCAACTATCGTGGCTGACTTAAGGACTGTTGCAACCTCATTGCAGCACTATGTCCAGGGTCTAATCGGAGGGCTTCGTTGACGGCAGCAGCGGCCAGTGGCCGGGTCGCCGGTGTGAGCGAAAGGTGGTAGGCCTGGTAAAACCACATGGTGCTATTCGTTGGGGCCAAGGTGATTGCGCGGCTGAATGCGGCGCTACCCTCGCCCCACTTGCCCTGCAGGTCGAGGGCGACGCCCAGTCGCACCCAGAACTCGGGAACGGCTTCGCTGAGCGAAAGCGCCTCTCGGGCCAGCTCTTCGCTGCGTTTACCGAGTTCATTCGCCTGGCTGGGAGAGATGCGAGCCCACAGGGCAGAAACGTAGGCGGCGTCGGCGAAACTTTGACCATTCGAGCCGTCCAGCGCGGTCGCATCGGCCAGGAGAGCGGACGCGGCCGTCAACGTATCACGCTGTTCGTTGAGCGTGGGATTCGATTTGGCAGCGAGTTTGTCGATCATCCCGCGAGCGGCGTAGCGCGAGGCCTCCCCACGGTAAAATGGCAGGGCGATTCCGAGCACGATCAGACACAAGGCGAGCAGTGCGACGAAGTTGAAGCCCTTCGATGCCACGCTTTGTTCGGGAGAATCCGGCAATGGCCATGTGCGCAGGAGGCATTCCGCGACGGCGATGGCCACGAACATCCCGAGCGCGGGAATTTTCAGGTGGAAATCGACGAATAGGGACAGAAAGAACGCGACCAAGCCGAGTTCGATCGCGCGAGTGAGTTCGATGGAGTCGAAACTTTCTCCAGCCAGCATCCCATCGTCGCGGGCCAATCTGCCGGCGAATTTTTTTCGCGCGAGCAGAACGACCGCGCCCCCGGCGCCGAAGGAGAGCGCAAAACCGATCAGGCCGTAGTCGCTCAGCGTATTCAAAAAGTCATTATGCGCCCATTGCGGTTCGTCGCGAAATCCGACGGGACGGTAGCGCTCGAAGAGAACGTTGAAGCTGCCCGCGCCAGTTCCGACGAGCGGGCTATCTTCGAAAAGGCGCCATGCGCCGCGCCACATAATGGGCCTCGAGCGTTCGCCGACATCCGAAGCGAGCTGATCGAAGCGCTCTTTGACCTTCGGAACGGTGGTGTAGACGACCGCTCCGGCGATCACGATCAAAGTGAAAACAGCGACAGAAACGCCTGCTCTCCATTCGATCGATTTTCCCCGAATGGACAACGGCCAGAGCGCCGCGACGATCAACAACGAAAGCCATGCCCCCCGGCTGATCGTGAGTCCGAGCCCGAAGAGAAAAACGAGAAGGAAGTAGCCGCAAAGAATCCGGCGAAACGCGCTCGAATGCTTTTCCAACGTCAGCGCGGCGAAAGGCGGGATCAGCAAGAGCAGGAAGGCGGCGAGACTATTGGGAATGCCGAAAGGGCCACTGGAGCGCCCAAAAAATTGAGCGACCTGCGTGCGACCCATCATAAGAAAATCAGGCCACACGAATCGCTGATAACAGGCGAGGATCACCGCCACGACGCCGAGCGCCACGACGGTTCCGAGGATCAGTCGCCGCGGTCCCGAGTTGCGCGCGCCATTCAGTATCAACCAAAGCACTACAGCTATGTGCAGCCAGCCGAGCCAGTCGCGCCAGCCGAGCCAGGGCACGGGCGAGACAAAGACGACGTTGAGCGCGCCGTAGAAGAGAAACGGCAAAACGAACCAACTCGCGGGGTGCGTGCGCTGCGTCGAAAACAGTGCCCCGCCAAAGTATACTGCGCCGGCAAACGCCGTGAGCAGCCAGGTCCACACCATCGTTTCCGGACGATAACCGCCGAGGCAGAGCGTTGTCCAAATCAGATTCGCCGAAATAACCGCCGCGATGAGCCATTCACTCGTAGTGGCGCGCGATTTCGACGGGGTATCGATCATGTGGATACCGCTGTCGAATCAGACGTTTCGGAGGATGGCGATACCTTCGTGCGGAACGCACGCAAACCGAACGCAGTCCATCGGCACGCCAATCCAACGGAGCGCCGGTCTCCGGCTGGCTTTTCGACTTCCCGGCTTGCAATGGAGCGCCAGCCTCCGGCTGGCTTTTCGAATAAATCCGTCCCGCGTTCGCGGGACGCTGTTTTAGGTTGGCCGCCCGGGAGGCCGGCGCTCCGTTGCGAGCCGGGAGGTCGGATTCAAAGGATGGGAAGAGCGGCACCTCGCGGGCCGCAAACGCATGCCTAACCTCCAAGTTGAGCCACGCCGACGCGGCGCGAGCTGACGCGAGTGAGTGCGCACTCAACACCAGAACTGGCGGTCACTTTTGCGCAAAAAAAACGCCCCGGCTTTTGACCGGAGCGTTTTGAAATCGGTACGCGCAGGAGCGCGACGCGTTATTTGATGAAGAGGATTTCTTCGTAGGTCGGAACCGGCCAGCTATCGTCCGGGCAAACCGTCTCGAGCGCGTCAACCGTCTTGCGAATCGCGACGAGCTGCGGGAGCACCTCATGGCAATAGTGTTCGGCCTCGGCTGCCAGACCGCTTGCGTGGTGAGAACGGAGTTCGGCGAGTTTTTCCAAACCAGCTTGGAGCTCCGTGATCAATTTTGTGACACTGCCCAACAGCTTTCCGTCCGCGGCGACGCCAGCGGCCTTGAGCGCGGCGACGTTGCTCGCGAGCTCGGTCTGATAGCGAAGAGCCGTCGGGAGATACTTCGTGCTGACCATTTCACCGACGAGGTTGGCCTCGACGTTGACGGCCTTGACGTACTGCTCGTAAGCGATGTCGCGGCGCGCTTCGAGTTCGCGGCGGGTGAGCACGCCGTATTTTTCGAAGGCGGCGATGGTCTGCTTCGAGGCGATGACCGGCACAGCATCAACCGTCGTGCGCAGATTGGGGAGGCCGCGTTGCGCTGCTTCCTTGTGCCACTCTTCGGAGTAGCCGTTGCCATTGAAGATGACGGCGCCGTGTTCGGTGGCGATCTCGGTCAGGATTTCGGAGACAGCGTCTTCGAACTTCTTACCCTTGGCCTTCTCGAGCTTCGTGGCGATGTAGTCGAGCGACTCCGCCATGATCGTGTTGAGGGCGGCGAGCGGAGCGCCAATCGATTGATTGGCAGCCACGGCGCGGTACTCGAATTTGTTACCCGTGAAGGCAAATGGCGACGTGCGGTTGCGATCGCCGGCGTCCTTCGGAAGGATAGGAAGCGAATCGACGCCGAGGTGCATCGTGCCGGCCTTCTTGGAGGACTTGGCTTTGCCCTTCTTGAGCTGCTCGAAGACGTCGGCGAGCTGATCGCCCAGGAAAATCGAGATGATCGCTGGAGGCGCTTCGTTCGCGCCGAGGCGGTGATCGTTCGAAGCGGAGGCGACCATGGCGCGGAGGAGACCACCGTGGCGATGAACGGCCCGGATGACCGCGGCGCAGAACACGAGGAACTGCATGTTCTCGTGCGGCGTGTGGCCCGGCTCGAGCAGATTGCCCTGAGCGGCATTACCGAGGGACCAGTTCAAGTGTTTGCCCGAACCATTGATGCCGGCGAACGGCTTTTCGTGGAGCAGACACTCCAGGCCGTATTTGCGAGCGACGCGCTTGAGCGTCGTCATGATCGTCTGCTGGTGGTCGGCGGCGACGTTGGCGTTTTCGTAGATCGGAGCGATCTCGTACTGGGACGGCGCGACTTCGTTGTGGCGGGTCTTGACCGGAACGCCGAGTTTGTAGAGCTCGGCTTCGCACTCGTGCATGTAGGCGAGGACGCGGTCCGGAACGACGCCGAAATATTGGTCTTCGAATTCCTGGCCCTTCGGCGGACGCGCGCCGAACAGCGTGCGGCCCGAGGAAATGAGGTCCGGGCGCGAAAGGTAGAAGTTACGATCGATCAGGAAATATTCCTGCTCCGGGCCCGCGGTGGCGGTGACCATCGGAATGTTTTCGTGACCGAAGAGCTTCAGGATGCGGCGCGCCTGAATATCGAGCGCCTTCATCGAACGCAGGATTGGCGTCTTGAGGTCGAGCACGTCGCCCGTCCAGGAGACGAAAGCCGTCGGAATCGCGAGGGTCACGCCATTGGCGTTCTCGATCAGATAGCAGGGGCTGGTGACATCCCACGCGGTGTAGCCGCGAGCTTCGAAGGTCGCGCGAATGCCGCCGGACGGGAAAGAAGAAGCGTCGGGTTCGCCCTGGATGAGCTGCTTGCCGGAAAACTCAGCGACCGCGCCGCCCTTGCCATCTGGCTCCAGGAAGCTGTCGTGCTTTTCAGCGGTGAGGCCGGTCAGCGGTTGGAAAACGTGCGCGTAGTGCGTCGCGCCGTGTTCGAGAGCCCAATCCTTGATCGCGGAGGCCACGATATCGGCCGTGCTCGCGTCGAGCGGTGCGCCCGTCTCGATCGTCTTCTTCAGCGATTTGTAGACCGCCTTCGGCAGGCGAGCCTGCATGACTTTTTCATTGAAGACATTCTGGCCGAAGAGCGCGGCAGAGTGGCTTTCCTTGAAAGCCAGCGTATTAACTGTGCGGTAATTATTCGCCGCGTTGATCGCAGCTAGACGAGCAGGACTGACACTCATTGGACGTGGATAAGGGTTTAATAATTTAAGCCAGTCGCGCCCAAACCAAGACGCGCAGGCGGAAGCGGGAAAAGCAATATTTGGGCCATCAGGCGAGCTTCTGATAAAAAATTTTCATCGTTCGCACGCGGATCGAAAATACTGGGATAGCGCGAGAATTCATGGCGAGTGCTAAACGCAGTTTTTAGGCAACGCGACGGCACGAATTACGCTCACGAACGCTTGTCTGACAGGCGGCGCGCCTTCCCACTACGAATGCTTTCGATCAGTTGGCGCCGGCGCGCCTGGTCCCGTCTCGTCTCAACCCACAACCTCATGACACCGAAAGAAGTCGTTACATTCGCCAAGGAAAAGGACGTGAAGATCGTAGACCTGAAACTCTGCGATATTCTCGGTACGTGGCAGCACTTCGCCATACCGCTCTCAGAATTAAAGGAAGATGTTTTCACCGAAGGCTTGGGATTCGACGGCTCGTCGGTGCGCGGATGGAAGGTGATCAACTCGTCAGACATGATCGTCATTCCCGATCCCGCCACGGCCTTTCTCGATCCGTTCGCGGCGAACACCACGCTCTCGCTGACGTGCGACACGTTCGATCCGCTCACGCGCGAGCCATACGACCGCGATCCGCGCGCGATCGCCAAAAAAGCCGAAGCTTATCTGAAAAGCACGGGGATCGCCGACGTCGCCTACTTCGGACCCGAAGCCGAATTTTTCATCTTCGACAGCGTCAGTTACGACAGCGGCTCAAACTTCGGCTTCTACAAGGTCGATTCCATCGAGGGCATCTGGAACCGGGGCAAAGAGAAAGAGGAGAACGGGTCTCCAAATCTTGGATACAAGATCCGCCACAAGGAGGGCTACTTCCCTGTCGCGCCGACCGACAAATTGATCGATATCCGCAACGAGATGATCCTCACGATGATCTCGCTCGGCATCCCGATCGAGCGCGAGCACCACGAGGTTGCCACCGCCGGACAGGCCGAGATCGACATCGTCTTCGACTCGCTCGTGCGCACGTCGGACAAGATGTCGCTCTACAAGTACATCGTGAAAAACGTCGCGTACAAATATGGGAAAACCGCGACGTTCATGCCCAAGCCGCTCTTCGGCGACAATGGCTCCGGCATGCACACGCACCAATCGCTGTGGAAGGACGGCAAGCCGCTCTTCTATGGTAACGGTTACGCGGGCCTGAGCGACATGGCGCTGTTCTACATCGGCGGCATCCTCAAGCACGCACCGGCCCTCTGCGCGATCTGCAACCCGACAAACAACTCCTACAAACGTCTCGTCCCAGGCTACGAAGCGCCGGTCAACCTCGCCTACTCCGCCCGGAATCGCTCGGCGTCCATCCGCATTCCGACGTACAGCCCGAGTCCGAAAGCGAAGCGCATCGAATACCGCACGCCCGACCCAGCGGCCAATCCGTATCTGTGCAACGCCGCGCTCCTCATGGCCGGCCTCGATGGCATCGTGAACAAGATCCATCCCGGCGAACCGCTCGACAAGAACCTCTACGAACTGCCCCCGGAAGAGCTCGCGAAGGTGCCGCACGTCCCGGACTCGCTCAGAGGCGCGCTGGACGCGTTCGAGGCCGATCACGAGTTTCTCCTCAAGGGAAATGTCTTCACCAAGGACTTCATCGAAAACTACATCGGGATGAAAATGAGCGAATACGATGCCGTGCGCCTGCGCCCGCATCCGCACGAGTTTCATCTCTATTTCGACGTCTGAGGCCGCAAAATCCTTCCAACCGCGCGACAGGGCTCTCGGGCTCTGTCGCTTTTTTTATGCCCGCAAAGGATCACAAGAGTCGCAAAGAGGTTAGATTCTTGTTCCCTCTCCTCTTTGCGCCTTTTGCGCCTCTTCGCGGCCCAACCCGAAGCGGCCGACTTTGCGGCACAGCTCATGAAATTCGTTCCAACCAAACCGCCGATCACCGGTGAGACGCTCGAGTCTCTCGGCGAACAGCTGCGCGAACGCGGCGAGCCCACCTTCCGGGCCAAGCAAATCCTCGAGTGGATCTACAAGAAGCGCGCGCGTTCCTGGGACGAGATGACCAACCTCCCGAAGCCGCTCCGTAGTTGGTTATCGGATACGTTCGACTTCACACCCGCCCAACTCGTCATCAACAAGCAATCCGCCGACGTCACGGACAAACTCCTCCTCGAACTGCGCGATAATTCGCTCATCGAAACGGTCATCATTCGAGTCCCGCAGGAAGGCGTCGGCCTCGATCAATCGCGCAAGACGATCTGCATTTCGACCCAGGTGGGTTGCGCGATGGCCTGCGGTTTTTGCGCGAGCGGCCTGGCCGGTTTCAAACGCGATCTTTCCGCCGGCGAAATCGTCGCCCAGCTCCTGAATGTCTGTTACCTCGAAGACGCCCGCACGCCCCGCGCCCGCGCCGAACTCGCCTCTTTCGACAACATCGTGGTCATGGGCATGGGCGAACCGCTCGCCAATTACGATGCGCTGATCCGCGCGTTGACCATCGTGAATGCCGACTGGGGCCTCGGTTTCGGCGCGCGTCGAATCACCGTTTCGACCAGCGGCCTCGTCCCCAAAATCCTCAAACTCGCCGACGAACCGCTGGGCTTCCGTCTCGCGATCTCCCTGCACGGCGCGACGAACGAGGTCCGCGAAAAAATCATGCCGGTCAACCGCGCCTTTCCTCTCGAAAAGCTTCTGCCCGCGGTGAAGACGTTTTCCGAAAAACACGGCCGCATGATCACCTTGGAATTCATCCTGATCGAGGACGTGAACGATTCGCTCGAACAAGCAGAGAAGCTGCGCGAAATCGCCCTGGATCTGCACGCCCACGTGAACCTCATCCCCTACAACACGGTGGAAGGCCTGCCGTGGAAGCGCCCGAGTCTCACGCGCCAGGATCGCTTCGCGAACATCCTCCGCGCGGCGAACATCTCGGTCACGCTCCGCCGCGAAAAAGGCCACGACATCAATGCCGCCTGCGGCCAGCTCCGGCTCAAGACGGAGAAAGAGCGCGAGTTGACGAGTGCCGCCGCCAGCTGAGCCCAGCTAATCCGCGAAACGCTCCGCGATAATAGATTTTCCTTGGGATTGCGCTCGGCACTCAAAACGCAAGCGTTGCTGCCTTTCATGTCTCTCCGCCGCCTTCTGTCCGTTACGGCTGCTGCATCCCTGATAGCGCTCTCGGGATGCCGCGACTCAAAGATTTCTTCCTACCGCGTTCGCAAAGAAGCGCCGGCCCAGCCGAGCATCCCGCCCGCCGCGATGGATGGCGGCGTTCCGAAACTCCACTGGAAAGCTCCTGCCGACTGGAAAGAGCAGCCCGCCGGGAATGTCCGCATCGCGAGTTTTTCCATCACCACGCCCGAGGGCGGCAAAGCCGATATGTCCGTCACCCAATTTCCGGGCGATGTCGGCGGCGCGCTGGCCAACGTCAATCGCTGGCGCGGCCAACTCGGTCTCCCGGCAGTCACCGAGGAGGACTTGCCCAAGCTGGTCAAAACCACGACCGCTCCCGCGGGAGAGTTTTCCGTCACGGAATTCGGCAACGACAACAAGCTGATCGAGGGCAGCAAACACGACGCGATGATCGGCGCGTGGCTCAAGCAGCCCGAGCGCACCTGGTTCTTCAAACTTTCGGGTGACGCCGAGATCGTGTCCGCGCAGCGCGACGCTTTCATGGCGTTTCTCCAATCGGTCGAATTCGCCGCGCCCGATGTCGCGAGCGATCCAGCGAGTCTCCTCGATGGGGCCGCTGCAGCAGCCGAAAACGGCGCCGCGCCTCTGGCTGGCGGCCCGGCCGCAGCCAATCGTACGGTGACGTGGACCGCGCCGACCGAGTGGACGCCCAAGCCTCTCGGCCAGATGCGCAAAGGCAGCTTCGCCCTGCACGGCGTCGATGCCGCGGAAGCGGATTTTTCGATCATATCGTTTCCGGGCGAAGCGGGCGGCATCGCCGAAAACCTCAATCGCTGGCGCAAACAGATCGATCTGCCGCCTCTCGCGCCGACTGATCTGGCCGGCGCCTCCAGCACTGTCGCACACGACGGTCTGCGCTTCACCGTCGTGAACTATCTCGGAACCACAGCGAACGGCCCGACGCGTCTCCTCGGCGCGATTCTTCCGCTCGAAAATGAAACATATTTCTTCAAGATACTCGGCCCGGACGCGGTCGTGTCCCAGCACAAGGACGCGTTCATCGGTTTCCTGAAAACAGTGAAGGTCCGTTAATCATGCACGATACCGGCAAAGCATTCGTTCAGTTTTTCGTCTCATTGAAGCTCACCGTCGTGCTTCTGGCATTATCGGCCATCCTGGTGTTCGCCGCCACGCTCGATCAGACGCATCTCGGCATCTGGGGCATTCAGGAAAAATGGTTCCGGTCTCTCGTCGTGCTCCAGGATTTCAAGGGCGTGCCAGTCCCGATTTTCCCGGGCGGCTACTTCATCGGCACGCTCCTCCTGATCAACCTGATCGCCGCGCACATTTATCGGTTCACGTTCAACTGGAAGAAATCGGGCATCTTCATCACGCATCTGGGCCTCATCATCCTTCTCGTCGGCGAACTGCTCACGAATCTCTGGCAGCAGGATTTCCAGATGCGACTGACCGAGGGCGAATCGAAAAACTATTCGGAGAGTCCGCGCAAAAACGAACTCGCCGTAATCGACACCACGGACCCCGAGTACGATCACGTCGTCGCGATCCCCGAGGCGCTGTTGCGCCCGGGCAAGAGCTTGCAGACGCCCAAGCTGCCTTTCCGTCTGGTCGTCCGTGATTATTTCCCGAATGCCTCGCTGCAGATGCGGTCGCAGGTCCCCAACGCCCCGGCGTCGCTCGCCACCACTGGCATCGGCCCGCAAGTCGCGGTCACTCCGCTGCCGATGACGTACAAGGAGAACGAGACCAATGTCCCGGCCGCGTATGTCGAACTCATCGGCCCGCAAGGTTCGATCAACACGTGGCTCTTCTCCACGGCGTTGACCGATCAAACCTTCCAATTCGAGGGGAAAACGTACCGCTTCGTTCTGCGGCCTGAGCGATTTTATACGAAGTTCACCGTTTCCCTGCTCAAATTTAGTCACGACCGTTTCGCGGGGACGGAAATCGATAAAAATTTTTCCAGCCGCGTCCGCCTGCAGACGGATGACGGCAGCACCGATCGCGAGGTGCTGATCTACATGAACAATCCGTTGCGCTTCCAGGGCCTGACTTTCTACCAGGCCGGCTACGATGGAGATAAGACCACGTTCCTGCAGGTGGTGAAGAACCCGAGCTGGCTTCTGCCCTATGTGGCGTGCGCGATGATTTTTGCCGGACTCGTCATTCAGTTCGGACTCTCACTCGTCGGCTTCGCCAAGAAACGCTCCAACCAATTGGCCGTCGCATGAAAAAGCTTTTCCCGTGGATCGTTTTCCTCGCCGGCCTCGCCTTCGTGGCCAGCGGTCTTTTTCAACGTCACGAAAAGTCCGAGTTCGATCTGGATGGCTTTGCGCACATCCCGATCCTGGTGAACGGACGGATCAAGCCGCTCGACACCGTGGCGCGCGTCACGCTGCTGGGGTCGCAGGACCGCCAGACGGTTTACCTGGCGGACAAGACCCAGATCCATCCGGTCGAATGGCTGCTCGACGTCGCATTCCGTCCTGAAAAAGCAGATACCTATCCGACCTTCAAAATCGACAACCCCGAGCTTCTCACGCTGATCGGCAAGACGGAGGATCAGCTCAAGATCAAGTACGACAACCCCGTGCTGCAGACGCTCGCCGTCTTCGATTTCGTGCCGACGCGCTATCGTCGTTTCAGCTACAACGAAATTTCCGGCGCGTTGCCTGAACTCGAGCGCCAGTCCCAACTCGCCCAATCGGTCGACTCGAAGCTGCGCACGCCATTTCAGCGCGCCGTTCTCGCGCTCGAGTCCAACCTGATCGCGTATCAACAACTCAAATACAGCTTCGTCTCGCCCGACACGAACGACTTCATGGGCGAGCTGCGCGAGCTCCAAGCCAATCTGCCGAAGGGCATCGAAGCGGTCCGATTGAAACAAGCGGGCCAGCCGCACGACGAGGCGGCCGCTCAGGTGATGATCGATACGGTGCGGCGCTTCGATGCGATGACGCGTTTCGCGTCTCTTTTTGTCGTGCCTCCGGCTAACGGCGGAACGATCGCCGATTGGCGCAAAGTGGGCCAAGTGCTGCTCGACACGTTCAAGAACGGCGAGATCAACCCGTCGGCGAACGCGTTCGCCACGATGGCGTTTGCCTGGCGCACGCAGCAGCCGGAGCTCTTCAATCAAGCGATGCAGCGCTATCACGATTTCCTGATGGGCGCGGTCAACAAGCAGCTCGACAAGACCAACGGCGAAGTGCGGTTCAACCAGGCCGAGCCATTCTACAAAGGCATGCTGCTTTACGCGGTGGTCTTCGCGCTCGGCATCGCTTCGTGGCTGCGGTGGCCGGATTTCTTCGGACGCGCCGCGTACGCTCTGATGATCGCCGCGTTCGTCGCCGCGACGGCAGGAATTGTCACGCGCATGTGGCTCGAGGGTCGCCCGCCCGTGACCAATCTTTATTCGTCCGCGCTGTTCGTCGGCTGGGGCGCGGTCGGTTTGTGCATTTTGCTCGAAGCGATTTACCGCAATTCGATCGGCGTCGTGGCCGGAGGATCGATCGGATTTTGTACGTTGCTCATCGCGCACCATCTTTCGTTCGGCGGCGACACGATGGAAATGATGCGCGCGGTGCTCGATTCAAACTTCTGGCTGGCGACGCACGTCGTGGTCGTGACGATCGGTTACGCGTCGACGTTCCTCGCGGGATTCCTCGGAATTATTTATATTCTGCTCGGGATCGGAACGAAGTGGTTGAACCAATCTTTCGATCGCCGTCTCGCAGCGAAGCAGGAACTCGCGATTCGCGAGGGTCGCTCTGGCTTGCGGGCCAAGCTCGAGACTAACGGCGAGGCGCTCACGCGCATGACCTATGGCATCATTTGCTTCGCGACGCTCTTCAGTCTGGTCGGCACGATTCTAGGTGGCATTTGGGCCGACCAATCGTGGGGCCGGTTCTGGGGCTGGGATCCAAAGGAAAATGGCGCGCTGATTATCGTGATCTGGAATGCGCTGATCCTGCACGCGCGCTGGGGCGGCTTGGTCAAGTCGCGCGGGCTGATGTGCCTCGCGGTTTTTGGCAATGTCGTGACGAGCTGGAGTTGGTTCGGCACCAACATGCTCGGCATCGGCCTGCACAGCTACGGCTTCATGGACGCAGCATTCAAGTGGCTCGTCGGCTTCATGATCGTGCAAGCCGCCATTATCCTGATCGGCGCGCTCACGCCGCTCGAGCGGTGGCGCAGTTTCGGTGGACGCGCGCCAGCCACTCGCGCGACGAAACCACGCCAACCCGCTCCGACGCGGGTTTGATTACTTCTTGGCCGGCGGCGTCCGCGGGGGGATGTCGTTGGCCTGCGGAGTCGCCTGCTGCAGGTTCGGCGTCACATCCGCTTCGACTTCGCCGAGAGCCCAGCTCAGGCCGCCAAAGAGAAGCTGCTGAAATTTCGGGTTTTCCCAAACGTCTTCGCGATGGCCCATCTCGGTGTAGAAGACGCGGCCCTTTTCATAGCTGTGCGCCCAGGTCGACGGAAAGGGACCGCGCTTGTATTCGTTTCCCTTCATGCCGGTGGTGTCGAGGGCGAGAATGACGTGTAGATTCGGCGCGAAGTTTTTTAGCGAATACCATTCTTCCTGGACCGCCCAGCCATCGAGCCCGGCGGCGCCAGGAAACTTTGGATCGATCAGTTTCACCTTCGCGACCTGCTGAGCCCCGTGTTTGATGAATTCGCCGCCGAGCATTTTGATGTACGGATCGGCAGCGTCTCCGTCGTTCTTGTAGCGGCCAGAGATGTCCTTCGGATTCGTGCCGCCGGGCTCGCCCGTGTGAAACGTGTCCGACGCGCTGTGAATTCCGACGAAGCCTTTGCCATGTGCGACCGCGTCGAGGAGCGCCTGTTTGCCCGCGACGGGAATGGCGGGATTTCCGTCCGCACCCACCGAGGTCAGATCGCCGGTCGTGTAGAAAACGTAGGCATCGAAGCCAGCCAGATACTCTGGCGTGAAGAGGCTGCCGTCTTTTGAAAACGTGAAATCGATGCCGTACTTCGGGCCCAGTTCAGCGAGAATTTTTTCGGAAAACGCCGGCTGTCCGTTTTGGCGTTTGATGACGCTGTGTTCATAGCCCGACGACTTGTTGAAGTATAAAACCTTCTTGTGGGCCTCCGCCGCCGTAAGCGCCGGAGCAAACGCGGTAGCGGCCGCGAGAGCGGTGACAGAAAGCAAAACAAATGAAGAACGTTTGATCATAGAGGTGCCGCACCATCCTCCACCCCGCCACGCCGTCAAAAAATTTCCGCGTTCATGCGTTTGAAATGAGACTACCCCAACAACTCCTCCGCATGCGCGAGCGCGCTTTTCGCGGTGCGGTCGCCCAGCATTCGGGCGATCTCGCTGATGCGGGCCTTCCGATTTTCTTGTATTGGAGAAATGGTTACAACGGCGCGGTCCTTCGATTGATCCTTCTCGACCACGAAGTGGGCGTCGCCCTGCGCCGCGACTTGCGGCAAGTGCGTCACGCAGAGCACCTGGTGGCCCCGCGCGATTTCGCTCATTTTTTCGCCGACAACTTTTCCGATCTCGCCGCCGACATTGGCATCGACCTCGTCGAACACCAGCACCGGTACTTGATCGAGATCGGCCAGCACGGTCTTCAGCGCCAACATCACGCGCGCCAGTTCGCCGCTGGAAGCGATGCGATTGAGCGGCAGCGGCGGTTCGCCGACATTCGCTGAAAAAGAAAATTCGCACGCGCAGTCTCCCGCCGGACCGAGTTCGGGCAACGTGGTCAACTTCACCTGAAAATCCGCCTTCTTGAATCCGAGCTGTGCGATGCCTTTCGCCGCGACCTTGGCCAGTTCGCGCGCGGCCTTTTCCCGCAAGCCTCGCAAAGCCTGCGCCTCTTTGCGCGCGGCCCGCTCCGCTTCGGAAATCTCTTTCTCCAAGCGCGACAACGCGCCTTCCAGATCGCCCTGGATGTCCAGGCGTTGCTTCATTTCTTCGCGCGCCGCGATAACCGCGGCCAGATCGCCGCCGTGTTTTCGCTTCACCTCGAGCCAAGTGTCCATGCGAGTCTGCAACTCCTCAGCCTGCTCGGGATCAAATTGAAACTCGCTGCTCAGGCTCGCGAACTCCGCGCCGAGATCCGCCAGTTCGACCGCCGCTGACGCGAGCCGATCGGACAGCGTTTTGCTCGCAGGATCGAGGTTCTCCAATTGACGCGCCTCGCGCACCAATGCGCTTACCCGAGGGGCGACGCCTTCCTCGTCGGTCAATCCGGCGGCGAGCGCCGAGGCGAGTTCGATCAATTCCTGCGCGCGACTCTGGCGAAGGAAATCGCGTTCGAGCGCTCCGATTGCCTCTTCCGTGAGTTCGAGCGCTTCGAGGCGCTCGAGCTGCGTTTCAAGAAATCGGATTTGATCCGGCGAAAGCTTCGTCTCGCGTGCGATGCGCTCTTTTTCTGCGAGTTTTTCCCGCCAGAAATCGTACTTCACGCGGTAAGCGGCGCGCGCCTCACCGGCCCGGCCGAAGAGATCCAGCATCTCCAGTTGATAGCTTTCCTTGAGCAGCCGCCGCGGCTCGCTCGGGCCGTGAAAATCAATCCAGTGCTCTCCCAAGTGCTGCAGCGAAGTCAGAGTGGCCAGGCCGCCATTGACGGTGATACGCGCAGCTTTTTCCCGCGGGAGATTCCGCTTTAGAATCAGCATGCCGTCGTCGCAGGGAGGCAGATCGAGCTGCTCCAGCGCGCGGTCGATCCGCGTCGAATCTTTGAAATAGAGAGCGGCCTCCACTTCGCACGCCGCCGCGCCTTGGCGGATAATCGTTTTCTCCGCACGCTCGCCCGCAAGCAGGCTGAGCGCGCCGAGCAGAATGCTCTTTCCCGCGCCGGTCTCGCCCGTGACGGCGGTGAAACCAGGTTCGAAATCGAGGGCGACTTCCTCCAACAAAGCCAGATTCTTTATCCGCAGCGTTTGCAGCATAAGGCGCGCTCTTCATCACCGTGGCATTGCCCGCGGTCAATGGGAAGATGGCGCCGACCGGCGGAAAATGGGTTGGCGCTGTCGGGAAGAGTCCGTCCGCGCCTCAAGGGCGTGGACGTTAGATGGGTTGGCCGGCGAGGACGCCAGCGCTCCGACAGCCGACGTCGGCGGGACGCCAACGCTCGGCGAATACCCACGCTCGGCTAATCCAAAAATCGGCAAATGCACAGGGTTCGGCCGCCGAGTGCGCCTTCCATGGCGCAGGAGGCTCTGGGAGCGCTGCATCTTGCCGGCCCAATCGTCGAATGCCGGTAAGTCTCGGCGCTTCAAATGAAACCACTGTCCATGCAAGTAATCACTTGCACGCGTCGCAATTCGTGTTACCCATGCAAGTACTCACTTACATGACACCCGTTGCCTCTCCCGATCATTCCGAATCGTCCGCGGCTGAGTCGCCGACGAGCACGCGTAGCCGTATTCTCGCCGGAGCTGCGCAAGTTTTCGCGCGAGATGGGATTGAAGGTGCGACGACTCGCGAGATTGCCCGGGTGGCGGGGGTCAACGAGGTCACCCTCTTCCGGCATTTCAAAACCAAGGACAATCTTCTCGCCGCTGTCGTGGGCGAAAACTTCGGACCAGCCGCCGCGGCCTACCAGATGGATCCGATCAAAGTGACGGACGATCTGCGCAACGACCTGGTCGAAATCGCCAAGAGTTTCGATAAGTTGATCACCTCGAATCTCCCGCTCGTGCGCACCATGCTCGGCGAGCTTCAGCGCTATCAGGCGCACGAGTGCCAGGTGGTCAAAGGTCTCTTCTTTCCGCTCAAGACGGCGCTGCATCATCGCCTCGCATCCGCCCATGCGGCCGGCCAACTGAAACCGGCGACAAGCCTCGACATCCTCGCGGATCTCTTTGTCGCGATGGTCTTCATGGGCGTGCTGCGGCGCAACATGCCGCACATCCGCCGCAACTATTCCAATATCGCGTACCTGCAGGGTATCGTGGACACGGTTCTGCAGGGGGCGCTTGTTTCGCCTGCGAAGACATGAGCGCGGCCGCGGCACTACACAGCGGCCGTTACGGCACCGATCTGTCGCGGCTCTCACCGCTCGCGGCAAAACTCGCCAGTCGCGACAAACTGAAATGGATCATCGCGCTCGTCGCGTCGCTCGGCGCCCTGCTCGAGGTGATCGACACGAGCATCGTCAATGTGGCGATGCCGCAAATCCAGGGAAACCTCGGCGCCACACTTTCCGAGGCAGGCTGGGTCTCGACGGGTTACGCCTGCGCGAATGTCGTGATGATCCCGCTAACCGCGTGGCTCGGCGATCGGTTCGGCCGGCGCAACTATCTCGTTTTCTCTCTCGTCGGTTTCACTTTTGCCTCGGTGTTGTGCGGGCTCTCCTCGAACCTCGCGATGCTTGTAGTGGCGCGGGTACTACAAGGTCTCGCCGGCGGTGGTCTGCTCGCGAAAGCGCAGTCGATCCTTTTCGAGTCGTTTCCCAAGGAAGAACAAGGAGCGGCCCAGGCTATGTTCGGCATCGGTGTGATCGCCGGTCCCGCCTTCGGCCCGGTTCTCGGCGGGTATCTCACCGACACCTTGGGCTGGCGCTGGATTTTCTTCATCAACCTTCCGGTCGGAATCCTGGCCGTGGTCATGGCGATGATTTTTCTGCCGCGTGACGACAGCTCTGAATTCAAACGCAGTCGCGTCGACTGGGCCGGCATTGCTTTTCTCACGATCGGCCTTGGCTGCCTGCAGACGGTGCTGGAAGAGGGTCAGCAGGAGGACTGGTTCAGTTCGGACTTCATTGTCATGGCTGCGATCGGCGCGGCGCTTGGCATCGGACTTTTCATCTGGCGCGAGCTGACGACCGACGCGCCTGCGGTCGATCTGCGTGTTCTGAAGCATCGTTCGCTCGCAGCGGGCAGCGTCTACTCGCTCGTCCTCGGGATGGGTTTGTACGGCGTGGTTTTCGCCGTTCCGATTTTCGCACAAAACAATCTTCACTTTACCGCGATGCAAAGCGGCATGCTGCAGATGCCAGGCGCGCTGGCCTCCGCGATCTGCATGGTGATCGTCGGCCGCAAACTTGCGGGCAAATACGATGCCCGAGCCCTGGTCGCCTTCGGTGCGCTGACGATGACGGGGGCGGCGTTCCTCCTTTCGAAAATCAATCCGGATACCAGTGCGGACGCGCTCTACTGGCCGCTGATCATGCGCGGTATTGGCACGGTTTTCATGTTTCTCCCGCTGAGTCTGGCGGCGTTAGGAAATCTGCCGCGCCATCAGGTCGCCGCGGGATCCGGCTTCTACAATCTCACGCGCCAGCTCGGCAGCAGCATCGGTATCGCCGCGATCACAACGATTCTCGCACAACGCGAGGCGGTGCACCGCTCGGTCCTGGTCGAGAAAGTCACGGACTTCCAACCCGTCACGGCGGATCGCCTCAATATGCTTCAAGCCGCGTTCACGCAGCAAAGCGGTGATCCTGTGCAAGCGCACAACCAAGCTCTCTCGGTGATCGATCGCATCATCAACGGGCAGGCCGCGCTTCTTTCCTTCGACGACGTGTTTTTCTACGTCGCCGCGGCGTTCGTCGCCTCCCTTCCCTTGCTTCTCCTCCTCAGCAAAGGCCGTAACCCGCAGGTTGCCGCCGCCGCGCACTAAATTTTATGGAAACAGATTCTGCCACTCTCGAGCGCCCTGCTCCGAAAACCCCGCCCGCGAATGCGCGCACGCCCGTCGCCGCGCCGCCGATCAATCGCGCTCCAAACAACACGGGACGTTTCCGCCCCCGCAACCTGATCTTCGGCGCGGTCGCGATTCTCGGCGTAGCCTGGGGCGTGCATTTTGGGCTTCACGCGTACCACTATGAAAATACCGACGACGCCTATGTCACCGGTCACCTGCATCGGGTCAGCGCGCAGGTCACGGCCGAAGTGAAGGAGCTGCGCGTCGAAGACAATCAACGTGTATCCGCCGGGCAAATACTGGCGGTGCTCGATCCCACGACATTCCAAGTCGCCCTCGACAAAGCCAAAGCCGGCCTGGCGCAAGCTACCGCGCAAAAGCAGCAGGCGCATGCGGCCGTCGAACAGGCGATCGCTCAATTTGCCGGTGCGGAAGCCCGAGCTGACCAAGCCGCCGCGCAGGTCCAGCAGCTCGAGGCGCAACGCGACCTTGCGCGCGTGACGCTCAGCCGCACCGAGCAACTTTTCAACAACACCAACGGCGCCGCGACACAGGCCGATCTCGACGCGGCACGCAGCGCGTTTCAATCCGCCGACGCCGCGGTGAACGCCGCTCGCGCGAATATCGCGGCGACGAAGGCCGCCATCGAATCCAGCAAAGCGGCCCGCGACGCCTCGATCGCCCAGGAATCCGCGGCCGACGCAAACATCGCCGCCGCGCAGAGCGCAATTCAGGACGCTCAGGTGAAGCTCGGCTACACGGTCATCACGTCACCCGTGGCCGGTCGCGTGGGCAACCGCTCGATCGAACTCGGGAATCGCGTGCAAGATGGCCAGGCCATTATGGCGATCGCCTCCGCGGATATGTGGGTCGTGGCGAACTTCAAGGAGACGCAACTCGCGCACATGCACGCCGGCCAGGAGGTGGAGCTGACGATCGATGCGCTTCCCGGTCAGACGTTTTCCGGAAAAATCGACAGCCTCGCTCCAGCGAGCGGCGCGCAGTTCGCCCTTCTCCCCGCGGATAATGCAACGGGAAATTTCAACAAAGTCGTCCAGCGTGTGCCGGTTAAAATCACATTGTCCCCAGAAGACCTCGAAAAATTCGGTGACCGCCTACGCCTAGGCCTCTCTGCTGTGGTGGATGTGAAGGTGAGGTAAGCGCGGGCTCAGCACGCCGGAAACCGGCTCGCCGGCGACCGGTGCGGCAGCAAACGGTGCAGCAGCAAACGGTGCAGCAGCAAAACGTGCGCTATCGAACCCCGAGCTAGCGCGGGAAAATCGGAGCGCCAGCGGCTCGCAACGGAGCGCCGCCCTCCGGGCGGCAAACCTATCTAGCGTCCCGCAAAGCGGGACACATTTTTAGGTAGCCAGCCGGGAGGCTGGCGCTCCGTTGCGAGCCGTTGGTGCTTCGTCCGCGCTCCGTTACTTGCCCTTCCCTTTTTCATGCGCGAGGGGCGCTGTCGGCCTGCCCAGTTCCGTCTTCGCACTCCGTGCTTCCGTCTTCGCGCTAAGCGTTACGACTAGACAAGTCGACGAGACAAGCGAGGCCTTGTACCTGCGAGTTCCTCCTTTTGCCGCTTCAGCAGCGGAGCGCCGGCCTCTCCGGGCCGGCTACCCGACCCTTGCGCGAAGCGCGCTGTCGGCTTGCCCAGTCGAAGCCTTGGGCATGCAGATCGTCCGCCTACGCTCTGCGAGCTTCGGCGAGACAGTCTTCGCCCGCGCTTCGCTTGGCGAAGACTGGACCCTACTGGGCTCGAACCAGTGACCTCTTCGATGTCAACGAAACGCTCTAACCAACTGAGCTAAGGGTCCAATCAATCGAGAGTCGTGGAGTAAGCACGGCTCTCGCAGTTCTCTGCAAGAAAAAATATCGAAGTTTTCCGCGCTCATGCGGCCGAAATTTTCACGAATTTTCGGCCATGCCAGCCTCTCTCTAAAGCGTCTTAAAATAAAGTGTGACCGCAAAAAGGCGCAGCGCGGCGGGGCCGCAGCCACAGCGAAGGCGTTTGGTCACAGTGACTTTTTCGCCGAGAGAACTCGCTGCGAATCAGCGACCCCGTTTCCAACGCGCTCGCTGGGTATTTGGAGCGCAGGCATCCTGCCTGCATTCGGCGCCTGTGCAGGCGGGACGCCTGCGCTCCAGGAACCGGAGCAGCCGCGTTCGGAAACGCGGCTGCTGTCCGCAAATTTGACTAGCGGCACAATTTGATTTTTGGGTAAACTGTTTAATCGTTCGTTTTGCCCCACTCAAACGTTACCCACTACCCATGAGTACCCCTAACTTTGCGCCCCGCCGCGGGCGCGCTTTTCGTTTTACTCTCACGCTGGCGATTTTCGCGGCGCTCGTGACGCACGCGTTCGCCGCCGCCCCTTCAGCCGCGCGCAACCGCCAGTCGTTCGATCGCGACTGGCGATTTCATCTCGGAGATACTCCGGGCGCCGAACAAACCGAATTTGCTGACACAGCTTGGCGGACGTTGGACGTGCCGCACGACTGGAGCATCGAAGGCCCGTTCGATCAAAAAGCGCCAACGGGCGGATCAGGAGGCTATTTGCCGACAGGCATGGGTTGGTATCGCAAGAGCTTCACCGTGCCGGAAACCGAGCGCGGCCGACGCCTGCTCATTCAGTTCGATGGAATATATCAGCACAGCACGGTTTGGATCAATGGACATGAGCTCGGCACGCGGCCGTACGGCTACTCGACCTTTTCATACGATCTGACGCCGTACGTTAAATTCGGCGGATCCAATGTCCTCGCTGTTCGCGTCGACAACGCCTCACAACCCAACAGTCGCTGGTATTCGGGTTCGGGAATCTATCGCCACACCTGGCTCACGATCACGGACACGCTGGCGATCGCGCCAAACGGTATTTACATCACGACGCCGGAAATTTCCAAAGAGACCGCCCTCGTCCGCGTCCGCACCCGCGTCCACAACGCTGGAACAACCTCACGCCGTTTCGAACTCGCAACACGCGTGCTGGAAGGAGCTGGGCAGCGTTCACCCAGCTCCGCCGACGGCATGGGTTCGGTCACGGAATCTCGTGAACTCGCTCCAGGCGCCGAAGTGGAAATCGAGTCAGTGATTCAGGTGCGCGCGCCGCGGCTGTGGTCGACGACGACACCTGAGCTGTATCGCTTGCGCGCCGAAATTCTCGCTGACCAGACCGTGATCGACGCCACGGAAACAACCTTCGGAATTCGCCAAATCGAATACGACGTCGACCGAGGTTTTCTTCTCAACGGCACAGCCGTGAAACTGAAGGGCATGTGCTTGCACCACGATGGTGGCGCGGTCGGAGCAGCCGTGCCGGAGGCGGTGCTCGAGCGCCGGCTGCGCCTGCTGCAGGAGATGGGCTGCAATGCGATTCGCTGCAGCCACAATCCGATGGCCCCCGAATTTTATGATCTCTGCGATCGCCTCGGCCTGCTCGTCATGGACGAAGCGTTCGACGAATGGACGATCCGCAAACCCCAGATCAAATTCGGCTACTCCGACGTGTTCAACGAGTGGTTCGAACGCGACCTCGTGGATTTCATCCGGCAAGATCGCAATCATCCGTGCGTCGTAATGTGGAGCGCGGGCAATGAAATCGGCGAGCAACGCGCTCCGAATGGTCCCGAGGTGTTGCGCAAGCTTGTCGAAATTTTCCACCGCGAAGATCCCACGCGCCCGGTGACCGCGGCGATGGACAATATTTTCAACGGGAACGGACAGGCTCCCGTGGCATTTTCCGGACTGCTCGATGTCGTGGGCTACAACTACGTCGATCGCTGGGGCTCACGTCGCGAAACGTTTTTCGGGGACGACAGGACTCTTTTCCCGCAGCGCAAATTTGTCGGCACCGAAGACACCAATCCTCACGGCACGCGCGGCGAATACCACTTCGGTCCATTGCTCGGCGGCGGCTTCGTATTCGAGGGCGGAGAGACGCCACGAACTTACGGACCCGAGGGCGCATTGTATCTGACGAACACGATCCGCGCGGCGGCACTCTGGCGGTTTATCGCGACGCACGATTACGTGACTGGTGACTTCGGCTGGACTGGCGTGGACTACCTCGGCGAATCGCGGTGGCCTCGGAGGATCGCCACGTCGGGCGTCCTCGACACCTGCGGTTTCAAAAAAGACACGTACTATTTCTATCAGAGTTTGTGGACCGATGCGCCGATGCTGCATCTCTTGCCGCATTGGAATTGGCCCGAGCGCATCGGAAAACCCGTCCCTGTCGTCGCGTATTCGAACTGCGCCGCAATCGAACTTTTCTTGAATGGCCGAAGTCTCGGCGCGAAAGCGCGCGAGTTCCCCGCCCAAGGCACGTCCGGTGGTTGGAATAGCTACGCGCTGCCGCAGGTTCAAAGCACCACCTCCGATCTGCAGTTTTCTTGGGATGTAATCTACGAGCCCGGGGAATTGAAGGCGGTGGGCTACGATCGCTCGGGCAAGGTGGTCGCGACCACGACGATTCAGACGGCGGGCCCGGCGCGCACCATCGAAGCAACCGTGGACCGCACGACACTCGCAGCTGATCGCCGCGATGTCGCGCACGTCACGATCCGCGCGCTCGACGAACACGGCGTATTCGTTCCGTTGGCGAACGATGTTGTTACCTTTGAAGTCTCTGGCCGCGGCAAATTGCTCGCCGTGGACAACGGTGATCCGACCAGCCACGAGCCGTATCAAACGAACTCGCGTGCGCTCTTCAACGGCATGGCTCTCGCCCTGGTGCAAGCCACCGACGAACCTGGCTCAATCCAAGTCGTAGCGCGTGCCAAGGGACTGCGCGAGGCCACGGTCACAATCGCGACGCACTGAGCACAAGTTGGCCAAGCCTGCGGCCTGTTTGATTTTTCCCCACGAATCACACGAAGCACACGAATTCAGAAATTATATTTCCCACGAGAAACCCGAATTCACGGAAGGTATTTATTCCGTGCCTTCCGTGAATTCCGTGGGAAAAAATTTCCTCGTTTCGTGTGATTCGTGGGGATCACCAGCTCCCCACGACGATCGAGATCTCGGTGCCCATCGTCGTTTGGGTAGCGCGAACGTCGCCGCCGTGAAGACGAATGATTTCCTTCGCGATGAAGACGCTGATGCGCCCATGATTGGGCACATCTCCTGGGACGGGCTGCGGCAAGATTCCTTCAAGCGCCAGCTTCGGACCGCGGATGGAAATGTGCCCCGCCGGCCTTTCTGGATCGCCAACCAAGCGCAGGCGCAGCGAGAGATCGCGTTTGCCGAGTTCGGGGCGATTTTCGGCGATGCTTTCGAGAATCGCGTCGATCGCGAACTCCACGAGGCGCGGCACCATGCTGACGACGACCGAGGACACGTTGTTGTCGAACTGAACGCCGGTTTTTTTGCTCACCTCGCGCAACACCGCGCGCAGATCGGACTCTTCCGGCACGACTTCGCCGAACGTCGGCAGCGAGGCCAGGTGGCGGTTGATCGTCTCGAGGCTGGCGATGTCGCGCTTGATGGCGCCGAGAAGCACGGTCGAGCCGCCTTCGTTCTGGTTGTGACGTAGTGCCGTCAAGGATACGAGCGCGTTGCCCAATTCGTGATTCAACGTCAGCGCGATATCGCGCAACAACTCGAGGCGCGCCGCGCGCTGTTGCTGCACCGTCTCGCGCACATCGGAGGACGCGTCCTCCCAGTGCACCCAGACGCCGAGATTTTCGGAGACGAGTCCTGCGCTTGCGCGATAAGGCTGATCGGCGGCCGGATGCAGTCGGCGCGCTTCACGCGACTGGCGCACCTCCGCGATGAGCCCGCGGACCGGTTGCGGCACATGTTTCGGCGCAGGTTCATCGTTACCGAGGACGAGAACGTTCGGCAGATAGTGCTCCGCCAAACGCCAGCGCTCGTTTTGCTCGGAAAGTTTTCCGAGGCGCGTCGATTGCTCGAGACATTGACGGAGCAACCGCGCGAGACGCAGCGCTCGCGAGCGATCTTCGAGATCGAAAGGCTGGCCATCGTCGCGCACACCGAGCGCCATGAAACCATGCAGCCGGCCATTCTCATGCATCGGCACGAGGAGGCGCGCGGCCCACTGGCGGATGCGCTGCTTGATGCTCACCTCGATCATCGCGTCGAGCGGCGCAGGCCATTCGACGCCGTCGAGAATCGAGGGATAGCTCGCCCAATACGCGCAAAGCGGATCGCTCAGCGGACAGGTCGCATCGCCGCGATCGGCGCGAAAACCATGCGCCGGGTCTCGCAGGAAAAATGTGGCCGAAGACGTGTTCAGCACGACGCGCACGATGCGGCGAAATTCATCGAGCACGCGGGCGCGCGACCCAAGCCGCTCGATCATCGACTCGATGTATTCCCAGGGCTGCGAGGAATCGCCATTCCGGCGAACGGGAAGCTGCGTATCCGTTTTGTGGTTACGCGGACGCTCGTTGATCAACTCCAGAGCCGTGGCCCGCTCGGCAATTTCCTCGATCAAAGGCAGCAGCGGCGCGAGTTGCGTCCGGCTTTCTTCGTATGAAAGCACCGCCTTGGTGTTCGTCGACGACCGCGTGCGATCGAGCGCGGAACTCCCCGGCTCACCGACCGCAATCGTTGGACAGCGGCGAATGGTTGGCGCCATGCGATCGATCGCCAGCGAATCGAGCACGAGGACGGCCGGAATCTCCGGTCCGACCGCCGCGCCGGCGTTCAAATCTTCCAAAGTGAGAACCTGTCGGCCCGTTGGAACCAACACCCACCAAGCGCGCAATAGCTCAGGATCATCTGTGGCTAGGACGTAGGTGGCTGACATGGGAGAACGATCCTAAAAGTCGCCCCGCGGCCGGGAACGGGCGGGTCGGCAGTGATACTGGCGTGAAGGCTGGACAAAATGTCTTTGCAGATCGCGAGGCCTAGCCCGAAGCCGCTGGATTTGGTCGACTGAAACGGCTGGAAGAGCCGCGACCAAACGTCCGCCGAAATTCCCGGGCCCGAGTCCGTCACCGTGAGCTCAACGGCCGAGGGAAGTTGGCGCGTTGAAAGGCGCAGGTTACGGTCGCCCGCATGCTGCTCCAACGCCTGGATGGCGTTGAATCCAAGGTTCAACACGACCTGTTTCACCGCGTTGGGATCGGTGTACACGACATCGTTTTGCGCTTGGAAATCTCTCACGATTTGGACTCCTTTATCATCTGCTTTCGCCGCAATTAGGTCGAGACACCCAGACAAAAGCAAGTGAATTGCGGTTGCTTGCATGGTAAACACCCTAGGTGCTGACAGATCAAGCAGTTGCTCGGTGAGGCGATCGATTCTTCCAACCTCATCTCCGATAAGCCGAAAGAATTTTTCGCGGAAGGTCGGGTCCTGAAAATGGTCGGGCAGCAGCTGGACGAAAGTTTTGATCGAAACCAGGGGATTCCGGATCTCGTGAGCGATACTCGCGCCCAGCAGGCCGACGGTCGCAAGTTGGTCGGCGTGCTGCGCTTTCATCAGGTAATGGGCACGCGATAACGAGCTCTCGATCGTCGCCTGCAGCGCGATGAGTAGGGTGATCTGCGAGAAAGTATAGGGGCGTTCGGATCGCGGCACGCTCAGGGCGATGACGAACGAGAGGGCAGGACCACCGCTCGCAACCATCACGCCGAAACCCGCATTCTTCATCAGCCTCGACAACGCTCCGCCATCGGCTCGCTCGCGTTCGCGCTCGATTCGCTCCGGCGTTGCCCACCGCATGGCATGCAGCAGGCGCAACTCAGCCTGATCCAGCGGCCACTCCATGCCACCGCCAACCAATCGTCCCTGCGATGCCATGAGAATGACGGCGCGATCGGCGTGCGCCCAGCTCTGGAGAAGCTTGCAGTATTCGTTTTCCAACTGCTCCGGCCGCAGCTCCTTTCGCGCGACTTCGAAGGCCGCTCGCCGCATGCGCTCGGCCGCGGCTTTGCGTTGCGACGCTTCGACCAGCCACGGTCGAACTTCAGCGACAAACCACAGGCCCAGCGCCATCGACACGCCGAGGGCCAGCCACTCTGGAATGAATTGCGCAGCGAGTTGCTGAACGCCCCAAACGAAAGCCGAAACACCAGCCACCAGAACGAGTTTTTCCAGACCGATCGAGACGAGATGCTTCGCGTCCGACAGTCGCACCGTCACGAGCGACCAGGTCATGGCTCCGAAAAACGCCAGCACGGAAAGCGGCGTGAGCCGTTCCCATGTCGTATCGTGAGTCAGCAGCGCGATTGCCGGCAGGAGATGCGCCATGGCGATGCTGCCCCCTCCACCGATCGCGAGCAGTTGCAGGTCCAATCGGCGCGCGCCCTTCTGCTCGCGCAATTTGAACAGCGTGCTCATCGCAAACAACGCCGCCCCCACCCCGCCGATCGCGAGCAGCGCCGGATAACTCCACCCATACACCGGCAGTCCGTCTCGCCCCGCGGTCACAAAATTCGCGCGCACCGCCGCGAGGAGATAAATAACAGGAAAAGCCCACCACCCACCCACCGCTTTCAGGCGCGCACCGACCGGCAAAGGGCCGATCAGCACTTCGCGTATCCACGAAAGCACGACAGGAAAAAATCCCGCGATAATCCAGGAGAGCCGCAGCCAGAGAAAATTTTCCTCGGACCACAACGACGCGTGGGTCGTCGCGAGCCAGATCGCGAGATACGCCGAAGCGCCGGCCAGGACGCAGTTCAGCGTCCGCTTGGGGTTGGACCAAAGGGCCGAGGTGCCGACGGCCAGCGCCCCGACCGCAGCGCATAGTGCGGTACTCAATAACATAGAAATCCAAAAAACGACCTACCTGTCACAAAACATGTGCGTTCCACCGCCAATTTGCGGCGCATTCACGAGCGGTGAAACACGGGCGAAGTCAACGACGCGCACGCGCCGCTGTATTCAAAAATCCGTGACAGGAAAATTGATCCGGATCGTCGTGCCGCGCGCGGGTGACGTATCCAGGGCCAGGGACGCTCCGTGCGCTCCCAGCAAATGCCGGCAAATCCCGAGGCCGAGACCGGTGCCGTTGGCCTTCGTGGTGAAGCCGCCGCGCAACGCCCGATCCGCCGTTTCCTTGTCCATGCCGGAGCCGTCGTCCGCGATCAAAAGTTCGATGCCATTCGGCCGCTCGTGGACGCTCACGTCGACGTGGTTGGCCCCGGCCTCCATCGCGTTTTTCAGGAGATTCTGCAGGACGCGTGTGAGTTCAAACTGAGACCCGCGCACCCGCGCGACCGCCGCGCCTTGGATTTGAATCGCCGAATTGTTGAAGAAGATCACTTCCTTCACGTCGCGCACCAACGCCACCAAATCCAGGTCGCAAAACTCGGTCGCTTTCCGCGTCGTCTGTTTCCAATTGTCCGCCAAGTGATGACAGTACTCGGCGGCGCGGCTGACGACGTCGGCATAGTTGAGAAACTTTTCCGCCTGCTCGGGATCGCGGCGCGCCATCTTCTTCGATTCCTGCACGAGCAAGCTCGCGTAGCCGATCAGCACGGTAAGTGGGTTGGCCAGGTCGTGCACGAGCTCGACCGCCGCGCGCGCCTGCCAGATGTGCGGCTGCTTTTCCTCGATCTCGCGTTTAAGAGCGCCGTTGAGCGACTCCATCTCGAGATTCAAATTCGCCTGGTGCCGGCGCAGCTTGGCCGCTGAGGCTTGCTTGCGAACCGACTCCATCAGCTCGGCGATATCCGGCGGCTTGCGCAGATATTGATTCGCGCCGTGCACCATGGACTGCTGCGCCGTCTGCAACGTGCCGTAGCCAGTCAGCATCACCACGGAGATCTCGCGATCGATCTTGCGAATGGCTTCGAGCGCGCGAATGCCATCCATCTCCGGCATGCGGATATCCAGGATCACCACGGAAAACGGACGCTCCTGAATGCGTTTCAATCCTTCCGAAGCCCGGGCGGCGGTAACAACTTCAAATTCCGATGAGAGCGTGTAAGCGATGGATTCGCGCGGTCCGTATTCGTCGTCGACAACAAGAACCAGTGGTCGTTCGCGCTGATCTGTCGTTGGTGCAGGGGAAGGCTGAAACATTGAAAGGGCGAGAGGGTGCGCCACCAGACTATCAGGAGGAAGTCTGAACAATCAGGGCCGCGTTTTGTCGTGTGCGCACACAACTGTCAAGGTGAGCGACCAGCGATGCGCGCGAATTTCCTCGATCGTGACACGATTTACCCCGGCGACGCCGCGGCC
Source organism: Opitutaceae bacterium (assembly GCA_035765635.1). GTDB lineage: Bacteria > Verrucomicrobiota > Verrucomicrobiia > Opitutales > Opitutaceae > EW11. The sequence goes on from DASTWZ010000031.1 coordinate 222,198, forward strand.
TTTCGCGTTCGACAGTTGCCAGAATCCACCCGGCAGAAATGCTCAATTGAGTGATGCTTCTTCTAGCCGTTCTCGTTTCCGCTGCCCTGTCTGCGCTCATCGTCTGGCTGTGGTCCGCACGACTCCATGTCGCCGCCCGCGAGCGACTTCGCGCCGCGGAAATGGAGCAAGCCCGCCTCACGAGTGAACTCGAAACGACCCGCACGCGCGCTGCTCAAGCCGAAGCGCAGCGCAACGCCGCCGAAACCGCGTTGGCCGGCGAGCGTGCAAGTTCAGGCGAAAAAATCCGTGCGCTGCAAGAGGCCCAGCTTCAGCTGACGAATGAATTCAAGGCGCTCTCCTCCGACGCGCTGAAAAGCAACAACACCGCATTTCTCGAGCTAGCGAAGGCGACACTTTCGCAATTTCAGCAAAAAGCCGAAGGCGATCTCACCGCGCGGCAACAAGCGATCGACCTCCTCGTGAAGCCGTTGAAGGAATCGCTCGACCGCGTGGACAAGAAAATCGTCGAGATCGAAGAGAAGCGTCAGCACGCCTACGGCGCCCTTTCCGAGCAACTCAAAGGGCTGAGTTCCGCGCAACTCCTGCTCCAGGGTGAGGCTTCGAAGCTCTCCACGGCGCTTCGCTCCACGAGCTACGCGGGAAGCTGGGGCGAACTCCAGTTGCGGCGCGTCGTGGAACTCGCGGACATGTTGCCCTACTGCGATTTTTCCGAGCAGGAAAGCAGCGGCGCCCTGCGCGCCGATCTCGTCATCCGCCTGCCGGGCGGCCAACGCATTGTGGTCGACGCGAAGTCCCCGATTCAATCCTACCGCGACGCACTCGAGGCCGGAGACGAGACGGCGCGCCTGGCCAAGCTGGCCGACCACGCGACGAAAATCCGTGGTCACATTGACGCGTTAGGTGCCAAAAATTACTGGGAGCAGTTTCAGCCGGCGCCGGAGTTCGTGGTGCTATTCGTGCCGGGAGATCATTTTCTGACCGCCGCGCTGCAAGCCGATGCGAGTCTGCTCGAACGCGCCATCGGGCGAAAAGTTTTGCTCGCGACTCCGATCACGCTGATCGCGCTGTTGAAAGCCGCCTCTTTCGGCTGGCGGCAGGAGTCCATTTCGCAAAACGCCAAGGACGTCGCCGACATTGGCCGCCAACTTTACGACCGCATGTGCGGGTTCGCGGAGCACTTGGAAAAAGTTGGCCGCGGCTTGGACAACGCTGTCAAAGGCTTCAATTCCGCCGTGGGCAATTTCGAGGCACAAGTCCTCCCCGGCGGCCGAAAATTCGCCGAGCTGGGCGCCAAAGGATCAAAGACACTCGAGCCGCCGTCGACAGTCGAAACCGGCGTCCGCGAAATCGTGAAGAAGTCCTAGCATTTTTCAGCCTGATTTCTCACGAACACACGGAATGAATTTCTGTTTTTTGAGCTCTTCCGCGCCGTCCGTGTTTCCCGTGGAAAATGGTTTTAGAAATTTCGTGTTCTTCGTGTGATTCGTGGAAAAAATGGATACATCCAGCATCGATCACTCGGGCATCGAAGGCACCTGGCATCCGGTCCGTGCCGAGCACGAAGGGCAGCTGGCGCCTGACCTGGCGTTGCTCAAAACACGAATGACGTTTGCCGATGGCCGGTATTGCACGCGCTTTGGGACAGAGCCGTCGGACGAAGGCACGTACGAAATTTCGCGTGAGGAGACCGGAGCGCGGCTCACGCTCAAAAGCCTGAAAGGCGTGAATGCCGGCCGGACTATACCCGCGATTTTTCAGCGCCGCGGCGATCGCCTGCGCGTGTGCTACGGCATGAACGGCGCTCTCCCCACCGAGTTCACCGCTGGCCTGAGCTCGTCGCGCTATCTCGTGACCTATAAGCGAGCCGAAGTCCAAGACTGACGAGTCAACCGCTCAGCTCCGAAAGTCGTTCGCGCGCGAAGGATCGTAGTTTTTTTCAACTACAACTCATTCCGCCCGACGTCCGTCTGCTCTAGAATCCGGCATCCCATGATGCTTGGCTTCGGAATCAGACAGTTTGCCATTAGCGCCGTCGCTCTCTGCGTACCAGCTGAGTGTTCCGCGGGAAGTCATAATGAGTCTTCCTCGTGGTTGATGTGAATAGCGGGCGATTCAAGGCGTTTATATTTATCTTCATGTATCGCTATATAGTTCCTCTTTTGTTGCTCGGCGCGACGGCGCTGGGAGCGGCCGAAGCGCCTCGGCTTTGGCTGACGACGCCAGATAAATCATCGCAGCTGTCCAACCGAAGCGATCGTCTTGTGATCGAACGCGAAGTGGATCCGGAGATCCCCGCGATCGTTGTGACCGAGAAGACGAAGTTTCAAAGCATCGACGGCTTCGGCTTCGCGCTCACTGGCGGAAGCGCTCAACATATTATACAGATGTCGCCCGACAAGCGGCATGAGTTGCTGCGTGAACTATTTTCGCACGATGCGGATGCTATTTCATTGAGTTACTTGCGTGTCAGCATCGGGGCTTCGGATCTGAACGAGCGCGTCTTTTCTTATGATGATATCCCGGAAGGGCAGACGGATGAGCCCCTCGCGCATTTCTCGCTTTCCGACGATCGCGGCAACGTTGTGCCGGTGTTGAAGGAGATTCTAGCGATCAATCCGAAGATTAAAATACTCGGTTCACCCTGGTCCGCGCCAACCTGGATGAAGACGAATGGCAAGGTGCAGGGAGGCAAACTGAAGACGAAATATTATTCGGTCTATGCGCGCTATTTCGCGAAATATATAAAAGCGATGGCCAGCCAGGGAATCACGATCGACGCAATAACCGTGCAGAACGAACCGTTTAATGACGGCAATACGCCAAGCATGCAGATGTTCGCGGGCGAGCAGGCCGAGTTTATCCGTGATCATCTTGGCCCGGTGTTTCGCAAGGAGAGGATCAAAACCAAAATCTTGATTTATGATCACAACTGCGATGCGCCCGAGTTTCCAATGGCGGTCTTGAGCGATGCGAAATCGAATCCATTTGTCGATGGCTCGGCCTTTCACCTTTACGCCGGAAAAACATCCGCGATGTCCCGGGTGCATGAGTCGTTTCCCGAGAAAAATATATATTTCACCGAGATTATGGCGGTGGATCGCGATGGAACATATAACATCGCAGGTCCCGTATCCCGGATATTGATCGGCGCGACGCGCAATTGGAGTCGCAATGTCCTGATCTGGAATCTCGCCGCTGACGCGCAATTCCGGCCGCATACCGATAATGGTGGCTGCGGGATGTGCGAAGGCGCGGTCACGATCGAGGGCGACAAAGTTACGCGAAATTTGGCCTATTACGTTATCGCGCATGCATCGAAATTCGTGCCCGACGGCAGTATCCGGATTTCCAGTACGTCGACCGACGAGTTGCCAAACGTCGCCTTTCGAACTCCGGAAGGTAAAACGGTATTGATCGCAGCCAATCCCAGCGCGGCAGACGAGGACTTCCAAATCATCGGCGCGGGAACGTTGGTTCGCACCAGCCTGCCGAAAGGCGCCGTGGCGACCTTTGTTTGGTGAACAGAAGAATAAACCAAACTTCGCGAATTATAAAAAAATGCGCAGCAACGCCGAGCCGCTGCCTCCGTTAAAAACGGATCGGGCTACGAGCGCTGCATCGTTGGGTGCGCCGCATTCTTCGGATATTCCCTATGCCCTGGGAAATCTCGATTTAATGAAAGATCACGAATGGACCGCGGCGGATCGGGAAACCTCGCGGGTGATGCAGGGCTATTTTGTGAACTTTATCAAAACGGGAAATCCGAACGGTGAAGGCCTCCCGGAATGGCCCTGGCTCCAGGCCAGCCTCCCGCACGTGATGCAGATTGATGGTTCATCGCACGCGATCCCGGAGCCAAATCTCAAACGATATATTTTATTGGATTCGCTGTTCGCCCGCGCAGAAGACGCAAACTGACCTTCAGAGCGGTTTCAAAAAGCCTATAGCCGCAAGAAGGCGCAAAAAGCGCAAAGAGGCTTTCGAGTTTGCGACGTCGCTCGCAACGGCCGCTCCACAACGCGGTTGGGTATTGGTTTGTAACTCCAAACCAAAAGACCAGACCGCTCCCGGGCTAGGAATCTCTGAGCCGCGTCGCCCAACGAAATTCCTCTTTGCGAATTTTGTGCCTCTTCGCGGCTAAAAAATAGTCGTGATCGAAACCCTGAGACCTTGCTTCGCAGTTGTGACTCATCGGCGCCGATAAAATGGCGCGAGCCGGGCGGAATCAGTTCGCTGGCGCGGGCTTGAACAGCCGGGTTTTTCAACTCCACCCCATTTTCCTTCGCAAGCACGAGAAAGCGCAGGAGGGTTCGGGTGGTCAGCGCATTGAGATCGGAAAGGGTCATTTCGTCGGCGCATTGCCTCAGTGCTGCGGCGGTTTCCTCCCGCCTCCCGGCCCGTGCAAGGACCAACGCAAGCACAGCCCGGCGATCCGGTGCGAGATAGGCGACCGCATCGGTGCCGAGCGACGCCATGATCGCGCCAACGGTTTCTTCACCAGCATCGGCATCGCCCGCGAATCGCTCCAATTGGGCAAGCGCGAGCAGCGCGTTGATGTCGGTGGGAAAACGGTGAAGGCGCCGCGCGACCGCGGAAGCTGCCTCGGGATTATGCGTCTCGATGAAATATTCGGTCAGTCTCGCGAGCCGGAGCGGCTCATCCTCCTCTGGCACGACTTCGAAAATAACGATGCCGGTCGCCTCGACTCCCGGAACCGCTGGCAGAAAATAAGGCACCGGCCGCAGCCAGGGAGCCAGTTCCCAGTTTGCAAGCAGGCCCGAGAAAGTACGGCGCGCGCCGGGTGAACCGAGCCGGGCATACTCCGCCAGAAAGTCGTCCCACGAAGGAATGACGATATGCGTGACGCCGCGCTCCTGGATGAGACGCTGCGCCTCCTCGAAAGACCCGGCCCCGCAAATGCGAATCGCGGCGTTGAAGCCCTGCCGGTTGTCGATGTCCAGCGTACCCAGTCCGCGAATACCGCCATGGAAGGCGAGTTCCATTGTCGCCTCGGGAGGAGCCAGCACCACTGCCTTGGGATCGCGCAACGCGATCCACTGGCCAAGGTCGCGCATCACCATCCTCCGAAATTCAGCCGGCGTGAATTCCTGCCGCGCCGCATCATTCATGACGCCTGATCCCAGCAAATATGCGCCGGGGAAAAGGAGCCCTGTCGCCGCCAACCAGAGCCAGCGCGCTTGGGTTCTTCGCCCCGCAACTGGACCGAAGGGCATTTCGGAGGACGCAACCGCCACGCAAGCAAACAGGAGAACATCGAAGGTGCTCCAGAGTCGCAGGTGACAACATGCAAAACCGAGGGCGATGAACACGGGCCACAGTGCGAGATGGATTGTCCGGCAAAGGTACGGATCGGCAGAGTTGAACCACCGCACCGAAACCGGAACGAGGAGGCCAAGGGGCAGCACCGTCGCCAGGAGCCGCGAGGACATTCCATCCCGGCGAAGCCACGCGAATAGTCCGGGCGCATCGAGGCCGCTGTCCAATGCGGTCAAGCGGGTGGATGTCAGATCAGCCGCGAAAACGTGCAGGCCGTTCCTGAACGCGATGACCAGGGCGGCCGCGCTTGCGAGGACGAGAAACATCGCGCAATCCAGCCGCCGCCAATCGAAAGCACCGGTGCGCGAGGAAAAGCGCAGCACCACGCCTCCAACGAACAACCCGACAAGGCACGGGAGCAGTGTGGGCGCACTGAGACAAAGGCCAGCGGTGCCCGAAAGCAGCGCGACGACGGAGAGTGCGATGATCCTCACGCGCGGAGCCCGCATTGGATTCGCTCGGTGCGGCATGCCTGTGCGACGATTATCCGTTGACCGCGAACAAGCGTGCCGCGCGAGTGCGAGCACCGGCAGGATGACGCCGGCGACGCAAAACTCGGCCGCCCCAAAACGCTCCGGAACTCCGGGCAGATACAGGCTTGCCAGCGGAAAGCTCAACAGAACCCCCAAACTGAAGAGCGTTGCCGGCAGAATTCCGAACTCCCAAGCGATAAAGAGCGCCGCGAGCAGCCAGAACAGGAGCTGGAGAACGGGCTCGGCAAACATTGCGGCGCACTCAATCGCCTGCCCCGGGCTTTCAGCTCCAAACAGGGCAACGCCCCGCGCCAGCGCCGCCAGCCAGGCGCGATAGAGCGCAGGCATACGGGTTGGCCGCCCCTCCGGCGCATTGTCGTAGCCGACGTGATTCAGCGCGACGCCTCCTTGGGCGAGCGCTGCCTGCGTCTGCATGATCCATTGCATGCTCTCGATGCTTGGTTCGGGAACGATGAGTTGGCGGACTTCCCGATCATAACCCGTCGCGCTAGTGCGACTCGGCGCTGGACTGCCGATCGACCAGCCTGGCAGATCCCGCAGAAACCGCAGCCGCGAGAGCCGGCTGTGTTGGATCCAGAGCGTGAGAGCCAAGGCCCCGATCACGAGCACGAGGCAGAGCAGACGGAGACGAGGAGACGTCGATTGAGGGGAATGGGCAGTGGTCACGCAGCCGGGGGTGGACCGCTTCAGCTCTACGCGCGTCCGTCTCCCTTAGCCCGCAAATCGGCATGAGAATCCTCCACGAAAAAATGAGAGCTCGCGCGGCAGGACACGGTGCTCTCCTTCGGCGCGCGTTTTTTCCATCCACAGCCAATGCGGGTGCGTTCGCCCACGTACTTGACTCACGGATACCGCGTTTTGTTGCTCGGGACGCATGCTCACTGCTGCCCCGGTCGTGATCTCTGCCTTTCGGCTGCTTCCTCTCGCCGCGTTGATCATGGCAGGCGCGCCGGTTGCGGTCAGTGCACCCGCGGAGCTGGTTGCGCCCCGCGTAATGGGCGACGGCGAGGTGCGAGGTCAACCGTTGGAGCCGCGCTCAGGTCCGCCGGGCAAAACCATGTTTGTCCGCATGACACCGGATAAAACCGGCATCCTCAGCCGAAACGATTACGATGATCCTCGCATCTGGGCCGAGCGCTACAACGAGTTCCCGGTGGGAGCGATCGGCACCGGCATCACCATCGGAGACTACGACGGCGACGGCAGGCCGGATATCTTCGTCGTCTCGAAGACCGAGACCTGCCGCCTATTCCGCAATCTCGGCCATTGGAAGTTCGAGGATGTCACGGAGAAGGCTGGCGTCGGAGATCACGGCCCCGCAGCTCTCGAGTGGAAACAGGGAGCAACCTTCATCGACGTGAACAACGACGGGCTACTCGATCTCTATGTCTGCCGCTTCGACGCCCCGAATCTGCTCTACATGAACCAGGGCGACGCCACGTTTCGCGAGGAGGCCGCGAGCCGGGGGCTCGCGCTCATGGATGCCTGCGGCATGGCGGCATTCTGCGATTATGACCGCGACGGCGCGCTCGACGTATACGTGCAGACCAATGTCCTCGACAGCACGCATCGGCCGCAAGGCCAGCGCGACCATCTCCTGCACAACGATGGCGACGGACATTTCGTCGACGTGACGGCGCAGGCCGGCATCGCCGGAGAGAGCCAGGGCCACTCGGCAATCTGGTGGGACTACGATGACGATGGCTGGCCCGATCTCTATGTGGCCAATGACTTCGCCGTGCCGGACAGGCTCTACCACAACCTGGGAAATGGAACGTTTGTAAACAGTCTCAACAGCGAGCTGTCTTGCCAGCCGTATCACTCGATGGGCTCGGACGTGGCTGACGTCGACAACGACGGGCACCTCGATCTTTTCGTTGGTGAGATGGCCCGCACGAGTCACGAGGCGGAATTCCGATCGATAGCGGAGACGCGTTCGAAGGTGCAGGAAGATGACACTGCCTTCGCCAGCGGAGCCGCTCCCCAGCTCATGCGCAACGTGCTCCAGGTGAATTCCGGTAGCGGCGCTTTTCTGGAAGTCGCGCAGATTGCCGGGCTAGCCGCGACGGACTGGACCTGGTCGGTGCGTTTCGAGGATCTCGACAACGACGGCCGCGTGGACCTGCACGTGACAAACGGAATGGTCCGTGAATACGACAACGTGGATCTGCGAGCCCGCACGATGCGCGCAGAAAGCGCGATCGAGCGCGTCCGCACCATGCGTTCGGCTGCGACCGAAAACGACGTCAACCGAGTTTACCGAAATTCGGGTGACCTTTCGTTCGAGGACGTGAGCGCGCTCTGGGGTCTCGATCAGAAAGGCGTCAGCTTCGGGGCGGCTTTCGCTGATCTCGACGGCGATGGTGATCTCGATCTGGTCGTGGCCAACTATCAGTCGGGCCCGGACGTTTACCGGAACGACGGTGCGCAAGGGCACCAGCTCAACATCGAACTTCGGGGCACTTCCTCCAACCGGTTCGGGATCGGGGCAACGGTCTCCTTGGAAACCGGAGGGCAACGGCAGATGCGCCAGCTCACCCTTGCCCGCGGCTATCTCTCATCGAGCGAACCCATGCTTCACTTTGGACTCGGCGTAACGACACGCGTCGGGCGCATTACGGTGAAGTGGCCAAGCGGCCGCGTGCAGGTTCTGGAGGATGTCGAGGCTGACCAGCGCCTGATCGTCACCGAACCCACCTTGGAAATCAGGACCACGGCGCAGGCCTCTTCCGCACGCAACGAAATCGGCTCATCGCTGCCGCTCTTCACCAATGCGAGCCAGACCGCAAACTTCTCCGTCCTTAGCCGCGAAGCCCTGATCGACGAAGGCACGCAGCAGCCATTCCTACAGCAGCGTTTCAATCGACGTGGTCCCGCTCTCGCGATTGGCGATGTGAACGGAGATGGTCGCGACGATGTCGTTCTCGGAGGCACTGCGCTGGACCCGCTTCGCATCAGCGAGGCGGCGCCCGGCGCAGTTTTCCATTCCCCGCGATCCGTTCCCGCCCCGGACGCGGCCGCACAGGACCTGAACGACGGGCCGATATTGCTCGCGGACCTGGATGATGACGGAGACGAGGACCTCCTCGTCACAAAAGGTGGCGTCACATCGATTCCAGAAAGCCAGGGCTACCAGCCGGCTCTCTGGCTCAATGATGGCCGTGGTCACTTTCAGTCCGCTCCAGCCGGCAGTCTGCCCGATTTTCGCAGCAACACAGGGGCTGTGGCCGCAGCCGATTTCGATCGCGATGGACAACTCGATGTGTTTGCCGGCGGTCGCGTCCTGACGGGCCGCTTCCCCCTGCCTCCGGTCAGCGCGCTCTGGCACAACGAGGGCGGCGGACGTTTTGTCGACGTGACGACAACCGTCGCCCCGGAACTCCGCCGGGTGGGACTGGTGACCTCGGCACTTTGGAGCGACCTGGATGGAGATGGATGGATCGACCTGCTTGTCGCCACGGAATGGGGCGGCATCCATTATTTCCACAATGAATTGGGTGCGCGCTTCGTCGATCGCTCGGATGAAGCGGGTTTTTCCGCGGCCGGGACGGGTGCCTGGACCAGCCTTGCAGCGGCTGATTTCAATCGAGACGGCCGGCTCGACTACGCCGCAGGAAACCTTGGACAGAATACGCGTTATCGCGCCGACGCGATCCATCCGCGTCTGCTCTACTACGGGCGATTTGCCGATCGTGGTCCGCCCCTCGCGATTGAAGCCTACTTTGAAGGAGATCGGCTGTTCACCTGGCTGACCCGGCGGCAGCTCGGCTCGCGCATTTCAGCGGTGCAGAGATTGTTTCCCACCAATGACGCATACGCCCGGGCAACATTGCCGGAAATCCTCGGCCAACAATCGCTGGCTGGCGCGCAGAGGTACACCGAGACAGAGCTGCGGAGCGGAGTTTTTCTCAGCACGGCTGACGGGCGCTTTGTTTTCCATGCGCTTCCGCTGCGGGCGCAGCTCTCACCGCTGCAGGGGGTCGTCGCGAGCGATTTCGATGGAGACGGAAATCCCGACCTCATTGCCGTACAGAATTCGCGCGCTCCGGTTTACAGTGCCAGCCCGTCGCTGGGCGGAATCGGCGTGATGCTGCGCGGCAATGGTACGGGTGAGTTTGCCGCGGAACCCTCCGAACGTTCCGGCGTTCAGGTGAAAGGGGACGCAAAGGCACTCGCGCTGCTGGACATCAACGAGGACAGCTGGCCCGATTTCGTTGTCTCTCGAAACGACGGGACAACGCTGGCCTTCGAGGCGCAACCTCGTCCCGACGCCAGTATGTTCTCGGTGCGGCTTCGTCAGGACGGAAAAAACCGCGCCTGCATCGGCTCGCGTGTCACCGTCGTCCTGAGCGACGGCTCCATGCAGATTGCGGAAACGACCGCTGGCTCCGGTTACTATTCGCAGTCCTCAGACGCGCTCTTCTTCGGCCACCCGGCTTCCAATCCCCCCATTCGCTTGAGTGTTCGCTGGCCGGACGGGAAAAACTCCGAGCACAGGTTGCGACCCGAAATCCACACCGTGACGATTCAACGCCCGTCCGGCGATTTGGAGGCCACGGCGGGGCCATCGCATCAACGGTGAAAAAACAGCGCCTCAAGCCGTGGCTCGCCGCCCTACTCTTTCATCGCCACCGCAAAGATTGACGACCCGAAGGGCAGCCTGAGCCCGAGCCGATTCCAGCCGCGCTCGGCTGCCATCGCGGCGCGCAAAGCGATCTCGACCGGCGGCGAGGATAATTTCACATCGCTCGACTCATCCCGCGGCGGAAAAACTTTCCGGCGAAGCACAATCAACGGGAATGGCAGTGTGTTCCAATACGTGCTCGAAACGGGCCTCAGCTTCACCGCGGCGAAAAGTTTCAAGACCTGATCTCGCGTGAACCGATGCTTCGAACTCACGCGATCATCGTGATAAGACCAGAGCCACCGATAGGCCGGCACATTGATCGCGACCAAGCCGCCGCTGCGCAAACAGCGAGCGAATTCCTTCAACGCCGCGAAGGGCTCGTCGATGTGATACAAGACATCTCCGCTGACGATCGCGTTGAAGTGCTTTTCTGGATACGGAAGTTTTTCGATGGCCGCCTCCTGCACCGTGACGCCGCGTGACCGCGCGATTTCACAAGCAAGAGACGAGAGATCCACGCCTTCCGCCTGCCAAAGCGGCTCCTTCTTCTTCAGCCCAAGCAGGAAGCCGCCCGTGCCGCATCCGGCATCGAGCAATCGCGCGGATGCCTTCGCCTCCATCGCGGGCTTCACCGCCAGCCGCAGCCGTGCATGCAAACAGCGAAAATACCACATGCGGTCCTCCACTTCGGCCAGCTTGAGGTACTCGTTTCGCTCCATCGCGCGAAAATGGGAAAAATGCTTCGCCACACGCGACGAAAAACCGCGGATTTCCGCCGCGTGATTAGGCTTTGCCAGTCGAAGCCCCCTCACTATCAAAGCCGCTCTTGTCCTCGCTGATTTCATCTCCCGCTTCCAACAAGGGTGAAGGTTTCTATGTTCGCCGCGCCAGTCGCTCGGAGGGACTTTTCTTCGATGAATTCGACAACGACAGCGCGTGGATTCGCGAGGAGGCGATCATCACGCTTCCGCCCATTCACGAACTGCGGCGAGTCGTCATTCGGGGTTCGCTCATGGCTCATCCCGAACTCAGCGGGATCGAAGTGGGTTTCCCGCAGCTCAATGTTTTCCTGAAGAAACATCATGTCGCGACGGTCGCGTTGACCTCGCCACAACGGTGGGAAGTCGGCATCGACGTGCCCGGGGAAATTGCCGCGGAGGGCGCGGAAATCATCCTCGAACTTCGCGGTGTCACTTGGACAAACCTTCTCGCCTGGCTTGCGCGCGTGGCGGAAACCGCGCCGCTGGCCGATCGCATCCAGCGCTTTCGAAAACAAAACCGCAATCGGCAGCTGCGTATCCAAAATGTGGAGGCGGACGGCATGCTCGTCTTCGATTTCGCGAATCGCGCCGCGCCGTATTCGCCGGCCTTCGCCCGCGCACATGCGCACCTCGGCCTGAACATCGTGGGCTTCATTACTGCCGATCTCGGGATCGGCGAATCGGCGCGCTCCATGATTCGCGCCGCTGACTCCGTGCGCATTCCGGCGGCGGCCGTGCCGCTCAAACTTCCCTGCAAGGCGCGCCAGGGCGACTTGAGCTTCGCGGCCTATGTTCAGGACACAAATCCTCACGCCATAAACGTCTTCCACCTGGACGCCCCGGCCAGCCGCGACATCGACACGCACCACGGGGCGAATTTCCGAAAGGGCAAATACAACATCGGCTACTGGGCTTGGGAGCTCCCGGAATTTCCGGATGCGTGGCTGGCCTACTTCGATTATTTCCATGAGATCTGGGCTCCGTCCGATTTCGTGCGGCAAACCATCGCCGCGAAATCACCGCTGGCGGTTATCACCATGCCGCACGCCATCGAGTTTACCCGTCCCGTGGCCAGCAAAGCGGACTTGCGCGTGAGTTTTGGTCTGCCCGCGGAAAAGTTTCTTTTCCTCTTCCTCTACGACTTGAACAGCTACACCGAACGCAAGAATCCGCGCGGTGTGCTCGAAGCGTTTCGCCGCTCCGGTCTCTCGCAACGCGGGGCCGTCCTCGTGATCAAGATCCACGGAGCCGAAGGAAATGAGAGCGATCTCGACGCATTGCGTCGCGACGTCGCCGATCTACCCGGCACGATTTTCATCACCGATTCGCTTCCGCGTCATCGCGTGTACGAGCTCGAAGCCGCCTGCGACTGCTTCGTGTCACTGCATCGCAGCGAGGGATTCGGTTTCGCCGTCGCCGAATGCATGTACCTTGGCAAGCCCGTCATCGCGACGAATTGGTCCGCGACCGCCGAATTCCTCAACGAGTCCAACGGCGCGCCGGTGCGCTTCACACTGAAAACGTTGGAGAGAAATTACGGCCCCTACGCGAAAGGCCAGACGTGGGCGGAGGCCGACGTCGCTCACGCCGCAGAGTGGATGAAGCGATTGTTCGAAGATCGCGCCTTGGCGGAGCGCCTCGGCGCAGCCGCTCGAGCCACGATAGAGCGTCAATATTCTTTGAAAGCGATTGGGGAACGTTATCGCGCTCGGCTCGAAGCGATTGCGAGCTGGTAAACGCCGTTCGAAACTGCTGCGTTCCCCCACCCGTGCACATGCGTATCTCCATCGTCGTTCCTTGCTTCAACGAGAAGGACACCATCCGCCAAATCGTCGCGGCGGTCCAAGCCGCTCCGGTGGAGCACAAGGAGATCATCATCGTCGACGACTTTTCCACGGACGGCACGCGCGACATTCTTCGCACGGAGATTGCGCCGCTCGTCAGCCAGATCGTTTATCACGAAAAAAATCAGGGCAAAGGCGCCGCGCTGCGCAGCGGTTTCAGCAAGGCGACGGGCGACATCGTGATCATTCAGGATGCCGATTTGGAATACGACCCCACCGAATACCCGCGCCTGATTCGCCCCATCGTGCAGGGGAAGGCCGACGTGGTTTTTGGTTCTCGTTTCATGGGCGCCGATGCGCACCGCGTGGTCTATTTCTGGCACATGATCGGCAACCGCGTGCTCACGCTCGTCTCCAACATGCTGACGAATCTGAACCTCACGGACATGGAGACGTGCTACAAAGTTTTCCGCCGTGAAATTCTTCAGAAGATCACGATCGAGGAAAATCGATTTGGCTTCGAACCCGAGATCACGGCCAAGGTCGCGAAGCTGAATTGCTCGATCTACGAAGTCGGCATTTCCTATTATGGTCGCACTTACGCCGAAGGAAAAAAGATCGGCATGAAAGACGGGTTTCGCGCCGTCTATGCCATGTTGAAATATAACGTCTTCCGTTGAGCCACGCCGCCTCTTTTTTCCGCATGTCCGATTCCACCGCAGCCGCGCCAAATGCTCTGGCGTCCAATGAAGACTTCGAGTTTGCCGCATTGCAGCAGGCGAAAAATTATCGTGGCGCGCTGCTGAAATCTTTCGCTCCGCACCTGAAAGGAAACGTCCTCGAGGTCGGCGCGGGCATCGGTCAACTCTCCGGCGAACTCAAGCAACTGCCCGGCGTCGATCGGCTTGTCGCGGTCGAACCCGACTCGCGTTTTCATCCCCTTCTGAGCCAGCGCATCGCTGAAGAAAATATCATCAGGGGCACCGCCGCCAACGTCGACCTGCGCACACCGTGGAACGCGATCGTCAGCGTGAACGTGCTCGAGCACATCGAAAACGACGCCTCTGAACTCGCGCTGTATCGTAGCATTCTCGAGGGCGCGCGCGGCCGGCTCTGTCTCTTCGTGCCAGCCCGTCCGGAAATCTACGCGCCGCTCGACAAGGACTTCGGCCACTTCCGTCGCTACACCGCGAAACAATTGCGGAGTCGGCTGCAGGATGCCGGTTTTGAAATCGTCCGCCTGAGCTATTTCAATCTGCCCGGCTATTTCGCGTGGTGGCTCAGTTTCCGCATGATGAAACGGCGCGGCTTTTCGAAGGGCGCCGTCTGGTTCTACGACCGCATCGTTTTTCCGCCTGTTTTCTGGCTCGAGTCGACGCTTTGCCGTCCACCCCTGGGCCAAAGCCTGCTCGTGATCGCACGCGTGCGAAGCTGAGTCGGGTTGAACATTCCGCGCCTTCACGCGCGTAGGATTAGGCAAGACAAAGCGAGGTCCAGCCGTAGCGCGGATGCGCAGCCTGTGGTTTAATTTCCCCGCAAAGATAAGGTTCAACCACGGAGAAATATGTCATCAGCAAACAACACAGGTTCAGCGCAGCAGACATCCACGGCACAAAATACGGCAAAAAAGCCATCAGCCGTTTTTCGGAGAATTGGGCAATCAGGCCTCCAGGTCTTTCCTCTCGGACTTGGCTGCATGGGGATGAGTGAGTTTTACGCGGGTCGGAATGACGAGGAGTCGATTCGAGTCATTCATCGAGCCCTCGATCTCGGCGTAAACTTTCTCGACACGGCCGACATGTACGGAGTCGGTGAGAACGAACGTTTGCTCGGACGCGCGCTTGCAGGCGGTCGCCGAGATCGAGTCGTGCTTGCCACCAAGTTCGGAAACGTCCGCGGGCCAAAGGGCGAGTTTCTCGGCATCCGCGGCGATCCTGACTATGTGCGTAGTTGCTGTGACGCCTCCCTCCAGCGACTCGGCGTGGATCATATCGATCTCTATTATCAGCATCGCGTCGACCCCAAGGTGCCAATCGAAGAGACTGTCGGCGCCATGGGGGAATTGGTGCGCGCGGGAAAGGTTCGCCATCTGGGTTTGTCCGAGGCGGCGCCAGCCACAATCCGCCGTGCGGCAGCCATTCATCCCATCGCGGCGCTGCAGACCGAGTACTCATTATGGAGCCGCGAAGTGGAAGCGGAGATTCTTTCCACGGTGCGAGAACTGGGCATTGGCTTCGTCGCCTATAGCCCGCTCGGCCGTGGATTTCTCACGGGCCAATTCAAATCATTCGACGATCTGCCGGCGGACGACTACCGCAGAAGCAGTCCGCGTTTTCAGGGCGAGAATTTCGCCAAGAATCTCGAACTCGTGAAATCCGTCGAGCAACTGGCCGCCGAGAAGGGCTGCACGCCGGGCCAGCTCGCGCTCGCGTGGGTGCTGGCACAGGGCGAGGACATCATACCTATCCCCGGCACGAAGCGCGTGAAATACCTGGAAGAAAATCTCGGCGCAGTGAGCGTTAGCTTGTCGCCCGACGAGCTCCGCCAAATCGACGAGATCCTTCCGATGGGCGCGGCATCCGGTCAGCGTTATTCGGCGGCATCGATCGGAACGATCAATCGGTAAACATCCGTCGAGGCCGGCGCGTTCACGAACGAGCGCGTCTGGCTTCGACAATCCGGCTCGCGCTGCCGACGCGACAGCCATGATTGCTAAACGGTGAGTTCGTGCCCTCTTTTACCGGGCGTGCAGAAGATTTCATCCGCCACGGTTCGCGCCGATTTCAACGACCCAGTCGCCGTCCTTCATTATACCCGCGCGGCGCATTTCCTCGGACTCTGGGAATCCGAGCGGCTGATGATTTCGCGTGTTTTCGAGGAAAAGACAGCACGCCTGCTGGAGGCGGGCTGCGGCGGTGGACGCGTGACCGTCGGGCTTTGGGAAATGGGTTTCAGAAAGATCGTCGCTTTCGATTTCGCGGAAGAGCTGCTGAGCCAGGCCCGCTCGCTCGCGGAGGATCGCGGCGTGAAGGGCATCAAGTTCCTGCATGCGGACGCGACCAAACTCGGGCGCTCTCTGGGAAAACGCGGAACGCAGCCGCGCCACTTCGACGGCGCGCTCTTCATGTTCAACGGGCTGATGCAGATACCGGGACGAGAAAACCGGCGCGCTGCCCTGTCGCAAATCAACCAGCAACTGAAGTCCGGCGCCCCCTTTCTGTTCACAACGCATGATCGGAATTCGTCCCCGCGCGAAATTTCACTCTGGCAAATCGAGGCGGAAAAATGGGCCAAAGGTGAACAGGACCCGCGGCTCGTGGAGTTTGGCGATCGCTATTTCGAAGATCTCTACGGCCGGACGTTCATGCACTTGCCGGACCGCGCGGAAATTCTCGAAGACCTGGCGGCGACGGGTTGGACGCACGTGTGCGATGCGTTGCGTTGCGAGTTGGCGCGCGAGTCGAGGCCGGTGTTGGAATTTTCCGACGAGTGCCGTTTCTGGGTCGCACGAAAAAATTGAGCGTTCGCCCGCGGAAAACGGCCGAATCTCTCGCTTGCCGACTGGAAGTTCGCTCCTCAGCGTCGGCCTTTGGACATGGTTTTCCCGAACCCGCCCGCGATCCTCTCTCAACGCCAACTCACGGCTTCTGAATTAGTTGAGCCCTCGCTCGAGGCGCTGCTTCGAATCTATGCGTGGATGTATCTCGCGCGCACCGGCGACAACCGGATCCTGGATCTGTTTCGCCAAGGTCTGCTGCGCGGAACGGTCACCGGGGGCCAGGGCAACGAGGGACTGATCGTTCCGCTCACCTTGCTCGCGGAAAAGAGCAAGGACGTCGTCTCTTTCACTCACCGCGATTTCGGCGGACATCTGATCTGGAGCGATCACCTCTGCGACCATCTGAACCAGTATTTCGCGAACGCCGCGAGCCCCACGAAAGCGCGCGAGGGCAACGTCCACCACGGCGATCCGAAAAACCGTTCGCTGCCGATGATCAGCCATTTGGGCGCGATGCTCTCGAATGTCCTCGGTGCGACGGACTCGCAACGCCGGCTCGGTCGCGATGCGGTGGGTTTCGCCATCTTTGGCGATGGTGGCTCCAGCACGGGTGACATTCACGAGACCCTCAACCTCGCCACGCTGCTCTCGGTCCCGGTGATCTTCGTGATCGAGAACAACGAATACGCCTATTCGACACCGGTCTCCGAACAATTTTCAGGCGTACAACTGGTCCAGCGCGCTGCGGCTTACGGCATCGAGGGCATCGTGATCGACACGACGGATGTCGTGAATGCCGCACGGCAGTTCGCCGCCGCGATCGACCAGACGCGCGCCTCCGGCCGCCCCATGTTGATCGAAGCGAAGACCCTGCGGCTGCGCGGTCACGCAGCCTACGATACCTGCGATTATCTCAAAGCCGGCGAGAGCGAGAGTTTCTTTGCGCGCGATCCCCTGCCGCGCTTCCGCCAGCAACTCCTCGACCGCGACGCCGGCAAACAAATCGAGCACATCGAAGGCGAGATCGATCGCTTCATCGAACTCTGCATCCAACTTTCGCTGTCGATTCCGCGCCCTAACGCCTCGATTGAGCCATTCGAAATTTTCGCGCCGACAGTCGCGACGGTCAATTGGGTGCCGTCGCTCGACTCGGATCCGCAAAAGACTTCCGCGGGCGAACACCTCACGATGGCCCAGGCGCTGAATCGCGCCTTGAAGAAAATCCTCGCCGAACGGCCTGAGTCGATCGTCCTCGGCCAGGACATTGGCGCCTACGGTGGCGCCTTCAAAGTGACCGAAGGCCTGCTCAAGGAATTCGGCCGTAGTCGTGTTTTCAATACACCGTTGGCCGAGAGCGCCTGCACCGGCTACGCCATCGGCCTCGCGGTGAACGGCCACCGTCCGATCGAGGAGTTTCAGTTTGCCGATTTCTCGACCGAAGCCGCGACCCAGATCACGCAAAACGCCGCGACGTTCTTCTACCGCTCAGGCGTGTCCGTGCCGCTCGTCCTGCGCCTGCCCTGCGGCGGCGGGCTGACGATGGGTTCGTTTCACTCGCAGGAGTTGGAATCGCTCTATCTTTCGATGCCGGGAATCAAGGGGCTCTATCCGAGCACGCCGCAGGACGCGTTCAACGCAATGCTCGCCGCCTACGAAGACAACAACCCCGTGATTCTTTTTGAACACAAAGGGCTGTACCGCCGCGGCAAACACGAGGTGCGCTGGGATCCCAACTACCTCGACGTTTGGCAGCCCAAGCTTCTTCGCGCGGGTGACTTCGCGACCGTAGTTTCGTATGGCGAAATGGTCCACGTCGCGGAGGACGCCTGCGCGTATTTGGAATCCGAATACGAACGAAGCTTCGATCTCTTCGATCTGCGCTGCCTTTCGCCGCTGCGGCTCGATGCGATTCGCGCCTCGCTCGAGCGCACCCATCGTCTCGTCGTCGTTCATGAGGGTCGCCGCACGCACGGCTTTGGCGCGGAGCTGGTGGCTCAGTTGACCCAGGAATTGTTTTTCTCGCTCGAAGCTCCGCCGCTTCGCGTGGCTTCGCTCGACATCCCTGTGCCGTTTGCGACGGAACTCGAAGCCGCTTTCCGCCCAAATCGCGACAAGTTGATCGAAGAGATCGTGAATTGGATGAGCTGAGGTTTTCGTTCCACCGATATTCTCGTGCCACGCAAAACCGTTTCCTCCCGCAGGCCCAAACCCAACCGCGCCGCCTGGGCGCGCATTCGCCTCTTCGCGATGGATGTCGACGGCGTGCTGACCAACGGCACGGTCACGATTTCGTCGGACGGCACGGAGTCGAAACAGTTTTCGATCCTCGATGGCTTGGGTCTGGTCCGCCTCCGCAAAGCCGAAATCCCGACCGCCTGGATTTCCGGCCGCGCGTCGGGCGCGACGCTCAGCCGCGCGAACGAGTTGAAAATTCCGCATCTGGTTCAAGGCCGAATCGACAAGATCACCGCGTTGCAGGAACTGGCGAAGCAGTTGAATCTTCCCCCCGAAGCCTGCGCTTACATGGGAGATGACGACATCGATGCGCCGGCGATTCGTTGGGCGGGCATTGGAATCACGGTGCCGGACGCGATGCCCGCCGCGATCAAAGCAGCAAGCTACCAAACCAAGCGGCGAGCCGGCCTCGGCGCGGTGCGAGAAGTCTGTGAACACATTCTGGAAGCGCGCGGTCTGAGCTTTGTCCCGTGAAATTCGCCCACGTTATCATCGCCGCCGCAGTCGCGCTCAGCGCCTGGACGCTCGCTCCGGCAGAGACCTCGCTCGGCAATGCACCGGTGAAAAAATTTCGGCTGCCCTCCTTCAACGAAGCGGGCTTCCGTATGGGTCTGCTCACCGGTGACGAAGCCATCATGGTTTCATCGACGCAGATTGACCTGCGCGAGATGCATTTCACGACCTTCAGCGGCGACGAAAAAAATGCGGTCGAGATGACGATGCTCGCGCCTGTAGCGACGGTTCGGATACCTGAGCCGAACAAGACCATCGTCGAAGGCAAAGGCTCGATCCGCGTCATTCGCAACGATCTCGACGCCTCGGGCGAAGACTGGACTTACAATCATACCGAACGGAGATTGGTCATGCGCAAGAACGTGCGCTTTGTTCTCCAAGCCGAATTGAAGAACCTTTTGAAATGAAACTCCTCTCTCCGCACCGCGGCTTACAGGCGATCGCGCTTCTTCCCATGTGGGCCGCCCTCGCGACCGCCCAACCCGCGCAGCAACTGCCGAACAAGGATCTGCTGACGCCGCCGGATCAGGTGACCGCGCAAGCCACCGAGATCACGAGTCGCGAACTCGAGACCTGGAGCACGGACACGGAAACGCGGGGCGTTTTCACCGGCAATGTCGTCGTGACGGGAACGAATCTAAAACTCACCTGCGACCGTCTCGAAATCATCGCCACGCGCATCGGCGACAAAACGGAAACCATCGGCACGCTCGAAAAATTCAAATACCTCCTCGCCACGGGCAAAGTTCATATCGTGCAAGGCGAGCGAGAGGCGAGTTGCGGCCGTGCAGAGGTTTTCCCTCGTGAAGATCGCCTGGTGCTGACCGAGAAACCCATGGTGGTCGACCACGGCAGCGAAGCCACCTACGTGGGCGACGAATTAATGCTTTACCGAGGACAGCGCCGCGTCACGGGCAAGGGCGTGCAAATCACGCTTCCGCCAATCAAGGACCTCGGCTTCGACAAGAAGGAAGCGCCGCCGACCGCGGAAGCGCCCAAGCCAGAAACGCCGGCGACCAATGGGACCAACACCGCTGCGCCTACGCCGACGCCCACACCCACGCCACCTGCTCCCTCGCCCAATTCAAGCCAGCCGAAGTCGCCGGAAAAATGAGTTTAACGATCACATCGCCCGTGGTGCACACCTCCGCCAACGTGACCGCTCCCGTCGCGGAAATTCGCACGCAGGGGCTGGTTAAAATCTACAGCGAGCGCCCCGTCGTTTCGGGCGTCGACGTGAACGTCCGGGCCGGCGAAGTCGTCGGGCTCCTCGGTCCAAATGGCGCGGGAAAAACCACGACGTTCTACATGATCGTCGGCCTCGTCCCGGCGACGAGTGGCAAGGTTTTCATTCAGGGACACGAGGCGACAAAGATGCGGATGCACGAACGCGCCAAGCTGGGCATTGGCTATTTGCCGCAGGAAGCATCGGTGTTTCGACGCCTCACGGTGCGCGAAAATATTTTGGCCATCGTCGAGACGCTGAACATCCCCCGCAAAGAGCGTCCTGAGCGCGTGCAGAAACATCTCGAGGAACTGAATCTCACTCACGTTTCAGAACAGAAAGCGTTCACACTCTCCGGTGGCGAACGACGCCGCTTGGAAATCGCGCGGGCTCTCGTGACGCAGCCGAAGTTTTTGCTGATGGACGAGCCGTTTGCCGGAGTTGATCCGATCTCGGTGGCCGACGTGCAGAAAATGGTCCTGGCCCTCAAGCAGCGCGGTATTGGAATTCTCATTACCGATCACAACGTGCGCGAGACGCTGCGCATCGTGGACCGCGCTTACATCATCCGCCAAGGCAAGGTTCTGACCGAAGGCACCAGCGAGTTCCTCATCGGCGACCCTCAAGCGCGCGAGTTTTACCTCGGCAAGGACTTCAACCTTTGACACGTTTCGCGGAGCGGCACGCCCCCATGCAAAAGGCCATTCAAGGCATCACGATCGATCATTTTTTCGAGACCTACCGCGATAAGTTGAAAATGGAGTTGGTCACCGGCGAAGCCGGGCTGCACCGGCTCATCCGCGAAGGAAGCATCAATCGGCCGGCTCTGGCGTTGACCGGCTTCTTCAAATATTTCGCAAACAAACGCATTCAGGTGCTCGGCGCCGCGGAGATGACTTATTTGAAGACGCTCTCGCAGCCGCGCCAAATCGAGATTCTCAACGAGATGGCCGACCGCCAGGTGCCCTGTTTGGTGTTGACCCGTAATTTCAATCCGACGCAGCCGATGCTGGCGGTCGCGGAAGATCGCAATCTCCCGCTTTTCCGCACGCCGCTGATCACGATGAACTACGTCAATCTCGCGACGTTGTGCATCGACAACGAGTTCGCGCCATCAACCACCGAGCACGCGACGACGCTGGATATCAAAGGCATTGGCGTTCTGCTTCGCGGCAGCAGTGGCGTCGGCAAAAGCGAGTGCGCTCTCGCCCTGATCGAGCGCGGTCACTCCCTCGTGTCGGACGATCTCACAGTCATCAAGCTGCTCGACGAGCGCGAGCTCATGGCCACATCGCGGCCCCTCAACCGCGGCTACATGGAGTGCCGCGGGATCGGCATCATCAACATCGGCGAGATGTTCGGCGTGAAAAGTATCCGCGTGGAGAAACGCATCGACATGGTTGTGTCGCTCGTCGAATGGACGCCGGACGTCGTCGAAGAGCGCACCGGGCTCGAAGAGAATTATTATGAAATTCTCGGCCAGAAAGTCCCGCACATGGTCTTGTATGTGCGCCCCGGCCGCGACATGGCGCGCCTCGTCGAGGTCGCCGCAATGACGCAAGCTTTGAAGAAGATGGGCCATGATCCCGCGAAGGACTTCAACGACCGCCTCATCGCATTCATGACGCGCCAATCCGAGACGCCGGAGAAAACAATCCGCCTCGCCGATCACGAAGAACGCCAGGGATAATTTATGACCAGCACCACGGCACGCGTCGACGGACGCAGTTTCGATCAACTCAGAAACATCACTTTCGAAGCCAACATCGCGCCGCACGCGACTGGCTCCGTCCTCGTGAGCTTCGGCCAGACACGCGTGATTTGCGCGGCGACGATCGAACCCAAAGTGCCGAGCTGGATGCGGCAACAAGGCATCAAGGGCGGCTGGCTGACGGCTGAGTATTCACTTCTTCCCTACAGCACGCACGAGCGGAAGCAGCGCGACATTTCACGCGGCAAACTCGATGGCCGCACCGTCGAAATTCAGCGCCTCATCGGCCGGTCTCTGCGTGCCGTGATCAATTTGGATAAACTCGGCGACAACACGCTGTGGGTCGATTGCGACGTTCTTCAGGCCGATGGCGGCACGCGCACGGCCTCCATTACGGGCGCGTATCTGGCCACGCGCATGGCGGTGCAAAAGCTGTTGGACAAAAAAGCGCTCGTCGAAAACCCGCTCGTCGATTCCGTCGGGGCCGTGAGCGTCGGTGTGTTGAACGGCGCCGAGTTGCTCGATCTTGCGTACGTCGAAGACAAGGACGCCGAGGTCGATTTCAACGTGGTGATGACCGGCAAAGGCCAGTTCGTCGAAGTCCAGGGCTGCGGAGAGGAAGCCACGTTCTCGCACGATCAATTGCAAAACCTGCTTGGTCTCGCGCAAAAGGGCCTGAAAGAGATCTCGGCCTTGCAGACCAGTTTTCTTACGAAGCAACTGTTGGGCTCGCTCAAACTTTAGTTCGCTCGGCGGCTCTGAACGGAATCGCATGAAGAGTGGCCCGCCGCCTGCTTTCTCGCCTGCACCCACCATTCCATTCCGCGATGAAAATTAAATCCCTGCTCTGCTCCGCCGCTCTTGCTTCGATCACCGCTGCCACCCTCCAAGCTCATCCGGGTCACGATGGCCACGAGCTGGTCTGGGAATACAACGGCGGCCACATCCATCTCGAGCCCTACTTCTGGACAGTCGCCGTAGCCCTGGTGGTCTACATTACTTACCGCGGAGGCAAAAAGCGCGACTCGCGCGACTGAGGGACGTGTTACAAAAACTCGCAGCGCGGCGGAGTCGTAGCGAGAGATACAAGGCTTGATCGCGATGATTTTGAGCGCGAAAAGTCGCTGTGAATTAGCGGCCGCGTTTCAAACGCGGTCGCGGGGTATTTGGAGCGCAGGCGTCTCGCCTGCA
>DASTWZ010000032.1:0-108281 GCA_035765635.1 Opitutaceae bacterium
GCCAGCGCTCCCAGAGCCTTCTGCGCCTTGGAAAGGCGCACTCGGCCGGCCGAGCGTCGGCGTTATCGCCGATGTCGGCCACTGGGAGCGCTGGCGTCCTCGCCGGCATTTTCTTTTTACAGTCCGCGCCACAGGGCGCGGACGGACTCGACGGCCGCTTCTCGCGACGAAACGAGTCCGCGGCTGACGCCGCTATAGTAGGCTGGCCGGGAGGCCGGCGCTCCGCTGGGGCGCCGCGGCTCTCTCGCACCTCGTCGCCCTCGCTAAACAAAGGCGCTAAACGAAGGGGTCACGCTTTACCTCGAAACCGGCGCGAAGGTAAATAGTAAAGCATGACCCCTTTGTTACACGTTGCGCGAAGTTGAATGGTAAAGCATGACCCCCTATGAGCGAACCTCTCGATCCCATCGGCTTTGCCATCGTCGGCTCGGGTAGCATCGCGGCGTTTCACGCGGCGGCCATTGCGGCCACCCGGGGTGCGAAACTCGTGGCGGTTTGCAGTCGGTCGGCGGACAAGGCGAAGACCTTTGCAGCGACCGTTGGCGCTGCGGCGGAACCGACGCTCGAGGCGTTGCTCGCGCGCCGCGACGTCGAGGTCGTCTGCGTGGCCACGCCGAGTGGGCGGCATCGGGACATCGCGCTGCCGGCGCTTCGCGCGGGCAAACACGTGCTTTGCGAAAAGCCGCTCGAGATCACGACAGAGCGGGTGGATGAGATGATTGCGACGGCGGAGGAGAGAGGGCTGATCCTGGCCGGTGTGTTTCAACAACGCTTCGGGCCCGGCGCGCAGCGGCTCAAACACGCGGTCGTCGAAGGGCGTTTCGGCAAACTCACGCTTTGCAGCGCCTATGTGAAGTGGTGGCGCGACCGCGACTACTACACGAGTTCGACTTGGAAAGGCACAGCCGCGCTCGACGGCGGCGGCGCGCTGATGAACCAGGGCATCCACGCGGTCGATCTCCTTCAATGGCTCGCGGGCATGCCCACGAGCGTGGTGGCGCAAACCCGCGTGCGCGTGCACCCGATCGAGACGGAGGACACGGTAGTCGCGTTGCTCGATTTCGCCGGCGGCGCGCTTGGCGTGATCGAGGCGAGCACGGCGTGTTATCCAGGCAGCTCTCTGCGCATCGAATTGATGGGAGAGCGCGGCACGGCCGTTCTGGAGAATGGCGCGATCACCGATTGGCGTTTTGCCGACGAGCGCCCCGGAGACGCAGAAATCCGCGCGCAACAAGTGGCGGGAGCCAGCGGGGGAGCCGCCGATCCGAAGGCGATCGGAATCGAGGGGCACCGCACGGTCATGGTGGATTTGGTGAGCGCGCTTCGTGAAGGGCGGTCGCCAGCAGTGCCGGGCCGCGAAGCGCGCAACGCCGTCGCGATCGTCGAAGCGATCTATCAATCGCATCGGACGGGTGGGCGCGTGCAACTCGATCCACAAAACGCGACGCGCGGCAGTCGGGCCAGACGCGACTACGACTGAGATCACCTTTTTATCCTATGACTGACCTCAATATCGGAATCATCGGTTCGGGCGGCCGCGGTGCGACTTTGGGCGCGGCGGCGCACTTGCCTGGGCGGGGCGCTCGCGTGGTGGCATGTTGCGACGCGGACGAGCATGCTCTGGCTCGCAATCGGGCGAACTACGGGCGCGGAATTTTCACGACCTCCGACTACCAGGAGTTGCTCGCGCGCGACCTGGACGCAGTGATCGTGGCGACGCCGGATTTTCTTCACGAGGAGCACGCGATCGCGGCGTTGAGCAGCGGCCGCGCGGTGTATCTCGAGAAGCCGATGGCGATTTCCATCGCGGGTTGCGATGGCATCCTGCGCGCCGCGGCCAAGGCGAAGGCGCGACTCTATGTCGGCCATAACATGCGGCACGTGCCGTTCGTGCGAAAAATGAAGGCGCTCATCGACGATGGCGCGATCGGCGAAGTGAAGGCGTGTTGGGTCCGGCATTTTGTCGGCAACGGCGGGGATTATTATTTTCGCGATTGGCATGCCGAGCGCCGCTTTTCCACGGGGCTGCTGCTGCAGAAGGCCTCGCACGACATCGATGTGATTCACTGGCTGAGCGGCGGCTACACCCGGCAGGTGAGCGCGATGGGAGAACTGACGCTCTACGGAAAAGTCGAGTCGCGCCTGCCGGCCATCCGCGGACCGCGCCGGCGGGAAGGCCCGCTCTGCCGCCCGGAAATCTGGCCGCCGATGAAGCAGCGCGATCTGAACCATCGCATCGATGTCGAGGATTTGAGTCAGATGCTCATGCGGCTCGATAACGGGGTGCTGGCTCAGTACGCCCAGTGCCACTACACGCCGGACTATTGGCGCAATTACACGGTGATCGGCACGGAAGGGCGGATGGAGAATTTCGGCAACGGCGGCAGCGGCACGTGCGTGCGGTTGTGGAATCGGCGCAGCCTCGGCTACTCTGCACGAGGAAGCGCGAATTTCGTAATTCGCGCGGAACGCGGCGGCCACGGCGGAGCCGATCTGAAGATCATTGCGGAATTTCTGCGCTATGCGCGTGAAGGTGGTGAAATCACGACCTCCGCAATCGCGGCGCGCGAAAGCGTGGCGACCGGATGCGTCGCAACAGAATCGCTACGGCACGGCTCGAAGGCACTGCCGGTGCCGCGAGTGCCAGCATCGGTCAGCCGGTATTTCAAAAACGAAGCCGCTGTGGAAGCGTAGAGCTGTTCAAGAAATCTGCAGCCGCAAAAAGACCAGTTCGGATTTAGCCGCAAGGAGGCATAGCGCGGCGAAGCCGCAACCAAAGATTACGCCCGCGGCGCGCTAAGGAAGAAGTAAGAATCAGAATGAAGAATGTAAGCATGGCCAGCCTCAGTGGGTAGGGCGAGTGGTCCCTCGCGAGCCGCAACCGTGTGAACTAACCTCCGGGTTGAGCCACTCGTCAAAGCGGCTCGCGAGGGACCGCTCGCCCTACCTCGGAAGCCGGCATCCATTTGCAAAAAAAATCCTCGCGGAGTTGAGCGATTCAGCAGGACAGCAGTGCAAAAAGCGCAAAGAGGGTTTTTGTTCTTCTGATACGGCTCAGACATTCTAAACCCCGCAGCGGTCAGGTATTTTGGTTTGTAGCTTCAATCCAAAATACCAGAACGCCTCCGAGCGATGAATGTCCGAGCCGCGTTGGAATAAAAAAAATCCTCTTTGCGACTCTTGTGCCTTTTTGCGGCTAAAAAAAATCTCCCGAGCCAAAACGCCTGCGTCTTGGGTTGCGGCTCTGCCGCGCTGCGCCTTTTTGCGGCCAAAAAAAGTCGTGATCGCCGCGATGGCTCACGCCTATTTGAGGCTTTCGATAAAGAGAATGAGTGACTCGACCTGCGCGTCGGTCAGGACGCCGGCGTAGTTGGGCATGCCGATCTCGAATCCTTTCACGATCCTGACGTTTGGGTTCATAATCGATTCCTTCAGATAATCGTGATCGGCGCGCGTGTGGCTGCCATCGGCGAGTTCCACGTTCGAGCCCGCGAGCGATTTCCACGTCGGCCCGAAATTCTTCGAGCCATCGGTACTGTGGCAGGCCATGCAGCCGTTGATCTGATAGAGGCGCCTTCCTTCGGCGATGCTCGGCGGCGCTTCCACGCGATTCGCGGGCAGATGACGCGGAGTCAGATCCACCGCGACGTTGGCAAAACCGCTCGCGGCCGGATCGAAGGCCGTCAGCGCATGCGGCGTGAGATAGACGTTGTCGTCGAAATCCACGCCTGCCGCGGTCCGCAGCGACCAGCCAACGTGCATCTGCATCACGCCTGCGCGCATGTCGGGAACGGCGACGAAGACGCTTTTGCGATCGCGCGAAAGATAGATTCCACCGACCGGCATCAGGTCGTGCCCGAGCGCGCCGTCGAGGCGCAAGTGCGGCGAACCATACTCGTGGGATCGTCGATAATTCCATCGCTCCACGACAAAGCGCGTCGGGTCAGCGGCCGTGCCGGCGTCGAGCGCAACGTCGAAACGCAGCAGCAGGCCTTTGTCCATTGGCTCGACCGAACGCGGGAGCGTGCAGGGCGCGCCGGTATAGCGCACTCGAGCAAGTCCGCTGACTTGCCGGGCCGTCGTCCCCCAAATTCGAAATCCCGCGACATAGAGTTGACCATCGCTCGGGTTGACCGAGCCGCTGAGCGGAGCGAACGCGAGATCCTGCGTGAGACTCACCAGCGCGGCCTGCGGCGTGGCGCTCTTCTCGTCGATCATCACGCGAAACAGCTCGGGTCGATTGTAGGCGACGTGAATCAGCGCGCCGTCGAGCGGACCCATTTTCGAATCGATCAGCCAGACTTGCGACGCAGCTGACGCATTGACCGTGTGCGGAATCCAAAGCAGAGGCTCAGTGATCGGCGCGGGATACTTTTCTCGCGGCTGCAAGGAACTGAGAAAACCGTGATAGTTTCCGTGCTCCACGATGTAGAGCGGCGTGGTCGGCACGTAATTTCCTTCCTGATCGCTCGCGGTCACCAGGCCGGTGCGCGGATTGACGCCGACGAAAGGCTGCCGAAATCCCCAGCCGAGCACCGTGGTTTTTTGACCATCGGGTGAGATGCGAAGCACCGTGCCATTGTCGCGGCCGAGCGTCGATCCCTCCTGGCCGCCCTTCGCGATGACGAACGATCCGTCCGGCGCCAGCTTCATCGAGTTCGCGAATTCTCGCGTCTCCGCTGTTTGGGTGAAGCCGTTGGCGAAGAGCTCGTACTCGTCGGCCATCCCGTCGTCGTCTCGATCCTTCAACCGCCAGATTCCGTTCCGATCGAAGACGAACACCTGGTCATCGCGAATCGCGAGGCTCTGCGGCTCGTGCAATCCCGATGCGAAGCGACGCCACGTCACCGCGCCGAGATCGCCTTTCAATCCATCGATCAGCCAGACATCGCCGTCGAACGTCACCGCGGCGGCCCGACCGCTCCGGAAAAACTGCACGTCCGCGAGCCGCACATTGCGATGCCACGGGTTGTCCAGAGGCAACGCGATGTTGTCGATGACGTAGGCGCCGCCGGCCCGCGATAGCGTTCCACGCGTCGTGACCGATTGCGGCCACAACGACGGCGCAGCTTTTTCAGTTGCTGCAGTGAAACCGGAAAACGTCGCGGCAGGTGCTGCAGTTCCCTCGCGGGAAATCGTGACGCGAAACATCATCGTTTTCCCGTGCGGCGGGACGCGCACGAGCCACGCGTTCGCATCGTCGACGAGCACGGCCCCGGCCCCGGCGCCAGCGCGCGACGACGCGTTGTTGTCATTGTCGATCGACACGGTCACCGCGGAGTTGGCCTGGCGCTTGAGCCCCACGGCGAGCAGCAGGGGAGTCTTCGTCGGATCGACGCGAAAAGTTCGCCGGATGCCTTTTCCCTCCGCGGTGGGAATCGCCGTGACCTGTTCTTCGATGGCCACGCCCTGCGCCGAGTAACTCAGGCACGCGCCGGCCGCGGAAAGGCGTATCGCGCGAAACCGGCCTTCGGCGCGCGACAGCGGTCCGCGGCCGACTTCCTCCGGTGAGTGGACGCTCGGGCGTGGATCCGCGAGGGAGAGGTGATCGAGGGATTGCCAGCCAGGATAGATTCCATTCGCGAGCCAGACGCGGCCACGCGGCGTCGAGAGTTGAGTTTGCCCTTCCTTCGTTTTCTGCCCCGCCTCGTGATAGGAAATCGCCGCCAGTCCGAATGGCGTCAGTCCATCTCCATCCCACACCGTGGAAATCCGCAGCAGTTCCGTATCGAAACAGGCCCATAAATCCTGGCCGAGATTCAAGACGAGACCGCGCGGCGTGAGATTATTCGAGGGCGATGCGTCGCCTGCCTTTCGCGCGTCAACGGCCGCGGAGAAAAACGGAAAATCCGCTTCGACCCAGTTTCCCCAATGATCCTGCTGCGGCGGGCCTGAATCCGTTTCGGCCGCAGGCGAAAGGCTCGCGGCGGCGAACCCAAGTCCCACGACAAGGCTCGGCACCAAAGACCGAATAATCTGACGGGATTTCATCGCTGGTTCACGAAATGCGGCTGGCGTTCGAGTGGAGCGGCAATCTCTTTTTTTGCGCAGGTTTTTCGGCGATTGCAGGAAGATTCCGCAACAAAATAACGATGTTGCGGAACAACAGGTAGCTAGTTCATCCGCGCAAAAATACCTCAGACGGAGAAAAATCAGCGCTCCGAAAAGCCACGCTGACGATTCGATTGCGGAATCGCGCAGATTGAACATCTGTCGAGTCCCATGAAAATCCCTGCCCCGTTTTGTGCTCTGCTTTTTTCCGCTCTTGCCAGCCACGCGGTAATCGCTGCTGGAACATCACCGTTGTCCGGCGATGAGACGACTCCCGGCTGGGTCAAGTTGACGGACGGCACCAGCTTCAAGGGCTGGAAGATGGCGGAGGAAAACAACGGCACGTGGACCATCAAGGACGGCGCGTTCGTCGCGCACGGCGAGCGGTGCCATCTTTTCTACGTCGGGGATGAGAAGCCGTTCAAAAACTTCGATTTGAAAGTGGAGGTGAAAACGGAGCCGCACTCGAACGGCGGAATTTATTTCCACACCAAGTACCAGCCGACGGGTTGGCCGAAGGGGGGATTCGAAACCCAGGTGAACAATTCGCACAGCGATTGGATTCGCACGGGAAGTGTTTACGAGGTCGCCAACATCGGAACTTCCCAAGCGCGAGACGGCGAGTGGTGGACACAGGAAGTCATCGTGCAGGGCAACAAGGTGACCGTGAAGGTGAACGACAAGGTGGTCGTGCAATACGTCGAGCCACCGGGCGTCGAGGCCGGCAAGGATTTCGAGCGCAAGCTGGGCGAAGGCACATTCGCGCTGCAAGGTCACGACCCGAAGAGCGTCGTGTATTACCGCAACATCCGCGTCAAACGCCTCGACTGAGTGGCGCGGCGGGCGCGGCGCCCGACGGATGGGAATTCGCGATTGGGCGATGTTTCGAGGGGGCGCTACGGCAGCGCGCCCCATAGCGCGGATCGTTGTTCGGTGCTTACGTGCCGTGCGAACTGCGCGACGAACGCAGTCGCACGCGAACATCCGCGCCGAAACGTTTTTTAACCCATGGAGGATTAGCCATGCCAACCGCGACTCTGCCGAAAATCGACCCCGCGCGGGCCAAAGAATATTTTGAAGACAAGATGACGTTCACCACCGGCCCGGTGGAACTCGAACGCGAGATCAAGGCGGGCAACGTCAACGTGATCGATGTCCGCGCCGCCGAAGATTACGAGAAAGGTCACATCCCGGGCGCGAAGAGTCTGCCGAAGGACCGCTGGAGCACCTTCGAGGGACTCGATCGTGATCGGACCAACGTCCTGTATTGCTACTCTCAGGTGTGCCATCTCGGTGCCACCGCGGCCGTGCAATTCGCCGGCCGAGGCTATTCCGTGATGGAATTGGAAGGCGGCTTCGCCGGCTGGAAGGAAAACGAGCTGCCCATCGAAAGGTAAATTTTCGCCCCCGGCGCGAAGTGATCGACGGCACGCAGCGGCCGTGTGGCAGGCGAGCCCGGATCCACGCGGCCTGCGACATCCGCACGAAGATCCGCACAAAGAGCGAAGACAAAGGTGCCATGAAACGCTCAGCATCCATTTCTTCTGTCGAGACGTGGCGGGGCGAGGTGCGCATCGGCGTTGATGCGCTCGTGCTCGAGGGCGCGCTTGGGATTCCGGCGCAGGCGCACGGGCTCGTGTTGTTTGCCCACGGCAGCGGCAGCAGTCGGCATAGTCCTCGCAATCGACGCGTCGCGGAAAAGGTGCAACGCGCCGGCGTCGCCACGCTGCTCTTCGATCTGCTCACAAGCGACGAAGAACGCATTGACGAGCGCACGGCCGAGCTGCGTTTCGACATCGGCTTCCTCGCGTCGCGCCTGCGTCTCGCCACCGACTGGGCTGCACAGCACGAGCGCACTGCAGGTCTTCCCGTGGGCTATTTCGGTTCGAGCACCGGCGCCGCCGCGGCACTCGTCGCGGCGGCTCAGCGCACGGACATCGGCGCGGTGGTTTCGCGGGGCGGGCGGCCTGACCTCGCGGATGGAGCGCTGGGCGATGTGCGCGCGACGACGTTGCTGATCGTGGGCGGCGCGGACGACGCGGTTATTCCGCTCAACGAGTCCGCGTTCGCGCAGCTTCACTGTGAAAAGCACCTCGAGATCGTGCCGGGCGCCACGCATTTGTTTCAGGAGCCCGGCGCGCTCGACCAAGTGGCGGAGCTCGCGGCACAGTGGTTCGCCAATCATCTCTCGACGGAGCGGAGGAGCGGTCATGATTGAGGAACGTCCATATCGCGATCGCACGGAGGCTGGGCGCGTCCTCGCCGATGCCGTCAACGCCGCGGGCGTGAGCGAAAAGATTGACGGCTCCGACGCCGTGGTGCTCGCGCTCCCGCGCGGTGGCGTGCCGGTGGGTTACGAAGTCGCCCACAAATTAGGCGCCGCGCTCGATGTGTTTGTGGTGAGAAAACTCGGTCTGCCCGCGCAGCCGGAACTCGCGATGGGCGCGATTGCCTCGGGCGGAGTGCTCGTGTTGAACGACGCCGTCGTCTCGCATCTCGGCGTGACGGAGGACGAGATCGCCGCCGTCGCGCAGCGCGAAAGCGAAGAACTGGCGCGCCGCGAAAAATCCTATCGGGAAAATCGGCGCCCGGCCGACGTCAGCGGTCGCGTCGCGATCCTGGTCGACGACGGTCTCGCGACGGGTTCGACCATGCGCGCGGCGATCGCGGCGGTGAAACAACTCGACGTCGCCCGCATCGTGGTCGCCGTGCCGGTCGGCGCCAAGGAGACGTGTTCCGAGCTGGCGCATGAGGTCGATCTTTTGATCTGTCCGCTGCAGCCGAGAAGCTTGTTCGCCATCGCGCAGTGGTATGACGATTTTTCGCAAACCACGGACGAGGAGGTGCGGGAATGTTTAGCCGCGGCCAATCGCGAACACACGCGAAGCCTGAAAGGAGGAATTTCCTAATGCACTTTGAAGAAACATCCGCAACCGTCCGCGTGGCGGCTTACCCGCTGTCCGCGGATCACGATCATCGCCGCGTGCTCGCCGAAATCGGCGACGCGTCCCTCGTGCTCATCGGAGAAGCGACGCACGGCACGCACGAATTTTATTCGCTGCGCGCAGGAGTCACGCGGGCGCTGATCGAAGAGAAAGGTTTTTCGGCCGTCGCGATCGAAGGCGATTGGCCCGACGCTTACCGCGTCAATCGTTACGTGCAAAGCTCGGGAAACGACACGGACGCGGTTTCCGCGCTGAGTGGTTTCGCGCGTTTTCCAACCTGGATGTGGCGCAACACCGCCGTCGCGGAGTTCGTCGGTTGGCTGCGCTCCCACAACGCCGAGGTCTCAGCGCCGGAGCGACAGGTGGGATTTTACGGGCTCGACCTCTACAGCCTTCATGCGTCGATGCGCGCGGTCGTCGAATACCTCGACGATCACGATCCGTCGGCGGCACGCGCCGCGCGGGAAAGTTATTCGTGCTTCGAGGAGTTTGGCCACGACATCGACACGTATGCGTGGGCCACGTCGCGGCTCGGCGGAAAAGGCGAGGGCACGTGCGAGGACGCGGTCATGCGCGAGCTGATCACGCTGCGCGAAAAGCGGACAGAGCTCCTGAGCCGAGACGGACCGATGGCGAGTGATGAATTCTTTTATGCCGAGCAAAACGCGCGGCTCGCAGCCAATGCGGAGCGTTATTACCGGACGATGTTTCGCGGACGTGTCCAGTCGTGGAATGTCCGCGATCAGCACATGGCGGAAACATTGGAGGAACTCCTCTCGCATCTGCGCCTGCGAGGGCAGGCCCCGAAAGTCGTCGTCTGGGCGCACAACTCACATCTCGGCGACGCTCGCGCCACGGACATGGGGGACAGCGGCGAACTCAACCTCGGTCAGCTCGCGCGCCAACGCTATGGCGCGGAGGTGAAATTGATCGGACTCACGACCTATGCCGGCACGGTGATCGCAGCGACGGATTGGGGAGAGCCGGGATATTTGCGCCGCGTGCGCCCGGCGTTGGAAGGCAGTTACGAGAACCTGTTTCACCAGGCGGGAGTCGAGCGTTTCTTGCTCACGTTCAAGGACGGCACGCCGGTGCATTCCGTGCTCGCCGAACCTCGGCTCGAGCGGGCCATCGGCGTGATTTATCGGCCGGAAACGGAGCGCATGAGTCATTATTTCAAAGCGCGGCTTTCGGAGCAGTTCGACGCGATCATTCACATCGATCAAACGCGCGGCGTCGAGCCGGTGGAGGACATCGCTGCCTGGGATCCGAGCGAGGCGCCCGAAACATTTCCCTCCGGCGTGTGACCGCCAGCGTCAACCAACACGCAAGAATCAACTCTCCTTCGCTGCGTGAACCGCAGCAGGTGTTTCAAACAAAAGGAATCCCATGCCAGAAAAAGCCACCATTCAGCGTGCGCGCCGCGATGCGCGCCAAGGCAAGTCTTCATCCACGCAAGCAGGCGAATTCGTCCGCGAAGAGATTGATCACATCCGCGAGGGCAAACATGGCGCGCGGAGCGCGAAGCAGGCCATAGCCATCGGCCTGTCCAAGGCGCGCCGCGCCGGCGTAGCGCTGCCGCCTCCGGCCAAGGGAAAAACCTCGAGCGCCACGCGGCGCAAAGCCAAGAGCGATCTCGCGAAAGGCCGAGCCGGCAAGAAGCCGTCGACCAAGCGCTCGAGAGCGCGCGTCAAAGCCCTGCGCAAAGAAGGCCATGGAGCAGCGTCGAAACGCGCCCTGTCCCGGCAGGCCCGGCAAGCCGCCCGCCATCGCAGCCCCGCGGAGCGCTCCCGCGCCGCGCACAAAGCCGCCCGAACCCGCCGCCACACGCACAAGATGGCGGCGTGATTTCTCCGCGGATTCAGAAACGATCGAGAGACCAGCGCTGCAGCCATCGCACGCGCGGCACTCCGCTGGATGTCTCGATCGGCAGCCAAACATAGCGCGACGCTTCCAGATCGAATTTATTCCATCGATCCGCCATGAAGAGGAGTCCTCCGCCTTCGACCTGCAGAACGAAGCAAGGCTGGGAAAGGTAAGAGACACCTGCCGCGCTCGAGTTGTCGTCGAAAAACGAGCCGTGATTTTCCCAGGGACCTAGCGGAGTCCCGGCCGAATGGATCATCGTCGGATTCGGATCCCAGCCCGTGCACCCCGACGTCGCCAGATAGTATCGGCCTTTCCATTTGAATGGGGCAGGCGCCTCGCGTTTGTCGAATGTGATGCGCCGATAATGGCCTGTGTGTTGGAGGTAGTCGTCGGAGAGGCGCGAGACATGCATCACCTCGTTTTCTTCCGATGCATAGAAAACATACGCGGCGCCGTCATCATCCAGGAACAACGCCATGTCGCGCGCCATTTGGCCGATGTTGAAATCGCGCGCCCACGTTTTCCATTCGGGATGTTTCGCCGTCCAGGACTCGATGGCGCGTGCTTTCAGGGCAGCGTCGAAAGTCTGGCGCAGATCTTCGGACATGTCTTCGGGATATGCGCCCGCGTTGGGCCTGCTCGCGCCGACGTAGCGGAAAGGACCTTGTGGTTTGTCTGCGACGGCGACGCCCAGGCGAGCTTCCAGATAATCCGGTGAATCGATGTGCATCCACATCACGAATTCTCGCGTGCTGCGGTTGAAAATCACTTTCGGCCGCTCGACCACGCGCGCTGGATCGAGCTCGGCAATCTGCGGATTCGCCGGAAGGACGTTTCCTTCGAATTTCCAGGTGCTCAGATCGGTGGACGAATAACAGCCGACACCGGTGAACGGCACGCGAGTGCCGCCCCAACTCGCGTTCACTTCCGGCAGTGTCGTTTCGCCGGTTTTGATTTCGCCGTACCAGTAATATCTGCCGTCGAAACGCAGAAATCCGCCGCCATGCGCGTTGATGGGGTGGCCGCTCGTATCGAGCCAGAGTGAACCCGAGTCGATCGTCCCGCTCGCCATCGCTAAACTCGGGGCCATGAAGGCGCAGGAGCCGAGCGCGAGAGCGCCGAGGATGCTGCGACTGGCACGGGCTGAAAGAAAGGGCACACGGCGGGGCGGTGAGAGGGAAAACATTTTGGGTTTCGGCGACGATATCGATTTTCGCGCGGCCTTGCATCGCCCGTTCGGATGATTCCACCGATAAAATCATCCTTAAGTGGGATTGTTTCATCTTTTCCGCGCTGGCAGCTTCGCTCACTCCACCGCGTGTCGACGGATCTGTTGCCCAACCGATGGCGTCGTTTCGACCCGGACTCGCTCTGGAAAACGAAACCATTCGTGACGTCGAAATACCCTTTGAAGATAGCACTGATGATGGCCGTCGTTCTGGCTCCCATCGCGCGCGGGGCGGCCAAAATGCGCAAAGAGGATTTCAGGTCTGCGACGTCACCCGCAATGGCCGCTCCACATCGCGGTTGGGGTATTGGTTTGTAACTAAAAATCAAAAAAAACAGACCACTGCTGGGTAGAGAATCTCTGAGCCGCGTCGGCTTAATAAATATCCTCTTTGCGTCTCTTGTGCCTCTTTGTGGCTAAAAAGATCGTCGTGATCGAAACCCTGAGGCTTTGCCGCCCTGTGCCTTTCGCGGCTACAGTTTAATTTTATATGCTCTAGCGAAGCGTCGAAGGTAGCTCCAGGACCAGAAACGAGACGCCTTGGCGGGGCAGCGAAAACTTCAGCGTGGCCGAGCCGTGCGAAACTTGGACTGGTTTCGACGGTTCGAGCTGCGCGAGTTTGCCGGCTTTCTCCAGTTCGGCGTACTGATTCTCATTCGGCGCGAGGGGCGAACCCATTTGTTTCCAGGCCGCGTACGAATTGCTGTGGCTGCCATCGATCCGATAATGCGTCAGCGTCGCCTCGCCGGAAAAATTGCGGAGCCCCTCGGCGGTGAATGTCACCTCCGCATCCGGACCAGGGACATCGTCGTCATGATAATGCCAGATCATGACCGAGAGTTTTCCTCCATCGAAACTCGCGAACGCGGCGACGTCGGGCTGCTCGCGCACGCCGGCTTTCATGATCGCATCGAGAGGAACTTCCGCGCTGCTCGTCGCCGCGACGTGATTTCCGCTCATCATGCTGAACATCCGAAAAACATTCAGCACGGGCAGATCGAGGCCGTTGCTGCCGAGGGCGCGAAATCCCGCGAAATACGGTTGATCCTCGAACTCGAACGCCCAGGTGAGCGCGCCCTCGAAGTTGACCGCGTGCCGCTCGGCCAGTGCTAGTTTTCTGGGAAAACTCGCGGCGGTGTAGCTCGAATACATCGTGCCGTTGCGATAACCATTCTGCGGTCCTTGGCACGCCGCGCAGCCTTCCGGATCCGATTCACCGATCACGATCGGCTTGTTCTTCAGTTCAGGCACGGCGGCGATGCGGGCGAAGCCGCGATCGACCCCGTTGAGATGCGTGGACAAACCCATGCGCACGTGTCCATCAATGAACTTCGGCGAACCTTTGGCGTGAAACGACACGAAATCCGTCGGCGTTCCAGTTTTCCCCGTGACGTAGTTGGTGCCATT
The DNA here is from genome assembly GCA_035765635.1 of Opitutaceae bacterium. Taxonomy (GTDB): domain Bacteria; phylum Verrucomicrobiota; class Verrucomicrobiia; order Opitutales; family Opitutaceae; genus EW11. The sequence goes on from DASTWZ010000032.1 coordinate 13,501, forward strand.
CGCGATGTGCTTCAGGAAACCATCCATGAATGCGCCGCCGTCGCCCGCGACATCCGGCCCGCCGACGCGAGCGGTGGGTAGGGCGCGGCGCACCGCATCGACCGCGTAATCGTGAAGCTTGTAGAATTCCTCCGGCGTGCCGTGCCAGTAGGCCGGACCGTTTGGCTCGTTCCAGACTTCGAAATACCAGCTTTCGACTTCTTCGCGGCCGTACCGCTCGACGCAGTGCTTCGTCCATTGGTAAATCAGCTCGGCCCATTTCTTGTAGTCTTTCGGCGGATACGCCCAACCCGTGCTGATCAAATCGTATTTGAAACCCGGCCGCCACACATGCTGGTAAGGATCGGGATGGATCGAGAGCGCCTGCGGCATGAATCCGAGCTGGAGGTAAGGCCTGACCCGGCGCGCGCGATAAGTGTCGATCAGGTTGTCGACGATCATCCAATTGTAGACCGGATTTCCCTGCGCGTCCTCCGTGTAGATATTGGTGCTGCCCCACTTGAAGGCTGCGGTGCCGTCGCCGGTGTTGAGCAGATTGTGACTGCGAAAATAAATCGCGTCGGGCTTCAACTCGCCGAGTTCGCCGAGCAGCTTGCGGCCATCTTTCATCGTCGCGTAGTTCGGTTCGTCACAACCGAAGAAACGCCAGATGGGACGTAGCGTGCCTTGGTCTTTCGCCGCGTCGACTTTGATCGTGACCGGAAAAGCGGGTGCGGCATTCGTGAGGTTTTCAGCGAACGCAGGCGCCGCGAGGGCAACTGCGGCGAGCATGGCGAAAACAGAGGCGCGGCACAGCGCGGCGGGGCGGGAGAGTCCGAAGATAAGCATGAGATTACCTCGCATGGTGGGTTAACTGGTAAACGGCAAGCGCATCGATTTTTCACGCGAGCCAAACGAGGTTGCAAATCGTTAGTCCGCTCTGCCCCTGAACTCCAAAGCCCCTCGTCGCGGATGTTTCATCGTCGGAAGCGAACCGCCCCTGCTTCAGCTACGAAGGTCAGTTATCCCCAAACCCAAGGAGAAAGATGAAAGCAGTGTCATTCCTGCCGTTGCGAAGGGCCTTCGGGCGCTTCTTCAGTTTCGCTCTGGTTGCTGGTCTCCTCACGCTCTCGACCGCGCATGCGTTCGTCCATCCCGGCGGCCTGCACAACCAAGCCGATCTCGACCGCATGAAGGCTCAGGTCGCGGCGGGCGCGCATCCCTGGATCAATGATTGGAACGTCCTGATCGCTGATCCGAAGGCGCAGAACACCTACACCGCCGCGCCCCAGGCGAACATGGGCGTGAGTCGTCAGCGTTGTTCGCAGGACGCACACGCCGCATACCTCAACACGATTCGCTGGTATATTTCGGGGGATACCAGTTACGCGGACTGCGCGATTCGAATTTGCAACGCCTGGTCGTCCACCGTGAACCAGGTGCCGACTGGCACCGACATTCCCGGGTTGAGCGGAATTCCTATCGCGGAGTTCGCCATCGTCGGCGAGCTGCTGCGGATTTCACCGCGCTGGGCCGCGGCGGATTTCGCGCGGTTCAAGACCATGATGATCAATTACTGGTATCCTGTTTGCCATGACTTCCTGACCAATCACAACGGCGCCTGCATCACCAACTACTGGTCGAATTGGGACATCGCAAACCTCGGCGCCTGCATCGCGATCGGCGTGCTTTGCGACGACACCGCGAAATACAATGAGGGCGTTAATTATTTCATGAGCGGCGCAGGCGCCGGGAGCATCATGAACGCCGTATATTATATTCACTCCGGAAATCTCGGCCAATGGCAGGAGAGCGGCCGCGATCAGGAACATGCGCAACTCGCCGTCGGCATGATGGCGCAGGCCTGCGAAATCGCCTGGAAGCAGGGACTCGATCTCTACGGTTATTCGAGCAACCGCCTCCTCGCCGGCGCGGAATACGTCGCCCAATATAATCTGTGGAAATCCGTTCCATATAACTTTTATAATAATTGCACGAACGCGCGGCAGAGTTGGGTTTCGATCAACGGGCGAGGCCGGCTCGATGATCGCCCGCTCTGGGAATTGCTCTATAATCACTACGTCGTGCGCAAAGGCCTGAGCGCGCCGAACACCACTGCGATGGCGCAGCTCATGCGACCGGAGCACGGCAGCGCTGATCATTTTGGTTATGGAACGCTGACCTTTACCTTGAACGCCTCGGCCTATCCGCCATCGCCCACGCCGCCCGCGCCGACGGGGCTTACGGCGACAGCGGGAGTCGGACGCGTGACGCTGAAATGGACGCGAAGTGGGGACACGGCCCAAGGCTACGATCTCCGGCGGGCGACGACCAGTGGCGGACCCTACACCAGCATCGCATCATGGACAAACAGCACGCGCTGCGAACAAACGGACACGAGCGTGACCAACGGCACGACGTATTATTATGTCGTCGCGGCGAAAAATCAGTCGGGCACCAGTGTCGCGTCCGGGCAGGCGAGCGCCACGCCGATTGCGGCCGGCGCGTTGCCATCGGGCTGGAGCAGGGCCGACATCGGCAGTTCTGGCGGAAGCGCGAGTTACGCGAGCGTGGGAAACGGCACCTTCGTCGTCGGTGCCGCAGGCTCGGATTTCAATGGCACGTCCGATTCGTTTACGCTCGTATCGAAGAGTGTGAGCGGCGATTGCACGATCACCGCGCGGCTGCTGGTCAACGGCACGAGCAAGGGCGGAATCATGATGCGGGCGAGCACCGCCGCCAATGCGCAGGCGCTCACCATGGCTTTGGGCGAAGCCGGCGGACGCGAAGCGCGTTTCCGGACGCGCGCGACGGCGGGCGGCTCGACAACCGTTCAACTCGGAAACGATTACACCTGGTTGCCGGCGTGGTTTCGATTGCAGCGCGCCGGAAATGTTTTCACCGCGTATGAATCCTCCGATGGCGTGACCTGGTTTTCTGTCGGCTCGAGCACGGTGGCCATGGGCAGCACGTATTTAGTCGGCGTGGCGAACGTCGCCGGCACCGCTACGCTCGACAACGTGGTCGTGACCGGTGGCGGATCGGGTGGGAGTGTCCCGGTGGGAACGTACAGCCTGAAGAATCGCGCGAGTGGCAAGATGCTCGACAATCTCGGCGCTACCGCTGATGGCGCGACGGTCGCGCAGTGGACGGACGGCTCGAGCAACAATCAGCGTTGGGTGCTCTCGTACAACGGCAGCTATGCGAAGCTCCAATGCGTCACTGGTGGCAAGTACCTCGATAGCTTGGGCCACGCCGGGAACGACACGACCGTCGGCCAGTGGGCTTCGAGCACGAGCACGAATCAGGACTGGACGATCCAGGATCTTGGCGGCGGTTACTATAAATTGGTCAACCGCTCGAATGGCCTATGCCTGGACACCGGCGGCGGCACGGCCAATGGCGACGTCGTGGAATTCTGGGGCAGCGGCAGCAGCAATAATCAGCAGTGGCAATTCGTGGCACCGTAGCATGGCGAGTGAGCAGCAGCGCGCTCTGGGCTGCGCTGCTGTGTGTGCTCGTCGCAGTATGGGTTGGCTCGAGGCAGTCGCGTTCGGGACGAACGGCTGGTGTTCGCGCGTCTGCTCCAATCATGAAAACATCACCGGCGGTCGTCGCTTCGACTGCCGGTGATACGCAAACTTTCGCGATGGAACGGTCGTTGACCGATAACGCGCTGCGAAGCGCGCGTGTCGACCAGGCGCTCTGGCGATTCGAACAAGAGCTCCGTCGCGCGGAACGCATCGAAGACGCGAATCTGCGTCGCAATTTCCTCACAGAGGCGTGTGTCAGATGGTCGGAGTTCGATCCTGCGGATGCGTTGCGGATCGTTCACGAGCTCGGTCTCGACGACGTCGCGAGCGGTGTCTTCGAGGACATTCTACAGAAATGGGCCGAGGCGAGTTTCGACGATGCCTTGGCTTGGGCTAGACGCGAGTCCGCCGGCGAGCAACGCGATCGCGTGATGACGCGCCTGGCCTTTCTCCGAGCGGAAACGCGCCCGGAGAACGCAGCCCGATTGGTCGCGGCGGAAATTCCCGCCGGTCCCACGCGTGACGAGGCGGGGATCGCCGTCCTGCATCAATGGGCGTTGCGGGATCTCGCGGCGGCGACTCGCTGGGCGGATCGTTTTCCTCCGGAGTTGCAGGAGCGCGCGCATCGCGAACTCGCTGTTATCGAGCGCCGACGCTTCGCGGTTGGAGAAACGAACTAGCGCGGCTGCGCCGGACCAAGTCCGAAATCCGGCGGCAAGCGGGGAGAGGGCATTTCGCCGTGTCCAAGGATTGCGCTTGGATGGGCAATGCGTGCGCAGCCGATCTGGGCGAATCGGTGTAAAACATGCGCATGAACCTCGAATTTCCTGTCGTCGAGCGGCCGCTGCAAGAACTGGAATTCTATGTCACCGATCTTCGCGGTCCGGAGAAGAAGCGTCGCACGGGCGAATGCACCCGGATCGTAGTGAGAACAGGCCTGTATCGAGATTGGCACTACAAAGCGGGCTTCAGAACACCGCGAATCCCCTGGGTTGGCATGCTGGTCGCCGGAGGATTCCTCGGGACCATGTTGCTCTGCTTCAATCGCGGAACGAAGCCGCGAGTTGTCGCCTTCGAGGAACCTCCCGCGCTCATAATCGTCGACTGGCCGAAGCTCGAGCCGGAGCCGGAGGAGACCAGTTCGGACGCGAATGATATGAAAGGAGAAGAGGGGATCGAAGCGCCGTCTTTGCCCGATGTGCCGACCTCGGTAGCTATCGAAAGCAGCTTCGTTCAAGAGATCGACTACAGCTCGTTCCGGCCGGCCTCGAATGTCTCCAATACTTCGTTGAGCGCGATCCCCGCGATCATCCGCCACGGCGCGGGCAGCACGGGTAAGAACCTGAAAGATCTCTTCAATCTGGCGGATCTCGATCGCATTCCGGAACCGGTGTTTCAACCCATTCCCAAAGTCACCGATGAGATGCTCGGCGGTTACACTCAAGTGCGGGCGACAGTGGAGTTTATCGTGACGAAGACGGGTGAAGTCACCGACGCGCAAATCATCGATGCCGACACGCGCCGCATCGGCGACATCGCCGCAAGCGCGATCACGCGCTGGAAATTTCGCCCCGGAATAAAGAGCGGCCGCGCCGTGAACACCCGCATGCGCCAACCGCTCTATTTCAAAGTGACCGGCTCGTGAAGGATCGAAGACCGCGAGACTAAGTAGCCGCGGGGACGCCAACGGAGCGCCGGCCTCCGGCCGGCCAACCGAAAATTCCGTCCCGCTTCGCGGGACACTAGATCGAATTGCCGGCCGGAGGCCGGCGCTCCGTTGCGAGCCGTTGCGAGCTGTTGCGAGCTGTTGTGCTCCGTTGCGGGCCGTTGTGCTCCGTTACTAGCTGTTGCGCTCCGTTACGCTCCATTCGCTCCGTTGAGCGTTCGCTTAGCTCCCGCCAATTGCTCCCGCTAGCTACTCCGCGCCAACGTCGCGCCGATCTTCGCCACCAGCTCATCGATGGCGTTATATAAAAATTCCGAGCGCGTGGTTATATAGAGTTCCTGACTTCTCGTCTCCATCACCGCTCGCGCATTGTAATACACCGCGGTGTTGGACGGATATTTTCCCTCCAGAGTAACACGCAGTCGAATGAATGCGCCGGCGCCTCCAAGCACACGGCGAAACTTGTCCGTCACCTCGGCTTGGTGCGTCTCAGAGAGTTGAAAATTCAGCGTATTGAGAGAAATCGCGTTTTGCATGGAAAGACATGAACACGTCCGTTTGGCGGAGGAGTGGGCAGGGGCGATTCAGACGCGGCGCAGAGATAGCATGAGAGAAGCGGCCGCACCGAGGGCGACGACCGCCCCGAGCATGATGTTGGAATTTTCCAAATGAATTCGCGCCGCCAGGCAGGTGAAGACCACGGAAGTCGCGAGGATGCCAAGCCATAGGGCCGCGACCTTCCGACAATAGCGCCGGGGGCCATGCGGGGTGAGATAAAGCATCGTTTTCATGGCGCGACTCTATCAGCCCGGCGGATTGTCGGCTTCTTCCCGATTGGTGAAGGCTGCGCATTTATTGGCGTCACTTTACTGTCCAACGCACGCCGCCTCTGCGCCGGTTGAATTTGTTCTTCAATGCGAGCGTCCCGGCCCGCGGGACCTTGCCCAAAAAACCTGGAGTCTCCGGTCGGTCCGCTCGCGCCCTCAAATCGAATGAGACCATCGGCGGCCTCGCTATTTGTCTCATGAAATACGTTATTCCCGTTCTACTTTTTGCTCTCGTTGCGATGTCTGCTTCGCGGAGCACGGCCGAACCTCGCACGATCACCGTTGCGCTCGACGCGCCGACGAAGCCGATCAGCCCGGATCTCTTCGGGATATTTTTCGAGGATTTGAACTACGCCGCAGACGGCGGTCTTTACGGCGAGCTGATTCAGAATCGCTCTTTTGAATACAGCGCGACGGAACAGCCGCAGTGGGGACCGTTTTCGTTTTGGAATTTGATCAAACGCGGCGAAGGCAACGGCGAACTCGGGCTCGGCGACTCGCGACCGGTCCACGCGAACAACCCGCATTATTTGCTGCTCACGATTCGGCGGCCGGGTGACGGGGTAGGCGTGAGCAATTCGGGTTTCGATCAAATCCCGCTCGTCGCTGGCCAATCGTACGAGGCGTCGTTCTGGGGCTACCAAGCCTACATGGGCAAAAAGTGGGCCGGCCCCGAAGTCGATCAGACCAAGCCGATGCACGTCACCATGCGGCTCGAGAGCAAAGACGGCGCGGTGCTCGCCGAAGCTCGCCTCGAGGTCTCAGGTCGCACGTGGACAAAATATTCCGCGACGCTCACGCCGTCGCAGTCCACACCCGACGCGCGTTTCGTGCTCCTCGCCCACGAGGAAGGCTGTCTGGCGTTGGACATGGTCTCGCTGTTTCCAGCCGATACATTCAAGCATCGCGCCAACGGTCTCCGGCGCGATCTCGCGCAGGCAATCGCGGAGATCAAGCCGCGCTTCGTTCGTTTCCCGGGCGGCTGTCTCGTGCACGGGCCAGGCGTTCACCGCTACTACGATTGGAAAGCCAGCGTCGGCCCGGTCGAACAACGCCGCGCCCAGCGGAATTCCTGGGGCTATCACCAAACCTTGGGACTTGGGTATTTTGAATATTTTCAATTTTGCGAAGATATCGGCGCGAGTCCTCTTCCGGTCGTGACGGCCGGCGTGTGCTGCCAGCATGCGGGAGATTCGCCGAATCGCGGCCAGGAGGGTCTGCCGATGGATGAAATGCCCGGCTACATTCAGGATGTGCTCGACTTGATCGAATGGGCCAACGGTCCGGCCGATTCAAAATGGGGCTCAGTGCGCGCCGCGGCAGGACACGCTGCGCCCTTTGGTTTGAAATATCTCGGTGTCGGCAACGAGGACGCCATCACGCCCGAGTTCAAGGAACGGTTCAAAATGATCTACGATGTGCTCAAGGCGAAACACCCCGAGATCGTCGTCGTCGGCACGGTTGGACCGTTTCCCGATGGCGAGGATTTCGACAAGGGCTGGGAGTTCGCCCGCGAACTGAAATTGCCGATGGTCGACGAGCATTATTATCGGCCGCCGCAATGGTTCTGGGACAACCTCGCGCGCTACGACAGCTACGATCGCAAGGGACCGAAAGTTTATGTCGGAGAATACGCGGCTCACGACGAAGGCCGCCGCAACACGCTTCGCTCCGCACTAGCGGAAGCGGCCTTTCTCACCAGCATCGAGCGCAATGGCGACGTCGTCTCTCGCGCCTCGTATGCACCGCTTCTGTCGCGTCGCGGCCACACGCAGTGGACGCCAGACATGATTTACTTCAACGGCACGGAAATTTTTCCGAGCTTGAATTATACCGTGCAAAGATTGTTCGGCTCGAATCACGGCGACGCTTTCGTTTCGACCACCGTCAGTCAGGGAGCGACCGGCGCGCGGCTTGCGACGTCGAGCGTGCGGGACAGCAAGAGCGGCGATCTGATCATCAAAATCGTGAATGGTGACGACGCGGCGCAAACGCTGGCGATTCACCTGACCGGCACCGCCAAGCTGCCCGAAAAAGCAGAACAAATCGTCTTCGGCGGCGTGTCCGCGGACGTAGCGAACATGGATGACAAACCCGCCGCGGTCTCTCCGCGGACCGAGACAGTGCCGCTGTCGAATTCGTTCACCTATCAGGCCCCCGCAAACTCACTCACGATTTTCCGTATCGCTGGACGTTGACGATGAAGTCTTGGCCCGCGCCACGGGCCGTGATCCGCTTCCCTCCGAGAATTTCGCACGTTCCTCATGCTCTATCGAAAATTCGGCCGCACCAATTTATCCGTTTCCACGCTGGGCTTCGGCGGTTCTTCGCTCGGCGGGGTTTTTGGGCCGGTCGATGAGAGCACCAGTATTCGCACGGTGAATACGGCGTTGGACTGCGGTATCAATTTATTTGATACAGCGCCGTTTTATGGAGCGACGCGCGCCGAGACGGCTCTCGGGCGCGCTTTGCGGACGATTCCGCGCGAACGATTTTTTGTGTCCACCAAGGTCGGCCGCTACGGACCGACACAGGCCGAGTTCGATTTTTCCGCCGACCGAACGCTGCGAAGCATCGACGAAAGCCTCGCGCGCCTGGGGCTCGATCACGTCGATCTGCTTCAGGCTCACGATATCGAATTCGGCGAAACGAGGCAGATCATCGAGGAAACGTTGCCCGCACTGGAGAAGATCAAGGCTTCGGGCAAGGCCCGCTTCATCGGTATCAGCGGACTGCATCTTCACCTGCTGGCGCGGGTCGTCGAACAGGCGCCCCTCGATTTTGTTCAAACGTACTGTCACGGCACGCTGGTGGATTCGACGCTGCAGGACTGGTTGCCGCGATTCGAGCGCGCCGGTCTCGGCGTTTTCAATTCCGCGCCTCTCGCTATGCGATTGCTCTCTGATCAAGGTCCTCCCGATTGGCATCCGGCGCCGCCGCGCGTTCGGCAGGCGTGCGCCGAGGCAGCCGCATACTGTCGCGCGCACCAAGTCGACTTTTCGGAAATTGCGCTGCGGTATAGCCTGACCCTACCCGGCGTGCATTGCACGATCCTCGGTGCATCGTCCCCCGACGAGGTGCTGCGCAACGTGCGCGCGTGCGAGGCGCCCTCGCCATCCGCTGAAATGCTTCGGCCTCTTCTGGAAATCTTGAAGCCTGCGCTGGGCGTGTCCTGGCCGAGTGGCCGACCGGAGAACCAGCCTTGAAAACCAAACCTATGCGCGCCGTCCGTATCGATCGTCCAGGCAGTGTGTCCTTCGTGGACATTCCGCATCCCACGCCGAAGCCCGGCGAAGTTTTGCTCGCGGTGAAACGCGTTGGTTATTGCGGCTCCGATCTCTCGACTTTTCGCGGGGCGAATCCGCTGGTGAATTACCCGCGTATTCCGGGGCACGAGATCGGCGCGGTCGTGGCGGAGTTGACCAAAGGCGTCCCGCCCGAATTCGCCGTCGGCTCCGCCGTCACCGTCGTGCCGTACACCGCTTGCGGCGAATGCGCGTCGTGTCGTCGCGGGCGCTTCAATGCCTGCCAAAATAATCAGACGCTCGGCGTTCAGCGCGACGGCGCGCTGACTGAATTCATCGCGGTTCCGTGGGAGAAACTTCGCGCCGCACCGCTGAGCTTGGACGAACTCGCCCTGGTGGAACCGCTCTCCGTCGGTTTCCACGCGGCCGATCGCGGCCGTATTCACTCCGCCGATACAGTGCTGGTCATCGGATGCGGCATGATCGGGCTGGGCGCGATTGCCGCGGCGGCGCAGCGCGGCGCGACAGTGATCGCGGCGGATGTTGCCGCAACGAAGTTTCCCCTGGCAATGAAAGCAGGCGCGAAGCACGCGCTCGACGCGGGGGCAGGAAAGTTTCACGAGCAACTTCTCGCTTTGTCGGACGGACGCGGACCGGATGTCGTGATCGAAGCGGTGGGAGCCGTCGCAACCTATCAAATGGCTGTCGCCGAAGTGGCGTTCGCCGGCCGTGTCGTCTACATCGGCTACGGCAAAGCGCCCGTGAGCTATGAAACGAAGCAGTTTGTGTTGAAGGAGCTGGACATACTCGGATCGCGCAACGCGACGCCCCAGGACTTCGACGCCGTGATCGAGATGCTGCGCCGTATTCAATATCCCACTACCGAAACCATCACGCGCTCGGTGCCATGGACTGAAGCCGCGAATGCGTTGACGGATTGGGCGGCCAATCCCGGCGCCGTCACGAAGATTCACGTTCAAGTCAGTGAATGAGCCATCCCGCCCTCGGTTTTCATCGAGCCACTGACCTGTTTCGGACTCGTCGCGTTGTACGCGTTTTCTTGGAAAAAACTCAGTCTCTCGTCCGCGAACAATTAATCCCCGTCGCAACATCATGTCCCCACTCACACGTTCCAAATCTCTGAGTGCCGCGGTCGGCTTTTCGCTGCTCAGCTCCATCGCGTTCGCCGCGGAAAATGCGGCGCCGAAAACCACGTTTGTCTCGCCCGGCGCTCCGACGGAAATGGAGGCCTTGGCGACGAAATTGGCCGCCGAACCGAAGATCGCCGAGGGACCGTTCAAGCCCGAGTGGAGTTCGCTCGCCCGCGGCTACAAATGTCCCGATTGGTTTCGCGACGCGAAGTTTGGCATTTGGGCGCACTGGTCTGCGCAGTGCGTTCCGGAGCATGGAGACTGGTATGCGCGCAGCATGTATTTGGAAGGCAGCGACGATTACGCGTATCACCTGGAGCACTACGGGCATCCCTCGAAGTTCGGATTCATGGAGCTGGATAATCTCTGGAAAGCCGAGAAGTGGGATCCGGAAAAATTGATGGCGCTCTACAAAAAGGCAGGCGCGCGGTACTTCGTGGCGCTGGCTAATCACCACGATAATTTCGACGCGTACGACTCGAAGTATCAGCCTTGGAACTCCGTTCGGATCGGCCCGAAGAAAGACATCGTTGGCACCTGGGCGAAAATCGCGCGCGAGAACGGACTGCGCTTCGGCGTGAGCAATCATTCGTCGCATGCCTGGCATTGGTTCCAGCCCGCCTACGGCCACGACGTGGAAGGAAAGTTGGCGGGCGTTCCGTACGATGCGGCGCGCCTCACCAAGGCCGACGGCAAAGGCACCTGGTGGGACGGCCTCGATCCGCAGGATCTCTACGGTGGTCTGCGCATTCCGATGCCTGAGACGATCAAGACCGCCAAAGAGGCGGATGCCTGGCACCGCGAGCACGATCAGCATTGGTACGAAACGATTCCGCCCTTCGACAATGGTTACTCTGCCAAATGGTTTTTGCGGACGCAGGATCTCGTCGATAAGTACCAGCCGGATCTGATCTACTTCGACGACACGGAACTGCCGCTGGAAAAATACGGCCTCGCCCTCGCGGCGCATTACTACAATCAAAGCGCGGCGCGGCATAGTGGAAAAGTGGATACAGTGATCAACGCCAAGCACCTTAAGCCCGAACACGCGCCGGCCGTCGTGTCCGACATCGAGCGAGGCGTGGCTACAGGGATTTTGCCGGAGCCGTGGCAAACCGACACCTGCATCGGTTCGTGGCATTATGACCGCCGCATTTTCGAGGAGCACAAATACAAGACCGTGGATCAGGTCGTGCACATGCTCGTGGATATCGTGAGCAAAAACGGAAATCTGCTGTTGAGCATTCCTATTCGCGGCGATGGCTCGATCGACTCCGACGAGGAAAAGTTTCTCGAAGGAATGGCGCAGTGGATGAAGGTGAACAGCGAGGCGATTTACGAGACTCGGCCCTGGACCATTTACGGCGAGGGACCATCGACCGTCGAAAAACCCGAAGAAGGCCAGTTCGGCGGCGCGCGTGACGTTCGCAAAACTCCGTACTCTGCCGACGACGTGCGCTTCACCCGTCGAGGCAACACGCTCTACGCTGTCCTGATGGCCTGGCCGGAAAACAATGTCGCGCTGATTCGTTCGCTCGGGGCCAAGGCCTCAAATCTCAAAGGGAAGAAAGTGCGCTCCGTCTCTCTCCTTGGTCACTCCGGCAAGCTCGAGTGGACGCAACAATCCGACGGCCTCAGTATCAAGCTTCCGAATACACGCCCCTGCGAGCACGCCTTCACGCTGCGAATCGAACAAGAATGAAGAGGGCGGAAGAGAAAGCTGAAGGCTGAATGCTGAAGGCTGAAAAAATACCAACGATCCGAATCGCTGGACCGGCCTCCGAGGGTAGGGCGAGACCTCAGGGCGAGCCGTCTTACGCTTCGCTAATGAAGAAGTAAGAATGTAGAATGATGATGTCTGCATGACCGGGCTCCGAGGGTAGGGCGAGCGGTCCCTCGCGAGCCGCTCTGGGGCGGGAACTAATTTCCCAATCCCACCTCTCAACCGATTAGATCTGCTCGTGCAACTTCGCGCGATAATCGCTGGGGGACTCTCCTTCGATGCGATGGAAAACGCGGTTGAATTGGGACAGCGATTGAAAGCCCGCCTCGAAGGCGGCTTCGCTCACGCGGGTGTGCGGATTCAGCAATAGATGTTTCACGCGCTCGACGCGCACGCGGGCCAGGTAATCGGTGAACGTCAGGCCCGTGGCCTTCTTGAAAAGTTTGCAGAAATAAAACGGTGTGGTGTGAACCGCGGATGCGACTTGCGAAAGCGAGATGTCCTCCGAATGGTGGTCCGCCACGAACTGGCGCGCCTTCGCCATTTGCGGGGATTCCGCGGTCGCGGTTTGGACGGTCAACTGGTTGCTCAATGCAGAAAGGTGTTGCGCGAAAATCGCCACGAGGCGCACGACGGATTGATATTGCTCCGAGGTGATCACGCGGGTCGCGAAATACGCTTTCTCCAACGCGGCCGCGTCGACACTGATCTTCCACTCTTCGAGAAGCTGCATAGTCTTGCGGAATTGCGTCTTGGTCGGCGGCCGCAGCAAAACCTGGCCGGTCTGCAAATACCCGAGAATTTTTTCGCCAACGCGAACCGGCACGGCGGATTCGGAGAGCCCGGCGAAACACTCCATCGTGACGGCCTCGGACGAGGCGCTCTCTTCCACTTTCTGCTGAAGTTGGAGGCAGGCGGCGCAGGTCTTGTTGCTCGCCGCCATGATGGCGCAGAACGGGTTCAATTTTTTCGAACCCTGCATCGGCGCTTGAAAGGATCCAACCCGGCGCAACATCAGCGGGAGCTGCGTGGTGTTTTCAAACGCGTCCTGATAATCGGAAAACACGGCCGATTCTTGGAGGTGCTGCACGACGCTGCGATCGGAGGCTTCATGTGTCTCGGTCGCTTCCGACGTGGACAGTAGGTTCGATTTCATGCGTCCACACTACCAGTTTCGCGCTGTCGTGGTAATTGGAGGCGCGGCGCGAACTCACTAAAGGATTTCCTTATCCGGCCTAAGCGGCTGGCTCAGTCAGCGGCCGCCGCTGCCGGGCTTGCTGCTCGGCGGGATGTATTGAAGATTTCCCTACGTGACTCCGGACTATCAATCCCTGACAAAGGATGAACTCATTCGGCGCTTGCAGGATTTCGAGCGCGATGCCGCTGAAGCCGACCGCGAATTGAGCGCCACCCTTCGCGAACTGCGCGAGTTGAAGGCCGCGCTGGACGAGCACTCGATCGTGGCGATCACCGACGCGGCCGGGAAAATCACGTACGTGAACGACAAATTCTGCGCGATCTCCCAGTACACGCGGGACGAACTCCTCGGCCAGGATCACCGCATCATCAATTCGCGTTTTCATTCGAAGGATTTTTTTCGCGATCTGTGGACCACCATCGCCCGAGGCCGCGTCTGGCGGGGCGAAATCAGAAACCGAGCGAAGGACGGCTCGTTCTATTGGGTCGACACGACGATCTATCCATTTTTGGACGAAAGGGGAAAGCCGCGGCAGTACGTCGCGATTCGCACCGACATCACGCGGCGCAAAGCCGACGAAACGAAACTTCAGCAAGCGGCGCACGATCTCGCGGAAAAGAACAAGGAGTTGGAGACGATCGTCTACACCGTCTCGCACGATCTCCGCTCGCCGCTGGTCAACGTTCAGGGTTTCGGCAAACAGCTCAACAAGGCCTGCGACAGAATCCGGGACGCCTGCGGTGCGAGTCAAAATGGCGTCGTATCCGTGGATGCACTACGGCAGCCCGTCGAAGCGAGCATTCCCCAGGCGCTGAAGTTCATCAACGCCGGCGTGAGCAAGATGGACATGCTTTTGAATGGCTTGCTGCGTTATTCGCGGCTCGGGCGCATCGTGTTGAACATCCAACCGCTGGCGATGAACGCGATCATGGCCGACATCGCGGCGGCGATGAAATTCCAGATCGTCCAAGCCGGGGCCGAGGTATCCGTTTCTCCACTACCAGATTGCTTGGGGGATTTGGGCCAAACCAGCCAGGTCTTCGCCAATCTGATGGACAACGCGCTGAAGTACCGCTCTCCGTCGCGTCCGTTGCGCATCGCGATCACGGGCAGGCTGGAGGGCGGCGCTGCGGTGTACTGCGTTTCCGACAACAGCATCGGCATCCCGCGCGAGCATCAGCCAAAAGTTTTCGAGATTTTTCATCGGCTTAATCCCTCGGAAACCGCCGGCGAGGGACTCGGACTCACCATCGCCCAACGCGTGCTCGAGCGGCAGCAGGGCCGGATTTGGGTTGAGAGCGAGGAGGGCGTTGGATCGAATTTCTACGTGTCGCTGCCCGCGGCCGCCCGACCATGAAGCACCTGCATTCGATGTCCCACCAGCCCGTGATCCTCATCGTGGACGACGACGAAGGGCACGCGATTTTGGTTCGCGAAAATCTCGAGGCTGCCGGCCTCAGCAATCGCTTCGAACATTTCGCCGACGGGCAGGCCGTGCTCGATTTCTTCTTTCACCGCGGAACCGGCCGCCACAGTCAACCCGGCGAAACATACCTGGTGCTTCTTGATATCCGCATGCCGAAGGTGGATGGGATCGAAGTGCTGCGGCAATTGAAGGCTGATCCGAATTTGCACCGCCTTCCGATCATCATTCTCACGACCACGGACGACGCGCGCGAAGTCGAGCGGTGCCATGAATTGGGCTGCAACGTCTACATCCAAAAGCCGATCGACTACGAAAAGTTCGCCGAGGCCATTCGCCGGCTGGGACTGTTCATGTCGTTGTTGTTGGTTCCGCCGGTCAAGGGTTGATCACGCCAGTGTCTCCGGCTGCCACCAATTCCCGGCTCCTCATCGTCGACGACGATGAAGGCATGTTGATCTTGATGGCGGAATCGCTTCGCGCGGAAAACTACGTCGTCGACACCGCGTCGAATGTCGAATCCGCGCAGCACGCTCTCACCGAGAGATCGCCGGACCTGATGCTGCTCGATTTGAAGCTGCGCGACGCGGGCGGCGTCTCACTGATCAAGCGCCTCAAACGCGACGACGCGCCCGTGCCATTTCTCATCGTGACCGGCCAGGGCGACGAGAAGATCGCAGCGGAGGTGATGAAACATGGCGCGCTCGACTACGTGATGAAGGACACCGCGCTGCTCGACCTTCTGCCCGCGGTGGTGAAGCGCGCGCTGACCGCGGTGCAGCGCGATCGGGAGTTGGCCGAGGCTCAGGCGCGTTTGCGCGAAAGCGAGGCGCGGTTGTCCAACGCGCTGCGCGCCACGAACGACGGCGTATGGGAATGGCGAATACAGGAAGAACGAATTTATTTTTCTGCCCGGTGGAAGGCTAACTTGGGATATGAGCCACACGAAATTCCGGACGAGTTGGACGAGTGGCGAAAGCGCGTGCATCCGGCGGACCGCGCCCGGTTGCAGAAGGCGGAAGAGGAGTTTTTCGCCAGCCAGCGCTCGACCTTCCAAATCGAATACCGGCTGCTGCACAAAAACGGCGATTACCGTTGGATTGCCCTGCGCGCGTTTCTCGAGCGCGATTCGAAGGGGGCGCCAAGTCGGTTGACCGGAGCCGATGCCGACATCACCGAGCAGAAGATTTTGGAAAAGGAGATTCTCCGGATCAGCGATCGCGAACAGTGGCGTATCGGCCAGGAGCTGCACGACGGCCTCGGGCAGCAGCTCACCGCGATCGAACTCATGTGCGAGTCGTTGCGGACCGATTTGAGCGAGAAACCGGAACTCGCTGCCGAAGCTGGAAAGATGAGCGAGTTCCTGCGGCACGCGATCACGCAAACTCGCGCGCTTTCCCACGGCCTCACGCCTTTCATGCTTTCCGCTGACGGCTTGCAAGCTGCGCTCGAGGAAATGGCGAGCCGGGTGAACAGCCTGCGGCGGGTGAAGTGCGAGTTTATCTGCCCGACGCCAGTCGTGCTCAAGGACAGCGAGGCGAGCGGACATCTTTTTCGGCTGGCGCAGGAAGCAATCAACAACGCGTTGAAGCATGCCGGTGCGACGCATGTGGCGGTGAGCCTCCATGATCTCGGAGACGGGATTGAGCTGAAGGTGGCGGACGATGGACGCGGCTTGCCCAAGGCGAATCGCCGACGCGAGGGAATGGGCCTTCAGGTCATGCGCCATCGCGCGAACGCGATCGGCGCGGAATTGAAAATCACCTCGAACCAGCCGAAGGGTGTCACTGTGATCTGCGTGCTGCGCAAATGAAGCCCTCCAACTCCAAACCTCGAGCGAAAGCCGCGCACGCGCAGACCGCCGCGGCGGTGACTGGAAGCGCGAGCGCCGCTGCGCCCGCAAAGCGCAAAATTCTCTTGGTGGACGATCATCCTTTCATGCGCGCGGGCCTGGCGCAGTTGCTCAACAAACAGACGGATCTGGTGGTCTGCGGCGAGGCGGGGGACTCGAGCGAGGCGATGGCGGAATTGGGAAAACAGAATTTCGACATCGTTCTCACCGATTTGACCATGCCAGGGCGCAGCGGATTGGAGTTTATCAAGGACGTCCTCGCGTTGCATCCGAAGCTGCCGATCCTGGTCGTGTCGATGCATGACGAGATGCTTTACGCAGAGCGCGTCCTGCGTGCCGGTGGCCGCGGCTACATCATGAAGGGAGCGGGTGGGGAGAATCTGCTGCTGGCCATTCGCCAGATCTTGCAAGGAGAGGTGTACATCAGTCCGAAAGTCTCGGCCAAAATCGTCGATCAATTTTCCGCGCGGAAGCCGCGTGGCTCATCTTCGCCGATAGAGCATTTGAGCGACCGCGAATTTGAAGTCTTTCAGCTCGTCGGCACGGGCCACAGCACGCGGGACATCGCGGAGCGGTTGAATCTCAGCCCGAAGACCGTCGACGTGTATCGCGGCAAGATTAAGGAAAAGCTCAACCTGAAGGACGCGACGGAGTTGGTGCGGTACGCCGTGCGGTGGGTCGAGACGCAGAATTTGCAAGCGTAGGGCTTGCTGGCGCACGGCGCACGGTGGCGTTGATAACAGCACGCCAGCTAAGGAAGGCGCAATGTATCACAACGAGACACGGTGCAGCGCAACGGCTCGCAACGGATCGCAAAACAGCGTGCCAGCCAACGGAAGCGCAATGCGTCACAATGAGACACAGTGCAGCGCAACGGCTCGCAACGGAGCGCCGGCCTCCGGCCGGCAAACCTATCTAGTGCCCCGCGAAGCGGGGCGGATTTATAGGCTGGCCGGCCGGAGGCCGGCGCTCCGTTAGCTGTCCGACGAAGAACAATTCATGCGCGAACTCCGGCAAAGGCCGCGGTGAGCGCGCCCGCGGCTTCTGCTAAAAGGAGCCATGAAAAGAGCGTTCTTGCATGCCTTGAAGCGCCGTCGAGCGCTGATCACGCAGCGCTGGCGAAATCTTTTGGAACAGTTGCCGACCCGCAGCGCGCTCGGGAAGCCGGAACTGCTGGCCTACATGATCGACGACACACTCGACGAATTGTTCGAGCCCGAGGCGTATCAAAGCGAGGACTTCCAAGGCTGTATCCAGCCCGCCACGACAACCCACAAGCCGCCGACCCATTGCCGTTGCGGAGTGAATCCGTACATTGCGTTTTTCCTGGCCGGTGAGGCCGCCATCGTTTCCGTCGTCCGCGAGTTGGTCGAGACACGACAGCTGAGCGAACATGGCATTCTGTTCGCCGAGTCGGAGCTGCTCTTCTTCCTCCGCGTCCTCGCGCACCGCGACATCAACGGCTTTTGCGAAGTTTGCCGCCTCCAGCATCCGGACGGCCCAATTGAAGGACAATGTTCGGAAGCCACCCGAGGTGGCGACCTGCGGGAACGCACGCGACTCGATCCCGAAGCGCTCAACGCTCCGAGATAGAGAAAGTCGAAAACGAAGGCTGAATATGTTGGCCGAAAAACGCCTTCAGCCTTCGCCTTTGTCAGCCTTCGCCTTCCCTCAGCCTTCAGCCTTCGTCTTCTTCCTTGCCCATTGCGGGTAGGTCATCGCGGCAATCGCGCACAACACGGCGGGCGCGAACATGGCGTTGTAGCCGAAATGTGAATACGCCATCGCGCCGCTGAAACTTCCGAGGATGAAGCCGCTAATCAACACGCCATAGAGCCGGAAGCGCCGCAGCTCGATCGGATGGCGGAGCAGGAAATGTCCGCAGGCGATGCCAAAATCCGTGAACATCCCGGTCAAATGAGTCGTCCGGATGACAGAGCCGCTGTAGCTCGAGGCCATCGCGTTCTGCAGGCCGCAGGCCATCGCCGCAAAATAATATCCCAAGTGCGTGTAGTGGCTGAGACAATACGCGGCGGCGAAAAGCAGCACGGATTCGATGGCGAGGGCCACGCCGTAGCGTCGGCCGAGCTTCAAAGTGTGCTGGCGAATGATCGCGCCGCTCAGCACGGCTCCGGTGAAAAAGAACAACAGGACCTTGGCCGGGAACCAACTCGTCTGATCGATCGGCTGCGCGAGATCAATGCCGATCAAAGTCGATGTGCCCGACAAATGGCTCACGGCCTGGCGCTCCACGCCAAGAAAGCCGATCGCATTGATCCACCCGGCAATGAAGGTGAGCGCGAGACCGCCGATTAGAATCCAAAGAGGAATCTTTTCCCGAAACATGTTTGAGAAAGAGTGAGCGCGGGGACTCTCGCTCAAACCACGGGCCGGCGGCGATAAAGAAGCAATCCTGGCGCGGCCAGACCGACCGCCAGAGCCGAGACGATGAAGAACGTGCGCAAACCATTTTGCACGGCGGTCTGCCACAGCGCTTCGGAAAATCCCTTCTGGTTGATCTGAACGATCGCGAGGACCGTGGTGTAGGCCGCCACGCCAGGCACCATCGGAATCATGGCTGCGACCGTGAAAACCTTCGGATGCGTGCGAAGACGGCGGGCCAGATACACGCCGAGAAAACTCACCGCCGTCGCCGCGATCAGTGTTGCCCACTCGATCGGAATGGTCGGCCCATGGACGAGGGCAAAGCGCAGGCCGTGACCAAGCGCGCCGCCGACTGCGCAATAAATGAGAATGCGCGGCGGCACGTTGAAGAGCATTCCGAAACCGGCTGCCGGAATCGCGGCGAGAACAAAATCCTGAGTGAGTTCGAAGAGCGTCATAGCCAGGCCCACACTTTCCAGACGGTCATCGCCAGCATGATCCCGCCGCAGGTGGCGATCGCGAGCAGAGTCGCAAACACGCCGCGCGAGATGCCCGTGTTGATGTAGCCTTTCACCATGTCCGAGACGGAGTTGATCAACGGCACGCCGGGCACCAGGAGGAGGCAGCTCGCGGCCATGGAGGTATTTGGATTTGCACCCCAGCCGTGCACCAACGCCTGGCCTGCCACGGATGTCGCGACGAAGGCGGCCGCAAAAAAAACGACCAGCGGACTGAAATGCAGCCGCGCCAGGAGCTGCCGCGCCGCCATCGCCGCCGTGCTCGCGACAAACGTCACTGCGCAATCGAACGCGTTCGCGTTTGCGAGCCGCGCAAACGCAGCGCAGGAAATCCCGATGGCAACCGCCACCATCCACCGCGGATAGCGAAATATCGAAAGCTCGTTCAGTCGCCGCGCCGCGCCGTCCAAGTCGATCGCGCTCGCCTCCAAATCGAGCATCACGCGCTGCACGTCGATCAACAGATTCATGTTGATCCCTTGATCCACGTTTCGCCCGACCAAGGTCTTCGATTCGGGCCCGATCGACGTCGTGACGACGAGCGCGTTGGCCATGATGGCGATATCGACTTTGTCCGCCCCAAGCGCCAAGCCGACGCGGCGCGCGACGTTCTCGACCAGCGCGCTTTCCGCGCCGTGCTGCATGAGGAGCAAACCGGAACGCAGGCTCAAATTATTGATCGTGCGTAGGCTGTCCTCGCTTGGGCGCATGGCGGAGTTAAGGGGCGTGAGAGGCGGTGGTGAGATCCAGGCGGTGACGCGTTCGTCCATCGAGCGAGTATTTCAGATCTACGCAACGCGGACATCGCAGGAATTGGCAAACCGTGCGCATGCCTTGGAGCAAAATATGCGCAGCGATGAGCAAGCCGAGCCGAGAGAGGAGAAAAAAGTTGCCGTAGAGTAGTTCAAAACCGGGGCCGGCCGCATCTATCCGCGGCAGACCTCGCCCTTAACCATCCCTTATGGTCGTCGTCCCACTCACCATCGTCACCAGTCTTTGCCTGGTCTTCACCTTCGTGATCTTTTTCGTTCGCGAGCAGTGCGCCAGGCGTTTCCGCAGCCCGGAGAGTGACTCATTACTGCCGTTAAACGAAGAGGTTCCCGTTGTAGTCCAGCGCGCAACCATTCGCGAAAACCAGAGCGAAGGTCTGAACCGTCCATGAGCGACCGACGGATAACCATCGAGTTCAACGATCGCGTCGTCCGCCAGTTTCTCCTCGCCACCTTGATCTGGGGCGCGGTGGGCATGCTGGTTGGCGTCGTGATCGCGTCCCAGCTCAGCTATTGGCGGCTGAATTTCAATCTGCCGTGGCTGACCTTTGGCCGGCTGCGCCCGCTGCACACGAACGCGGTGATCTTCGCGTTCGTGGGCAACATGATGTTTGCCGGAATCTATTATTCCACGCAGCGGCTGGTGAAGGCGCGCCTCGCGTCCGATCTCTTGTCGCAGCTCCATTTCTGGGGCTGGCAGGCGATTATCGTCGCGGCGGCGATCACGCTGCCGCTCGGATTTAGCCGCGGCAAGGAATACGCGGAACTGATCTGGCCGCTGAACATCGCCGTCACCGTGGTGTGGGTCATCTTTGCGGTTAACTTTTTCTGGACCCTCAAGCGCCGCCACGAGCCGAACCTCTACGTCGCGATCTGGTTCTACATCGCGACGATCGTCACGGTGGCGATGCTCTACATCGTCAACCACCTCTCGATTCCGACGAGTTGGAAACATAGTTATCCGGTCTTCAGCGGCGTGCAGGACGCGCTGGTGCAGTGGTGGTACGGGCACAACGCCGTAGCATTCTTCCTCACCACGCCGATCCTCGGCATCATGTACTACTTCATTCCGAAGGCGGCGGAACGACCAGTGTACAGCTACCGACTTTCGGTCATTCACTTTTGGTCTCTGGTCTTCGTCTATATCTGGGCGGGCCCGCACCATCTGCTGAACACGGCGCTTCCCAACTGGCTGCAGATGCTCGGCATGACGTTTTCGCTGATGCTTTGGGCGCCGTCCTGGGGCGGCATGCTGAACGGTTTGCTCACCCTGCGGGGCGCCTGGGACAAGGTCCGCACCGATCCCGTGCTGAAATTTTTCGCCGCGGCCGTGACATTCTACGGCATGGCGACATTCGAGGGGCCGCTGCTCTCGATCAAGTCGGTCAACGCGATCGGACACTACACCGACTGGATCATCGCGCATGTTCACGCGGGCGCTCTCGGCTGGAACGGTTTCATGGCGGCCGGCATGATCTACTGGCTCTTGCCGCGACTCTGGAACAAGCCGCTCCACAGCGTGCCGCTGGCGAATCTGCATTTCTGGTTGGGCACGTTCGGCATCCTGCTCTACGTCGCGGCGATGTGGACCAGCGGCATCACCCAAGGCGTGATGTTGAACGCCACGGCCGAGAAGGGCACGGTCCTGGCGTATCCAAATTTCTTGGACACGCTCGCCTCCATTCGCCCGATGATGCTGATGCGTGTGATCGGCGGCACGATGTATCTCACCGGCTGGTTCATGCTGGCCTACAATTTGTACCGCACGGTCAAGGGCGCCCGCCCGGTCAACGGCACGATCGAGGTCTTCGTCGAGGAGGCAAAACCGGAAGCCAAGCTCACCTTCGGCGGAATGATCTTCAATCCTCCGGTGCTGTTCTCCGCTTTCGGCACGATTTTCGCCTGTACCTGGATGTTCGGCACGGACGCGCTCAAGTTCGTGGGCCTGATCGGCACCGCTGTCTGTGTACTGCTGGGCTACGCTCATTACGAAGCCAAGGGCAAGCGCTGGGGCGAGTGGTACGACAAGCTGCTGGTGAACACGCTGCCCTTCACCATCCTGACGGTCCTCGCCGTTGTAGTGGGCGGGCTGATACAGATCATCCCGACGTTGATCATGAACCGCGCGGTCAACGTGGAGGACCGTATTCAAACTCCCTATACACCGCTCGAGCTCGCGGGCCGCGACATCTACGTGCGCGAAGGTTGCTACAACTGCCACTCGCAGATGATTCGCACGCTGGTCTCCGACGTGCTCCGCTACGGAGACTATTCGCGCCTCGGCGAGTCGATCTATGATCACCCATTCCAATGGGGTTCCAAGCGCACTGGTCCGGACCTGGCTCGGGTGGGCGGAAAATATCCGAGCGTGTGGCACTTCCGCCACATGGAGGATCCGCGCTCCGTCTCCCTCGGCTCGAACATGCCGAACTATCCGTGGCTCTACAAAGACAAGACCGATGTCGGTGCGCTCGCGTCGAAAATCGATGTGCTGCGCCAGCTCGGAGTGCCGTATCCGAAATGGTCCGAGAACCACATTCTTTCCCAAGTCGAGGAGCAGGAAAAGGCCATCGTCGCTGACCTTCGGTCCAACCAGGCCTACGTCGCGCATGATCGCGAGATCGTGGCGCTGATCGCCTATCTCCAAAAACTCGGGAAATCCGAGACCGTGCATCCGCGAATCGCGGGCGCGGAAAACACCCTTCCTTGAAGCAAAGGACCTATGTTTCGCCGCATCATTCTCGATCACTGGATGTCGATCTTTCCCCTCGTGTCGTTCATCACGGCCGCGAGCGTTTACGCGACGATGTTTTATCTGACGCTGCGTTGGAAACGCGGGCAGATCGATCGCTTCGCGCAGTTGCCCTTCAACGCGGAGGAACAGGCCACGCATGAAACGCGCTGACATGAAACGCCCCCACGACGATCCTCCGTCGCACGACGAACCGATCCGGAAACACACGTTCGACGGCATCGCCGAGTTCGACAAAAAAATGCCGAACTGGTGGCTCACTACCTTCTACGGCGGCATCCTTTTCGCCATCGGCTATTGGTTCTATTTCGCGCACTCCGGAATCGGCCCAAAGCCGATCGCCGAACTCGAGAGCGAGTTGAGCCGCATCCAAACGGTGAAGCTCTCGGAAATGTCCGGCGCGGTCGACGACGCCACGCTTTGGAAAATGAGCCAGAACGCAGCGTTCGTGCGCGCTGGAGAAACGACGTTCGTCACGACGTGCGCAAGCTGTCACGGCGAAAAACTCACCGGCGGCATCGGGCCCAATCTTGTAGATACAACGTGGATACATGGCGGTCGCCCGACCGACATCCTGAATACGGTCACCAATGGTGTCGCGGCCAAAGGCATGCCGACGTGGGGCCCGATCCTCGGCACGAAGAAAATCTCAGAGATCGTCGCCTTCATCTTGAGCAAGCACTCGCCCGACGAAACGGCGATGGCTGAGCCCGCGCCCGCGGGAACCCACGCGTCCACGCCGTGAGCGTTGACGTAAAATCAGAGTCGCCGGCGAAGGCGCGACGCAATGGGTTCGTCGCGCCGAATCGCGACGACGTCACCACGATCCGCGCCGACGGTTCGCGCCGGAAAATCTATCCGGCGGACGTGCGTGGAAAGTTCACGACCATGCGCCGCTGGTCGGCGCGCGCGCTGATCGCGATCTATCTGTTGCTGCCTTGGATCAAGGTGCGCGGCTATCCCGCGGTGTTTCTCGATGTATCCACGCGGCGTTTCCACCTCTTCGGATTCACGCTCGCGGCCCAGGATCTCTGGTTGATGTTCTTTTTGATCAGCGGCCTGGGCTTTTCGCTCTTTCTGCTCACCTCGCTTTTCGGACGCGTGTGGTGCGGGTGGGCCTGCCCGCAGACGGTGTTTCTCGAACACGTTTTCCGGCGCATCGAGCGCTGGATTGAAGGCGACGCGCATCAGCGCAAACGCCTCGACGCTGCGCCCTGGGGCGTGGAGAAAATTCTCCGCAAAAGCGCGACGCAAATTTTGTTCGTCGCCACGGCCGCCGGCGTGGCGCACCTGTTCCTGGCTTATTTTGTCTCGATTCCCGATCTGTGGGCGATGATGCGGGACAACCCCGGCGAACATTGGGGCTCGTTCCTTTTCGTCTTCGCCGCGACGGGCGGCCTGTATTTCAACTTCGCTTGGTTTCGCGAGCAAATGTGCATCGTGATCTGCCCGTATGGACGGATGCAGTCGGCGCTGATCGATGAGCATTCCATGGTGATCGGCTATGATGCCAAGCGCGGCGAACCCCGCGGCAAGCTGGGCATTCCGGACGCGGGCGCATGCATCGACTGCAATCGCTGCGTGCAGGTTTGTCCGACTGGCATCGATATTCGCCAGGGGCTGCAGATGGAGTGCATCGGTTGCACCGCGTGTGTCGATGCCTGCGACCAGGTCATGACGAAGATCCAACGCCCGACCGGCTTGATCCGCTATGATTCGATCGCGAAATTCTCCGGCGCATCCACTCGCTGGATACGTCCACGCACCATCGTTTACGCGGTGCTGTTTCTCGTGGGCTCGTTCATCGCGGCGTGGGCGTTTTCGACCTTCGAGCCAATCGACGCGAGCGTCTCCCGCATGCGTGGCGCTCCGTATTTCGTCGAGGTGGACGCCGTGAGGAACCAGTTCCTTCTGCGCATCGTGAACAAGGACGACGCGGTGCACCGCTTCGATGTAAAAGTCTCGAATCAACCTGAAGGTGTTGTCGTAACCGGCTTGGAAAAACCGGTCGAAGTCGGACCGCTCGGCGAGGAGGTTCGCCCGGTGATCGTGCAAGTCTCGCGAGCAGCTTATCGCGGCGGCTTTGACATGATTCTCAACGTCGCTGACGAGCGGCACACCTATGAGGTTAGGGTGGAAGCGAAGTTCGTCGGTCCCGATCCTGAATTGCTGAAGGAGGACGCTGCTCGATGAAGCGCAAACACGACAATCGCGTGCTCTGGTGGGCCGCCCTCGGCTTCCTGTTTCTGTTTTCCGGGTGGACTGCGATTTTCACCTTGTCGGCGCGTTTCCGGATCGCGGACGTGCCGGTGCAAAAGACACCGGCGGCGACACCTAACCGATGAACGTGACCAGTATTCATTCACCCGAGACGGCGTTTATCGCGGGCGTTGTCACCAGCCTGCACTGCGTGGGCATGTGCGGGCCACTGGCTTGCTGGCTGGCGCCGAAGAGCGGACAAGACAGCGCGCCCTTGTTCGCCGTTTACCAGGGCAGCCGGCTGTTGAGCTACACCTTGCTTGGCGCGACCGTCGGACTGCTGGGATTCTGGCCGGTGTCGCATTTCCCGACCGGCCTTTCGGCTTATCTGCCTTGGGCTCTGGTCGCTTACTTCGTCGCTGTTGCTTTTCGTTTGGATAAGCGCCTGCGCAAACCGATGTTTGCGGTTCGGCTCGGATTGAGACTGCAAGCCTGGGCGCGAGGAAGATCGCCGTTCGTGCTCGCCGCGGGACTCGGCGCCGCAACGCCGCTTTTGCCCTGCGGACCCTTGTACTTCGTCGTGACGCTCGCCGCGCTGAGCGGCTCGGTTAGCCGAGGGGCGGAGTTCATGTTGGCGTTTGGCCTGGGCACGCTGCCCCTGCTCTGGTTCGCGCAGGCCCAATTTGGGCGGCTGCGAGCGCGGCTGACGCCTGTATCCGTGCAGCGGCTACAATCAGCCCTCGCCCTCGCGGCCGCGGGCGTCATCGCCTGGCGCCTTCAGATGGGTTCAGAGAATATTCGCGAGCATCTTTCGTCATGGGTGTGCTTCTAAAGAGTCCGGCGAAGAGAGAAGCCGCTCCGGCAGGGCGCGGCGCGTCGCAGCCAGTCCGCGGGCGGAATTGCCTGCATTGCGGCATCCCGACCCGGAACGAAAACGAGGCATTTTGCTGCTCCGGCTGCGCCTACGTGCACCGGCTGATTCACGACGAGGGACTGGAAAATTACTATCGTATCAAAAATCCCACTACGATTCCGGCCGATGGTGTATTCCTGGCGGAGCGGGGCTATGAATGGCTTCGCGACGCACAGCGGGCTTCGGAGAGCGAGGTTTCTGCGCAGGCTGGTTCTCGCGGATCACCGGAACTTCGCGTGGACGTGCAGGGTATCTCCTGCGCCGGGTGCGTTTGGCTGATCGACCGCCTTTTCCAAAAGCAGCGCGGCGCCGGGCGCATTGAAGTGAATGCTCAATCCGGTCAGATGCGTTTCACCTGGGAGGCAGGCTTGTTCGATGCCGGCGAATTTGGGCGGACGCTGCAGAAGTTCAATTATCTGCTGAGTCCTGCCTCTGCTCCTCGTTCGGCGCCGTCGGAAAGCTCGCGATTGGTGCGTCGCATAGGGCTCGCCGCGGCGTGTTCGATGAACGTGATGCTCTTTACGCTCCCGTCGTACTTTGGGATGGAGAGCACGTTTACTTACGCGCGATTGTTCGCCACCTTGTCGCTGGGATTTGCCACTCTCTGCGTCTTCGGCGCCGGCGAATATTTCATCGTCAAAGCGGTTCGCTCGATTCGCGAAAGGATTCTGAGCATCGATGTGCCGATCGCTCTCGGCATTCTGGGGGCATACGCGGGATCGACGGCCGGCTGGTGGCTGCGCGAGGAACGCTACGTCTATTTCGATTTCGTATCCACATTCATCCTACTGATGCTCGTCGGGCGCTGGGCGCAGCTCGTCGCCGTCGAGCGCAATCAGCGCCGCCTCCTTGCCGAGCAGCCGACGCCGGACCGTATCCGCGTCGCGAGCGAGAAGGGCGAATGGCGAAAGGTTTCCCCCGAAGCGTTGAAGAGGGGCGATCGTTTCCTGCTCGGCTCGGGTCAGATGCTCCCGGTGGAGGCGCGTCTGTTGAGCGACAGCGTTGAAATGAATCTTTCGTGGATTAACGGCGAGTCTGAGCCACGCGTTTTCCGGGCGGGCCAGCGAGTGCCATCCGGCGCGATGAATGTCGGCCGCGAAGATGGGCGGTTCACCGCGATCGAGAACTGGTCGTCGTCCTTGCTGAACGAGCTGACCAAGCCGTCTCAGAGAATTGGATACAGGCACAAGTTTCTCGAACGCGTTGTTCAAGGCTACCTCGTCGCGATCCTCGCGGCGGCCAGCACGGCGGGCGCGACCTGGTGGTGGACGACTGGGGATTTGTTGAAGAGCGGAGCCGTGATCACGGCAGTGCTCGTCGTTTCCTGCCCGTGTGCGATTGGCCTGGCATTTCCTCTCGCGGAGGAGATCGCCACGGTCGCGCTCCGCCGCCGCGGTGTTTTTGTGCGGGATGCGCAACTCTGGCCGCGCCTGCGACGCGTTAAAAATCTCGTCTTCGACAAAACCGGTACGCTCACGCTCGAGACGCCGACGCTCCGAAATCCGCGCGCGTTGCAGGAGCTCAATGAAGCTCAGCGCCGCGCGCTGATCACCCTCGTGCGCGACACTCTCCATCCTGTGGCGAGGAGCTTGCACGAAGCATTGCTCGAGCGCGCGGTCTTGGAACCGTTACCGGTCGACGGGGTGCGCGAGGTGGTCGGGCAGGGCGTTTCGCTGGAACATGGGGGGCGTATTTGGAAACTGGGCCGAGCCGATTGGGCCATGAGTCGCGCGCCGTTTGCTTCGTCGTCCGACGAGAACAACGAAGTTTGTTTTGCGTGCGATGGCCGCGAAATCGCGAGTTTTTCGTTCACCGAGTCGTTGCGGTTCGACGCCATCGAGGAGCTTCAAGCGCTGCGTCGACGCGGGTTGACCGTGAGTGTCCTCAGCGGTGACAAAAAATCCAAGGTCAACGACCTGGTTGGTCGCCTCGGCCTCGATCCGCAGCGGGCCCACGCGGAGATGACACCTCGCGAGAAAGCCTCGTGGCTCGAGCGCGAGGGAGGAGTCTCGAGTTTGATCCTGGGCGACGGCGCGAACGACAGCCTCGCCTTTGACCGTGCGCTTTGCCGCGGAACTCCCGTGGTGCATCGCGGAGTCCTGGCCGAAAAGGCGGACTTTTATTATCTCGGTCGCGGGATCGGCGGAGTTCGCGCTTTATTTGAAATCGACGACGCGCGGAGGCGGACGCACAACGCGCTGCTCGTTTTTTCGGTTGCGTACAATCTCTGCGCCGTCGGCCTCGCGGCGACCGGGCACATGAGTCCGCTGCTCGCGGCGATTCTCATGCCGGTGAGTTCGCTCGCCACCCTGGGCATCGTGGCGCTCGGCATGCGCGGCGTTCGCGGGATCACGCTGCAAAGTTAGCCAAGAAGCGCGCAGGCTTCCGCAAGCGCCGCGAAGACGAATCGCAGCGGGAAAACTAACCTTGGGTTATGTCAAACCACGTCCTCGAGCTGCCCACCTTGGAGCTGTCCGCCTTGCTGGCGAAATACGACGCGCCGGTCCCGCGCTACACGTCGTATCCGACGGCGCCGCACTTCCGCACGGAGTGGGATCATTCCGCGCTGCGCGAGGACTTCATTCGCGACAACCGTTCGGCGACCACGCCACTTTCGCTCTACGTTCACCTGCCGTTTTGTGAACAGAAGTGCTGGTTCTGCGGCTGCACCACCGTGATCACGCGCGATCACAGCGTCACGAGCCGTTATCTCGACGATCTCGAACGAGAGATGGATTTGATCGCGTCGAATTCGAACCACCGCCGGCCCGTGGTGCAGGTTCATTTGGGCGGCGGCACTCCGACGTTTTTGTCGCCGGAAGAATTGCTTCGGCTCGGCCGCGGCTTGCGCAGCCGATTCAACTTCGCGCCGCACGTTGAATTCTCCGTCGAGATCGATCCCCGGCATCTCACGCCCGATCAAGTCCAGGTGTTTCGAGAGATCGGGTGCACCCGCGCGTCGCTTGGTATTCAGGACTTCAATACAGCGGTGCAGATCGCGGTGCATCGCTATCAGCCGAAGGAGATGACGGAGACCGCCGTCGCGCGCCTTCGTGAGGCGGGCTTCAAGTCGATCAACTTCGATCTGATTTACGGCCTGCCGCAACAGACGCCGGAGAGCTTCGTGCGCACGGTCGGCGAAGCGCTGGTCATGCAGCCGGACCGTCTCGCGCTCTTCAGTTACGCGCATCTGCCGCGGCTCAAGCCCGCGCAGCGCATTTTCGATCGGCGTTACGTTTTGCCGAGCGCGAGCGAAAAGTTGAGCATGATGGTCGGTGCGGTGCAGCGCATCGCGTCGGAGGGATATGCCTGCATCGGCATGGATCATTTTGCCAAGGTCGATGACGAACTGGCGGTGGCGCAGCGGCGTGGCGACATGCATCGCAATTTTCAGGGCTACACCACCTGCGGCGGGGCCACCCTCTACGGTTTTGGCATGTCGGCGATTTCCTCGTCCGAATATAGCTATCGCCAGAATACCCGCGATCTCGCCCGTTATCGTGAGCTCATTCGCGCCGGCCAGCTTCCTACAGAGCGCGCGTGTCTGCTGGGCGTTGAGGATCGGCTGCGCTGGAAGCTCATCCAAAAAATCATGTGCGGCCAACGTCTCGATTTCGCCGAGCTCTCGCTCGAACTTGGCGTCAACGTTCGCGAGCACTTTGCGCCGGAACTCGCTTCTTTGAACGACCTCGCGGACGACGGGTTGATCGAAGTGACCGACGATTCGCTCGTCATCACCGCGTTCGGCCGCCTCCTGGTGCGAGCGATCGCGGTGCGCTTCGATCTTTACTACAACGACGCAGCCGCGAGTTACTCGCGCACGATCTGATTGCCGGATTTCTGGACGTCGACCACGCCGTCGGCGTTCAGAAACGTGATCAGGTTCGAGTGCATGAAGTCACCCTTCGCATCCTGCTTGTAGCGGACGCCTAGAACGGCGGCGGTTTCCGCCACATCGTCTGACTGGCCTCGCACGATGTGCCAGTGTTCGTCCAGCTCGTTGGTTTTGCGAAAGGCGTGCAGCGCTTCGACGTTGTCGCGCGCAGAATCGAAGCTGATCAGCACCAGCTCCGTTTTCGCGCGCTCGGCCGGTGAGAGGTTCGCCTGAAACGTTTTCATGTCGTGCACCAACACGGGGCAGGCGAACTGACATGACGTGAAAAACATCCCCACGAGCACATGTTTCCCTCGGAGCGACCCGAGTTCGAAAGTGCGGCCGTTGTCGTCCGTCCATTCGGAACCGAGTTGATAAATCGATTTGCCCGGCAGTGGGGCCGCGGCTGCGGTCACCTTGCAGCAATCGTCCGGAGCCGTAGCATCATGCGATTGATCGGCGTAGCTGTTTTGTGAATACAGCGCGGCAATTGCGAGGATGAGGGCAGTTTTCATTTTCATAAAGAATCGGCACAGCGAAATCCAAGATTAGGCAAACAGTAGTCGGCGCGCAGGCTGCTGCGCATCGCGCCGCGAAGAAATGCGGCGTAGTCGCTCGGGTCGCGCGCACCCGCCGCGCCCGCTCCGCAAAACAAATTTCGGTCGAGCGTTGAATCGCCCCGCGAATCGCCCGTGACCATGGAGGTATTGAAGTCTTCCACCCACTCCCAAACGAGCAGGTTCAAATCGTAAAGACCGAGGAAGTTCGCGCGCGTTTGCTTCACGTTCGGTTCGATCTCGGGAGTCGGGACTGCGAGCCAGGCTTCGACCGCGCGCGTCCAGACAACGTCGCGCCGGCCGTCCACTTCGGTGAATCCGGGTTGGGCAGCACGCTCCCATTCAGCGATCGTGGGCAGTCGCGCGTGCTGTGCGGCCGCATAAGCGCGCGCCGCGAACCAGGACACGTTTACGACGGGAGCGTTCGGCGGCGCCTTGGGGCCGAGCTCCAAATCGTCCTTCCAATGCTGCAGGTAATTATTGTCGGCGAACAGTCGGGTGACTTTCGACCGACGCCATTTCGGATGCGTTCGCACGAACTCGAGAAACTGCGCGTTGGTCACCGGTGCAGCCTGAAGACGAAATGGCTCGACCGCCACTTCGCTTGGCTCGTTGGTGTTTTTCAGCAGCGGCCAGTAGGTGCCGGCTGGCACCTCCACGAAATCAGGCTTCGGCCGATCGCCCTGAGCGCGCGACTGCATCGCCGTCGCGAGCGCAAGCCCGCACACGAAGAAAAGTCCGGCGATGTAGTGACGCTTCGAATACATCGATCAATGCGGCGAGGTGTCCTGGTGTACCTTGCGGATCTCGTCGACCGTGAACGGCTCCGCGCTGTTGCCGAACGAGTTTGTCACGAAGGTGAGAACATCGGCGGCCTGCTGCTCGGTCAGTTCCTGCGGAGGCATGGAGCTGTTGTACTCCTTGCCGTTCACCGTGACCGGTCCGGACAATCCTTTCCAAAGCACGCGGATGGCACGTTCGCGATTGGCCATCAGGAAATCGGATTTCGCCAGCGGCGGAAAGACGCCCGGCAAGCCCATGCCATCGGGTTGGTGACAGGCGAAACAGCTCGACATGAAGATCTGTTTGCCACGGCTGATCTGCGCTTCCTTGGTCAAGCCGGCGATCTTCGGATTGCTTTTCATTTCCGCATCGATCTGAGCCTGCAGAGTGGCTTCACGCCGACCCGCCGCCGTGGCTTCTGGAGCGGCGGCACCGAGGTAGACAGCGTCGACTTCCTTGCCCGAATAGATGCCGTGATTTTCAGGACCGGTGACTTTCAACATACCCAGCGCTCCTTTGTTGAAGGCGCGGAAGAGCGAGTGGTCGGCGAGAATATAGGTGCCGGGCACATCGAGGTGAAAGTCGACGACCGATGTTCCACCTGCCGGGATGAGTGTCGTCTGTACGTTGTGCTGCACCGCGCTGGTTCCGCCTTCCACGTACACGTTGTCGAAGATTTCACCAATGAGGTGGAACGACGAAACGAGATTCGGACCGGCGTTGCCGAGGTAGAGCCGCACGGTTTCGCCGACTTTTGCACTGAGCGTCTTGTCACCTGTTAACGCCCCGACTGAGCCATTGAAAATAACGTACGGAGGATTTTCATCCACGGCCTTGGTTTGATCGAAGCCTTGCAGACCCGTCTCGCCGTAGCGCCCGGTCGTGTAAACTTCGCTCTGCATCACGTAATACTCGCGATCGACGTGCGGCATGCCGTCCTTGGGCTCGACCAGGATCAGCCCGTACATGCCATTCGCGACGTGCATCGGCACGGGCGCCGTGGCGCAGTGATAAAGGAACAGGCCGGGATTGATCGCTTGAAACGAAAACTGCGAGCCGTGGCCCGGCGCGGTGAACGACGACGTGGCGCCGCCACCCGGCCCAGTCACGGCGTGAAGATCGATGTTGTGCGGCAGTTTGCTCGAAGGGTGATTGTTGAGGTGAAACTCGATGTAGTCGCCCTCGCGCACGCGGATGAAGTTTCCCGGGACGTCTCCGCCGAAAGTCCAAAACCAATAGTCCACATTGTCGGCGAGACGGCGCGTCACTTCCTTGACCTCGATCGTGACGATCACGTGCGCTGGAGTTTTCCGCGTGATGGGCGGCGGCACATTGGGCGCCTGCGTCAGCACCGCATGCTCGATCGGCAGGTTCGCCGGAATTCCGGAGCCCGGAGGGGAGGAAGCTGTTGTTTCACTTTCAGCGGCGGCGCGGGCCGCTTGGCTGGACAGCGCGACCGCAATCAGGGCTGCGGCAGCGAGGAGGCGTGAGAACTTTTTCATGAGTGATATAGGCCGCTCGTCGTGAGGGCGTTCGATAGACAAATCGCCCAGAAAGGACGGGAATCAAATGCCTTCGCACAGATGCGCAGCCTCTGACAAAATCTGCGGAGTGGGGCCGACGGAATTCAGTTACGATGGCAGCATGGTCACCTCATCTCTCAGTTCCATGGCAGCACAGCGGGGACTGCCGCGACTTACGGCGGAGGAGGCGGCGCTTCTCATCAAGGACGGAGCGACCGTCGGCTTCAGCGGCTTCACGCCATCGGGGACCCCCAAGGCGGTGCCTCATGCCGTGGCTCAGCGCGCTCGGTTAGAGCATGCGGCTGGCCGGAATTTTCGCATCGGCGTGGTGACAGGGGCATCGACAGGGCCTTCGTTGGATGGAGCATTGTCACACGCCGATGCGATCGCTTTTCGCACGCCCTACCAGTCGGACGCGCACCTTCGCCAGCGTATCAACGAAGGCACTACGAAGTTCTTCGACATGCATCTCAGCACCGTGCCGCAGAACCTGCGTTACGGCTTTCTCGGGGAGATCGACTGTGCGGTGATCGAGGCGTGCTCCTTACGGGAAAATGGAGAAATCGTGCTGACTGGCGCCGTGGGTATCGCTCCGACGCTTTGCCGCGTGGCAAAAAAAATCATCATCGAGCTCAATCGGCACCATCCGCGCGAACTGCTCGGCTTTCACGACATCTACGAGCCGCTCGATCCGCCGTATCGCCGCGCGATTCCGATCTATCACGCTTCCGATCGCATCGGCGATCCGGTGATTCGCGTAAACCCGTCGAAGATCGCCGGTGTCGTTGAAACCGATCTGCCCAACGATCCGATTTGGTTTGAACCGAGCAACCCGAAGACGGACCGCATCGGCCAGAACGTCGCGCAGTTTCTCGCGCAAGAGCGCCGCGCGGGACGGTTGCCGGCGGATTTCCTGCCCCTGCAATCAGGCGTGGGCGACATTGCGAACGCAGTCCTGAGCAGCCTGGGGAATCATCCGGAGATCCCGCCCTTCGAAATGTATACCGAGGTGATTCAGGACGCGGTCGTGCAGTTGATCCGAGACGGACGCATCGCCTTCGCCAGCGGTTGTTCGCTCACCCTCAGCCCCAATCGCCTGGCCTCGGTTTACGAGAATCTCGATTTCTTCCGCGGGAAAATTCTTCTGCGACCCCAGGAAATTTCGAATCAGCCCGAAGTCATCCGCCGGCTCGGTATCATTTCCGTGAATACGGCGATCGAGGTGGATATTTTCGGAAACGTGAACAGCACGCATATTCTCGGAAAGAGCATGATGAACGGAATCGGCGGTTCCGGTGACTTCACGCGAAATGCGTTTCTTTCGATCTTCACCTGCTGCTCCACCGTGGCTGGCGGGAAGATCAGCACGATCGTGCCACTCGTGAGCCACTGCGATCACAGCGAACATTCGGTACAGGTGTTGGTCACCGAACAAGGTGTCGCGGATCTGCGTGGCAAAGATCCATACGAGCGCGCCATCGCGATTATCGAGAACTGTGCCCACCCGGATTTCCGCGACCAGCTCCGCAGCTATTTCCGAGCCTCGAAAGGCGGACACACCCCGCACACTCTGGCCACCGCGTTTTCCATGCATGAAAACTTCCTCCAAACCGGAGACATGCGGAAGGCGAAGGCGGACGACTGATCTCCGAAAATCAGTCGAAGGCTCAGGCCCATCTTTCTCAGAAAACAGGCTGCGCCACGATAAACATGTCGTAGGGCAGGGCGTGGATCAGCGAGTCCTCGCCGAACGAGGTCCAGCCGAGCTCCACGAATTTTCCGTGCAGCCGTTTCCAGTCGCGCCGGTTTATGTCCACTTCCACGCGCCGGTAATCTTGTCCTCGTGGATCGTCTTTTATCGGCCCCACAAAAACGTTTCCGCCATTGGCCGAAGCGACGTTGGTCATTTCGTCGATCAATTTGGTCGCTGCTTCGATCGGGTAGAGCATGTCGGCAAGCTACTTCTTCGCCGCCAATAAACAATCCGTTCTCCTGCATCTGCGTGAAACGCAACGCGCAGTCGAGCGAGGCGTGCGCACCGTCCGCTTCTAGCGAAATATGAGATCAGCCGACTTTCCGCGTTTCTGGCGTCGGCGTCATTGTTCGTTCGCGCGTTGCAGAAAAACTTTGGCCGCCAGGCGAGACATGACTCGCGACCAGGCGGTACGCGGCGCGACCGAGTTTGAGACGCAGGAGAACCGACGCCATGCCGGCTTCCAGTACGATCTCCGCGGGTCCTGCGATCTCGGCGTCACCAGCGATATCGAATCGCACCTTGCCCTCGGCATTGACGCAAAGGGAGTTCGCTTCGTCGAGCACTGAGGCGTGCGCGATAATCAGATCTGGCTCATCGTTTGCCGCGACGACGCCGGCGTCATCGATTTGAATTTCCAATTTCACCGGTGATTTTGGTGTTGCGGCTCGATGCGACGCGATGGGTTGACCTCCGCGAAAGCCGATCGCCTCCAACGTGCCAGTTTCGAATTTCAACAGCTCGAAGACAAATGGCGGGTGCGGCAGATACTGCGACATCCACGTCTTATCCGGGTGCTTGCGCCCCACCTTCATGCCGTTGAGGCGGAGTTCGACCTCTTCGCAGTTGCTGAAGATCAACACCCGTAAATCCGAGTTCGGAAGCCAGTAGGAGGCGATGAAAAGCTCCGGACCGCCGGTCCAGTTTTTCCCGCCCTCGCCGATGTCCCTTTGGCTGCGGAAAAAGTGGTAGGAAAATTTGGGCAAACGGAAAACGTCCATGATCCCGCACGCCGCGCGGTCCAAGTCGTACCCCCGTGTGTAGTCGAACATCGACCACAGCCCGTCGAGCGCTGCGGGCGAGTTCATCGTGTCGTTGTGCGCGATGATGTGGTTGACCGCCTGCTGACGAAGGCCGCGCTCCCCGAAAGCGCGCAATTGACGTCCATGGCTCCAGTTGGCGAAGCGGCCGGCGCCGGTCTTTTGATTGAAGCCTTCGTTCGAAGCGAAGAACTCCCAGTCGCCATACTCCGCGATGACGAGCGCCTTGTCGCCATTTTGCCAGCGATGGATTTCGCCATGCTGCCGCGAATGAAGATAGACGTCATAGCGATCGATCCAGCCGCAGGTGAATATCTGCCCGCCGGGCAACTCCTCGTGACCTATCGCCTGCAGATGAGCCATGAAACTTTCGTCCATGCTCGTCTCGTTGAGCGAGAGTTCCCATAAGACGACACAAGGGTGGTTTCGGTCACGACGAATCAGGTCGCGAGCGTTTTGGAAGGATGCCTGGCGAAAGGTTTCGCCCCCGAGAAACTGCCAGCCCGGGATGCAGTTCATCACCACGATGCCGAGTTCGTCGCACGCCTCCAAAAACTCCGGAGCCTGCGGATAATGCGAGAGGCGCACGTAGTCGAAACCGGCCTCTTTGATGCGCCGTGCGTCCCGATGATGCGCGGCCGGGGGCACCGCGTATCCGACGTACGGATACTCCTGATGCCGGTTGACGCCGCGGAGACGCAGGCTGCGGCCGTTGAGCACAAAGCCCGCCGATCGCGAAAACGAAATGGTTCGCACGCCGATGCGCTCCACCCGGCTGTCCAGGATCGCGCCGTCCTTTGCGAGCAGCGAAGCCCGCACCGAATACAAGTTGGGCGCGTCGGTGGACCAGAGCGCAGGCCGCTCGAGCGCGATCTCGCAGTCCAGTGTGCTTGCGACGCCCGCGGGAACTTCTCTTGGCGCGGCATTCGATTTCGCGACCACCGAGTTCCCCTCCAGCACTTCGACTGCGAGTCCGACGTGAGCGCGGTCAGGCGACGCATTCTGGAAATGAGCTTGAACGCTGAGAGTGGCGGACGCGCTGGTTGCCTCGAGCGTGCGGACGAAAAGTCCGCCGCTGGCGACGGCGTTGGCCGCGACTGGGTCGGTGAAGTGGATTTTTGGATACGTGCGCAGTTCGGCGTCGCGGTAGAGCCCGCTGTGCCAGCAAAAATCGAGTTCTGCCAGCGGCTTGCCCGGCGGCACGTCCGGGTTGTCCCGGTTGTCGAGCCGCAGCGTGACGACGTGGCTTTGGCCGTCGCGAAACGTTTCCGTCAGGTCGATTTCAAAAGGCAAGTAACCTCCGACGTGACGCACGGCTTCAACGCCGTCGATCGAGACAACCGCCGTATGCATGGCCGCGCCGATATAGAGCGCGTATCTGCCGAAATCGGGGAAGGCCGGTGGTGGAACGACGAGCTCGTATTCGCAGAGTCCCTGCCAGTGATTGTTGCCGTCGATGTCGGTGACATGCGCCGCATGCGGCAACTCGACGCCTGTCCACGCATGGGCGGGCGCGCCGTTCGGCTCGAGCCGACGGAAATTCCAACCGCGATAGAGGGGAATTGCGCGCATCATTCGCCAAAGAAGAATGTTTTATGAAAAGAAAAACTCATTGAATGAGCGGGCAAAAAAAAGGAGCGAAGATTTCAGATTCGTCCGCGACGCGCTTCGAGAGCATCGCGAATCTCGTAGGCGCGTTTGCGGGTGAGAGGATAAAGCGCGAGTAGCACGAGGGCGAGCACGGCCCAGGCCGCCGTCGAGCCGGCGAGCACGAATCTCATTGCGCGCAAGGTTTCGCTGGCTTGAACGCCGCCGCTGCTCGCAGCGTTGAAGCCGGTGAGCTTGAGCGTGATCATCGCGCCGAGAAAACCGAAGGAGTAGCCGATCTTTTGAATCCAAGTGAAAAGCGCTCCGAAAACCCCTTCGCGGCGCAGCCCGTGACGCAGTTCGTCCTCATCACAAATGTCGGCGAGCATCGCGGGCGTGAGCGTCCAGATCGCGACCCACACCGGACCGCAGAGCAGGGGATCGAGCAGGATTTTCCAAGGCGTGCCCGGCGTGTAGAGCACCCACTTGCCGACCGCGCCCAACAGGACCATCACAAACGTGACGGACAGCGTAATGTGTTTTCCGTAACGGTTCGCGAGCCATGTCACGAAAGGGATGCTGACGATCCCGACGACTGCATAAGATGACGAGAGAATGGCTTTCCACTTGTAGCCATGGGTCACGTCGCCCCCGAACATGTTATATACAATTAAATATTGATCGATGTTGCTGGCGAGCATGCCGGCGCCGATTTGCAGCGCGGTCAGCCCGATCAATATCATGAAGGACCGGTTCGAGACCGACGCCTTCACCGCGGGCCAGATTCGAACCTTCTCCTGCTTCACCGCCTTTTGAAAGTAGCGCTCTTTCACGAAGAGTGCGGGCAGCACGCCAAGAACTCCGAGAACCAATACGGCAACAATCCATCCGACAATCTGCACGCCCTGCATCACGGAGGTGAAGACCGCGAGAGTCGTGAGCGGAAAAACCCAGCTGTAGCTGAGCTCTCCGATTTTATTGAAATAAGTCGAAAACGCCCAGACGCGGGTGCGCTCCTGGTAATCTGGCGTCATCTCGTAGCCCAGGCTGTTCAGCGGCACGAAGAACGTCGAATAGGCGACATAGAAAAACAGCTGAGTCGCGATCAGGTACGCGGTGATCTGCGGGCCGGTCCAACCCGTGGGCACCATCCAGATCGTGCCAAAAAAAATCGCCTGAAGCACGGCGCCAATGGCGATGTAAGGCCGTCGCCGGCCCCAGCGCGAATGCGTGTTGTCCGACATTTTTCCCACAATGGGATCGATGATCGCGTCCAAAAAGCGCGGCACGGAAAGCGCGACGCCAAGCAGGACCGGATCGAGCCGGAGCGTCATTTGATAAACTGGAATCGCGAAGCTGCCGACCCCGGCGATGCCGTAGAATCCAGGCAGAAAGCCAATCCCGAACGCCAGCTTTTCACCCCAACTGACTTTGTCTTCTTGCCGAGTTTTTTCCGCCGGGATCGCGGTCGCGTTGTTCATGTTTGGGGTGTGACGTGAATGTCAGTTCCGGCGATAAGATCAAGAGTCTAATGTAAAGTAAAAGAGTTTGATAACGCTTGGCTGAGCACAACAATGCCCGGCCGTGGCCATTCCGCTCCCCTCGGTACACCGCTCCCGTTTCATGAAATGCGTTCATGACTCGCTCGCGCTCGTATGTGCTCTCGCCACGTTCTACGGTGGCGCAGCTTCCGCTCGAGCCGCGTCTCCACCGGGGCTGAGCGGCGATCAGCGTTGTCTCTCCTGCCACGCGGACAAAGCCGGCGCTTTCTTTCAGACGGCTCATGCGAAGACATCCGCGCTGGCCACGGCGAAAACGATTCACGGCGACTTTAGTGCAGGCCGCAATCGACTCGGCACGGCGAACCCGCAGCTCGAGTTCTTCATGGAGGCGCAGAGTGGCGCATTCCGGCAGACCGCGGTCATTCACACGTCGCCGCAAACGGTCCTCACGCGCTCGGAAGCGTTCGACATCGTCGTGGGTTCGGGGCGCAAGGGGCAGACCTATTTGTACTGGGACGGAAGGGATCTTTTTCAGCTACCGATTTCGTACTGGGCGGAAATTCACCGATGGGTGAACAGTCCGGGGTATGTCGACGGCTTCGCGAATTTTGAAAGGCCGATCGAGCCGCGTTGCCTCGAATGTCACGCCACAGCGTTTCAATCGCAACGCCCGCCGATCAATCGATATGTCCGCGAGAGTCTGGTCCTCGGCATCTCCTGCGTGAAGTGCCACGGCGCCTCCGAGGAGCATCTCGCGCAGGTTTCAAACGCGTTGTTGAAACCCATCACGCAGCAGGGAGGGGCGCATATTTTGAATCCGAAAAAGCTTTCGCGTGAGCGGCAGATGGACCTTTGCGCTCTCTGCCACGCTGGTATTGGAAATTCAATTACACCGCCCGCGAGCTACAAACCGGGAGACCGCCTCGCGGACCATCTTCAGTTTGCGGCGGTGGACCCGCGGGCGCCGATCGATGTGCACGCGAATCAGATTCAACTCCTCGAACGCAGCCGCTGTTTCCAAAAAAGCGAAACGATGTCCTGCATCACCTGCCACGACGTTCACATTCAGCAGCGCGATATCACGGCATTTGCGAGGCAATGCATGACGTGCCACGAACCGAAGCAGTGCGGCCAGTTTGCCAAGCTCGGGAGTTCGATCTCCACGCGCTGTGTCGATTGTCACATGCCGCTGCAGGAAACGTCCCAAATCGTCTCGACCAACGACGGCATCCTTCTCCGCCCGAAAGTGCGAAATCACCGCATCGCGGTGTATAAGGCGAAGGATGAATGAAGAAGTAAGAATGCAGAATGAAATCTACGCTGCGCGAATGATGAATTGAGAATGTAGAATGATAGATGCCTCGCTGGACGGGCCTCGGAAGGTAGGGCGAGACCTCAGGGCGAGCTGAATCTCGAGCCATCCTACAGGCGTTCGCGCAGCGGCTTCGGCAGCAAATCTGCCGCGAGGGCGCGCAAACGCGGGTCTGCGATCGGAATGTTGAACGCTTTGGCCAGAGCCTGCAGGCGGTAAAGCGATCCTGTAGTGAGTGTCCGGATACGCTGTTCGTTCAAGCGGTCCAGGCAGCGCTGCGTTTGTTGTTGGGCGAGTTCGGTTCTCCCTGCCTGGGCGAGGACAACGGAAAGACTGACGCGGCGATCCCACGCGAGCGACCGATCGGCGCCGGCGTTCAGGCTGGCGACAATCGCGTCGACCGTTTCCGCCGCGTCCGCGCTGGCCCCCTGAAATCTCTCGATCGCCGCGGTGGCAATGAGCGCGTTCAGGTCGGTGGGATACTTGCGAAGCGTCTCCTTGATCGACGCTGCCTCGTTCCGCTTTTCCGATTCGACAAAATATTCAGCGAGACGT
This sequence comes from Opitutaceae bacterium, assembly GCA_035765635.1. Classification (GTDB taxonomy): domain Bacteria; phylum Verrucomicrobiota; class Verrucomicrobiia; order Opitutales; family Opitutaceae; genus EW11. The sequence continues at coordinate 54,121 of DASTWZ010000032.1, forward strand.
GCGAGAGCTGTGACTCGGTTCGTCTCGTCCGTGACTTTCAGCATCACGATCGATTCGTTTTCGAAGCCGGGCACTTCCGGCAATCGATACGGCACGGCCTGCAACCAGGGCGGCAAAGACCAGTGATGCAGCGCCATGATAAACGCGTCCTCCGGATTGCTTCGAGCCCACCGGGCGAATGCGTCCAAGTCGCCGTCCCACGAGGGTAGCGCGATAAAATTTATGCCGCGCTGCGTGATCAGCCCTTGGGCTTCTTCGGCCGAAGTCGCTACGGCGATGCGAACCGTGGCGGCGACGCCATCGCGGTTCTCCCAATTCGCCGTGCCCACACCCCGCAGACCTCCGTGAAAACACCAACTCGTGGTGCGATCCGGCGGAAGCAGCACGATCGGATGCTTCGTCTCAGAATGGTCCGCGATCCAATGCGCCGCCTGGCGCTCCATCAAGCTCTGCACTTCGAGCACGGTGAACGCTGTTTCCGTCGCACGGAATGGCTTTGGGAAAAGCACGAGTAGTCCGAAAATGGATACAATGCCCGGAATTGCGAAACGGCTCCATTTCGCGCTCAGCGTTTTCTCCGCGGATTTCGGCGCGCTAGCCAGCGCCGGCACGAGCGCGAGCAGGACGGCATCAAGCGCGCACCACTGGCGGAGGTGAAAGCAGGCATAGAGCAACAACAACAGCGCGGGGCCGGCGCCAAGCGCGAGCGCTCGACGTCGCGGCAGCGAGTCTGAACTCGTGGACAGAAACGCGAACGTTCCCCACACCACAAACACGAGCGGCGCGACGGTTGCGAGCAGCGACCGAGTCACTCCGTCGCGAGCGATCCAGTGAAAAAGATTTTTCGCGACCACCCCATTCGGCAGAAACGTCAGACGCGCGGAGTATTCGTCGATCTGGAAGACGCCACTTTTCTCTTTCCACAGAATAACCGCCGGAAGCGCCGCGACCGCCGCGATCGCCGCAGCAACGCGAGCAACTCGAATCAACCGCCCCGAGGCCTTGTCATCGCCGCGCGCAGCTTGAATCTGCGCCAGCAACTCGCCCGCGCCGATCCACGCGAGCGCATAGAGCGGGTGATTCGTCAGCGGTCTGAGTTCCAGATAGCCGGGAAAATATTCGAGCAGGTAAAACACGAGCGAGACGAGCGCCCCGACGAGAGCCCATGTGCGCCACGGCAAGAATGGCGTAGCGTCGGGTTTCCTTCGGCCGACGAACTCGCAGAAAATTCCGCCGAGAAATATTCCCGCGAGAAATGCCAATTCCTGCACGGCATTGACCCAAAGCCCGAATGCCGCCGCGATCGCCGAAAGTATAACGAGCAGATTGGTCCTTCGCGGCCGCGCTGCTTCGGGCGTGTATTGCTCCGGCGAATACGCTGCGGCCAGAAGCGGCAGCAAGGTCCACAGCCCGCAAAGCCAGCTCAGACCGTGGTCATCCGGCGCGCTTGGAATATACGCCGCCGCCAGAGGAAAAAGCGTCGCCCCCAGAAGCGAAAAGCCACTCGCCGCCGCTGCGCCCCAATGCCTCCAGACAAATATCGCCGCCGCGGCCAAAATGAGAATGTGCAGGGCGGGATCGGCGATGTGGGCAGCGCGTTCGACACAGTTAGGCAAGGGCAGGCCGGTGCGGGCTTGCTCGAGTTTCGCGATCGCGCCGAGCCACCAACGATAGGGCGACGCAGAAAACACCGCTCGTCCAATCGGGGCGTTTTCATTGTCCACGCGACGCACGCGCCATTCGCCGCGGGCGAACATTTGCTCGGTTTCAGAAATCCACTGATAGCTGCGGTTGTTTCTCTCGCCAGCGATGAACCAGCGCTTGCCGTTGGCGTATCCCGAGGCACTCGCCGGGTCGACCACACGCGCTTCGGCATCTGTATCCGTGACGTACGTCGCGCGAGCCGCACGCTGCGCATTTTCCCAGCAGAGCAAAGCCAGCGCGCAAAACAGCACGACGAGCCAAAATTGACGGACGACAAAGGTCGAAGCAGCCATGAATCGGGGTGGGCGAAGACGAACGACGGCGGACGCAAGCGCACGAACTGACGAGGCGCAAGAAAAGTCCGGCGCACCGCCCTCGCTTGACTCATCTGCGGACGTTAACCTACAGAGCTTCAATGGCCCGATGCCCCAGACTGGTTTCCGACGGAGTCGCACTGGGCGCTCTCATTTTCGCAAGCTGCACCTCGCTCGTTTTCGCTGCGGCTGAGCCCGGCGAAACGAAAGTTGTGGCGGCGCCCGAGGGATTGACCGTTTCGCCGCTCATGCGACGCACGAGCGCGGGTGGAAAAACGTTATTCTCAGAACTGCCGCCCGAGAAGACGGGTATTCAATCTGACAATCGCTACGAAGATCCATCGATGTGGCGGGAGCGCTTTGCGGATTTTGAGGCCGGCTCCGTCGGCACGGGTGTTGCGATCGGCGACTACGATGGCGACGGCAGGCCGGACATCTTCATCGTGAATAAAACGGAAAGCTGCCGCCTGTTTCGCAATCTCGGCGACTGGAAGTTCGAGGATGTGACAGAAGCCGCCGGACTTGGCGGAGACGGTGCGGCGGCCGCGGTTTGGAAATCCGGTGCCACCTTTGTCGATGTGAACAACGATGGACGCCTGGACCTTTACGTCTGCCGTTTTGGCGCGCCGAACTTACTCTATGTCAACCAAGGCGACGGCACGTTTCGCGAAGAGGGGGCGCTGCGCGGCTTGGCCGTGAACGACGCGTCTGTGATGGCCGCCTTCTGTGACTATGATCGCGACGGCGCGCTGGATGTGTATGTCCAGACCAATCAGCCTGATTCCGCCGGGCACGTGTATCCGAAAAGGAACTACTTGTTTCATAACGACGGAAAAGGAAACTTCGTCGAAGTCAGCGCAGCTGCCGGCGTGCTGGTTGCTGGCCAGGGACATTCCGCGATGTGGTGGGATTTCAACAATGACGGCTGGCCCGATCTTTATGTCGGCAACGACTTCACTCCCCGCGACAAGCTGTTCCGCAACAATCGCGACGGGACGTTTACGGAGGTGATCGATCAAGTGGTCCCACGAATGCCGTTTTCCTCGATGGGTTCAGACGTCGGCGATGTCGATAATGACGGTCGGCTCGATCTATTCGTGGCCGACATGGCCGCGACGACGCACGAGAAGGATCAGCGCACGATGGCGAATGCGCGTCGGCTGCTACCTCCGGCAACGCTGCGCGCGGACCAAGCCCAGAATGTCATGCGCAACGTGCTCTATCTAAACAGTGGCAAAGGTCGTTGTCTCGAAGTCGCAGCTCTCGCGGGACTCGACGCCACAGACTGGACGTGGGCGACGCGCTTCGAGGATTTCGACAACGACGGGCGCGTGGATCTTTTCGTGACGAACGGCATGTATCGAGAGCCGCACAACGCGGATCTGATGGATCGCGTGGCGAAGGCGGAGACGATCGACGAAAAAATCCGCCTGGTCCGCGCGAGTCCGACTCTCGCCGAGCAACACCGCGCGTACCGCAATCTGGGCGGACTCAAATTTCGCGACGTGAGTTCGGATTGGGGGCTGGCTCAGACTGCCGTGAGTTTCGGCGCCGCTACGGGCGACCTGGATGGCGACGGCGACCTCGACCTGGTTTGGACGAATTTCCGGAAAGGTCCGACTGTCATGCGCAACGATTCTTCTTCGGGCCATAGCGTGCTGATTCAGTTGCGCGGAACAGCATCGAACTCCTTCGGCATCGGCGCTCGGGTCACGCTCGAAAGCGCATCTGGAAAACAGGTCCGGGAGCTCATCCTCGAGCGGGGATATTTGTCGAGCAGCGAGCCCGTGCTGCATTTTGGGCTCGGGGAGGACTCGAAAATCCGCCGGCTATCCGTGTCATGGCCGAGTGGATACGTTCAGAACTTTGAAAACCTCGGAGTGGATGTGAGGATGACGATCACCGAGCCAAAGACGAGAAAGTCTCCGAGCCCGAACGAGTCGGATGCGCAACCTGCGTTTGGAGCGATGTTCAGTGAAGAGACCAAAAAATTTCGCGACTCCTCCGCGGTCAGAGCGGTGATGCCGCAAGGCCCATCGAACGCTTCAGTCTTATCGCTTCCTCTAAACCTTCGACCTGAGACGCACACGAAAGCGGCGCTGCAGCTGGACCTCGATCGCAACGGCGTAACCGACGTCATCGCTGCGCCGGAGTGGGGGAGTGTGCAGTTCTTTCGCCGCGGCGCGGCAGGAGCGTTCAAACGGGAGGATGTGCGTGGCTTCGAGACCGCGGGACGTGGTTGGTGGAATGCGATCGCGGCGGGCGATTTCAATCGCGATGGGCGACCCGATTTTGCGCTCGGTAATGCCGGACTGAATACACCATATCGTGCCGACGAGCGGCATCCTGCCATCGTCTTGATCGGTGACTTTCGCGGCGACGGCGGGGCCGAAAATGTCGAAGCCTATTATGAACGAGATCGCCTTTACCCGCGCGCGTCCCGAAAGGAACTGGCCGAAGCGGTTCCGGCGATATTGAAACGTTTTCCGCGCAATGACCTGTATGCCCGTGCGACCCTCAGCGAAATTCTCGGCGAGCAAAACGTCGCGAAAGCGAAGCGACTGGAGGCAACGCAATTGGCCAGCGGGGTGTTGCTCAGCCAGCCGGACGGCGCGTACCGGTTCGAGGCGTTTCCTTGGCGAGCTCAAGTCGCGCCGATCGAATTTCTCGTGGTCGCGGATTTCGACGGAGACGGAAACAGCGACATTTTTGCCACACAAAACGGAGCGGCACCCGAGCCGCTGACACAGAGTTTCGGCGGCGGCCTGGGCCAGCTTTTGCTCGGCGATGGTCGCGGAAATTTTCGCGCGGTGCCTGTAAGCGAGAGCAATCTGAGCGTGCCTGATGAAGTCGACGCGCTCGCGGCAGTGGACGTCGATGGCGACGGAAAATTGGACATCGTCGCGCATCGCGCATCTGGCGGCGCGCTTGTGTTTCGCAATCGCTGCGGCGAAGGGAAATCATCTTCTCGCCATCCATGAAAGCGCGTCACGCCAATTTCCCCAGTGCGCTCGTTCTCGTCGCGGTCTTCGCGAGCGCATCGGCAATATTAGCCGAGGCACCGACGCCTGCATCTGTTCACGGTGTGAGTTCGGAGCCCTTCGCTCCGAGGTCAGGGCCGCGAGGCGCCACGATGTTTGTCCAGATGTCTCCACAGGAGACCGGGGTCGTGACGGAAAATCGCTACAACGATCCGCGCATGTGGGGTGAGCGTTATCGTGAGTTTGAGATCGGCCCGATGGGCAGCGGCGTGGCGATTGGCGACTATGACGGCGACGGTCGGCCGGATCTGTTCGTCGTGAGCAAGACGGAGAGCTGCCGGCTTTTTCGGAATTTGGGAAATTGGAAATTCGAAGACGTCACCGCGCGAGCGCATGTTGGCGGCGAGGGGGACGCGGCCGCAATTTGGAAACAAGGAGCGACCTTCGCCGATGTTAACAATGACGGTTTGTTGGATATCTACGTCTGCCGTTTCGGAGCTCCGAATCTCCTCTACGTGAATCAGGGCGATGGCACGTTTAAAGAGGAAGCCGCGGCTCGCGGGCTGGCGGTGAACGACGCATCGGTCATGGCCGCTTTTTGCGACTACGATCGCGACGGATGGTTGGACGTCTTCGTGCAAACCAATCTGCTCGACAGCAAAACGCATCCAGCGGGACAGAAGAATTATCTATTCCGCAACAATCGCGACGGGACTTTCAGCGACGTGACGCAGCGCGCTGGAATCACAGGAGAAGGCCAAGGCCATTCGGCGACCTGGTGGGATTTCAACGAGGACGGCTGGCCCGATCTTTATGTGGCGAACGACTTCGCGCCGGCGGACAAATTGTATCGAAATAATGGAGACGGCACGTTTACCGACGTGATCAACGACGTCGTGCCTCACATGCCGTTCTCCGCGATGGGTTCGGACCTCGGTGACATCAACAACGACGGGAAATTCGATCTCATCGTCGCCGAGATGGCCGCTAGCACGCACCAGAAAGATCAGCGCACCATGGCCCTATCGCGAAGCCGCTTGGCGGAGGATCCGCCGAGCGGCGTGGCTAAGGCCTCGCAGCGATTTCACAATGCGCTCTATTTGAATGCAGGCGCAGGCCGATGCCTGGAAATTGCCGAGATGGCCGGCGTCGCCGCGACGGACTGGACCTGGTCGGTGCGATTCGAGGATTTGGACAATGACGGGCGTATCGATCTTTTCGCTACAAACGGGATGCACCGCGAATCGCACAACGCCGATTTGATGGCGCGCATGCTGATGGCTCCGACTCTCGAGGAGAAAGTCCGGATCGAACGCGCGTCACCGGTGCTGGCCGAAAAGAATTTCGCCTTTCGCAATCGCGGGGATCTGCAGTTCGAGGACGTCAGCGCGGCCTGGGGCTTGGATCAACGCGGCGTTAGTTTCGGCGCGGCGTTCGGCGACCTCGACGGCGACGGCGACTTGGATCTGGCCTGCACGAACTTCCAAGCTGGGCTGACCCTTTTGCGCAATGATTCGGATGCCGGCCACCGCGTCGTCATCGCTCTACGCGGAGTGAAATCGAATCGGTTCGGAGTCGGCGCAACGGTGACGTTGAAGTCCAAGTCCGGCACGCAAGTCCGCCAATTGGTCCTGGCTCGCGGCTACGTTTCCAGTTCCGAGCCGGTGTTGCACTTTGGACTGGGCGGCGACGATAGAGTCATTCAACTGACGATCGATTGGCCGAGTGGCTCAACGCAGACGTTAGAAAATCTGGCGGCGGACGCGCGCTACACCATCACGGAATCCGATATTGCGGCGGCTGAGCCGGGGAACGTCGCGCCGACTGCGCGGCTAGGGAAACCTGCCTTGCCAAAATTCTTCGTCGATGTCAGCGCGGCCTCGAACATCGCCTTGGAATCGCATTCAGCCAAAATCGATGAGTTCGCCCAAAATCCGCTGCAGCCGCTGCGGTTCAATGGAAACGGTCCGACCTTGGCGGCGGGCCCGCTGACCCGTGGCGGTCATGATGTCATCGTCGTCGGCGGAAGCGGTTTGGATGGCTTGCGCATTCTCGAAGCAGGTGCGGACGGCCGGTGGGTTTTGCGCGATGCCGGTGCCGCGGGCGGCAAGCGCGACGTGAATTGCGGACCCGTTTTGTTGTTCGATGCGAATGGTGACGGCGTGAACGACGTGCTGGTCACGAAAGGTGGCGTCGCCCAGCCGGCGGGCTCTTCCGGGTACCAGCCGGAATTGTATGTGAACGATGGATACGGTCACTTGGCGGCCGCCGCCGAAGGTGCGCTTCCGAAACTGGCGATCAGCGCGGGAGCGGCGGTTGCGAGCGACTTCGATCACGATGGACAGGTGGATGTTTTCATCGGAGGGCGTGTCGTTCCCGGACAATATCCGGCGACTCCTCGGAGCGCGCTGTTGGCGAATCGCGCAGGTCACTTCGAAGATGTGACCGATCGCGTCGCGCCCGCGCTCCGGCAGCTCGGAATGGTCACCGGAGCGCTGTGGAGCGATGTCGATGGCGATGGCTGGGTCGACCTGCTTGTCACGGTGGAGTGGGGCAACGTGAAATATTTCCACAACGTTCAGGGACGCAGTTTCGAAGACTGGACAGAAAAGAGCGGCTTCGCTTCCGCCGGAACTGGCTGGTGGAGTTGCATCGCCTCGGCGGATTTCAACGGCGATGGCCACCCTGATTTCATCGTGGGCAATCTCGGCCTGAATTCGCCGTATCATGCCAATGCGACGCACCCGGTCGTTCTTTATGTGGGCGACTTCAAAGGCGACGACACGACTCAGTTGATCGAGGGCTACTATGAAGGCGAAACGCTTTATCCGCGGCGCACTCGCAAAGAACTCGGAGATGCGATTCCTGCGATTTTGAAAAAGTATCCGAGGAATGATGCCTATGCGCGCGCCACGCTCGAGGAGGTGCTGGGCAAAGAGAAGATCGAAGCCGCCCAGCGCCTGGCTGCGACCAACCTGAGCAGCGGCGTTCTGCTGAGTAACCAGGACGGCTCATATCGCTTCGAACCGTTGCCCCGGCTGGCTCAAGTTTCTCCGATCGAAGCCGCAATCACCGGCGATTTCGATGGAAACGGCACGATCGATATCTACGCCGTGCAAAATTCGTATGCGCCAGCGCCTTCCGTCGGGCGTCTCGACAGCGGTCTAAGCCAGTTGCTGCTGGGCGACGGCCACGGGGGCTTTCAAACCCCGATGCCTGGAGAAAGCGGCCTGGTGGTGCCCGGGGATGCCAAGGCCGTGGTTCGCGTGGATCTCGATGGTGACGGGCGGCCGGACATCGTGGTCGCACGCAATCGAGCTCCGTTGATGGCGTTCCGAAACATCGGAACTGGAAAATAGCCCACCACCACGGTGGCCGTGCCCCACGCCTCCACGAACCGTGGTAAAACAGTTTTACTAAATAAAATACTGTTGACATAGCGGCGGGACACTGGCGCTTTTTGCGGTACTCACCCCCTTTGAACTCGGAGAATCCCGTCCGCCGATTTCGACTTTTCGCCCCGAGCATGCCGCTTTTCGCCCCATCTCGCGCCTGACTTTGGCCGAATTTCCGGCCCCACGCCGGTTCCGGTCTGTTCCCCAGAAAGCCCGTTCCTACCCAAACTAAACACAAACCATGCACGTTCCCTCCATACTCAGGAACCGACGCAGCCTGGCTCTCGCCGCGTCGTTTTCACTGATGTTGCACCCTGGCTTCGCCCAGACGGCGACCAATTCGCCCAACGATCCCAAAACGGATAAAGACGAAGAAACAATTGTGCTGTCGCCCTTCATGGTCGACGCCGGCAAGGACGAAGGTTACCAAGCCACCGCCACACTCGCCGGTAGCCGAATCAACACCGATCTGAAGGACGTTCCTCAGTCGATTACCGTCGTCACGAAGCAGTTCCTCACCGACGTGTCGGCCGTGAGCGTCAACGACATTCTCACCTACACGGCCAACACCGAAGGCACGCGCGATTTCACCTCTTCCCAGCAGTCGTTGGGCCGTCCGTCCGACGACGTCGCGCGCAACCCAAACTCCGCAAACCGCATCCGTGGTCTCGCCGCCGCTGATATCACGCGCGACTATTTTTATTCGATCAACACGTGGGCCGGTTTCGACACATACAATCTCGACGAAGTTACGATTGTGCGCGGCCCGAATTCGATTCTGGCCGGTCTCGGCTCGCCCGCCGGCATTATCAACTACTCGCCGCAACTCGCGAATCTCAACGGCAGCCACAATCAGCTAAGCTATCGTTTCGGCAGTTTCGGCGATCAACGCGCGACGCTGAATAGCAACTACGTTGTGAAGAAGGACTTTTTCGCCGTGCGCGTCGCTGCCGCGTACTCGGAACGCGGTTTCGAGCAGAAGCCTTCATGGAATCACGATAATCGCCTCTACGCCGCGCTCGCTTTCCGTCCGTGGTCGAAGACAACGCTGCGCGCAAGTTTCGAGAAGGTCCGGATCAACTCGAACAATCCAAATACCATTACGCCGGGTGACGGCATCTCGCAATGGCTTCAAGTGGGCAAGCCGATCTACGACAGCACGTCGACCGCTCCGATCGCTACGGGTCTGAGTGCGAATACAAACGGCCCGGTTTTGCTTTTCGATTCCGCGGGCAAGCTCGAGGGCGCTTATAGTAACACCGCCACGGGCTATACGTATTTCGCCCAGAATCTCGACAACGTTGGCATTTGGGAAGCGCCGAGCATGTCGAACGACCAGTATATATCGCTGAGTCGGATGAATCTGAATCCCAGTTTGCAGCACCTGGGGCAAAAGACCTTCAATATTTCGCTCGATCAGGAGATATTCAAAGGGTTGTACGCCAACGTCGCGTACGTCCACGAAACGGTGGATAACGAATTCCTCGATCTCTTCCGCACGGAGTACGCGATCTACAGCGTAGACGTGAACAAATACCTGCCAGGAGGCGCGCCTAATCCGCATTTCCTCGAGACCTTCATGCAATTTCGCGGTCTCGATAATCGGCAGACCGATCATAATACGAATCGCGTCATCCGCGGCACGTTGAGCTATGATCTCGACCTGACCAAATATAATAAATGGTTTGGTCAATATAAACTCACTGGCTTCGCAGAAGATCGCCGCACGGAAACCGACCACATGCAGTATAATGCACGCCAGATTGGCGGGTCGGACGAGAGCGTAATCTATCGCTATTACATGGGCGGTACGGCGGCGAACAACTACCAGGCCCAGTCTGTTCCGCTGCATCCGATGCTGTATCAGAACGTGCCATATCTCCCGAATCTCGGCACTGTGAACAGTTTTTACGGACTGAAGAGCAACACCAAGAATTTGGTCAAGTTGCAGACCGAAGCGGCCGTGGCTCAGGCCTTTCTCTGGGACGGAAAGATTGTCGGCACCGCTGGCATCCGCCGCGACCATGACAATGGTCAGTTCGCCACTGGCGCAAGTTCGGCGCCATTCACGGTCACGCCGGCTGGTCCGTACCCGACTTCTGGAGACAAGGATTACAATCCGACGATCGCGAAGAACACGAAGACCTATGGCGGCGTCTTCCACGCATTGAAGTGGCTCAGCGTTCACTATAATTATTCGGAAAACTTCATTCCGAACGCTGGCGCGATTGACTTGTTAGGTAACACGACTCCGAGCCCAACCGGTACGACGCGCGAATATGGTTTCTCGGTCAATACACCCGACGGCAAACTGAACGCGAAGGTCAATTGGTTCAAAACCGTCGCCGCCAACGCGCCTGCCGCCGCCGCGAACTTCCCGCTCGCTCAATGGACCATTCCTTACATGGAAAACGAGTTCATGCCGAACCTCGCGGCTCAGGCTGGCATTCAATACCAGAAATATATGTCGCCTTCGATCAACCAGGGTTCGAGCTACGGCAACACGGTTGGCGACGCACGTCTCGCAAACGGCTACACGGCCAATGAAGTCGCGAAGGGTATCGAACTGGAGCTGACGTATAACGTGACGAAAAACTGGCGCTTGATGGCCAACGTTTCGAAACAAGACGTCAAACAAACCAACATCGCTACGGGCCTGACCGATTTCATCGAGAACCGCCTGGCCTACTGGCAGAGCATTCCCGCGTTGTGGACCGGACCTTACACCTACACCGGAGGAGGCTGGGGCGTGGGACGCACCGGCCAGCAACAGTGGAATAGCGACAACGCGTTTTATTATTTGTCGTACAAATCGGCCGAGGGCCAGCCGTCCACGCAATTGGCGAAGTGGCATGCCAGCGCGATCACGAACTACACGTTCTCCGAGGGCTTCCTTAAAGGCGTGAGCATCGGCGGCGGCGCTCGCTACATCGAAAAAGCCATCATCGGCAATCCGGCGATTAAAGACGCCAGCGGCACGGTCGTCGCGCTCGATCTGGATCATCCTTACACCACGCCCGGCTACATCGCCTTCGATGTCTGGGTAGGCTATAAACGTAAACTCTATCGAAAGTCGGATATCAGCTTCCAACTCAATGTCCGCGACCTTCAGGAAAACGGTGGGGTGAGAGCTATCGTGGCGAACTCAGACGGAACGCCGGCTGCGTATCGAATATTGGATCCACGAACGTGGTATCTAACAACGACGATAGATTTCTAGTTTACCTGGACTTCGTTATTCGGTTGGTTCGACAAACCCTCTCGGCGAATGCCCGGGAGGGTTTGTCCGTTATATATTCATGGGCTCAAAGCGTCGGATAATCATCAGTCTGTTTGCACTGTGTGTTGGAGCAGCGCTCGCAATATATTTTATTGATGCGCACAGAGGCACGGCTCTGCCGGCCGAAACCAAATATGCCGATCTCGCTCCTGCCTTCAGCGAGGCGTTGCATATGGCCCACGCGGAGGCGGCGCGGCATGCCGGCGACGCTGACAAGCTTCGTTCGCTCGCGTACCTCTATGTCGCGAACGGCAAGACGACGGAGGCGCGGACTTGCTTTGCATTGATCGCTCGCACTCGCGAGGGATTGTCGGCCCAGGATCATTATTATTTGGCGGACATCGCTCAGGCTCAGAATAATCTTCAAGAAGCCGCGAACGAACTGCGCCTGGCGCTTCATGCGAAGCCGGAATATTTGCCGGCGCAGTTGGCATTGGGAAATGTATTATTAAAGCTCGGCGACAGCGCCGGTGCACGCGATGCATTTGGCCAAGCGCTCTCGATCGAGCCGAGTCAGTCGGACGCCGTTGTCGGCCTGGCAAAACTACAGCTGCAGGCCGGAGAACAAGACGCGGCGGTGCGGAATCTGGAAGACCTCATGGCAGCGCATCCAAATTCCACAGCCGGAGCCGCGCTGCTGGCGCCGCTGCTTGATCGTCGCGGCGAAACCGACCGCGCCGCAGCTTTCCGGCAAATCAGCCAGCAAAGGCCCGAGCCGCCGCCCAGCGATCCTTGGAAGCAGGCGTTGCTCGAGCGCTGTTATAACATTCAGCGGCTCTCCCTCACCTTCGAGGACGACTTTCGCAATGGGCGACCGGATCAAGGAAAACCTGTGCTCGAACGTCTCGCGCGGCTGGATCCAAATAGCCCTACGGTTGTATTTTTCGTCGGTGTTTCGAAGGCTGCCGCGAAACATTATGATGAGGCAGTCACTGCATTTGAAGCGGCCCTGTCCTCTGGCGGCGACATCGAGAAGATTTGTCCGCAACTCGTCGCAGCTTTCGTTGCCCAGGGAAAATTAGCCGAAGCCGCGGCCACGGCGCACACCTACCGCGAGAAACTTCCGGAGTCGCTCCCGATCGCGAAAGCCTATCTCAACGTCGCGCTAAAACAGGGCGATGACACGACCGCGCGCCCGTTGCTGGAGTTTGTATTGAAAAACGAACCCTTGTTGAAAATGGAAAACATGGCGCTGGCCCGCATCCTCTGGGAATCCGGCGATCGCGATGCCGCAGCCGAATGCTTGAAGCGTGTCGCCAGCATCGCCCCCGACGATGTCCCATCGCGCGGACTCCTGGCGGAATATTATCTTTCCAAGGGCAATGCCGGCGCGGCGATCGTTTCCGCCAGGGAAGCGCTTAAATACGTCGCGGCCAATTCGCCCGAGCATCAGAGCCTCACCGCTTCGTTGGTTGATGCATATGCCAAAAAAGCTGATGCCGCTGCCCAAGCGCATCAATTGCCCGATGCGATCTCGGCGTTGAAAGAACTCGCAAGCCTGCAGCCGAAGAATCCTACCATCTTTCTTACTCTGGGCGACATGCTTCAACAACAAGGCGAACGAGCTCAGGCGCGGCAGCAATGGAAGCGGGCGGAGGATCTCGTCGCCGAAGGCGATAGCGATTTGAAACGCGCAATCTCGCAAAGACTGGCCCAATAAATTTCGGCCTCGCCGCGAGTTTGAAACAATCGTGTCGAAATCAGCGACGTTTGTACGGGGTGTGGGGGTTAATGGTGGGCTGGCATAGACAACCCGATGCCGGCGTGGACGCCGGCGCTCCCAGAGCCTCCTGCGCCTTGGAAAGGCGCACTCGGCCGGCCGAGCGTTTGAGTTTGGTCGAACCTTCGGCGAGCCTCCAGTATTTGCTGAGCGTGGCGTCTCGCCGAGTGTCGGAGATTAGCCGAGCCTCGCCGTCTCGCCGAGCGTCGGAGATTGGCGGAGCCTCGGTGCCTCGCCGGCTGTCGAAGGTTAACCAAGCCTCGGCGTCTCGCCGAGTGCCAAGGATTGGCCGAGCGTCGGCATTTTGCCGACGTCGGCCACTGGGAGCGCTGGCGTCCTCGCCGGCATTCTATTTATTTAATTGTCCGCGCCTCAAGGCGCGGACGGACTCGATCGCCGCTTCTCGCGATGAAGCGAGTCCGCGGCAAAACCGCGATAAAAGCGGCCCGGCCAGAAGGCCGGCGCTCCGAATCAGTCCGGAAAAACTTTCTGCGCTTTGCGCAACAAGGAGGAAACAGTTCAACACGCCTGACGGAATGTTGCATCCGCCCCGGATCACCTTAGAAAACGCGGTATTCCATGAGCGAAAGCGTGAAAAAAAACACCAGGAAGTCGGCCTCACATTCCCGCGGCGCAGCCGCTCCTAAAACGAAAACCTCGGCAACTGCGGGAGCGCCGAAGAAGGCCACGATTTATGATCTAGCCCGTCTCGCGAACGTTTCTCCCGGCACGGTGAGCCGCGTCCTTAACAATCGCGATCGCGTGAAACCCGAGACGCGCGAGAAGATTTTGAGCGCCGCGGCCGAGTTGAACCTGAAGCCCCAGGTCTCCGTACGAAACCGCGAGATCGTCATTCTCTCCGAGCCTACGTATCCAGATCGCTTCGGTGGTTACTCGGCGACCTTGATCGCGCATTTGTCATATGCGTTTTCGCGACGGAATATCGGCATTCTTCTTCCGCTGAATCCGTTCGAGGAGTTGCCCGCGAAGTTTTTCGACGGCGTGGTCGTCGTCACGCAGGACAAGACACTACGCGAGTTGGGCGCTGAGCTCGAGAAGCGAATGCCGGTCGTCCACATCGACAAGTTCCCTATTGATCGCACCGAGTACGTCGTCTATTCAGATCATTACCGTGCGGGCTACATGGCGGCGCGGCATTTCATCGATCGCGGTCGAAAGAAGCCGGCGTTCCTCGGACCCAATTATTTTCCGTTCGCCGAACGTCTGCGCGGTTTTCAGAAAGCGCTTTCCGAAGCTGGCTTGCCGATCGACGAACAGCGTGCGTCGCTCTTCGGTCCAGAGAGCAATCACATGTCGGTTGTGACGCGCGTCGTCCGCTCCGGTGCGGATTCGATCTACGCGCCAGGCTCGAGTTTCGAAGCACTGGAGTGCTTGCATATCCTCACCTATGTCATGGGTGTGAAAGTGCCGCAGGACATCGCTTTGATCGGCGGCGAAAACGAGCGCGTTTCGCTGCTGCTGAATCCTCCGCTGACCACCATCGAGGAACCGCTCCACGAAATGGCCAATCGGGTGGTCGATCTGATGGATCGGCTCACTTCGGGCGAAGTCGTGAAAGAGCGAAACGTCATGCTCCCGGTCCGCCTCATCGACCGCAATTCGGTCTGAGCGGCGCGGAAGGCTACCGAATTTCCCCCTAGTGAAACTCGGGAAGTTTCGCCTGGCGGTGGATCGTCGCGTTCTTGCTCAGAGAAAGGCGCGCCCGTATGCAAAAAAAACATGCACGACAAATCCACTCCGCGAAAAGTTCTCCTGATCGAGGACAGCGACGACGATGCTTATTTCTTCACGCGCGCGGCCAAGGAGAAGCCGACGGTGAAAGTGTTGCGCGTGGAAAACGGAGAGGAAGCGAAGCGCTATTTATTGGGCGAAGGTCGCTTTGCGGATCGTGCGGAGCATCCACTTCCCGACGTGATCGTGTCCGATCTGAAGATGCCCCATTGCAGCGGCACGGAGTTTGTGAAGTGGCTGCGGACGCGCCCTGAATTCGCCAAGCTTTCCGTCACGATCGTGAGCTCATCGAATGTCCAGCAGGACATGCGCGCTTCGCTCGACGCCGGCGCCGACGCATATTTGGTGAAACCATCATCGCTGCCCGGCTATAAACATTTTTGGGAATCCTTGGAGAAATTCTGGTCCCATAAAAAGTCCACCGTCGCAGCGGCGCTCCCGTAGGCAGCCCGGGAGCCACACTCCCGCGCCCGCCGCGGCTATTTCTGGCCCAGCGAATCGCGGCAGAATTTTACGCACGCAGCCACATCCTCGCGCAGCGATGCGCGGCTGTTCTCGTATTCAATAAACAAATACCCGTGAAAATGCTGTCGCTGCAGTTCGCGGATCTGCCCGAGCGCGTCGGACGTCCCCGTGCCGAAAGGCAGGTCGACGGCGTGCACGTCGCCGCGCTTTTCGATGTCTTTGAAATGCAGCTCCAGGATGCGCCCTTCGGCACGCCGGAGGCAATCGACCGGATCGAAACCCGATCTCGCCCAGTGTCCTGTGTCCGCGCAGAGCCCGATGGAAGGCCCGCGATCTTGCACCGCGGCTAGAGCGACGCTCGGGTCCGCATAATGCGAGGGACTCGGGTGATTGTGGACGGCCACGCGAATGCCGAATTCCGTCGAGAGTTGCTCGACCAAATCGAAAAACTCCGGCTGCGGCTCAGTTGCGATCTGCTCCATGCCCATGGCGCGAGCGAATTCGAAAATCTGCCGCCAATCGGCCTCGGTTTCACCATAGTCCACATAGTAGCTCACGATCCGAACGCCCTTGGCCTTGGCCAGCGCCAGAATCTTTTCGCGCGTTTCGCGGCTCATGTGGTGATCGAATTTTCCTGGCAGTCCGTAACCGAGCTCGTGTTTGAAATACGCCTCGAAATAACCCACGCCTGCAGCGCGCGTTTGGTCGAGCGCGTCGGCGATGTTCGATTCACGAAACGTGTAGCCCTGAATTCCGAGCCGAATGGAGTCGGCACCAGGAGCCGGATGGGCAGCGGCGGCGTCATCAATACTCGCCGCGCAAATGGACGGCCCGCTGGAAAGCGCAAGCGCGAGGCCCAGAGCGAAAACAAACCGAAAGATTCCAGCGCTCCCGCGCGACGGGCGGCCGGTGTTTTGAATTGGGGCAAAAATGAATCGCATGCTTCGACAAGAGCACAACGTCCTGCGCCCCGCGCGCAAAAAACCGAGCCTGTCCCGCTTCAATACGAGAGACTTCGGTCGAGGCTGCGGTATTGGATAGCCTCGAGAAGATGGGAAGACGCGATCGCTTCGGAGCCGGCCAAGTCGGCGATGGTCCGGGCCACCTTTAGAATGCGATCGTAAGCGCGGGCTGAGAGGGAGAGTTGCTCCATCGCATGTTGCAGCAGATCTCCCAGTTCGGCGGAGATTTTGCAGGCCCGGCGAATCTGCGCGTGAGACATGCGCGCATTGGCGGTCGTTTTGCTGCCCCGAAAACGGGCTTGCTGGCGGTTGCGCGCGATTTGAATCCGCTCTCGCATGGCCTGGGACGACTCGCCCGGTTTGTCGTCGCGTAGTTCTCCGATGGATACAGCGGGCGCTTCCACGTGCAGGTCAATGCGATCGAGCAGAGGTCCGCTGATGCGGGAGCGATAGCGCTGGATCATCGTTGGCGTGCACCGGCACTCGTGTCTGGAATCGCCAAGATAGCCGCACGGGCACGGGTTCATCGCCGCCACGAGCATGAACGAACAGGGCAAGGTGACCTTGCCTGCGCTGCGCGAAATCGTGACGACGCCGTCTTCGAGAGGTTGACGGAGCACTTCGAGCGCGGAGCGTCGAAACTCCGGAAATTCGTCGAGAAAAAGCACGCCATTGTGCGCGAGAGAAATTTCTCCGGGCCCGGGAATGGTGCCGCCGCCGAGAAGCCCGACGTCGGAAATCGTGTGATGAGGACTGCGCACCGGCCGCTGACCGAGTTGTCCGGTCCCACTGAGGGTTTGTCCCGCCGCCGAATTGATGCTCAATACTTCGAGCGACTCCTCGAGCGTGGGATTGGGCAATACCGTGGGAATGCGCTTGGCGACCATGGATTTTCCAGAGCCAGGCGGACCGATGATCAGCAAATTGTGCGAGCCTGCCGCGGCGATTTCCACGGCGCGGCGCAAGGCGTGCTGGCCTTTGATTTCGGAAAAATCTCCGCTGCCGTCAGCGCCTACGCGGATGGGCGCGTTGAGATGACGGTGAGGCAGGGGAGCGAGCGGAATCTCGTTCCGCAGAAAACGAAACGCCTGATCGAGCGATGAAATACTGTAGACCTCGATCCCTTCGACGAACGCAGCCTCGGCCGCGGACGCTTCCGGAAGGAGAATACCTCGCTTGTTCAGCGCCTTCGCGAGTCGCGCCATCGCGAGCGCGCCGCGGACCGGCCGCGTCGCGCCTGACAGGCCGAGTTCGCCAGCAATCAAATATTGGGCGAGCGGCTCGTTCTGCAGTTGTCCCGTTGCCACCAAAACGCCGAGGGCGATCGGCAGATCATAGATCGGACCTTCTTTGCGGATGCTTCCGGGAGCGAGATTGATGGTCGTCCGCGTCCAAGGACGTCGCAGACCGGAATTGCCGAGCGCGGATGTGACTCGGTCATTCGACTCCTTTACGGCGGTGTCCGGCAGTCCAACCAAGATCAACTTCGGTTCGCCGCTCTCGCCCGTGTTCACCTCGACGGTGACGAGTTCCGCGTCGATGCCCTGCAACGCGGCAGAATATATCGTAGCAAGCATTGCCCAGAAGACAAAGATACGAAAACATTGTCAACGGCATGCTTATTATGGAGAACACACAGAGGGCGTTTTTGATTCGGTGCCCTCCGCGTGTTCCTAGGAATTATTCCCGCGTTTCGTGTTTCGTGTGATTCGCGGAAACGATATTAGCGGGAAACGATATTAAAACCGTCGCAACGTGATCACGCCCCGCGCACAGCGGCTTCGATTTTAGCGATGTCGATTTTTCCCATGTCCATCATCGCGTCGAAGGCGCGTTTGGCGGTGGCTCCTCCGGCGGTGAAGGCATCCGTTAGGGCTCGAGGTGTGATTTGCCAATTCAGGCCCCAGCGGTCTTTGCACCAACCGCACGCGCTTTCTGCACCGCCGTTGCTGACAATCGCGTTCCAGTAGCGATCGGTTTCTTCTTGGTTGTCCGTCGCGATCTGAAAGGAGAAAGCCTCACTGTGTTCGAAAGCATCGCCGCCGTTCAGACCCAAGCAGGGAATGCCGCAAACGGTGAACTCGACGGTCAATATATCTCCTTGTTTTCCCGACGGGTAGTCGCTCGGAGCGTGGTGGATGGCAGTGACTGCACTGTCCGGAAACGTCGCCGCATAAAAGCGCGCCGCGTCGAGCGCATCTTTGTTATACCAAAGGCAGATCGTGTTTTTGGGTTTCGTGTTTTTCATATATAACTGTGGAGGTTCAGGTGAGATTTTTGACGGTGAAATTATTTCTGGGCGTTGAAGGTTTGCTCCGCACCGCCAGAAGCCTGCATGGCGCCATCGAGCGTCAGCTGTGTACTAATAACGATATTTCTCATGGCAGGTGAGTCATTGATTTGGCGTTTCGTAATTAGAACGAACGAGGCGCGCTCCGCTCGACATGCATGCAAAAGATTTTTTCGATTCGAGCGGTGCGCTGGATTCCGAACGGTCATCGAATCTCACGTTTCACTCGGCCAGTTCTGCGCCAATTCAGCGGACTAAAAACGGTCGCGCAGATCCAATCGGCGGAGTTGCGCGAATGTCGTGTCACAGCCGCGTATGTTGGAGGCGTGGGCGAGGGTGCGGCAGTGGTTTCCGGTGTCGATGTTGGCTGATGCAGAGTTGGCGTGGGAGCTGAGGTGGGCGGCAGGCGCGTTTGGTTCTTAACTCAGTGGTCGCTCAGGGCGGCGCTGTTTTTCTCGGCCCGAGAAAGCAGCGCTTGTTGTGCGCTCGCCACGTTGGCGGACGAACCCTTCCAGGTATGAAGAGGATCGTCTTGCAGCG
Source organism: Opitutaceae bacterium (assembly GCA_035765635.1). GTDB lineage: Bacteria > Verrucomicrobiota > Verrucomicrobiia > Opitutales > Opitutaceae > EW11. The sequence goes on from DASTWZ010000032.1 coordinate 73,524, forward strand.
CGCGCCCGTACGAAAAGCTGAGTTTCCAGGGTGCGTTGCTTTTTCCCTCTGCGCAGATGGCAGCCAGGCGCCGGGTTGCGTCGTCTGACGACTGCCCGCCGGACAGAAAAACAATTCCCGGAACCGCGGCCGGCACGGAGCGCCGAAAGCAAAGCAGCGTCGCCCTCGCCACCGCCGCATCGTCGGCAGGTGTCCTGGATTTGTCCCCTGCGAGAACCATGCCGCATTTCAGAAGCATGTTTTCCAACACCACGCCCTGTTCGACGAGTGCAGCGAAGACCATGCGCAACGTAGTTTCCGTGACGCGTTCGCAATCTTCGATGGCGTGCTCGCCATTCATGAGCACCTCGGGTTCGACGATCGGCACGAGATTCTCGCTTTGGCTTGCCGCGGCAAAACGCGCGAGGGCGTGCGCATTCGCCGCGGTCGCTGCGTGTGAGGGCAGGCCGGGTCCGATGGTGAAAACAGCGCGCCATTTCGTGAAGCGCGCGCCGAGTTCGTAATATTCCTTCAATCGCTTGGACAAGCCGTCGAGTCCTTGAGTCACTTTCTCCTTCTTCAAGCCGGGCAACTCCACGGTGCCTCCGTCGACTTTGATGCCAGGCACGATGCCGCGCGCGGTCAAATATGGGGGAAACGTTTTCCCGCCCGTCGACTGGCGCACGGTTTCATCGAAGAGGATCACGCCGCTGATGTACCGCTCGAGGTTTGGCGTCGTGAAGAGCAACTCGCGATACGCTCGCCGATTCTCCTCGGTGGACTCCACTTTCACGCTGTCGAAACGTTTCTTGATGGTCGGAAAACTTTCGTCGGCTGCCAGAATGCCTTTCCTAGGGGCGAGAATGGCGCGAATCGTCTCCGCCATGATGGTTGTGGAGTCTTGGATGGCCATGGCCCGTTGGACCTGCCTCGAGGCAAAAGGTGCGAACGCGTCCGCTCGAGCGCTGCATTGCCTGTTGCGCACCGCCAGTAGTGCGTCCGCGGATACAGCGCCGGCGCGAGACTGCGCCGCGACGCGCAAGCAAATGCGATCAGCTCACGGGCGTCTTGAACGGCGCCGCGGTCTGCGAGCGGCGAACGCCTTCGGCAGTGATCGCCGCCACGTTTTGATTGACCGACTCGATGTAGGCATTTGGGCCATCGGGATACGGGCGGGCGAGAAAACGGTAAAGCCCGAGCAATTCGTTTTCCAATTTCGGCATCACCGCGGTGTTCCAAAAAAGCGGTGTTTTCGCGATCAAGTCGTCGACGCTGCGAAAGGCGCGTTGATCCATCGGCACGCCAGCAAAGTTGTCGGATTCCTCGAACTCGGCGAAGAGCAGAGGGAGTTGCGCCAAATAATTCGGCGCGGACATTTGCCCAATATAATCCGCCGTGGCCACTGCGCAGCCCACGATACCTTCAATGGGATGTTGAAAATGAAGACGCCGGATGACTGTCGTCGGATTCGTGCAGCGGATCGCGCCGAGCACGCCATCGAGTTCATCCAGAGAAACGCCGACCGTCGGCAGGTACGACGACGCGACGGCGCAACTGCGGAGGACGTGGGTAAACGTGTACTTTGCCCCGGTGCCCTCGAGATCGGCGCGCAGTTTCAAGTAGCCCGTGTCGTGCAGCAGCGCGGCGCACACGGCCAATTCGAATTGCCGCGGACTGAGAGGCGGTTCGATCCCGGCGCCGTGGCGGCCGCTCAGCATGTCGATCAGGCACATCGTGACCTGCAGCGTGTGCTGCAAATCATGATACGGCGTGTCGATTTTTTGATAATCGAGATAGTGGCCCGCAAACATAGCGGCGACATCGGCGAACACGCGATCCAGCAGGGCAGGCTTGGCTCCCGGAAACATGGCGGCGAAGTTCTCCAGCGCCGCATCGGCGACGGCAGACGTGCTGGGATTGGCGAGCAAAGGTGCCATGCTTTCGTTCGTTTTTGGCCCGTCCCGAATAGCTGAAACATCGATCGAGCGAGCCGCGGAGTGACTAATGATTTGCGCGAAAACCGCGCAAGCCCAATCTCCGTGGGTTCCGCAGCATCTGCATGATCATCGGACTCACAGGCGGCATCGGCTCAGGAAAGTCGGTCGCCGCACGCATTTTTGAAGAGCTTGGCTACCACCGCATCGACTCGGACGAACTGGTCAAACAGTCCGTTTTGACCGATCCGGCCGTGGTCGAAGCGATTGGCGCCGCCTTTGGGCGGGGCGTCGTTGGCCCCGGCGGCGAGATCGACCGCGGCGCCCTGGCGCGCATCGTCTTCAACGATTCCACGGAATTGCTGCGCTTGGAGGAAATTGTGCATCCGCGCCTCTTCGTGCTTTGGCGCAAAATCATCGGGGAACGGGAAGCCGGACCGTCGGTCTTCGAGGTGCCCTTACTCTTCGAGAAAGCCCTCGAAAATTGGTTTGATTTCACAGTTTGTGTAGCCACATCGTCAGCCCTGCAACTCGCTAGGCTTTCAGAGCGCGGTATGTCTCAAGCGCTCGCCCAGCAAAGAATTTCGAAGCAATTGCCCTTGGCGCAAAAAATTGAATTGGCCGATTACGTTCTGTTGAACGACGGCTCCCGTGACTTCCTTCGCGAACAAGTCGTTCGCCTCTTGGATACGATCGGTTCGCGGCGATAACAAACGACACGTCGGCCAAAGCGTGGCCGGGTGGGTTGGGGCAGAAATCACGAACATTTTATCTATGGACGATTCCGAGAATTCCAGCGCAGACGAAGCATCGCCCTCCAGCGAAGCAAAGAAGAAAACTCGTACGCGCACGCGCGCTGCGAAGCCGCGCAAATCAAAAGCGGCCGCGGCCGCCGAAGCCGCTTCTGCTCCCGAACTGCCGTTGGAGACCGCGCCTCGTCCGTCCGAGGAATCCGAGTCCGCCGCGCCGCGTGAACGCGAGGGCCGCGCGCCTCGCGAGCGCAAGGCCGATCGCGAAGAGCGCAACGAGGCCACCGGAGCGCGTGAGGACAGCGACGCTGGCCAGCGCGCTCCTGATTCAGACGAGTCGGCTTCCGCCCGCGCGCCGCGCGGCACTTTCTCGCCACGTCGACCCGAAGCCGCCCGTGAAGAACAGACTCAGGAATCCGCCGGCGAACAATCGCTTGCCCGCGCCGAGAAAGCGGAAGCCGAGGACGTTCCCACCCGCTATTCCTCCGACGAAGATCCCGGCGCTAACGTCAGCGATGAGTCACCGTCTGCTGCGCCCGCGGCCGCTCCCCAGCCATCCCAGCAACCCGGAGGCGGGCACCAGCACGCTCATCACGAGCCCCGCCACGGCGCAGAACGCGGCGGCCAGCACGGCGGCGGCGGTCACGGTGGAGGAGGACATGGCGGCGGGGACCGCAACGAGCCTTTCTGGAAACGCGACAAGCGAAACAAACGGAAGCGCGGCAAGCACGGCGGCGGCGCACCCTGGCAGCAGGGAGGCGGCGGCCAACAGCACCCTGCGCAACCGCCCCCGCCGAGTCTCCAGCCGGTTTATGGCGAGTTGCCTGGCCCCGATCGCTTCAACGATCTCGACGCGCTGAACGCCCGCGCCGACGAAATTTCCTCCGGCGGCGGTGAACCGATCGCGGTGGACAAACTCGTCGCCCTCAATCTCGGCGAACTCACCGCCGAAGCTCGCCGCCTCGGCGCGACGATCGATGGCGCTCCGAATCGCAAGCAGCTGCTCGCGCAGATTTTTAAGACCGCTTCCGAAGCCAAGCGACCACTCGTAGATCAGGGCTATATCGATCTCACGGACAAGGGCCACGGCTTCATCGTTCACGAAGCCGTCAATTATCGGCTGTATCCAGAAGATGCATACTTGCCCGAGAGTCTGATCAAACATTTCGGTTTGAAGCGCGGCCACCGCGTCGAAGTCGTTCTCGAAGCTCCGCGGGAAGGCGAACGCTGCGCGTCCGTCGTGCGCGTGAAAAGCGTCATGGGTTTGCCGCCGGAAGAAATTTCGAAGGTGAAACCATTCGAAGACCTCGTCCCGTATTATCCGTTGCAGCGCATTCTCCTCGAGTCGCCCGAGGTTCAGAAGGACGTCTCCATGCGCGCGGTCGATATCCTCACGCCGATCGGTTTTGGCCAACGTGGCTTGATCGTTGCTCCGCCGCGCACCGGCAAAACGGTGCTCATGCAGAACATGGCGAACTCGATTTCGGAAAATTTTCCTGACGCGAAATTGATTCTGCTCCTCATCGACGAACGCCCTGAAGAAGTCACCGATTTCAAACGCAATACTCGCGGCGAAGTCGTCAGTTCGACCTTCGACGAGGCGCCCGAGAGTCACGTTCACTGCGCCGAAATGGTCGGCGAAAAAGCCCGCCGTCTCGTCGAGATGGGCCAGCACGTCATCATCCTCCTCGACTCGATCACCCGCCTCGCCCGCGCGTACAACGCTCTCGCCTCGAACAGCGGCAAGATTATGTCGGGCGGTATGGAAGCCACGGCGCTTCAAAAACCGAAGCGCTTCTTCGGCGCCGCGCGCAATATCGAGGGCGCCGGCAGCCTCACGATCATTGCCACCGCGCTGATCGACACGGGAAGCCGCATGGACGAAGTCATTTTCGAGGAGTTCAAAGGCACCGGCAACATGGAGCTCCACCTCGACCGCGGCCTCGTCGACAAGCGCATTTTCCCCGCGATCAACATGGATCGCTCCGGAACGCGCAAGGAAGAGCTCATCTACCATCCTGAGGAAATGGGGCGAATCTACGGCCTACGCCGGGCGATGCAGGGCATCCCGACGGTCGAAGCCATGGAGATGCTCATCAATCGCCTCAAGAAGACCGGCACCAACGCCGAGTTCTTGATGAGCCTGCGCTAAACGCCGCGTTGGGTTTTGATTCGGATTGGCCGCCGTTCGCTCAAAACGGCGGCTTCCTTATGTTTTGGTGGCTGTGTTTCCCGCTAAAGCGTAAGGTCTTCTGTGCCGTAAATCCGAGGTAAAAGCTGCCGCGCCATGAAGTCGTTCGTCGCCACGACGGCTTCCTTGCGCCTTTCTGGATGTCCAAATAAGCGCCCCATGAGCTACGAAATGAACGATTTGCTGGAGCTGGTCGTGGATCAGAACGCCTCTGATCTCCATTGCCAGGTCGGCCAACCTCCCACGCTCCGCATCAGCGGCAGCATGGTTCCGATCGAAGGTCCCGACCTCACGCCGGCCGACACGGAGAAGCTCATGCTCTCGATCACGCCCGACAATCACCAGCAGAGCGTGAAGCTGAACGGCGGAACGGACTTCGGTTTCGCGTTCCTCGAGAAAGCCCGTTTCCGCGTCAGCGTGCTCAAGGCCAAGGGCAACTACGGCCTGGTGCTTCGCCAAATTCCGAACCGCATGTTCGGCCTGCGCGACATTGGTCTGCCGGACAAGGTGAAGGAACTTCTCTATCGTCCGCGCGGACTGATTCTCGTCACCGGTCCCACCGGTTCGGGCAAATCGACGACGCTCGCCTCGATGATCAACTACATCAACGAGCATCGCGACGGTCATATCATCACGATCGAAGATCCGATCGAATATTATCATCCGCACAAGCGCTGCATCGTCACACAGCGCGAGATCGGCGTCGATGTGCCAAACTTCGCAGAGGCCATTCGCCGCGCGCTTCGCCAGGATCCCGATATCATTCTCGTCGGTGAAATGCGTGACCTCGAAACCATTGAGGCCGCGATCAGCGCCGCCGAAACCGGTCACTTGGTTTTCGCCACGCTGCACACGAATTCCGCGCCGAAAACCATCGATCGTATCGTCGACGCGTTTCCCGCGACGATGAAAGAGATGATTCGCACGCAGCTCGCGTCATCCGTGCAGGCCGTCGTCTCCCAGGTGCTCTGCAAGAAGATCGGCGGAGGCCGCGTCGCCAGTTTCGAGATCATGCTTTCGACCACGTCGATTCAGTCGCTGATCCGCGAAAACAAGACCTTCCGAATCACGTCCGACATCCAAACCGGCGCGAGCCTCGGCATGATCACGATGGATGCGCACCTGATGAATCTCTACAACCGCGAGCTCATCACGGCCGAAGAAGCGCTCGAAAAAGCGCAGGACGTTTCCGTCATGCGGGAAAAACTTCTCGCCGGCGGCGCGAAGTTGGCCGCGGTTTAATAGCGCCTAAGACGCCGGCGTTTCGTTTTCCTGCGGCGGCTCCATCGCGAGCTCCGCTTGCTGCGAATTTGCCGGCACCGGCGCGCGCGCGGCGAGTTTGCGCAAGAGCAATTGCGAACTCAGGCCGGGCAAGCGTTCGGAAAATTCGTCGCTCTCTCCGGCCTGGCGCAGCGCGCGTTGCACCATGCCCATCTTCGCGTCGAGATTGTCGACCATCGAAACGAAAACCGCTTCCGGCGTCGCCGCGTAAACCGCCGCGCCCCATTCCGGTTCGCCCTGATGGCTGAGCACGATGTGCTCGAGACGCTCCAAATATTCGGGATCCAGCTTCGCCTTCAGTCCCGCTTTGCGGACGATTTGATAACCGAGCACGACGTGGCCTTGCAGTGCGCCGCGTCGACTCCGTCGCGTGGCGATCGTGCCTTCATACTCGATGGTCTTGCCCGTGTCGTGAGTGAGGATACCCGCCATCGCCAGGTCGGCGTGGACTTCGGGATAAACGGGAAACAATGCTTTCGCCGCGCGCGCCATGTGGGTGGTGTGCTCGAGCAAACCATGGCGATAAGCGTGGTGCATGGAAATCGCGGCGGGCGAATTTCGGAAGCTCTCGCCGATCTCATCGAAAACATTGCGCACCGTCTGACGAATTTCCGGATGCTGAATTCCTTCGATGTAGCCGTTGAACTCGGCCCAGAGATCCGCGGGATTTTCCGGCGGGACTTCGACCAGATTTTCCAGGAGACCGCCCGCGGAAAGTTCGGCGTCAGTCAACAACGTCACGCGAGTGATCTTCGGCGAAAGGCGACCTTGATAGTAATCGCATTTTCCTTCGATGCGCACGGCCGCGCCTTCGGTCAGTCCGCGGAGAATTTCGAACTGCGGATGGTCGTTGAAAACAGTCGAGTTGAACGTGCCTGTGCGGTCGCCGAATTCGAGACCGAGAAACGCGTTCCCATTCGACGCGGTTTTCGCGGTCAGCTTTCGGAGCAGCAGAACGCTGTTGAAAACCTTTCCTGCTGCGTTTTCCAGGGCCTTCAGATCGCGAACCAGTGAAAGCGTATTCGCGTCAGCCATACTTTTTCACGAGTTCAGTGAAGCTCTTGAAAAACGGATGCTTCGTTCCGCCGATCAGTGAGTAAAAGACCGTTTCCGACGGCAGCGTGTAGATGCCATGGCGCGTGAGAGAACGAATGCACGTTTCAGCGTCTTCCTGGCGTCGGGCCGACACGGCGTCCGAGAGAATGGTGACCTGCAGGTTGTTATCCACTGCATCGAGCGCGGTCTGATAAATGCAGATCGGGGTCTCGAGTCCGCAGAGGATCAGATGCTCGGTGTCGCTCTTCTTGATCGCCTCGCAAATCCCATCGTCGGCGAAGGCGGAGAAAGTCGTCTTCGAGTAGAGCGTGGGTTTCTTCACGAGCGAAAGCAGCTCGGGGGCGACGCCGCCGAGTTTTTGCGGGGCTTGCTCGGTGAAGGCGATGCGCAGGCCCAGACCTTGCGCGGCTTGGATCGCGAAGCTCACGCGACGCAGCAGGACATCGGGTTTCTGCACCGCTTTCAGAAAGATCGGCTGAAGGTCGACGCAGAGCAGGAGCGCGCCGGCGAAGGGAGCAAAGGTGTCGGCCATATCAAGGATAGTAGCGCTTGCGCGCCTTCACTTGCACGAACCGTTTTTCGGGCAAGATGAAGGCCGTGAGATAGCCGCCCATCGCGCACGCCGTGTCGATGCCGACGGACCATTTCAATTTGTAGACGTCCGGGCGCGGCGTGTGTCCATAAACGACAAAAGGAGGACCGCTCCAAAGGTCGGCCCAGGCCGGGCAATCCTCACATTCCGCGCGTTTTTTCGGGCGTCCTTCCTTGTCGATCACCTGAATCCGCGTGACTACGTTGGCCGGCTGTTTTTGCCAGGGCTCGTTCGGCAAAAAGCCACCGTGAACGAACACTGTATTCAGTTCTTGAATATAGTGGGTCAGCGGCATGGCTTCCATGTACGCCCAGTCCTCCGGCCGCAGTTTCGAGATTGTTTCCTCATCGGTGTCTTTGAGGAAAGCGGTGTCGGTGCTCTTGCGATAGTTGAGCAGCCGCAGTTCGTGATTGCCGAGGAGGGAGATCGCGCGATTGGCTCGCGCCAAGTCGAGCACGCGGTTGCTGTCCGGTCCGCGATTGATCAAATCGCCCAGAAGAATGAGCTGATCCAGCTTGGTTAATTGTAAGCGTTCCAGCAGTTCAGCGAATTCTTGGTGGCAACCGTGAATATCGCCGACCGCGATGATGCGTCCATTCATTCGGCTGCGGGAAATTGGCTAGCGTCACACGAGACCACAAGTAAACAGTGTCGCATGGAAATGCAGCTACAGCCTCTCGCGACGACATGCTTCGTTTCGGGTGAAACCTTCGTCGAGGGCAACCGTGTCGCCAGCTTCTTGATCCGCGCCGCGAACGGCGAAATCACGCGCTACGACTTGCTGGAAACTTCCGTTCCGAATTTCGCGGTCGAAGGCACCGTGGCGTGCCGCTGGGTCCATGTTTTCAAACCGAAAAAGACGAACGAAAATCCCGATCGCGAACTCAAGCTCACGGCCGAATCCTTATTTCTCACATTGGCCGATCCCTCGACGGAGCTCACCGAGGAGAGCACGCGCCTGGTGCAGTTCCTCGCCTTGATGCTCGAGCGCAAACGCGTGCTGCGCTCGAAGGGATTGAACGCAGCGCGGACAAAAAACATTTTTGAACACGCCAAAACCAAGCAGCTCTTCGAAGTTCCGGCCGGCGAGTTTACTCCGGAATTTTTCGTGCAGGTGCAGGAGCAGCTTTCCGTGCTCGTTGGCTCGAAGCCGGAAAAACCGACCGCCCCTCAAAGTGCGCCCGCGGCGGGCGGGGAAGAGTCGCCGCAGGGCACTTGATGATGATAGAGTTTGGCCGCGAGCGCTGCGACCAGGTCTGCGCAGTCAACGTTGCATCGAGCGCTCAAAAGGAGAGCGTCGTGTTCAACATGATGGTCTGCGCCTCCGCGATCGTGTAAGCGGCGTAGGTTCCGTCGGGCTGGGCCGATACTGGGATGAGTTTGTCGCCCACGCCGATATTTCGGACGTTCAGTTGGACGCTCAAATCGACCTTGCCCAATTTGCGGCTGTAACTGACCCAGGCGTCGAAATTCGTTTGGGCAGGCGCGTAATACGGATGACGCGCGTCAGGGATTGGTCCTGCTACGGGATCGACGATCACCGGGGAACCAATGGCCGATTTGTCCAGCCAACGGACGCCGCCACCGATCGCCCAGCCTTTCAGTTTTCCGTCCCAGAAGGTATCGGTGAAGGTGTAGTTTGTGATCACATTCCAGTGCCATTCCCGAAGCTCACTGGTGGGTCCTCCATCTTGCGTCGTAATCGCGAGCATGGGAACCAGCGCGCCGGTTTTCACGCTGTCGCCGAAGAGACTGCCGTTATCCGCCACGATCAATTGTCCAGCAGGTCCATTGTAGACCGGCGCAAGAGAGCTCATGAAGGTTTGAAGGTCCAAGCCGCTATTTGTGCGGATCGCTTCCGCTCGGGACGCATTGAAGGCGATGCGCCAATTTTTCAGCGGATTGTAGGTGAGCTCGTATTCTTCGCCGGTCGAAGACACGTCGGCGACTTCAACCACTTCGTTGTTCCGACGACTGTAGTTGTAGCTATTGGTCGCCGGATCGTAGGCGAACTGGAAGGTCTTCTGATATTGCAGACCGAGAGGGGAGGCCAGCCACTGGTTGAATTGTTGAATTCCCGCGTACTTCGGATTGCTCGGGTCATTCGGATCACCATTCATGCCGTTGGCGATGCGATCCAGCGTGTCGGCGACGGAGTCGGCGAGATTGGAGATCGAGGTCCCCAAATTCACCAAGCTGGAGGAGTCGACATTCTCCGTTTTGTAGTGGGTAAACTTGAAGGCTAGTTTGCCGTGGAAGGCCTCGAGGAGGACGCCGTATTCCGAGGTCTTGCCTCGCTCGGGGCCGCGCGGATTTTCAAACATATCCAGGCGCTGACCGGTCGGTTTGAAATTATCCGAATGGTTATAGGTCAGACTGATGACGGCGCCGAATGGCAGCCAGCGATTGATAAACTCGGGCGAGTGCAGAACCGCGCCCCAGTTGAACGAATCTTCCGACGCAGAGGACACAAATTTCTCTCCCCACGGCGGTCCGAGCAAAGCCACGCGAGTAACCGGGTCCTTTGGCGGCGTGCCCGCGTCATATGTGTAAACCGCATCTCTGCGCCAACCCAGCGTGCCCACGAGCGTGTTATTAAAAAGATAATCCTGCGCCACGATCGAAGTGGAGTTGATCGTGGTCTTTCGCTTCGTCACGCTCGTGTTCCGCATGGTGTTTTCCACACTTTCACGCGGATTGGAGATGAGTTGAAAATCACGTTCCTCCCACTGCGTCGGCGGGTTGGTGATCGCAGAACTGGCGGGCGAAGTATAATAAAGAATGTGAGCTGATTGAAGGTTGGTTATCGTTTGCTGCCCAATCGTGGCCAAACCGCCAACCGGTGTGGCGGAACCGCTCGCATCGGGACCGACATAACGCATGATCGAAACCAGGCGCCCCTGCGTGCTCACGTCTTGCGGCGAGCCTTGGTTGGCAATGGCGTAGTCTTGACCGGAATTGTAGACTCCTTGAGAGCCGTAGGATAAATCCGTGACCGAATAACGCGTATGCGTGCCGGTGAACCGGTGATGACCAAGAATTCGGCCCAACCAGTTCGGTCCCACCGACTGCAGATTCAAATTATAATATCCCGTGAAACGCGCAGTATCCCTGTCGTGTTCTTGCGCGTTCATATAAGCGAAACCGGAAATCAGAGGGCGTCCGAAATTCGGATTCGGCGCGCCATTCGCCAACGTCTGATTCAAATCGATACGAAGAGCGTAGGCGCCCTGAGAGTAGTTCGGCATGGACCAGCCATTTTCCAGGTTTTCTCGATTGTAGGCGATTTCGACGCCGCCCTGGCCGTCGAATAATTGCTGCTCCAGCGTCACATTATACGTCTTCCATCCGGCCCATTCATACTTGTTCGGGCCCTCCAGCATATTGTGATAAAAGTCGTAGATCGACGGGTCGATCATCGCATAGTTTTTCCAAAAATTCTTGGTGATATCATTGGCGTGAACGACGTTGTTCAGGATGCGGGCGGTATCGGCCAGCCCCATCATTCCGTCCGTCTGTAATGCGGTGCCAGCAGCATTCGGGTGAACGTTGGCAATTTGTCCCGATCGGAAGCCAATGACGTTGGTGCCGGGAATGCCGAGCACGTCGCTGTCGGGATCGGAATAGACGAGCGTCATATTGTTGGTGAGGCCAACCGTGCCGATCGCAGTGGTTATAATATTAGTGTTCCGAGTTCCCGCGGCTGTTATTGGATTATAGGTTCCAGGGCTGCTGGTGCTCCCTGGAATGGGAAGATCGTACGGCGTGCTCGTCAGCGCGATTGTGCCAGTGCCCGCATTGTAGACCGGTTTTCCCAGGGCCCACCACCAGGTGTAAGCATCGTTGGGCGGATTGTTTCGGGGGTTATTCGAATCGATCCGAGCGTTTTCGAAGCTGGCCCGCAGAAACGTGTTCTTGAAGGGGCGGTAGGTGAAGGTGGCGTAACCGCGCTTGTTTTCGCGAAAAGCCTGTTCAACTTCGTATTGGTCTTTTGAATACACACCGGCGACGCGAATGGCCAGCTTGTCCTTGATCAGCACGTCGTTGTGATCGAGCGTGGTGCGGAAGGAGCCATATTGATCGGTGCGGAATGATAGTTGAGTCTTGGTTTTGGTCAGCTGCGCTTTGATCAAGGCTTGATTGATAATACCCGCCGGGCTGCCCAATCCGAAAAGCATGGCATTCGGGCCGCGGTTGATTTCGATGCGATCGATATTATAGCCGTCGAGCGGAGTTCCGCTGGTGAAGAAATCCGCTGTGGTGTCGGCTGCGGTGAGTCCACGGATTCGAGTAACGGGTGCGACCGACTGCGATTGCACAGCGCTTTCGAAACTGACCTCCGTGCCTCCGTTGATCGCGGTTGAACCCGATCCGGAAAAGTTGCCGCTGACGCCGGCTACTTCCGTGTTGAGCGTATATGAGAGCAATGAATCCAAGTTCACTGCGCCGATATCGTTCATGAAGTCTTTAGTGACCACGGAAACCGATCCAGCGATATCTCTCATATCAGTGAGAAGACGCGTGCCGGATTGCGCCGTGGTTGCTCTGTAGCCGGTGTCGTTGTCGGCTGTGACCACGAAGGGAGAAAGAACGACGGTCTTTTTTTCCGGCTCATTATCAACACCGGGAGCTGATTGGGCGGAGGCTGGTTTAACGGTTAACGCGAGGCACGCGAAGAGAGCCGAAGTCGCGAATGAAAGCGCCGGCCAATAACCAGCACGCAGTTTACAAGATGCAGTCGTCATGGGGAGAGACGCAGGCAGTTTGTTGTTTGAATGGATTTACGAAGGCGCCGAATTCGCGAGAGAACTGGCGCCGCCGCAGATCAGGGCAATGCACCCCTACGTCAGGTGTGCGCCATTAACCAGTGGCCGAAACCTGATTTGCCGCGTGCGAAAAGTGATAACGCAACCGCCTTGAGCCTCGGCTCCAAATGGCGTGACTGCGAATCAGCGGCGAACGGGAATCCCTTGGCCGCCGAGAAAATCTTTCACCTGGGGAATGGTGAACGTCCCGAAATGAAATAGTGTCGCGGCCAACACCGCGCTGGCGTGTCCGTTATCGAGCACGTCCGCAAAATGATCGAGCGTCCCTGCGCCTCCGCTGGCGATCACGGGCACTTGCACGCCGTCGCTGATCGCGCGCGTCAACTCGATGTCATAGCCGATGCCGGTGCCGTCACGATCCATGCTCGTGAGAAGAATTTCTCCCGCGCCAAGTGACACCGCATGCTTCGCCCACTGCACTGCATCGAGTTCAGTCGGGTTGCGTCCGCCGTGCGTGTACACCCGCCACGACTTTCCGTCCGGTTCGCGCTTGGCGTCGATCGCGACGACGATGCATTGATTGCCGAAACGTTGCGCCGCATCGGCGATCAGGCGCGGATCCTTGATCGCGGCCGTGTTGAGTGAAACTTTGTCGGCTCCCGCCTGGAGCATTTTCTCGATGTCCGCGACCGTGCGAAGTCCCCCGCCAACCGTCAGCGGCATGAAGCATTGCTCGGCCGTGGCCGCGACGACGTCGTGCATGATTTTGCGCTCGTCGCTCGAGGCCGTGATATCGAGGAAAATCAGTTCGTCGGCGCCTTGCGCGTCATAGGCCTTCGCGCACGCCACGGGATCTCCGGCATCGCGGAGTTGTTGAAACTTGACGCCTTTGACGACGCGTCCCGCGGTCACATCGAGACAGGGAATGATGCGGCGTGAGAGCATAAACGCGCTGCGAAGGCAGCCTGGAGATTCGTGTAGTTGCCGAACTGATACACGCCGCGAGTCGGAGAGCGCCGGGAGCGCGAGCCGACTCGCCGCTGCTTATTCGACGTGGACGACGTCCGGCTCGAAATTCACGACAAGCCGGTATGTATTTCCCGGACGCATGATCAACGGATGATCGCGCACGAGGTGCTGCAGGTAATGAATCTTGCCGTAGTTCGTGCGATACTTCGGGTCGTGGCTAACCACTTCGGTTTCCTGCCAGACGGCTTGAAAATCGTCTTTCTGTACCGTGCAGCGATGGCCTTGCGGACCGAGTGCGAGCGAGCCGGAGACGCGGTATTTCGAATGCGGCGCCGCGATGGCGAGAACGTACCGGAATTTGTCCAACGTGACCTGTTGTCTGACGGTATAGGCAAATTCGCAGCTGATCTTTGGCCCTGCGAAATTCCACTGCACTTTCACGCTGCCGAGATTCTTCACCAACTCTTCCTTGGTGTTGATCAACTCCGGCTGTTCGTAGCGGAAGTAGAAACTGTTGCGCAGACCGAGGCCGGTGACGCAATTCTTGCCGTAGAACGCCGGCACCGTGACCTGTTCGCCGAAGGTCAGCTCGGGCAGCATCAGCGGCACATAAACATTGTTCGGCCAATCGAAGACGCCCGGGCAGTGCGGGAAGGCGAGGGAGTCGCTGGTCAGCGTGGAACCCGAGCTGATCAAAGGCACCTGCGCATGCAGGCCGCTTTCGGCATCGCGGTAGAGAAAGAGACCCTGCTCCTTGCGGTTGCTCTTATCGAAGATAACGAAGCGCCCGGAGGTGCGAGCCGGCTCGGATTTCGGAGCGGAGGCGGGCATCTGTACGGTTTTCGCGAGACGCGACCACTGGCAGAGATAACGCGCTGCGTCGAAATTCGCCATGCGCGTCGTGTGATGCGAATACGCGGTGCGTTCGTCGTCGCGCAGATCGAGGAAGCCGTGCTCTTGATCGAGATAGGTCTCGTAGAAATAGACAAACAGGCGGCGAAGGATGTCGTAGAACTTCGGCTTTTGATCGTCCGCGATCCAGCCGTCGCGCAGGCCTTGCAGAATAAGGCTGATGCAGTGCATCTGGCCGTAAGCGCCGGCGGCGCGGCCGAAAGCCCAGCCGAGACCATCCGCGCGGACCAGGTCCGGCATCATGCGAATGTATTTTTCAGCGTAGGTGCGAAGCGTGGGCAGTTTGCGTTCACGTACGCCGCTGTTCGCGTGGAGCTGAAGAGCGGAGCGGGTGAAGACGAAGGTCATCACGCCGTACAAATTGAAATTACCGCCGAAGCCGGTGGTCGAATCGTCGAAGAATCCCGTCGAACTCGTCTGGTCGATGCGATCGACCATGCGTTCGATGAGGCGCGAGGTTTCGTCTTTCTTCGAAAGGCCCAGGCTGAAGCGCGCGACTGCCTTCGCGATGTTGAAGGCCTGCCAGTGATTATCGTAATCGCTCCGGTGCAGCAGTTGTTTATCGATGCGCTGCTTGGTCTCTTCGACGAGGCGTTCCCAAACCGGATTGCGCTCTTTCGATGGACCGAAGCAGAGGAGACCGAGCGAGGCGTAAGCCAAGCCGTTTTCTGCGGCGGGCTCGGTGAACATTTGCGCCGTGATGCAGCGTGCCGCGAGATCGATCAGGTCGTATCCCTTGAGCGTGGTCTCGCCGGTTGCCCGATAAAATTCTCCTAAAGCAAAAGCCACGTGGCCGGGTTCATCCGGGCGAGGTTGTTCGCCTGCTGCGGAAAGAATGGTGCCGTCTGGCTGAATCGAATCGAGGTTGTGGCCCAACATCGAACGGGCCATGTCGAGACATTGCTCGGAGAAGCTATGCATGAAGAGTTGTTACGGGCTGCGGACGCGGCGCCGGTGCGATGCACGCGGCGACAGAAAGGAAGTTTTTCCAACCTTTTGCCGGCTGGCGCAAGAGGTAATTTATACGAGCTCTGCACGCGCAGGACATTGGCGCGCCGGAACGTAACGCGAGTGACACTGCACAGGCAGCGCCCTCCGCCGATCTGCCGAGGGATTCAGCCACAGCCTCGGCTGAAAACTGGATGTAGTGCTTTTTGCACTACATCGGAGAATCCGATTAACGCGCGATCAGCTTCAAAAACTCGTCGTTCGACTTCGTCTTCGAAAGGCGCGTGATCATCGTCTCGGTGGCTTCCTCGATCTTCTGCTGCACGAGAGCGCGACGGAAGAAATGGATGCCTTCGAGTTTCTTCGGATCGATGAGAAGCTCTTCACGTCGTGTGCCGGAAGAAGCGATATTGATCGCTGGCCAGAGACGCATCTCCGCGCACTTGCGATCGAGCACGAGCTCCATGTTGCCCGTGCCTTTGAATTCTTGGAAAATGACATCGTCCATGCGGCTGCCGGTCTCGACGAGCACGGAGGCGACGATGGTGAGCGAGCCTGCTTCCTCGGTGTTGCGCGCCGCGGCGAAAAGTTGGCGCGGCTTTTCGAGCGCGCGAACATCGAGACCACCGGAACCGGTGCGGCCGGAGTTGCGCGCTGAATTGTGAGCGCGAGCGAGACGTGTGATCGAGTCGAGGAAGAGCACCACGTGCTTGCCGGTCTCGACGAGCCGCTTCGCGCGCTCGATGCAGAGATCGGCGACGCGAATGTGATTATCGAGCTGTTCGTCGTTAGACGAGGCCCACAATTCAGCGGGCACGCTGCGCTTGAAATCGGTCACTTCCTCCGGGCGTTCGTCGACGAGAAGAATCATCACGTGACAATCCGGATTGTTCTCCAAAACACCGAGCGCCATGTCGCGGAGCAAAGTGGTTTTCCCGGTGCGGGGCGGGGCGACGATCAGACCGCGGGTGCCTTTGCCAATCGGGCAGAAGAGATCGACCGCGCGGGTCGTCATGCGCTCGTCCTTGGTTTCCATCCGAAGCATTTTGTCCGGGGAAACCGTCGTCAACGAATTGAAGTCCAGCTTGTGGCGGCGTTCATCGACATCCATGCCGTCCACCTTTTCGATGAACTTCATCTTCGGATTCGGAAATTTTCCTTCGGCTGGATAGGCCGTGCCGGAAATCAGCATGCCCGTGCGCAATTTGAAGCGCCGGATCAATTCTTTCGGAACAAACGTGTCTGACGGGCGACGTTTTCCATGACGACCGAGCTCGATCAGCTGGCCGTTTCCACCCTTTTGAAGATCGATGTCCAACACGCCCTCGACGCGAATTACGTTCTCCGGAATAGGGGCAGGGGCGGGCGCAGGATTTTGCGTCACGGGCGCTGCAGAAGTCGGGGCGGAGTGAGTATCCATAATAAATAAATGCGGGCATCCAAGCGGACGAGATGAGTCCAAAGCTTGACGCAAAAAACGGTGATCAAGATAAAGCCGCTACTCAACTAGGAGCGCCGCTCTAAACCCCAACCATCAGCCACAAACGTGACGGACCAAACGATTACCTCAGTATCCCGAGAGACTCGGGTTTTTAGGCCTTCGGCCGACTTTCAACGCCAAGCGAACCTTGGAAGTTATTCGGCCTATAAGAAGCTGTATGCCGAATCTGTCAATAGCCCAGAAAAGTTTTGGGATCGGCAAGCGAAGGAACATCTCATCTGGAGAAAGCCCTACAAGAAAGTCCTGAATTGGAAGGCGCCGCACGCGAAGTGGTTCGTCGGCGGAAAACTCAACGTGGCGGAAAACTGCCTCGATCGCCATCTCGGGACCGCACGCGAAAACAAGGCGGCCATTATCTTCGAGGGCGAGCCGGGCGACGTCCGCACGATCACCTATAAACAATTATATTTTCACGTCTGCCGTCTCGCGAACGTGTTTCAGGGCCTGGGCCTCCAGGCAGGTGATCGCGTCGCGATTTACATGCCGATGGTTCCCGAGGCAGTCATCGCGATGCTGGCCTGCGCGCGTATTGGCGCGGTGCATACCGTGGTGTTCGGCGGCTTCAGCCCGGAAGCGCTGAAGGATCGCATCAACGACTGCAGCGCACGTCTCGTCATCACCGCCGACGGTGGTTGGCGCCGCGGAAAAGTTATCGAGCTCAAGGCGAGCGTCGACAAAGCCGTGGAAAATACTCCGAGCGTCCAAACCGTGCTCGTGCTGAAACGCTGCGGCAATCCCGTCAACATGCGCGAGGGCCGCGACGTCTGGTGGCACGACGCGTGGGAAGGCGCGCCGAATATTCACAAGGCAAAGGCCTTCGACAGTGAGCATCCGCTGTATATCTTGTACACCAGCGGAAGCACCGGAAAACCGAAGGGTGTGCTGCACACCAGCGCGGGCTACTTGCTCGGATGCAAGCTCAGTTCGCAGTACGTTTTCGATCTCAAGGAAAACGATCTCTATTGGTGCACCGCCGACATCGGCTGGGTGACGGGTCACAGCTACGTCGTGTACGGTTTGCTCAGCAATGGCTCGAGCATCTTCATGTACGAAGGCGCTCCAAATCAGCCGGAGCCGGACCGCTTTTGGCGGATGATCGACCGTCACGGTATCACGATTTTGTATACAGCACCGACGGCGATTCGCGCGTTCATGCGTTGGGGCGACAATTACGTTCTCCGCCATCGGCTCGACTCACTCCGTCTCCTCGGCTCCGTCGGCGAACCGATCAATCCCGAAGCGTGGATGTGGTATTACAACATGATCGGCAAGAAACGGTGCCCGATCGTCGACACCTGGTGGCAAACGGAAACGGGCGCGATCATGATCGTGCCGTTGCCCGGAGTCGTTCCACTCAAGCCGGGTTCTGCCACAGTTCCGTTTTTTGGCGTTGTGCCCAAAGTGGTCGACGATCACGGCAAGGAAGTGCCGCGCAACACCGGCGGAAAGCTCATCATTTCCAAGCCTTGGCCGTCGATGCTGCGCACGCTTTGGGGCGACGATGAACGCTACAAGAAACAATATTGGAGCGAATTCCCCGGCGTCTATTTCACCGGCGACGGCGCGCGTCAGGACAAGGACGGCTATTTCTGGATTGTTGGCCGTATCGACGACGTTCTGAACGTTTCGGGCCACCGTATCGGCACCGCGGAAGTCGAGAGCGCGCTGGTTTCACATCCGGCAGTGGCGGAAGCCGCCGCGGTTGGGCGTCCGGACGAATTGAAGGGACAATCGCTCGTCGTTTTCGTGACGTTGAAAACCGGTTTCGAAGCGAGCGAGAAGCTGAAGGAAGATCTTCGCACGCACGTCGGGCGCGAGATCGGTTCCCTGGCCAAGCCCGATTACGTGCGCTTCGCATCCGGCCTGCCAAAAACGCGCAGCGGAAAAATCATGCGACGCATTTTGAAGGACATCGCCAGCGGCAACGAAGTGAAGGGCGACACGAGCACGTTGGAAGACTTCAGCGTGGTCTCGAGTCTTCAATCGGAAGAATGAAACGGTCTCGGGCGAATCCTTTTCTCGCCCGAGAACCCAACGCGGAACCCGCATCGCGTCGGATAGTCGAAGACGCGATGCAGGGCGCCCGCTTCAGATTTTCCGCTGCTTTTTTTTGCGCCAGCGCGGTGTCATTTTTGAGCAGCGTGGCCCGGGCCGATCTGGAATGGCGCGGCATGCTGGTCGAAAAAGACACCCCGCGCTTCGCGCTGGTCGATACCGCGAGCGGCGACTCGAAATGGGTCCAGGTCGGCGGCGCATTTCTGGCGTATTCAGTGGAGAACTACGACGCCGACAAACAGGTGCTCACGCTGAATCGCGATGGCACGCGGATCGAGTTGAAGTTGAACGCCGCGGCGGCCACTCCGCCGCCTGAGCCGCCCACGGACGACACGGCTGGACTCTATGGCATGCCCTTGGCCGAGGCGCTTGCGAACCGCGGCGATGAGCAACTAAAGGCGCTGCTCGATCAGCATCGTGGCGCCGTCCTGCATCGAGACGATTTGGTTCGGCGGATCAACGCGGCCCAGATGGCTCCCGCCGATGCGAATTCCGCGAATGAGGAGAAGCGCCAGGCGGCGATCGCTGCGATGAAAGCCGAAGCACAGAAGACGGATTCAGAAGTCGCGCAACTCGTGGACGACATCACGAAGCTGGCAGACCAGCGGCGCAAAAGACCGAATTCATCGTCAGGGAAATAGCTCCTCGCGGCGACTGGGCAAATCCGGTTTTCGTCGCTATTCTTGCATTCAACTGAACTCCGCTGCGCGAGCGCTGTCGCGCGTATTGCGGCATTCCACGCGCTATGAAGATCGAAGACTATGGTTTGATCGGTGACATGCAGAGCGCCGCGTTGATCGGAAAAAATGGCTCAGTTGACTGGTTATGTTTTCCTCGGTTCGACTCGCACGCGTGCTTCGCGTCGCTGCTCGGGACCGAGGAAAACGGCTTTTGGAAAATTGCGCCGAAAGGGGAGATCAAACGCGCTCGTCAACAATACCGCGAGGGATCGCTGATCCTCGAAACGATCTTCGAGACGGCGGAGGGTTCCGTCCGCGTTGTCGATGCGATGGCGATCAATCCGAAGTCGCGTTCGCTGGTGCGGTGCATCGAGCCGATCAGCGGCCGGGTCGAGATGGAGATGAAGTTCACCCTTCGCCTCGATTACGGGAGAACTATTCCGTGGGTGCAGGCACACGGCCGCGGAATTTTGGCGATCGCGGGGCCCGACGCGCTGCTCTTGCGCAGCGAAGTGGAAATGCGCGGGGAGGGGCTTTCCACGGTGGCCAATTTTGTCTCGGGCGAAACCGAACGTGAAAGCGAGGTCTTCGTCCTCAGTTGGTTTCGCTCGCACGAAGCGACACCGGAGCCCGTCGATGGTCGGCGGTTGTTGCAACATGCGGAGGCCTTTTGGCGCGAGTGGTCGCTGCAATGCAAGTTTACGGGAAAGTGGCGCAACGAACTCGTTAGGTCGCTGATCACGTTGAAGGCGCTGACCTTCGGGCCGACGGGTGGAATCGTGGCTGCGGCGACAACTTCTCTGCCCGAGAAAATCGGTGGCGTGCGCAACTGGGATTACCGGTTTTGCTGGCTGCGCGACGCGACCTTCACGCTTTATTCGATGATGCAGTCGGGGTACACGAATGAAGCCTCGGCCTGGATTCAGTGGTTGTTGCGCGCGGTCGCCGGCGATGCCGCGCAGCTGCAGATCATGTATGGCGCCGCCGGCGAGCGCATGCTGACCGAAGTCGAACTGACTCATCTCAGCGGTTATGAGAATTCCAAGCCGGTGCGCATCGGCAACGCGGCATCGGAGCAATTTCAGCTCGATGTCTATGGTGAAGTGATCGACGCGATGCATCTCGCGCGAAAAATGAACATTACGATCGGTGATGCCGGCTGGCGGCTCGAGCGGCACCTCGTCGAGTTCGTGATCGAGAATTGGGAAAAGCCCGACGAAGGAATTTGGGAAGTGCGCGGCCCGCGTCAGCATTTCACCCACAGCAAGGTGATGGCGTGGGTGGCCTTGGACCGCGCGGTGAAGGCCATCGAGCACTTTGATTTGGAAGGCGACTTGGAGCGCTGGAAAGAGGCGCGCGCGAAAATTCACGAGACAGTCTGCCGGGAATGTTACAGCGAAAAGCGAGGTTCGTTTGTCCAGGCGTACGGGTCGGACCGGCTCGATGCCAGCACCCTGATGATCCCGCTCGTTGGATTTCTTCCTCCGACTGACGAGCGGGTGATTCGCACGGTCGACACTATTCGGCGAGAGCTGAGTCGCGACGGATTTCTTTTGCGGTACAAAACGGAGGGTGAAGTCGACGGCTTGCCGCCGGGCGAGGGCGTATTTTTGCCGTGCAGCTTTTGGCTCGTCGATTGTTTGCAGCTCATCGGGCGGCACGACGAAGCGGAAAAGTTGCTCGAGCGGTTACTGTCGTTGCAGTCGCCCTTGGGCATGTTCGCCGAGGAGTACGATCCGCAGGCCAAGCGTTTCGTGGGAAATTTTCCCCAGGCGTTTACGCACGTCAGCGTGGTCAATTCGATCCAGAACCTCGCGTCAGCGCACGCGCGCTCTTCGCAGGTGCGTTCCGATGGGCCGCATGGCGCTCGAACCGCGGAGCGCAGCGAAAAGCTCAAGGAATCGCCTACGAAAACAAACCCGACAGTCGAGCAACGTTCGAAACCGTGAGCGCAAGGTGGGCCTGGGCTGAAAAAGACCCGTAGGCGCTGCGGGTCTTTGTACCGGAAAATGCCCCACGCGCAGATGGGGATTCATTCTCTGCAACTCTGGCATTCGCGGTGCAACAAAGAGGGCACCCGAACTATGGCGATTGAATTTAATGCTGGCTTCGACTCGTTGCTGGCCGACTTGAAAAATGCCGGGTTGGAACCTGTCGTGATTTCTTCGATGGGCGGAAATCGTCCGCGTGCCGCGGAAGTGCAAGTGGAGGACGAACTCAGCGTGCATTGGGATCGCGACTCGCGAAGCGTTTGGGTTGAGGGCCCGTGGGATCGCGCGGAAAAGATCGAACGCATGCTGCGGCGTAAGCGTGCCCAGCGCCGCTTTGGACGAAATCTGGCCCGGCCCGCAGTTGCGCGACGCGTGATTTTGAGCGCGCTGGTGATCGGCGCGCTGGCCTTCGGTTCGGTGAAACTGATCGAACGCGGTTCGACGTTGGCGGGCAACAGCGCGCCGGCCGCCGCCGATGAAACCAGCAAACCGGCTTCCGAATCGGAAACGCCGTAAGTGGTGCCAGAGGCCGGGATTGAACCGGCGACCAAAGGCTTATGAGTCCTCTGCTCTACCACTGAGCTACTCTGGCATGCCCTACCGCAACTTCTTACGCGGTGCGTTTTCTTGTACCGTCATGTTACAAGCGGTCTTTGTTCACTGGAAGCCATGCAAACGGCGCAGCCAGGAAAAACGACAAATAACACGGCGATTCACTTTGAACCGTAGTTGTAGAAGAACGCGGACAGCGGACCGTATTGCTCACGGTTGATGCGTCAAGGGTTTCGTGCTCTGAAAAAAAGACGCTATCATAGGAATCGGTTTAACCCTTCAGACGAGTGCGCTGGATACGATTTACAGGTGATTTGCGCGATGAACATATCCGAATGAGAGCAGTAAGTATCTATGCCTTGCAGCCGGTACGCGCCCGTCCCCGCTGCTGATTCACACTGACGTGGTTGCGGACCGCGCTTGGTTGGAAGGGAGGAATCTGCACGCGATTCAGGACATAGAAAACTAACATCGGAGCCACAGGAAAACGGCGCGGCAGCGCCACAACCGGCATCAAAAGGTTGACCGCGACATTTTCTTTAGCCGGAGGAAGGTTCAGACTTCGCGAAGAGGATTTTCCTTTTCACGAGCCGCCTCAGACATTTGTCGCTCGGCAGCGGTCTTATATTTTCGTTTGGAGTTGCAGGCCAACAGCGGCTAAGAGAGCAGTCGTTGTTGGCCATCCCTGCTGATTCGGTACGAAAGGATGTGACCCATGGTTGGGGACAAAAATCTCTGCCTCAGTTAAGAGGCACCGTAGAGACTGTCACATTTCAGCGGCCGGAATCTCACTTTTCCCTCGCTTTGCCGATGTAAGACCGTTTTGCTGTGCGGATTATAGCGGTGTGCCGGGACAATGGAATCCAGCCCATTCCCGGTGCCATGAGGTGCCGATCCCCGGCAATGTGCTGGCTAACTTGCCCTCCATTTCACGGTCATGCCGAGAGCCTTTGATGATTTTTTTTCCGACATCACCGGTCATGCTCCTTACGATTATCAACGTCGGCTGGCTTGTGGCGAGCGGGACGGCCGACCGGAGCAAGAATGGCTCGGAGGCGGAACAAAATGTGAATCGCGGCTGATCGATATTCCGACTGGTCTCGGGAAAACGGCGGCTGTCGTGCTCGCGTGGTTGTGGAATCGCGTCGAGTTGAAGCGTGACTGGCCGCGCCGTTTCATCGTCTGCCTGCCGATGCGCACGCTTGTGGAGCAGACGGAAGGTGAAGTGCGCAAATGGCTTAGTGGCTCACTGTGGGACGGAAAAACCGAAAACCGAAAAGGTAAAGTCGGCGTCCATGTTCTTATGGGGGGCGAAGACTCGGGCGAGTGGGACATTTACCCAGAGGAAAACGCCATTCTCATCGGCACGCAGGACATGCTCCTCAGTCGCGCGCTCAATCGCGGCTACGGCATGAGCCGCTATCGCTGGCCGATGCACTTCGGTCTACTGAACAACGACTGTCTCTGGGTAATGGACGAGACGCAACTGATGGGTGTCGGGGTCGAGACGAGCGCGCAGCTCGACGCCTTTCGCCACGATAGAAAAACCCCGCCGATCGGGGCATGCCCGACCTGGTGGATGAGCGCGACGCTCGATGATTCGCGCCTTGCGACGGTTGATCACGTACAATCCTTGAGCACAGTCGCACTCAGTGACGCCGAGCGGGCCAGCGGCAGGCCGAAGGAACTCATCACCGCGACGAAGAAACTCTCGCAAGCGTCGCTTGCCCTTAATTCCACCACGAAAGGCGACTACGCTGAGCGGGTCGCGGCGCTCATCGCAGAACGTCACAGTTCCGGCACGCTCACGCTCGTGGTCGTGAATCGCGTTTCGCGTGCGCGACAGATTTTTCAGGCGCTGACCACAGCGGTGAAAAAAGGCAAGCGAACGCTGCCTGCGCTGTATGAACCGAGCCGTGTTGCGCTCATCCATTCCCGCGTCCGGCCCGTGGATCGCGAACGGCACACGCGGCTGCTTTTCGGCGAGGGCGACCGGATCGTCATTGCCACACAGGCTATCGAGGCTGGTGTGGATGTCTCAGCGCGCCTGCTAATCACGGAACTCGCGCCGTGGTCGTCGCTCGTTCAGCGCATGGGCCGCTGTAACCGCCGAGCGGACATCGCCGATGCCGAAGTGCTTTGGTTGGACGTGGCCGCGAAAGACGAAAATGATGATCTCGCGCTGCCCTACAAAATGGCGGAACTCGGCAAAGCTCGCGCCGAACTTGCGCAGCTCACCGATGCCAGCCCACAGGCCCTCCGTGGCGTCACGGTGCCGGAAGAAAAAATCATTCGGCCGGTTATACGCCGTCGCGATCTCGTGGATTTGTTCGATACGACGCCCGACATCTGTGGGCAAGACCTCGACGTGTCGCGCTACCTCCGCGACGGCGAAGACAACGACGTGCAATTTTTCTGGCGCGATATCGCAGCCGACGAGCCCGACGAAAAACCGCCGCAGCGTGACGAGCTTTGCCGAGTCTCCATCGGCGACGCGGCGAAGTTTCTGAAAGACGACAAGCAAGTCCGCGCGTGGCGTTGGAACCCGCTCGAAAAGAAATGGGAGCCCCAGAAATCCGCTCGCCCCGGCGGCGTTTATCTCATCGCTGCCGAGAGCGGCGGCTACAGTGACTCGCTTGGCTGGACGGGCGAGCCGAAAGATAAACCGACACCGCACCCGCCCGCCACCGGCAGCAACGAAGCACACGATAGCGAGCCCGATACTTTCTCCCGTTCGTGGCAGAGCATCGCCGACCACACCGCCCTCGTCGTCACCGCCGCCGACGCTCTCGCCACCACACTCGCGCTCGACGCAGACAGCCGCACCACACTCCATACCGCCGCGCTCTGGCATGATGTCGGCAAGGCACACGACGAGTTCCAGGCAATGCTCCGCAATGGTGACGACTCACTCGCGCACACACTTTGGGCGAAATCGGCAAACAAGGGTGGCCGGTGCTGTCGCCGCGGCTTTCGCCACGAACTCGCCTCCGCTCTCGCTTGGCTGCTCGCGGGCCCGCACGACGCGCCTCAGCGCGATCTTGTCGCCTACCTCATCGCTGCACACCACGGCAAAGTCCGCCTCTCCATCCGCTCACTGCCAAATGAAACCGCGCCCGACCGCGAAGATCGCCTTTTCGCGCGCGGCGTCTGGCACGGCGACAAACTCCCAGTTGTTGCCCTCGGCGAAATCAACGTGCCTGATGTCACCCTTGACCTGGGCTTCATGCGGTTGGGCGAAGGCCTCTATGGTCCGTCGTGGCTTGCCCGCACCATCGCCTTGCGCGATCGCCTAGGCCCCTTCCGCGTCGCCTTCCTTGAGACCGTCCTGCGCGCCGCCGACGCCCGTGCCTCACGCAAGAGCCAAGCCGATTGAGAACCATGCCCACGATCACACTCCACGGCTGCGCACCCATCCCACTCGCGCACTATTTGAAGGCCCTCGGCATTCTCCGGCTCGTTTCGGAGCAATTGGACGCTGCGGCGAAAGGCGCATGGCGTAATGACCAACTCACGCTACACACTAACGCATCGTCAGACGCGCTCGTGAGCTTTTTCCTCCGAGAGTACCGTCCATCGCCGGTGCTCGCCCCATGGAATGGTGGTAGTGGCTTTTATCCCAAAGACAATGGGGAGGCGCTCACCGCCATTGAGAAAAGCAGAACCGCGCGATTGATGGCGTATCGGGCTGTAATCGCGGCGGCGCGCGTTGAAGTGCAGCGGCTCGATCTCAAGGCGAAACCGGACGGCGATACGAAGACATTGCTGCTACAATGCTGCCGCAATACTTTCCCAGAAGATTCTCTCGACTGGTTGGATGCAGTTTTCGTGCTCGGAAAGGATGGCGCGAAATTTCCGCCACTGCTCGGCACAGGTGGCAACGACGGACGGTTGGAATTTACGAACAATTTCATGCAGCGCGTCATCGAGGTCATTGACCCGGTGAATGGCGGGCCAACTGCGGAATCTAAGCGGTGGCTTCGTGCGGCGCTGTTTGCTGATGCGGCTCCCGAGCTAGTGACGCAAGCACCCATCGGCCAGTTTTTCCCAGGCGCCGCGGGTGGGGCGAATTCTACCTCCGGTTTCGACGCTTCGTCGGCGGTCAACCCCTGGGACTTCATCCTGATGATTGAGGGAGCGTTACTCTTTGCAGCGGCGTCGGTCAAGCGGCTCGAAGGCGGCGACGGCAGCGCGCTTGTGTATCCGTTCTGCGTACGACAGGCGGGCGTCGGATACGCGAGCGCGGCAAACGCGGATGAAGTGGAGGCGCGGTGCGAGATGTGGATGCCGTTGTGGGGCGAGCCGACAACACTGGCCGAGTTGCGAGCGATCTTTGGCGAAGGCCGCGCACAGGTGCGAGGCAGAGCCGCGCGCAACGGCGTGGACTTCGCGCAGGCCGCCGTGACCTTCGGCGTGGATCGTGGCATTGCAGCTTTTCAGCGATACGGCTTCCAAGTTCGCAACGGCCTTGCCTATTTCGCCACGCCACTAGAACGCCTACTCGTCCGCCGCAACGCCTACGCCGATTTGCTTGCCGACATCGAGCAATGGCACGATCGCTTACGGCAAAAAGCCGGGGCTAAAGCCGAACCGCCCGCGTCCATTGGCCGAGTTCTGAACCAAGTCGAGCGACGTATTTTCGGACTATGTCAGCAGTCCTCCACCCGGAACCTACAGTCCCTGCTCGCCGCTCTCGGCGCGGCGGAACGCGTGTTGGCGCGGAGCTTCAAATGGACGACGGAAAATTACCTCCGCCCGCTTCACGGCCTCAACCCTCGCTGGCTCGAAGCTGCCGACGACGGATCGCCCGAATTCCGCCTTGCACAATCGCTTGCAGCTACTCGCGCATGGTTAGGAAATGAAACGCTCTGGCTCCGCGAACACCTCGAACCGATCAACATAGGTTCCTTCAGGAATCGCTCATGGGCGAAATGGGTTGAACAGCCCACGAACGACGTCACTGGGCACGACGGCGATCTCACTGACGCGCTCAGCGCCATCCTCGCGCGGCGTCTCGTTCGGGCGGAAAAATCTGGTGCGCGCGGCTGGCCCGACTGGTCGCCACGCCCCGCTTCGCTCGACGACATCACGGCCTTCATCGAGCACCGCACGAACGACGCGCTGCTCGCCGACCTAATCTGGGGGCTCTCATTCGTGGATTGGGCGCAGGTCCCTGAAACGCGAAACTCGGAGTTCAAGGACGACGCCATTCCATCTTCCTTTTACGCTCTACTTCGCCTCTGTTTCCGCCGCGCAAACAAAGACGAGGAGCAGGACGCCATTCCGCTGGTCCCGGCAATCCTGAACCGCGCCATTGCTGGCGACGGCACCGCCGCTAGCGAACTCGCCGCCCGGCGTCTCCGTGCTTCTGGCCACGCCCCACTCGTCCGCAAGCTTCCCGTCGCGGGCGACATCGCCCGGCGCACGGCAGCAGCTATCGTTTTCCCAATTTCGGCGCGCGATTTCGATCTCCTCGAACGCATGACTCTCAAACAACAAAACCAATCAAGCACATGAACATAACCGCACTCCATGGCCAACCGCGCCTGCTCCTCAAAGCCGCTCTCCAGCCACTGCAGGGCACGCGCTTCCAGCCCACCGGCTTCCCGGACCTCGGCGCAGCCACCTTCGACGGCCCCGATGGTAGAAAAATACTCCTCGTCGAATCCGCTCAAAGCATGGCGAACCGACTCGAGGCCGTGTGCTGGGATTCCGTTGCCAATGATTGGGTCGCGCCGCTCAAAGGCCTGCCTGTCGTCAAAGTGAACGACAAGAACCAGAAACCACTCACGAATTCGGTGCTCGAAGCGCACCGGCTGAACTCGCCCTACATTCTCGAAGGCAAGGACAAGACCTTCCTAGCGACGCTGCAAAAGGAACTAGCCATCGCGGAGGAGGGCATCGTGGACGTTAAGAAGCTCGCCGCCACGTTGCTGAAATACGACACAAACGCGTTGTTGCACGGCGTTTTTCTGGCGAAGAAGGACATCGCCGGTGGCCGCATGCGCCTGCCGCGCGCACTCACGGCATTTATCGAGGCGGATGGAGTGAATGTTGCCGCGAGCGGCGGCGTGAAAAACGATTCAGTGAACCCGTCTGGCGACACAGCGAAAGGCTTTGGCAACGTCCCATTTCATCGCGAGGAATTCACCGGCGACATCACCGTGTTTTTCAATCTCGATCTCGCACTCATCCGCGGTTTTGACCTCGGCGATGCAGTGGAAAATCTGCTCATCGCACTCGCGCTTTTCAAAATCCAAAAGTTCCTCCGCGACGGCCTGCGCCTGCGGACGGCGTGCGATTTGGAAATCAAGGAAGGCGCGAAGCTCGAAGTGCAGCGACCCAACGAATTCGCAATGCCGACGCTCGCCGATTTGGAAAAAGAACTGCCCACGCTCGTCAAAGCTGCAGCGCAAGGTTTCGCAAATCCCACTGACACGATCCTTACCTACGAGAAGTCATGACCGTCCTCGAACTTTGCTTCCCAGCCGGGCGCTTTCATGCGACGCCGTGGGGGCGGCACGTCAACGAAGGCGCAGTCGAGTGGCCGCCTTCGCCGTGGCGTATCATTCGCGCGTTAATCGCGACGTGGCATTTGAAAGCGAAGGCCGACATTGCCAATACAACAATGCGCTCGCTGGTAGAAAGGCTATGCGCGCCACCGCGCTTCTACCTGCCGCCCGCCATCGCCAGCCACGCGCGCCACTACATGCCTTACAACGAAGGCAAAAACGAGAGAACGACCAAGGTTTTCGATACCTTCATCCAGCTCGCAGAAGGCTCCGCCATCCTCGTCGCGTGGGATATGGACCTCGCCGCCGACGAGCGCACCGCGCTGAAAACGCTGGCCGAACAGCTCGGCTACTTTGGCCGCGCCGAGAGCCTCGCTATCGCCCGCGTGCTGGAAGGCGTGACCGGCATCGAGGCGAATGCCGTGCCTCAAGACAACGCTGCACCACTTCCTCGGAAAACCGAACTCGTGCGCCTGCTCGCGCCGATGACATCGAAGAAATACGCTGAGTGGCATTCTGCTTTTTGCTCCGCGAGCGCATCAGCAGCAGATGCGCCGGCTGAGGAGGGAAAAAAGAGAAAAGACGTGAAGTCGAAAGCAAAGGCACGCCCGAATGTGCCGGAGGATTTGTTCGCCGCGCTCCACGCCGATACTGGCGATCTGCAAGCCGCCGGCTGGAATCTTCCGCCGGGAGCGCAGTTCGTGAACTACTCGCGCCGCGAGGACGCCTTTGCCCCCGCCGCGCGCCCACGTGCTCCGCGCCACGGTCCGCTGCCGACGGTCGCGCGCTACGCCGTCGTGAGTACCGTTGCGCCGCGCATCACGCAGGCGGTTTCCATAGGCAATCGCGTTCACGCCGCCCTTTGCAAGTGGTCCGATCAAGGCCGCGGACGCGCTGCGGTTTTCACCGGCCTCGATGATTGCGGAAAGCCCCGCGCCGACCATCAGCACGCGCACATTTTCTGCGAGGCTAATAGCTCGCGAGATGCCGTCACTCACATCACCGTGTGGGCCCCGATGGGCTTCGATGAATCGGCCTGTCTCGCACTGCGGCGACTGAATAAAGTCTGGGGCCACGGCGGGCACGACCTGCGCCTCGTCCTACACGCCATCGGGCAGCCGGAAGAATTTCCAGACTGCGCGCTGCTTGGCACTTCGAAGAAAGAACGGAAGGCAAAAGTCTGGCGCTCACTCACCCCATTCGTCTCCACGCTGCACGCTAAAACTTTCCGCGACGGTCGCCCCAAGCTCGATGCGCACGGCTGGCAGCAAGGCTCCGCCGCCCACGATCTGCTGCGCCAGCTCGCAAACCATCCGCACGGTGAGGGTGCAACCATACGGCAGATCGAAGAGCGAACTCGTCCGTTCCGCTTCGGAAGCA
This sequence comes from Opitutaceae bacterium, assembly GCA_035765635.1. Lineage (GTDB taxonomy): Bacteria > Verrucomicrobiota > Verrucomicrobiia > Opitutales > Opitutaceae > EW11. The sequence continues at coordinate 103,572 of DASTWZ010000032.1, forward strand.
GCAGCCTCCACTCGCTTCAATTTCAAACTTGGCGCGACGGCGAGGGTCGACGTGGCAACGGCTCCGGCAGTGCCTTCGAGATTACCTTTGCTGGGCCTATCGTTGGTCCTTTGGCCCTCGGCTACGCCGCCCACTTCGGACTCGGACTTTTCGTGCCAGTGAGCTGACGCCCCCATGTCCGCCGCCAAACAGTCTTCAGACCCCACGGCTGATCTGTTGCCGGCGCGAATGCTCAACGAGTTCGTCTATTGCCCCCGGCTTTTCTACTACGAGCACGTCGAGGGTGTGTTCCTGCACAATGCCGACACCAAACGCGGTGCATCCGAGCACACACGAGTCGATTCGGGCCGGGGTGAACTGCCGAAAAACCGGAAGAAGGCTGATGAAGATGCGTCGAAATCAGACGTTCAATCCGAGCCGACCGAAGGAGAGGGTTCAGAGGCTCCGTCCACTGCTGCGGAGTTGCCGGCCAACGTCGATGCTGAAGTTATCCATGCCCGATCGGTCATGCTCGGTTCCCAGTCCTTGGGCGTGGTTGCCAAATTGGACTTGATTGAGGTCACTTTGGAGGGAGGCCGATCTACTGTGGCTGAATCGGCTGTGCGCGCTGTCTGTCCGGTTGAATACAAAACGGGGGTGCCGAGGGAAAGCGGCGACGGGCGAGCTCTCTGGGACGCCGACCGAATGCAACTCGGTCTGCAGATTTTGCTGCTGCGGGAAAACGGATATGCCTGCGATGAGGGTGTGGTCTTTTACCGGCAAACTCGGCAGCGGGTGAGATTCACGATGACGGGAGAGGACGAAGCGTGGATTCGCCGAGGCGTTGCTGCGGCGCGCTCATGCTCCACCGGTCCAATTCCCCCTCCTCTGGACCATTCCCCAAAATGCCCGCGGTGTTCGCTGGCTCCGGTTTGTCTTCCGGACGAAACGAAGCTCATGCAGGTGGCTTCGCCGGACGCGGAGTTGCCGCCATCGGAGTCGCAATTGGCACTGCCGGGATTGGTGATCGATGCAACGGGAACGATCGACGAGGACAAGGTGGCGCTGCTGGCGGATGCACTCGGGAGCGAAGATCCGTCCTGGGAGTCACTGCCGGAGCCGCGCTTTCCGCGGGCAGTAGCGGAGGGTGAGGTTCGGCGGCTGATTGCGCCCGACGTCGACACCAAGGTGCTCTACATCAATACGCCCGGCGTGGTCCTGGCGAAAAAGGGCGAGACCGTGGTGATCAAAGAAAAGGGCGAGACGCTCTCGGAAGTGCGGATCAAGGATCTGCACCATCTCGCGGTGTTTGGAGCGGCTCAGATTTCGACGGCATTGATTCAAACGCTCTGTGACTGCGAGGTGCCCATTTCTTATTTTTCGATGGGTGGGTGGTTCTACGGCATCACTCGCGGCCACGGACTGTCCAATGTCTTCACCCGCATTCGCCAATTCGCCCGGGCCGCTGACGCGGGACAGGCGCTCCCGGTGGCGCGCCTTTTTGTTTACGGGAAAATCCGTAATCAAAGAACGCTTCTCATGCGCAATCACGTCGAACCACCGGCGCGTGCCTTGCTGGCATTGAAGCATGCGGCAGCGGCGGCTCTGTCGGCACCCAATCAGGCTGCGTTACTCGGTATCGAAGGCGCGGCGGCATTGGTCTATTTCCGGAATTTTAGCGGTATGATCAAAGGAGAGGAGGCTACCGATGAAATTCCGGGGCTCGAAGAAGAGCCGTCGGCGCGCATCCAAGCCGCCCAAACGGCTTTCAGCTTCGACTTCAAAACCCGCAACCGCCGACCTCCACGTGATCCCGTCAATGCACTCCTTTCGTTGGGCTACAGCCTCCTGGCGCGAGATTGTACCGTTGCGGCGTTGGCGGTCGGATTCGATCCTTATATCGGCTTGTATCACCAGCCGCGATTTGGGCGTCCGGCGTTGGCGCTGGATGTGATGGAAGAATTTCGACCGCTGATTGCTGACTCTGCCGTGCTTACGGCCATCAACAATCGCATGCTGTCGCCATCGGACTTCGTGCAGGCTGGGGAAGCAGTTAATCTCACGCCAAGCGGACGCAAGCGGTTCTTTCTAGCCTACGAAAAGAGGATGAGCGACACCGTTACGCATCCGTTATTTGATTACAAGGTGAGCTACCGGCGCGCGATCGAACTGCAGTTTCGCCTGCTAGCACGCACCCTCACTGGCGAGATAGAACGCTATCTTCCGTTCACGACGCGTTAGTTCAGTATGGCTTTCTGGTACCTCCAATGACTGATGAGCCGGACCAACTATATCGTTACTTACGACATTGGTAACCCGAAGCGGCTGCGGAAGGTCTTCAAGGCATGCAAGGATTATGGGATGCACCTGCAGTTATCCGTCTTTGAATGCGACCTTACCAACGCGGAGAAAATCGATTTCGAGAGTCGGCTTCGCGGTCTTATCGATTCTGAAGAAGACCAGGTACTTTTTATTGCACTCGGTCCATCGGAGAGCCGAGGAGAGCGCGTTATCACAGCCCTCGGTCAGAATTACATTCGGGTCGATCCGCCCTGTTACGTGGCATGAGAGCCGGCATCGGCAATACCGCTCAATCCACCTCCGTTCTTTGAAATCCCAGCGCGAGCGGTGGAGTGATGCAGCAAGCCCCATGACCGCTCGCACGTTCAAGCACAGTAGTTTATGAGAAAATCGGACTTTCCGTGGACTCCACATGCGGAGCAAACTAGGAGCGCTCGCGTCTCTCTGGAATTGCGTCTTGCCAACAATTACTTACCAATCGCCTGTCTGTCTCCGCGCCATTCGTGGCGCGGCTCCGTTGAAGCGGGTAGTAGAGTTCGAAGTACGGACGGTTCGCGTCGTCTCCGCGCCATTCGTGGCGCGGCTCCGTTGAAGCCCGTAAAGTGGCGCTCATGTCCGCTGTGGCGAGCAAGGTCTCCGCGCCATTCGTGGCGCGGCTCCGTTGAAGCGCCCAAGCCGAGGCCGCACTCGCGCTCCATCAAAAACAGGTCTCCGCGCCATTCGTGGCGCGGCTCCGTTGAAGCCATCCGCCCAGGCCGGCAAAGTTCAGCCTGAACACAGCGTCTCCGCGCCATTCGTGGCGCGGCTCCGTTGAAGCACGACGCCGGAACCAGCATTGACGGCGTCCGGTTGTCTCCGCGCCATTCGTGGCGCGGCTCCGTTGAAGCGGTTTGACCCGGAATTAAAAAGGTTGGTTTTGCAGTTGTCTCCGCGCCATTCGTGGCGCGGCTCCGTTGAAGCGCTGAAAAACCTCCTCGACTACATGATCCGGCATGTCTCCGCGCCATTCGTGGCGCGGCTCCGTTGAAGCAAACTCGGAGCGCCGCGAAGCCCTTCGGGCCGTCGCGTCTCCGCGCCATTCGTGGCGCGGCTCCGTTGAAGCCCTGAAGGTGCTTAGAGTGCGTCCACATCAGGTCGGGTCTCCGCGCCATTCGTGGCGCGGCTCCGTTGAAGCTCGATTGGTTGGAAGGTGAGATGGAGCGCGAGAAACGGTCTCCGCGCCATTCGTGGCGCGGCTCCGTTGAAGCAGGGCTGTCCTGTGGAGGGGTTGGGGCTGACTGAGCTGTCTCCGCGCCATTCGTGGCGCGGCTCCGTTGAAGCGGAGGACAGCGCTGCCACTTCTTTCATGAAGACATGTCTCCGCGCCATTCGTGGCGCGGCTCCGTTGAAGCATGCCCACTTCAGAACTGCACTAGACGAGGTTAAATCCGCGTCTCCGCGCCATTCGTGGCGCGGCTCCGTTGAAGCCACGATCGCTTGGAGCTCTCCCGTCTTCTTCAGCTCGTCTCCGCGCCATTCGTGGCGCGGCTCCGTTGAAGCGGCGAGCCGTGTGCCAGTCTCTGGGAACTGCAGGAACGTCTCCGCGCCATTCGTGGCGCGGCTCCGTTGAAGCGTACAGACCACGATTGTTGTCCAAGAACAAATCTCCACGTCTCCGCGCCATTCGTGGCGCGGCTCCGTTGAAGCTGAGGTACCATCGCCGCGCTTTGATCTTCGGCGTCATGTCTCCGCGCCATTCGTGGCGCGGCTCCGTTGAAGCAAGTGACGACTGCATCGACGACGAGTCGGCCATGTGTCTCCGCGCCATTCGTGGCGCGGCTCCGTTGAAGCGACAACGATGATACTGACGAAGACAATGAACTCTGAAGTCTCCGCGCCATTCGTGGCGCGGCTCCGTTGAAGCGTGGCGGAAAAAGCTATTTTGGTGTCGAGCGTAACTGTCTCCGCGCCATTCGTGGCGCGGCTCCGTTGAAGCCGGCGAGAGTCACGCCAGGATGTTGCATGGATGGGCTGTCTCCGCGCCATTCGTGGCGCGGCTCCGTTGAAGCATCGCTCCGCGGCAAACGCAATGCCGCAATGGGTGTCTCCGCGCCATTCGTGGCGCGGCTCCGTTGAAGCGGTCGAAGAGTTGACCGCAGGAACGTCGCTTTCCGTCTCCGCGCCATTCGTGGCGCGGCTCCGTTGAAGCTACGCCCGCGTGTGTCGCGCTTGAGGAGCAGTTGCGTCTCCGCGCCATTCGTGGCGCGGCTCCGTTGAAGCTTTCCGTCGATGGTCTTGCCCGTGCTCGACATTTTCGGTCTCCGCGCCATTCGTGGCGCGGCTCCGTTGAAGCTGCACTTTCACGAGAACGACGTTCTTTCGCTGGATGTCTCCGCGCCATTCGTGGCGCGGCTCCGTTGAAGCGTATTCGCTCGTGCCATCATTGAACTT